>NZ_JBHVJA010000002.1:733859-1101169 GCF_042799335.1 Streptomyces sp. NPDC057697 | reverse complement strand
GGCAAAGCCGGCAAGGTCATCGACCCCATGACCTACATCGCCAAGGGCGCAGGCGCCGGCCTCTCCAAGATCGGCGACATCACCAAAGGCCTCAAAGGCATCGGCAACATCGACATCCCCAAACTCCCCGACGGTTCGGTGCAGTTGCCCGACGGGCGCTTCCTGGAGCCCAACGGCAACCTGGTGGCCCCGAACGGCGTGGTCGAGACGACTCCGATCCCGCACGACACGGTTCCCGGCACCTCGGGCCTGCCGACGTCCTGGCAGATTCAGCAGCCGGTGCCGGTGGGGGTCCACGCGGGCAGCGGCTTCCCCGACATGGCGCCGCACACCCCCGGCGGCTTCGACAACGTGCCGCCGGGCGCGGGCGGCCACGTACCGAACGGGTCGTTCGGCCCCGCCCCCGCACACTTCGACCCGGCGAGCCACGCGCCCAGCGGATCCTTCGGCCCCGCGCCGGCGCACTTCGACCCGGCGAGCCACGTACCGGGCGGAACGCCCAGCCACGTACCGAACGGATCCTTCGGCCCCGCCCCCGCGCACTTCGACCCGGCGACCCACGTACCGGGCGGTGCGCCCGGCCACGTCCCGGGCAACGTCGGCGCGCACGTTCCCACCGACCACTTCCCCGCGGGCACGGGTCACGACGTACCCGGCAGCAATCCGCACACCCCGCACACTCCCGACGCCCCGGACGCCCCGCACACCCCGGGCCACGACGGGCCGGGCACGCACGGGCACGACGGTTCGCACGGCGGTCACGCGGACGACGCGGCCGGGCACGCCGACGACGCCGGGCACGCCGGTGACCACGGCGGCCACGGCAGCCACGTCGACCCGCACGGCGCCGCCGACGACCTCGCGCACGGCGCGGACGACGCGTCGACGCCTGGCCATTCCGGTGCGGACGGCCCCGGCGCCGGTCCCGCGGCGGACGACTTCACGTACCGGCCGCACGTGTCGGAGGCCGACTTCGACGCGCTGTCCACCGCCGAGAAGCACCGGGTCGCCGCCTCGGAACTCACCGACGGCACCGTGCCGTTCGCGGACGACTTCGACGCGGTCCAGTACGGCCGGGACTACTGGAACGACTACGTCGACAATCTGGACCCGTCCGCACAGCAGGCGCTCCGGGACTACACGGGCGACTCGTTCCCCTCGTACAAGGACATGAACGGTTACCTGCGGAACGACCCCCGCTACGGTCCCCGGCCCGAGGTGCTGCACGACATCGGCGAGATGGACCGGGTCATGTCGACCCGGCCGGTGCCCGAGGACGTCATGGTGGTGCGCGGCACGGGCATCGGGCACCTCGACCTCGACTCGCCCCTCGAAATGATGGGCGGCACATTCGGCGACGAGGGCTACCTGTCCACCTCGCTCGGCAACCATCCGGTGCCCAGCTTCGCGGGGAAGGACGCCATCCTCCACCTGCGGGTCCCGAAGGGGACGCCCGCGCTGTGGCTGGAGAAGGTCAGCCACTACGGCGTGACCGAGCGTGAGATCCTTCTCGGGCGCGGCTCGGAGTACCGGGTGACCCGAGTCTTCGTGGACGAGGCCGGACAGGCCCAGGTGTACGGCGAAGTCCTGCCGAAGTGACAGAGGAAGAGTGCATGACCAGCGAGAACCGACCCAATCCGCGCTTCGAGGAAGACATGCAGCTCAAGCGGGTCGCCGGACCGCCCCGCTACAACCGTGTCGCGCGGGGACCCGTGCAGTACGTACGGGTCGCCGACAGCGACGGCCTGGTGATCGGCTACGTGTGGGCCAATGACGAGGACGACGCCGCGGGCTGGGTGACGCCCCAGGGGCTGGGGGCCGCCGCGATCAACGCCGGAGCCGCATGGCTCAGGAAGCTGCGGGACGCGAAGTCCCGGGGCATCGCTCCCTCCGCCCTGCTCGCCGAGTTGCTCCGGGACACGAGCGACATCAGGGGCAGTGGTGTCGTGGCCGGTTCGCTGGCCGAGGCTCCGTCGCTCGCCGAGTTCAAGGACATGGTGAGCGGGGGCTGAGGTCCCGCACCGACGCCCACGACGAGAGCCGACCATGAGCCACACCCCCGCCGCCCCCGGCTACCGCGCCACGACCGACGGCCCGGTCCATCACCTCACTGTCGCCAACGCGCGCGGCGAGGCGATGGGCTATCTGTGGGCCAACGACGAGGACGACGCGGCCGGTTGGTGTCTGCGGCCCACCGGTGACCGGGCCGGTTTCGGTGAAGGGCTCGCCTGGTCCAGGAAGCTCGACGATGCCAGGGCGCGCGGGCTCGTGCCCACCGCCGCGCTCGCCGCGCTGGCCCGGGGCTCGGACCCGAGGTGCGTCAGTCATGTCGTGCCGGGCTCGCTGGCCTCGGCCCCGTCCCTGGAGGCGCTGACCGCGCTGGCCCGGGTCGTCACCGAGGCCGACGACCGCCGTCTGCTGGCCCAGCTCGACCGCGAGAACGGCGACGCGTGGCGCGAGTTGGAGGACGCGCTCGCCGCGCTCACGGACGAGGACCGCGAGGTGCGGTGGTCGTCCGGTGGCGAGCAGCCGGACGGCCGTCGGCTCATGGGCCACCCGATCCACAGCGGGCCGCTCCGGCGGCTGGTGGGCGCGCTGGCCGCGGTCGGCGCGGTGACGCCGGCGTACCTGTGGCAGGACAACCCGCCACCGGTCGTGCCCGCCGACGGCCGGCTGGCTCCGGCCGACGCGGTGCGCGCGGCCACGGCCGTGGTGCGCGGGGAACGGTTCTGCGACGGGACGATCGCGGAGGCGGCCGGGACCGGCCTTCTCGACGCCGTGGCCGAGTCGCTGTGTGCCTGGTACCGGGGAGTGGACGGCCGGTCGCGGGAGGATCCCTGATCCCGGCGGAACGCGCGTCCGTCGCACTCGCTCCCGCCGCGACCTGGGCTGTACTGCCCGCTCACGGATGCCTTATGTTGCAGGAGTGAATCGGGGGATTCCTTGCGGTGCCCGTCGGCTGATACGGAAGATGCCGCTCCACACCGCTCCCCCCGAAGTGCGCGGGAGTGACCCGGCCCCGGCCGCCGTTCCACGCGCCGACCGGCTATGACGCAGCGACCATGACCGACGCAACGTACGACTGAGGCAACGGACGACGAGACGAATGGCACGGGATTACGACAGCCAGCTTCTGGAGTCGGTGGCGGTACGCCGTCGCAGGATGCGTGACGCGCTGCTGTTCGGTGCGCAGCGGGCGCGGCGTACGGCGGACGAGCGGCTCGGGAAGGTCTTCGCGGGGATCGCCATCGCCGCCGTGCTGTGCGCGGGATGCGTGGGGTGGTCCTTTGTCCAGAACATGCTGGAGAAGCAGAAGGCCGAACAGCAGAAGCAGCAGCGCCAGGAACAGCAGTACGAACAGCCGGCGAAAACGGCGCAACCGGATAAAACCGGGGAATCGACGAAGAATCCCCAGTAATTCTGACAACTCCGGCGCATTCAGGAAGAGTTCCCCGCACAGGGAACCGAGAAGGCGCCAGTAGCATGGGCACGCCAAGCTGCCCGACTCCTCACAACGTCGCGATGATAGGTTCCCGTAAAGTGGTGAGCACAGCAACGACTTCCCGAGCGCAGCTCAGCCGGGTGACGCTGGTCGGTGAGCGACGCCGGGCCGACATCGTCCTGCCGTCCGACACCCCGATCGGGCAGCTGCTGCCGGACATTCTGCAATTGCTGGACGACCGGGCGGCAGCACGCCCGATGACACGGCAGCTGATCACGTCGGACGGCTCCGCACTCCCGCACGACAGCACGCTGTCCTCGGTGGGTATCGCGGACGGGGCGGTGCTCCGGCTCGTCCGGGCGCACTCCGCGCCTCCCGCCCCGGTCGTGCACGACGTCACCGACCTGGTGGCCGACGATCTCGATCTGCAGGCCTGGCGCTGGCGTCCCGCCGCGCGCCGCACGAGTGCGGGCGTGGCGTCCGTGGCCTTCGCGGTGGTCGCCGCGCTGCTCGCCCGGCGCGAGTTCGCCCTGGACTCCCTGACGGCCGCCCTCGCGGCCGCGACGCTCGTCCTGCTGGCGGGCGGTGCGCTCATCGCGAAGATCGGGCAGGGCAACCGGGGTCTGGCGACCGCGCTGCTGCTCGCCTCCGGCAGCCTCGGCATCCTCACCGCCTGGACCGCGGCGGACGCCTACGACTGGTCGGGGACCGCACGGCTCGCCGCCGTCGCCGCCGCCCTGGTCCTGACACTGGTGCTGCTCGGCTACTTCTCGCCGCTCGGCCGCGGCGGGCTCATCGGCGCCGTCGCCACCACCGCGGTCACCCTGGTGTGGGAGGCCGTCGCCGCCGTCCAGGACGACCTGGCCCGGCTCGGCGCCGTCATGGCCGTCTTCTCCGTCGTACTGCTCGGTCTGCTCCCCCGGCTGGCGCTGGCGGCCTCCGGGCTCACCGCGCTCGACGACCGCCGCTCCGGCGGCGCCTCCGTCAGCCGCCACCAGGTGGGCAACGCACTGGCGGCCACCCACCGCGGCCTCGCCCTGGCGACGGTGGTCACCGCGGTCTCCGCGGCGGCCGGCGGCTGGCTGCTCACGCTGGCCGACAAGCCGTCCGTGTGGACCGTGGCGCTCCCCTCCCTGGTGGCTCTCGTGCTGCTCTCCCGGGCGCGGGCCTTCCCGCTGGTCGCCGAGGTGGTGGCGCTCTTCGCCGCCGCCGCGGTCCTGGTCGTGCGTCTCGTCATGCTGTGGATGCAGCACGCCGGGGGTGCCGGACCGCTCGCCCTGCTGGTCGTGGCCGCGGTGCTGCCGCTGCTCGTCCTCGCGGTGCAGCCGCCCGAGCACGTGCAGGTCCGGCTGCGGCGCATGGCCGATCTGGTCGAATCCATCGGCGTGGTGGGGCTCTTCCCGCTCGCCGTCGGTGTGTTCGGCGTGTACGGACAGCTGCTCAACAAGTTCTGAGTCGACGCGCAGGTGCTCCGGGCGGGGCAGCAGGGCGAAAAAGAAGGGCAGACATGCCGAACGAAGACAACTGGCAGGGCGATGTGCTGCGCGCCATGCGGAGCGGCGCCTCCCAGGAGAACGCCCAGAGCCCCGACGGCCAGGGGTACGGCGCTCCCGCGCAGGGCCAGGACGGTCAGCCGTACGGTTCCGCCGCGCAGGGCCAGGACGGTCAGCCGTACGGTTCCGCCGCGCAGGGCCCCGGTGTGCCCGCGCAGAACGCCCACGCCTACGGGGCGCACCAGCAGCAACCCGGCTATCAGCAGCCCCACCAGTCCCAGCAGCCCCACCAGCCCCAGCAGTACACCGGCTATCAGGAACAGCAGGCCCCTCAGCAGTACCAGGGCCATCAGGGACAGCAGCCGGTCCAGCAGCAACCCGGATACCAGGGGCAGCAGTACGCCGGGTACCCGGAACAGCAGGCCGCGCAGCAGCAGTACCCCGGCCACGAGGAACAGCCCCATCCGCACCAGCAGCACCCCGGCCACCAGGGACAGCAGGGACAGCAGGGACAGCAGGGCATGGTGACGCCGCCCGTCGCGGCCCCCGTCGTCCAGTCGCAGCCGCAGCAGGCACAGCCCCGGGAGCAGGCCGCGTACACCCCCGGCACCCGGGCCCACCACGCCCCCGAGTCCCGGCCCGTGGTGGACCGGACGCTGGCCGCCGTCGGCCGCAAGGCCCGGCGCGGCGAGCCCTTCACCACGCGGGCCGCGCGGGCCCTGCGGGTGAGCGTGTCCTCGTCGGCCGCGCGCGAGGTGGCCCGGACCACCGCCACCGCCGAGATGCTCCAGCAGCCGGTGACGACCGGTCGGCAGATCGCCGTCACCTCCATCCGGGGCGGCGCGGGCAAGTCGACCGTCGCCGCGCTGCTCGGCACCACGTACGCGCACTACCGCCAGGACCCGGTCCTGTTCGTCGAGGCCGATCCGGCGCTCGGCTCGCTGCCGCTGCGGCTCGGCGCCGAGTCGCTGCGCTGGACCACGGGCGACCTGGCGGGGATCATCGAGCCCCAGATGTCGCTGCTGGACATCACCGGCTATCTCGTCCAGCTGCCGGGCAACGCCTGGCTGCTGCCCGGCAGTCAGGGCCAGATCGGCGCGATGCTCGACAGCCGGGCGTACGAGCGGGTCATGGTCTCGCTGCGCCGCTACTTCGGCGTCACCGTCGTCGACTGCGAGACGCTGCCCGCCGAGGTCGCCCGGGTCGCGCTCTCCGCCGCCCAGGCCCGGGTGCTGGCCGCCCCCGCCACGCTGGAGGGCATCACCAGCACGTACGCGGTCCTGACCTGGATGCAGTCGCTGCCCCGGCAGGTCATCGCCGGCACGGTCGTCGTGCTCAGCGAACTGGTGCCGCACCCCGGACTCGACCTCGACGAGGCGGCGGAGAAGCTGAAGGCCACCGGTGCGAGCGTCCAGGTGCTGCCGTACGACCGGCATCTGGCGGCGGGCGGCGAGATCCGTACCGATCTCCTGGCGCACGCGACCCGGGAGGCCGCCACCCGGCTGGCCGCGGACGTGTTCCGGCTCTCCCAGCAGCACCACTGATCACCGATCGGCAGCACCCACTGATCCCGACCCCGAGTGACGGACGACGATGAGTACCCGACTGATCCACCGCCCGGCCAGGACCACCCGGCCGCCGGCCGCCTCCGAGGCACGCACCATCGAGGCCCCGCCGAACCTCCCCGAGGGCAAGTCGGGCAACATCGCGATGTCGCTGTTGCCGGTCGCCGGTGTGATGTCCTCCGTCGTGATGATGACGGTCGTGCGCAACAGTCAGTTCGCGGGCCTCGGCGCGATCATCCTCGTCGTCACCGTCATCGGTTCCGTGGCGCTCGTCTTCTCGCAGCGCGGCAAGGCCCAGCGCACCCGCCGGACCCAGCGCGAGGCCTACCTCGCCTATCTGGAGGACCTGCGCGAGGAGCTCTCCGTGGAGGAGCGCCGGCGGGCCGAGCGGGCCGACGTCCTCAATCCGCCGCCGCACGCCCTGTACGACATCGTGCGCGACCCCGCCCGGGTGTGGGAGCGGCGCCGCCTGGACGGCGACTTCCTGCGGGTGCGCGTCGGCACCGGCGAGATGCCGGTACGCGATCTGACGGTCGCCCAGCAGGGCTCCTCCGTCCTCTCGCCGCCGGACACCTTCATGCTCAACGAGGCGTCCGCGCTGATGGACCGCTTCCGCACCGGCACCGAACTCCCGCTCACCGTCCCGCTCGACCGGGTCGGCAACATCAGCGTCATCGGCCCGCGCGAGGACTGCCTGCGGGTCGCGCGCGCCCTGCTCGTCCAGACCGCCGCCACGCACGCCCCCGACGACGTCGCGATGGCGCTCGCCGTGCCGGGTGAGCGGCTGGCCGACTGGGAGTGGGCCAAGTGGATGCCGCATCTGCTCGACACCGAGCAGTTCGACGGTCCGGTCGCCGCCCGCCGGATCGCCCCGTCCGCGCCTCAGCTGGCCCGTCAGATCGGTTCCGAGCTGCGCCGCCGCGCCTCGTACGCGGCCGAGGTGCGGCGCGGTCTGTCCGGCAAGGACGCGCTGTCGATGACCTCCCGGCTGCTCGTCGTCACCGACGGGCACGGCGAGGACGCCGTCGACCTGCCGCGCCCGGACGACGCGGTCGGGCTGCGCGAGATGGGCGTCAGCGTGCTGCACCTGCTCGAACACCGGGTCCAGGAGCCGGGCCACGTCAGCGTCCGGATCACCGTCGACGGCGACGGGGTGGTCATCGAGGATCTGCGCGAGCAGGAGCCGATCAGCGCCCACGGCACCGTGGACGAGGTCAGCATCCCGTTCGCCGAGGGGCTGGCCCGGATGCTGGCGCCGATGCGGCTGTCCGCCGAGTCGCTGGTGGACGCCCCGCTCTCCGGGCCGGTCGACTTCGCCGACCTGCTCGGGATCGACGACGTGGCGCGGCTCGACCTCGCGCGTCTGTGGGCGCCGCGCGGCGAGCGGGCCTTCCTGCGGGTGCCGATCGGCATCAGCGACTCCCACCAGCCGGTGCTCCTGGACCTGAAGGAGTCCTCCGAGCTGGGCATGGGCCCGCACGGGCTCTGTGTCGGGGCGACCGGTTCCGGCAAGTCGGAGCTGCTGCGGACGCTGGTCCTCGCCCTGGTGGCCACGCATCCGCCGGAGGACCTCGCGCTGGTCCTGGTCGACTACAAGGGCGGTGCGACCTTCGCCCCGTTCGCGGAGCTGCCGCACGTGGCCGGTGTCATCACCAACCTGGAGAACCAGGCGGGCCTCGTGGAGCGGGTCCACGCCTCGCTCGCCGGTGAGGTCAAGCGCCGTCAGCAGGTGCTCAAGGACGCGGGCAACGTCGCCGACATCGGTGACTACGCGGCGCTGCGCGCGGAGCGGCGGCCCGATCTGGAGCCGCTGCCGCATCTGTTCGTCGTGATCGACGAGTTCGGTGAACTGCTCACCGCGAAGCCGGACTTCATCGACCTGTTCCTGTCCATCGGCCGGATCGGCCGCTCCATCGGGGTGCATCTGCTGCTGTCCAGCCAGCGCATCGAGGGCGGCAAGCTGAAGGGTCTGGACACCTATCTCTCCTACCGGCTCGGGCTGCGCACCTTCTCCGCCGACGAGTCGCGTACGGTCCTGGACACCACGGACGCCTTCCATCTGCCGCCGCTGCCCGGTTTCGGCTATCTGAAGGTCGACACCAGCCACTACGAGCGCTTCAAGGCGAGCTATGTCTCCGGCGGGTACCGGGGCCCTGTGCAGCGCACCCAGGAGGAGGACACCGGTCCGCTCGCGCTGGAGTACGAGGCGTTCAACACCCTGGCCGAGCCGGAGAGTTCGGGCGAGGAGCCGAAGGTCCGGCGCCGGGAGACCGGGCCGACCGAGATGGGCGTCGTCGTCGACCAGCTGCGCGAGGCGGCCGGTCCGGTGCGCCGCATCTGGCTGCCGCCGCTGCCCGGCGCCGTCGCCCTGGACACGGTCGCGGGTCCGCTGGACGTGGGTCCGCGCGGGATGCAGCTGGCCAAGCGGCGCGGTCCGCTCCAGGTGCCGCTCGGTCTGCTCGACGACCCGACGAAGCAGTGGCAGGGCCAGTGGTATCTGGACCTCACGGTGGCGGGCGGTCACGCCGCGGTCATCGGCGGTCCGCAGGCGGGCAAGACGACCCTGCTGCGTACGCTGGCGCTCGCGATCGCGCTGACCCACACCCCGCAGGAGGTCGGCGTCTACGGCCTCGACCTGGTGGGCGGCGGTCTCCAGGCCGTGTCCGGGCTGCCGCACGTCGGAGGCGTCGCCGGACGGGCGGACCGGGAGCGCGCGGGCCGCACGGTCGAAGAGGTGCGGGGCATGCTCGCGGTCCGCGAGGAGCTCTTCCGCGAGCACAACATCGACTCCGTGGAGCAGCTGCGTTCGCTGCACGCGGCGGGCCGGCTGCCGCAGCTGGCGTCGGCCGAGATCGTGCTGATCATCGATGGTTTCGGTGCGCTGCGCGACGACTTCGACGAGCTGGACGACGCCGTCGTCGACATCCTCAAGCGCGGCGGCGGCTACGGCATCCACGTCGTCGCGGGCATGCTCCGCTGGAACGACGTGCGCATCGCCACCCAGTCGAACTTCGGCACCCGGGTCGAGCTGCGGCTCAACGACCCCAGCGAGTCCAGCATCGACCGCAAGCTCGCGCAGACCCTGTCGCCCGACGAGCCGGGCCGCATCCTCACCGACGGCAAGCTCTTCGCGCAGGTCGCGCTTCCGCGCACGGACGGTCTGGCCGACGTCTCGGACCTGGGCGCGGTGCTGGAGCACACCGCCCGCACGGTCCGGGCCACCTGGAGCGGCGAGGTCGCCCAGCCGGTACGGATCCTGCCGCACGTGCTGGAGCCGCACCTGTTGCCCGGCCCGGTCGCCGAGCCCCGGCGGGTGCCGATCGGCCTGGACCAGACGGCGCTCGCGCCCGCCCTGCTCGACCTGTTCCACCACGACCAGCATCTGCTGGTCCTGGGCGACAGCGAGTGCGGCAAGACGAATCTGCTGAAGACCGTCGCCGGCGGGCTGATCGAGCGCTACGGCGAACAGGAGCTGGTCTTCGCGGTGATGGACCCGCGGCGCGGTCTGCGCGGCGCGATCCCGGAGGAGTTCCGCGGCGGCTACGCGTACAACCCCAAGATGTGCGCGGGGCTGGCCGCGGGGATCGCCACCGAGCTGGAGAAGCGGCTGCCGGACGACCGGGCGGACACCGAGGACCTGGAGCCGGGCAGCTGGGGCAGCGGTCCGCGGATCGTGATCCTCGTCGACGACTACGACGTGCTGACCACGGCCGGACAGTCGCCGCTGGACCCGTTCCTGCCGTACATCCCGTCCGCCGTCGACATCGGCCTGCACTTCGTGCTGACGCGCCGGGTCGCGGGCGCCTCGCGGGGCATGTACGACCCGGTGGTGCTGGGGCTGCGCGAGTCGGGGGCCTCGGCGCTCCTGATGGCGGGCGACCGCAGCGAGGGGCAGCTGTTCCCCGGTGTGTACGCGACGCAGCAGCCGCCGGGACGCGGTGTGTTCATCCGCAGGGGCCAGCCCAACCGGCTGATCCAGACCGTGTACACCGCGGAGTGACGCACCGGGGCGCGGTCCCGCACCGACGGGCCGCCCCCACCGCGCATCCGCACCCCGGACGAAGAAGGAACGGCCGACCACATGACCAAGGACGTCATCGCCCTCACCACCCGCATGCCCGACCCGTTGACGGTGCTCGCGGGGCTGCTCGCGGGCGGCCCGGACAAGCTGGTGGGCACGACGGGCGAGGATGCCGTCGTGCAGCTCTGCGACGAACAGGGCCGGCCGCTCGTCTCGATCGAGGCGCCGCTGCTGGTACAGGTGGCGGGCGAGGCCGAGCGGCTGCTCGGGGCCACCGCGCCGCCGGTCCCGTTCTGGTGGACGGAGGCCCGCGCCACCACCGGGGTCGAGGAGGCCGAGCTGCTCGCGGGGACCTTCGCGGCGCGGATCGCCACCCTGGCCGGGGGCTCGGCCTGGCCGCCGGAGGCCGCGCGCTCCCTGGCGGTGGTGAAGACCGACGGGGTGAGCGTCGCGCCCACGCCCGCCGCCGCGCAGCCCGCCGTGGACGCGCTCACCGACAAGGTGGCCGTCATCATCCAGGACCGTCCGGTGATCGCCATGACGGCCTGGCTCTCGGACGCGTTCCGGGCCGCGGCCAACGCCGAGCTGGGGCTCCAGATCGTCACCTCGCCGGGTGCCACGCTCTCCCCCGCCGTGCGCAACAGCCTGAGCGGATGGCCGTCGCGCTGGGTGGTGCAGGACGAGAAGGACGGGTACTACGACGGGCTGTCCGGGGCCGTGCTGCGCTGGCAGAACGGGCTGTTCGCCACGGTCGAGTCCCCCGACGCCACCCCCGAGGACCCGCGCACGCCGGTGGCGGCCGCCTACCAGGAGGTCACGGACACCGGTGAGCGGCAGCTGGCGATCTCGTTCCGCACGGTCCACCCGGCGGACGACCGGCTGGTGCTGGGCGGGGCGCTGGAAGCGGTGTGGCAGGAGCTGACCGGGCAGCCTCCGGCGGGTTGGGGCACGGCCGAGCCCGCCAACCTGCCCTGGTCGCTGCGCAGGCTGACCGACGTCGCCTTCGACCGGGCGCCCGCGCCGACCTGGCTCGTGGTGGTCGGGGACCCGGAGCGGCCGGGGCTGGCCACCGTCCGCGTCAGCCGGACGAAGGCGGGCGTGGAGGAGGACGTCACCCTCGCGTTCGGCTACGGCCCCGACGAGGAGCCCCCGCTGGACGCCCTGCCCCGGGTGGCCGAGGTGCTCGCCACCCGTCATCACCTCCAGTCGATGCTGGTCCAGGTCCGCAAGGCCCGGCGCGACCTGGCCGTACCCCCGCGCTTCGAGGGGCCCGGGGTGCCGCTGGCCTTCGTGCTCGGCGCGGAGGAGGTGCGCGAGATGCCCGGCGACCGGGCCCGGCGCACCCCGCTCGCCGAACCGCCGGTCCAGCTCGGCCCGCGGTCCCGTCCGGCGCTGTACTACCCGCTGCCGGGCGACCCCTCGGACCTGTCGGGCTGGCAGGAGTTCGAACGGCTGATGCGGCATCTGAAGGGCGCCTGAGCCGACGGCGCGACGGGCCCGCCCGGAGACCGGGCCCGGACCCGGTGACTTTCGGCCGGATCGGGCCGAGCCGTGCGGCCCGGCCGGATCCGGGCCGAAAAACCCGGCCATTCCCGGGGCGGCGCGAAATCGACGGCGTGGCAATCCACTTGGGCATATGCGCGCCCGAGCGGCGATCACCACAAGAGGTCATTTACCACGCAGAGATGCTCATTCGTTTTTGACGATCAAGCAATTTCGGTCACATATGGCTTCCTTCTTACCCGCACACGGGGTTGACTGGGGGTCACGCCTGGTGATGCCGCCGTCCCACGCCGGGGGCGGCTGCCACCGCGGGCCGACGGGCCCGGCCCCCGATGTCCCGAACCCCGGCGGAGGAGAGTGAGCAGGAATGACTGCCTCGTCTCGCACGGTGAGCCTCTGGCCAGGGTCGGTGGACGCGGGTGGCCCGTGCCCCGCCGCGTACCCGGCACCGACGCCCGAGTCCGAACACTTACCCGTTCGTATCGTTCATCTGCATCGTTTCGACGAGGGGCACCAATGAGCCAGATTGTGCTGCCAGCGTTTCACATGCCATTCCAGAGCACCGGTTGTCATCCCGGGATCGACAAAACCAGGGAAGCCGCGTGGGAATGGGCCGAATCCCATGACCTCGCGCTCTCCCCGGTGGCCCGGAAGAAGATGATCCGGACGAGACCCGAACTCTGGATCTCCCTCATCTTTCCCACGGCCACCCAGCAGCATCTCGATCTCTTCTGCCAGTGGCTCTTCTGGGCCTTCCTCGTCGACGACGAGTTCGACGACGGACCCGCGGGCCGCGATCCGCGCATGTGCGAGGCGGCGATCGACCGGCTGGTCACCGTCCTGGACGGCGGGCCGCCGCGCGGGGCCATGGAGCAGGCGCTCGTGGGGCTGCGGGCCCGGACCTACCAGGACCGGTCGGCGCGCTGGATCCGGCAGTTCCGGCGGGACACCGTCGCCTGGCTGTGGACCTACTACGCCGAGGCCGTGGAACGGGCCGCCGGGCAGTCGCCGAGCCGGTCCGAATTCGTGAAGCACCGCCGGGACTCGGTGGCCATGCAGCCCTTCCTGGACCTCCACGAGATCACCGCCGGGATCGACCTCCCGGAATCGGCCCGGAGCCTCCCCGCCTACATCGCGCTGCGCAATGCCGTCACCGACCACTCGGGGCTCTGCAACGACATCTGCTCCTTCGAGAAGGAGGCGCTGCTCGGATACGAGCACAACACGGTCCACCTCATCCAGCGCGAGCGCGGCTGCACGCTCCAGGAGGCCGTGGACGAGGCCGGGGCGCAGCTCGCCGCGGTCGCGCGGCGGGTGCAGCGCGCCGAGCAGGAGCTGACCGAGGAGATCGAGGCGGCCGGCATCCAGGGCCCCACCCGGACCGCGCTGGAGCGGTGCGTACGGGACTACCGCGGGCTGGTCCGGGGCGACTTCGACTACCACGCCCGAGCGGAGCGCTACACCCGCCCCGATCTCGTCGAGGTCGACCAACGCGACTCGCTGTCCACGTACTTCGCCGCCTGACCGCACGCCGGCCGGGCGCGGGAGCCGACGACCGGGGGCGGCGCCACGGCCCCCGGTCCCATGCGGCGGCCCTCACGGGCCGGCCCCGCCCATGTCACCGTCCGCCGCCCGCCGGCCGACGGCACCGGTCAGCGGCAGCGCCCGGAGGGCCAGCGCCCACCCGAGCCGCACCTCGCCCGACTCCGCGGAGCAGCCGGTGAGTTCGGCGACCCGGCCGATCCGGTTGAGGACCGTGTTGCGGTGGCAGTAGAGGAGTTCGGCCGCCCGCGCCGCCGAGCAGCCGCTGTCGAGCCAGACCCGGAGGGTGCCGAGCAGCACCTCTCGTTCGGCCGGCGCCTCCAGGACCCCGCCCAGCCGCGTGGTGACGATGCGTTCGGCGATCTCCGGACGGCCCACCAGGAGCACCTCCGCGAGCCGGTCGTCGAAGGCCGCCGCCTCGCCGCTTCCGGCGGGCAGGGTGCGGAGCGCCTGCTCGGCCAGGCGCAGCGCCCTGCCCGCCTGGGCGAGCCGCTCGAACTCCGGTGACACGCCCGCGGTGGCGCCCGTGCGGTGCCGCAGCAGGTCGAGCAGGATGCCGGACTCCCCCGCGGCCAGCCGCACGATGCCCGCGTACCGGCCGGCGCGGGGCCGCCAGAAGGACCAGATGCCGTGCCCGTCGAGGACGGGTGCCGGGTTGGGCGGCGCGGCCGGGTCCTGGGCTGCGACGACGACGGCGTACCGGTCGTGGGCCGGCACGCCCAGCGCCGCGGCGGCGGCCGCCGCGACCGCCGGATCGTCGCCCCGCCCGTCGAGCAGCGCCTCGAAGAGGGCGACGCGGCGGGTCTCCTGGCGGCCCTGCATCTCCAGCTGGGTCAGCCGGTACGACTCCGCCATCACCAGGGAGTAGCGGTCGATGGTCTCCCACACGGCGCCCGCCATGTCCAGCTCGGTGTCCGGGTCGCCCGGCACCGGTCCCACGGCGTCCGGTGTGCCGCGCGTGGCGCGCAGGTGCTCGGCCATCATCTGCCACATCACCCGCCCGCCGCGCCGGTATGCCTGGAGCACGGTGTCCAGCGCCACGCCCTGCTCCGCGCGCCGCCGCCCCGTCTCGCGCGCCGCGTGCTCGAAGTCGCCCGCGCCGGACGGCAGTCCGCCGAAGTCCTCCAGGGCGCGCAACAGGTTGACGTGGCAGATCTCCCCCAGGTCGTCCCGGCTGACGGGTGAGCCGGAGGCGTACGTACCGCTGTGCGCGTGGATGTCGTCGACGACCCGCCGGGTCAGCTCGTCGATCCTCGGCAGGAGGGCGCGGGCCAGGGCGCCCCGCAGCTCGCCGTCGTCGCCGGGGCGGGGGCGTTCGGTGCGCGGGGCTCGGGCCCCCGGATGCTGCGCCATGACCGAAGGCTAAGGGCTGCCCCCGGCGGCCGCGCATTATGCGGATGCCTTGTCGCGCACCGCCGCGTGTGGCTCCTGCCCAGGTGGGCGGCGCGCATGGTGGGCACCTGCACATTGTGCGGGGGCGGGGGCGGGGCCGATTCTGGGCAGGAGCAGCCGTGTGAACGTCATGTTTCCTGGAGCGTGTCATGTTTCTCAGCGTCGCAACCGTCCTGGGCGAGTCGGCCCGCAGCCATCCCGACCGTGTGGCCGTGGTCGATTCGGGTGAGCGGACCGGCTACCGCGAGCTGTGGGCGGGGGCCCTGCGCTGCGCGGGCGCGCTGCGGGCCTCCGGGGTCCGGCCGGGCGACCGGGTCGCGGTGCTGCTGCCGAATTCGGTGGACTTCCTGTACGCGTACTACGGCGCGCTGGCCGCCGGGGCGACGGTGGTGCCGGTGCACGGGCTGCTGGTCGCCGACGAGGTGGCGTACGTGCTGCGGCACAGCGGGGCCGTCGCGCTGATCGGCGGGGGTCCGATGTGGCCGGTCGCCGAGGAGGCGGCGCGCGCCACGGGGGTGCGGGCCGTGCGTGGTCTGCCGACGGGCGGGGAGCCGCTGGCCGCGCCGGAGCCGGCCGCCCCGGACGACATCGCGGTGATCCTCTACACCAGCGGCACGACCGGGCGGCCCAAGGGCGCCCTGCTCACCCATCTCAACGTCGTGATGAACGCCTCCGTGATCGCCCACGACCTGCTGGCCCTGGACGTCGACGACGTGGTCCTCGGCTGTCTGCCGCTCTTCCACACCTACGGGCAGACCTGTGCGATGAACGCGACGCTCCGGGCCGGGGCCACGCTCGTCCTGATGCCGCGCTTCAGCGGGGCGGGCGCGCTGGAGCTGCTGGCCGCCGAAGGGGTGAGCGTCTTCATGGGCGTGCCGACGATGTACCACGCCCTCGTGGAGGCGGCGGCGCGGGACGCCGGGGCCCGGGACGACGCGGCGCCCCGGCTCACCCTGCGCGCGGCCGTCTCGGGCGGCGCGGCCCTCCCCGTGGCCGTGCTCGAACGCTTCGAGGAGACCTTCGCCACGCAGGTCCTGGAGGGTTACGGGCTCACCGAGACGTCCCCGGTCGCCACCTTCAACCAGCCGCGGCTGGGCCGGCGCCCCGGCACGGTCGGCCACCCGGTGTGGGGCGTGGAGGTCGGGGTGGCGGACGCGGCGGTGGAGGACGCCGTGGTGCTGCTCCCGGACGGCGGGGTCGGGGAGGTCGTGGTGCGGGGGCACAACGTGTTCGCCGGGTATCTCGACGATCCGGCGGCCACGGCCGCGGCCCTGGTCGACGGCTGGTTCCGCACCGGGGACCTCGGGGTCCTGGACGAGGACGGCTTCCTGAGCATCGTCGACCGGAAGAAGGACCTGGTCATCCGGGGCGGCTTCAACATCTACCCGCGTGAGGTGGAGGAGGTGCTGATCCGCCATCCGGCGGTCTCCGAGGTCGCGGTGATCGGGGTGCCCGACGAGGTGCGCGGCGAGGAGGTCTGCGCGGTGGTCGTGGTGCGCGCCGGGGCGGAGGCGGTGACGGAGCAGGAGCTGATCGACTGGTCCAGGGAGCGGCTGGGGCGGCACAAGTACCCGCGGATCGTGCGGTTCACCGGGGCGCTGCCGCTGGGGCCGACCGGCAAGGTCCTCAAGCGGGCCCTGACGGCGCCGTCCGCGCCCTGATCCCGCCCGGTCGTCCCGGCCCGGCCGGGTACACCGGTCCGCGCGGCCCCGGACCGGGTACGTATCGGGTGACCGGTACCGCCGGGGCCGCACCCGGGCGGCGGCCGGCCGTCCCGCGCGGAGGGCCGGCGGCCGTCCGCCCGTACCGTCCGTGATCGCGCCGCAGAAGGGCTGAACCACATGGCTGCCGTACCCCCTCCGATAGCCGGGACGCCACCCCGGGTCAGCACGGTCCACGGAACGGTGCGCGGCACGCTGGAGCGGGGGGTCGCCGTCTTCCGCGGCATCCCGTACGCCGCCGCCCCGGTCGGTGCCCTGCGCTTCCGGGCCCCAGGGCCGCCGGAGCCCTGGGAGGGGGTGCGGGACGCGGTGGCGTTCGGCCCGACCGCGCCCAAGGGGCCGTACGACCCGCCGCTGGACCGGCTGCTGCCCGACCCCGACGTACCGGGCGACGGCTGTCTCAACCTCAATGTGTGGACGCCGGACCCGGGCGGTGGCGGGCTGCCGGTGCTCGTCTGGATCCACGGCGGTTCGCTGCTGCACGGTTCGTCGGCGGTGGCGCTGTACGACGGGGCGGCGTTCGCCCGGGACGGTGTGGTCCTGGTGTCGGTCAACTACCGGCTCGGCATGGAGGGGTTCGGGGTGTTCCCGGACGCGCCCGCCAACCGGGGGCTGCTCGACCAGATCGCGGCGCTGGCCTGGGTGCGGGAGAACATCGCGGCGTTCGGCGGCGATCCGGACCTGGTCACGGTGTGCGGCGAGTCGGCGGGGGCGATCAGCATCGGTGCCCTGCTGGCGGCGCCCCGGGCGAAGGGCCTGTTCCGGCGTGCGGTGCTGCAGAGCGGGGCGCCGACCGCGCTGCCGCTGGACGCGGCCGCCCGCCGCACCACGGAGCTGGTCGCCCGGCGGCTCGGGGTCGCGGCGACGGCCGGGGCGCTGGCCGGGGTGGATCCGGCCGCGCTGCTGGCGGCGCAGAGCGGGGTGACGGCCGGCGGCTCCCCGCTGACCGGCGGGAACTCCTTCCAGATCGTGGTGGACGGCGATCTGCTGCCCCGCGACCCGCTCGAAGCGCTGCTGGACGGCGCCGCCGACGACGTCGATCTGCTGATGGGGTCGAACAGCGAGGAGTACCGGCTCTGGTTCGTGCCCAGCGGTCTGACGGAACGTCTCTCGGCGTTCAAGCTCCGGCTGGCGCTGCTGAAGTTCGGGGTGCCGGGCGCCACGAGGCGTACGTACCGGGCGAACCGGCCGGGTGCCACGCCGGGTGAGCTGCTCGGGGCGCTCGCCACCGATCTGCTGCTGCGGGTCCCGCTGAACCGGGTGGCCGACGCCCGGGTGCGGGCCCGGGGAAGCACTCATCTCTACGAGTTCGGCTGGCCGTCCCCGGTGTTGCGGCTGGGAGCCTGTCACGCGCTGGAGATCGGATTCGTCTTCGACACGCTGGAGCAGCCCGACGCGGTGGCGCTGGCCGGTGCGGACGCGCCGCAGGAGCTGGCCGACGCGATGCACGCGGCGTGGGTGGCGTTCGCGGGGTCCGGTGATCCGGGCTGGCCGGGCTGGGACTCCTCGCGCCCGGTGATGGGCTTCGGCCCCGGCAGGCCCGCCGTGGTGCGGGCCCCGCGCGACGACGAGCTGCGCGGCTGGGCGCCGTACCGGAGGACGTCCTGACGGCGCGGCGCGGCCCCCGGCCCGGCGGCCGGGGGCCCTTCGGGAGGGTCAGCCCTTGTTCTGCGCGGCCCAGAACTCGTCGAACGTGAGCAGCCCGTCGCCGTTGGCGTCGTGCGAGTTGATGACGGCCTGGGCCACCGGCTCGGTGACGTAGGGGTCGCCGAGCTGAGCCATCACGCTCTTGTACTCGGCGGCCGAGATCAGCCCGTCGCCGTTCAGATCGAACCGCTCGAATGCCTTGCGCGCCGACTCGATGTCCGCCACGGTTCCGCCCCTTCGTCATGCCTGATCGATGCCCCGGCCCATGTCTGACCGGCGATGGTCAGATTAACGGTCCCGGTCGATGGCCTTCGCGGCGGCCGGTCACCGATCATGGAAGGGGGCCCACCGCCCGGCGGGCCCCGTCCCGGACGGGGAGCGGAGCACGCATGGCTGACGCACTGGCACGGATCCTGACGGCCGCGGCGCACGGACGGTTTCCCCCGCCGGACGGGGCGACGACCGTGCTACGGCAGCCCAGTGCCCGGGACGCGGGCGTGCTGGCGTTCACCGCGCACTCGGTGGTCTTCACCGACGAGGATCCGGACTGGGTGCGGTCGGTGCTCGCCCGCACCCCGGGCGACGAGCTCGCCGCGACGATGCATCCGCACTTCCTGAGCGCGCTGATGGCGCGGAGCGGCCGGCGGATGAACACGGTCGACCTGCTGACGGCCGCACCCGCGCTGCCCGGCGGACCGGGGATCGCGCTGCGGGAGATCGAGGACCCGGAGCATCCGCGGGTGGCGCGGGCGATGAAGTACCGCGACGAGGTGCGGGTCTGGGCCGCCGAGGGCGGTGTGGTGATCCTCGGCCGGGGCGTCGCGGGGCGCTGGGAGACCGCGATCGAGGTGGCCGAGGGGGCGCGCGGCCGGGGGCTGGGCGCGCGGCTGGCGCGGGCGGCCCGGCACCTGGTGCCGGACGCGGTGGTGTGGGCCCAGCAGTCGCCGGGCAACGCCCGCAGTGTGCGGACGTTCCAGGCGGCGGGCTACCGGCCGGTGGGCTCGGAGGCCCTGCTGATCGCGGGGTGAGCGGTCGGCAGGGCCTCGGTGCGGTGCGGTGCGGCGGTCAGCGGAAGACGCCGGTGTGGCCGAGCGAGTAGCGGCCGGGCTGCGGGTAGACGGCCAGTCCGTGCGGTCCGCTGCCCACCGGGATGCGGGCGAGCTGTTTGCCGGTGGCGGTGTCGATCGCGTACACCTCGGCGTTGTAACGCCCGCTCAGCCAGAGGACCTTGCCGTCGGCCGAGACCCCGCCCATGTCGGGGCTGCCACCGCCGGGCAGCCGCCATTTCTTGATCAGCTTGCGCTGTGCGAAGTCCCAGACGGAGATGGAGCCCTCGCCCCGGTTGGAGATGTACATCTCCTTGGAGTCGCGGCTGACGTAGAGGCCGTGGGCGCCCTTGCCGGTGCGCAGCAGCTTCGGGGTGGTGAACTTCTTCCCGTCCAGCACCCACATCCCGTCGGCGATCATGTCCGCGATGTAGAACGTCCCGCCGTCCGGCGACAGCTTCACGTCCTGCGGCATCGCGCCCTTGAGCGGCAGCTTCTGCTGGGCGACGACCTTCATCCGCGCCGTGTCGACCTTGAGGAGTTCGCCGGAGAACTCGCAGGAGACGATGAAGTACCGGCCGTCGGTGGAGAAGTCGGCGTGGTTGACGCCCGCGCAGTCCACCGGCACGGCCTTGACCGTCTTCATGGTGTGGGCGTCGCGGAAGACCAGCTGACGGTCCATCGAGGCCATCACCACGGCGTACTTGCCGTCCGGGGTGAAGTAGAGGTTGTACGGGTCGGAGACCGGCACCGTGCGGCCGGTCTTCCCGGTGGCCGGGTCGATGGCCGTGAGGCTGTCGCCGATGTCGTTGTTGACCCAGAGCGTCTTCAGGTCCCAGGACGGTACGACGTGCTGCGGCTGGCGGCCGACCTTGATGGTCTTGATGACCTTGTACGTCGCGGGGTCGATCACGGTCACGGTGTCGGAGTTGGTGTTGGGGACGTAGACCCGGGACGGGAAGTCCTTGACGACCGGCGAGAGCTCGCCCCGGTCGGCGGCGTAGACGTCCTTGGCGTCCAGCACCGGCGGCATGCCCGGGAGCCCCGGTGGTGCGGGCGGTGCGACGTGGTCGGTCCCGGCGGGCCGGGCGGCCTCGCTGCCGACCGCCTGGACGTTCGACTTCTCGGCGGAGGTGCCGCAGCCGGTGAGGACGGCCAGCAGGACGCCCCCGAGCAGGGCCGCGGTGTGCTTGGTGGTGGGAGGCATCAGGTCAGCAGCTCCGTGGTCGTCACCGCGCGCAGATGGCGGCGGTCGATTTCGGTGAGGAGGAGGGGCAGCGCGGCGACCGTGTCCGCGTAGCCGAAGTGCAGGCTCACCACCGATCCGTTGCGGATCTCCCCGGCCACCTTGCGGGTGACGGCCGCGACGCCGGGTGAGGTGAAGTCGAGGGAGTCCACGTCGTACGAGAGGACGTGCGGGTAGCCCACCCTGGCGGCCAGCCGCCGGACGAGCGGGGTGGCGTCCCGGGCGCGCGAGGGCCGGAACCAGGTGCCGATGGAGCCGGTGAGCCTGCGCAGCCGCTGGGCGCAGTCGTCGATCTCGGCGTACGCCTCGGCCTCGCCCATCGAGGAGATGTCGACGTGGTGCTGGGTGTGGTTGCCGAGTTCATGGCCGCCGTCGAGGATGCGCCGGGCCATCTCGGGGTGTTCGTCGAGCCAGCTGCCGACGGCGAGGACGGTGACCCGGGCGTGGGCGCGTTCGGCCTCGCCGAGCAGGGACCGGGCGATGGCGGGGTCGCCCTGGCCGTGGAAGGTGAGGGCGACGCGGGCGCGGTCGCGGGGGCCGTGGTCGATCTGGACCGGCTGTCCGGGGAAGCGGCGCGGTCCGGGGGCGGCGGCCGGGGACGGGGGCCGGGTCGTCGCGGCGGCGGGGTTCTTCGGGCTCACCGCGTCGGTGACGGCCCCGGCCGGGGCCCTGGCGGTGTCGCGGTCCGCGCATCCGGCGGCGAGGACACCGGCGAGGGCGGCCCCTGCTCCCGCGCGCAGGGCGCCGCGGCGGTGCACCGGAGTGTCGGAGGCGTTCATGTACAGACACAGTAGGGGCGGAATGAGAAGAAGATAACAATTTAGTCATATGGGCGAAGCGAATGAATCACTCATCGAATCCCATAAATATGCATGCTTTTACAGGCAAGTGACCCATCACACCTGCGATTCTTCCCGCGCTTGTCCCGATATGCAATGGAATGCACCGATTGCACTTTTGGCGAGGAGGTCGCCCATCTGCCATAGTCGGTGACACGACCGCATGACCCGAGCCCGGTCGTCACAAGCGGCCGTGAACACACCCCCCATTTCACGGCCCCCACACAGCAGCCCCCGAAGCGCCGTACGACGGTGAACCGGGGGCTGCTGTGGTTCCGGGCGCGCCCGGAAGGGTCAGCGGTCGGAGGTCCGCATCTCGAACCAGGTGGTCTTGCCGCGCGGCAGCAGATCCACCCCCCAGCGGTCGGAGAGCTTGTCGACGAGGAAGAGGCCCCGCCCGCTGACGTCCATCTCCTGGACGGGCATCAGGCACGGCAGTCCGCGCGAGGGGTCGCGCACCTCGATCCGGATCCAGCCGCGGCGGCGCAGCATGCGCAGCCCGAAGACCCGGGCGCCGGTGTGCCGCACCGCGTTGCCCACGAGTTCCGAGACGAGCAGCACGGCGTACTCGGCGATCTGCGGGGAGAGGGCCCACTGCCGCAGCACCACGCACGAAGTGAGCCGCCGGGCGGTGGCCGCGGACTCCGGACGGGAGGGCAGCCGGACTTCCCCCTCCGCCGGATTTCCGAACAACTCCAGCGCCTTGAACGCCTGTTCGTCGTCGCCGGCCGACATCCAGCGTGCCGCTGTCGCACCAGTGTGCGGTCGCGGCTGTTCCACACCCTCCAGGCCCGCCATGGACACCATCATGACCGCAAGGCAGGCGCCCCGGGGCCGTTCCGAAGGAATCCGCACCCCGGAACACACCATTCCACGGCCGCCGGAAGGCATATGCCAAGGGCAGAACGCGAGCCACCACAACCCCTCCGACCTGCGCGGATACCCTGTCTGAAACGGGTGAGCGGGCCCACCCGGGGGCGGGACCCCCAGGCTGCCCCGAGGCCCGGATAATCCGCCCACACGGATGAACCCGCGTCATTCTGTGCCCAACTGGCGTTCGGTCAGAGGAACTTGGCCTTGCCCGGCCCCTCCTCCACAAAGCTGCGCATTCCGCGTTCCCGGTCCTCGGTGGCGAACAGTCCGGCGAACCAGTTCCGCTCGACCGTGAGCCCGGTGTCGATGTCGGTCTCCAGCCCGGCGTCGATGGACTCCTTGGCGGCGCGCAGCGCCAGCGCCGGCCCCTTCGCCAGCGCGGCGGCCCAGGCGTGCGCCTGCTCGTACACCTCGGCGGCGGGCACCACCCGGTCGACCAGACCGATCGTCAGGGCCTCCTCGGCCCTGACGTGACGCCCCGTGAAGATCAGGTCCTTGGCCCGGGAGGGGCCGACCAGGCGGGCCAGGCGCTGGGTGCCGCCCGCGCCCGGGATCAGCCCGAGCAGGATCTCGGGCTGACCCAGCTTGGCGTTGTCGGCGGCGATGCGGAAGTCGGCGCAGAGCGCCAGCTCGCAGCCGCCGCCGAGCGCGTAGCCGGTGACGGCTGCGACGACGGGCTTGGGGATCCGGGCCACCGCGGTGAACGAGTCCTGGAGCGCCTTGGACCGCACGACCATCGCCGCGTGGTCCATCGCCTGCATCTCCTTGATGTCCGCGCCCGCCGCGAACACCTTCTCGCCGCCGTAGAGGACGACGGCGCGCACGTCGTCGCGGCGGGTCGCCTCCTCGGCGAGTTCACGCAGCCGGTCCTGGGTGGCGACGTCGAGGGCGTTCATGGGCGGACGGTCCAGCCGGATCGTGCCGACGGCGTCGCGTACTTCGAGGTGTGCGGTCATGGGAGGCAGGTTAGCGGTGGTTAACGGCGGCGGGCCCGGTGCTGTTGGTCACAGCACCGGGCCCGCTCCGTCGTTCCGCGCGCGTGGGACTACTTGGTCCACTCCGCCCAGGACATGTTCCAGCCGTTGAGACCGTTGTCCGGGGCGATCGTCTTGTCGTGCGAGTTCTTCACGACGACGACGTCGCCGATGAGCGAGTTGTCGAAGAGCCAGGCGGCCGGGGTCGTCCTGCTCCCGGCGCCGCGCACGTCCTGCAGACCGACACAGCCGTGGCTGGTGTTGGTCGAACCGAAGATGCTGGAGGCGCCCCAGTAGTTGCCGTGGATGAAGGTGCCCGAGGTGGACAGACGCATCGCGTGCGGCACGTCCTTGATGTCGTACTCGCCGCCGAAGCCGACGGTGTCACCGTTCATCCGGGTCACCTTGAGCTTCTCGCTGATGACCATCTGCCCGTTGTACGTGGTGGTCGCCGGGGCGCCCGCCGAGATCGGGATGTCCTTGATCTGCTGACCGTCGCGGACGACCTTCATCCGGTGGGTGCTCGCGTCGACCGTGCTGACCTGCTTGCGGCCGATGGTGAACGAGACCGTCTTGGCCTGCTTGCCGTAGACCCCGGGGCGTCCCTCGACGCCGTCGAGGTTGAGCTTCACCGTGACCTTGGTGCCCGCGGCCCAGTACTCCTCGGGGCGGAAGTCCAGCCGGTCGTTGCCGAACCAGTGGCCCTCGATCGGGACGGACGGCTCGGCCGTCACCTTGATCGCGTTCTCGACCGCGGCCGGGTCGGTGATGCCGCGGGTGAAGTGGATCGAGACGGGCATCCCGACGCCGACCGTGGAACCGTCCTCCGGGGTGTACTGCCCGATGAAGGTGTTCTGCGGCACGAGCGTGGTGAAGCTGGTGTCCTTCGCCGACTCACGGCCCTTGGAGTCCTTGGCGATCGCGTGGACCTTGTACTTGGTGGCCGCGGCGAGATGCTGGTCGGGCGCCCAGCTCGCGCCGTCCGCGGCGATCTTCCCCTCGACCTCGGCGCCCTTGGGGTCGGAGACCTTGACCGTGGTCAGCTTCCCCTGCGCGGCCGAGACCTTCAGTGCCCCGCTGGTCGCGACCGAGTCCGCGCCGTCCTTGGGCGCGACGGTCACCACGGCCGCCGAGGCGGCGGTGTCACCTACCTTCCCCCCGCCCTTCCCGCTGCCCGTGTCGTCTCCCCCGCCGCACGCCGTCACCAGCAACAGCAGCGCGCCCGCCACCAGGGCCAGCGGCCCCTTGGACCCGCGCCCGCGCCGTACGTCGGCGAACGTCCCCGATATCGGCTGCCCGTTCAATGTGGTTGTCTCCCCTCACACGGCCTGGCCCCGCCAAGGCCCCGGGAGCCCGGAAGGCTCCCTCCCCCGCGCGCTGCACATGCACGCTCAGCGAAAGATAATCACACCGGCTATGGGGAAATGACCTCACGGATGTCACCGTTCAGTCCCAAGTTGTCCGGCGGCCGTCACGGCACTTCTCCAGGTGCCGCGGGACGTGCGGGCGCCGCCCCTGGCACGGGACACGTGAGGGCGGCCACCGGGGTGGGCAGAACCAGGGGGAGGACGGCGCTCGGGGAGCCGCGGCCGGGACGCCGTGCGCTCCTCCCCGGCGCCGCTCCCCACGAGCCGCGGGAGGCGAACAGGTGTCGAGCGCAGCCGAGCAGGAGGCGGACCGGCGGAGCGGGAGGACGGCCGGACGGCCGCGGCGGGAGGCCGCACCGGGGCCCGGCCCCGCCGTGTGGCCCGGCACCCCGGCACCGCTCGGGGCCCGCTTCCGGATGGGCCCCGGCAGGGTCGCTGGCACCAACTTCGCGCTCTGGGCGGGCGGTGCGGAGGCCGTCGAGCTCTGTCTCTTCGACGAGGACGGCACCGAGCGGCGGCTTCCGCTGACCGAGCTGACCCATGAGATCCGGCACGGCTTCGTACCGGGCGTCCGGCCGGGGCAGCGCTACGGCTACCGGGTGCACGGCCGCTGGGACCCCTGGACGGGGGCCCGCTGGAACCCGGCGAAGCTGCTCCTCGACCCGTACGCACGGGCGGTGGACGGCTCGTTCACGCTGCCGCCCGAGGTGTACGGCCATGTGCGGGACTGGCCGCAGCAGCACGTCGCCGACACGGTCCGCGACGAACGGGACTCCGCCCCCCACGTCCCCAAGGGCGTCGTGGTCCATGACGAGGAGGACTGGGCCGAGGACCGCCGCCCCGAGACCCCCTGGGCCGACTCGGTCCTCTACGAGACGCATGTGCGCGGCTTCACCAGACTGCACCCCGAGATCCCCGAGGAGCTGCGCGGTACGTACGCCGGTCTCGCCCATCCGGCGGCCGTCGGGCATCTGCTGCGGCTCGGGGTGACGGCGGTGGAGCTGCTGCCGGTGCACCAGTTCGCCCACGAGGACCATCTGCTGCGGCGCGGACTGCACAACTACTGGGGCTACAACTCCATCGGCTACTTCGCCCCGCACGCCGGCTACTCGGCGAGCGGCACCGCGGGCCAGCAGGTCGGCGAGTTCAAACGGATGGTGCGGGCGCTGCATGACGCGGGGATCGAGGTGATCCTCGACGTGGTCTACAACCACACGGCGGAGGCTGGAGAGCTGGGACCGATGCTGTCGCTGCGCGGCATCGACAACCGCGGCTACTACCGCCTCCAGTCCGACGCCCGCAGATACGCCGACTACACCGGCTGCGGCAACACCCTGCACGTGGTCCGGCCGCAGGTGCTGCGGCTGATCACGGACTCGCTGCGCTACTGGGTGACGGAGATGGGCGTCGACGGCTTCCGCTTCGACCTGGCGGCCGCGCTGGCCCGTTCCACGCACGACGTCGACATGTTCTCGCCGTTCCTGACGGTGATCGCCCAGGACCCGGTGCTGCGCCGGGTGAAGCTGATCGCGGAGCCGTGGGACGTCGGCAACGGTGGCTACCAGGTGGGGGCCTTCCCTCCGCCGTGGACCGAGTGGAACGACCGCTACCGGGACTCCGTACGGGACTTCTGGCGCGGCGCCCTGCCCGATGTGCGGGACCTCGGCTACCGGCTGACCGGATCCAGCGACCTCTACGCGTGGGGCGGCCGGCGCCCGTACGCCTCGGTCAACTTCGTCACCGCGCACGACGGCTTCACCCTGCGCGATCTCGTCAGCTACGAACAGAAGCACAACGAGGCCAACGGCGAGGGCAACCGGGACGGCACCTGCGACAACCGGTCCTGGAACTGCGGCGCCGAGGGCGAGAGCGAGGACACCGGGATCAACGCGCTGCGCCGCCGCCAGCTGCGCAATCTGCTGGCCACGCTGCTGCTGTCGACGGGGGTGCCGATGCTGGTCGCGGGCGACGAGATGGGCCGCACCCAGGGCGGCAACAACAACGCCTACTGCCAGGACAACGAGACCGGCTGGCTGGACTGGTCCCTGCTCGAACAGCCGCAGTGGCGCGAGCTGACCGAGCTGACGGCCCGGCTGCTGCGGCTGCGCCGCACCCATCCGGTGCTGCGCAGCCGGGCCTTCTTCTCCGGGCTGCCGCGGGCGGCCGACGGGCTGCGGGACCTGGCCTGGTTCACCCCGCAGGGTACGGAGATGACAGAGGCGGACTGGTACGCGCCGGCCGCCACGGTCGGGCTCTACCTCTCCGGGCGGGACATCCCCGGCCCGGACGCCCGCGGCGAACCGGTCACGGACGACAGCTTCCTGGCGATCCTGCACGCCTGCCACCGCCCGGCGGGCTTCCGGCTCCCCGGCCCCCCGTGGGCGCGCGGCTACGAACTGGTCCTGGACACCTCGCGGGAGGACCAGGCGGCGGCCCCCGGCACCGCCCACCCGGGCGGCGGGACGCTGACCGTACCGGCCAGGTCGGTGCAGCTGCTGCGCGTCACGGGATGAGCGGGCGGGTGTGCGGGGGCGCGGCCGGGGTCAGCCGAGGATGCCCCGCTCGTAGCCGATGGCGACGGCGGCGGCCCGGTCCTTGGCGCCCAGCTTGGCGAAGACATGGGTGAGATGGGTCTTCACGGTCGCCTCGCTGATGAACAGCTCGGCGGCGATCTCACGGTTCGAGGTGCCCTTCGCGACCAGCTCCAGCACCTCGCGTTCACGGGCCGAGAGCGATTCGCCGCCCGGCGCCGCCGGGGCGCGCACCCGGGAGACGAGCCGGGAGGCGACGGCGGGCGAGAGCACGGTGCGGCCGTCCGCGGCGGCGCGGACGGCGGTGAACAGCTCGTCGCGGGGCGCGTCCTTGAGCAGATAGCCGGTCGCCCCGGCCTCGATCGCGGGCAGGGTGTCGGAGTCGGTGTCGTACGTGGTGAGGACCAGCACCTGGGAACGGGCGCCGCGCCCGGTCAGTTCGGTGATGGCGGCGACCCCGCCGCCGCCGGGCATCCGCAGGTCCATCAGGACGACGTCGGGGTCGAGGCGGAGCGTCAGCTCGACGCCCTCCACCCCGTCCGCCGCCTCCCCGAGCACCACGAATCCGGGGTCCGAGTCGAACATGCCGCGCAGACCGTCCCGTACGACGGGGTGGTCGTCGACGACGACGAGCGTGATGACGCGTGCGGTCTCCTGGGCCATGGCAGGCCAACCGTACTGGTCATCGGCTGTTGCGGACCAGGGGGACCCGGGCGCAGACCGCCGTGCCCCGGCCCGGTTCCGTCTCCACCTCGACGGTTCCCGCGATGCGTTCGGCGCGGGCCCGCATGCCGCCGAGCCCGAAGCCGCCCGTGCCGCTGCGCGGGGGCAGCGCGCCCGGGTCGAAGCCCCGGCCGTCGTCCCGTACGTCCAGGGTGAGTTCGACGCCCATGAACGACAGCGTGACCCCGGCCCGGGAGGCCCCGGCGTGGCGGCCGACGTTGGCGAGGGCCTCCTCCGCGATCCGCAGGAGGGTGGCCGCTATCTCGTCGTGGACCGGTTCGACGGTGCCGGTGACGGTGAACTCGGCCCGGACGCCGTGGCGTTCCGCCCAGTCGGTGACCGTGCGCTCCAGGGCGCCCGGCAGGTCGTCGTGTTCCAGGGCGGCCGGGACCAGGTCGTGGACCGAGCGGCGGGCCTCGCCGAGGCTGTGCCGGGCGAGGGCGGCGGCCCGGTCCAGGTGGAGACGGGCCAGTGCCGGTTCGGTGTCGCCGATCGACGTCACCACCTGGAGCTGGGCGATGATGCCGGTCAGGCCCTGGGCCAGGGTGTCGTGGATCTCCGCGGCGAGCCGCCGCCGTTCGTCGGCGACGCCCGCCTCGCGGGCCTGGACGAGAAGTTGGGCGTGCAGTCCGGCGTTCTCCGCCAGGGCCTGTTCGAGGCGGGCGTTGGCCGACTCCAGGGCGGCGATGGTGTCGACCTGGGTGCGGGCGTGGTGGGCCTCGCGGTCGCCGATCCTGGCGAAGACCATGGTGAGGGTCGCGTGCAGACCGAGCAGGGCGGCGAAGGCGACCCAGTTCATCAGGGAGACCGGCGGCAGTCCGCCGCCGCTCTGCGCGCCCGCCATGATGACGGCGGTGACCAGCAGTCCGGGACGGACGGCCCGGGGCGGGAGCAGCCGCCCGGTGTCGAAGTACCCGAGGATCGCGAACACCGAGAAGAACGGGTTGCACCAGGTCAGTGCGAAGGCGAGCAGGGTACGGACGGCGAAGTAGCCCTGCGCCGCCCGCCCCTTGGGCTCGACGGTGCGTCCGGCCCGCCCCCACCAGAGCTGGAGGGCGAGGGCCAGGGGTACCAGCACCGCGGCGCCGTACACGTGCGCGCGGTCCATGATGAGCGGGGCGCTCACGGCCGAGACGAAGGTGCTCAGGCCGAGGAAGCCGTAGGGCCCGTACCGGAAGAAGCGTTCCCACCCGTGCTCGGCGTTCATGGTGCCGTTCCGGTGCGCCGTCGCCGTGTCCCCCGCGTTCATGGACGCAGTGTCCCCGTATCCCGCGCGCCGGTCACTCCCACCGGAACAGCCGGGTCGCGAGATACGTCAGCAGCGCCGTCCACAGCGCCATCACGCCGAGCTGGGCGAGGCCGGGCCAGCCTCCGGAGGCCGCCCGGTCCAGCGCTTCGGAGGCCGCGCCGAACGGGGTGAACCGGACGATGTCGCGCAGGGTGCCGGGCATGCTCTGCACCGGGATCCAGACCCCGGCGGTGAACATCATCAGGAGGTGGACGACCGAGCTGATGGCGGCGGAGCCCTTGGCCGTACGGGCCAGGGCGCAGAGCAGCGAGCCGAGCGCCAGCACGCTCGCCACGGCCAGCAGCAGCGCCACCAGGTAGCCGGCCGCCTGCCGGGGCAGCGCGACGCCGAAGGCGGTCCGGCCGACGGCCACCGCCAGGGCTGCGGAGACGAGGGCGGCGGCGCCGTGCAGGGCGATCTGCGCGACGAGCAGCGCGGAGGAGCGCACCGGAGTGGTGGACATCCGGCGCAGGATGCCGCGTTCGCGGTAGCCGGTGAGGACGGGTGGCATGGCCTGGAGACCGGACATGATCATCGCAAGCAGGACCGCGACCGGGACGTACAGGTCGATGACGCGGCGGCCGCCGAGCTCGTCCGTGTGCTCCCCGAAGGAGGGGATGAGGCCGAGGACCGTCAGGAGCGCGGTCGGGAAGACGACGATCCAGAACAGGGCGCCGGGTTCGCGGAGGAAGAGCCGGGCCTCCGCCCTGAGCACCGCCCGGTGCGCGGAGGCCGGTGCGGAGGTCGTGGGGGCCGTGGCGGTGGCCGGGTGCGCCGTGGTCATCTCAGGAAGCCTGTTCTGTGAGGTCGAGGAAGGCGTCGTCGAGCGTCGCCTCGGAGACGCGGAGCCGGTGTGCGGTGATGCCGTGCCGGGCCAGCAGGGAGATCACCGCGTTGACCGTGTCGTCGGTGCCGCTGATCTCGATCCGGTCGTCCTTGCGCGCCACGGAGGCGGCGCCGGGCAGCTGCCCCAGTTCGGTGTCGGTGAGCGGACGCGACGGGGTGAAGGAGATGACGGTGGAGCCGTCCGACCGGCCGATCAGCCCGGAGGGGGTGTCGAGGGCGACGACCCTTCCCTTGTCGATCACGGCGATCCGGTCGCAGAGCTGTCTGGCCTCCTCCATGAAGTGGGTGACCAGCAGGACGGTGACGCCGCCGGCGCGCACGTCCTCGATCAGGTTCCAGGTGTCCCGCCGGGCCCGTGGGTCCAGTCCGGTGGTCAGCTCGTCGAGCACCACCACGCGCGGGTTGCCGACCAGGGCGAGGGCGATGGAGAGCCGCTGCTTCTGACCGCCGGACAGCTTCGCGAAGCGGGTGCCGTACACGGTGTGCAGGCCCAGCCGTCCGGCGAGCTCCCGCCAGTCGGCGGGGTCCGGGTAGAAGGCGCTGTAGAGCTCCAGCGCCTCGGCCACGGTGATCTTGGGCTGGAGTTCGCTCTCCTGGAGCTGGGCGCCGAGCAGTCGGGTGACCCGGGCGTGGTCGGCGGCGGGGTCGAGTCCGGCGACACGGACCGTACCGGCGTCGGGGACCCGCAGCCCCCCGATGCATTCGACGGTGGTGGTCTTGCCCGCGCCGTTGGGGCCGAGGATCCCGAAGATCTCCCCCTCGTCGACGGTGAAGCTCACTCCGTCGACCACGGTGCGCCCGGCGTACGCCTTGTGCACCCCGTTCGCTTCGATGATTGCCATGCCCCGGAGCATCCCGTCGTGAGGGGCGGCGCACCATCGTCCATCGCGCTCGAAGCGGCATCGGCCGATCGGCTGATACGGGCTACGACCTGCGCTTCCCGGGGCCCCGGACCGCTGGTCCGCCGGAAAACCACATGAGCGATGTCAGGGGTGAACCGTAGGCTCGACCGTGATGCCCGAAAAACCTGTAGAGCCCAAGGACCGGTCCACCGTTCAGTCCCTGATGCGGCTGTGGCCTTATGTGAAGCCGGTGCGCAAGCGCCTGTTCGGCGCCGCCGTGGTCGCCATCGCCGCGTCCTGCGTCGGCCTGGTGATCCCCCTCGTGCTGAAGTGGATGGTCGACGGCCCGGTCGCGGACCGCGATCCCGGCGGGGTCTGGCTCGGCGCGCTGTATCTGCTGCTGCTGGGCATCGGCGAGGCGGCGCTGTTCGGGGTGCGGCGGTGGATGGTGGCGCGGCCGCTGGCCGGGGTCGAGGCGTCGATGCGGGCCGATCTGTACCGGCATCTGCAACGGCTGCCGGTGGCGTTCCACGACCGCTGGCCCTCGGGCCAGTTGCTCTCGCGGGCGACCACGGATCTGATGCTGCTGCGTCAGTTCCTGGCCTTCCCGCTGACGTTCCTGCTGGTCAACGGGGCGACGGTGCTGATCGGCTTTGTCATTTTGCTGATGCAGCAGTGGACGCTGGGGCTGGTGCTGCTCGCTCCGGCGGCACCGCTGATGGTCCTCTGCCTGGTCTTCGAGACGAAGTTCTCGGCCGTGGCGCGCCGGGCCCAGGACCAGGTCGGGGATCTGACGACGGTCGTCGAGGAGAGTGTGCTCGGCATCCGCATCATCAAGGGATTCGGCCGGCACCGGAGCCAGACCCTCGCCTTCCGTTCCCTCACGGAGCGGCTGCGCACCACGGAGCTGGCCAAGGCCCGCCTCCTCGCGGGCATCTGGGCGTCCATCACCCTCCTTCCCGAGCTGGCCATCGGTGCGGCGCTGGTGCTCGGTACGGTCCAGGTGGCGGACGGCGACCTCTCCGCGGGCACTCTGGTCGCCTTCCTCTCCACCGCGCTCGCGCTGCGCTGGCCGATCGAGTCGATCGGCTTCCTGCTGGCGATGAGCCAGGAGTCGGCGACGGCGACCCAGCGGTTCTTCGAGGTGATGGACGTGGCCGAGGAGGTGGACGCCCCCGGTCCCGACGAGCCGGTGCCCGCCGACGGACCGGTCCGGGGCGAAATGGTCTTCGAGGGCGTGGAGTTCCGCTATCCCGACGCCGAGCCGGACTCGGAGCCCGTGCTGGCCCGGATCGATCTGCGGATCCGGCCCGGCGAGACGATGGCCCTGGTCGGGGCCACGGGGTCCGGGAAGACGACGCTCACCGCCCTGGTGCCCCGGCTGCACGAGGCGACCGCGGGGCGGATCACGCTGGACGGCACGGACATCGCCGCGATGCCCCGGGAGCGGCTGCGCGAGCTGGTGGCGGTGGCCTTCGAGGAGCCGACGCTCTTCTCGGCGGCCGTCGGGGAGAACGTCCTGATGGGCGCGGAGGGCGCCGGGGAGGACGAGCTGCGGCGGGCGCTCGCCATCGCCCAGGCCGACTTCGCGCACGGGCTGCCCCAGGGCGTCGGCACCCAGGTCGGCGAGCAGGGGCTCAGCCTCTCCGGCGGGCAGCGGCAGCGTCTCGCGCTGGCCCGCGCCGTGGTCGGCCGGCCGCGCTTCCTGGTCCTGGACGATCCGCTCTCCGCGCTGGACGTGCACACGGAGGCGCTGGTGGAGGCCGCCCTGCGGCAGGTCCTGGCCGAGACCACGGCGATCGTGGTCGCGCACCGGCCGTCCACCGTGATGCTCGCGGACCGGGTGGCGCTGCTCTCGCGGGGCCGCATCGCCGCCGTGGGCACCCATCAGGAACTGCTGCGCAGCAGCGCCGAGTACGCCTGGCTGATGTCGGGCGCCGAGGACGCGCCCGGCGCACCCGCCGAGGGTGCCTTCCCCGATCTGTCCGCCGAGGACCTCCTCGCCGAGAAGGGCACCCGATGACCAGCACGACGACGGACACGGTCCCCGCCGACGACCCGCCCGGCACCGGCACGGCAGCGGCCCCGGCCACCGCCGGGGACGCGGCCTCCCCCACGGGCCCCGGATCCGCCGACGACCGGTTCGACCGGGACGACCTGCCCACGCCGCCCGGCGCGACCGGCACCCTGCTGAGGTCGCTGCTGCGGCCGATGAAGGCCCGGGTGGCGCTGATCGCGCTGCTGCTGCTGGTCCAACAGGCCGCGCTCCAGGCGGGACCGCTGCTGGTGGCGTACGCCATCGACAGCGGGGTGCCCGCGTTCCGGGACGCGGACTACGGGCCACTGATCGCGGTGGGGGTCGGGTACGCGCTCTGCTCGGTGGTGGGCGGGGCCATGCAGTACGCGTTCGTCCGGGCCGCCGCCCTGGTCAGCCAGGACGCGCTGCTCGATCTGCGCGGGCGGATCTTCCGTCACGCGCAGGCGCTGAGCGTCGACTTCCACGAGCGCTACACCTCCGGCCGGCTGATCTCCCGGTCCACCACGGACGTGGAGTCGCTGCGGGAACTGCTCGGCGAGGGGCTCCAGGAGCTGATCGGCGTCTTCCTGTCCTTCGTCTCCATCGCGCTGATGCTGCTCTGGCTGGACCTCGGTCTGGGCGCGGCGGCCGTGCTCTCCTTCGTCCCGCTGTATCTGCTGGTACGGCGCTTCCAGCGGCGGGCCGGGGTGCTCTACGGCGCACGGTCCTCGGCCATCGCCGCGGTCATCGTCAAGTTCGCGGAGACGATGAACGGCATCCGCCCCGTCCAGGCGTTCCGCCGCGAACCCGTGAACGACGCGCACTTCGAGGATCTCAACAACACGCACCGGTGGTCCAACGGCAGCGCGATGCTGGAGATGGCCCGCTATGTCGTCGGTTCCCGGCTGGTCGCCAACGCCGCGGTCGCCGGAATCGTGCTGTGGGGCGCGTACCGGGTGGCCTCGGGCACCCTGGCGCTCGGGGTGCTGGCCGCGGCCGTGCTCTATCTGCGCCGGCTGTACGACCCGATCGACCGCCTCGGCATGTTCCTCAACGCCTACCAGTCGGCCGCGGCCTCGCTGGGGAAGATCGCGGGCCTGCTGGCCCAGACCCCGTCCGTCCCGGAGACCCCCGACCCGCGCGAACTCCCGGCCCGCACGGGCGGGGCCCCGGGCCGCGAGGTGGTCTTCGACGCGGTGCGCTTCGCCTACCGCACGGGCGGCGAAGTGCTGCCCCGTTTCGACCTGACGATCCCGGCCGGTCAGACCGTCGCCGTGGTCGGGTCGACGGGCGCGGGCAAGTCGACGCTGGCCAAGCTGCTGGCCCGGTTCTACGACCCGACCGACGGCCGGGTGCTGCTCGACGGCACGGACCTGCGGGACCTGGCCGTGCCCGAGCTGCGGCGGGGCGTGGTGATGGTGACCCAGGAGGCGTTCCTGTTCTCCGGGACGGTCGCCGAGAACATCGCGATCGGCAACCCGGACGCGACGCGCGCCGAGATCGAGCGGGCCGCCAGGGCGATCGGCGCCCACGACTTCATCGCCGGTCTGCCGGACGGCTACGACACGGACGTACGCAAGCGGGGCGGCCGGATCTCGGCCGGTCAGCGCCAGCTGGTCGGCTTCGCCCGCGCCCTGCTCGCCGACCCGGCGGTACTGATCCTCGACGAGGCGACGAGTTCGCTGGACGTCCCCGGCGAACGGGCGGTGCAACGGGCCATGGACACGGTGCTGCACGGCCGCACCGCGGTGGTGATCGCCCACCGCCTCTCCACGGTGGAGATCGCGGACCGGGTCCTGGTGATGGAGCACGGCCGCATCGTGGAGGACGGCGCCCCGTCCGAACTCATCGCGGGCACGGGCCGCTTCGCGGGCCTGCACCGGGCGTGGCGGGAGAGCCTGACGTGAGACCGGGCGGGGGTGCCGGCGCGGTCCTCGGCCGCTTGCTCCCGCCCGGCTGATTCGGTACGTACGGTCACATCACGACCGGGCGGGCGCGGACGCATCGCGGTCCGGCGCCGTCCGGCGCGGCGCGGTGAGCGGGGTGTCGGGGTCGTTCCTCACGGAACGGCCTCCGGCACCCCGTCCGCGTTCCCGGCCTGGCCTTCCGCCGGGGCCCGTTCAGAGGCGGGTGGCGGGAAGCGGTTCCACATCGAACGGGCGAGGCCCGGAGATGGAGGTGCATCGATCGCGCACCAGCACGAGCGCTGTGCGGAGGTCCGCGCCGAGGTAGTGCAGGGAGCCGAGACCGCGTGACTCCCAGACGGGGAACTCCCCGTCCGTGTCGCGGGCCGCGCTGTTCCACAGCAGGGCATCGCCGTTCTCGCTCCATGCGAAGACTTCCAGGGTGGCGGTCAGGGACCAGTCGCCGTCCGGTTTCACCATCCAGTCGTACGCTTCGCTCTCTCCGTCTCGAAAGCTCGCGCGGAAGCGCCTCGTGAGCTGGGCGCCGCGACCGTGCAGGCCGTCGGCGTATCCCGGGCGGACCGGCGGGTAGAACAGCCACAGCCCGAAGGTGCGCCCCCATCCCGCGTGGCGGACGAACGCGCGGTAGGAAGCGGGGAACCCCTCACCGTCGGCGAAGCGGTATCCGTCGAGGGAGTCGAAGTCGATGTGTTCGGTCGTCGGTGAGTCCCGCAGACGCAACTCGGCCATCGCATCACTGGTCATGCCGTGCATGCTAGTGGCGCTTGGCCGTGTGTGGTCTCCACCGACGTGTGACCAGGCGCTACCGGGCGGTGAGGGTCCGGTGGAGCGGGCTTCGCGGGGCCTTGGAAATGATCTTGGGCGGAGTTCGTGCGGACTTGGTGAGGCCGTGCCTCCGGATGCAACCGGTGCGTCTTGAAAGATCATCCTGCTTCTCAGTTGTCTCTCAAGGTTTTTTGATGGGGAAGAAGGAAGTCCATGCGCACACGTGCCCGTACCCGCATAGCCGCTGCCGGCGCGCTCGCCGTACTGTCCGCGCTCGCGCTCACCGGCTGCAACGGCGACGACGAGGCTGACGCCGCCGCCGGTTCGTCGGCCTCGACCGCGGCTTCGCCCGGGGCGTCGTCCGGGGCGTCGTCCGGGGGCGGTTCGAACAGTGGCGGCAGCTCGAACGGGGGCGGCAGCTCGTCCGGTGGCAGCTCGTCCGGTGGCGACGCCACCGCGGCTTGCACCACCCGGAACACCTCGGCGCAGTTCCGCCAGAGCGCGAACCACGCCACCGAATCGCAGGCGGCCGCCGGTTCGCTCAGGATCACCAACTCCTCCGGCTCCGCCTGCACCATCGTCGGTCCCACGGTCGTGACCGTCACCGATGAGGCGAAGGGCAGCGGGCCGGTCTCCGCGGACAACTCCGAGGGAGGTTCGGACGCGGTCGACATCCCGGCGGGCGGCACGGCGACGGCCGACGTGATGTACAACGACGTGAACACCGAGGGCACCGCGCGCCTCTCCTGCCGGACGGAATCGCCCACGGTCGAGGTCGCGCTGCCGAAGGACGCGGGCACCACGGTGAACGTGCTGAAGGCGGACGGCTCGCCGGGCGGTGTCTTCAGCCTCTGCGCCGACTCCTTCAAGCTCGGCGCCTTCTCGGTCGGCTAGGCCCTGTCTTCCCTGTGACGGTGGGCGGTGGCGGCGAGCACGGTCGTGGGAGCGCCGGCGGGTCGGCCGGTGGACCTGGCGTCCGGGTTCGGCCGGGCCGGGAGGGGCGAGGCCGGAGGATCGGTGTCCGCTTGCCCGTCTTCCCAGCATCCTGCTCCTGGCCCCGCGGGACGGTGAGGCCGGCACGCGACCACACGGCCCCAAGCACGACCCGGGCTTCTCGTACGGATCGTGCCGGGCACGCGTGCCTCGGCCCCGGCCCGAACCGCCCCCGCCCCCGCCCCGACCCGGCCCGACCCGGGCGAAAGGCCCCCGCCGACCCCGCAGGGCAACTACGCCTGGGCGGCGAGCGGAACGGGGTGGGCCGGGAGCCGCCAGTCGCCGCCGCGGTCCTCCTTCGAGAACCGCGCCACCAGGCCGGGGACGCGGAAGAAGCAGGCCAGCGCGGTGGCCCTCTGGAAGGCGCTGATCGCGTACTGGTTCATGGGCATGCCCACACGCAGCAGACGGGGGTTCACCCCGGCCTGGATCTCGTCGACGAAGGGCCGCAGGACCCGGTCGTAGTGTGCCAGTGCGGTGGGCAGGTCGTCGGCGTGCCGGTTGATCTCACCGGCCAGCACGTACGCGCCGACCAAGCCGCCGGAGATGCCCATGCCGCTGTACGGAGAGGCGCAGTGCGCGGCGTCTCCGGCCAGGACCACGCGGCCCTGGTACCAGGTGTCGGTACGCACCTGGACGACCTCCTGGGAGTAGAAGAACGGGCTCGTCCTCATGCCTTCGACGAAGCGCCCGGTCTGCCAGCCGGCGTCCCGGAAACGGTCGGCCCAGAACTCCTGCTGCCGCTCGACGGGAGCGCGATGGATCGCGGAGGCTTCCGCCGACTCCTCGCGCAGCACGAAGTACACCTGGGTCTCGGTCGCGTTGTGGCTGCGGCGCATGATCTGGCGACCGCCCGGGACCATGCAGGTGTCGCGGATGTTGCTGTCGGAGGCGATGCGCGGGACGAACCAGTAGGCCATGTGGATACCGAGACGGCGATACGGGTCGGCCCCCGGCGGCAGCAGCGCCCGCCGCAGGCGTGAGCCCTGCCCGTCCGCGCCGACCAGCAGGTCGTACCGGCCGGAGCTCCCGTCCGAGAAATGGGCGGTGACCTGGTGCTCGTCCTGGTCGAAGCCGTCGACGCCGTTTCCGAAGACGTACGCGGTGTCGTCCTTGGTCGCGTCGTGGAGGATGCGGACCAGGTCGCCGCGCATGATCTCGTACTCCGAGGTGAGGGTCTGGCGGCCCCTGCCGGAGGTGTTCGCCATGATCGTCGCCTTCGGGTTCCCCCGGGCGTCGACGAACGCGACGCCCGCCTCGTCCACCAGCCGACCGCGCACGGCGTCCAGCAGTCCCATGCGGTCGACCGCCTCGATGCCCTGTCCGCGCAGGTCGACCTGTGCGCCCGAGGCGCGCAGCGCCGGGAAGCGCTCCGCGACCGTCACCCGGTGACCACCACGGGCGAGCCAGAAGGCCACCGCCTGCCCGGCGACACCGGCACCGGCGACGAGGACCCGCAGAGAACGCTTCGTGCTCCCGTCCGTCATGACGGCCTCCAAAATCTATCGGTGATTGATTCCTTTGCAGAGTCTTCTATCACCGATAGATTGTCAATGTGACCAAGATGAACCGTGAGACCGTCGTCACCGAGGCGCTGGCTCTGCTCGACGAAGTGGGGCTGGACACCGTCAGCACCAGACGGCTGGCCAAGCGCCTGGGCGTCGAACAGCCCTCGCTCTACTACCACTTCCGGACCAAGAAGGACCTCTTGGCGGCCATGGCGGAGGCCGCCATGGCCCCTCACGCCGCCGCGCCGCTCCCGTCGCCCGCGGACGACTGGCGCGAATGGTTCCTGGAGAACTCGCGCAGCTTCCGGCGGACCCTGCTGCAACGCCGTGACGGCGCGCGCCTCCACGCCGGCAGCACCCCGACCGGCGACCTCGACCGGATCCGGCGCAAGATGGCCTTCCTCGTCGGTTCCGGCGTTCCGGAGAAGGAGGCGCAGATGGCGATGCTGGCCGCCGGCCGGTACACGGTCGGCTGCGTGCTGGAGGAGCAGGCGGAGACAGGTCCGGGGAAGGACCTTCCGGCCGACGTCCCGGCCCTCGACCACGAAGCGGCGTTCGAGGCGGGCCTCGCCCTCATCCTGGGCGGCCTCATCCGGCACACCGCCGCAACCGGCTGCACGGACCACCCGGAACGCGAACGCTGACCCCGCCGGAGCCCCAGGACGCCGCCGCGCCCACGCGGTGGCCCCGGCTGTCGGGCCGAGCCGCGAGGCGAACCGTCTATCTCCGGTGCCAGACCAGCGTGTAGCGCCAGAACAGCCGCCGACGCAGCCGCGCGCCGGGGAGCGCCTGGCGGGCATCGCGAACGATGTCCGCGAAGGTCATGGCCGCCGGCCGGGTCTGCGCGGTCATCGAGACCGGTCGTGGTGCCTTGCGGCCCTTGTTCTTGATCCAGCCCATGGCGACGTTCGAGGGAATGGCGACCGCATCGATCAGCAAGTCGCTCCGGGACCGCGGCCGGTAGAGCCCGACGACGACCAGGGTTCCGCCGGGTGCCAGGTGCTGCCGGAGGCGGGTGAGGGCGTCACCGAAGTGCATGTGGTGGAGGGTGGCGACACAGGTGATGACGTCGTAGGGGCCGGGCGGCACCTGCTCCCGCACATCTCCGACGAAGAAGGTCACCGGGGCCGCCGGGGCCGTGAGTTCCCGCGCGCGAGCGACGATGGCGGGGTCCACGTCGATACCGTGCACCGCCCCGGCCCGTGAGGCCAGGAGCCTGGCGAGGTCACCGCTGCCCGACCCGACGTCCAGCGCACTCTCGACGCGCCTGGGGAGCTGCCGCAGAATCCACCGGTGGTAGCGGGCGTTGTGGTCCCAGGGGTGGGTGGCGTGGAACTGCTCAAGTGCGCGCGCGACGCGGGAGAGCGGTGTCGTCATGACGTGAGCCGACCAGAGCCTCAGTCGCCCGCACCGAACTCGCCGGCCTTGACGCCCGCCACGAAGGAGGCGAACGAGGCGGCGGAGGCGCGCAGCACCGGGCCGCCCGGGTTCTTGGAGTCACGGACGGGGACCACGCCGAACGAGCCGACGAGGTTGGCGGCGACCTCGATGCACTGGCCGCCGTTGCCGCTGTAGGAGGACGTGAACCAACGGAGGGACTCGGTAGTCACGGGGTGCCCTTTCGTTGCCGCCGACAGGGAAACAGGAAGTACGTTTCGCGTGCCAGATGCCCCGTACCAACGCGGCAAAACAGCGACGTCCTACGAACGCCCGAAGCCCCGCCACGCCCTCGGCGGTTCACCAGGGGCATGGCGGGGCTCTCGTTGCGTCCGGGACCAGTGCTCGATGGGCCCTGACGGTCAGACGGCGCCGAACTCTCCAGCCTTGACGCCCGCCACGAACGAAGCGAACGACGCGGCGGAGGCACGCAGCACCGGGCCGCCCGGGTTCTTCGAGTCACGGACGGGGACCACGCCGAACGAGCCGACGAGGTTGGCGGCGACCTCGATGCACTGGCCGCCGTTCTCGCTGAATGAGGACTTGAACCAACGGGGGGACTCGGTCGTCACGGGGTGCCCTCTCGTTGCCGCCGATGGGAAAGCAGAAAGTGCGTATCGCGTGCCAGATGCCCCGTACCAACGCGGCAAAACAGCGACGGCCCACGAATGCCCGAAGCCCCGCCACGCCCTCGGCGGTTCACCAGGGGCGTGGCGGGGCTCTCGTTGCGTCCGGGACCAGTGCTCGATGGGCCCTGACGGTCAGACGGCGCCGAACTCGCCGGCCTTGACGCCCGCCACGAACGAAGCGAACGAGGTGGCGGAGGCGCGCAGCACCGGGCCGCCCGGGTTCTTGGAGTCACGGACGGGGACCACGCCGAACGAGCCGACGAGGTTGGCGGCGACCTCGATGCACTGGCCGCCGTTGCCGCTGTAGGAGGACGTGAACCAACGGAGGGACTCGGTAGTCACGGGGTGCCCTTTCGTTGCCGCCGACAGGGAAACAGGAAGTACGTTTCGCGTGCCAGATGCCCCGTACCAACGCGGCAAAACAGCGACGTCCTACGAACGCCCGAAGCCCCGCCACGCCCTCGGCGGTTCACCAGGGGCATGGCGGGGCTCTCGTTGCGTCCGGGACCAGTGCTCGATGGGCCCTGACGGTCAGACGGCGCCGAACTCTCCAGCCTTGACGCCCGCCACGAACGAAGCGAACGACGCGGCGGAGGCACGCAGCACCGGGCCGCCCGGGTTCTTCGAGTCGCGGACGGGAACCACGCCGAGCGATCCGACGAGGTTGGCAGCGACCTCGATGCACTGGCCGCCGTTGCTGCTGTAGGAGGACTTGAACCAACGGGGGGATTCGGTGGTCACGGGGTGCCCTTTCGTACCTGCTCGATCACGGCTACGGATGCCGCTTGGGACAGCGCTTCGGCCTGCATCTGATGGTAGGCCGTTACCAGCGGCTGCACGAACCTCATATCGCGCTCCAGGCAGCCCTGTTGCGCCGACTCGGTGTACGCGATCTGAGACCGGTCGGTAAGGGTCAGTAGCGTCACGGGCAGGTCGAATGCCCTGCGCTCCCCAAGGTCGAACGGAGCCACCTGGACGACGGTTGATGGCAGCTCGGCGAGCGCGATGAGCCTGTCGAGCTGTTCCGCCATGACTCCGGGGCCGCCCACAGGACGCCTGATGCAGCTCTCGTCGAGGACGACGTACATCAGCGGCGGTGGAGTTCTCTGCAAGGATTCCTGCCTTCGAGCGAGGAGCGACAGGCGTTCCTCCGCCTGCTGCTCCGTGATCGCTCCACGCCGTACGGCACCCGTGGTGATGGCTGCGGCGTACTCCGGTGTCTGAAGCAGGCCCGGAATGATGCCCAGCTCGAAAAGCCTGATCTCCGCCGCGCGTACCTCGTGCGCCACGAACTCCGGGAACCCTTCGAGTATCGCGGTGTTCCAGACGGCCCGCCCCTGCCGTTCGAGTCGATCACCCGTACCGAACGCCTTGTCAGCACTTGCAGCAAAGCGGGGAGTTGGGGGCCGTCGACCAGTTTCGACGGCAGAAATATGGGTGCCGGAGCACCCCATACGGGATGCCAGCTCATCCTGCGTCCAGCCTCGCTCGTCACGTAACTGGCGCAGACGCTGCCCGAAGCGGGCAACGGGCGATTTTTCGGGGTCCAGCTCCTTGCGGTTCACCATCCGGGAGTCCCCTCTCTCCGCTCAAACGGCGCATGTTGAAGACCCCCCGACTCTAAGCCACGCTGATCCCCCTTGGTAGCGGAACCGTTACGGAGAGGAGTGGCCCATGTCCGTGGAAGACAGCCCCCCGAACGAGCAGAGCACCCCGCAAGTACCCGATCGTGGAACGCTGTTGGTGGATACCAGCCGTCGTGACCAGGTCGGGGAGTTCCGGGGGACGACGGGCCCGTACTGGTCGTTGCGGCCGGTCTGCGGGGGTGCGGAGTGGGAGGTCGAGCCCGGGGACGTGCGGGAGCCGAGTCCCATAGAGCGGTTGCGGGCCGAGAACGCGCGGTGCAACGCCCGCAGCGCGGGGCGGATCCTGTGACCGGCGAGGCGAACGGGGCGCCCGAGCAGGCGGGTTACCTGTGCGAGGCGGTCGCGGAAGGGCTCGTGTGCGGCGCCGACGAGACGGCCCGGCACGTCCTGGGCACCTTCCGGACCGTCTCCCCCGTCCTCGCCCTGCGATGGATCGGTGGTCAGGCCCTGTGGATCGTGGACCGGCTCGGCCTCGACCCGCGCCTCGGCCGCGCGGCGGAACTCCTCGCCTGGTACGAGGACCGCGAGAGCCAGCGCGCCACCCACGCCCACCTCAAGGGCGGCGCCGAGCTGCTCGTCGTGCTCCCGTACGCGGACTGCACGTACACGCTCTCCGTGCGGCCCGCATCGGCACCCGTCGCCTGATCGGTGCCGTCCGCCCCCCCCCGTCCGCCCCACCCGGCGCGCGCGACCGGGGCGGAGCTGGTCTGCTGGTCCGGGGGGCCGTCCGACCCGTACCCCGGAGAGATCCAGATGAGCGTCCCCAGCTCCTACCGCGCCGCGCAGACCGCCGCAGCGGGCGGCCCCTTCGAGATCGTCGAGCGCGCGGTGGCGCGGCCGGCACCGGGGCAGGTCAGGGTGGCCGTGGACGCCTGCGGGATCTGCCACAGCGACGCGCTCTTCGTGGACGCCATGGTGCCGGGCGTACGGTTCCCGGTGGTCCCGGGGCATGAGATCGCGGGCCGGATCGCGGAGCTGGGTGACGGCACACAGGGCGTCTGGCAGGTGGGCGACCGGGTGGCGGTGGGGTGGTTCGGCGGCAGCTGCGGCCACTGCACACCGTGCCGGCGGGGCGACTTCGTGGTCTGCGTGAATCTGAAGGTGCCCGGGTGGGCGTACGACGGTGGCTACGCCGAGAGCGTGACCGTCCCGGCGGACGCCCTGGCCCGGATTCCCGACGCGCTGGACGCGGTCGACGCGGCACCGATCGGTTGCGCGGGCGTGACCACGTACAACGGGCTGAGGCGCAGCGCCGCACGGCCCGGGGATCTGGTCGCGGTGCTCGGCATCGGCGGCCTCGGCCACCTGGGCGTGCAGTACGCCGCCGCGATGGGTTTCGAGACGGTGGCGATCGCCCGGGGCGCGGCCAAGGCCGACTTCGCGAGGGAGCTGGGCGCGCACCACTACATCGACAGCACGGCGGACACCACCGTGGCCGACGCGCTCCAGGCGCTGGGCGGCGCCCGGGTCGTCCTGGCCACCGCCGCCAACTCCGCGGCCATCACGGCGACCGTGGACGGGCTGGCGCCGCGCGGTGAGCTGGTGGTCATCGGCGCGGACCCGGAGCCGCTGGGGATCAGCCCGAACCAGCTGCTGATGTCGGGCAAGGTCGTCCGGGGGCACCCGTCCGGCACGGCGCAGGACGTCGAGGACACCCTGGCGTTCAGCGCCCTGCACAAAATCCGTCCGATGACCGAGCCCGTGCCGCTGGACGACGCCGAGGCCGCCTACCAGAAGATGATGTCCGGCGCGGCCCGCTTCCGGATGGTGCTCACCACCGGCTGACCCCGCCCCCTGCTCCCGCCCGATCCCGACGCAGGACCCTGACTCGCGCCCGCCCGGACCGCCGTGAACGGTGGTCCGGGCGGGCGTCTGCTCTTGGCATGGGCACCTTGGCCCGCCAACGGTAGGAAATCAGCCACATCCCAACACCATCTCGGCCAGCGTCGAACAGCCGCTCACGCGACCGCTGTTCGAACACGAAGGCTCGGGGCCCGGCCTCGGTACTCTCTTCGGATTCCGGGCGCGGACGACCCCTTACAACATCACGGTAATGATCCGTGAAACGTCCGCTTAACGAACATGACCTTTCCGGCAACGGACGAGTTCCGGCCAAGTTGTTGACGCGGTCCTGACAGGAACAGCTCCCGGCTGACACTCTTCACCCCGTTCTGCGCACTTCCTTGCACACCCCGGACGGCTCACCGGGCCGCCGGTACCCCCCTCGCAGAAGGAGTTCGCGTGAGATCCACGCCCAGCCGTCGTGCCACCGCGACCGGCGCTCTGATAGCCGCAGCAGCCCTCCTCGCCGTCGGCGTCCAGACCGGAACGGCCACTGCCACCCCCAGCAGCGCCACCGCGGCGAACGCGGCGACGGCCGGCGCCGACCACGGTGCCCTGGCCAAGCAGCTCTCTCCGTCCCAGCGCGCCGAACTGATCCGACAGGCCGACGCCGGCAAGGCGGCGACGGCCAAGGACCTCGGTCTCGGCTCGCAGGAGAAGCTTGTCGTCAAGGACGTCATCCAGGACAACGACGGCACCACGCACACGCGTTACGAGCGCACCTTCGCCGGACTCCCGGTGCTCGGTGGCGACCTGGTCGTCCAGGAGACCAAGGCCGGCACCACGCAGAGCGTCACCAAGGCCTCCAAGGTCTCCAGCGCCCAGCTGAAGACCGTGGACCTGAAGGCGGACGTCGCGCCCGCCAAGGCCGAGAAGCAGGCACTCGGCCTCGCCAAGGCCGACGGGTCCAAGAGGACCGAGGCCGACCGGGCGCCCCGCAAGGTCGTCTGGATGGCGCAGGGCAAGCCGCAGCTCGCCTACGAGACCGTCGTCGGCGGCCTCCAGGAGGACGGCACCCCGAACCAGCTGCACGTCATCACCGACGCCACCACCGGCGCGAAGCTGTACGAGTGGCAGGGCATCGAGAACGGCGTCGGCAACACCGAGTACAGCGGCCAGGTGACCCTCGGCACCGCCCCGTCGTACACGCTGACGGACACGGGCCGCGGCAACCACAAGACGTACAACCTGAACCACGGCAGCTCCGGCACCGGCACGCTGTTCACCAACTCCACCGACGTGTGGGGCAACGGCAGCCCGTCGAACGCCGAGACGGCGGCCGCGGACGCCCACTACGGCGCGGCCGAGACCTGGGACTACTACAAGAACGTGCACGGCCGCACCGGTATCCGGGGCGACGGCGTCGGCGCGTACTCCCGCGTCCACTACGGCAACAGCTACGTCAACGCCTTCTGGGACGACAGCTGCTTCTGCATGACGTACGGCGACGGCAGCGGCAACGCGAACCCGCTGACCGCCCTCGACGTGGCCGCGCACGAGATGACGCACGGTGTCACCTCGGCCACCGCCGACCTGGTCTACAGCGGTGAGTCCGGTGGCCTCAACGAGGCGACCAGCGACATCTTCGCCACCGCGGTCGAGTTCTACGCCAACAACGCCAGCGACCCGGGCGACTACCTCATCGGCGAGAAGATCGACATCAACGGTGACGGCACCCCGCTGCGTTACCAGGACAAGCCGAGCAAGGACGGCGCGTCCAAGGACTCCTGGTACTCCGGCATCGGCAACGTCGACGTCCACTACTCCTCGGGCCCGGCGAACCACTTCTTCTACCTGCTCTCCGAGGGCAGCGGCGCCAAGGTCATCAACGGCGTCTCCTACAACTCGCCGACCTCCGACGGTCTGCCGGTGACCGGCATCGGCCGGGACAAGGCCGCGCTGATCTGGTTCAAGGCGCTCACCACCAAGTTCACCTCCACCACCAACTACGCGTCGGCCCGTACCGGCACCCTCGCCGCCGCCGGTGAGCTGTACGGCACGACCAGCGCCGAGTACAAGTCCGTCGCGGACGCCTGGGCCGGCATCAACGTCGGCACCCGCCCCGGCGGCGGCACCGACCCCGGTGGCAAGGTCTTCGAGAACACCACCGGTGTGGCCATCCCGGACCGCGGTGCGGCCGTCACCAGCTCGGTCAACGTCACCGGTGTCACCGGCAACGCGCCCAGCGCCCTCAAGGTCGACGTGGACATCACCCACACCTACCGCGGTGACCTGGTCGTCGACCTGGTCGCCCCGAGCGGCACCACGTACCGGCTGAAGAACTCCTCGGCGGGCGACCCGGCGGACGACGTGCGCGGCACGTACACCGTCAACGCCTCCTCCGAGACGGCCAACGGCACCTGGAAGCTCAAGGTCCAGGACGTGTACTCGGGTGACACGGGGCGGATCAACAGCTTCAAGCTCACCTTCTGAACCCCCACCGGTCATGCACCGGTGACCACCGCCCGGCAGGAGCTCACGCCCCTGCCGGGCGGTTCCGCGTGGGGGGCGGGGCCTCAGCGCATCAGCAGGCCCGCGCCGTCCCCCACCGCATCCGCGGGCAGCGCCACCAGCCCGAGTTCCGCCCCGGACACCAGCAGCGGATGGGCCGGGAGCACCCGCACCGTGTAGCCGTACGGCCCGGTGCGGTCCAGGACGAGCGAGCCCTCGTAGAGCCAGCGGCCCTCCAGATCCTGGCCGCCCGCCGGTTTGAGCGGGAAGAGCTGGGCGTCCGAGATCCCGTCGGCCGCGTCCACCCGGCCCGCCACCGCCTGTACCGTCACCTCGCCCGGCTCCAGCGCCCCGAGGGCGACCCTGACCCGGAGCGTCGGCGCCGCCCCCAGCTCGGCCGAGCCGTCCGGCGCGGTCGGCGCCACCGCCTCCACGTGGTCGACGGCCACCCGCGGCCAGGCGGCCCGGATCCTGGCCTTCCAGTCGGCGAGCGCGCGCGCCGTCCCGGGATCCAGCGCACGCCGGGCGAGCGCGGCGGGCGCGTAGAGCCGTTCCACGTACTCGCACACCATCCGCCCGGCCAGCACCTTGGGACCGAGCGCGCCCAGGGTGCGGCGGACCATCTCGGTCCAGCGCTCCGGCAGCCCGTCGCCGTCCCGGTCGTAGAAGCGCGGCGCGACCCGGTCCTCGATCAGCTCGTAGAGGGCGGCCGCCTCCAGATCGTCCCGGCGGTCCTCGTCCAGGGCCAGTCCGTCGGCGGTCGGGATCGCCCAGCCGAAGTCCGGCTCGAACCACTCGTCCCACCAGCCGTCGAGCACCGAGAGGTTGAGGCAGCCGTTGAGCGCGGCCTTCATCCCGCTCGTACCGCAGGCCTCCAGCGGGCGCAGCGGGTTGTTCAGCCATACGTCGCAGCCCGGGTAGAGCTTCTGCGCCATGGCCATCCCGTAGTCCGGCAGGAACACGATGCGGTGGCGCACCCGGGGGTCGTCGGAGAACCGCACCAGCTCCTGCACCAGCCGCTTCCCGCCGTCGTCGGCGGGGTGGGCCTTGCCCGCGACGACGATCTGGACCGGGCGGGTCGGGTGGAGCAGCAGTTCCCGCAGCCGGTCGCGGTCGCGCAGCATCAGCGTCAGCCGTTTGTACGAGGGGACGCGCCGGGCGAAGCCGATCGTCAGCACGTCCGGGTCGAGCACGCCGTCGATCCAGCCGAGTTCGGCCGGCTCGGCGCCCCGGGCGCGCCAGGAGGCGTGCAGCCGCTCGCGCACCTCGGTGACCAGCTGTCCGCGCAGGGTGCGGCGCAGCTCCCACAGCTCGCGGGCCGGGACCCGGTCGGCGGAGTCCCAGCGTCCGGGCGTGCCGCCGTAGCGGCCGCGCAGCGCGAAGACCTCGGGCGCGACCCAGGTGGGGGCGTGGACCCCGTTGGTCACCGAGGTGATCGGCACCTCGGCCGCGTCGAAGCCCGGCCACAGCCCGGCGAACATCTCGCGGCTGACCGAGCCGTGGAGGGTGGAGACCCCGTTGGCCCGCTGGGCGAGGCGCAGTCCCATCACCGCCATGTTGAAGAGTCCGGGCTCTCCGCCGGGGTAGGTCTCCGTGCCCAGGTGCAGGACGCGTTCGGCGGACACGCCGGGGAGTTCGCCGTCGTCGCCGAAGTGCCGGGCGACGAGTTCCCGGTCGAAGCGGTCGATCCCGGCGGGCACGGGGGTGTGGGTGGTGAAGACCGTCCCCGCCCGGACGGACTCCAGCGCGGAGTCGAAGTCCAGGCCGGTGCCGGAGAGCTCCCGGATGCGTTCGAGTCCGAGGAAGCCCGCGTGCCCCTCGTTGGTGTGGAACACCTCGGGGTCCGGGTGCCCGGTGAGGCGGCAGTACGTCCGTACCGCCCGTACGCCGCCGATGCCGAGGAGCATCTCCTGGAGGAGGCGGTGCTCGCTGCCGCCGCCGTACAGCCGGTCGGTCACCTCGCGTTCGCCCGGCGCGTTCTCCTCCACGTCGGAGTCGAGCATCAGCAGCGGTACGCGTCCGACCCGGGCCCGCCAGATGTGGGCGTGCAGCGAACGGCCGCCGGGCAGGGCCAGCACCACCCGGCTCGGGGCGCCGTCGGCCTCGCGGAGCAGGTCGAGGGGGAGCTCGTTCGGGTCGAGCACCGGGTAGTGCTCCTGCTGCCAGCCGTCGCGCGAGAGGCTCTGGCGGAAGTAGCCGTGCCGGTAGAGCAGGCCGACCCCGATGAGCGGGACGCCGAGGTCGCTGGCGGCCTTGAGGTGGTCACCGGCGAGGATGCCGAGCCCGCCGGAGTACTGGGGCAGCGCCGCGGTCACGCCGAACTCGGGGGAGAAGTAGGCGATGGCGGAGGGGAGTTCGGTCCCCGCCGCCTGCTGTTCCTGGTACCACCTGGGTCCGTCCAGGTAGTCCCGGAGGTCCTGGGAGACCTCGGCCAGCCGGTGCAGGAACCGCTGGTCCCGGGCCAGCTCGGCGAGGCGTCCGGCGGACACGGCACCGAGCAGCCGCACGGGGTCGCACTCCGCCGTCCGCCGGACCTCCGGATCGACGGCCTGGAACAGCTCACGGGTCTCGGTGTGCCAGGACCAGCGCAGATTGTGGGCGAGGTCGCTGAGCGCTCGGAGGGGTTCGGGGAGGACGGGGCGCACGGTGAACCGACGAATGGCCTTCACGTGTTCCACCTTTACAGGGGGAGTACGGATCCGAGGGGACGCGGCGCGGTGCGCGGCGCTCCGTCACCTTTCCCGGCGGCGGCGCCCCGTCGCCGCCGGGCCCCGCCCCATGCGTAACGGGATTCCCGCGCGGCCCCCGCGGCCCCGTCGACCACTCGGGTAATGGCCGATTCCCTTCCCCCGTCCGGTCTTGTGGTGCTCCGCACCAAGGGGAAAGCTGCCCAGTGGCGCCCGAAAGGCCGCCGACGAGCCCGCGCACTCGGGACGGAACCCGGTGCGAACCGGTCGTCATGAATACGGCCGAGCAGTTGACAGAATCACCGGATCGGCCCACCGGGAATCGCGGTGGGGCCCTCCGGTACACAGCCCGAGTACACCCCGGGCATCAGATGAATGCCGCCCGAATGCAGCACGAATTCGAGTCATCGGCGGGCGCGGAGTTCATCCGGTTCACCTCCGCGCAACATACCCGTGCTCAGCTCTTTCGACTGCCATTCGAGTGAATGCGGACAGGAGCGGCCATGCCCAGACCCCATCAGTCGTCGACGGAGCGGTTAGAAAGGACGGACCCCATCGGTAGCGGTGTGCGCTTTTCGCCCTCCGCCACTGTGCCGCGCCCGGTTCGGCCCGAACCCCAGTCCCCAGGTGATTCCATGATCGGTCGCATTCCCGTCCTCGACGTCCGCCCCCTCGTCGACTGCGGCAGAAGGCCCGCCAAGGCCGTCGCCGGTGAGACCTTCCAGGTCACCGCGACCGTCTTCCGCGAGGGTCATGAGGCCGTCGCGGCCCAGGTGGTCCTGGCGGACCCGGGCGGGCGGCCGGGCCCGTGGACGCCGATGCGCGAGCTCGCCCCCGGCACCGACCGCTGGGGCGCCGACATCACCCCGGACTCCGAGGGCCGCTGGACGTACACGGTCGAGGCCTGGAGCGATCCGGTCACCACCTGGCGGCAGCAGGCGCGGATCAAGATTCCGGCCGGGATCGACACCGCGCTGGTGCTGGCGGAGGGCGCCGAGCTGTACGAGCGGGCCGCCGGGGGCGTACCCAAGCGGGACGGGCGGGAGGCGGTGCTGGCCGCCGTCGACGCGCTGCGCGACACCTCCCGCCCGGCCGCCGCCCGGCTCGCCGCGGCGCTCACCCCCGCGGCGGAGGCCGCGCTCGCCCGTCATCCGCTGCGCGAACTGGTCAGCGCGTCCCCGCCGCTGCCGCTGCTGGTCGAGCGGCGGCGGGCCCTGTTCGGCTCCTGGTACGAGCTGTTCCCGCGCTCGGAGGGGGCCAGGGTCGAGCCCGCCCGGCGGGCCGCGAAGGGCAGGGCCCGAAAGCCGGCCGAGATCGTCGGCGGGACCTTCCGCACGGCGGCCGAGCGGCTGCCCGCGGTCGCCGCGATGGGCTTCGACGTGGTCTACCTCCCGCCCGTCCACCCCATCGGGACCAGCCACCGCAAGGGCCCCAACAACTCGCTCTCCCCCGCCCCGCACGACGTGGGGGTGCCCTGGGCGATCGGCTCGCCCGAGGGCGGCCACGACGCCGTCCACCCCGATCTCGGCACCCTCGACGACTTCGATCATTTCGTCGCGAGGGCCCGGGAACTGCGGATGGAGATCGCGCTCGATTTCGCGCTCCAGTGCTCGCCCGATCATCCGTGGGTGGAGAAGCACCCGGAGTGGTTCCACCATCGCGCGGACGGCACGATCGCCTATGCCGAGAATCCCCCGAAGAAATACCAGGACATCTATCCGATCGCCTTCGACAAGGATATGGACGGGATCGTCGCCGAGTCCGTGCGCATTCTGCGGTTCTGGATGGATCATGGGATCCGGATCTTCCGTGTCGACAATCCGCACACCAAACCGGTGATCTTCTGGGAGCGGGTGATCGCGGACATCAACCGGACCGATCCCGATGTGATCTTCCTGGCCGAGGCATTCACCCGTCCGGCGATGATGAAGACGCTCGCGGTCATCGGATTCCAGCAGTCCTACACGTATTTCACCTGGCGCAACACGCGGCAGGAAATCACCGATTACGTCACGGAGTTGTCGGGCGACAGCGCTTCCTGCATGCGGCCCAATTTCTTTGTGAACACGCCGGACATCCTGTCCGGCTATCTCCAGGACGGAGGCCGCCCGGCCTTCGAGACGCGGGCCGTCCTCGCCGCGACGCTCTCCCCCTCCTGGGGTGTGTACGCGGGCTACGAGCTGTGCGAGAACACCCCGGTCCGGCCCGGCAGTGAGGAGTACCTCGACTCGGAGAAGTACGAGATCCGCCCCAGGGACTGGGAGTCGGCGGAGCGCGAGGGCCGTTCGCTGGCCCCGCTCATCACCACGCTCAACCGCGTCAGGCGCCGCAACCCCGCTCTGCAGCAGCTGCGTGACGTGCACTTCCACTCCACCGACAACGACGCGTTGATCGCGTACAGCAAGCGTTCGGGTTCGAACATCGTTCTGGTGGTCGTCAACCTCGACCCGCACCACACCCACGAGGCCACGGTCTCGTTGGACATGCCGCGACTCGGCCTCGACCGGCATGAGCGCATGCCGGTGCGCGACGAGCTCACCGGCGATACCTATCACTGGGGCAGGACCTTCTATGTGCGCCTTGAGCCGGGCGTCACGCCCGCGCACATCGTCGTCCTGCGACCGTCCCCGCCGACCGGAGGGTCACCCACACCATGATCGTCAATGAGCCCGTCCACGACACGTTCGAGGACACCCCGGCCAAGGACCGCGATCCCGACTGGTTCAAGCGCGCCGTCTTCTACGAGGTCCTCGTCAGGTCCTTCCAGGACTCCAACGGCGACGGAATCGGCGACCTCAAGGGCATCACCAGCAAGCTGGACTACCTCCAGTGGCTGGGCGTCGACTGCCTCTGGCTGCCGCCGTTCTTCAAGTCGCCGCTGCGCGACGGCGGTTACGACGTCTCCGACTACACCGCCGTGCTGCCGGAATTCGGCGACCTGGCCGACTTCGTGGAGTTCGTCGACGCCGCGCACCAGCGCGGGATGCGCGTGATCATCGACTTCGTCATGAACCACACGAGCGATCAGCACGACTGGTTCCAGCAGTCCCGTACGGACCCCGAGGGACCGTACGGGGACTACTACGTCTGGGCCGACGACGACAAGCAGTTCCCCGACGCCCGGATCATCTTCGTGGACACCGAGACGTCCAACTGGACCTTCGACCCGGTGCGCAAGCAGTACTACTGGCACCGGTTCTTCTCCCACCAGCCCGATCTCAACTACGAGAACCCGGCGGTGCAGGAGGAGATCATCTCCGCACTCCGCTTCTGGCTGGACCTCGGCATCGACGGCTTCCGGGTGGACGCCGTGCCGTACCTGTACCAGCGCGAGGGCACCAACTGCGAGAACCTCCCGGAGACGCACGACTTCCTCAAGCGGGTCCGCAAGGAGATCGACGCGCACTACCCGGACACCGTGCTGCTCGCCGAGGCCAACCAGTGGCCGGAGGACGTCGTCGACTACTTCGGCGACTACCAGGCGGGCGGCGACGAGTGCCACATGGCGTTCCACTTCCCCGTGATGCCGCGGATCTTCATGGCCGTGCGGCGCGAGAGCCGCTACCCGGTCTCCGAGATCCTCGCGAAGACACCGGCGATCCCGCAGAACTGCCAGTGGGGCATCTTCCTGCGCAACCACGACGAGCTCACCCTCGAAATGGTCACGGACGAAGAGCGCGACTACATGTACGCGGAGTACGCCAAGGACCCGCGGATGCGGGCCAACATCGGCATCCGGCGGCGGCTCGCCCCCCTGCTGGACAACGACCGCAACCAGATCGAGCTGTTCACCGCGCTGCTGCTCTCCCTGCCCGGCTCCCCGATCCTCTACTACGGGGACGAGATCGGGATGGGCGACAACATCTGGCTCGGCGACCGGGACGCCGTACGCACCCCTATGCAGTGGACCCCCGACCGGAACGCCGGGTTCTCCTCCAGCGACCCGGGGCGGCTCTACCTCCCCACGATCATGGACCCGGTCTACGGCTACCAGGTCACCAACGTCGAGGCGTCGATGGCGTCCCCGTCCTCGCTGCTGCACTGGACGCGGCGGATGATCGAGATCCGCAAGCAGAACCCCGCCTTCGGCCTCGGCTCGTACAACGAACTGCCGTCGTCCAACCCGGCCGTGCTCGCCTTCACCCGTGAGCACGGCGACGATCTCGTGCTGTGCGTGCACAACTTCTCGCGGTTCGCGCAGCCGACCGAACTCGATCTGCGGTCCTTCACCGGCCGCCGTCCGGTGGAGCTGATCGGCGGGGTGCGCTTCCCCGCCATCGGCCAGTGGCCCTATCTGCTGACCCTCGCGGGGCACGGTTTCTACTGGTTCCGGCTGCGCGAGGACGCGCCGCCGAGCTGACCGGGCACCACCCACCGCGGGGCGGTCACCGCCGCCCCGCACGGGAGCCCCTCCTCCACGCCTCACACGTACGGCCCCTTCCGGGCCCTCTCCCGCGTTTCTGTCCCACCGAGTCGAGTCCGTACGGACCATCCTGACCCGACACGTCCCGCACAGCCGGCCAGCTATCTCCGCAATCCGGGACACTCTTCGCATCCTGTGGTGTGCCCGGGGAAAGGACGCGATGCCATGTCGGAGGCTGCATCCACTCGGGTCGCCCTGACCGACAGCACAGCTCTGCTCCCGTCACTCGCCCCCCTGCTGCACGAATGGCTGCCCCGGCAGCGATGGTTCGCGGGCAAGGGGCGGCCGGTCACCGCGTTCTCGCTGGTGTCGGCGACCGAGATACTGCCGGTGGACACCGGCTCCGTCGCCGCCGGGACCGGAACCGGGCTGCTCCATCTGCTGGTCCGGGCGCACCAGCCGGCCACCCCCGCGCAGTCGCCGGACGACTGCTACCAACTGCTGCTCGGCGTACGGGCCCTGCTGCCGCCCCGGCTGGCGCCCGCGCTCATCGGCCGGGTGACCGGAGGGCCGCTCGCCGGCCTCACCGTCTACGAGGGGCTGCACGACCCGCACCTGGCCGGACTTCTGCTGGAACGGTTCCGTACCCCCGGCACCCTGGGAGCCCTGCGCTTCGGCCGGGGCGCCCGGACCATCGCGGCCCAGCTCGCGCCGCGGCTGCTCGACACCGAGCAGTCCAACACCTCGCTCGTCTACGGCGACGCCTACATCCTCAAGATCTTCCGCCGGATCTTCCCGGGCACCAACCCCGATCTGGAGCTGCCGCTGGCGCTCGCGCGGGAGGGCTGCGGCCGGGTGCCCGCCCCGGTCGCCTGGTTCGAGGCCACCACCCCCCGGCCGCTCACCCTCGGTGTGCTCCAGCCGTTCCTGGGCGGCGCGGAGGACGGCTGGCGGCTCGCCCTGCGCGCCCTGGCCCAGGGCCTGGACTTCACCGCCGAGGCCCACGCCCTGGGCCGGGCCACCGCCGAGGTCCACACCGCGCTGGCCGCCGCGCTGCCGACGCCCGCCCTGCGCAGCGCCCAGACCGAGCGCCTCGCCGCTTCGATGCTGCGCCGTCTGGAGGCCGCCGCCCAGGCGGTGCCGGAGCTGGTGCCGTACGTCCCCGGGCTGCGTACCGCCTTCGACGCGGTGGCCGCGCTGGGGCACCGGGGACGCGACTGGGCGGCCCAGCGGGTGCACGGCGATCTCCACCTCGGCCAGACGCTGCGCGCGGCCGACGGCTTCTGGTCACTGATCGACTTCGAGGGCGAACCGTCCAGACCGCTGCCCGAGCGCCGCCGTCCGCAGCTCCCGGTGCGCGACATCGCCGGGATGCTCCGCTCCTTCGACTACGCGGCCCGCTCGCACCGCCCGTGGAACGCCGACTGGGCGGCCCGCTGCCGGACCGCCTACTGCGCGGGGTACGCCGAGACCGCGGGCGTCGACCCGCGCAGCGAACCGGAGCTGCTGCGCGCCCACGAGACCGACAAGGCGGTGTACGAGGTGCTGTACGAGGCACGGCACCGGCCCGACTGGCTCCCGGTCCCGATGGCCGCGATCCACCGCTTGGCCGCCGCCGACGACTGACGGCCCGGCGCGCTCCCCCGTTTCCCCTCAACACCCTCCGAGGAGGCTGTCCCCGTGACCGCCCGCAAGCCGTCCCGCCGCACATCCGCCCCCACCGGGGCCCCCGTACCCCCGAAACCGGCCGAGGCGGTGGCGGCGCCGCCACCGCCCGAACCGGCCGCCCCCGCCGGGCGGAGGAAGCCCGCGGCCAAGCGGGCCGGCACCCCGCCCCCGCGCCCCCGCAAGAGCACCGCGGGCCGGGGCGTACGACAGGCTCCCCCGCTCGACGACGCCGACCGGGGGCGGCTGCTCGCCGGTGAGCACCACGCCCCGCACGACCTCCTCGGCGCCCACCCGGTCCGGGGCGGTGTGGCCTTCCGGGTGCTGCGCCCGTACGCCCGGTCGGTGACCGTGCTCGCCGAAGGGGTGCGGGCGCGGCTGCACGACGACGGCGACGGCTTGTTCTCCGGGCTGCTGCCGGTGCCCGCGCCGCCGGAGTACCGGCTGCTGGTCGCCTACCGGGACAGCGAGTCGGAGGTGGAGGACCCGTACCGCTTCCTGCCCGCGCTCGGCGAACTCGATCTGCATCTGATCGGCGAGGGGCGGCACGAGGAGCTGTGGACCGCGCTCGGCGCACAGCCCATGGAGCACCAGGGGGTGGCGGGCACCCGGTTCACCCTCTGGGCCCCGGACGCCCGCGGGGTGCGGGTCGCCGGGGACTTCAACTACTGGGACGGCACCGGCTTCCCGATGCGCTCGCTCGGCTCCTCCGGGGTGTGGGAACTGTTCCTGCCCGCGATCGGGGAGGGCGCGCTGTACAAGTTCGACATCTGCCGCCCGGACGGTTCGCACACGCTGCGCGCCGACCCGATGGCCCGGTACGCCGAGGTGCCGCCCGCCACCGCCTCGATCGTGACGGCCTCGCACCACGAGTGGCGGGACCAGGAGTGGATGGCGCACCGCGGGGACGTCCCGGTGCACGAGGCGCCGCTGTCGGTGTACGAGGTGCATCTGCCGTCCTGGCGCCCGGGACTCACCTACCGCCAGCTGGCCGAACAGCTGCCCGCCTACGTCGGGGACCTCGGGTTCACCCATGTGGAGCTGATGCCGGTCGCGGAGCATCCCTTCGGCGGCTCCTGGGGCTATCAGGTCACCGGTTTCTACGCCCCCACGTCACGCATGGGGACGCCCGACGACTTCCGTTTCCTCGTCGACGCGCTGCACCGGGCCGGGATCGGCGTGATCGTCGACTGGGTGCCCGCGCACTTCCCGCGCGACGACTGGGCACTGGCGGAGTTCGACGGCCGCCCGCTGTACGAGCACCAGGACCCGTCGCGGGCGGCGCATCCGGACTGGGGCACGCTGGAGTTCGACTTCGGGCGCACCGAGGTGCGCAACTTCCTGGTGGCCAACGCCACGTACTGGTGCGAGGAGTTCCACATCGACGGGCTGCGGGTCGACGCCGTCGCCTCGATGCTCTATCTCGACTACTCGCGCGAGGAGGGCGAGTGGTCCCCGAACGAGCACGGCGGACGGGAGAACCTGGACGCCGTCGCCTTCCTCCAGGAGATGAACGCCACCGTCTACCGCCGCAACCCGGGTGTGGTGACCATCGCGGAGGAGTCCACCGCCTGGGACGGTGTCACCCGCGCCACCCACCACGTCGGCCCCGGCGGCTTCGGGGGCCTCGGCTTCGGGCTGAAGTGGAACATGGGCTGGATGCACGACTCCCTGGAGTACGTGTCGAAGGAGCCGGTGCACCGCAAGTACCACCACAACGAGATGACCTTCTCGATGGTGTACGCGTACAGCGAGAACTACGTCCTGCCGATCTCGCACGACGAGGTGGTGCACGGCAAGCACTCGCTGGTCTCCAAGATGCCCGGCGACTGGTGGCAGCAGCGCGCCAACCACCGGGCCTACCTCGGCTTCATGTGGGCCCATCCGGGCAAGCAACTCCTGTTCATGGGACAGGAGTTCGCCCAGGGCGCGGAGTGGTCGGAGGGGCACGGCCCGGACTGGTGGCTGCTCGACCCCTCGTACGCGGCGGAGAGCGACCACCGCGGGGTGCGCACCCTGGTCGCCGAGTTGAACGCGGTGTACGCGGCGACCCCCGCGCTCTGGCAGCGCGACACCGTTCCCGAGGGTTTCGACTGGGTGGACGGCGGCGCGGCCGAGGACAACGTCTTCGCCTTCCTGCGCTACGACGCGCACGGCTCGCCGCTGCTGGCCGTCAGCAACTTCTCCCCGGTGGTGCGGCACGACTACCGGGTGGGGGTGCCGGACCTGCTCGGGGACCGGGTCGCCTGGGCGGAGGTCCTCAACACCGACGCCGAGGCGTACGGGGGCAGCGGTGTGGGCCATCCGGATCCGCTGAAGCCGCAGCCGGTGGCCGCGCACGGCAGGCCCGGCAGTCTGCTGCTGACGCTGCCTCCGCTGGCGACGGTCTGGTTCCGGCCGGTGTGAGCCGGGCGCCGGGCCGCGGGGAACGGTTCAGCGGTCGGTGAGCAGCCCGGCGTCATGGGCGAGGACCGCGGCCTGTACGCGGTTGGCGCAGCCGGTGCGGGTGAGGATGCGGCTGATGTGCGCCTTGACCGTGCCGGCGCTCAGATACAGCCGGTCGGCGATCTCCGCGTTGGACAGGCCCGTGCCGAGCAGCCGCAGGACGTCCCGCTCGGCCGGGGTCAGCTCGTCGGTGCGGCGCAGCGCGGCCTCGGTGTCCCGGCCGGACATCACATGCTGTTCCAGCAGTTGGCGGGTGATCCGGGGGGCCAGTACCGGTTCGCCCCGGGCGGCGAGCCGGACGGCGTGGATCAGGTCGGCGGGGCCGGTGTCCTTGAGGAGGAATCCGCTCGCACCGGCGCGCAGGGCGCGCGTCACGCTCGCTTCCTCGCCGAAGGCCGTCAGCATCACGACGCAGGTTCGGGGCGAGAGGCGCGCGATGTCACCGGCGGCGGCGATGCCGTCCCCGCCCGGCATCCTGATGTCGAGCAGGGCGACGTCGATCTGCTGGGCGCGGCACGCCGCGACGGCCTCGGGGCCGTTGCCCGCCTCGGCGACCACGTCGATGTCGTCGGCGTGGTCCAGGATCAGCCGGATCCCGGCGCGCATCAGCGCCTCGTCGTCGGCGACCAGGGCTCGGATCATCGGTTCATCCTAAGGGCTGCCCCGTAGTCCCTGGTGGGCCGGCGTGCGCCGTCGGACGCGGTGCGCCGCACGGCGGAGGGGCGCCCGGATACGGGATGTACTGGGGCGTTCCGACAACGCGGCCGGGTGCCGTGGCCGCCGCCGTACGGCCGCCAGGAATGACGGGACAGCCCTTGGGGTCCTTCCTCCGGATCGTGCCGGGCTCGCCTGCCCCGGTGCCTGATCCGGCCCGGTCCGGGCGAAAGCCCCCCGGGGGCCGCCCGCCCGCCGGGGTCTACCGGACGGTCTTGACGACCTGGTAGATCAGCAGCACGGCGAGGAAGACGGTCGTGGGCAGGGTCACCAGCAGCGCCAGGCAGCCCGAGCCCAGGACGCGCGGCCAGGTCAGGATCTCCTCCGGCAGCGGGGCCCGCGCTCCTCTCCCTCCGGTGCCCGGGGCCGGGTCCGGCGGGGGTCCGGCGAGGGCGCCCCGCGCCTCGGCGGGTCCCGGCGGCCCGGTCCCGTGGGCGGAGGCGGGGGCGGGGGCGGGGAACCAGGCGGCCATGCGGAAGCCGCCGTCCGCCAGGGCGTCCGCGCGGAACGTGCCGCCGAGCAGCGAGACCCGTTCCTGGCAGCCGGCCAGCCCGCTGCGGCTTCCCCCGTGGGAGCGGCCGGAGGCGGGGGGTGTCCCGTTGGTCACGGAGACCTCGATGCCCCGCCCCGCGCTCCTCACCACCACCCCGGTGGGCGCGCCGGACGCGTGTTTCAGCACGTTCGTCAGTCCTTCGCGCACCACCCGGTGGATCGCCTGACGGGTGCGCGGGTCCAGCTCGGCCGTGTCGGGCACGGACCAGTCCAGCCCGACGCGGCTGCCGGTCCGCCGGGACTGCTCGACGAGGGCGGCGACGTCCGCGCGCGTCCCGGTCTCCTCCCCCGTACCGGGTTCCGCGCGGGAGCCGTCCTCGTGGCGCAGCACACCGAGGATCTCGCGCAGTTCCGTCAGGGCGGTGCCCGCCGTCGTGCGGAGCAGTTCCGCCTGTCCGGCGAGGTCCGGTGCCTGGCGCGCGGCTCCGAGTTCGAGCGCCCCGGCGTGCACCGAGATCAGGCTCAGGCGGTGTCCCAGGAGGTCGTGCATCTCCCCCGCGATCCTGGTGCGTTCCTCCAGCCGGGCCGTCGCGGCGGTCAGCGCGCGGGCCTGTTCCAGATAGGCGTTGCGTTCCCGCAACAGGCTGACCAGGGGCCGCCGCCGCCCCAGCAGGGTGCCGGCCAGGGCCGGGAGGAGGAGCAGCAGCACGGACGAGACCGCGTGCCCGGCCAGGTCCACCGCCAGGGACCCGGGCCGGACCAGGGCACCGTACGCGAGGGTCGCGACGCCCACGGCGGCGCAGGCCCACCCGACGAGCTGCCACACCCTCCGCGTCGGTGCGATGCGGCGGGTGGCGGACAGCACCATCAGCGGCACCACCGCCAGGGTCCATACGTTGTCGCCCACGACCAGCACGGCGGAGCCCAGGACCACGGCGCCCGGCCGAAGGCGCCGGGCGGGCACGAGCGCCGCCGCCCACAGCGCCTCCGCGACGGCCGGGCCGAGCCGGTCCGGGGGCACCAGCGGCAGCGGTATCAGTCCGACCGCCGCCACCAGGGCGCAGAGCAGCGTTTCGGCCACGACCGTACGGCGCTCGGCTGCACGCACCGCGGCCCGGCACGCCACCGCCTCGCGGCGCAACCACCTCGGCGCACCGGACGTTCCGCGCCCCGGCCACCGGGACGGGCCCGGCGGCCGTGTGCGCTCGGGCGCCCCACTCATGATCTTCCCCGCCCCGCCTCCGGGTCTGCCGGGGGGAACGGTAGCCGAGGGGGTCGCCGTCCGGCGGACACGGGTGTCATGCGCCCGGCCGGAGGCTCGGCTCCGCCCGCAGCGCGGCCACGTCCGCCCCGTCCGCGGCGAGCAGCGCGGCGACCGTGCCGTCGGCCCCGCCGTCCGTCGCCGGCCCGTCGAGCAGCGCGGCCAGCAGGTGCACCGTGCCGACCGTGGGCGCCCCCTGTTCGGCGGCGGACAGCCGCGCCGCCGCCAGGGCACGCTCGGCGGCGGCGGACTGCCACACACCGTCTTTGTCGGACACCGGGACGGAGCGGCCCGCCGGAGCCGACTCCGCCGCCGTGACCGACGCGACCAGCGACTCCTGCCGTACGCCGTGCCGGCGCATCAGCGCGGCGGCGGAGTTGGCGTCCGCCAGGTTCCCGGGGAGTGAGCACCCGGCGACGAACAGCGCCCGGTCCAGCGCCAGCGTCCCCAGCAGGAGGTCCACCGGCTCGACCGCGGTGCGCCCGCACCGGACCGCTTGCCGTATCGCTTCGACGGACACCGCGAACAGAACCGGTGAGCCGTCCGCCTTGCTCCCGGAGGTCCATGAAGTCACCGCTCGGGAGAGGAAGTTGCCGCTCCTGCCGAGCGTTCCGGCCCGGCGGAGGAGGACGACGCCGTGGGATTCCGGGCCCTCGGTCTCCGCCGCGGCGCGCGCGTCCAGCCGGTCGAGCGCGGCCGACGCGGCGGCGGGGTCGAGCCGTTGCAGCACCAGGGCCTCCCGCGCCCGGGAACCCGGCAGGTCGAGCAGGGCGCGGGCCACGTGCCGGGCACGCACGGAGACCGATCCCTCGGCGCGGGCCGAGCGGAGCGCGAGCAGCAGGCAGGCGCGTACCGCCCCGCTCGTCCCGGGCAGCGGCGTGCCGCTCTCCACGGCCGATCCGCGCGCCCCCGGACCGACCCGCCACCGGGCCTCGCGCCAGGTGGCGTCGACCTCTCTCGCGTCGGCGGCGTCCGAACCGGCCTCCGCGCCGGTCCCGGTGCCGTCCTGGCCCGGCGCACCGTCCTCGCTCACCCAGCCCCGGCCCGCCCGGCCGGCGATCATCCCGCTGAGCGCGCCGCTCTTCCGTATGCCCGGGGCGAATGTCTCACCGGCGTCCGTGTCCCCCGAGACGAGCTCCCCCAACAGGGTGTCCGTGCCCACGAACGGCAACTCGCGCCGGACCGCGCGGCGCAGCGTACCGGCGAACAGATCCATGACGTCCGGCTCGAACTCGGTGGTCGCGCCGGTCACGGCCGTGCCGTCGACCGCTCCGATCGTCCCTCGCTGCCCCATCGACGTTCCTCTCAAAGCGTGGTGGCCTGGTCCGGACGAGGCTAGGCGGACCCGCCGTGCCGCCGCCTCTGCCGATCGGCCACGATCCCCGTCCGATCGGCCGAGGCGGCGCGGGGCGGCGGGGCGGCGGGAGTGGTGTACGGACGCGGGCCGCGGGGCGGCCGCGGTCCACGCCGTGCGGTCCGTCCACGACCGGGCCCGCCCGGCCGCCGCGCCTCGCCCGGCCGCCCGGCTCACACCGTCTCGAAGACGTCCTCCAGTTCCTGGAGCAGCCGCCGCTTGGGGCGGGCGCCGACCATCGACTTCACGGGCTCGCCGGAGCGGAAGACCATCAGGGTCGGCGCCGACAGCACCGCGTACCGGCTCGTGACGCCCGGGTTGGTGTCGATGTCCAGCTGGACGATGTCCATGCGCCCGGCCAGCTCGGTGGCGAGGGCGCCGAGCACGGGGGCCAGCTGGCGGCACGGGCCGCACCAGTCGGCGGTGAACTCGACCAGGACGGGACGTTCCGCCGCGAGCACCTCGGTGTCGAAGGTGGCATCGGTGACCTCGGCCACACCCTCCGCATGAATCATCTGTCATCCTCCCAGTTCACAACGTGGTTCCGGACCGCCGGGCAGTACCGCCCCGGCCTCCAGCTCGGCCCTGGCGAGCTCCGCGCCCACCTGTGCGCGGACCGCCCTGAGCTGCTCGACGAGCGAGTCGAGCTCGTCGAGCTTGCGCCGGTAGACGGCGAGCGAGGCGGGGCAGGCGTCACCGGCCGGGTGGCCGGCGCGCAGGCACTCGACGAACGGCCGGGTCTCCTCCAGCTCGAACCCGAAGTCCTGAAGGGTCCGGATCTGCTGGACCAGCCGCAGATCGTCCTCGTCGTACGCGCGGTAGCCGTTGTCGGCCCGCCGCGCGGGCAGCAGCCCGCGCGACTCGTAGTACCGCAGGGTCCGCGTGCTCGTCCCGGCCCGTTCGGCCAGCTCCCCGATTCGCATGTCCTCGACCGTAGACCTTGACGCGGACGTCAAGGCAAGCGTGAGGGGCCGCCGCTTCTGCGACGGCCCCTCACCGGTGTTCCCGGTACGTCTACGCCTTCGTCAGGACGGGCTGCCCGTCGCCGTCGCGCGGCTCCGGGACGTCCGCGCCCTCGCCGTCCTGGTTGAGCATCTGCTCGTTCCACGGGAGCGCGCCCGAGAGGACCCGGTCGACCCGCTCCTTGTCGATCTCCTTGGTCCAGGTGCCGACCAGGACGGTGGCCACCGCGTTGCCCGCGAAGTTCGTCATGGCGCGGGCCTCGCTCATGAAGCGGTCGATGCCGACGATCAGGCCGACGCCGTCGACCAGTCCGGGCCGGTGCGACTGGAGGCCGCCCGCGAGGGTGGCCAGTCCCGCGCCGGTGACCCCGGCGGCGCCCTTCGAGGCGACGATCATGAAGAGCAGCAGCGAGACCTGCTCACCGGCGCTCAGCGGGTCGCCCATCGCGTTGGCGATGAAGAGCGAGGACATCGTGAGGTAGATCGCGGTGCCGTCGAGGTTGAAGGAGTAGCCGGTCGGCACGGTGATGCCGACGACCGGGCGGCTCACCCCGAGGTGCTCCATCTTCGCGATGAGCCGGGGCAGGGCGGACTCGGAGGAGGAGGTGGAGAGGATCAGCAGGAACTCACGGCCCAGGTACTTCAGCAGGGCGATCAGGCTGACCCCGGCGACCAGCCGCAGGATCGTGCCGAGCACCACGAAGACGAAGATCGCGCAGGTGAGGTAGAAGCCGATCATGATGATCGCGAGGGACTTCAGGGCGTCGACACCGGTCTCGCCGACCACCGCCGCCATCGCGCCGAACGCGCCGACCGGGGCCGCCCACATGATCATGGCCAGGATTCGGAAGACGAGGCGCTGGATGTGGCCGATGCCGCGCAGCACCGGTTCGCCCGCCGCGCCCATGGCCTGGAGCGCGAAGCCCGCGAGCAGGGCGACGAGCAGGGTCTGGAGCACCTCGCCCTGGGTGAAGGCGGAGACGATCGTCGTCGGGATGATGCCGAGCAGGAAGTCCGCGGTGGACTCGCTCGCCCCGGCCGCCTGCTTCTCGCCCGCGGCACGCACGGCCTCGGTGAGGTGGAGGCCCTGGCCGGGCTCCAGGAGGTTGCCGACGAGCAGGCCGATGGCGAGCGCCACGGTCGACATCACCAGGAAGTAGCCGAGGGCGAGGCCGCCGACCGCGCCCACCTTGGCGGCCTTGCGCACCGATCCGACGCCGAGCACGATCGTGCAGAAGATGATGGGCGAGATCATCATCTTGATCAGGTTCACGAAGCCGGTGCCGATCGGCTTGAGCTCGACGGCGAAACCGGGGGCGGCGAAGCCCACGAGAATGCCGAGCGCCACCGCCGCGATCACGGCCAGATACAGGTAATGCGTGCGGTCCCGCTTGGCGGCTGCCACTCCCACGGGGTACTCCTCGGCTCGTCCGGGTCGCTCCCCGTCCCTGGGGGCGCAAGGGCTGTCCGGCGGATCGGAGCCGTCGGACGGAAAAACCCTTGGCGAATATCTCGCTCCCTGTGACGCCGGTCACCGTTACGTGCATTTCGTTCATGTGTTTTCGGCCAGGCAGACTGGGGCCATGCGTCTCCCCCGCCCCCGTACCCGCCCGCGCAGCCTGGCCGGTCAGCTCTTCGCCATGCAGGTGGTGCTGGTGGCGGCGGTGGTCGCGGGGTGCGCGTTCTTCGCCTACGCCTCCGGCAGCGAGCAGGCGAAGGAGACCGCGGCCAGGCAGGTCAGGGCGGCCGCGCTGGCGATCGCCGACTCGCCGTCCGTGCGGGAGGCGATCCGCACCCCCGACCCGTCCGCCGTGCTCCAGCCGTACGCGGAGCAGGTCCGCAGGGACACCGGGATCGCCTTCGTGACGATCATGTCCCCGCAGCGGGTCCGCTGGACGCACCCGGACGCCCAGCGGATCGGCGAGGAGTTCCTCGGGCACACCGCGCGGGCGCTGCGCGGCGAGACGTTCTCGGAGACGTACACCGGAACGCTCGGCCCCTCGATCCGTGTGGTCACCCCGATCCGGGACGGCGGCCGGATCACCGGCCTGGTCAGCGCGGGCATCACGGTCGAACGGGTCTCCTCCCAGGTACGGGCACAGCTCGGGGCGCTGGGGCTGGCGGCGGGCGGGGCGCTCGCGCTCGGCGGCATCGGCACGTACGTGATCAACGCCCGGCTGCGGCGGCACACCCACGGCATGAACGCCGCCGAGCTGAGCCGGCTGCACGACTACCACCAGGCCACGCTGCACGCGGTGCGCGAGGGGCTGCTGATGCTCGACGGACGGCGGCGGATCGCACTCATCAACGACGCGGGCCGGGAACTGCTCGGCCTCGGGCCGGGCGCGGTCGGGCGCAGGGTCGCCGAGCTGGATCTTCCGGCGCCGCTGACCGGAGCGCTGCTGGCCTCCGAGGAGCGGGTCGACGAGCTGCATCTGACCGCGGACCGGGTGATCGTGGTCAACACCCGCCCGGTGGTGGGCGGGGAGCAGCGCGGCACGGTCGTGACCCTGCGGGATCACACGGAACTCCAGGCGCTGTCAGGCGAGTTGGACTCCGAGCGGGGGTTCACCCAGGCGCTGCGCTCGCAGGCGCACGAGGCGGCGAACCGGCTGCACACCGTCGTCTCGCTGATCGAGCTGGGCCGGGCCGAGGAGGCGGTGGGCTTCGCCACCGCCGAGCTGGAGCTGGCCCAGGCCCTCACCGACCGGGTGGTGGACGCGGTCGCCGAACCGGTACTGGCCGCGCTGCTGCTGGGCAAGGCGGCGCAGGCGAACGAACGGGGGGTGGAGCTGGTCCTCGCGGACGACAGTCTGATCGACGACGGCGCGCTGCCCACGACGCTGCCGCACCGGGATCTGGTGACGATCCTCGGCAATCTGATCGACAACGCGGTGGACGCGGCCTCGGAGGCGGCCACCGGGGACGTACCCGCCCAGCGGGGAGCGGACGGCGGCCGGGCCGCCCGCGCCCGGGTCACCGTCACCGCCCTCGCCGAGGAGGGCGAACTGCTGCTGAGGGTCGCCGACACGGGGGCCGGGATCGACCCGCGGGACGCCGCCGAGGTGTTCGACCGCGGCTGGTCCACGCACGGCACCGGCCGGGGCATCGGCCTGGCGCTCGTCCGGCAGGCGGTGCACCGCAACGGCGGGACGGTCGCGCTGGACGGCGGCCCGGACGGCGGCGCGCGGTTCACGGTGCGGCTGCCGCTCGCCGGGGACCCGGCACACACCACGAAGGAGGCCACGACGTGATCCAGGTGCTGGTCGTCGAGGACGATCCCGTCGCGGCGGACGCCCATCGGCTGTACGTGAGCCGGGTCCCCGGATTCACGGTGGCGGCCGTCGCGCATTCGCGCGCGGAGGCGGTGCGGGCCCTGGACCGCACGCCGGTCGATCTGCTGCTCCTGGATCTGTACCTGCCGGACGGACACGGTCTGCATCTGCTGCGCGCGCTGCGCGCGGCCGGGCACTCGGCGGACGTCATCGCGGTGACCTCGGCGCGTGATCTGGCGGTGGTCCGGGAGGGGGTGTCGCTCGGTGTCGTGCAGTACGTGCTGAAGCCGTTCACCTTCGCCACCCTGCGCGACCGGCTCGTGCGCTACGCGGAGTTCCGCGCGGCGGCCGGTGAGGCGAGCGGCCAGGACGAGGTGGACCGGGCGCTCGGCGCCCTGCGCGCCCCGCAGCCCGCCCGGCTGCCGAAGGGGCTGAGCGGTCCGACGCTGGAGGCCGTGACCCGCGCCCTGCGGGCCGCCCCGGACGGGGTGACGGCCTCGGTGGCCGGGGAGGAACTGGGCATCTCACGGATCACGGCCCGCCGCTATCTGGAGCACCTGGTGACGGTGGGACGCGCGGTGCGCAGTCCGCAGTACGGGCAGATCGGCCGTCCGGAGCTGTACTACCGGTGGGTGTCCCAGAACCTCTGACCCCACCGGCCTCGCCCGCCTGCACCGGACCCACCGGCCTCGCCCGCCGATACCAGCCGACACCGGCCCCACCCGCCGGCTCCGGTCGCTCCGGCCCCGGCCGTGGACCCGGGCCCCGTGCGTGTACTCCGAACCCACCCGTTCTAGGACGTTCCTACGAGCTGTGGATATCGGCGGAACACACCGTGGTCATTCCCCTCCCCGAATCCTACGGTGGGGCCGTGCACCCCTCCCCGCCGTTCAACGCCCCCGCCGCGCGCCGACTCCGCGAGGCCCTGGGGATGCTCCCCGGCCATGTCGCCTACGGTCTCGGCGCCCAGTACGGGCTCCGGATCAGCACCGAGACGGTGGTCTCCTGGGAGCGCGGGCTCGCCGCCCCGAGCGAGTACGAACTCACGGCGCTGGCCGGTGTGTTGTGGTGCTCGCCGGGCGAACTCCTCACCGCGGCACGCACCCTGAGGGAACACCGGGTGGCCAGACAGCTGGCGGCTTCGGAGCTGGCCCAGCTGCTGGGGCTGCCCCTCTCGGCGTATCTGCGGATGGAGGAGTCGGGGCGCTGGCGCGGCAACGAACGCCAGTCCGCGGCGCTCACCGAGGTGCTGGGGCTGACGGCCGCCGGGTTCGTGTCGGTGTCCGGCCGGGACGAGGAGCTGACGGAGCTGCTGCGCGGCGCGGTGACCACCCGCTGGCAGGCCCAACTGCGGGCGGTGGCCAAGCTGGTGCCGCTGGAGCGCGGGTTCCTCCAGGACGTGCTGGAACAGCTGCACGCGGACTACCAGTCGCTGATGGTGTCGACGCTGAGCTGGAGCAGTACGGGTGCGGAGCGGGCCGGGGCGACCGGCGACGCGGGCCGGGAGTTCCTGGCACAGATCCTGGAGCGGTTCTGGCGGACGGCGGGGGTGCCGGGGCCGGACGGGTGAGCCGCCCGACCCGGCACCGCCGCCGCGCCAGGGTCAGAAGACCGACTCGGCCTCGTCCATCCGGTCCTTGGGGACCGTCTTGAGCCGCGTGATCGCGTCGGCGAGCGGGACCATCTCGATGTCCGTGCCGCGCAGCGCCGTCATCCGGCCGAAGTCGCCCCGGTGCGCCGCCTCGACCGCGTGCCAGCCGAAGCGGGTGGCGAGCACCCGGTCGTACGCGGTCGGCGTGCCGCCCCGCTGCACATGCCCGAGAATGACCGGCCGGGCCTCCTTGCCGAGCCGGGTCTCCAGCTCGATGGCCAGCCGGTTGCCGATGCCCTGGAAGCGCTCGTGGCCGAACTGGTCGATCTCGCCCTTGGCGTAGGGCATGGAGCCCTCGGCCGGGTGCGCTCCCTCGGCGACACAGATGACCGCGAACTTCTTGCCGCGCGCGAAGCGTGCCTCGACCATCCTGACCAGGTCGTCGACCTGGAAGCGGCGCTCGGGGAGGCAGATGCCGTGCGCGCCGCCGGCCATCCCTGACTCCAGCGCGATCCAGCCCGCGTGCCGACCCATCACCTCGACGACCATGACCCGCTGGTGCGACTCGGCGGTGGTCTTGAGACGGTCTATGGCGTCGGTGGCGACGCCCACCGCGGTGTCGAAGCCGAAGGTCCGGTCGGTGGCGGAGATGTCGTTGTCGATGGTCTTGGGGACGCCGACCACGGGCATCCCGGCGTCCGACAGCATCCGGGCGGCAGTGAGGGTGCCCTCGCCGCCGATCGGGATGAGGGCGTCCATGCCGTAACGGCGGCTCAGCTCCGCGCAGTTCTCGGCGGCCTCGCGCAGCCGGTCGCGCTCCAGCCGGGCCGAGCCGAGAATGGTGCCGCCGCGGGCGAGGATGCCGCTGACCGCGTTGAGGTCGAGGGGGCGGAAGTGACCGTCGAGGAGCCCCTTGAACCCGTCCTCGAAGCCGATGACTTCATCGCCGTGCCCCACCACGGCGCGGTGCACGACCGACCGGATCACTGCGTTCAGACCTGGGCAGTCGCCGCCTGCGGTGAGAATTCCGATGCGCATCGTGCTGTGTCTCCTGCTCGCTAGTGCCGTGCATTGTGGGGGACGTCCACAGAAGTCCCCCGTACCGTGAGCCACGAAGATTGTCCCACGCCGGATCCGGGCCCCGCGCTCCCCGTCACCGCGGGAAGGGCGCGCGGGCCCCTGCCCGGGGCGCGGCGGACGGGGGCAGGGACGGCCCCGCGGGCCCCGGACCGGCTGCTTCGCCCGGCGGGCGGCGTCTCGGGCCCCGCGGGTATCGTCAACATGGCAATACCATCCCAAACCGCAAGTGGACGGGAGAACACGCGTGACGCGCAGCGTGTACGTGACCGGGATCGACCGGGGAGACGGCCGGCAGGTCGTCGATCTGGGAGTCATGGAGCTCCTGACGCGTCAGGTGGACCGGGTCGGGGTGTTCCGCCCGCTCGTCCACGACGGACCCGACCGGCTCTTCGAGCTGCTGCGGTCCCGCTACCGGCTCTCCCAGGACCCCGAGTCGGCCTACGGGCTGGACTACCCCGAGGCGGCCGCGCTCCAGGCGGAACGCGGCACCGACGAGCTGGTCTCCCTGCTCGTGGACCGGTTCCACCAGGTGGCACAGAAGTACGAGGTGGTACTCGTGCTCGGCACCGACTTCGCCGCCACCCAGCTCCCCGACGAGCTGGCGCTCAACGCACGCCTGGCCAACGAGTTCGGCGCCTCGGTGATCGCGGTGGTCGGCGGGAAGGGCCAGACCGCGGAGTCGGTGCGGGCCGAGACCCGCAACGCCTACCGCGCCTACGCCGGACTGGGCTGCGACGTGGCCGCCGTGATCGTGAACCGGGTGGCGGCCGAGGACCGGGACGTCATCGCGGAGCGGCTGACGGCCACGCTGCCCGTCCCCTGCTCGGTCCTGCCCGACGACGCGGCGCTCTCCGCGCCAACCGTCGCCCAGATCACCGCGGCGCTCGGCGGCACGGTGCTGCTCGGCGACGACTCCGGGCTGGCGAGGGACGCCCTGGACTTCGTCTTCGGCGGTGCGATGCTGCCGAACATGCTGAACGCGCTGACGCCGGGGTGCCTGGTGGTCACCCCGGGCGACCGGGCGGACCTGGTGGTCGGCTCGCTGGCCGCGCACAGCGCCGGGACCCCGCCCATCGCGGGGGTGCTGCTGACCCTGGACGAGCGCCCCGGCGAGGAGATACTCAGGCTGGCCGCACGGCTCGCACCGGGTACCCCGGTCGTGTCGGTGGCCGGCGGATCCTTCCCCACCGCGGCCCGGCTCTTCGCCCTGGAGGGCAAGCTGAACGCGGCGGCCCCCCGCAAGGCGGAGACCGCGCTGGGCCTCTTCGAGCGCCATGTGGACACCGGCGCCCTGCTGGAGCGGATCTCGGTGGCCCGCAGCGGCCGGATCACCCCGATGATGTTCGAACACGAGCTGCTGGAGCAGGCCCGCGCGGACCGGCGCCGGGTCGTCCTGCCGGAGGGCACCGAGGAACGGGTGCTGCGCGCCGCCGACGTACTGATGCGCCGCGACGTCTGCGACCTCACCCTGCTCGGCGACCCCGACGTCATCCGCAAGAAGGCCGCCGACCTCGGCATCGACCTCGCGGAGACCCGGCTCATCGACCCGCAGACCTCCGAGCTGCGCCAGACCTTCGCCGAGCGCTACGCGCAGCTGCGGGCCCATCGCGGGGTCACGGTGGAGCTGGCGTACGACGTCGTCGCGGACGTCAACTACTTCGGCACCCTGATGGTCCAGGAGGGGCTCGCGGACGGCATGGTCTCCGGGGCCGTGCACTCCACCGCGGCGACGGTCCGCCCCGCCTTCGAGATCATCAAGACCCGGCCGGGCGCCTCGATCGTCTCCTCCGTCTTCTTCATGTGCCTCGCCGACAAGGTGCTGGTGTACGGCGACTGCGCGGTCAACCCGGACCCGGACGCGGAGCAGCTCGCCGACATCGCGGTGCAGTCGGCCGCCACCGCCGCCCGGTTCGGCGTGGAGCCGAGGATCGCGATGCTGTCGTACTCGACGGGCACCTCCGGCACGGGCGCCGACGTCGACAAGGTGCGCGAGGCGACGGACCTGGTCCGGGCGGGCAGGCCGGACCTCAGGATCGAGGGCCCGATCCAGTACGACGCCGCGGTGGAGCCGAGCGTCGCCGCGACGAAGCTGCCCGGGTCAGAGGTGGCGGGCCGGGCGACGGTGCTGATCTTCCCGGACCTGAACACCGGCAACAACACCTACAAGGCCGTGCAGCGCTCGGCGGGTGCGGTGGCCGTCGGACCGGTCCTCCAGGGGCTGCGGAAGCCCGTCAACGACCTGTCCCGCGGCGCGCTCGTCCAGGACATCGTCAATACCGTGGCCATCACGGCGATCCAGGCGCAGGGCAAGGAGTGAACGGATGACCGTCCCGACCACCGAGGACTCCACCACGACGGGCGCGTACCGGGTGCTGGTCCTCAACTCCGGCTCCTCGTCGGTGAAGTACCAGCTGCTGGACATGAGCGACCGCTCCCGGCTCGCGGTGGGCCTGGTCGAGCGGATCGGCGAGGAGACCTCCCGGCTGGTGCACACCCCGCTGCTCGGCAGGGGCGCCGAGCGGCGCGAGCGGACCGGCCCGATCGCCGACCACGCGGCGGCGCTGAAGGCCGCGGCGGAGGAACTGGCGGCCGACGGCCTCGGCCTGGACTCCCCGCAGCTCGCCGCGATCGGTCACCGGGTGGTGCACGGCGGGCTGCGGTTCACCGAGCCCGTGGTGATCGACGACGAGGTGCTGAAGGAGATCGAGCGTCTGGTCCCGGTGGCCCCGCTGCACAATCCGGCGAACATCACCGGCATCCGCACCGCCCGCGCGCTGCGGCCGGACCTGCCGCAGGTGGCGGTCTTCGACACCGCCTTCCACACGACGATGCCGGAGTACGCGGCGCGGTACGCGATCGACACGGAGACCGCCGACGCGCACCGCATCCGGCGCTACGGGTTCCACGGCACCTCGCACGCGTACGTCTCCCGCAAGACCGCCGAGCTGCTGGGGCGCACCCCCGAGGAGGTCAACGTCATCGTGCTGCACCTGGGCAACGGCGCCTCGGCGTCGGCGGTGGCCGGCGGCCGGTGCGTGGAGACCTCGATGGGGCTGACCCCGCTGGAGGGGCTGGTGATGGGCACCCGCTCCGGGGACGTCGATCCGGCCGTCACCTTCCACCTCATGCGCGTCGCGGGGATGTCGGCGGACGAGATCGACGCGCTGCTCAACAAGAAGAGCGGTCTGGTCGGCCTCTGCGGCGACAACGACATGCGGGAGATCCGGCGCCGGATCGACGCGGGCGACGAGCGCGCGGCACTGGCGTTCGACATCTATGTGCACCGGCTGAAGAAGTACATCGGCGCCTATTCGGCGGTCCTCGGCCGGGTGGACGCCGTGGTGTTCACGGCGGGGGTGGGGGAGAACTCCGCGCCGGTGCGGGAGGCTGCCGTCGCCGGTCTCGAAGAGCTCGGCCTGGCGGTGGACGCGGACCTGAACGCCGTACGGTCCGACGAGCCCCGGCTGATCTCACCGGACTACGCGCGGGTGGCGGTCGCCGTGGTACCGACGGACGAGGAGCTGGAGATCGCCGACCAGACCTTCGCACTCGTCGGACAGGCCCACAACTGAGCACCCCCGCGCCCCTTTGTACCTTCCACCAGACGGAATATTCCGTAGCGAAACAAACCGATAGGATCCGCCTCATGCGCCGTTCCAAAATCGTCTGCACACTCGGTCCCGCCGTCGACTCCCACGAGCAGCTCGTCGCTCTGATCGAGGCCGGCATGAGCGTGGCCCGCTTCAACTTCAGTCACGGCAGCCACGAGGAGCACCAGGGTCGTTACGACCGGGTCCGCAAGGCCGCCGCCGAGACCGGCCGTGCGATCGGCGTGCTCGCCGACCTCCAGGGCCCCAAGATCCGCCTGGCGAAGTTCGCCGAGGGCCCCGTCGAGCTGGTCCGCGGGGACGAGTTCACCATCACCGCGGAGGACGTCCCCGGCGACAAGTCGATCTGCGGCACGACCTACAAGGGCCTGCCCGGCGACGTCGCCAAGGGCGACCCGATCCTGATCAACGACGGCAACGTCGAGCTGAAGGTCGTCGCGGTCGAGGGCCCCCGGGTGAAGACCATCGTCATCGAGGGCGGTGTCATCTCCGACCACAAGGGCATCAACCTGCCCGGCGCGGCGGTCAACGTCCCCGCCCTGTCCGAGAAGGACGTCGAGGATCTGCGGTTCGCCCTGCGGATGGGCTGCGACCTGGTGGCGCTCTCCTTCGTGCGGGACGCCGAGGACGTCAAGGACGTCCACAAGGTGATGGACGAGGAGGGCCGCCGGGTCCCCGTCATCGCCAAGGTCGAGAAGCCGCAGGCCGTCGAGCACATGGAGGGCGTCGTCATGGCGTTCGACGGTGTGATGGTCGCCCGTGGCGACCTGGCCGTCGAATACCCGCTGGAGAAGGTCCCGATGGTGCAGAAGCGCCTGGTGGAGCTCTGCCGGCGGAACGCCAAGCCGGTGATCGTCGCGACCCAGATGATGGAGTCGATGATCACCAACTCGCGGCCGACCCGCGCCGAGGCGTCCGACGTCGCCAACGCGATCCTGGACGGCGCGGACGCGGTCATGCTGTCGGCCGAGTCCAGCGTGGGCGCGTATCCGATCGAGACGGTCAAGACGATGTCGAAGATCGTCGTCGCCGCCGAGGAGGAGCTGCTCTCCAAGGGCCTCCAGCCGCTGGTGCCGGGCAAGAAGCCGCGCACCCAGGGCGGTTCGGTGGCCCGTGCCGCGTGCGAGATCGCGGACTTCCTGGACGGCAGGGCGCTGGTCGCCTTCACCAAGTCCGGTGACACGGCCCGCCGGCTCTCCCGCTACCGCGCGGCGCAGCCGATCCTGGCCTTCACCACGGACGAGTCCACCCGCAACCAGCTCGCGCTCAGCTGGGGCGTCGAGGCCCATGTCGTGCCGCACGTGGACAACACCGACGCGATGGTCGACCTGGTCGACGGCGAGCTGCTGAAGCTGGGCCGCTACAACGAGGGCGACACCATGGTCATCACGGCCGGCTCGCCCCCCGGCATCCCGGGCACGACCAACATGGTCCGGGTGCACCACGTCGGCGGCGGCGCGCGCGACTGACGCCTCCGGCGCCCGTGGACACGACCGTGGGCCGCACTCCTGCGAGAGGAGTGCGGCCCACGGTCCTGTGCGGCTCCCGAAGAGGCTCCGGGGTGTGTGCCGGGAGGTCCCGTCCGCCCGACGGCACACGCCCTATCCGTTGCCGCCGGTGAAGTAGTTGTGCAGCCCGGGGACCGTGAGCGTGCCGCCGAACTGGCCGGCCTGCGTGACCTTGACCTTGGTGAAGAAGGCGAAGGGCACGTTCAGCGGAGGCGGAGTCTGCGGGCTGAACGTGACCGGGATGAGGCCGAAGAGATTCCCCTTCAGCTCTTCCGTGTACATGGTCACCTTGCCGTCGCGGATGGTGGACTTGGAGCCCTTCCGCGCCTCGACATGGGCCGTCGTACCGGCCGGGCCGACCGTCTTCTGGTGCAGGTTGTCGATGTCGATGGAGCTCGCGGTGAACTTCAGCGCCTTCTTGACGGTGCCGTTGTACGTCTTCACCTCGACGATGCCCTCGTAGTCGAGCCCGTTGAGCGTGAGCATCGAGCTCTCCAGGATCCACGGGTCGGTCGGGAGCAGCGGGACGCCGGTCTCCAGATCGGCCGCGGCCAGTGCCTCGGGGTCGGGGCTCGGACACGGGAAGCGCTCCTTGGCGCCGTCCGGGATGTCCTCGTCCTTCTTGGCGTCGAGCCCCTTGGCGCTGTCGTCGAGCTCCTCGACGGTCCGGCCCGCCCGGCCCGCGGCCTCGCGGATCGCGGAGGCGGTCTTGTCGGCCGTCTCCTTCGCGGCGCCGCCGGACTTCCCGTCGGGCTTCTCGGCGGGCTTCCCGTCGGGCTTCTTCTCGCTGTCGGTCCGCGACGGCTTCGGGGACGCGGTGCTCGCGTCCGGGGACGGGCTCGCCGTCTCCTTGTCCGGTCCGTCGAAGAGGTCCTTGAGCGCGTCGCCGAGGCCCAGCGGGTCGAGCGGGTTCCTCGTCTTCGTGGGTGCGGGCGAGGCGCTCTTCTCCGCGGCGGGGGCGTCGGCCGCCTCCGCCTTCGTCTTCGGCTTCGGCTTCGTCTTCGGCTCGGCCTCGTCGCCCGCCGACGGGGTCGTCGAGGGCTTCGGGGCCGTCGTACCGCCCTGGTCGCCGGAGCCGGTGGAGGTGGCGGACGGTGTCGGGGACGACGACTTCGACGCGGACGGCGAGGGTTCCTCGCTCGGTTCGTCGGAGCGCGTCACACAGGGGCCGGGCGCGAAGGGGATGTCCGAACCGTCGTCGGCCAGCGCGAGCTTGGGGGTGAGCCCCATGCCCACGAGGACGGCCGTCGGCATCGCGGCGAGCGCGAACGCCTTGCCCGCCGGAATGTGCAGCTTCGTCAGCAACGACTTCCTGGGGGCCGCGTGGCGCGGTCCGTTCCTCGTCCCGGGGTCCTCCCGGGCCGGATCCAGTTGCCTCTCGTCACCCCGCACGATGCCTCCCGCCGTCGACCTCGACTGTCGTGTCGTACTGCTCCGGCTGCTGTGGCACCGCCGCCGCGCCGTGGAGCCCGGGTCCGGGCTCCTGCGTCCCGGCAACGGTCCCCTCGGACTGCTCCCCCGCCGCGCCCACGGGCACGGGGTCGGGCTTCGGCTCGCCGGGGGCCCAGGAGATGGAGAGCGCGCCGCCGAGCAGGGCGAAGAGGAAGCCGACCAGGAAGCCGCCGATGTTGGCGACCGGTATGGAGATCAGCGCCAGCAGAATCGCGGCGACTCCGGCGAACACTCTGACGATGTGGTGGAACCACATCGTCAGGCCCAGCGTGATCAGCAGGATCCCGATGATCAGCGACCCCGCGCCGGCGGTCGTGGACATCGCCAGCGTGACGTTGCCGAGGTGCATGTTGGCGTACGGGAAATACGCGATGGGTAGACCACCCACCATGGTGAACAGGCCCGCCCAGAACGGCCGGTTACCCCGCCAGGTGCGGAATCCCCGCCAGAAGACGCGGAGGTAGTGCTCGTTCTGCCCTGTGGACTCGGGGCTCATGGAAAACAGCTCCCTGGAACCGGTACTGCTGTGAGAAGGGACAAGGTGGGCGGCCGGAGGTCCCGAGGGCGCTCCGACCGCCCTGACGAGTGCTAGTAGCACTCCTTGGTGCCCGACTTCAGCCGCAGGCTCAGGTTGCTGAGCTTGAAGGTTCCGGCGGTGGTGGCCCACGCCGTCTGCTTCACGCCGGTCAGCCTGGCTTCCTCGGCGCGCTGCGAGAAGCCGTCCGGGTTCGCCTGGGTGCGGGGCTGGATGCCGATCGAATCAGGGTTGTTCGGGTCCTTGAGGGAACCCGCGGCAACACCGATGTCGATGTTCTTGAACTGGGCATCCGCGTCGAGCTCGGAGACGTCCAGGTACAGATTGGTCGCCTTGACCGGCTTCTTCGGGTCGGTACCCGCGTTCAGCACCAGCGTGACGGTGCCGAGGCCGAACGGAAGGTTCGGCGTGACCACCGACTGGCACATGTTGGTGATCGTGGCGTCGCTGAAGCCGGACACGGCTACCGCGTGCGCCCCGTTCTTGCCCTCGGGGTTCGTACCGGTGGCCACACTGCCGTACTGCACGAAGTTGTGGCCGACGAGCTTGTCCGCACGCACCTTGAAGCTCTGGCCGGACACGCTGAACGACGCCGCGAGGGCGCCCTGCGCGAGACCGACACCCACCGCCGCGGTCGCGACGACACTCGGCACCATGACCAGAGCGAAACGCTTCCATCTGGTGCCGCCACGAACCTGGGAACTCATATTTTTCCTCCTTCTCGGACGTACATCTCCGGTCCGGGCCTGGGCCCGTCCTGGGATGGGAGAAGTGCTACGTCCTCGGCAAGGAGAGCGCCCGCGACGGAGGCATGAACCGCGTCCGAATCACCGGCGATCACCCCCGAGCGACAACCACTGGCCACGCATGCGCGCGGCCTGTTCGGACAGGCCCTGCCGGACGACAGGAACCCCCCTGTCCGGAGCCGGCGCCACTGCCACCGGCCCACTCGGTGGGGACCCAACAGGGCCGCCGCGCCGACTGGCCGCCGGGCTGACGTTATTGGACCGAGCGTGGCCGATCGTGGTGCATTCCCGCCCGTGGCACAAGGGGGTTCGTTACTCACTAGTAACGGCCCGATAACCGATGCGCGACCGGCTGGTACCGCCCGGCCACACACGGTGGCACCGAGTCGAAGGACGAAAGGGTGGATCAGTGCGTCAATCCGGACAGATTCCGGTGCGCGATTTACTGCGAGTAACAGGCCCCCGCTTTATCAAGATTTGGTAAAGCGGGGGCTTCTCTTATCGTTCTGTCGCCAAAACGACCGCGGTCCCGGGAAGGCCACCGCGGCCGTTTGTCAGATCAGAACAAGACCCGCGCCAGCGCCGTACGCGCGGCCCCCACCCGGGGGTCGTCGGGACCGATCACTTCGAACAGCTCCAGCAGCCGCACCCGCGCGGCGTCCCGGTCGTCCCCGAAGGTGCGCCGCACCGTCTCGACGAGCCGCCCGAAGGCGTCCTCCACATGACCGCCGACCAGATCCAGATCGGCGGCGGCGAGTTGCGCCGCGACGTCCGCCGGGTTCGCCGCGGCCTCCGCGCGGACCCGCTGCGCGTCCAGGTCCTTGACCCGGGAGAGCAGTTCGGCCTGGGCGAGGCCGAGCTTGGCCTCCGTGTTGCCGGGGTCGTCGGACAGGACGTTCTTGTACGCCTGGACGGCACCGGCGAAGTCGTCGGCGTCCAGGGCCTGTACGGCCGACGCGAGCAGGGCGTCGTACGGCCCCGCGGGCGTCTCGGCCGGAGCGGCGCTCTCGGCGGCGTCCTGGTCGACCACGATGCCGGTGAGCCCGAAGCGCTCCTCGCCGACCTGGATCAGCTGGTCCAGCGTCTGGCGGATCTGGGCCTCGGGGGCGGCGCCCTGGAAGAGCGGGAGGGCCTGTCCGGCGACGACGGCGAAGACCGCCGGAATGCCCTGGATCCCGAACTGCTGCATCAGCATCTGGTTGGCGTCGACATCGACCTTGGCCAGCACGAAGCGGCCGTTGTACTCATGGGCCAGGCGCTCCAGGAGCGGACCCAGCTGCTTGCACGGCTCGCACCACTCGGCCCAGAAGTCGATGACGACCGGGACCTCGGCGGAACGTTGCAGGACATCGTTCTCGAAGCCCGCCTCATCGACATCGATCACCAGGGCGGACGGCGACACGGCGCCGGCACCACCCTGCCGGGCGGCCTCGGCACGGGCCTGCTCCGCCTTCACCTTGGCCTCGCCGGCCGCCTTCACCGCGGCGAGGTCGACGACGCCGCTCATGGACATGTTCCTAGGCTGCATGCGTACATCCTCCCCCCTTGGCGCACCGATCCGGAAAGCGATGGGAGAACCGCGCCCGTCCGCTGCCCCCGCCGGTGTGCGGGGTGCACGGACAGACACGGCCCGAGGGCCCCTGAATGACCCGTTTCGGCGCCGGGTCCCCACCCGGTGCCTGTGGCTGTCAATCGGTTGCGGCGTCACGACGGCAGGGCCGTCGTCCTTACGCTACGACCCGTAGCGTAACTGGCGGGCACCCCTCGCGCACAGGTGCGACCGGTGATCTGTCTCACGGTGATCGGGGCCGGTCCGTTCTACTTACTGACCGGTATGGTCACGGCATGCTGAGCCGCAGCCACCCCCGGCCCCCTCGAACGGGACGCCCGCGCAGCGCCGCCGCCGACGAGGCGATCCTGGAGGCGACCCGGGCATCGCTGGTCGATCTGGGCTGGTCGAAGCTGACGATGGGCGACGTGGCGACGCGGGCCGGGGTCGCCAAGACGACCCTGTACCGGCGCTGGGCGGGCAAGAACGAACTGGTCGTGGACGCCGTCGCGGTCCTCTTCGACGAACTGGAGCTGCCCGATCTGGGCAGCCTGTCGGCCGATGTGCAGGCGGTGGTGCTTCAGTTCGCCGCGCTGCTGGAGCGGCCGGAGACCCGGACGGCGCTGATGGCGGTGGTCGCGGAGTCGACGCGCGACGAGGCGCTGCGGACCCGGATCCGCGACTCGATCGTGGACCGGCAGAAGCGGCTGGTCCTCCAGGGCCGCCAACGGGCCCAGGAGCGCGGGGAGTTGCCCGTCGAGCAGGACGAGGACATGGCGTCCACCACCGCCGACCTGATCTTCGACGTGATCGCCGGCGCGGTCGTGCACCGGGTGCTGGTGAGCGCCGAGCCCGTCGACGTGGACTGGGCCCGGCGCTTCACCGTGCTGCTGCTCGCGGGGCTGGGGGCGGCCTCCGCACAGGGCGTCGCTCAGAAGCCGGGCGGCTCCGTGTAGGTGCCCCATTCGTCACGCAGGACCCCGCAGATCTCCCCGAGCGTCGCCTCGGCCCGGACCGCGTCGAGCATCGGCGCGATCATGTTGGAGCCGTCACGGGCGGCGGCCAGCATCGCGTCCAGCGCCGACTTCACCCGGGCGTCGTCCCGGGCGTCCTTGCGGCCGCCGAGCGCCCGCACCTGCTCGCGCTCGACCTCGTGGCTCACCCGCAGGATCTCCAGGTCGCCGGTGACCGAGCCGTGGTGGACGTTGACGCCGACGACCCGCTTGTCGCCCTTCTCCAGCGACTGCTGGTAGCGGAAGGCGGACTCGGCGATCTCGCCGGTGAACCAGCCGTCCTCGATGCCGCGCAGGATGCCGGAGGTCATCGGCCCGATGGGGTGCTGCCCGTCCGGGTGGGCCCGGGTGCCGCGCTCCTTGATCTGCTCGAAGATCTTCTCGGCGTCGGCCTCGATCCGGTCGGTGAGCTGCTCGACGTACCAGGAACCGCCCAGCGGGTCGGCCACATTGGCGACGCCGGTCTCCTCCATCAGCACCTGCTGGGTGCGCAGCGCGATCTCGGCGGCCTGCTCGGAGGGGAGCGCGAGGGTCTCGTCGAGGGCGTTGGTGTGCAGCGAGTTGGTGCCGCCGAGCACCGCGGAGAGCGCCTCCACGGCCGTCCGCACGACGTTGTTGTACGGCTGCTGGGCGGTGAGCGAGACCCCGGCGGTCTGGGTGTGGAAGCGGAGCCACTGCGCCTTGTCGGTCTTCGCGCCGTAGGTCTCCTTCATCCAGCGGGCCCAGATCCGGCGGGCCGCGCGGAACTTGGCGATCTCCTCGAAGAAGTCGAGGTGCGCGTCGAAGAAGAAGGAGAGGCCGGGAGCGAAGGTGTCGACGTCCAGGCCGCGGGAGAGGCCGAGCTCCACGTAGCCGAAGCCGTCGGCGAGGGTGTACGCCAGCTCCTGCGCGGCCGTCGCCCCGGCCTCGCGGATGTGGTAGCCGGAGACGGAGAGCGGCTTGTAGGCGGGGATGTCGCGGGCGCAGTGCTCCATCAGGTCGCCGATGAGGCGCAGATGGGGTTCGGGCTGGAAGAGCCACTCCTTCTGCGCGATGTACTCCTTGAAGATGTCGGTCTGGAGCGTGCCGTTGAGCACGCCCGGGTCGATGCCCTGGCGCTCGGCGGCGACCAGGTACATGCAGAAGACCGGGACGGCGGGACCGCTGATCGTCATGGACGTGGTGACGTCACCGAGCGGGATGTCCTTGAAGAGGACCTCCATGTCGGCGGCGGAGTCGATGGCCACGCCGCAGTGACCGACCTCGCCGAGCGAACGGGGGTCGTCGGAGTCGCGGCCCATCAGCGTCGGCATGTCGAAGGCGACGCTGAGCCCGCCGCCGCCCGCGGCGAGGATCATCTTGTAGCGCTCGTTGGTCTGCTCGGCGTTGCCGAAGCCGGCGAACTGGCGGATGGTCCAGGTCCGGCCGCGGTAGCCGGTGGGGTGGAGCCCCCGGGTGAAGGGGTACTCGCCGGGCCAGCCGATCCGCTCGAATCCCTCGTACGTGTCACCCGGGCGGGGGCCGTACGCGGGCTCCACCGGGTCACCGGAGAGTGTGGTGAAGTCCGCGTCACGCTTGCGGGCCTTGTCGTAACGGGCCTGCCAGCGGAGGCGGCCTTCCTCGATCGCGTCAGCGTCCATACCTTCGAATTTACTAGGACGTCCTAGTAAATGTCGATGGGAAACCGCCCGGCGCTTCGGCGCGGGGCGGTTTCGGGGGGTGCGGACCGGGGTCCGGCCGGTTCAGGCCCCGGCGGTGGCGGGGGAACCGTCGGCGATCAGCGGCTCGACCTCGCGGACGACCTTGCGCTCGACGAAGAACGCGGCCGTCGGGATGGTGCCGGAGACCAGCACCCACAGCAGCTTGCCCATCGGCCACTTCGCCTTGGAGCCGAGGTCGAAGGCGAAGATCAGATAGATGATGTAGAGCACACCGTGGACCTGGGAGACGACGAGCGTCAGGTCCTCGCCCTTGTCGAAGCCGTACTTGAAGACCATGCAGGTGCAGAGCACCAGCAACATGACGGCGGTGACGTAGGCCATCACCCGGTACCGGGTCAGCACACTGCGTTTCATGGCATCGAGCGTAACCGGACAGCCGGGGCGATCTTGCAGCGGGCCGGGCTCTCGAAACGCCGTTCTACGCCCCGCTCCCCCTCCGTCACGCCTCGTCGAAATCCTGCGCGGCGATCCGCAGCGGGCGCAGCATGGCGAAGATCTCCGCGCACTCCTCCGCGTCGTACGCGCCGAGCCCGAACTCCATGGCCATCAGGTCCTCGGTCGCCGCGTCGACGACCTCGCGGCCCTTGTCGGTGATGGAGGCGAGGGTGCCGCGGCCGTCGTTGGGGTTGGGGCGCTTGGCGACCAGGCCGGAGCGCACCAGCCGGTCCACGGTGTTGGTGACGGAGGTGGGGTGCACCATCAGCCGCTCACCGATCTTGGACATCGGCAGCTCACCGGCCTTGGAGAAGGTGAGCAGCACCAGTGCCTCGTAGCGCGCGAAGGTCAGTCCGTACGGTTTGACGACCGCGTCGACCTCGCCCAGCAGGATCTGCTGGGCGCGCATGATCGAGGTGATCGCCCCCATCGAGGGCACGGGGCCCCAGCGCTGCTGCCAGAGTTCGTCGGCGCGGGCGATGGGGTCGAAGGGGAGACTGAGCGGCTTCGGCACGGCACCGACCTTACCCACTGGTCATATGCTGGTCAGCCCTGTCTCGAACTTCGGTCCGAATACCTGGGGCGGGCGCGGTCCTCCTGACCTCCAGGACGAGCGGGAGCAGACAGAGCGTCCCGACCGCACCGGCACCGGCCACCACCTGATGGACGGGAAAGAACTCGGCGGCGACCCCCGCCAGGGCCATGCCGATGCCCTGGACCGTCATCAGCCCCGCGGTGAGCAGGGTCATCGCCCGGCCCCGCAGCTCCTCCGGGACGGCGTCGACGAACCACTGGTCGAGGCCGATGATGTACGCCGCCCCCACCCCGGCCAGCGCGAGCGCCACCAGGGCCGGGACCAGGCCGGGACGGAACCCGTACAGCAGGAGCGGCAGCAGCCCGGCGGCGGCGACGGGCAGCACGATCCGGGAGCGGACGCGCGGCGTCAGGACGGCGCCCGCGTACAGCTCGGCGGCGATGTGCCCGACCGGCATCGCGCACATCAGCAGCCCCAGCGCGGCGCTGCCCACACCGATCTCGTCCGCGTACGGGGCGGCGAGCGCCTCCGGGGCGACGACGAACAGCGCGGGCACCCAGAAGAGCAGCATCAGCGCGCGGATCCTGCGGTCGGCGAAGACGACACGGGCCCCGGCCAGCGATTCCCTGAGCAGCGCCCCGCCGCCACCGCCGCCGGTCCTGGCGGGCCGGGGGCGGGTGCCGAAGCGGAGCAGCGCCGCCGAGCAGAGGAACGTCCCGACGGTGATCGTGATCGCCCCGCGCGCGGACAACGCGGCGAGCAGCACCCCGCCCACCCCGAAGCCGGCCAGCAGCGCGCTCTGCGAGACGATCCGCAGCAGCGAGCGGCCCAGTACGTAGAGGTCGCCCTCGCCCAGGATGTCGGTGAGCGCGGCCATCCTCGTTCCGGTGAAGACCGGTGACACGGAGGCGACGAGGCAGCGCAGCGCGAGGAGCGCGCCGACCGGGGTGCCCGGCAGCACCATGACGGCCACGCAGCCCGCGCAGATCAGATCGCAGGTGACCAGCACCCGGCGGGCCGGGTACCGGTCGGCGACCCCGGCGAAGAGCGTGCCGCCGACGAGGTACGGCAGGAAGCCGAGCGCGAAGGTGAGGGCGCTGAGCAGGGGCGAACCGGTGAGGTCGTAGACGAGCACGGTGAGCGCGAGCTCGCTGACCACGACGCCGAGCAGCGAGAGCAGATGCGCGGCGAAGACCGCCCGGAACTCCCGTACGGCGAAGACGGCGCGGTAGCCGCGGGCGGTGGACTCCGCGGCCGCCGCACCGGCCCCGTCCCGGAGCGCGGGCGCCGGTTCCGGGTCCAGGGGCTCGGCGTGCTCCGGGGCGGGAGCCGGGCGCGGCGGCTCGGGGCGGGCGCTCGCGGCGCGGGGCGCGGGGGCCGTGGGGCCCTGCGGGGTGTCCGCGGCGTCACGGGGGCCGCCCGCCGGGGTGGGGCTGTTGCTCGGCATGGCCGCAGCCTGGAGGAGCGGGGCGCCGCTCCGTAGACTTTCGGCCTCAGCCGAATCTTCGCGGGGCCGCCCATGTCGTTCCACCTGCATTTCGACGAGAGCGACCTGCTCCGCTGCCGGTTCGCGCTCTCCCCGCTCTGGGAGACCCAGGCCGCGGTGCGCACCCTTCTGCGCCCCGGGCGGCACAGCTACCACCAGCCGTGGCTGCGGCGCGTCCGGGAGGCCGCCGAGGGCCTCGATCTGAGGCCGCTGTGGTCGCTGATGCCGGAGGGCGGACACAACCCGGACTTCCTCTGTCCGCCGCCGCTGGGGCCCTACGCCTCGTTCGAGGAGGAGATCGCCGGGGTGCGCGCCATCGACTCCCGGCTGGTGCGCGAGGACCTGGCCCTGGCCCTCGCCGGCCAGCCGGGGGCGCTGGACTCCCCCGCCGGCCGGGCCCTGCTGGCCGACCCCGAGCGGACGCTCCACGAGTCGGCCGCACTGCTGGAGCGGGCCTGGCACACGCTGGTGGAGCCGGACTGGCCGAGGCTGCGCGCCTTGCTGGAGGCGGACATCGCGTACCACTCGCGCAGGCTCGCCGAAGTCGGCTTCGCGCGGCTGCTCGGCGAGCTGAGCCACCAGCTGAGCTGGACGGACTCGACCCTCACGCTGGCCGGGATGCGGGGCCGGCACTCCCGGGTGCTCGGCGGGCAGGGCCTTGTCCTGATGCCGAGCGTGTTCGCCTGGCCGGACGTGATCAGCGGGTACGAACCGCCCTGGCTGCCCGCGGTGATCTACCCCGCGCGGGGGATCGGCGGCCTGTGGGCGGAGCCCGCCGACCGCACCCCGCAGGCGCTCGCCCGGCTGCTGGGGCGCAACCGGGCCGACGTCCTGTGCGCCCTGGACGAACCGGCCGGCCCGAGCGCCCTCGCGCACCGGCTGGGCCTCGCGGCGTCTTCCGTGTCGGACCATCTGTCGGTGCTGCGCGCGGCGGGGCTGCTGACCTCGCGCCGCTACGGCCACCAGGTGCTGTACGAGCGGACGCCGCTCGGGACCGCGCTGGCCGTGCCGGAGCACTGAGCCGCGCCGGAGGTCACAGGCCGAGCGAGGTCCTCGGGCGCCGACGCGGCCCGGCCCGCCCGCGAGGCCCCTTGAACGACGGGGACGCCCGCCCCGCGGCCCCGTTCCGGCATGCGCGAAGCCCCCGCTCCTCCGGCGGAGGGGCGGGGGCTTCGGCAGCGGGGTGGGCGTCAGTCCGCCAGGTAGCGCTCCACCGTCTCGACCTTGGAGGTCAGACCGTCGGTGACCCCCGGGCGGATATCGGCCTTCAGTACGAGGGAGACCCGGCCGGCCCGCGCCTCGACGGCCGCCACCGCGCGCTTGACGACGTCCATGACCTCGTCCCACTCGCCCTCGATGGAGGTGAACATGGCGTCGGTGCGGTTGGGCAGGCCGGACTCGCGGACGACCCGGACGGCGTCGGCGACGTACTCGCCGACGTCCTCGCCGACACCCAGCGGGCTGACCGAGAACGCGACGATCATGCGCTGACCACTCCCTCGCGGCGGGCACGGGCGGCGATGACGCCGTCGGCCTCGTAGCGCTTGAGCAGCTTGTCGCCGTACAGCCCGCCGAACGGCAGCAGGGCCAGCAGGAAGAAGAGCGCGACGCGCTTCAGCGGCCACTTGGTCTTCGCCCACACGTCGAGCAGCAGGACGGCGTAGATCACGAACAGCACGCCGTGCAGGATGCCCAGCGGCATCATCAGGAAGTCGATGTCGGAGACCCGGCTGAGGACCGAGCCGAAGATGATCAGCGCCGGGAAGGAGAGCGCCTCGGGAATCGAGATGAGGCGCAGCCGGTGCAGGGCGGTGGCGGTCTTGATGTCCACGAGGGCACCTTCGGTGGGAGGACGGTGACGGCTTGTGAATACGGGCACAAGCTCGCCCCATTGTGGCATCGCCGCGGGCGGCGCCCGGCGCCGGGGGTGGCGGAGGCGGCCCCCGGCCACACGGCATACGTCCCGGTTGCGTACGGATCCCGTACCGGATGCGTATCAGGGGCGGTTCAGGGGCCGGATCCGTCCCCGGGTCCTGTCCCCGCCGGGGGGCCTGCGGCTAACGTCGCCCCGTGGCAATGTTCCGACTCCAAGGCAGCAGAACGCTCGCCGTCGACCTGGCCGGCGACGCCGTGAAGGCGAAGAACGGCTCGATGGTCGCGTACGACGGCCGGATGACGTTCAAGAAGATGACGGGCGGCGGTGACGGGCTGCGCGGCATCGTGACCCGGCGGCTGACCGGCGAGCAGATGTCCGTGATGGAGGTGACCGGCCAGGGCACCTGTTACTTCGCGGACCGGGCGAGCGAGATCAGCCTCGTCTCGCTGCACGGCGACAAGCTCCACGTCGAGGCGAGCAATCTGCTCTGCACCGACGCCGGGCTGCGCACCGGCACCACCTTCACCGGTCTGCGCGGCGGGGCGAGCGGCAACGGCCTGTTCACCACCACCGTCGAGGGCACCGGCCAGGTGGCGATCATGTCGGACGGCTCGGCGGTGGCGCTGCGGGTCTCGGCCCAGTACCCGCTGTTCGTCGACCCCGGCGCCTACATCGCCCACCAGGGCAGCCTCCAGCAGCACCTCCAGTCCGGGGTCAACTTCCGGACACTGATCGGCGAGGGTTCCGGGGAGTCCTTCCAGATCCGGTTCGAGGGCGAGGGCGTCGTCTACGTCCAGCCGAGCGAGCGGAACACCATCGGGGGCGACGTCTGATGCCGTTCCGCGAGATCAACTCGAAGATGGTCGAGGCGACGGTGGTCCCCGGCCAGAAGATGTTCAGCCAGCGGGGCGCGATGCTCGCCTACCGCGGCGAGGTGTCGTTCACGCCGAACATCCAGGGCGGCCAGGGCGGCGTGATGTCGATGATCGGGCGGCGGGTGGCCAACGAGGCGACCCCGCTGATGACGGTCGAGGGCAGCGGAACGGTGATGTTCGGCCACGGCGGCCACCACATCCAGGTGATCGACCTGGCCGGTGACACCCTGTACGTGGAGGCCGACCGGCTGCTCGCCTTCGACGGGTCGCTCCAGCAGGGCACGATGTTCATGGGCTCGCAGGGCGGGGTGATGGGCATGGTGCGCGGCCAGGTGACCGGGCAGGGCCTGTTCACCACCACGCTCAAGGGCCACGGCGCGGTCGCGGTGATGGCCCACGGCGGGGTGATCGAGCTGCCGATCGCTCCCGGCCGCCCCGTGCACGTGGACCCGCAGGCGTACGTCGCGCACCACGGCGACGTACGGAACAAGCTCTCGACCGCGCTCGGCTGGCGCGACATGGTGGGGCGCGGCTCCGGCGAGGCGTTCCAGCTGGAGCTGAGCGGCAGTGGCGCGGTGTACGTCCAGGCCTCGGAGGAGAAGCTGTGAGCACGCCGGTCTTCGACCCGATGACGTTGCCGTCGGACGACAACGTCAACTCGTACACCTTCTGCGTGGAGCTCAAGGGGAGCCAGTGGTTCCTGCAGAAGGGCAAGATGATCGCCTATTACGGGCGGATCGACTTCAACGGCATCGGGCACGGCCGCTTCGAGCGGCTGATCCGTACGAGCTTCCATTCGCCGCTGCACGCGAGCGACTGGGTGGTGGCCGAGGGCAGCGGCAAGATGCTGCTCGCGGACCGGGCCTTCGACGTGAACTCGTACGACCTGGACGAGGGGAACCTGACGATCCGCTCGGGCAACCTCCTCGCCTACCAGCCCTCGCTGGCACTCAAGCAGTCGATCGTGCCGGGTTTCCTGACGCTGATCGGCACGGGGAAGTTCGTGGCCGCCTCCAACGGCCCGGTGGTCTTCATGGAGCCGCCGCTCCGGGTCGACCCGCAGGCCCTGGTGGGCTGGGCGGACTGCCCCTCGCCGTGCCACCACTACGACCACGGCTACATGACGGGCGTACTGGGCGGGCTGCGGTCGCTGACCGGCATCGGGGGCACCTCCGGCGAGGAGCACCAGTTCGAGTTCGTGGGGGCGGGCACGGTGCTGCTCCAGTCGACCGAGATCCTGATGGCCGAACAGCCGACGGGCGCGGTGCCGGGGCAGGCCGGGGTGCCGGGCGGCGCGGGTCAACCTGGCGCCTCACCCCGCAGGCCCGGCCAGCTCGGGGACCTCCAGCGCCGCTTCGGGTTGTGAACGGTAGTCTGCGGAGTGTGACGTCGACCGTCCGCACCCCGCCCCCGGATCCGCCTCCGGACGGGTGCCGGCCGTCGGACTCCCCACTTCGTCCAGCTTTCAACTTCTTAGGTAGAATCCATATATGGAGACCGAGACGGCCACCCGCTGGCTGAACGACGCGGAGCAGTGCGCCTGGCGCACCCACCTGGACGTCAGCAGGCTGCTGATGCACCAGCTGGAGAAGGATCTCCAGCCGTTCGGCCTGACCAACAACGACTACGAGATCCTGGTCAACCTCTCGGAATCGGACGACCAGCGCATGCGGATGAGCGACCTCGCCGCCGCCACGCTCCAGTCCAAGAGCAGGCTCTCGCACCAGATCACCCGGATGGAGAGCGCCGGCCTGGTCCGCAGGGAGAACTGCGAGTCCGACCGGCGCGGTCTGTACGCCGTCCTCACCGACGAGGGCGCGGCGACGATGCGCAAGGTGGCGCCGCACCACGTGGCGTCGGTCCGCAAGCACTTCATGGACCTGCTGACCCCGGAGGCGCTGGCGAACCTCCAGGCGGCGCTGAACCCGGTCGCCGATCACCTCCGCGGACGACGCGGCAAGGTCTGACCCAGGGCCGGGCGGCGCACGGCGGGTCGACGCACGACCGGGCCGGCCGGGCGGGCACGAACGGGCGGCCGGGCGGGCACGAACGGGCGGCCGGTCAGTGGACCCCTGGCGGCCGGAGTACGAACCGGCGGATGGTCAGTGAACCTCCGGCAGCCGGAGCACGAACCGGCAGGCCGGTCAGTCGACCCCCCTCGCGGCCGGAGCACGAACCGGCGGCCGGTCAGTCGGCCCCCGGCAGCCGGAGCACGAACCGGGCGCCGCCCTCCGGCGCACCGTCGACCGTGAGCCGGCCGCCGTGCCGGACGGCGACGTCCCGGGCGATGGCCAGGCCCAGCCCCGCACCGCCGTCGTCCCGGGCGCGGGCGTCGTCGAGCCGTACGAAGCGCTCGAAGATCCGCTCGCGCTCGTCCGGCGGCACTCCGGCCCCGTCGTCGGTGACGGCGACCACCACGCCGCCCCGCTCCGCCGCGGACACCGAGACGGTCACCGCGCTGCGCGCATGGCGCTCCGCGTTGTCCAGCAGATTGCCGATCACCCGCGCCAACTGCCCGCGTGATCCGGCCACTTCGAACGCCCCGGACTCCGGCACGGAGACCGTCACCGGAATCCGGTCGCCACCGCGCTGCGAGACCTCCTCGCGGACCAGCGCGCCGAGGTCCAGCACCGTGCGCCCCGGCCGCTCCCCCGCGTCCAGCCGGGCCAGCAGCAGGAGATCGGCGGCCAGCGCCTGGAGCCGTACGGTGTCGGCGACGGCTCCCGGCACGTCCAGCAGCTCCGGATGGGCCGCCCCGACCTCCAGCTGGGTGCGCAACGAGGCGATCGGGCTGCGCAGTTCGTGCGAGGCGTCGGCCACGAAGCGCCGCTGCCGCTCGACGGAGGCTTCCAGCGCGGTGAGCGTCTCATTGGTCGTACGGGCCAGCCGGGCGACCTCGTCGCGCGAGCCGGGCTCCGGCACCCGTCGGCTCAGGTCCTCGGACGCGGTGATCGCGGCCATCTCGCGCCGGATGCCCTCGACCGGCCGCAGCGCCCGCCGGGTCACCAGCCAGGTCACCCCGGCGACGACGAGCAGCAGCACCGGCAGCCCGGTCAGCATCGCGCCCCGCACGGTGCCCACGGCCTCCTGCTCGGCGGCGAGCGGGGCGCCCGCGTGGACGGTCAGGGTCACCCCGGCGGAGGTCGTCGCCCGGACGGACGCGAAGCGGTAGTCGGCCGTGTCGCCGTCGACGGTGGCGGTTCCGTTGGCGAAGTGCGGTTCGTCGGAGTCGACTTCACCGCGGCCAGGGGCGCCCCGGCCCCCGTCGTCATCGTCATCGCCGTCATCGTCATCGTCATCGCCGTCGCCGTCGGAGCCGCCCGCGGACGGTGACGGGACCGGCGTGACCCGGTCCGTACCGGTCCCGGAGATCGCCCGGAGGTCCTTGGAGACGGCGACCACCCGCCCGTCCTCGTCGGTCACCTGGACCGGGTGGTCCTCCTCGTCACGGGTCTCCAGCCGGTCGTACGGCACGTCCAGGGCCAGCTGCCCGGCCACCTCCCGGGCCACCACCTCGGCCTGGAGCCCCGCCTGGTCGGTGAGGTTGGCGCGCAGGACGAGGAGCACGGCGAACCCGGCGCCCGCCAGCGCGAGGGCGACCACCACGGTGGCGCCGAGCGCGGCCCTGGCGCGGACCGACCTCACAGCGCCTCCAGCCGGTACCCGGCGCCGCGCACCGTACGGATGGCTGCCGCGCCGAGCTTGCGGCGCAGCGCGCTCACGTACACCTCGACGATGTTCGGGTCGCCGTCGTAGGCGAAGTCCCAGACGTGTTCCAGGACGTCCGCCTTGCTCACCACCTGCCCGGCCCGCAGCGCGAGCTGCTCCAGCACCGCGAACTCCTTGGCGGTGAGCGTGATCTCCGCCTCGCCGAGATGGACGCGGCGGGCCGCGGTGTCCATCCGCAGGGCGCCCACGGTGACCACCGGGGAGCCGGAGCCGCCCCCTCGGCGCCGCAGCAGCGCCCTGATCCTGGCCACCAGCACGACGTACGAGAACGGCTTGGTCAGATAGTCGTCGGCCCCGGTGTCGAGGCCCTCCGCCTCGTCGTACTCGCCGTCCTTCGCCGTGAGCATCAGGATGGGCGTCTCGTGCCCGGCGGCGCGCAGTGCGGCGCAGACCCGGTAACCGTTCATCCCCGGCAGCATGATGTCGAGGACGAGGAGGTCGTAGACCCCCTCGGCGGCCCGGTGCAGCCCTTCGAGACCGTCGTGCACCACGTCCACGGCGAAGCCCTCGGCGGTGAGCCCCGCGGCCAGGGCCGTCGCGAGCCGCTTCTCGTCCTCCACGATCAACAGGCGCATACGCACAGGGTCGCAAACCGAACCTGAAGACGGCTTCAGGTGGCTTCAGGCTGCGTTCAGCATCTCCCGGGCACTGTGGTCCTCGTCGAAAGCGACCACCCGAACGGGGAGGAACCCTCATGAAGCGCAAGATCGTCATCGCCGCCGTCGCCGCTGCCGTGCTCGTCGGCGGCGGAGCCGCCACGGCGGTCGCCTTCGCGGACGACGACGGCCGCGACCACGCCGGCCGGAGCAGCGTGGCGGGCGGCGAGACCGCCCGGGTCGACGTGAAGGAGGCGGTCGCCGCCGCCGTCCGGGCCGTCCCCGGCACGGTCACCGAGGCCGAGCTGGACGACGAGGACGGCCGCCTCGTCTGGGAGCTCGACGTCTACGGCTCCGACCGGACCCGGCACGACGTGACGGTGGACCCGGGCAACGGCAAGGTGCTCGGCCGGCATGTCTCCGACGACGATGACGACGACCGCCGCGCCCCCCGCACGGCCCGGGTGTCGCCGGACGCGGCGGTGGACGCCGCGCTGAAGGCGTACCCCGGGACCGTGACGTCGATCGAGCTGGACGACCACGACGGCCGGAGCGGCCGGACGGCGCACTGGGAGGTCGACGTCCGGGGCAGGAACGGCGAGCGGCACGAGCTGCATGTCGACGCGCGGTCGGGCAAGGTGACGGCGGACCGGGCGGACGACGACCACGGGGACGACGACCGCGACGGCGACGACGACTGAGGCCGCAGCCCCTGCGGGTCGCCGGGGCGCGCGTCCGCCGAGCGCCCTTCCGTCCAGGGAGCCCGGGAGGAGCACGTCCCCCCTTCCCTTCACGAGAGGGGGGACGCTTCCCGGGGCCTCGCCCATGAACCGTTCCGGCCGGGAGCCCTCCGTGACGGGAGCCTCGCGACAGCGCCGACCGGCGTGGCGGCTACGTACGGTGCCCGTGGTCGGCCGGGACCTCCCCGGCGTCGAGCACATCCTTTGGACGGTGGCCCTTCCCGAGCAGAACGGCCAGGAGGACGGCGCCGAGCACGAGGACGGCGGCAGCGACGGTGAGCGCGAACGAGAAGCCTTCCGTCGCGGCGTGCAGCGGGTCGGCCCGTGCGGTCGGCGCGTCGCCGCGGCGGGTGGCCAGCGCGACCAGCACCGCCACCCCCACGGCGCCTCCGACCTGTTGACCGGAGCTCAGCACGGCCGAGCCGAGCCCGGCGTCCTCCTCGGTGGTGCCCGTGAGCGCCGCGACGGTCAGGGCGGGCAGGCACAGTCCGCACCCGAGGCTGGTGACGAGCATGCCGGGCAGTACTCCGGAGGCGTAGCCGTCACTCGGCGACACCCCGGACAGCAGCAACAGCCCGCCCGTGGTGATCAGGAACGACATGACGAGGGCCGGTCGCACGCCGAGCCTCGTCACCGCCCGGGAGGAGAGCCACATGCCCGTCAGGATGCCCGCGCCGTAGGGCAGATAGGCGAGGCCGGCCGTGAGCGGGCGGTAGTCCAGCACGGTCTGCAGATGCACCATCAGCAGAAAGGCCATCGCGTACATGGCGGCGGAGAACAGCAGGGTCGCCCCGTTGGCGACGGCGCGGAACCGGACGGCCAGGAACGACAACGGCACCAGCGGCGCGGTGGTCCGTGCCTCGACCGCGACGAAGGCGACGGCCAGGAGCACGGCGACGGCCACGGGCCCGGAAGCGGTCATGTCCCCCCAGCCCGACTCACCGGCCCGGAGCAGTCCGTAGACCAGTGCCACCAGAGCACCGGTGCCCAGCACCGCACCGGGTACGTCGAGGCGTGCCGCGCGCCCGGCCCGGCTCTCGGGGACCAGGCGCGGGAGCAGCACCACGGCAGCCAGAGCCACTGGCAGGTTGATCAGGAAGATCCAGCGCCAGGACGCGAGGCCGGTCAGCGCGCCGGAGACGACCAGACCCGCCGTGCCGCCCAGGGCCGCGATCCCGCCCCATATGGCGAACGCCCTGGCACGTTCCCCGGGCGCCGGGAAGAGAAGCGTGATCAGTGCCAGCGAGGCCGGGCCGGCCATGGCCGCGCCCGCGCCCTGGACGAACCGCCCGGTCACGAGCTGCCAGGGCTCCTGCGCGAGCCCGCAGACCAGACTCGCCGCGCCGAACAGCGCCACACCGGTCAGGAAGACACGGCGTCGGCCCAGCAGGTCCGCCATGCGGCCGAACAGCAGCAACAGCCCGCCGAAGGCGAGGAAGTAGGCGTTGACGACCCAGGCCAGGCCCGCGCTGCCGAAGCCCAGATCGTCACGCATGCTGGGGAGCGCGACGCTCACCACGTTGTCGTCCAGGACGAGCATGAACTGTACGAAGCACAGCACCACCAGGGCCGGTCCACGGCGACGACCGACGGCCTCGGTACCGGCCGTGGTCGATAACGAGGTCATGCCGGGTGTCCTGTGCTCATGAGCGGTCCGTGCACACTGCGGCTGCGCCTGTGGCGCGAGAGATCGATCGGCATGGGACGACGCTATGCAGCCGCACCGATGGCCGCGATGCGCTACCGGGCCACGTCGTAGCGCGTTGGGGACATACGCTGGGGGACATGACCGATGCCGTCTTCGGGGCCGTCCCGACCGGCGTGGGCGCCATCGTCGTCGGGACCTTTCCGCTGGTGTCCGGACAGTGGTTCGTCCCGCACAGCCACCCGCAGCACCAGTTGGCCTGGGCGAGAAGCGGGGTGCTCGGCGTCGCCGTCGACGACGCCTATTGGGTCCTGCCCCGTACCCGGGCGTTGTGGCTGCCCGCCGGGACCGTCCACCGGACCGGTGCGACCCGCGACGCGGTACTGTGCAGCCTCTACTTCGAACCGGACAGATGCGATCAGGACTGGACGGAACCCACACCGGTCGGCGTCGACGGGCTGCTGGCGCAACTGATCTCCTACCTCGGCCGCGAGAACCTCCCGGATGACGCGCGGCTGCGGGCCGAGGCGGTCGTCCTGGATCTGCTGCGCCCCTTGCCGGCCGCGCCCATCGACGTACCGGGTCCCGCCGACGACCGCGTACGCGCCGTGGCCGACGCGCTGCTCGCCGACCCCGCGGACGCCCGGAGCATCGAGGCGCACGCACGGGCCGTCGGGGTGAGCCGGCGCACTCTCACCCGGCTGTTCGTCCACGACACCGGGATGAACTTCGACCGCTGGCGCACCCATGTCCGGCTGCGCGCCGCGCTTCCCCTCCTCGCCGAGGGCCAGCCCGTTTCCCGGGTCGCGCACACCGTGGGGTACGCGACGTCGAGCGCCTTCCTCGCGGCGTTCCGGCGAACCGTCGGCACTTCCCCGGGCCGCTACCTCAGGGGCGACGACTCGCTCGAGGCGTCCGCCGCGAGTACCGCCGACGAGTGACCCCCGCGAGGGTCCGGCCCGCGGGAGCGGCGGCCGCCGTGATCGCCCGTGGACGGCCGGGCCCGGCGCCGCCCGCGCCCGCGGCGCCCGGCCCGGTCGAGCGAGCCCGGGGCCCCGGAAGACCCGTCAGGCGCGCCGCGGACGGAGCGCGGTCCGGAAGGCGGCCCGCACGCCGCCCCCGGCCCGGCCGCCCGGCCCGCGCGCCCGGTCAGTCCTCGCCGGTGAGCCCCGCCACCAGTTCGTCCGCCGCCGTGTACGGGTCGAGGCCGCCCGCGACGATGCGTTCGGCGAGGGCCCCGAGGTGGCGGTCGCCGTGCAGGTCACCGATGCGCTCGCGCAGGCGGGTGACGGCGATGGTCTCGACCTCGCGGGCCGCGCGGGCCGCGCGCCGCTCGGCGAGTACGCCGTGCTCCTCCATCCACGCCCGGTGCTTCTCCAGCGCCTCGACGACCTCGTCGATGCCCTCGCCCCGGGCGGCGACCGTCTTCACGATCGGCGGGCGCCAGTCGCCGGGGCCGCGCGCCTCGCCGAGGCCCAGCATGTGGTTGAGCTCGCGCGCGGTGGCGTCCGCGCCGTCCCGGTCGGCCTTGTTGACGACGTACACATCGCCGATCTCCAGGATTCCGGCCTTCGCCGCCTGGATGCCGTCGCCCATCCCGGGTGCCAGCAGGACGACGGAGGTGTCGGCCTGGGAGGCGATCTCCACCTCCGACTGGCCGACACCGACCGTCTCCACCAGGATCACGTCGCAGCCCGCCGCGTCGAGCACCCGGATCGCCTGCGGCGCCGACCAGGCCAGTCCGCCCAGATGGCCGCGGGTGGCCATGGACCGGATGTAGACCCCCGGGTCGGAGGCGTGCTCGGACATCCGGACCCGGTCGCCGAGGAGCGCCCCGCCGGAGAACGGCGAGGACGGGTCGACGGCCAGCACGCCGACCCGCTTCCCGGCCCGCCGGTACGCCGTGACCAGCGCCGACGTCGATGTCGACTTGCCGACACCGGGAGAGCCGGTCAGGCCGACGACATACGCGTTGCCGGTCAGCGGCGCCAGCGCCGCCATCACCTCGCGCAGCTGCGGCGACGCCCCCTCCACCAGGGAGATGAGCCGGGCCACCGCCCGCGGCCGGCCCGCGCGTGCCTGCTCGACCAGGGTGGGGACGTCCACCATCACCGCTCCGTTCACTCGCCGCGTGCTCTACGTGTACCGCTTGCCGGCCGCGTACTACTTGCCGGGGACGCGGATGATCAGCGCGTCGCCCTGACCGCCGCCGCCGCACAGCGCCGCCGCGCCGGTGCCGCCGCCGCGCCGCTTCAGCTCCAGCGCCAGGTGGAGCACCACCCGGGCGCCGGACATGCCGATCGGGTGGCCGAGCGCGATGGCGCCGCCGTTGACGTTCACCTTGTCCGGGGTGACGCCGAGGTCCTTCATCGACTGGACGGCGACCGCGGCGAAGGCCTCGTTGATCTCGATGAGGTCGAGGTCCGCCACCTCCAGCCCCTCCTTCTTGAGGGCGTGCCTGATGGCGTTGGACGGCTGCGACTGGAGCGAGTTGTCCGGGCCCGCCACATTGCCGTGGGCGCCGATCTCGGCGATCCAGTCCAGGCCCAGCTCCTCGGCCTTGGCCTTGCTCATGACGACGACCGCGGCGGCGCCGTCGGAGATCTGCGAGGAGGTACCGGCGGTGATCGTGCCGTCCTTGGCGAACGCGGGGCGCAGCCGGCCGAGGGACTCCGTGGTCGTCTCCGGGCGGATGCCCTCGTCCTTGGCGAAGAGGACCGGGTCGCCCTTGCGCTGCGGGATCTCGACCGGCGTGATCTCTGCCTCGAAGATGCCGTTCTTCTGGGCGGCGGCGGCGCGCTGGTGCGAGAGGGCGCCGATCTCGTCCTGGTCGGCGCGGCTCAGTCCGAGGCGGGCGTTGTGCTTCTCGGTGGACTCACCCATCGGGATGTTCTCGTAGGCGTCGGTCAGACCGTCGTACGCCATGGAGTCGAGCATCTCGATCGCACCGTACTTGTGGCCCTCGCGGGACTTGGGGAGCAGGTGCGGGGCGTTGGTCATGGACTCCTGGCCGCCGGCGACGACGACGTCGAACTCCCCGGCGCGGATCAGCTGGTCGGCCAGGGCGATCGCGTCGAGCCCGGACAGGCACACCTTGTTCACGGTGAGGGCCGGCACGTTCATCGGGATGCCCGCCTTGACCGCGGCCTGGCGGGCCGGGATCTGGCCCGCACCGGCCTGGAGCACCTGACCCATGATCACGTACTCGACCTGGTCGCCGCCGATACCCGCCCGGTCCAGCGCGGCCTTGATGGCGACGCCGCCGAGGTCGGCCCCGGAGAAGCTCTTCAGCGAGCCGAGGAGGCGGCCCATGGGCGTCCGCGCGCCCGCGACGATCACTGAGGTGGTACCGGTCGTTCCAGACATGAGGGGCGCCCCTTGGGATGAGGAGTGAACGAGGGTTTACTCGAATGTACTGAGCGGTACCCCGCCCGTCATCCGGCAGCGGGTGTGATGGCGCGCACGTTGCGTAACCATCCGTGTGGCGCTGCACTGGTTCCATGCTGACGCGAATCGATCACATCGGGATCGCCTGTTTCGACCTCGACGAAACCGTCGAGTTCTACCGCTCGACCTACGGGTTCGAGGTCTTCCATTCCGAGATCAACGAGGAGCAGGGCGTACGGGAGGCCATGCTCAAGATCAACGATACGTCCGACGGCGGCGCTTCCTACCTCCAGCTCCTGGAGCCGACCCGGGAGGACTCGGCCGTGGGCAAGTGGCTGGCGAAGAACGGCGAGGGCGTCCACCACATCGCCTTCGGCACCGCGGACGTCGACGCGGACTCCGCGGAGATCCGGGAGAAGGGGGTCAGGGTCTTGTACGAGGAGCCCAGGACCGGTTCGATGGGGTCCCGGATCACCTTTCTGCACCCCAAGGACTGTCACGGAGTCCTCACCGAACTGGTCACGTCCGCAGCGGAGCACTGACCTCCGGATACCTGGCCCGGTAGAGTGGGCTGTTCCGGGCCGGGGCCGGGTCGGGGCCGCGCCGCGTCCTCAGCCGTTGATCTGTCACCATTCCCCGGGGGGCCGTTCACCCGTGAACGGTACTCGTTGGAGAGTTGCGACCAGGGTTGGGGTCTCCCCTGCTCGAACGAAGTTGAGCTCGGGGAAGGATGGGACCGCGCAGTGCGGGGCTACGAACGCCAGGAGAGCCACCGAGCTGACGACGACCATCTCTCGCGGTTCGAAGCCGAGATGGACCGGCTGAAGACCGACCGGGAGAAGGCCGTCCAGCACGCCGAGGACCTCGGTTACCAGGTCGAGGTCTTGCGCGCCAAGCTGCACGAGGCTCGGCGCAATCTCGCGACCCGTCCCGCGTACGACAGCGCGGACATCGGCTACCAGGCCGAGCAGTTGCTCCGTAACGCCCAGATCCAGGCGGAGCAGCTGCGCACCGACGCCGAGCGTGAGCTCCGCGACGCGCGTGCGCAGACGCAGCGGATCCTCCAGGAGCACGCCGAGCACCAGGCCCGGCTCCAGGCCGAGCTGCACAACGAGGCGGTGCAGCGGCGCCAGCGGCTCGACCAGGAGCTGGCGGAGCGCCGCCAGACCGTCGAGTCCCATGTCAACGAGAACGTCGCCTGGGCCGAGCAGCTCAGGGCCCGGACGGAGGCCCAGGCCCGCCGGCTCATGGAGGAGTCGCGGGCCGAGGCCGAGCAGGCCCTGACCGCCGCGCGCGCCGAGGCGAACCGGCTGGCGGAGGAGACCCGGCAGCGGCTCGGTTCCGAGGCGGAGTCGGCCCGGAGCGAGGCCGAGGCGATCCTGCTGCGGGCCCGCAAGGACGCCGAGCGGCTGCTGGACGCCGCCTCCAGCCAGGCGCAGGAGGCCACCAGCCACGCCGAGCAGCTCCGTACGTCCACGACGGCCGAGACCGAGCAGACCCGGCAGCGGACCACCGAGCTGAACCGGGCCGCCGAGCAGCGGATCCAGGAGGCCGAGACCCAGCTGCGCGAGGCCCGGCTGGAGGCCGAGAAGGTCACCTCCGAGGCGAAGGAGGCCGCGGTCAAGCGGCTGGCCGCCGCCGAGTCGCAGAACGAGCAGCGCACCCGTACGGCCAAGTCGGAGATCGCCCGGCTGGTCGGCGAGGCGACCAAGGACGCCGAGAGCCTCAAGGCGGAGGCCGAGCAGGCGCTCGCCGACGCCCGCGCCGAGGCGGACCGGCTGAAGTCCGAGGCGTCCGAGAAGGCCCGCACGGCCGCCGCCGAGGACGCCGCCGCCCAGCTCGCCAAGGCCGCCAGGAGCGCCGAGGAGGTGCTGACCAAGGCGTCCGAGGACGCGCGGTCCACCACCAGGGCGGCGAGCGAGGAGGCCGACCGGATCCGCCGCGAGGCGGAGGCCGAGGCGGACCGGCTGCGCGGCGAGGCCGCCGAGCAGGCCGATCAGCTCAAGGGCGCGGCCAAGGACGACACCAAGGAGTACCGGGCCAAGACGGTCGAGCTCCAGGAGGAGGCGCGCAGGCTGCGCGGCGAGGCCGAGCAGCTGCGCTCCGAGGCGGTCGCCGAGGGCGAGCGGATCCGCGGCGAGGCCCGCCGCGAGGCGGTCCAGCAGATCGAGGAGGGCGCGAAGACCGCCGAGGAGCTGCTGGCCAAGGCGAAGGCGGACGCCGAGGAGCTGCGCTCCACCGCGAGCACCGAGAGCGAGCGGGTCCGCACCGAGGCGGCCGAGCGCTCCGCCTCGCTGCGCAAGCAGGCCGAAGAGGCCCTGGAGCGCGCCCGCGCCGAGGCCGAGCAGCTGCGGGCCGACGCCGAGGAGCAGGCCGGGTCGACCACCACGGCCGCCGAGCAGGCGGCGGCGGAGCTGCGCGAGGAGACCGAGCGCGCGGTCGCGGCCCGGCAGGCGGAGGCGGCCGAGGAGCTGGCCCGGCTGCACACCGAGGCCGAGACCCGGCTCACCGGCGCCGAGCAGGCGCTCACGGAGGCGCGCGCCGAGGCGGAGCGCATCCGGCGCGAGACGAACGAGGAGTCCGAGCGACTGCGGACGGAGGCCGCCGAGCGGATCCGGACGCTGCGCGAGCAGGCGGAGACCGAGGCCGAGCGGCTGCGCGACGAGGCCGCCGCCGACGCGTCGCAGGCGCGCGCGGAGGGCGAGTCCGTCGCCGTGCGGCTGCGGTCCGAGGCCGCCGCCGAGGCCGAGCGGCTGAAGTCCGAGGCGCAGGAGAGCGCCGACCGGGTGCGGTCCGAGGCCGCCGCGGCCGCGGAGCGGGTGGGTACGGAGGCCGCCGAGGCGCTGGCCGCCGCCCAGGAGGAGGCGAACCGCCGCCGCCGGGAGTCCGAGGAGACCCTCGCCTCGGCGCGCGCCGAGGCGAACCAGGAGCGCGAGCGGGCCCGCGAGCAGAGCGAGGAGCTGCTGGCCTCCGCCCGCAAGCGGGTCGAGGAGGCCCAGGCCGAGGCCCAGCGCCTGGTCGAGGAGGCGGACGGCCGGGCGACCGAGCTGGTCTCCGCGGCCGAGCAGACCGCCCAGCAGGTACGGGACGCGGTCAGCGGGCTTCAGGAGCAGGCCGAGGAGGAGATCGCCGGGCTGCGTTCGGCCGCCGAGCACGTCGCGGAGCGGACGAAGTCCGAGGCGCAGGCGGAGGCGGACCGGGTCCGCGCCGACGCGCACGCCGAGCGGGAGCGGGCGGGCGAGGACGCCTCCCGGACCCGCCGGGAGGCGCAGGAGGAGTCCGAGGCCGCCAAGGCGATGGCGGAGCGGACCGTCGCCGACGCGATCGCCGAGTCGGAGCGGCTGCGGTCGGACACCGCCGAGTACAGCCAGCGGATGCGTACCGAGGCCTCCGACGCGCTGGCCTCGGCCGAGCAGGACGCGGCGCGCAGCCGCGCGGAGGCCCGCGAGGACGCCAACCGGATGCGTTCCGACGCCGCGACCCAGGCCGACCGGCTGGTGGGCGAGGCGACGAGCGAGGCCGAGCGGATCGGTACGGAGTCGGCGCAGCGGGCCACCGCGCTCGTCGAGGAGGCGACGCAGCAGGCCGCGGCGCTGGTCGACGAGGCGAAGCAGCAGGCGGCCCGGGTGTCGGGCGAGGCCGCGGACGAGGCCGAGCGGCTGCGGGCGGAGGCGGCGGCCACCGTCGGCTCGGCGCAGGAGCACGCGGCCCGCACCCGCGAGGAGGCGGAGCGGGTGCGCGCCGACGCGGAGTCGGCGGCCGAGCAGATGCGCGCCGAGGCCCGCCAGGAGGCGGACCGGCTGCTCGACGAGGCGCGGGAGGCCGCGGCGAAGCGGCGGGCCGACGCCGCCGAGCAGGCCGACCAGCTCGTCAGCAAGGCCCAGGAGGAGGCGCTGCGCGCCGCCACCGAGGCCGAGGAGCAGGCCGACACGATGGTGGGCGTGGCCCGCAAGGAGGCCGTGCGGATCACCTCCGAGGCGACCGTCGAGGGCAACTCCCTGGTGGAGCGGGCCCGTACGGACGCGGACGAGCTGCTGGTCGGCGCGCGCCGGGACGCCACGGCGATCCGGGAGCGTGCCGAGGAGCTGCGGGTCCGGATCGAGGGCGAGATCGAGGAACTGCACGACCGGGCCCGGCGGGAGACCTCCGAGCAGATGAAGACCGCGGGCGAGCGCGTCGACAATCTGATGAAGGCGGCGACGGAGCAGCGCGAGGAGGCGGCGGCCAAGGCCAAGGAGCTGCTGGCGGACGCCAATTCGGAGGCGAGCAAGGTCCGGATCGCCGCGGTGAAGCGGGCCGAGTCGCTGCTCAAGGAGGCCGAGCAGAAGAAGGCCACGCTGGTCCGCGAGGCCGAGAAGTTGCGGTCGGACGCCGAGGCCGAGGCGAAGCGCACGGTCGAGGAGGGCAAGCGCGAACTCGATCTGCTGGTGCGTCGGCGCGCGGACATCAACACCGAGATCTCCCGCGTCCAGGACGTGTTGGAGGCCCTGGAGTCCTTCGAGACGCCGGGCGGCAAGGGCTCGGGCGGCTCCTCCGGCGGCGTCAAGGCCGGGGCCTCGGCAAGCACTCGATCGAGTGGCAAGTCGTCCGAGGGGTAGTCGCGTTGTCAGGTCCCGTGCTTCGACAGGAACGTTCAACCCTCCGAGTGGCAAGAGTTGCGGGGGCTAGCCACTCAAAAGAGGTGTCATTCTCCAGATCAAAAGGGCATCCGCTCGATGACACGCCGTCCGGGCCCCTAGGATTCCCTCTATCACCTCACCGGTCTCATTCGACAGGAACCTCATGAGCGACCCTTCCTCCCCCTTCGGCTTCGAGCTCGTGCGACGTGGATACGACCGCGGTCAGGTGGATGACCGCATTACCAAGCTCGTCGCCGACCGTGATAGTGCCCTGACCCGCATCACGTCCCTGGAAAAGCGCATCGAGGAGCTCCACCTCGAAACGCAGAACGCCCAGGCCCAGGTGAGCGACGCGGAGCCGTCGTACGCCGGGCTCGGCGCGCGCGTCGAGAAGATCCTCCGCCTGGCCGAGGAGGAGGCGAAGGACCTGCGCGAGGAGGCCCGTCGCGCCGCCGAGCAGCACCGTGAGCTCGCCGAGTCCGCCGCCCAGCAGGTGCGCAACGACGCCGAGACGTTCGCCGCCGAGCGCAAGGCCAAGGCCGAGGACGAGGGCGTCCGGATCGTCGAGAAGGCCAAGGGTGAGGCCGGCTCGCTGCGGACCGAGGCGCAGAAGGACGCCGCGCAGAAGCGCGAGGAGGCCGACGCGCTCTTCGAGGAGACCCGCGCCAAGGCCGCCCAGGCCGCCGCGGACTTCGAGACCAACCTGGCCAAGCGCCGCGACCAGTCGGAGCGCGACCTCGCGTCCCGTCAGGCCAAGGCCGAGAAGCGCCTCGCCGAGATCGAGCACCGCGCCGAGCAGCTCCGCCTGGAGGCCGAGAAGCTCCGCACGGACGCCGAGCGCCGGGCCCGCCAGACGGTGGAGACCGCGCAGCGCCAGTCCGAGGACATCGTGGCCGACGCGAACGCCAAGGCCGACCGGATCCGCAGCGAATCGGAGCGCGAGCTGGCGGCGCTCACCAACCGCCGCGACTCGATCAACGCCCAGCTGACCAACGTCCGCGAGATGCTGGCCACGCTGACCGGTGCCGCGGTCGCCGCCGCCGGCACCCCGGCCGACGACGAGCCGGTCACCCGTGGCGTCCCGGCCCAGCAGGGCCGCTGATCCCGAGTACCGCAGCCGTACCCCTCGCGCGCCCGGTTCCGCCCGTGTGGTGGCGCCGGGCGCGCGGCCGTTCTAGCGTGAACGCATGATCGAGCTCGATGGTCTCACCAAGCGCTTCGGCAACAAGGTTGCCGTCGACCGGCTCTCCTGCCGGGTCAGGCCCGGGATGGTGACGGGTTTTCTGGGGCCCAACGGGGCGGGCAAGTCCACGACGATGCGGATGATGCTCGATCTCGACAACCCGACCAGCGGTTCGGTGCGCATCGACGGCAGGCACTACCGCGATCTGGACGAGCCCCTCAAGCACATCGGGGCGCTGCTGGACGCCAAGTCGATGCACGGCGGGCGCAGCGCGTACAACAATCTGCTCTGTCTCGCGCAGAGCAACCGCATCCCGGAGAGCCGGGTCGCCCAGGTGCTGGACACCGTCGGTCTGACCGCGGTGGCGAAGAAGAAGTCGAAGGGCTTCTCGCTCGGCATGGGCCAGCGGCTGGGGATCGCGGCGGCGCTGCTCGGCGACCCCCAGGTGCTGCTCTTCGACGAACCGGTCAACGGTCTGGACCCCGAGGGCATCCACTGGATCCGCAATCTGATGAAGGCGCTCGCCGCGGAAGGCCGGACGATCTTCGTCTCCAGCCATCTGATGAGCGAAATGGCGCTCACCGCCGATCATTTGATCGTGATCGGTCAGGGGAAGCTGCTCGCCGACACGTCGATGGCCGATTTCATCCACCAGAACTCCCGCAGCTATGTACGGCTGCGCTCGCCGCAGCAGGAGCGGCTGCGTGACGTGCTGCATCAGGAGGGCCTGATCGTGGTCGAGACGGGCGGCGGTGTCCTGGAGATCGACGGCGCCACGACCGAGGCGCTGGGAGAGCTGGCCGCGCAGCACCAGATCGTGCTGCACGAGCTGAGTGCCCAGCGGGCCTCCCTGGAGGATGCGTTCATGCAGATGACGGCGGACTCCGTGGAGTACCACGCGCACTCGGACCATGCCGCGGCGCCGCCGCCCGCGGGCCCGCAGTGGGGCGACCAGTGGAACGAGCGGACCGGGACCGACCCGGCCGGCACCGGCCGGGAGGTGTGACGACGATGGCATCCGTACCCGCGGTCCTGACCTCCGAGTGGACCAAGATCCGTACGGTCTCCTCGACCGTCTGGACGCTGATCTCCGCGTTCGTCGTCACCGTCGCGATGGGCGCGGCGCTCTGCGCGCTGATGAACTCCCAGTTCGACGACCTCCCGCCGGCCCAGCACGCCACCTTCGACCCGACCTTCATCAGCTTCTCCGGCATGGTCCTCGGCCAGCTGGCCATGGTCGTCTTCGGGGTGCTGGTGGTCGGCACGGAGTACAGCTCCGGCATGATCCGCACCTCGCTGGCGGCGGTGCCCCGGCGCGGTGTGTTCCTGTTCAGCAAGGTCGCGGTGGCCGGGGTACTGGCCCTGGTGGTCGGCATCGTGACCAGCTTCGTCGCGTTCTTCCTCGGCCAGGCGCTGCTGGGCGACCACAGCACGGACATCGGCGCGGAACACGTCCTGCGCGCGGTCGTCGGCGGCGGCATCTACATGGGTCTGATCGGGATCTTCTCCATGGGCGCGGCGACGATGCTGCGCAGCTCCATGCTGTCGCTCGGGATCCTGATGCCGTTCTTCTTCCTGGTCTCCCAGATCCTGTCGGCGGTCCCGGGGGCGAAGAAGGTGGCCCGCTACTTCCCCGACCAGGCCGGGTCCAAGATCATGCAGGTGGTTCCCGACGCCATGAACAGCGGCACGGCTCCGTACGGCCCGTGGGGAGGGCTCGGCATCCTGGTCGCCTGGGTGGCGGCCGCGCTGCTCGGCGGCTACCTCGTCCTCAAGAAGCGGGACGCGTGACGGCGCACGGGACGGGGCGCGCGGCCCCCGCGCGGCGCGCCCGGCCCGTGCGGAGGCTTCGCTTCCGCTCCGCCCGGGGGCGGCGCGCCCCCGCAACGGCTTGGCCGGAACCGTAAAGGTCTGGATATCCTCCTAACTCTTACGGGGGTGTGCGGCCGCTCGGCCCGGCCCCGACGACAGCTGTGAGTCGATGGGGCTGAAGCATGATCGAGGCAGTCGGCCTGACCAAGCGCTACGGCGCGAAGACGGCCGTGTACAACCTTTCGTTCCAGGTGCGGCCGGGCACCGTCACCGGGTTCCTGGGTCCCAACGGGTCGGGCAAGTCCACCACCATGCGCATGATCCTCGGCCTGGACCAGCCGACCTCCGGTCATGTGACCATCGGCGGCCACCCCTTCCGCAGTCTGCCGAACGCGCCGCGCCAGGTGGGCGCGCTGCTGGACGCGAAGGCGGTGCACGGCGGCCGCAGCGCGCGTAACCACCTCCTCTCGCTCGCCCAGCTCGCCGGCATCCCGGCCGCCCGGGTCGACGAGGTGCTCGGCGTCGTCGGTCTCCAGGACGTCGCCCGCAGGCGGTCCAAGGGGTTCTCGCTCGGCATGGGCCAGCGGCTCGGGATCGCGGCGGCGCTGCTCGGCGACCCCCAGGTGCTGCTCTTCGACGAACCGGTCAACGGTCTGGACCCCGAGGGCATCCTCTGGGTCCGCAATCTGATGAAGATGCTCGCCTCCGAGGGCCGTACGGTCTTCGTCTCCAGCCATCTGATGAGCGAGATGGCGCTCACCGCCGACCATCTGATCGTGATCGGCCGGGGGCAGCTGCTCGCCGACATGAACGTCAAGGACTTCATCTCGGCCAACTCCGCCGACTTCGCCCGGGTCCGGGTCGCCGACGGCCTCGCGGAGCGGCGGGAGAAGCTGACCGCCTCGCTCACCGAGGCGGGCGGGCAGGTCATGTCCGAGCCGGACGGGGCCCTGCGGATCACCGGGCTGCCGCTGCCGAGGATCAGCGACGTGGCGCACGAGGCGGGCGTCCGGCTGTGGGAGCTCTCGCCGCACCAGGCCTCGCTGGAGGAGGCGTACATGCGGATGACCCAGAGTGCCGTGGACTACCGCTCGACGACGGACCAGAAGGCGGGCCTCCAGCAGCCGGTGGACCACGGGTACGGGCAGCAGGCCCTCGGGGCGCCGCAGCCCCCGGTCCCGGAGGCGCCGCAGCAGAACTGGTACGCCCCGCCGCCCCCCGGGCAGAACCCGTACGCGACGGCGCCCGCCGAGCCCGCCGCGGCCACCGCAGACCCGACCGAGCGCGACACCAGCGAGGACGCCCGATGACCACGCCGCCGACCCCGCAGGCCCCTTCCCAGCGGCAGGCCCCGGCCTCGCAGCTCAGCCCGTACACCTCGCCGATCCCGGTGCGCCGGGCCACCCTCGGCGATGCGATCGCCTCCGAATGGACCAAGATCCGCTCGGTGCGCTCCACGATGTGGACGCTCGGCGTGATGATCGTGCTGCTGATCGGGATCGGGCTGCTGACCACGCTCGCGGTCAACGCCGTCGATTCCGACCTCGGCTCGACTCCGGTGCTCAGCCTCGGCTTCTTCGGGGTGCTGCTGGGCTCGATCTGTGTGATCACGCTCGGCGTGATGACCATCGCGTCGGAGTACGGCACGGGCATGATCCGTACGACGCTGACCGCCTGCCCCAGCCGCGCCCGGGTGCTGGGCGCGAAGGCGATCGTCTTCTTCCTGCTCACCTTCGTGATCACGGCCGTGACGACCGCGCTGGTCGCGGCGTTCCAGAGCGCCCTCGTCGACGGCGTGGCGCCCAGCGGCGCCGACTGGCTGCGGGCGACGGTCGGGGTCGGGCTCTACATCGCGACGCTGGGCCTGCTCTCCCTCGCGGTCGGCGCTCTCATCCGGCACTCCGCCGGCGCGATCACGATCATGATCGGCCTGGTGCTGCTGCCGCTGGTGCTGGCCATGTTCATGTTCGCGGACTCGCTCTCCGACCTGCGGCTGGCGCTCTTCCAGTACTCGATCCCCAGTCAGCTCAGCGCCTTCTACTCCACCTCGGTCGCCGAGTCGGGACCGTCCGGCTGGGACCCGCTGTGGATCATGATCGGCACCACGGCCGTGGCCATGATCTGCGCGTTCGTCACGCTGGACCGCCGGGACGTCTGAGCCGGCCCCCGCCGGTTCTCAGTAGCGGGGCGCGTTCCTGGACCGCTGCACCTGTGTGGTGCGGCGGTCCTTCGCGTTCCAGCACGCCTTGTGCCAGTGCCTGCGGTCGTCGATCCCGCCGTACTCGGACCAGGCCACCAGGTGCGGGACGCCGGACGGGATCTCCTGGTCGCAGCCGGGGCAGCGGTACCGCTTGCCCGCCGCGCTCGCGCCGCTGACCGGCCGTACGGACCACTGCTCGCCCTGCCACTCCTCGGCGCGTCCGCCGCCGCCGTACCGTCCCCCCGGCTCCGCGGTGCTGTCGTGGGGACTCTCGCCGCCTCGGGGGCGGTTGCGGCGCGGGGACACGGGACACCTCACGGGGCAGGCTGGGCAGTTCCCGTCCAGCGTAGGGCCATCTGGCCGACACCGGTGTGCGGCGCCTCGCGGACGGACGCCACGGGCGGGGTGAGTTACCGGAAAATCGCAACAACCTGTCGCCGGACCGTGCCTTTGGCACGTGTCAGGCGTTGTTGCTCCATGGGGAGAGCCGCGTCGGCCGCAAGGAGGCAATTGGCGATGCGTGTGGGAACGTTCGTACTGGCAGCCCAGTTTCCGGGGCAGGGGGCGGCGGAGGCACTGCACCGGGCGGTCCGGACCGCCGAGATCGCGGAGGAGTCGGGGCTCGACTCGGTCTGGCTGGCGGAGCACCATTTCGTGCCGTACGGGGTCTGCCCGTCCGCCGTCACCCTGGCCGCGCTGCTGCTGGGCCGCACCCGCAGAATCCGGGTGGGCACGGCGGTGAGCGTGCTGCCGACCCAGCATCCGGTGGCCCTCGGCGAGCAGGCGGCGCTGCTCCACCTCACCAGTGGCGGCCGGTTCACCCTCGGCGTCGGCCGGGGCGGCCCCTGGGTGGACCTGGAGGTCTTCGGAGGGGGCCTGGAGGCGTACGAGAAGGGCTTCCCGGAATCCCTGGAGCTGCTGCTCGACTGGCTCGGCGAGCCACGGGTGGCCGGACGCGGGCGGTACGGCTTCCGCGAGGTCGCCGTGGTCCCGCGGGCCGACGAACCGCTCGGCGGGGAGGGCGGGGACGGCTCCGGCGGCCCCGAGGTGGTCGTCGCGTGCACCTCCCCGAGGACGGTGAGGCTCGCCGCCGAGAACGGCCTGCCGATGCTGCTCGGGATGCACTGCGGGGACCAGGAGAAGGCCGACATGGTCGCCCTGTGGCGGTCCACCGCGCTCGCCGCGGGCCGCTCGCCCGAGAGCGTCCACGGCGCCGGGCACGTCTCCGCGGGCGTGGCCCAGATCGCCGACCGCGCCGAGGACGCGCTGGAGACGCTCGTGAAGGCGATGCCGGGCTGGCTGCGACAGGGGCTGGACGCCCATGTGACGGTCGACGGCCGGCACCGGGTGATGCGGGACCCGGTCGCGTACACGGAGCTGCTGTGCGCCCTGCATCCGGTGGGCCCGCCCCGGCTCGCCGCCGACCGGCTCGCCGCCACCGCCGAGCGGACGGGCATCACGCGCTTCGCGCTCCTGGTGGAGGGGTCCGGCGATCTGGCGACCACGGAGGAGAACGTGGCACGGCTGGGCACCGAGGTGCTCCCGCTGGTGATCTGACGCGTCGTGAGGGGGGCGGGGCCGCCGCCCCGGAGCCGGCCCGCACCGATCGCGGCCCGGGACGGCGGCAGAGGCGCCCGGGGCAGGCCGGGCCCCCAACCGCCCGGCCTGCCCCGGGGCATGCGTCGAAAGTGGCGTCGTCCGCCCGGAGGGCGGGCCCGGCGGTGTCCGGTGCGTGCGATCGCGAGGCGGGGGGCCGCCCCGGTGCTGGATGCACCGGGGTGCTCCCGGCAACGCGGCGAGCGTACGCGCCGGGCGCCGCCGGGCGGACGGCACTTCGATAACAGGGCCTAGCAGTCCCGTAGTTCGGGCGACTGGTTCAGCAACTGGCCCCTCACCGAGGTGAAACGGGCCAGACGCTCGTCGACCGAGGCGTCCAGCGGGAACACCGCGACGCGGTGGCAGTTCTGGAATGCCAGACGCACCCCGAAATGCCGCTGCAACGCGCCGCGGATCGCATCACTCGCGAGCGCGCGCAGCAGCTGGCCGCGCGCTTGTTCGTTCGGCGGCGGCGTCTGGTTGTCGGCGAACTCCCCGCCGTCGACCTTCAGCTGGGCCACCAACGAACTGATCATCTCCCATGCGTAGGGCAGGGAGGTCCGGACGCAGTCGACGAAGTCGGCTTCGTCGACCTCGCCTCGCTCGGCCTGTTCCAACAGCGCCGGTGAGACGTCGAGCGACATGGGTTCTCCTCTCGCGACCCCGACGCCGGGCCGGGGCCTTACGGGCAGGGAAGAAGGACGGCGACGCAGCGTACACAGACGGCGACCTCCTGCTTCCACGGTAAGGGTGCAGTCCTGGCCGCACCAGGAGATTGGGAACACAACCGGCCAATAACGAAGAGGCGCAAAGAGGGGCAAGCCCGAAAGGCACCGCCTCGCAGCGACGTGGGTGACGGGTGTGACGGGAGGAGAATCGCGTGGAACACCTCTCGTCGAGTAGCGTTGCCGACCATGCGTCTCGTCATCGCCCGCTGCTCCGTGGACTACGCCGGCCGGCTCACGGCCCACCTGCCCTCCGCTCCCCGTCTGATCCTGGTGAAGGCGGACGGGAGCGTGTCGATCCACGCCGACGACAGGGCGTACAAACCCCTCAACTGGATGTCACCGCCCTGCACGCTCAAGGAGGGCACCGACGACACCGCGGGTGTCTGGACCGTGGTGAACAAAGCGGGCGAGAAACTGATCATCACGATGGAGGAAATCCTCCATGACTCGTCCCATGAGCTCGGGGTCGACCCGGGCCTCATCAAGGACGGCGTCGAAGCGCATCTCCAGGAACTGCTGGCCGACCGGATCGAGACACTCGGCGAGGGCTACACCCTGATCCGCCGCGAGTACTTCACCGCCATCGGCCCGGTCGACATCCTGTGCCGGGACGCCGACGGCCGGACCGTGGCCGTGGAGTTGAAGCGGCGCGGCGACATCGACGGGGTGGAGCAGCTGACCCGCTATCTGGAGCTGCTCAACCGCGATCCCCATCTCGCCCCGGTGAAGGGCATCTTCGCGGCCCAGGAGATCAAGCCGCAGGCGCGGGTGCTGGCGACGGACCGCGGGATCGGCTGTGTCGTGCTCGACTACGACGCGATGCGCGGCATCGAGGACGACAAGCTGCGCCTGTTCTGACCCTCCGCACCCCCTGCCCACGAACGCCGGACGTGTGTCACGTCCGGCGTTCGTCGTTCCTGGGGGCTCGGGCCACCCGTCGGGCTGCTGTCCGCGTTCCTGGAGGCTCAGGCCACCGTCGGGCTGCTGTCCGCGCTCGCCGCCGCCGAGGACGGGGAGGACGAGGAGGGCCCGCTCGCCGAGTCGGAGGTGTCGGGCGAGGACGGCTCGGGCTCGGTGGCCGTGTCCGTCGGAGACGGCGAGCCGGTGTCCGTCGGAGTCGCGGACGGGCTGGTCGGCCTGGTCGGGGTGGTCGACCTGGTCGGGCTCGACGACTTGGTCGGCCGGTCCGACGGCGGCTTGCTCCCGGAGGGGGTGTCCGACGTCGGGCTGCCGCTCGGGCCCGTGGGGTCCGTGGACGGCGTACCGCTGCTGCTCGGCGTGGTCCCGCTGCCGGACGGGCCGGGCGTCGTGGCGCTGTCACCGGAGTCCGCGCCGCCGGGCGTCGACGCGTCCGCCGGGCTGTCCGCCGGGGCCTCGTCCTCGCCGTCGTCCTGGCTCCGCGACTGCTCGGTCGTGACGTCCTGGTTGCCCTGCACATCGTCGTCGCCGGAGGTCAGCCCCAGGGCCACCACCGTGCCGAGCACCCCGGTCAGGAGTACGCCCGCGGCCGTCGCGACCAGATTGCGCCGGGCCCCGGCGAGCAGCGCGAAGCGGCCGCCCCCGGAGGGCTTGGCGGTGCTCTGCCGGGAGATCACCGTGGCGGCGGGCTCGTAGGGCCTGGACAGGGTCTGCGTCACGGAGGGCGTCGCCCGGGTGGACGCGACGGGCGGCTCCTCGGTCCGCGGGACCGGCAGCTCGTCGCCCGGCGGGGTGAGGACGAGCGGCAGCGGGCCGCCGGAACGGTCCGCGACCAGGGCGAGGGCCCGCCGTCCGGCCACCGCGCCGGACTTGTCGGCGAGCGCCCCGCGCATGCTGATGGAGGTCTCCAGCTCGGCCCTGGCCCGGTCGGGGTTGCCGGTGAGAAGGGCCAGGACGCCCAGCTCGTGGTGGAAGTACGCCTCTTCGGCGACCTCCCCGGCGAGCCTGGCCGCCTCCTGGCCGATCCGCAGCGCCCGTTCCCAGGCGCCCCAGTGCAGCCCCGCGGCGAAGGCCGGAGCGGCGCTGCGGGCCAGCAGCACGGCCACGCTGGTCTGCCCGGCCCCGTCGCCGGGCACCAGCTGCGCCATCGCCGCGATGACGGCGTCGCCCTCGGCCGTCACCCGTTCGGGGGTGACCGAGGGGTGGCCGGCCCACCAGGCGTAGTGCTGGGCCGCGGTGCGCGCCCGGTCGGTGATGTCCTCGCCGTACCCGGCGGCCTCCAGCTGGGTCACGACACCGGCGGCCAGCCGGTAGCGCGGACCGGCCGGGGAGAGCAGCCCGCAGCCGGCCAGCTCGCCGAGCGCGGCGTCCGCGTGGGTGTCCCCGGTGAGCGCCGGCAGATGCGCCTGGTGGGGCACCTCGCCGCCGAGGGCCACCGCGAAGCGCAGGGTGTCGCGGGCGGACGCGCTGAGCCGTGAGGCGAGCAGCGGGGCGGGCGCGGCGCCCTCCCCGAGGCTGGGCAGCGGGATGTGGACGCCGTCGGCCTCCTGGTCGTGCCCGAAGGGGACGTCCGCGGACCTGCCGTCGCCGCCGAACACCCCGTACGCCTCGGGGTCGGCGCGCAGCAGGTCGCGCTGGCGCAGCAGGGCGCCGGCCTGGACGAAGCGCAGCGGCAGTCCCTCGGACTCGAACCAGAGGTCCCCCGCCCAGTTCGACTCCTCCTCGGTGAGCGGGCGCTCGACGGCCCGTTCCAGCAGGTCGACGGCGGCACCGCGGCCGAGGCCCGCGAGGAAGACCTCTTCGAGGTGCGAGTCGCTGGTGGGCGCGGCGACGTCCGGCACCGTCGCGAACAGGAAGGCGCACTCCGGGGTCGCGTCGAGCAGCTCCTCCAGCGCGGCCCCGCCGAACTCCAGGTCGTCGAGGACGACGACGGCGCCGATGCTCCGGACCTTTTCGAGCAGCCCGGCGCGGTCGGGGCGGTGCTGCGGCGAGTCGTGGACGGCCTCGAAGAGCCCGTGGAGGAGGTCGGTGGCGGTGCGCTTGTAGCCGTTGAGCCGTACGACTCCGTCCGGTGCGAGGTCCGCGCAGTCGGCCGCGACGGCGTCCAGCAGCGCCGTGCGGCCGGATCCGGACGGTCCGGTGAGCCGCACCGAGCGGCCCTGGGCCAGCAGCCGCGCCAGCCGCTCGCGTTCCTGCGCGCGTTCCAGGAGCGGCAGTTGGGGGGCGGGCGGGCCCGGGGGCACGGGCGGCGCGGTGGCGCGTTCGCGGTCGGTGCGTCCGGTCGCGGTGCGCCGGGCGGGCGGGCCGGGCTGCTCGCCCGGCGGGCAGAGCTCGACCTCGCTGCCGTCGACCGGGTTGACGGTGAGGAGGTAGTCGCCCGCTATGAGCCGGGCGACGCGTGCCTGGGGCGGCGTCGGCTGGCCGGGGTCCGGGGTCAGCTGGTCGCGGGCCGGCCGTCTGCGGCCGGGCCCTTCACCGATGCCGTCGTTGTCCCGGCCGTACTGTTCCGGTCCCCGGTGTGTCGGGTCCATCGCCAAAGCCCCCAGACGCGTAACGCACGATTGCCCCTCCCGGCCTCGCACGCCCCGCTGTCGCTTCTGGTCCGGTGTCCGCTGGTGGGTTCGTCAATCGGCGGACGGCCCGAACCCTAGACCGTCGCACGGTGTCCCCGCACAGGCGGGGGGTGGCGCCGCCCGAAGCGCACGTTCTCGTACGGATTGTGCCCTTTCGGCCGTGGCGCCGAGCGGTGGCCCTTCCGTCGGCCGGGGGCTCCGGCCGGCCGGGCTCACACCCGCGGCAGCGAGTCCGCGGCGATGCCGCCCTCGATGGCCAGAATGCGATGCAGCCGGGTCGCCACCAGCAGGCGTTGCATCTGCGGCGGCACGCCGCGGAGCACCAGCCTCCGCCCGGCCCGTCCGGCCCGGCGGTGTGCGCCCATGATGACGCCGAGTCCGGTGGCGTCCCAGGAGTCCAGCTCGGTCAGGTCGAGCACCAGATCACCGGCGCCGTCGTCGAGGGCCGAGTGCAGAGCCGTACGGGCGTCCGCCGCGCTTCGGACGTCGAGGCGGCCCCCGACGACCAGCTCGGCGTGGTCGCCCCTGATGTGCATATGCGCTCCCCTGGAATGCCCGTAGCAAGGTTCGTCTGTCTGTTCTGTCTCTGCCACAACTGACTCCGGCGGAGACAGGGAAGTTTCCGTCTGTAAGCGAACCGATACCGAATTCACCCCGTGGAGTGACCGGGGTGCGGTGAGGGCCCGCTCGGATCCACTGCTTCCGGGAGACTCCCCCGGACCTCCGGGCCCGACCGACGGCGGATCGGGCAACCGGAGGACCGAAAACGATCAGTACGTGTAGAAGCCCTGCCCGCTCTTGCGGCCGATGTCACCTGCGTCCACCATCCGGCGCATCAGCTCCGGTGCGGCGAACTTCTCGTCCTGCGACTCGGTGTAGATGTTGCCCGTGGCGTGCAGCAGGATGTCGACGCCGGTCAGGTCCGCCGTGGCCAGCGGGCCCATGGCGTGGCCGAAGCCCAGCTTGCAGGCGGTGTCGATGTCCTCGGCGGAGGCGACGCCCGACTCGTACAGCTTGGCGGCCTCGACGACGAGCGCCGAGATCAGCCGGGTGGTGACGAAGCCGGCGACGTCGCGGTTGACGACGATGCAGGTCTTGCCGACGGACTCGGCGAACTCCCGTGCGGTGGCGAGGGTTTCGTCGCTGGTCTTGTAGCCGCGGACGAGTTCGCAGAGCTGCATCATCGGGACCGGCGAGAAGAAGTGCACGCCGACGACGCGCTCGGGACGCTCCGTCACGGCCGCGATCTTGGTGATCGGGATGGCGGAGGTGTTGGAGGCGAGGACGGTGTCGTCCCGGACGATCTTGTCGAGGGTCCGGAAGATCTCGTGCTTGACCTCCAGCTTCTCGAAGACGGCCTCGACGACGACGTCCGCGTCGGCGACCGCGTCGAGGTCGGTGGTGGTCGTGATGCGGCCGAGCGCGGCCTCGGCGTCGGCCGCGTCCAGCTTGCCCTTGGAGACGAACTTGCCGTACGAGGCCTCGATGCCGCCGCGTCCACGGGCCAGGGCCTCGTCGGTGACGTCGCGCAGCACCACGTCCCAGCCCGCCTGGGCGGAGACCTGCGCAATGCCGGACCCCATGAGTCCGGCTCCGATGACGGCGAGCTTCCTGGCCACGTGTGCACCCCTTTGGTCTGTGTACGCCTCTGCAGCTGGTCCCTGCACGGCCGGTCCTCACAGTTGTTCACATGCTCTCCGGCGGAGATTAGTACCCGTGAGGGGCGCTGGGGCCGTGAAGAGATGCGCGTCACGTCTCACATGACGGACATCACACCGGCACCCGTCATTCGGCGGCGCGCCGGGCGTAGTTGAGGACCTTCTCGCCGAGGAGTTCCTCGATCTCGTCGAGCAGGACCAGCGCGTCGCGCGAGACCTCGACGGCCTTGCCCCCGGCGAGCATCTCCTGGCTGATGCGGCCGACGAGGGCCCCCTCGATCCAGGCGAGCTGACCACCGACCAGATCCGGCAGCGGGTCGTTCGCCGGTGCGCCCGTCTCCTCGCGGAGGGTCGCGACGACGGCGTCCAGGACCTCCCGCTGGAGACGGCCGAGCCGGGCCTGGAGGGTGGGCGCCTCCTCGATGACCCGCATGAAGTCGGCGAAGCCGTCCATCAGTCCGAGCTCCGGCGACACGGCGACGGTCAGGGACCGCAGCTCCCGCAGGACCGCCTCGGCGGCCGACTCGCCCTTGTCGCGGCCGCGGACGAAGCGGGCCACCCGCTGGGTGACGCCCGTCATCCGGTCGAGGAAGAGGTCCTCCTTGGCCGGGAAGTAGTTGTACACGGTGTTCACGGAGACGTCCGCCAGCTCGGCGATCTCGGCGACGGTCACCGTGACGAAACCGCGCTCCAGGAACAGCCCCGTCGCGAGGTCCGAGATGTGCTGCCTGGCTTGGCGCTTCTTGCGTTCCCTGAGTCCCTCGGCCATCCGTCCATCGTAGGCCCGTACGGAAGCCGATGAAAAATTAGTGTCATTGCATTTTTTCAGTGACTCTGTTTTTGTGGTCGTCATGCCAATCATCAGTACGGCCGGGCTCGCCCGGACCTTCGACAGCGGGAGCGGGCCGGTGCACGCCGTGCGGTCCGTCGACCTGACGATCGCGGCGGGCGAGATCGTCGGCCTCCTCGGCCCCAACGGGGCCGGCAAGACCACCACCCTGCGGATGCTGACCACACTGCTCGCCCCCACCGCCGGCGCCGCCACCGTCGCCGGGCACGATCTGACCGGCGACCCGGCCGGGGTGCGCGCGGCCTGCGGATACGTCGCCCAGTCCGGCGGGGTCGACCCCCACCTCACCGTGCGCGAGGAACTGGTCACCCAGGGGCGGCTGTACCGGCTGAGCAGGGCGGACGCGAGCGCGCGGGCCACGGAGCTGGCCCATGACCTCGGCATCGACGGCCTGCTCGACCGGAAGGCGGTCACCCTCTCGGGAGGGCAGCGCCGACGCCTGGACCTCGCGATGGGCCTCGTCCACCGCCCGCCCGTCCTCTTCCTCGACGAGCCCACCACCGGGCTCGACCCGGGCAGCCGCACCGAGCTGTGGGACCTGGTGCGCGGGCTCCGCGACGACCACGGCACGACGGTCGTCCTCACCACCCACTACCTCGACGAGGCGGACGCGCTCGCCGACCGGCTGATCGTGATCGACCACGGCGTGGTCGTGGCCGAGGGCACCCCGGCCGCGCTGCGCACCACGTACACGGGCTCCCCCGCCGCCTCGCTCCAGGACACCTTCCTCGCGATCACCGGCCGCGCCGCCGCGCCCGCCGATGCCGCACCCCTCTCCGTACAGGGGCTCTGATGCTGCTTCACGACATCGCACTCGTCTTCGGGCGCTACGCCCGCCAGACCCTGCGCTCCCGCTTCCAGATGCTCTTCGGCACACTGATGCCGCTGCTCTACCTGTTCTTCTTCGGCCCGCTCCTCGACGATCTGCCGCTCGGCCCGGCCGGGGACTCCTGGCAGGTCCTGATCCCCGGTCTGCTGCTCCAGCTCGCCCTGTTCGGAGCCTCGTTCGCCGGATTCTCGGTCATCGTCGAGAAGTCCACCGGGGTGCTGGAACGGATGCGGGTGACGCCGGTCAGCAGGGCGGCGCTGCTGCTGGGCCGGGTCCTGCGGGACGCCCTGCTCTTCATGTTCCAGGCGGTGCTGCTGGTGCTGGCCGCCCTGGTCATGGGCCTGCGCGCGCCGCTGCCCGGGATACTGATCGGCTTCGCGTTCGTCGGTCTGCTCACGGTCGCGCTGGCCTCGCTGTCCTACGCGCTGGCCGTGAAGGTCGCGACACCGCAGGAGTTCGGCCCCGTCATCAACGCGGTGACCATGCCGACCATGCTGCTCTCCGGGCTGATGCTGCCGATGACGCTCGGACCCGGATGGCTGGACGTCCTCTCGCGCCTCACACCGCTGCGCCACCTGGTGGACGCGGTGCGGGACGCCTACGTGGGCAGATACGCCACCGCGCACATGCTGTACGGGATCCTGGTGGCGGTCGCCTTCGCCCTCGTGGCCGTCGCCGCGGGCTCCCGGGCCTTCCGCCGGGCCGGGGCGTGACGGAGCCTCACCCGGCGGGCGCCGCCGGGTGAGGCGTTAGCCTGACGGCATGGTCAATCTGACACGCATCTACACGCGCACCGGCGATCAGGGCACCACCGCACTCGGCGACATGAGCCGCACCGCCAAGACCGATCTGCGGATCTCCGCGTACGCCGACACCAACGAGGCCAACGCCGTCATCGGGACCGCGATCGCGCTCGGACAGCTCTCCGAGGACGTCGTGAAGGTCCTCGTCCGTGTGCAGAACGACCTGTTCGACGTGGGCGCCGATCTGTCGACACCGGTCGTCGAGGACCCGAAGTATCCGCCGCTGCGGGTCGAACAGAGCTACGTCGACAAGCTGGAGGCGGACTGCGACCACTTCCTGGAGCGGCTGGAGAAGCTGCGCAGCTTCATCCTGCCGGGCGGTACGCCCGGGGCCGCGCTGCTGCACCAGGCGTGCACGGTGGTCCGGCGCGCGGAGCGGTCCACCTGGGCGGCGCTGGAGGTGCACGGCGACGTGATGAACGCGCTGACCGCGACCTATCTCAACCGCCTCTCCGACCTGCTGTTCATCCTCGCGAGGACGGCGAACAAGGAGGTCGGCGACGTGCTGTGGGTACCGGGCGGCGAGCGGTAACCACGCGCACCGGGAGCGCCGGACGGGCCGGGTCCGGCGCACCGCTCAGCGCCCGGCAGGCTCCCGCTTCGGGAAGAGCGTGTAGCTCACCGCGATGACCAGGTTGATCCCGAGGACGAACAGCATCGTCTGCTGCCACGACCGGAGCGACGACACATCGCCGTCCCCGCCCACGTACCAGACGGCCGCCTGGAGCAGCGCCAGCGCGGTCACCGCCGCGACCGACCAGCGCCCCGCCACCTTCCACTCGTGCACCGCACGCGCCCGGCCGTACTTCGGCGGCTTCACCGGCGGCGGTCCGCCCGCGAAGCGGTGGGCGACCCGGGCGTCGACCCAGCGGATCGTGGAGTGGCCGAGCCCCGCCGTGAAGCCGATGTAGACGGCGGCCAGCCCGTGCTTCCAGTCCGGCTGCGCCCCGTTCTTCAGGTCGACGGCCGTCACCACCAGCAGGACGACCTCCAGCAGCGGCTCGCACAGCAGCACGGCCGCGCCCATTCCCGGCTTCCTCGCCAGATACCGCAGCGCGACCCCCGCCGCCAGCAGCACCCAGAAGGCGACCTCGCAGAGCACGATCAGCGTGACGATCACGGCACTTCCCCTTCCCGTTGCCCCCAGCCTTCCGGCCGGGCCGCCCGGAAACGTCGTCGGCGGTGACGAACCGCGACTGCATCCTTCGATGTACTCGCCCCTCACCCCCGGTACGGAGGACCGGGCCCGGAGCGCCGTGTTGGATGGAAGGGTGTTCTCCCTCCCCCGGCTCTCCCCGCCCCACCGCCACGACGTGCTCATGGCCGCCATCGGGCTCCTCGGCGGCCTCGTCCTGTGGGCGCTCGGCCTGCCGATCCAGGGCGACCGGACCCTCTTCGCCCCTTGGGTCTCCCTGCTGCCGCTCGCCGTCGTCTCGCTGCTCGAACTGGTCCGCAGGACCGCCCCGCAGCCCGCCCTGGTCATCGGCACCCTCGCGCTGATCGCGGACCAGTTCACGGTCGGGAACCTCGCGACGGTCCTGATGTTCACGGACCTGATGTACGCGGCCGTGCTGTACGGGACACCGGCCGCCGCCCGCCGCATCCCGGTGACCACGTTCCTGATCACGGTCGGGGTCACCCTCGGGTTCCTGGCCTGGTTCCGCAACCCCCAGGCCCTGCTCATCGGCGTCGTCACCGGCGTGGTCTCGTTCCTGCCCGCCATCACCGGGGTCAGCGTCCGCAACCACCGGGACGCCGCCGAGGCCGCCCGGCTGCGCGCCGACCAGACCGCGCTGCTCGCCGAGATGGACCGGGTCCAGGCGGTGACCGCGGAGCGCACCCGGATGGCCCGCGAGCTGCACGACATGGTGGCCAACCACCTCTCGGCGATCGCCATCCACTCCACCGCCGCGCTCTCCATCGACGAGCCGGACACCTCGCGGGAGGCGCTGGGCGTGATCCGGGAGAACAGCGTCGACGGTCTCGCCGAGATGCGCCGGCTGATCGGGCTGCTGCGCACCGGCGGCAAGGACCGGGAACCGACCGCCTCCCCCACCCTCGCCTCGCTGGACGCCCTGGTCGAGCAGACCCGTACCAGCGCCGCGTCGAGCGGGCTGACCTGCGCCTTCGAGGACACCCGGGAGGACCGGGGACCGCTGGCCGCGCCGGTCGAGCTGGCCGCGTACCGGATCGTCCAGGAGTCCCTGACCAATGCGCTCAAGCATGCCGCTCCCGGCCCGGTCGGGGTGCGGCTCGGGCGGTCGGGGCCCGTGCTCACGGTGGAGGTCAGCAGTGTGTTCGGGGACCGCCCCGGGCCCCGCGCGCCCGGCTCGGGGGCCGGTCTGGTGGGGATGCGGGAACGGGTGGAGCTGCTGGGCGGCACGATCGAGGCGGGGCCCTCGGTCACCGGAGCGGGTACGAAGATCTGGCGCGTACGGGCCGAACTGCCCGTGGAGGAAGGGGTATCGACGACATGACGATCCGGGTGGTGGTCGCCGAGGACCAGGCGGCCGTCCGGGCGGGGCTGGTGCTCATCCTGCGCAGCGCTCCGGACATCGAGGTGGTGGGCGAGGCCGGCGACGGCGAGGAGGCGGTGCGGCTGGCCCGCGCACTGCGCCCGGACCTGGTGCTGATGGACATTCAGATGCCGCGGCTGGACGGGGTGTCGGCGACCGGGCAGGTGGTGGCCGAGCGGCTCGCGGACGTCCTGGTGCTGACCACGTTCGATCTCGACGAGTACGTCTTCGGGGCGCTGCGGGCGGGGGCCGCGGGATTCCTGCTGAAGAACACCGAGGCGCGGGATCTGCTCGAAGCCGTACGCACGGTGGCCCGCGGAGAGGGGCTGATCGCCCCGGCCGTGACGCGCCGTCTGATCGCCGAGTTCGCCGGGACCGCTCCCGTACGACCGGCCGACGCACCCGACCCCGCGGTGCTCGACGCCCTCACCCGGCGGGAGCGGGAGGTTCTGGGCTGCCTCGGCGAGGGGCTGTCGAACGCCGAGATCGCGGTCCGGCTCTCCATGGCCGAGGCGACGGTGAAGACCCATGTGAGCAGGCTGCTGGGCAAGCTGGGGCTGCGCTCCCGGGTCCAGGCGGCGGTGCTGGCACAGGAGTTGGGCGTCTGAGGTTTAGCCACGAACTTTGGTCCAGACCTCTTGACGATTGGTCCAGACCTTCCTAATCTCACCGAGCACACTGCGGTGAGCACGCCATGACAAGGCGCGCTCAGGGCGGCGCAGGGTTTGCAGTCCACGGACCACCCCCGTTTGTCCGGACCTCACCCGAGGAGCACCGTTGAGCACTGAAACCCCCCTACGCCGGACCCGATTCAGACTCGGGTCCGGCAGAGCCACCAGATCCAGAGCGGTCGCCGGCCTCACGGCGCTGCTGCTTCCCCTCGCGGCGATGGTCGGCATGGCCTCGCCCGCCGAGGCCGCCACCTCGGCGACCGCCGCCTTCGTCAAGAAGTCCGACTGGGGCAGCGGCTTCGAGGGCCAGTGGACGGTCAAGAACACCGGCACCACCGCCCTGTCCTCCTGGACCATCGAGTGGGACTTCCCCTCCGGCACCGCGGTCGGCTCCGCCTGGGACGCCACCGTCACCAGCTCCGGCACCCACTGGACCGCCAAGAACCTCGGCTGGAACGGCTCGGTCGCCCCCGGCGCCTCCGTCAGCTTCGGCTTCAACGGCACCGGCCCCGGCGCCCCCACCGGCTGCAAGCTGAACGGCGCCTCCTGCGACGGCGGCAGCGTCCCCGGCGACAACGCCCCCTCGGCACCGGGCACCCCCACCGCGAGCGCCGTCACCGACACCTCCGCGAAGCTGAGCTGGACCGCCGCGACCGACGACCACGGCATCAAGAACTACGACGTGCTGCGCGACGGCGCGGTCGTCTCGACCGTCACCGGTACGACGTACACCGACTCCGGCCTCACGGCCGGGACCGACTACTCGTACACCGTGCAGGCCCGTGACACCGCCGACCAGACCGGTCCGGTCAGCGGCGCGGTCAAGGTCCACACCACCGGGGGCGGCGGCAACCCGCCCGACCCGGGCACCGGCGGCAAGGTCAACCTCGGTTACTTCACCGACTGGGGCGTCTACGGCCGGAACTACCACGTCAAGAACCTGGACACCTCGGGTTCCGCCGCGAAGATCACGCACATCAACTACGCCTTCGGCAACGTCCAGGGCGGCAAGTGCACGATCGGTGACTCCTACGCCGACTACGACATGGCGTACACCGCCGACAAGTCCGTCGACGGCGTCGCCGACACCTGGGACCAGCCGCTGCGCGGCAGCTTCAACCAGCTGCGCAAGCTCAAGGCGAAGTACCCGCACATCAAGGTCCTGTGGTCGTTCGGCGGCTGGACCTGGTCCGGCGGCTTCGGGGAGGCCGCGAAGAACCCGGCCGCGTTCGCCGACTCCTGCTACAAGCTGGTGGAGGACCCGCGCTGGGCCGATGTCTTCGACGGCATCGACATCGACTGGGAGTACCCCAACGCCTGCGGTCTGACCTGTGACACCAGCGGCCCGGCCGCGCTCAAGGGCCTCACCTCGGCGCTGCGTTCTAAGTTCGGCAGCAACAACCTGGTGACCGCCGCCATCACCGCCGACGGCTCCGACGGCGGCAAGATCGACGCCGCCGACTACGCCGGCGCCGCCCAGTCCCTGGACTGGTACAACGTGATGACGTACGACTTCTTCGGCGCCTGGGACGCCAAGGGCCCGACCGCCCCGCACTCCCCGCTGAACTCGTACAACGGCATCCCGAAGGCCGGCTTCAACTCCGCCGACGCCATCGCCAAGCTCAAGGCCCAGGGCGTCCCCGCCTCGAAGCTGCTGCTCGGCATCGGCTTCTACGGCCGCGGCTGGACCGGCGTCACCCAGGACGCACCCGGCGGCACCGCCACCGGCGCCGCACCCGGCACCTACGAAGCCGGCATCGAGGACTACAAGGTCCTCAAGAACAGCTGCCCCGCCACCGGCACCGTCGCGGGCACCGCCTACGCCCACTGCGGCACCAACTGGTGGAGCTACGACACCCCCGCCACCATCGGGTCCAAGATGACCTGGGCCAAGAGCCAGGGCCTGGGAGGCGCGTTCTTCTGGGAGTTCAGCGGCGACACCGCCAACGGCGAACTCGTCGGTGCCATCAACAACGGTCTGAAGTAACCCCAGCGGTCCGAAACGGCACCGCGGTCTGAAGCAAACCCCCCACCAGCACCGTGCTCCACCCCGGAAAGCAACCGGGGAGACGGGTCCGCCCCCCGTCTCCCCGGTTTTTCCTTGCTATGCCACGTTGACCCGCTGGCCGGGCGGTGCCGCCTCCAGCCAGGCGAGGAACCCGGTCAGCGCGTCCTCGCTCATGGCCAGCTCCAGACGGGTCTCCCGGTGGAGACAGCCGAGCACCACGGCGTCGGACAGGAGCGCCAGCTCCTCCTCGCCCTCGGGCAGCCGCCGGGCGACCACCTCGATCGCGGAACGCTCCAGGACCCGGCGGGGCCGAAGAGCGTAGGAGAAGACCCGGAACCAGTCGATCTGGTCCTCGCTGTACCGGGCGACCCCGTACACCCAGCCCTTGCCCGAGAGATCCGGCTCCTCCGGAACGTTCCAGCGCAGGCTGCAGTCGAAGGTCCCGCCGGAGCGCTGAATCAGCCGCCGGCGCAGACCGAAGACGAAGAGTCCCACCAGAATCAGCGCGACGACCAGCCCGCCCACCCACAGCGCGAGGAACATCTCCACCGACCTCCTCGCGTCGTCGAGTAACGGATACCGCAGAAATACAACCGCACCTGCATCGCCTCAGCCGCGGCACGGTCTGGAGAGGTCTCCAGCTCGGGCCGCGGCTGAGGGTAAAGCTACGTGGTCGCGGGGCGCTAGCGCACCGCCACCGCGCGCAGACGCACATCGGCGCGCCGCTCGGAAGCGGCGTCCGTGTCCGACTTCGCACGCTCCAGCGCACGCTCGGCGCGCTGGACATCGATCTCGTCCGCAAGCTCCGCGATCTCCGCGAGCAGCGAGAGCTTGTCGTCCGCGAACGAGATGAAACCGCCGTGCACAGCGGCGACAACGGTGCCGCCGTCGCTCGTGCGGATCGTCACCGGGCCCGATTCCAGCACACCCAGAAGCGGCTGGTGACCGGGCATGACGCCGATGTCGCCGGACGTGGTGCGCGCGACGACCAGGGTGGCCTCGCCGGACCAGACACTGCGGTCCGCGGCGACCAGCTCGACGTGCAGCTCAGCAGCCAAGGGTGGCTCCTCGGGTCACCACCCGGCCGTTCGAGCCGGGTGTTGGGTCAATTCTACGGGGCGTGGTGAGGGGGACGGGACACACCCCGTCCCCCTCGGTGAGCCATGGGCTCAGGAGACGCCGAGCTCCTTGGCGTTGGCCTTGAGGTCCTCGATGCCACCGCACATGAAGAACGCCTGCTCCGGGAAGTGGTCGTACTCACCGTCGGCGATCGCGTTGAACGCGGCGATCGACTCGTCGAGCGGAACGTCCGAACCGTCCACGCCGGTGAACTGCTTGGCGACGTGGGTGTTCTGGGACAGGAAGCGCTCGATGCGACGGGCGCGGAAGACCGTGAGCTTGTCCTCCTCGCCGAGCTCGTCCATACCGAGAATGGCGATGATGTCCTGGAGGTCCTTGTACTTCTGCAGGATTCCCTTGACACGCATGGCGGTGTCGTAGTGGTCCTGCGCGATGTAACGCGGGTCCAGGATGCGGGACGTGGAGTCCAGCGGGTCCACGGCCGGGTAGATGCCCTTCTCGGAGATCGGACGGGAGAGAACCGTCGTCGCGTCGAGGTGGGCGAAGGTGGTGGCCGGGGCCGGGTCGGTCAGGTCGTCCGCGGGGACGTAGATCGCCTGCATCGAGGTGATCGAGTGACCACGGGTCGACGTGATGCGCTCCTGCAGCAGACCCATCTCGTCGGCCAGGTTCGGCTGGTAACCCACCGCGGACGGCATACGGCCGAGCAGGGTGGACACCTCGGAGCCGGCCTGGGTGTACCGGAAGATGTTGTCGATGAAGAAGAGGACGTCCTGCTTCTGCACATCGCGGAAGTACTCCGCCATGGTCAGACCGGCCAGCGCGACACGGAGACGCGTGCCCGGCGGCTCGTCCATCTGACCGAAGACGAGCGCCGTCTTGTCGATGACGCCCGAGTCGGCCATTTCCTCGATGAGGTCGTTGCCCTCACGGGTGCGCTCACCGACACCGGCGAACACCGACACACCGTCGTGGTTGTTGGCCACGCGGTAGATCATTTCCTGGATCAGAACGGTCTTGCCGACACCGGCACCACCGAACAGACCGATCTTTCCACCCTTGACGTACGGGGTGAGGAGGTCGATGACCTTGACGCCGGTCTCGAACATCTCGGTCTTGGACTCGAGCTGGTCGAAGTTGGGCGCCTTGCGGTGGATCGGCCAGCGCTCGGTGACCTCGGCCTCGGCCTCGGGCTTGTTCAGGATCTCACCGAGGGTGTTGAACACCTTGCCCTTGGTGATGTCACCGACGGGGACCGTGATGCCGGTGCCCGTGTCGGTCACCGGGGCCTGGCGGACCAGACCGTCGGTGGGTTGCATCGAGATCGCGCGGATCACGCCGTCGCCGAGGTGCTGGGCGACTTCGAGGGTCAGCGTCTTGAGCTTGCCGTCCTCGGCCGGGTCGGCCACCTCGACGGTCAGCGCGTTGTAGATGTCCGGCATCGCGTCGACGGGGAACTCCACGTCGACGACCGGGCCGATGACCCGGGCGACGCGGCCCGTGGCAACGGCCGTCTCAACTGTCGTCGTCATTACTTGTCACTCCCCGCGGTCGCGTCGGCCAGCGCACTGGCACCACCGACGATCTCGCTGATTTCCTGGGTGATTTCGGCCTGGCGGGCCGCGTTGGCAAGCCGGGAGAGGCTCTTGATGAGCTCACCGGCGTTGTCGGTGGCCGACTTCATCGCGCGGCGACGGGCGGCGTGCTCGGAAGCAGCGGCCTGCAGCAGCGCGTTGTAGATCCGGCTCTCGACGTACCGCGGAAGCAGGGCGTCGAGGACGTCCTCCGCCGACGGCTCGAAGTCGAAGAGCGGCAGGATCTCGCCCTTGCCGTCCTCGTCCTTCGTGGCATCGAGACTGAGCGGCAGCATCCGGTCGTCGACGGGGTTCTGCGTCATCATCGACACGAACTCCGTGAAGACGATGTGCAGCTCGTCCACGCCGCCCTCGGCGGTCTCCTGGGTGACCGCTTCGATCAGCGGGGCCGCGGCCCGCTTCGCATCCGCGTACGTCGGGCTGTCCGTGAAGCCCGTCCACGAATCCTCGATCTTGCGCTCGCGGAATCCGTAGTAGGCGACACCCTTGCGGCCGATCACATAGGTGACGACCTCCTTGCCCTCGCCCCGGAGCCGCTCGGTCAGTCGCTCCGCGGCCTTGATGGCGTTGGAGGAGTAACCGCCGGCCAGACCGCGGTCGCTCGTGATGAGCAGGACCGCGGCCCGCGCCGGAGCGTCGGCCTCGGTGGTCAGCGGGTGCTTGGTGGTGGAGCCGGTCGCGACCGCGGTCACCGCGCGGGTGAGCTCGGTCGCGTACGGCGTCGATGCCGCCACCTGGCGCTGCGCCTTGACGATGCGCGAGGCGGCGATCATCTCCATCGCCTTGGTGATCTTCTTCGTGGCGGTGACGGAGCGAATGCGGCGCTTGTAAACGCGAAGCTGAGCGCCCATCGATCAGCCCTCGCCCAGGAGCTTGCCGTCCGAGGTCTCGAACTGCTGCTTGAAGGAGGCGACGGCGTCGGCGATCGCCTGCAGCGTGTCGTCGGACATCTTGGCGCCCTCGCGGATGCTGGTCAGGAGGTCCTTGCGCTCGCGGCGCAGGTACTCCAGCAGCTCCGTCTCGAAGCGGCGGATGTCCTCGACCGGGACGTCGTCCATCTTGCCGTTGGTGCCGGCCCAGATGGAGACGACCTGCTCCTCGACCGGGAACGGGGCGTACTGCGGCTGCTTCAGCAGCTCGACCATGCGCTTACCGCGCTCCAGCGACGCCTTCGAGGCCGCGTCCAGGTCGGAACCGAAGGCGGCGAACGCCTCCAGCTCGCGGTACTGGGCGAGGTCGACACGGAGACGGCCGGAGACCTGGCGCATCGCCTTGTGCTGGGCGGAGCCACCGACGCGGGAGACCGAGATACCGACGTTCAGGGCCGGACGCTGGCCGGCGTTGAACAGGTCGGACTCCAGGAAGCACTGGCCGTCGGTGATGGAGATGACGTTGGTCGGGATGAACGCCGACACGTCGTTCGCCTTGGTCTCGACGATCGGGAGACCGGTCATCGAACCGGCACCCATGTCGTCGGAGAGCTTGGCGCAGCGCTCCAGCAGACGCGAGTGGAGGTAGAAGACGTCGCCCGGGTAGGCCTCGCGGCCCGGCGGACGGCGCAGCAGAAGCGACACGGCGCGGTAGGCGTCGGCCTGCTTCGAGAGGTCGTCGAAGATGATCAGGACGTGCTTGCCCTGGTACATCCAGTGCTGACCGATGGCCGAACCGGTGTACGGCGCCAGGTACTTGAAGCCGGCCGGGTCGGACGCCGGGGCGGCGACGATGGTCGTGTACTCCAGCGCGCCGGCCTCTTCGAGGGCACCGCGCACGGAGGCGATGGTGGAGCCCTTCTGACCGATGGCGACGTAGATGCAGCGCACCTGCTTGTTCACGTCGCCCGAGCGCCAGTTGTCGCGCTGGTTGATGATCGTGTCGACGGCCAGAGCGGTCTTACCCGTCTGACGGTCACCAATGATCAGCTGACGCTGGCCGCGGCCGATCGGCACCATGGCGTCGACGGCCTTGTAGCCGGTCTGCATCGGCTCGTGCACCGACTTACGGACCATGACGCCAGGGGCCTGCAGCTCGAGGGCGCGGCGGCTGTCGGTCGCGATCTCGCCGAGACCGTCGATCGGGTTGCCGAGCGGGTCGACGACGCGGCCGAGGTAACCCTCGCCGACGCCGACGGAGAGCACCTCACCGGTGCGCTGCACCGGCTGGCCCTCTTCGATGCCGCTGAACTCGCCGAGGACGATCGCACCGATCTCGCGCTCCTCAAGGTTGAGGGCGAGACCGAGGGTGCCGTCCTCGAACTTCAGCAGCTCGTTCGCCATGGCCGAGGGAAGACCCTCGACCTTCGCGATGCCGTCGCCGGCAACGCTGACCGTACCGACCTCCTCGCGCGAGGCCGCGTCCGGCTTGTACGACTGGACAAAGTTCTCCAGCGCGTCCCGGATCTCCTCCGGCCGGATCGTGAGCTCCGCCATCTGGGTTCCCTGCTCTCCTTGTTGGGCCCGAAGTTTCTTAAGGGGGTCTGGGGGCCGACCCCCAGGAATCTTCTGCAATTTCTGCACGGCCCAACCGGGCCGCTGGTCTTGCTCTGTTCTGTTGCTGCGTTGCGCCGGTCAGCCGGCCATGCGCCGGGTCGCCTCTTCGAGGCGCTCCGAGATGGTGCCGTCGATGACCTCGTCGCCGACCCGTACCGCGATCCCGCCGAGGACCGTGGGGTCCACGTCGAGGTTCAGGTGCATCGGGCGGCCGTAGATCTTCGCCAGCGCGGCGCCGAGGCGCTGCTTCTGCCGGTCGCTCAGCGGAACCGCCGAGACGACCACGGCGACCATGCGCTCCCGGCGGTCCGCGGCCAGCTTGGAGAGGGACTCCAGTCCCTCCTCCAGGCTACGTCCACGCGGCTGGGTGACAAGCCGCGTGATGACGCGCTCGGTGGCGGGCCGTGCCTTGCCGCCGAGCAGGCTGCGCAGCAGCTGCGCCTTGGCGGAAGCGGACGCGGACCGGTTGGTGAGCGCGGCCCGCAGCTCCTGGTCGGAGGCGACGATCCGGCCGAACCGGAACAGCTCGTCCTCGACGTCGTCGAGGTCTCCGCTGCTCTGGGCCGCGGTGAGGTCCGCGGTGTTCGCCAGTTCCTCGACCGAGTCGACCAGGTCGCGCGACTGCGACCAGCGGGACCGGACCATGCCGGAGATCAGGTCGACGGTTTCGCCGCCCACCTGACCGCGCAGCAACCGTCCGGCCAGTTCCGCCCTGGCCTCGCCGGGCTGCGACGGGTCGGTCAGGACCCGTCGCAGTGAGACCTCGCGCTGGAGCAGCGCCGTGACGGCGGCCAGCTCCTCGGCGAGCTTCGCCGCGTCGACCGAGGTGTTGTCGGTCAGCGCGTCGAGGGACTCACGTGCGGCAGCCAGTGCCTCGCGGCTCGCGCCGTTCATCGGACGGCCTCGGCCTTCGCCTCGAGCTCGTCGAGGAAACGGTCGACGGTGCCGCTCTGCCGGGCGTGGTCCTCAAGGGACTCGCCGACGAGCTTGCCGGCCAGGTCGGTGGCGAGCTTGCCCACGTCCTGACGCAGCGCGGAGGCCGCGGCCTTGCGGTCGGCCTCGATCTGGGCGTGACCGGCAGCGATGATCTCCTCGCGCTGCCGCTGGCCTTCCGCCCGCATCTCCTGCAGGATCACAGCGCCCTGCTCCTGCGCCTCCTGGCGCAGGCGCGCGGCCTCGTGACGGGCCTCGGCGAGCTGAGCCTTGTACTGCTCAAGAACGCTCTGGGCCTCGGTCTGGGCCGCATCGGCCTTTTCGATACCGCCTTCGATGGCCTCGCGGCGCTCTTCCAGAACCTTGTTGATGTTCGGGAGGAGCTTCTTGGCGAGGAAGCCGAAGACGATGAGGAAGGCGATGAGGCCGATGACGAGCTCGGGGATCGGCGGGATGAGCGGATTCTCCGTCTCAGCCGCGATCGTAAGCATCTGGCTCACGTCATTGCCTTTCGTCTAGTGGGCTGGTCGTGGATCCGAAGATCACTGGCCGTAGACGAACGGCATGACCAGACCGATGAGGGCGAGCGCCTCACAGAAGGCGAAGCCGAGAATCTGGTTGGCGCGGATGAGACCGGCAGCCTCGGGCTGACGGGCGAGAGCCTGGGTGCCGTTACCGAAGATGATGCCGACGCCGACGCCGGGACCGATGGCGGCGAGGCCGTAACCGATGGAGCCGAGGGAGCCGGTGACGGCAGCAAGGGTCTGGGACATGCCAGTTCTTCCTTCTCTTTCACGGACCGGTGGGGGTTGGCCACCGGACGACTGGGGGTCGGGTGCGGGATGCTCAGTGGTGCTTGGCGAGCGCGCCCTGGATGAAGGTGCAGGTCAGGAGCACGAAGACGTACGCCTGCAGCGCCTGGATGAAGAGCTCGAAGGCGGTCATCACGATGACCATCACGAAGGAGACGCCCGCGTAGGCGATCCCGATGCCGTTGAGCAGGTACCAGCTGGCGATGGTGAACAGCAGCAGCAGCGTGTGGCCTGCGAACATGTTCGCGAAGAGTCGGACCGCGTGGGTGAACGGCCGGACGAGCAGGTTCGAGAAGAACTCGATCGTCATGGCCAGCGGCAGCACCGGGCCGAGCGACTTGTCGTAGCCGGTGAAGTTCTTGAAGGCGCCGACGAATCCGTGCCGCTTGAAGGTCAGGCTGACCCAGAGCACGTAGACGATCAGGGCCAGCACGATCGGGTAGGCGATGATCGACGTCACCGGGAACTGCGCGACCGGGATGATCGACCAGAGGTTCATCATCCAGACGAAGAAGAACAGCGAGACAACGAGCGGGACGTACTTCTCGCCCTCGCGCTTGCCGATCGTCTCGTAGACGACGCCGCGGCGGATGAAGTCGTAGCCGGTCTCGGCGACCATCTGCAGCTTGCCCGGGACGACCTTCGGCTTACGGAAGGCCGCCCAGAAGAAGCCGACGACGATGATCGAGCCGAGCAGGGCCAGCAGCATCGGCTTGTTGAAGTACAGGTTGCTGTCCGCGTCGCCCCACAGGGGCTCGAACAGGAACGAGTGCAAGCCGGGTGCCGGGAAACCACAACCGTCGAAGATGTGGCAATCGGTCTCGAAGGCGAGCACCTGTGTCGGGTCAGCACTCACCGCGGGCTCCTTCAGCGTGGCGCATAGGTACGGCAACCTCGTTGTGTCGGCGCGGCGCGCAGCCGCGGTTCGGCACTGGACTGGTGTAACGGATGTGTGAGCGGCAGTCAGGCATTGAGCCTCGCGATCGAGCAGGCGTCAGCTCACATGCCCGCGCCCGCAGTGCCGCAGTTGGAACCGGACGATAGCAGGGTCTTGAACCTGCACTTATCCCGCCCCTACCCTTCACGACTTCGGGCCCGTGCTCTTGGGCTTTTCCGCCTTGTCGGACTCGGGTTCGACGTAAAGGATCTTGGCCTTCATGTGCGCACGCGTCTGTGCGCCGATCCACACGAGGGTCGTCGCGACCAGTGTGATCGCGAAGGCCTTCGGGTTGAACATCGTCGTGTCCTTGAACGCGGCGACAAAGATGAACAGAAGGAGAAGCTGAGCCGTATAAAGCATCAGCCCCATCGCCTGGAACAGGTGGGGCAGGGACCGCGCGGTCCGTTGCAGGACCAACAGGCCGATCCCCATGAAGAGGATCACCACGATCGCCGCAACGCCCGCGCCGAGGGCTCCCTTGCCGCCCGCGACTCCAGCGCTGACGGCGGCGGCTACGGCGCCGGCGACAGCGGTGGGCACAGCGGCTTGAAGGAGAGTCCGGGCGTCGTTGGACGGCATGGCGGCAGCTCCGCTTGCAGGGGGTGGGCAGTGTGTCGTCATGGACGAGCGTAGGCCCGGTCCGGGTCGATACCTCGGGCCGATGGACCGTGCTACTCACGTCCTTCGACTCCGTCACCGGGCTTCGTGAACGGTATCACAAACTATTTGATGAGGTCTTTACCAAGAAAGTGTGCTTACTCTCACACGTGAGAGTGAAAGTGCGCATGTGAGCAAGACAACTTAATACGTTGTCTGGTATTGCCCCTCGGTGCCCGAATTCTCAGCGCGTGGATTCAGCCGGATTTCTGTCCGAAAGACGCGAACGAGGGCCGATGGCAGTCGCCCCGTTGACGCCGGAGACACCCACGACGACCGGGGCGCACTCCTGCGACTCGGACCCCGTCCGCCCCACCGTGCTTGCGGGCGGGCCCTGTTGGGCCCCGGGCTCCGGCGCGTCCGCCGCCTCGGAAGCCCCGTCCCCGCCCCGCCTGCGGCGGTAGCGCGGCGGTACGAAGCGTTCCGCCCAGTACGGCGCCCGCGGGGTGAAACGGGGCATCAGCAGCAGTACGAGACCCACCGTGCTCATCCCCATGATCACCAGCACGATCCACAGGGACGTCGAGTGCACGGAGTAGCCGACCGCGCCGAAGGCGATCAGGGCCGACCAGAAATACATGATCAGCACGGACCTGCTGTGCGAGTGGCCGATCTCCAGCAGCCGGTGGTGCAGATGCCCGCGGTCCGCCGCGAACGGCGACTGCCCGTTCCACGTCCGCCGCACGATCGCCAGCACCAGGTCCGCGGTCGGGACCGCGATGATCGTCAGCGGCAGCAGCAGCGGGATGAAGACCGGCAGCATCGCGTGGGTGACCTCGCGCTCGCTGCCGGCGAAGAGCTTCATGGTGTCCGGGTCGACCCGGCCCGTCACCGAGATCGCCCCGGCCGCCAGCACCAGACCGATCAGCATCGAGCCCGAGTCGCCCATGAAGATCCGCGCGGGATGCATGTTGTGCGGCAGGAAACCCAGGCACATGCCCATCAGGATCGCCATGAAGAGCGTCGCCGGGGCGGCCGCCTCGATCATGTGCCCGTACCAGAGCCGGTAGGTGTACAGGAAGAACGCGGCGGCGGCGATGCACACCATGCCCGCCGCCAGACCGTCCAGACCGTCGACGAAGTTGACCGCGTTGATGGTGATGACGACCAGGGCGACCGTGAGCAGCGTCCCCTGCCACTGGGTGAGCGCGACGGTGCCGACGCCCGGGATGGGCAGCCACAGGATCGTCAGACCCTGGATGACCATGACGGCGGCGGCGATCATCTGGCCGCCGAGCTTGACCAGGGCGTCGATCTCGAACTTGTCGTCCAGGACACCGATCAGCCAGATCAGCGCGGCGCCGGAGAGCAGCGCCCGCGGCTCGGTGGAGAGCTGGAAGACCCAGTCGAGGTTGTGGAGATGGGCCGCGACGATCAGCCCCGCGCAGAGCCCGCCGAACATGGCGATGCCGCCGAGCCTCGGAGTCGGTTCTCGGTGGACGTCACGCGCACGGATCGCGGGCATCGCCCCGATCGCGATGGCGAACTTACGCACCGGACCGGTCAGCAGATAGGTCACCGCGGCCGTGACACAGAGCGTCAGCAGGTAATCACGCACGGGCTGCCCCATAGATTTTCGCCGGCCATCTCAGCCCACACCCTAAACCGTCCGGACCTCCCCGACGGCCGCGCTGCACGGGCCTCATGAGCGAGGACACAGCGAACGGACCGAACGGTTCCACACCGCACGTCCAGGGTCGTCGGTCCGGATCAGGCCGGGCCCGCCTGCGCCGGATACGGCGGATGCCGCTCTGCCAGTTCCCGCACCTCCGCGCGGATGTCGTCCTCCGCGCGCACGGCCGTCCCCAGGAGCACCGCCAGCCGTGCCATGTCCCCGTCGTCCATGCCCTGGGTGGTGACGGCCGCGGTACCGAGCCTGATGCCCCGGGCCTCCCCGTACGGCAGCGCGCAGGTGTCCAGCACCAGGCCCGCCGCCGCCAGCCGGGCGCGGGCGGTGGGCCCGTCGACGCCCAGCGGAGCCGGGTCCGCGACGATCAGATGGGTGTCCGTACCGCCCGTGGTGACCTCGAAGCCCTCCGCCTCCAGACCGGCCGCCAGCACCCGGGCATGGGCGACCACCTGGTGCGCGTACGCCGTGAACGCCGGGGTGGCCGCCTCCGCGAACGCGACCGCCTTCGCGGCGACGGTGTGCATCTGCGCACCGCCCTGGGTGAACGGGAAGACCGCCCGGTCGATCCGTTCCGCCAGCTCCGCGCCGCACAGGATCATCCCGCCGCGCGGACCGCGCAGCACCTTGTGCGTGGTGGCGCAGACCACATCGGCGTACGGCACCGGGTTCGGCGCCGCTCCCCCGGCGATCAGCCCCATCGGGTGCGCGGAGTCGGCGATGAGATACGCGCCCACCTCGTCGGCGATCTCCCGGAACAGCTCGTGGTCCGGATGGCGGGGGTACGAGATGGAGCCGCTCACGATCGCCTTGGGGCGGTGGGCGCGGGCCAGGGCGCGCACCTGCTCGTAGTCGATCAGGCCGCTTTCGGAGTCCACCCCGTAGCCGATGAACTCGAACCAGCGGCCCGAGAAGTTGGCGGGCGAACCGTGCGTGAGGTGTCCCCCGTACGGGAGTCCCATCGCCAGCACGGTGTCGCCGGGGCGGAGCAGGGCGGCGTACGCGGCGAGGACCGCGGAGGAGCCGGAGTGCGCCTGGACGTTGGCGTGCTCGGCGCCGAAGAGCGCGGTCGCGCGGCGGCAGGCGATGCGCTCGGCGGCGTCGGCCTGCTCGCAGCCGCCGTGGTGGCGGGCTCCGGGATAGCCCTCGGCGTACTTGTTGGCGAGGGGCGAGCCGAGGGCGGCGAGGACCGCGGGCGAGGTGAAGTTCTCGGCGGCGGTCAGCTGGAGGGTGCTGGACTGGCGGTGCAGCTCTCCCAGCAGCACGGCGGCGATCTCCGGGTCCTCCCGGAGCAGGGCGTCGAAGTCCTGCGGCAGGGCGGTCCCGGGGGCGGAGAACGGCGCGGCTGGGGTGGTGACCGGCATCGATGGGCTCCGGGCCTGGGAGGGGGCGCTGGCGTCAGCTCCAATGTAGGCCCGGAAGGGGCCTCCTGCCCGCTGTGCGGCGCCGTCATGCACCCGTTGGGCCCCCAGTGCCCAGGCGGTGCGTACGCCCGTCGGAGTGGCGCGGGCGGCGTGCGCGTCAGTGGTGCGCGGGCACGCCCGTCAGGGCCGTGACGACCGGGTCCAGGGCCTGGTTGATCTCGTCGCCGATGGAGCGGAAGAACGTGATCGGGGCGCCGTACGGGTCGAACACCTCGTCCGCCTCGGCGGTGGGGGCCAGCAGCCAGCCGCGCAGCGCGGCCGCGGCCCGGACCAGGGCGCGGGCGCGCTCGACGACGCCCTCGTCCCGGGGGTCGGGCAGCGTGGCGGGGTCTATCGCCCGGACCAGCCGGGTGAATTCCTTGAGGGTGAACGTCCGCAGCCCGGCCGAGTGACCCATCGAGATCACCTGGGCGCGGTGGTCGCGGGTGGCGGTGAGCACCAGGTCGGCGCGGATCACGTGCTCGTCGAGCAGTTCCCGGCCGACGAAGCCGGTGGTGTCGGCGCCGAAGTCGGCGAGGACGGTCTCGGCGTTGGCCTCCATGGGGGCGCCCTCGTGTCCCCAGGTGCCCGCGCTCTCCACGATCAGCCCGCCGCTGAGCGGATCGCCGAGGCGGTCCACCAGGGCATGGCGGGTCAGCCGCTCGGTGATCGGTGAGCGGCAGACGTTGCCGGTGCTGACGTGGAGGATGCGGAAAGAGTCGGACCGCCCCGTTATGCCACGCCCCTCAGGGGCGGTCAATTGGCCACCTCGAGGTCGGGTACCACCTTGCGGAGCTCCTCGGCGGAGAGCGCGCCGGCGCGCAGCAGCACGGGGACCTTGCCGGTCACGTCGACGATCGACGAGGGGACGATGCCGGGCGTCGGGCCGCCGTCCAGGTAGACGGAGACGGAGTCGCCGAGCATCTCCTGGGCCGCGTCGCAGTCCTCGGGGGCCGGGTGGCCGGTGAGGTTGGCGCTGGAGACGGCCATCGGGCCGAACTCCGTCAGCAGCTCGATGGCGACCGGGTGCAGCGGCATCCGGACGGCGACGGTGCCGCGGGTGTCGCCGAGGTCCCACTGGAGCGAGGGCTGGTGCTTGGTGATCAGCGTGAGGGCGCCGGGCCAGAAGGCGTCGACGAGCTCCCAGGCCTGCTCGGAGAAGTCGGTGACCAGGCCGTGCAGGGTGTTTGGGGAACCGATCAGGACGGGCGTCGGCATGTTGCGGCCGCGGCCCTTGGCGGCCAGCAGGTCGGCGACGCCCTCAGAGCTGAAGGCGTCCGCGCCGATGCCGTACACGGTGTCGGTGGGCAGCACGACCAGTTCGCCCCGGCGGACGGCCGACGCGGCTTCACGCAGACCCGTCGTACGGTCGGTCGCGTCGTTGCAGTCGTATCGCCGTGCCATCAGCCGGCCTCCTCAAGCATGTACGGGTATGACGGGTACGGGTCGTGCGGGTGGTGGCCGCCGGTCACGGCATGGCCTTGCGGGCCGTGGCGAACCGCGGCCGGTTGTTCAGGTCGGGGTGGTCGGCCGCGTCCGCCCAGCCGCGCTCCTCGGTGAAGATCCACGGCACCTGGCCGCCCTGGGTGTCGGCGTGCTCGATGACGACGAGGCCGCCGGGGCGCAGCAGGCGGTGTGCGGTGCGTTCGATGCCGCGGATGGTGTCGAGGCCGTCCTCGCCGGAGAAGAGGGCCATCTCCGGGTCGTGGTCGCGGGCCTCGGGCGCCACGTACTCCCACTCGGTGAGCGGGATGTACGGGGGGTTGGAGATGACCAGGTCGACCTGCCCGTCCAGCTCGGGGAGGGCGGTCAGCGCGTCTCCCTGGTGGACGGTGACCCGGGATCCGTCGGCGTTCTTCCGGGTCCACTCGATGGCGTCGTCGGAGAGCTCGACGGCGTGCACCCGGGAGCGGGGCACCTCCTGGGCCATGGCCAGGGCGATGGCGCCCGATCCGCTGCACAGGTCGACGACGACCGGCTCGACCACGTCCATCGCGCGTACCGCGTCTATGGCCCAGCCGACGACCGACTCGGTCTCCGGGCGGGGGACGAAGACGCCGGGTCCGACCTGGAGCTCCAGGTAGCGGAAGAAGGCGCGGCCGGTGATGTGCTGGAGCGGTTCGCGGGCCTCGCGGCGGGCGACGGCCTCCCAGTAGCGGGCGTCGAACTCCGCGTCCGGCACCCGGTGCAGCTCGCCCCGCTTGACGCCGTGCACGAACGCGGCGAGTTCCTCCGCGTCGAATCGCGGCGAGGGCACACCGGCGTCGGCCAGCCGCTGGGTGGCCTGGGCCACCTCGGCGAGCAGCAGGTTCATCGCGGTTCTCCGTACGGTTTACGGGCGGGGGCGGGCGTGGCTCACGCGTTGGCGAGCTTGGCGGCGGAGTCGGCGTCGACGCACGCCTGGATCACGGAATCCAGGTCGCCGTCGAGCACCTGGTCCAAGTTGTACGCCTTGAAGCCGACGCGGTGGTCCGAGATGCGGTTTTCCGGGAAGTTGTAGGTACGGATCTTCTCGGAACGGTCGACGGTGCGCACCTGGCTGCGCCGTACGTCCGACGCTTCCTGCTCGGCGGCCTCCTGGGCGGCGGCGAGCAGCCGCGAACGCAGGATACGCATGGCCTGTTCCTTGTTCTGGAGCTGGCTCTTCTCGTTCTGGCAGGAGGCGACGACACCGGTCGGCAGGTGGGTGATGCGGACCGCCGAGTCCGTGGTGTTGACGGACTGGCCGCCGGGGCCGGAGGAGCGGTAGACGTCGATGCGCAGGTCGTTGGCGTGGATCTCGACGTCGACCTCCTCCGCCTCGGGCGTGACGAGCACGCCGGCGGCGGAGGTGTGGATGCGGCCCTGCGACTCGGTGGACGGCACCCGCTGCACGCGGTGCACGCCGCCCTCGTACTTCAGCCGGGCCCACACGCCCTGGCCGGGCTCGGTGGCGCCGTTGCCGCCCTTGGTCTTCACGGCGACCTGGACGTCCTTGTAGCCGCCGAGCTCGGACTCGGTGGAGTCGATGATCTCGGTCTTCCAGCCGACGCGCTCGGCGTAGCGCAGGTACATCCGCAGCAGATCGCCGGCGAACAGGGCGGACTCGTCGCCGCCCGCGCCCGCCTTGATCTCCAGGAGCACGTCCTTGTCGTCGCTGGGGTCGCGCGGGACGAGCAGCAGGCGGAGCTTCTCGGTGAGCTCCTCGCGGTGCTTCTCCAGCTCCTTGACCTCGGCGGCGAAGTCGGGGTCGTCGGCGGCGAACTCGCGGGCCGTCTCGATGTCGTCCCCGGTCTGCTTCCAGGAGCGGTACGTGGAGACGATCGGGGTCAGCTCGGCGTAGCGCTTGTTGAGCTTGCGCGCATTGGCCTGGTCGGCGTGGACCGCCGGGTCCGCGAGCTTCTTCTCCAGATCGGTCTGTTCGCCGATCAGTTCCTCGACCGCCTCGAACATCTTCGGGCTCCTGATTTCTTCACTCGGGCGTGCCTGCTGGACGGCGTGATGCCGGCCCGGCGGGGGTACGGAAGCGGGGCCGCGTACCCCCGGCCGGAAAAAACGCCGGTCCCGACGCCCCCGGAAGAGGGCGCCAGGAACCGGCGCAGTGGCTCGCTACTTGCTGGCGGAGCCGGCAGCCTTGCCGAAGCGGGCCTCGAAGCGGGCCACACGGCCACCGGTGTCGAGGATCTTCTGCTTGCCCGTGTAGAACGGGTGGCACTCGGAGCAGACGTCGGCGCGGATGGTGCCGCCGTCGATGGTGCTCCGGGTCGTGAACGACGCGCCACAGGTGCAGCTGACCTGCGTCTCGGCGTACTCGGGGTGGATGTCGCGCTTCAAGGGTTTCTCCTAGGTTCGGGAGGGCGCCGGGTCGCACGCGCGGATTGCGCGTCCGTGAACCGGGGCCGACGTACCAGTCTGCCAGGACCGGCCGTATCTCCCAAAACCGGGGGCGGGCCGCACCTATTCCCGGCCCGCCCGGTCACCGTACGACGCCGCCCGCGGCGCCCTTGTCGCCCGCCGAATTCTCGGTGGCGGAGGCGGGGATGGCCTTGTCCTGTTCGAGCGCGGTCCACACCTGCCGGGCGGCGGGTTCCAGCGGGACGACGCGGTTGGGGTCGGCGGGGTCGTACTCCACGGGCAGGGTGACCATGTGGACGTTCTTCGAGCCGAGGCCCCGCAGTCCGTTGGCGAAGGACGTGAGCTCCTTGACCGAACCCAGGTCGGAGTCGGTGGTGACGGCCTTGGTGGCCGTGTCCGCGAGGTCCAGCAGGGTCTTCGGGTTCGAGAACACCCCGACGCTCCTGACCTGTTCCATCAGTGCCTTGATGAACGCCTGCTGGAGCTGGATGCGGCCGAGGTCGCTGCCGTCGCCGACGCTCTTGCGGGTGCGGACGAGGCCCAGCGACTGCTCTCCGTCGAGGGTGTGGGTGCCGGGGGCCAGCTTCAGATGGCTCTTGGGGTCGTCGATCGCCCGGGTGGTGGTGATCTTCACGCCGCCCAGCTCGTCGATGAGCTTCTTGAAGCCGGTGAAGTCGACTTCGAGGTAGTGGTCCATGCGGATGCCCGACATGGCCTCGACGGTCTTGACCGCGCAGGCCGGTCCGCCGACCTCGTACGCCGTGTTGAACATCGCGCGCTGCTCGGCCGCGACCGGCTTGCCCGTCGTGTCGCTGGTGCACTCGGGGCGGGTGACCAGGGTGTCGCGCGGGATGGAGACGACGGAGGCCGTCCGGTGGCCCTTGTTGATGTGCAGGACCATCGCGGTGTCGGAGCGGGCCGCGCCCTCGTCGGTGCCGTATTCGGAGTTCGCGCCGGAGCGGGAGTCCGAGCCGAGCACGAGGATGTCCTGGGAGCCGTTGTCGATGTTGTCGGGGCGGTTCTTGCCGAGCGCGGCGTTGATGTCGACGGCCTTGAGGTTGCCGTTGAGCTTGACGTAGGCGTATCCCAGACCGGCACCGCCGACGACCACGGCCCCGGCCAGGGTCCAGGCCGCGATCACCGTCGCCCTGCGACGACGGGAGGGCTTCTTCCGGCGCTTGCCGGTGGGGCGTATTCGGCCGCCGCTCCCGTTCTGCTCGGTCATGGGTCTCCTTCGGTCATCGGCTTTCCCCGGCTGCCCCCAGCGGTGTTCGGGCACTGGAACGTCGACATGTCGGTACTTCGTACGACGCCGTGGTACCAAGAAGGGTTGCACAGCCACCTGTTGTTTCCGTGTGAGGACGAAAGGGGCATCGCACCCGGATGAACAGCCGGTGATCCGGCGCTCACCTGCGGTTTCTTGACCGGTGCAGGCATCCGCGCACCATCGGCGGCACGTCCGGCATGTGGCAAAGGTCTCGGTTCGGCCACGGCGCCGGGCCGTCCGCGTCGCATCGCCCGGCGCACGGAACAGGGCCGCCCCCGTCACCGAAGTGACGGGGGCGGCCCTGTGATCCGGCCGGTCGGGCGCGACGTCAGTCGTTGCCGTTGCCCGGGGCCGGCGTCGTCTTCTGGATCTGGAGCAGGAACTCCGCGTTGGACTGGGTCTTCTTCATCCGGTCCAGGAGGAGCTCGATCGCCTGCTGCTGGTCGAGCGCGTGCAGCACCCGGCGCAGCTTCCAGACGATCGCCAACTCCTCGCTGCCCAGGAGGATTTCCTCCTTGCGGGTGCTGGACGCGTCGACGTCCACCGCCGGGAAGATGCGCTTGTCCGAGAGCTTCCGGTCGAGCTTGAGCTCCATGTTGCCGGTGCCCTTGAACTCCTCGAAGATCACCTCGTCCATGCGCGAGCCGGTCTCGACGAGCGCGGTGGCCAGGATGGTCAGCGAGCCGCCGTCCTCGATGTTGCGCGCGGCACCGAAGAAGCGCTTCGGCGGGTACAGCGCGGTCGAGTCGACACCACCGGACAGGATGCGGCCGGAGGCCGGGGCCGCGAGGTTGTACGCACGGCCGAGGCGGGTGATGGAGTCCAGCAGGACGACCACGTCGTGACCCAGCTCGACGAGACGCTTGGCGCGCTCGATGGCCAGTTCGGCGACGGTGGTGTGGTCCTCGGCGGGACGGTCGAAGGTCGAGGAGATGACCTCGCCCTTCACCGACCGCTGCATGTCGGTGACCTCTTCCGGACGCTCGTCGACCAGGACGACCATCAGGTGGCACTCGGGGCTGTTGACCGTGATCGCGTTGGCGATCGCCTGGAGGATCATGGTCTTGCCGGTCTTCGGCGGGGCCACGATCAGGCCACGCTGGCCCTTGCCGATGGGGGCGACCAGGTCGATGATCCGCGTCGTCAGGACGTTGGAGTCGGTCTCCAGACGGAGCCGGTCCTGGGGGTAGAGCGGGGTCAGCTTCTGGAACTCCGGGCGGCCGCGGCCGGTTTCGGGCGCCATGCCGTTCACCGAGTCGAGGCGGACCAGGGCGTTGAACTTCTCCCGGCGCTCGCCGTCCTTGGGCTGGCGCACCGCGCCGGTGACGTGGTCACCCTTGCGCAGGCCGTTCTTGCGGACCTGGGCGAGCGAGACGTACACGTCGTTCGGGCCCGGCAGGTAGCCGGAGGTCCGGATGAACGCGTAGTTGTCGAGGATGTCCAGGATGCCCGCGACGGGGATCAGGACGTCGTCGTCGGAGACCGGGACCTCGTTGGCGAAGTCCTCGCGGCCACGGCGGCCACGGCGGTCGCGGTAGCGGCCGCGACGGCCGCGACGGCCGCCCGCCTCGTCGTCGTACCCGTCGTCCTGCGGGCCGCCCTGCTGTCCCTGGCCCTGGCGCTGCTGGCGCTGGCCGCCCTGCTGGCCCTGGCCACCGCCCTGCTCGTCGCCCTTGCCCCGGCGGTCGCGCTGCCGGTCGCGGCGCTCCCCGCGCTCCTGGCGGTCGCCCCGCTCGCCGCGCTGGCCGCGGTCCTGGCGGTCGCCGCGGCGGCCCTCGGCCGTGTCGGCGGCGGCCTCGGCCTTGGCGTCGGCCCGGTCGTCGCCCTTGGGCTCGGCCGGCGCGTCCGTCTTGGCCTCGGCGGTCTTGCTCTCCGCCTTGGTCTCCGGGCTGCCCGCCTGCGCGGTCGCACGGCGCCGACGGCGCTCGCCCGCGGGCTGGTCGTCGCTGGCCGGCTGGCCGGGGATGTCGATCTGCTGCTGGGCCGCGGCCTTCTCGGCGGGCGCGGCGGCGGCCTCGTCCCCGGTGCGGGCCTTGGAGGTGGCGCGGCGCTTCGGCTTGGTCTCGGCCGTCGCGGCGGGCGCCGCGGCCTTGGGCGCGGCGGAGCCGCCCGCCTGCGCCTCCTTGATGACCTCGATCAGCTGGCCCTTGCGCATCCGCGCAGTGCCCTTGATGCCGAGGCCGGACGCGACCTGCTGCAGCTCGGCCAGGACCATGCCGTCAAGGCCGGTGCCGGAGCGGCGGCGCCGTGCGGTGGTGCCAGTGGCAGCACCTTCGGCGGGCGCGGCGCTGTCGACGCTCTTGTCGGCAGTCACGCCCATCAGATCGGTGGTGTCGCTCACGAAGGGTCCTTCCCTGGAGCGGACGTCGGCCTTCTGGCTCGGCGACCGGTTGTGCTGTCCGACTGCGGTCTTTTTCTTGCGGACCGTGCCGGGGCGGTGGTCCGCCGGGTACGGCGGAGAGATGAAGGTGTGCAAGGGCCCGGCGCGAGCATCCCCCTGCTCGGCCCACTCCTGGACGAGCGAGGGGTGTCGTGCCGGTTCCGGAGCGTGCACGAAACTGCTCAGGCAGGCTGCTCAGGCAGTTGGGGAGGCTCCCGGAAGAATTGGTGGTCCCGGAAAGGGACACGAAGCAACGCGCCACATAGACGTCGGTTGCAGACTTGAGGTTAACACTACCGGCTCCAACAAACATTCCCCCTCTCACTCACCGGCAATCACTTCTCGGCTACGGGGCGAGCGGCAGCACACTCGCGCCCGGGGCGTCGAGGGCGAGGCGATTGGCCGCCCAGCCCGCGCCCGCCAGCTGTGCGACCTTGTCGGCCGCACCGTCCTCGGCCAGTGCGAGCACGGTCGGCCCGGCACCGGAGATGACCGCGGGGACGCCGTCCGCGCGCAGTCGGTTGACGAGTTCCACGCTTTCGGGCATCGCCGGCCCGCGGTACTCCTGGTGCAGCCGGTCCTCGGTGGCCGTGAACAGCAGCTCGGGATGCCTGGTCAGGGCCTCGACGAGGAGCGCGGCACGGCCGGCGTTGAAGGCCGCGTCGACATGCGGGACCGAGCGCGGGAGCAGTCCGCGCGCGGTCTCGGTGAGGACCGGCTTGCCGGGTACGAAAACCACCGGAACGATGGATTCGGCGGGATCCATCCTGATCGCGCGCGCGGATCCGCCGTCCATCCACGCCAGGGTGAAGCCGCCGAGCAGACAGGCCGCGACATTGTCGGGGTGGCCCTCGATCTCGGTGGCCAGCTCCAGCAGCGCCGCCTCGTCGAGCCGGGCGTCACCGCCGGTCGTCACGGCGCGGGCGGCGACGATGCCGGCACAGATGGCGGCGGAGGAGGAGCCCAGGCCGCGTCCGTGCGGGATGCGGTTGGCGCAGACGATCTCCAGACCCCGGGGCTGTCCGCCGAGCAGGTCGAAGGCCGTGCGCAGGGAACGTACGAGGAGGTGGTTCTCGTCGCGGGGCAGCGTGTCGGCGCCCTCACCCGCGATGTCGATGTGCAGTCCGGAGTCGGCGACGCGGACGACCACGTCGTCGTACAGCCCCAGCGACAGGCCGAAGGCGTCGAAACCCGGGCCCAGGTTGGCGCTGGTCGCAGGGACGCGCACCCGGACGGCGGCGGCTCGGAAGGCGGGACCGGCCATCGGTTGGACGACTCTCCTTGTGTGGCAGCGGGGGGTGGTGAAGCGGTTTCTCCGTGGTGGCGGGAGGTCGTGGTGACGGGGAGTGGAATTCCGGGGAACCCGACGGCCACAACGGCCCATGCACCGCGCAAGATGCGGCGGGGCGGGTTGGGTACAGCTTATCGAAGGAAGGTTCTGTGGCGACATAGGGCGCACGGGAGGCGCACGATGCGTGTCGCACGCCGCCGATGCGCTCTCGCCCCGGAATGGGGCGGTTGAGCCGGGTTCTTCCCTGGTCCGGCGCACGGGCCGGCGGACCGGGCAGGACCCGTGGCCGGCCCGGCTCCGGGCCTTCCCGGTCCGCCGACGGGCCGCGGGACCCGTCATCCGGATCATGCCGGGCGCACGTGCCCCGGGACCGGATCCGGCCCGACCCGGCACCGTCCGGACAAGGGCCCCGGGGCGTGCGGCGAAAGTGGCGCCGTCCGTCCGAAGATCGGGCGGACGGGACTTTCGCCGTACGCCCTAGACCAGGCCCAGCTTCTGCGCGGCGGTGGGCGCGTCGACCGGGACCGTGACCGGCTGCGGGGCGCCCGCGACGGCCCAGTCGGGGTCCTTGAGGCCGTTGCCGGTGACCGTGCAGACGATCTTCTGGCCGGGGTCGACCTTGCCCTCCTCGGCGGCCTTCAGCAGGCCCGCGACGGAGGCGGCCGAGGCGGGCTCGACGAAGACACCCTCCTGGGAGGCCAACAGCCGGTAGGCCGAGAGGATCTGCCGGTCCGTCACCTCATCGATGAAACCGCCCGATTCGTCCCGGGCGTTCAGCGCGTACTGCCAGGAGGCCGGGTTGCCGATCCGGATCGCGGTGGCGATGGTCGACGGGTCCTTGACGATCTCCCCGCGCACGATGGGCGCGGAGCCGGAGGCCTGGAAGCCCCACATGCGCGGGGTGTGCGTGGACACGCCGTCCCCCGCGTACTCCGTGTACCCCTTCCAGTACGCGGTGATGTTGCCCGCGTTGCCGACCGGGAGGACATGGATGTCCGGGGCGTCGCCGAGCGCGTCGACGATCTCGAACGCGGCGGTCTTCTGGCCCTCGATACGGACCGGGTTGACCGAATTGACCAGCGCCACCGGGTAGTTGTCCGAGAGCGAGCGGGCCAGCGTCAGGCAGTCGTCGAAGTTGCCGTCGACCTGGAGGATCTTGGCGCCGTGCACCAGCGCCTGGCCCATCTTGCCGAGCGCGATCTTGCCCTGCGGCACGAGGACGGCACAGACCATCCCGGCCCGCACCGCGTACGCGGCGGCGGAGGCGGAGGTGTTGCCGGTGGAGGCGCAGATGACCGCCTTCGCACCCTCCTCCTTGGCCCGGGTGATGGCCATCGTCATGCCGCGGTCCTTGAAGGAACCGGTCGGGTTGGCGCCCTCGACCTTGAGGTGCACCTCGCAGCCCGTGCGCTCGGAGAGGACCTGAGCGGGGACGAGCGGCGTACCGCCCTCACGAAGCGTGACGACCTGCGTCGTGCTCGTGACCGGAAGGCGGTCCCGGTACTCCTCGATGATGCCGCGCCACTGGTGGGTGCCCTTGCTGGTCATGGGTCCTTACTCCCCTTCAACACGCATGATGCTGGCGACACCGCGCACGGTGTCGAGCTTGCGCAGCGCCTCGACGGTCGCCGAGAGGGCGGCGTCGGACGCGCGGTGGGTGACGACGACGAGGGACGCCTCGCCGTCCTTGCCCTGCTGGCGGACCGTATCGATCGATACGCCCTTCTCGGCGAAGACCGTCGCGACCTGGGCGAGCACGCCAGGCTTGTCGGCCACGTCGAGACTGATGTGGTACCGCGTGACCACGTCGCCCATGGGGCTGACCGGCAGACGCGTGTACGCGGACTCACCGGGACCGGTGGCCTCGTTGAGCTTGTTGCGGCAGACCGCGACCAGGTCGCCGAGGACCGCGGACGCGGTCGGCGAGCCACCGGCGCCGGGGCCGTAGAACATGAGCTGTCCGGCCGCCTCGGCCTCCACGAAGACCGCGTTGTACGCCTCGCGGACGGAGGCCAGCGGGTGGCTCAGCGGGATCATCGCCGGGTGCACCCGGGCGGTGACCGACCGCCCGTCGGCGGCGCGCTCGCAGATGGCGAGGAGCTTGACGGTGCAGCCCATGCGACGGGCGGACGCGATGTCCGCGGCGGTGACCTCGGTGATGCCCTCGCGGTGCACGTCACCGATCCGCACCCGGGTGTGGAAGGCGATACCGGCGAGGATGGCGGCCTTGGCCGCGGCGTCGAAGCCCTCCACGTCGGCGGTCGGGTCGGCCTCGGCGTAGCCGAGGGCGGTGGCCTCGTCGAGCGCCTCGGAGTACCCGGCTCCGCTGGTGTCCATCTTGTCGAGGATGAAGTTGGTCGTGCCGTTCACGATGCCGAGGACCCGGTTGACCTTGTCACCGGCGAGGGACTCGCGCAGCGGGCGTACGAGCGGGATGGCGCCGGCCACGGCGGCCTCGTAGTAGAGGTCCCTGCCGTGCTGCTCGGCGGCGGCGTGCAGAGCGGCGCCGTCCTCGGCGAGCAGCGCCTTGTTGGCGGAGACGACGCTCGCGCCGTGCTCGAAGGCGGTGGTGATGAGCGTGCGGGCGGGCTCGATGCCCCCGATGACCTCGATGACGACGTCGATGTCGCCCCGTTTGACCAGGGCCGTCGCATCGGTGGTGATCAGGGCGGGGTCGATGCCCTCCCGCACCTTGGAGGGCCGGCGCACGGCGACACCGGCGAGCTCGACCGGCGCGCCGATGCGCGCGGCGAGGTCGTCGGCGTGCGTCGTCATGATGCGCGCCACCTCTGAGCCGACCACTCCACAGCCCAGCAGCGCCACCTTCAGCGGACGCGTACGCATCATCCGACCTCGTTTCCTTTACATCTGATGTGTGGACCAGTCTCACTCACCGGACGGGGGATTCTGCCACTCGTCCGGATCCTGAGATATGTATTTCATCAGCCGACATCGAGACGCAGGAGATCTTCCTCCGTCTCGCGCCTGACGATGACACGCGCCCGGCCGTCCCGCACGGCGACGACCGGCGGGCGCAGTGCGTGGTTGTAGTTGCTCGCCATGGAGCGGCAGTACGCGCCGGTGGCGGGCACGGCGATCAGGTCGCCGGGGGCGAGGTCGGAGGGCAGGAACGCGTCCTTGACCACGATGTCGCCGCTCTCGCAGTGCTTGCCGACGACCCGGACGAGCATCGGCTCGGCGTCGGAGGTGCGCGAGACGAGCGCGACGGTGTACTCGGCGTCGTACAGCGCGGTGCGGATGTTGTCCGACATGCCGCCGTCGACGCTGACGTAGGTGCGCAGCCCCTCCAGGGGCTTGATGGTGCCGACCTCGTACAGCGTGAAGGCGGTCGGGCCGACGATGGCGCGCCCCGGCTCGACGGAGATCCGCGGGGTGGCGAGCCCGGCCGCCTCGCACTCGCGGGTCACGATGTCGCCGAGCGCCTTGGCGATCTCGTGCGGCTCGCGCGGGTCGTCCTCGGAGGTGTACGCGATGCCGAGCCCGCCGCCCAGGTCGATCTCGGGCAGCTCCACCCCGTGCTCGTCGCGCACCTCGGCGAGCAGCTGCACCACGCGCCGGGCGGACACCTCGAAGCCGGCCATGTCGAAGATCTGCGAGCCGATGTGCGAGTGGATGCCGGTGAGCTCCAGGCCGTCGAGGGTGAGCGCGCGGCGCACCGCCTCGGCGGCCTGTCCCCCGGCCAGCGCGATCCCGAACTTCTGGTCCTCGTGCGCGGTGGCGATGAACTCGTGGGTGTGCGCCTCGACGCCGACGGTCACCCGGATCTGTACGCGCTGCCGGGTGCCGAGGCGCTGCGCGATGTGCGCGACCCGGGCGATCTCCTGGAAGGAGTCGAGCACGATGCGGCCGACCCCGGCCTCGACGGCGCGCTCGATCTCGGCGACGGTCTTGTTGTTGCCGTGGAAGGCGATGCGCTCGGCGGGCATCCCGGCGTCCAGCGCGGTGGTCAGCTCGCCGCCGGAGCAGACGTCCAGGTTGAGCCCCTCCTCCCGGAGCCAGCGCACGACGGCGCGCGACAGGAAGGCCTTGCCCGCGTAGAAGACGTCGGCGTCCGGTCCGAAGGCGTCGGCCCAGGCGCGGCAGCGGGCCCGGAAGTCGCTCTCGTCGAGGAAGTAGGCGGGGGTGCCGAACTCCTCGGCCAGCCGCGTCACTTCGATTCCGCCGACGGTGACGGCGCCGTCCTCGTCGCGGGTGACGGTGCGGGCCCAGACCTTCTCGTCCAGGGCGTTGAGGTCGGCGGGCGGGGCGGTGTAGTGCCCCTCCGTCATGACGTCGGCGTGACGGGGCCCGGCGGGGTGTGCGGATCGGCTCATCGTGTTGCTCTGCTCTCTCGGATCTCTCAGAGGACTTCGGGTGCGCTGATGCCGAGCAGGGACAGGCCGCCTGCCAGCACCGTCCCGGCGGCTTCGGCGAGAGCGAGCCGGGATCGGTGGGCGGCCGAGGGTTTCTCGTCACCGACGGGGAGCGGTGAAGCGCAGTCGTGGAAGTCGAAGAAGGCCTGGGCGAGGGCCTCCAGCTGCCGGGCGACCCGGTCGGGCTCACGGTGCCGGGCGGCGGCGGCGAGCACCCCGGGGTGGTCGGCGAGCAGCGCGGCGAGCGCGGGCGCGTCCACGCTCTCCTCGTACGAGGCGCCGAACCCGAGCTGCCGGGCGTTGCGCCCCAGGGCGCGGATCCGGGCGTGTGCGTACCGCACCCGGAACAGCGGGTTGCTCTCCCGCTGTACGAGAAGCGCGCCGTCCCCCGTGTCGCGGGGCCGGTCGTGCGGGGCGGCCCGCAGCAGCGCCCAGCGCGCGGCGTCGGTCCCGAGCCGGTCGAAGAGGTCGCGGTCGGCGGGCGGCACGGGCACCACGTGCAGCGGCTCCCCGTCCGCGGCGCGCTCCCCGGTCCGGGCCCCCTGGGACCGGAGCAGCCGCTCGACGGTCTCGGTGACGATCCGGGCGCGGAGCTCCTTGGCGGGTACGAAGGAGACGGGCGCGCCGGCGAGGGCGTCCCCGTGCCCGTACGCGGTGCCGTGCGCGGCGACGGTCCGGACCAGGGTGCCGAGGCCGTGCGCACCGGGGCGCAGGGTGAAGTTCAGGAATCCGGGCCCGGTGATCTCGACGTCGTCGATCCCCGGCGCCGTCAGGACCCGCTCCCGGAGGATCGCGGCCACGTCCCTGGCCGGCAGCGCCGCGGGCCCGGCCAGCTGGAGGGCGACGGCGCAGGCGTACTCCCCGCGCCCGCCGGGCCTGGTCCGCTCCACCCGCACGCGCGCGGGCACGGGCGCGCGCAGGGCGTCCTCGTCGACCGCGCGGCGCACGGCGTGCAGCACGGTCCTGGAGAGATCGGCGGGGGTCACAGGACAAGCGTATGGGAGGAAGGGGGGCACCCCGCGACCCCGTTTCGCCATGCGGTCACCCCGCGGCGCGCTCCGCGGCCCCGGCGCCCCGCCTGCCGTCGAGGGACGGCGGCCTCCCCCGCTCCATCAGCTGCCGCACGAGCCGTACCAGCTCGGTCGGCTCGAAGGGCTTCGCGAGGAACGCGTCGACCCCGGCGGCGGCCCCGCTGTCCACCTCGTACGGAGTGCAGGCGCTGATGATCGCCACGGGCAGATGTCTGGTCCGTGGATCGGAGCGCAGTCTGGCGGCGGTCTGCACACCGTCCAGTCCGGGCATGACGACATCGAGCGTGATCACATCGGGGCGGACCCCATGCACCAGATCAAGACACTCGACACCATCGGCCGCGGTCACGACCTCGAAGCCCTCAAGCTCGAGATTGACCCTGATCAACTGCCGGATGACCTTGTTGTCGTCGACAACAAGCACGCGGCCACACGCCCCTGACACCCTTCGAGAGTAGGGCCGGCTCCGTGGCTGCGTCCGGGTTTTACCCACTTCCGCCCCCGGACGGGTGGCGCGAGGGGTGGCCGGAAGCATCCGGAACGCACCGCACGCCCCCTGCGACCTGCCCCGCGCCGCGGCTCCGCCGACCCGGAAATACCTGTTCACGGGCACCCCGCGGAAGCTGGTAGTGTTTCACCCGTCGCCGAGCAACACGGCGATACGCCCTCGTAGCTCAGGGGATAGAGCATCGGCCTCCGGAGCCGTGTGCGCAGGTTCGAATCCTGCCGAGGGCACCTTGCACAAGGTGCCCGAAAGGCCCTTCGATCAGGCTTCACGCCAGATCGAAGGGCCTTTCTTCATGCGCCGTCGCGCATCACCGGGACCCATGGCCCCGCCCTCCGCCCTCCGCGGACGGGTGTGACCGGTGCGCTCCGGCTCCGGTCCCGCCCCCTCGACGCGGCCCTCGATCCGCCCTCCGGCCCGGCTCCCACAGAAGTACTTAGGGTACCCTAAGTGGGGATACGGGGGTTGATGTCCACTTCTCTGGAGGCGGTGTGACCAGGCGCTTCTCTCTCTCGTCCGCGCACGGGTACGCGGATCTCGCGCGGCAGTACCGGGAGTTCTACGCGGCGATCGGGATCTGCCGCGACGGTGGCGTGGAGGGGGCCCGGGTCTACGATCTGCGGCCGGGGACCGGGGTCGGGAGCGTCACCGTCCACGAGCTGCTGCACGGGGTCACGCTCACGTTGTACGACCTGACGTTCCATGACGAGCTGATCCTCGATTTCGATCTCGCCGGGGACTACTTCGAGCTGGAGTACTGCGTCGACGGGCTGATGCACCTGGAGGAGCGGGCGACCGGAGCGACGGTCTTCGGGGCGAACGAGCTGTCGATCTCGCACTCCCGGGCCTCTGCGGGGCGTCTCGTCCGCCCGGCCGGGCAGCGCTACCGGGGTGTGTCGATCGCGGCCCGCCGGGAGGCGACCGGCGCCTTCTTCGGGAGTCTGGGGGCGGCGGTCTGGGAGGAGCGGGTCGAGGCGATGCCGGCCGAACTGCGCGACGCGCACTACCTCGGCCGGCAGGCTCCGCCGGAACTCGCGGCCGCCTTCGCCGACTTGTTCACCTGTGCGCTGCCGGCCCGGTTCCGCGCGCTGTATCTGGAGTCGAAGGTCATGGAGATCCTCGCCCGGATCGTCGCGGGCACCGAGTCCCCGCGCGGCCCGGTCGGGCCGCCCATGGCGGAGTACGAGATCGAGCGGATCCGGAAGGTTCCCGAACTGCTGATGGAGAACCTCCACGAGCAGCACACCGGGGAGTCGCTCGCCCGAGCGCTGGGCATGTCTCCCAAGCGGCTGAACGAAGGGTTCAAGCAGCTCTACGGCGACACGGTCTTCCACCACCATCGCAACGCCTGCCTGCGCCGGGCCTCGCTGCTGCTCGTCGAGACCGATCTCAGCATCGCCGCCGTCGCGCTCAGGAGCGGCTACTCCAGCCCCAGCAACTTCTGCCACGCGTTCAAGAAGCACTACGGGCGGACGCCCCGGCAGTACCGCGCGGGGCGGGCCGCGGCCGGTGTCCGGGAGGCCGCTTCCTGATCCGCGGTGCGGCGGAGTGTTCCGGGCGGGCGTCCTCTCCGGGGGCGCCCGCTCCACATTTCCCGGTCCCGCGTTCCGTACTGGTTCCGCCGGGTTCCTTCCGAGGATGGCCGGGTGGCCGATGCCACGCCCGCCCCGAAAGGACATCGTGAACGCCTCCCCGCTCCCTGCCCCGATACGCATCCGCGCGGCTCTCGCCGCCGTTTCGGCCCTGCTGCTCGTCGGCTGCGCGAACACCGCGCAGCCCGCCGCCGTGCGCGGCGGCGACGAAGCGGCCGGGCGGGGCCATTACCCGGTCACCGTGGACGTCATGGACGACTCCGGCAAGAAGCTGGAGCAGACCATCGGGGCCGAGCCGAAACGTGTCGTCGTGATCGGACAGGCCCTGGCCGAGCTGATGATCGAATTCGGGCTGGACGACCGGATCGTGGGGGTCGGCTACCTCGACAACTCGTACTCGAAGTACGCGGACCGGATCGCCGAACTGCCGAAGATCTCCGACCAGCTCCCGTCCAGGGAGGCGGTCCTCGCCCTGCGGCCCGATCTCGTCCTCACCATGTCGTTCGCGCTGAAGCCGGACAAGATCGGCGAGATCCCGTTCTGGAACAAGCGGGGAGTGGACGTCCTCCCGGCCGTGAACTACACGAAGGGCCGCGATCTGGACAGCTACTACGAGGACGTCCGGCACGTGGGCGAGGTCTTCGGCAAGACGGAACGGACCGAGGCCTACACCCGGAAGCAGAAGGGCCGGATCGCGGCGATCGGACGGCGCGCGAAGAAGGCCACCGACTCCCCCGAGGTCCTCCTGGTCGCCAGCGGCGGGCGCGACACGTACGACTACTACGCGCCTTCCCTGGGCCTGGTGGACGAGATGGTGAAGAACGCCGGCGGGACGTACATGGAGCTGACCGACGACAGTTACGCGCAGCTCTCGATGGAATCGATCGTCGCGGCCGACCCGGACAAGATCATCGTGACCGAGTTCCAGAAGTCGGACGGCGAGAAATCGCGTGACCGTCTGCTGCACGACCCGCGCCTGAAGAACGTCACCGCGATCAAGGACGGCGCCGTGATGATCGCCGACTACACGACCTCCATCCGGGGCTCCCTGGCGCTCGCGGAGCTCTGCGAGGACGTCGCGGCGTTCGTCCACCCCGACCTCTTCCCGGCCTCATGAGCCAGGACATGATCGCGCCGGAGCGGACGGAGAGTCCGGCGCGGGCGGGCCGCGGAGCGCGGCGGGTGGCGCCGTCCCTCCTGGTGGCCGTCCTTCTGCTCGTGCTGGCCGCCTCGGTCGTCGTGTCGGTCTCGATCGGCCAGGTCGACGTCCCGGTACGGGAGTCCGCGCGCGTGCTGTTCGACCGGCTGACCGGGGACGGCGGTTCCGGTAACCCCATGTTCGTGGACGTGATCTGGAGCATCCGGCTCCCCCGGGTCCTGCTGGCCGCGGTCGTCGGCGCCGGGCTCGCGCTGTGCGGCACCGTCATGCAGGCCACCCTCCAGAACCCCCTCGCCGATCCCTTCGTGCTCGGCATCTCCTCCGGGGCCTCCCTCGGCGCCGCGTTCGCGATCCTGACCGGGTTCGGGGCGGCCGGGGCCGTGGGGGCCGTCACCGGGCTCGGCGTGCCGTTCTGGGCGTTCGTCGGGGCACTGGCCGCCGCCGCCCTGGTCCTGGGGGTGGGCAGCGCGGGGTCGCGTACCTCGCCGGTCAAGCTGATCCTCGCCGGTACCGCGGTCAACGCCCTGTGCGGCGCCGCCTCCAGCGCGCTGGTGTACTTCGCCGACAGCGCCGAGGGGGTCCGCTCGGTCACGTTCTGGAGCATGGGCAGCCTCGCCTCCGCGGAATGGGCCACACTGCCCGCCGTGAGCACCGTGGTGCTGCTCGCCACGGCCTTCTTCCTCTTCCGGAGCCGGGTCCTGAACGCGTTGCTCATGGGCGACGAGGCCGCGGTCACCCTGGGCATCGACCCCGGGCTGCACCGGCGGATCCATCTGGTCCTGGCCGCCGTGGTCACCGGAATGCTGGTCGCCACCTGCGGAATCATCGGCTTCGTCGGCCTGATCGTCCCGCATGTGGTCCGCAGCGTGGTCGGACCGGACCACCGCGGGCTGCTCCCCGTCGCCGTGCTGTCCGGAGCGCTCTTCCTCATCTGGGCGGACGTGGCCGCGCGGGTCGCGGTCCCGAACGCCGAGCTGCCGATCGGCATCGTGACGTCCGTTCTCGGCGCCCCTCTCTTCCTGCACATGCTGATCCGTAAGGAGTACGGGTTCGGTGACAAGTAACCCTGCCGCGCGGGCGCACGACGAGGACGCGGCCCGTCGCGGACTGCGCGCGGAGCACATCTCCGTCACGCTCGGCGGCGCCCGGGTCGTACGCGACCTGAGCCTGAAGGTGGCCGACGGCCGGTTCGTCGGTGTGGTCGGGCCGAACGGGTGCGGCAAGTCCACGTTCCTCAAGAGCATCTACAAGGTCGTGGCCCCCGACTCCGGGACCGCGGTCCTCGGCGGCCTGGACCTCCTCGCGAGCCGCCCCGGCGCGGTCTTCACCCGGCTCGCGGTGGTCGCCCAGTTCAACGACCTGAACTTCGACTTCACGGTGGCGGAGATGGTCGCGATGGGCCGCACCCCGCACAAGCGGCTGCTGGAGACGACCGGCGAACGGGACCGGGAGATCGTCCGGCGGGCGCTGCGCCGGGTGCACATGGCCGAGTACGCGGGGCGGAGCTTCCGCACCCTGTCCGGCGGCGAGCGCCAGCGGGTGGTCCTCGCGCGGGCCCTCGCCCAGGAACCGGCCTTCCTCATACTCGACGAACCCACCAACCACCTGGACATCAAGCACCAGCTGGAGATCTTCTCGATCGTCAAGGAGCTCGGCATCGGCGTGCTCGCCGCGCTGCACGACCTGCCGATGGCGGCGAGCTACTGCGACGAGTTGTACGTGCTCAAGGAAGGCGCCGTGGTGACCCACGGGCCGCCGGAGGAGGTGCTCACACGAGACCTCATCCACGAGGTGTACGAGGTCGAGTGCGAGACCTACCGGAACCCGGTGACGGGGCGGCTCGCCATCGCCTACCTCGACGAGCACAACCGCTGCCTGGAGGCGTTCGACCGGCCGTCCCGGAGGAACTGAACCGTGAACCCGCGTCACCTCGCTCCCCTGGTCGTCGCCTGTACGGCCACCTTCCTGCTGCTCGCGTACGCCACGGTCGTCACCGTGGCCATTCCGGCGATCGCCGCCGATCTGCACACCGACTTCGCGGCGTTGCAGTGGGTCGTGGACCTCTACACGCTGGCGCTCGCGGCGCTCCTCGTCGTCTGCGGCGCGGTGGGGGACGCGCTCGGCCGGCGCAGGGTCTTCCTGGCCGGTTTCGCTCTCTTCACGCTGTCCTCGCTGGCCTGCGGACTGGCCCCCGGTGTGCGGGAGCTCATCGCGTTCCGGGGCGCGCAGGGGGTCGGCGGGGCCGCCATGTTCGCGACCACGCTGCCGCTGATCAGGGCGTCGTACCAGGGGCGGGAGCAGCACCGGGCCTTCGCCGTCTGGGGCGCCGTGGCCGGCCTGGCCGCCGCCGTCGGCAACGTCTGCGGCGGGCTGCTGGCGGAGGCCCTGGGCTGGCGCTGGATCTTTCTGCTCGCCGTGCCGGTGGGGGCGGCCGGACTGGTGCTCGCGTTCGTGTTCCTGCCCCGTGATCCGGGGCGCGGGGCCGGGCGGATGGACGTACCGGGGTCGGTCCTGCTGAGTGCGGCCATCGCCGCCCTGGTCGTCGGCTCGCTCCTCTTCGGCGAGCACGGGGCGGGTGCGGGCCCGGGGCTCGCCGCCCTGCTGGCGGCCGTGGCGGTGCTCGCCTTCGTCGCGTACGAGCGCCGCACGGCGGAGCCGGTCGTCGATCCGGCGCTGTTCCGCCACCCCAGGTTCCTGGCCGTGGTCGTGGTGGCGTTCGGCTACTACTTCGCCGCGTTCGGCCCGCTGACGGTGCTGTCGTCGTGGTTCCAGGACGGTGCGGGCCTGGACGCGGTCGACACCTCGCTGCTGCTGGCCCTCCAGCCCGCGGTCTTCTTCGTCGTCTCGGCCGCCTGCGGGGCGGTGCTCCAGCGCGTACGGCTGTGGATACCGCTGGGCGCCGGAACCGCGCTCTGTGCCGCGGGGTGTGCGGGCTTCTTCCTGCTGGGCGTCTCCTACGGGCCGGCGGCGCTGGTGCCGTCGCTGCTGCTGACCGGGATCGGCGCGGGCATGGTGTCGCCGGTGCTCCCCTCCGCGGCCATGCGGGACGCCGACCCGTCGCGCGCGGGCACGGCCGCGGCCGTCGCCAACACCGCCCGCCAGGTGGGACTGGCGCTGGGCACCGCGGTGTGCGGCGGACTCCTCATCGGCCTCTCCGCCCCCGGGCGTCGCGCGTACACGGCAGCGGTCGGCGAGGTCGGTGCCGTCGCGGCACTGGTCGCGCTCGCCGCGGCGGTGTCGGCGGTCGTCCTGCTGCGGCGTGCGGACGAGCGCTCCCGGACCGGCTCCCTGCCGGACGTCACCGGGCCGTAGGGCTGCGGGCGCCGGTCGGGGGCGCCGGCGGGCTCCGGTCGGTGGCGCTCGGCGGGCGCCGGTCGGGGGCGCTCCTCCGTACCGGCTACGCCCCCGCTTCGTCCGGTCCGTCGGAGCCGATCTGTTCGGCCCGCAGGGCCAGGTCCTGGAGCACATCGGCGGAGGTCACGTCCGTCTGCCCGGAGTCGTGCACCTGGGCCAGCATCGCGAACGCCAGGGTGAACGCGCCGACGAGCTGCTCCACCGCGCCGCCCACCTCCCGGCCGACGAGCGTCGCGACCTCCTCGATCGAGGCGTCCTCGGGTACGGAGATCCGGGGCATCGTCTCGTTGAGGAGAACGGTCACCACGCTGGGGTCGGTCTCCAGGTCCTCGCGGTCGACGTTCTCTTCGAGCAGCCGACGGATCTCGCCCGCCTCCGTGAGGATGCCCACCACGCGCTTCACCACTTCGCTCTGCTCCATCCGGCGAGCATAGGCGCGGAGCCGTGCGACCGGTGATCAATCGGCGTTTCGGGGTGCCCGGCAGGTGTGATGAGGGGGCGCGGGAAGCACTCGGACGCGGTGCGCGGGGCCCCGGAGGGCACCCGGATTGACACTGTTCGGGGTGTCGTGGATGGTGATGCGGCCGGGTTCGATTCGAGGCCCGGTGTGCTCAACTGTTGGGGGGCTGAAGTGAGTTGGGACAATCAGAGTTCTGAGGGAGGGGCCGGATCGGCTCCGCCTCCACCTCCGCCCGGTTTCGCCCCGCCTCCGCCGCCGACCCGGCCGCCCGTGGTCGGGCCGCCGCCGCCCGGGAGCGGGCTGCGGGCCGTGGCCGTGGCGTTGCTCAATCTGAGCGGGCTGGGGCTCGGTTACGCGCTGATGCGGTGCTGGGTGCGGATGGTGCTGTGCTGGGCCGCGACCGGGGCGTTGCTGTGGGCGGTGCTGCCCGCCGAGCCGGAGGGGGCCGCCGGGTGGGTGGTCGTCGCCGGTCTCCTCGCGCTGGTGCTGGCGGCCGGGGACGGGGCGCGGGCCGCGCGGCGGCGGGCGGTCGGCGGGTCGTGGCGGCCGGTGGTGGCGGCGGGGGCCGGGCTGGTGCTGCTGGCGGTGCCCGCCGGGGGCGTGGTGGCCTACGGCTCCGCGCGGGACGAGGCCGTGGAACAGATGTTGCTCGACCGGCTGGACCGGGGCGACCGGAGCGTCGGGGCCGCCTCCGGCAAGTCCTTCGCCCAGGCGCGGGGCGACTACGAGGCGGCGCTCGCCGTCTACCGGGACCTCGGGCGGAAGCACCCCGGCTCGCGCGCCGGGAAGCTGGTGCCGAAGCGGCTCGACGCGTACTACGAGGCGGTCTCGGCACCGTACCGACGCAAGGAGTTCTGCGAGGCCGTCGCGCCGCTGACCTATCTGCGGACCCTGCCCAGGACGGTCGGCCCCGCGCTGCTGGGCGATCTGGCGGGCTATCCCGACGGGCCGCTCGCCGCCTCGCTGTACGCGTGCGGGGTGTCCAAGCTGGGCACCGTGCCGAAGGACGGCAGGAGCGGCGACGAACTGAGCGAGTTGCTGCGTACGTTCCCCCGCTCGGCGGAGGCCGGGCAGGTGGGGCCCGCGGTCACCCGGAAGATCTCGGAGCAGAGCCGGGCCGTGCGCGGGAACGATCCCTGCGCCGCCAGGGACACGCTGCGCCGGCTCCGTACGGCCGCCCTCGCACTGCCCGACAAGGCGCTCTCCGGTCTGGCCCCGAAGGCCGACCGGGGCATCCAGGACGGCGGATACGCCTGTGGGGTCGCCCAGTTCGAGGCCAAGCGGTTCGGCCGGGCCCGGCTGACGATGACGGAGTTCGCCGCGTCGTACAAGAAGGACAAGCGCGTGGCACGGGCCCGGGACATCGCCATCGCCGCCGAGATCGCCGACACCCGCGCGGCGGCCGGCAGGCATCTGCCGCCCTCGGGCAGCCCCGGCGGGACCCGTATGGAACTCGTCATCAGCAACGACGCCCCGGACGGGGTCGAGATCCTCTACACCGGGCCGGTCACCGGGAAGACCACCATCAAGGGGTGCGGCAGCTGCTCGGCCCGTTCCGGGCTGAGCGCCTCGCTGACGGCCTGCAAGACCAAGGGGAAGAACTATCCGCGGACGACCCTCTGGCTGCCCGCGGGCGAGTACCACTTCCTCTACAAGCACCGGGGCGGCTCGTCCAGCACGATCGTCAGCAGTTACGCGGACGGATCGAAGATCCAGCCCGGGTACCGGTACACCGGCTGTACGTATGTGACCACTTCGCCGTCGTTCGGTCTCGGGCCTGCGGATCCCGTCAAGCACGTCTGAGCTACGGAGCCCGGGGGCCGGGCGGGCGGGGGCGGCGGAGCGGATCGGCGGCATGACAGGCGGCGGGCCGCGGAATGGTGCGGAAAGGCTACGAACCGGTCCGCCGACTCGGGCACTTGGTCGATTCTTGGTCAGTACATGCCCCTTGCATGAGGTGTTCCTCGCCAGAGTGACGCATTACATGTGCACATCATTCAGTGCATGTAATCCACACGCGTAGACCCACATCGCAGGGGGTTGTATGAGAATCAGCCGCGCGAGAAGCCGTGCCGCGCTGAGCATGGCGGCGACGCTGCCGCTGCTGGCCGGCGCGCTCGCCCTCGGGACACCGAACGCCAGCGCAGACTCCGCGCCGGGCGGACGGAACGTCCTCCAGGGCACCAAGCCCGCCTGGGCGACCGCCGGGGCGGACCGGGGAGCCACGCCCGACGGCGGCAAGGTCGGTGTCCGGGTCCATCTGGCCGGACGCGACGCCAAGGGGCTGGCCGCCTACGCCGCCGCCGTGTCCGACCCGCGGTCCGCCTCGTACGGGAAGTACCTGAGCGCCGCGCAGGCGCAGGCCCGGTTCGGGGCGACCCGGCAGCAGATCGACCAGGTCGCCCACTGGCTGGAGTCGAGCGGGCTGACGATCACCGGCACCAACCAGCACTACGTCTCGGCCACCGGTGATGTCGCCGCCGCCGAGAAGACGTTCGGCACCCAGCTGCGCAACTACCGCAAGGGCGGCCGGACCTACCGCGCCCCCGCCACCACCGCCTCGGTGCCCGCCGCGCTGGGCGACGCCGTCCTCGCCGTCTCCGGCCTGGACAACGCGCCGCACAAGTCCAGCCACGACGAGACGCTGCCGCCGCCGGACGCGGTGTTCCGCAACTCCGGCCCCTTCTCCACGTACCACGGGTCGAAGACCGCCACGACGCTGCCGAGCGTCGACGGGGCGAAGGCGCCGTACGCCGTCAAGGGGTACACCGGCAAGCAGCTGCGCGCCGTCTACGGTGCCGGCCGCTGGACCGGGAAGGGTGTCACCGTCGCGATCACCGACGCGTACGCCTCGCCGACCATCGCGAAGGACGCCGCCGAGTACGCCAAGCGCAACGGCGACGCCCCCTACCGCCGCGGGCAGCTCAGCCAGGTGCTCCCGGACGACTACACGAGGACCGAGGAGTGCGGCGCCTCCGGCTGGTACGGCGAGGAGACCCTCGACGTCGAGGCCGTGCACGCGGTCGCGCCCGCCGCGGACATCGTGTACGTGGGCGGCGCCTCCTGCTACGACGCCGATCTGCTGGACTCGCTGAACAAGGTCGTCGACCACCGGCTCGCCGACATCGTCTCCAACTCGTGGGGCGACGTCGAGGCCAATGAGACGCCGGACATCGCGGCCGCGTACGACCAGATCTTCAAGATGGGCGCGATCGAGGGCATCGGCTTCTACTTCTCCTCCGGCGACGACGGCGACAACGTCGCGTCGACGGGCACGAAGCAGATCGACGTGCCGTCCAACTCCGCCTGGGTGACCTCCGTCGGCGGCACCGCGCTGGCGGTCGGCAAGAACGACACGTACCAGTGGGAGACCGGCTGGGGCACGCTGAAGTCGACCCTCTCCGCGGACGGGAAGAGCTGGGACGGCCTGCCGGGCGAGTACACCTCCGGTGCGGGCGGCGGCACCAGTTCGTCCGTGAAGCAGCCGTTCTACCAGCGCGGCATCGTGCCCGACTCGCTCGCGCGGGCCAACGGCAAGCAGCGGATGCGCACCGCCCCGGACATCGCGGCCGTCGCCGACCCGAACACCGGCTTCCTGGTCGGCCAGACCCAGACGCTCCCGGACGGCTCGCTCGGCTACGACGAGTACCGCATCGGCGGTACGTCGCTGGCCGCGCCGGTCATCGCCGGTGTCCAGGCGCTCGCGCAGCAGGCCCGGCACGGGCTGCCGATCGGATTCGCCAACCCGGCGATCTACTCCCGGTACGGCTCGAAGGCGTACCACGACGTCACCGACCACCCGCTGGGCCCGAATCGCGACCTCGCGGTCGTCCGGGTCGACTACGCCAACGGCGTGGACGCGGCGGACGGTCTGCTGACCTCGCTGCGGAGCCTCGGCAAGGACGCCTCGCTGAAGGCGGTCCGGGGGTACGACGACGTGACGGGCGTCGGGACCCCGGCGGCCGGTTACGTGGACTCGTACCGCTTCCCGTTCCGCAGGCACTGAGCCACCGGTCAGGAACCGACGGCCGTCCCGGGGCCCTGCCCCCGGGGCGGCCGTCGGCCGTGTGCGCCCCGGGCGGCCGGGGCCGCGCCGCGATCGCCCCGCGGCCGTGCGGATGCCCGCGGGAAGGGCGCCCCGTCTCAGGCCGAGGCCCGCTTGCGGGAGGCCGTCTTCTTCGCCTGCTGCTTCGGCTCCGGCTTCGCGGCGGACTTCTTCGCCGTCGTCCCGGCGCCGGTGGCGGCCGTCTTCTTCTTCGTCTTCGTCGACCGCGCGGCGGACTTCTTGGCCGGTGCCCGGCCCGAGGCGGACTTCTTGGCCGACGCGGCGGTCTTCTTGGCGGACGCGGTGGCCTTCTTCTTCGCCCCCGTACCGCCGGACTTCCTGCGGCCGGCGAGGGAAGTGACCTTGGCCGCCGGCCGGTCCTCGGACTCTTCGCCGCCCTCCGGCCCCTCCCCGCCCTCCGGCCCCTCGCCCCGGGCCTCCTTCGCCGCCCGTACGCTGCTCTCCAGGGCCGCGACCAGGTCGATGACCTTGCCGCCGGACTCGTCCGCCCGGGACGGCTCCGGCGTCCGGCCCTCCGCCTTCGCGGCGATGAGTTCCTCGACCGCCTCGCGGTAGTCGTCGTGGAGCGAATCCATGTCGACCTCGCCGAGCGTGTCCATCAGCGCGTCGGCCAGGTCGAGTTCGGCGTCACGGACCGTGACCTCGGTCTCGGGGGCGACGCCTTCGGGGCTGCGGATCTCGTCCGGCCACAGCAGGCCGTGCATGGCGATCACGTCGTCGACCACCCGCAGCATGCCGAGCCGTTCCCGGCCGCGCAGCGCGTACTTCGCCACGGCGACCTTCCGGCTCCGCTTCAGCGCCTCACGGAGCAGGGTGTACGGCTTGGCCGCCGGAGCCCCGGCGGCGGAGAGGTAGTACGCCGCGTCCATCTGGAGCGGGTCGATCGACGTGGCCGGCACGAAGGCCACGATCTCGATCGTCTTGGCCGTGGGCAGCGGGAGCGAGCCGAGGTCCTCGTCGGTGATGGGGATCATCGAGCCGTCGGCCTCCTCGTACGCCTTGCCGATCTCGGCGGCGGTGACCTCCTCGCCGTCGATCTCGCAGACCTTGCGGTAGCGGATCCGGCCGCCGTCCTCCAGGTGGATCTGGCGGAAGGAGATCGAGTGGTTCTCGGTGGCGTTGACCAGCTTGATGGGGATGCTGACCAGCCCGAAGGAGATGGCGCCGTTCCATATGGACCTCACTGTTCACCCCTCGTGTCCGTTCGAGCATGGTTGATCCGCATATCGTGTGATTCTTATCGTATGACGCCGATCACAGAGGTGGAGGGACGGCGGCTGGCGCTCAGCAATCTCGACAAGGTGCTGTATCCGGCCACCGGGACCACCAAGGGCGAGGTGCTGCACTACTACGCGGCCACGGTCGCCGGGCCGCTGCTCGCCCAGCTGCGCGACCGCCCGGTGTCCTTCCTGCGCTACCCGGACGGCCCGGACGGCCAGCGCTTCTTCACCAAGAATCCGCCGCCGGGTACGCCGTCCTGGGTACGGACCACCCCGGTGCCGCACCACGAGGACGCGAAGGCCAGGCAGGTGCTGGTGCAGGATCTGGCCTCGCTGATGTGGGCGGCCAACCTGGTGGTGGAGTTCCACACCCCGCAGTGGCGGGCCGCCGCGCCCGGGATCGCCGACCGGATGGTGTTCGACCTGGATCCGGGCGCGCCCGCGACCGTGGTGGAGTGCTGTGCGGTGGCGCGGTGGCTGCGCGAGCGGCTGGCGCAGGACGGGCTGTGCGCGTACGGGAAGACGTCCGGCTCCAAGGGGCTGCATCTGCTCGTGCCGCTGGAGCCGGCCCCGGCCGACCGGGTGTCCGCGTACGCGAAGGGGCTGGCCGTCCGGGCGGAGCAGGAGCTTCCGGACCTGGTCGTGCACCGGATGAAGCGGGCGCTGCGGCCGGGGAAGGTGTTCGTCGACTTCAGCCAGAACGCGGCGGCGAAGACCACCGCCACCCCCTACACCCTGCGCGCCCGGCCCGAACCGACCGTCTCCGCGCCCGTGACCTGGGCGGAGATCGAGGAGTGCCGGACCCCCGGGGAGCTGGTCTTCCTGGCGGGCGCGATGGGGGCGCGACTGGAGCGGTACGGCGATCTGCTCGAACCACTGACCGATCCGGGCCGGGCCGGACGCCTGCCGGACAGTGCTTAGGCCGTGCCTCGCCATTGCTTACGGATCGCGCGGGACGAGTGGGCGCGGTCCGCGACGACGGGGCGGTTGCGGCGTCGGCCTGGGCCTGAAGGGGGCTGAGGATCCGGTGCCGAATGCCGTCGCCCGCCCGGCGTCGGTGGCGGTTGCAGGCGGCTGAGCCAGGGCCCGAAGCGGCAGGGCGGGTCCCGCCACGGGGCGCCGGTGCGATGCGTCCAGATCGCCGGTGCGATACGTCCGGGTCACCGCGTCGGTCACGGGCCGGTGGCCGCGCCACCGCCCGGACGAGGCCGAAGCAGCCGCTTCGTCAGGTACTGGAGCCGACCATCACCGCGAGCGCAACCGATCCAGTGCCGAGCGGCTCTCGTCGTCCGCGGCGCGGTAGATCACCAGTCGCTGGTCCGCGTCCTGGATCGGCATGAGCACTTCGAAACATACGGAGATCACACCGACGACGGGATGCCGCAACACCTTCTGCCCGCGGCCGTTCACCTTGACGTCCCGCTCGGCCCAGAATCGCGCGAATTCCGCGTCACGGGCGATGAATTCGTCGATACGGGCGGCCAGTTGCCGGTCTTCCGGGTGGGCGGCCCAGGCAGCGCGCAGATGCGCGACTCCCTCCCGTACGACGCGTTCGCGGTCGACGTAGACCTCACGCATTCCCGGGTGCATCAGGCACAGCCACATCGCATTGCGCTGCGACGGCGGCAGCGCGTCGAAATCGAGGAGCAGCCTCGCTATTTCGTCGTTCCAGGCCACGATGTCGTAGCGGTGGTTCATCACCATGGCGGGAAGCGGCGACAGATCAGCTACCAGCGCGGTGAGCTGCGGCGACGCCTCGACAGCGGGATCGCCCGCGCGGCTGGGGCGTCGCCGGGCCAGGTCGAAGAGGTAGGTGCGTTCGTCGGGGGCCAGGCGCAGCGCATGAGCCAGCGCCTCCACCACGTCCGACGAGGGCCGCAGCCCCCGGCCCTGTTCGAGTCGCACGATGTAGTCGATGCTGACTCCGGCCAGTTCGGCGACTTCTTCGCGGCGCAGCCCCGGGGTGCGTCGAGGCCGCGCGCGCGGTGGCAGGCCGACGTCGTGCGGGGCCAGACGTTCGCGCCGGGTCCGCAGGAACACGGCCAGTTCTTGTGTGGTGTCCACGGTGCGGCTCATCGCGTCCGATGCTAACGCCAGGGTGGGACCGGCTTTCCCAGGAAGACCGCTCCCTTACCCCGGGGCCGCGACGGCGCCAGGCTCGGTTCCGGCAACGGATCACCAGCACAGGAGAAAACTATGCCGCTCACCCTGGACACCTACCGGTTGCTGGGCCGCTCCGGACTGCGGGTCTCCCCGCTGGCACTGGGAGCGGCGACCTTCGGTACCGAATGGGGCTGGGGCGCCGAACCCGAAGAGGCGCGCAAACTGTTCGACCTGTACGTCGAGCGCGGTGGCAATTTCATCGACACCGCCAGCACCTACACCAACGGCAGCTCCGAACGGCTGCTGGGCGAATTCACCCGGGACAACCGCGAAAGCCTGGTATTGGCGACGAAGTTCTCGACGCTGCGCCGTCCCGGCGATCCGAATTCCGGGGGCAATCACCGCAAGGCGATGTTCGCATCGGTGGAAGCCAGCCTGCGCCGCCTGAAGACCGACTACCTCGACCTGCTCTATCTGCATGTGTGGGATGCCATGACGCCGGTCGAGGAGTTCCTGCGCGCCATGGACGACCTGGTCCGTCAGGGCAAGGTCCTGTACGCGGGGATCTGCAACATCCCGGCCTGGCAGGTTTCGCGCATGCAGACGATCGCCGATCTGCGCGGCTGGTCACCGCTGGTCGCGCTCCAGACCGAGTACAACCTGGCCGAACGCAGCGGGGAGCGCGACCTGTTCCCGATGGCGCGCGAAATGGGGCTGGGAGTGGCCGCGTTCTCCCCGCTGGCCGGGGGCCTGCTCACCGGCAAGTACACCAGGGCCGACCTGACCGCTCCGCAGCCGGACACGGACGGCACCCGCAAGGGGTTCAACCTCGCCAACGGCGCGCTCACCGAGCGCGGCCTCGCCCTCGCGGACGTCGTGAAGGACATCGCAGCCGAGCAGGGCACGACCCCCGGCCGTATCGCTCTGGCGTGGACCCTGCGGAACCCCGACGTGACGGCACCGATCATCGGCGCCCGCACCCCCGCGCAACTGGAGGACAACCTGGGCGCGCTGGAGATCGAATTCACCCCCGCCCAACTCGCCCGCCTCGAACAGGCCGGCGCGATCGACCTCGGCTTCCCCCATGACTTCCTCGCCGGCGAACGGGGCCGGACGATGAACTCGGGCGACCTGGTGATCGCGCCGCGCCGCTGAGGTGTGGGCGTGAAGTCCGCTGCGTGCGGCCGCGTTCTCAAATCCGCCGCGTACGGCCGCGCTCTCAAATCCGCCGCGTACGGCCGCGTTCTCAAACAACGGCGCGGTCAAGGTCTGTCCCGTAATTCCTGGTGGATCGGCGCGCGGCATCTCAGGCGGTGCTTCGCAAGGCGGAGGGACGCCCGAATACTCGATGTGTTCGGGCGTCCCGACAACGCGGCGAGGTGCCGTAGCAGACGCCGCGCGCCCGCTGCTTGGGCGGCCGTCCGCCTCGCGATCCGCGCTTGAGGCGATTGCGGACACGACCCGTCGGGACCTCGAATCGCTTGCTTGGAGTGCACTCCAGGGCCATAGCGTTGAGACAGCTGAACCGAACACCCGACGCGTCGACGCATCATCGCGCACGACCAATTGGAAAAGGCGGCACGTGGTAGACAACAAATTCGCGACGCATGCAGAACTCTTCGATCTGCATGGAAAGCGCGCGCTCGTCACCGGTGGTACGCGAGGCATCGGAATGATGATCGCGCGTGGCCTTCTGCAAGCGGGCGCCCGCGTGGTCATCAGCTCACGCAACGCGGAAGCGTGCGCTCGGGCGCAGGAACAGCTGTCCACATTCGGTGAGGTGCGGGCCATCCCCGCCGACCTGTCCCTCCACGACGAGTGCCGACGGCTGTCCGGCCTCGTCACCGCCGGCTCGGAACGTCTCGACATCCTCGTCAACAACGCGGGCGCCATGTGGGACGAGCCGCTGGCGACGTTCCCGGACGCAGCCTGGGACACGGTCGTCGACCTCAATCTGAAGGCGCCGTTCCGGCTGGTCCAGGCGCTGCTGCCCGCACTTCGCGAGGCGGGCACCGCCGACGATCCCGCGCGGATCATCAACATCGGCAGCATCGCCGCCATCCACATCCCCCAGCGGCCCAACTACTCGTACTCCAGCAGCAAGGCCGCACTGCATCAACTCACCAGGGTGCTCGCCAGGGAACTGGGACCGCAGCACGTCACCGTGAACGCCGTGGCGCCGGGTCCATTCCCGTCGACGATGATGGCTGCGACCCTCGACGAGTTCGGCGAGGCGATCGCGGCGTCGGCCCCACTGCGCCGGATCGGCCGCGACGACGACATGGCGGGTGTCGCGGTGTTCCTCGCCGGCCGGGCAGGCGCATATCTGACAGGCGCCGTGATCCCCGTCGACGGCGGCATCGCCACAACCGCGTAGGCCGTCCAGGATCTACTGGCGAAAGTCGATCCCGATCGTCGACGATCACGCCCTGCGGGAGGTGGGGCTCCGACGAACGGCCAGTGGGCCCGACTCATGCCTCGCAGTCACTGCGGGCATCGAGTCGGGCCGTCCGCCGGTATGGACGCGGCGGCAGCTGATGGACGGCATACGGTGGCGGACCCGGACGGGTGCTCCCCGGCGTGACCTGCCGGAATGCAACGGGCCGTGGGGCCGGGTCCATGAGCTGTTCCGGCATCGGCAGCGCGGGGGCACCCGGGCTCGGATCGTCACCCGGCCACAGGCCGAGGCGGATGCCGAGGGCCTGATCACCTGGGACGTGACCATCGACTCCACGGCCGGCCGGGCCCACCGGCACGCGGCCGGGGCGGCGAAAGGCGGATCTCCGAAAAAACCGCCCGGCGGGATCACCGCCGAGCCGGTCGGCCACGGGCCCGGAGGCTCCCGGGGCGGCCTGACCAGAAGGATCCGCCTCGCCGTCGAGCAGGGTCGAAAGCCGCTATCGGTGGTGATCACCGCCGGACAGCGGGGCGATGCGCCTCAGTTCGAGTCGGACCCGGAAGCGGTCCGGGTGCCCCGGCCCGGAGTCGGCGGGCCGCGCAATCGGCCGGACCGGGTCCGCTCCGCCCAGGCGTACGGCTCCCGCAGCAATCGCGCCTGCCCGCGCGCGGGCGCGGGCAGGCCCTGGGCCCGGTGCGGGCGAGCGCAGGGCGGAGAGCCGTTCCCCGTACCGGGTTGTACGGGGAACGGCTCCGACAACGCGGCGAGCGTACGGGCCGGGCACCATGCGCCGGGCAGCAGCCCGAAGACAGGACCTGGGCACACCGAAAGCCCCGCCTGCCCGTCCGCCCGGCGGCGCCGTCGTACCGCCCGGACCGTCATGGCGTGCGCGCCGCCGCGACACGCGCGCCGCCGCGACACGCGCGCCGTCGCGACACGCCAACCGTCACACCACGCGCACCGACAGGGCACGCACGTCTCCTTGGCGGGCGGACGGCGGCGTCACAGGGAATTCCGGCCATGGTGGGCAACTCTTCTGCCCCCACACACTTCTGACGCTTCCTCAAATCCAGGGTCCGTTTCCGGCCGGTCCGCCGATAGCGCATGGCAGGGACTTTTGTCATGCCCGCCAGGAAAAGACCGCATGTGGAGGGCGGATCGTCCGGCGCGTGGTGCAGACTCCTCGCAGACACTGCTTCGTTGAAATGCGTGGGGAGGCGATGGGGTGTTCGCAGGGATCGACGAGGTCGACTGGGCTTCGATGGAACACGCCTACGGGCCGGCCGGTGATGTGCCTGCGATGCTGCGGGGTCTCGCGTCCGCCGATGCGGCGGAGCGCGAGGCGGCCCTGGATGGCATGTACGGGGCGGTTCACCATCAGGGTGATGTGTACGCCTGCACGCTGGCCAGCATTCCTTTTCTCTTCGAGCTGGTCGTGGATCCGGGCATCCAGGACCGGGGCAGCATCGTCGAACTGCTCACCAGCATCGGCGGCATCGATCTGGACGAGGACGACGAGGAGGAGTTCGACGCGGACGAGATCGAGGGCGCGGCCAACTACGCGATGGCGGCGACCGCCGTCACCGCGGGCGCCGGAGTCTTCTTCGAGCTGATGAGCGACGAGGACCCGGGGGTACGGCTCTGTGCGCCGCTGGCGCTCGCCGCGCTCCACGACCATCCTGACCGGGTTCTCGCACTGTTGCGCGAACGGCTGCCGATCGAGCCGGACGAGGAGGTGCGGCTCGCCCTGGTCGAGGCCGCGGGACGGGTCGCCCTGCGCCACCGGCTGCTGGCCGGGGAGGCGGCGTCGTGGCTGAGCCGGCTGGCCGGCGAGGGGTTCCCGCCGGGGCTGCGGCTGGCCGCGCTGGCCCAGCTGGCGCGGTGCGCGCCGGACGCGCTGCCCGGCGACGTGGTGCGGGTGGTGACGGGGCTGCTGCGGCAGTTGCGCCCGGCGTCCGCGCGTCGGTCCGGAGCCGCCCCGGCGCCCACCCCGGCGCCCGGCGCGCAGGCCGGTGCCGCCGAGTCGGTCGCGGCCGTCGACGGGTACCCGGACGCGGCCGGTGAGCCGCCCGCCGAGGAGCGGGTCGCGCCGGTGACGCGGCTGGGCCAGTTGCGGGCGCTGCCCGAGGAGGAGGCCGCGGGGACCGCCGCCCCCTGGACCGCCGATCTGCTGCGCACGCTGCACGTGGGCCTCGACGACCGGGTCGCCGAGCGGACCGCGCTCCTGACGGACCAGCTGCGCAGCCCGGACCGTCGCCAGCGGATCGACGCGCTCCGGATGAGCGGCGGGCTGATCCGGACCTGGCGGGGTTCGTACGAGGAGCTGGTCCGGCTGGTCGGCGAGCAGCTCGCCACCCCCGATCCCCAGCTGGCCGAGGCCGCCTCGCATGTGCTGGACGATCTGTTCGGGCTCGCCGCGCCCGCCGCCGACGCGCTGGCGGCGCGGGTGGCGGCGGATCCCGGGGCCTGGGTGCTGGGCTGGCCGAGCGGGCCGCCGGCGCTCGGCGGCGCGGTGAAGGCGCTGGCCAGGCTGGGCGACGTCCGCGTCCTGCCCGCGCTGTCCGCCGCGCTGGAGGGGCCCGAGGTGCCGCACGACGTGGGCTTCGCCGTCGACTTCCTGGGGGCGGCGGCGGCCCCACTGGCCGGGGTGCTGCGCCGCAGGCTCGGCGAGGTGCCGCTCGACGCGCGGGCGCATGACCGGGCGGGCCCGCTGCTCGCCGCGGTGGCCGCGCTGCGGGCGGACGAGGCGCTGCCGGAGGTGCTGCGGGTGCTGCGCGGCGCGCCGGAGTACCGGGGCGAGTGGGTGCGTACCGCGGCGCTGCGGGCGCTCGGCTCCTTCGGGCCCGCGGCGCGCGGTGCGGTGCCGGAGCTGCGGGCGCTGCTGCGGAGCCCCGGGGCCACGTCGGCGGTCGAGGCCGCGAAGGCGCTGTGGGCGGTCGAGGGCGACGCCGGTGCCGTGCTGCCGGTGCTGATCGAGGGCCTGCGGGCGGAGCGCGTCCACGAGGTCAGATCCGCGGTGAACGCGCTGGGCGGGCTCGGCGCGCGGGCCGAGGTCGTCGCGCCGCGGCTGCGCGCGCTGCTGGGGCACGGGGAACAGTGGCTGCGGGTGGACGCCGCGATCGCGCTGTGGGAGGTGTCCGGGCGGGCCGACGAGTCCGTGCGGGTGCTCCTCGCAGAGTGGGAGACGAGCCGTCATGTGCGCGTCCGGGTGGCGGAAGGCCTGGCGCGGATGGGTGCCGCTGGTGCAGGGTCGGACGCGGCACATGTGCTGCGCGCCGAACTCGCCTCCGTACGCCGTCACAACGCGATGGACGGCGTGTTCGGCAGCCACGACACCTACGAGGACGAGAAGCTGCTGGCGCTCTGCCGGCGAGCGCTTCCGGGGCATACGGGGAAGGGACCCAGAGCATGATCATTTTCGGTACGCGGGGTTATCTGTACCAACTGGCCATATTGACGCTGGTCTGCGGCTGGTGCGGCAACCCCGCCGCGCACACGCTGCGCAAGAGGGTCACGAAGTTCACGCTGTTCTTCGTGCCGCTCTTCCCGTTCTCGACGAAGTTCGCCACCCAGTGCACGTTCTGCGGCGGGGAACAGCAGATCCCGAAGGAGCAGGCGGATCAGCTGCTGGTCCAGCACACGGCCGCGCAGCAGGGCAATCCGTACGGGGGGCCGCAGGGTCAGGCGGGGTACGCGCCGAACGGGCAGGGCCAGAATCCGTACCAGGGCTGAGCGGCGTCCGCGTCCGGCCCGCCGGGGCCCGGACGGGCGGGGCGCATACCTCGCCGACGCGGAAAAAGAGCATCCTTATCACCACTAAATAGGCATAAAAGACTTCCTTCCGAATAGGGTCGTGGGACCTGGACCTTCGGAAGGGAGGGATCATGCGTCCGCTTCGCCGGGTGCGGTGCCGCACGGCGGCGGCCCTCGGGGCCGTCGTCGGCACGGTGCTGCTGACCGGCTGCGGCAACGGCGGCGGGCTGCGGAGCGCCGGGCCGACCCCGGTCGCGGTCGGGCCCGCCCGGCTCTGGCCCGAGCTGGCGCCCGCCTCGGCCGCGCCGTACGACTACGGCGAGGGCGAGACCGCGCACATCCCGGGGATCCAGGTGCCGGACGGCGATGTGCACCGGCTGGATCCGGTGGCGGTGGTGCAGGCGGGTCTGCGGGCCCGGCCCAACCGGTCCAGCGGCACGGCCGACCTCCCCGCCGACACCGTACGGAAGATCAACGCCTGCCGGTCCGCACCGGCCGCCTGTCCCGTGCTCCGGCCGTACTTCCGCGATCTGACCGGCGACGGCAGGGACGATCTGGTGCTCGGCATCCGGCTGGCCGACCACCAGCTCTCGGTGCGGGTCTACATGCCGGAGACGGGCGGGCTGACCCGGATCCTGTCCACCTCGGACGCCGTGATCAGCGTGGAGCTGGCCGGCCGGGACCTGATCATGCGGGCGCCCTCGGCGATCACGGGGTACGAGTACCGCACCGCCTGGAGCTGGGACGCCCGGCAGCGCGCGATGCTGCCGACGCAGGACGAGATCCAGCGGATCCCGCCGTCCCGGAGGCCGCACCCGCCCTCCCCGACGGCCCGGCCGACCGCCTCCACCCCGTCCCCCGGCGTCTCCGCGGAACGCCGGTGACCCGGCCCGGCGGGCGCGGGCGCGGGAACGGGACGGGACGGCGGCCCCGGGTGCCGGCCTGGGCCGCGACACTCACCTGGAAGTCGGCCGTCTTCCTCGCCGTGATGTGCTGCGCGCTCGCCGCGCTGCTGGGCGTGCTGGTCCACTCCGAGGTGACCCGCCAGACCGTCGGCCAGGCCCGCGAGAAGGCCCTGGCCCGGCTGGCCGACGTCACCACCGCGTACGAGTCCGGCGACGCGCTGCCGCCGGGTTCCGGGATCGACCCGCCGGGGCTGCCCGCCGCCCTGCGCGCCCTGGCCACGGGCGGCGACCGCGGCACGCTCGTCGCCGACCACCGCGGGCGGCCGGCCATGTGGGCGGCGGCCCCGGCGGACGGGCACGCACTGGCCACCCAGGTGGACTACAGCCAGAGCGCCCGCACCATCGACAACCTGGACGGGGCGATCATCGGCTCCTCCCTGCTGGCCGGCGGCGCCACCCTGCTGGTCGGCGCGTTCGCGGTCACCCGGGTCACCCGGCGGCTGCACCAGACCGCCCGGGTGGCCCGCAGGATCAGCGCCGGGGACCTCGACGCCCGGGTCCGCGACCCGCGTACGGAGGACCCCTCGCGCCCGCAGGACGAGGTCGCGACCGTCGCCGGGGCGCTGGACACGATGGCCTCCACGCTCCAGCGCAAGCTCCAGACCGAGCAGCGGTTCACCGCCGATGTGGCGCACGAGCTCCGCACCCCGCTGACCGGTCTCTCCGCCGCCGCCGAACTGCTGCCGCCGGGGCGCCCCTCCGAGCTGGTGCGGGACCGGGTCCGGACGATGCGGGCGCTGACGGAGGACCTGCTGGAGATCTCCCGGCTCGACGCCCGTACCGAGGCGGTCGATCTCGACGTGTACGAACTGGTGCCGCTCGTCGAGCGGGTGGCGCGCGCGTCCGGGACCCCGGCCACCGTCCTGACCGGCCCCGCGGAGCGCTCCGCGCGCGTACGCGTCGAGACCGACCGGCGGCGACTGGAGCGGGTTCTGGGCAATCTGATCACCAATGCGCACAAGCACGGCCGCCCCCCGGTGGTCCTGACGGTCGACGGTCCGGTGGTGACCGTACGCGACCACGGCCCGGGGTTCCCGGACTATCTGCTGGACGACGGCCCGCAGCGGTTCCGCACCGAGGGCAGCGGCAAGGGGCACGGCCTCGGGCTGACCATCGCCGCCGGTCAGGCCGCGGTGATCGGCGCCGGGCTGGACTTCCACAACGCCCCGGACGGCGGGGCGGTGGCCCGGGTGACGCTGCCCGAGTACCCGGCGCCGGACGACGGCGAGCCGGACGCCCGGCCGGACCCGAAGTCCGTTCCCCGCCACCCGGAGTGACGGGGCGTCGGGCCCGGCCGCCGTCCGGCGCTCCGGCACGGGGCGCCCACCGGACGTCCGACCCTGCCCTCTCGGACATACCTGCTACGACATAAGGGAAATACACACCAGCTCTTGCTACGTTGCCTGGCATGACCGCAACGACGGCGGACGCACCCCCGCCCGATCTACGCCTGCCCAAGCGGCGCGGAGTCGAGCTGCTGCTCCTCATCGGGGCCGTCCTCGTCCCGGTCTACGGCTACGCCGCCGTCGGCCTGGCCAAGAACGACGCGGTCCCGCCCGATGTGGCGGGCTACGGGGCGGGCCTCGGGCTGCTCGCCCTCCTCGCCCATCTCGCGGTCCGCTTCCGCGCCCCGTACGCCGATCCGCTGCTGCTGCCCATCGCCGTCCTGCTCAACGGGCTCGGTCTGGTGCTGATCTACCGGCTCGACCTGGAGACCCCAAAGGACCAGGCCGCCCCCACCCAGCTGGTCTGGTCCACGCTCGGCGTCGCGCTGTTCATCGCGGTGGTCGTCCTGCTGCGCGACCACCGGGTGCTCCAGCGGTACGCATACCTCTCGGTCGCCACCGCGCTGGTCCTGATGATCGTGCCGATCTTCTTCCCGGCGGTGAACGGCGCCAAGATCTGGATCCGGGTCGGCGGATTCTCCTTCCAGCCCGGCGAGTTCGCCAAGATCCTGCTCGCCGTGTTCTTCGCCGCGTACCTCGCCGCCAACCGCAACGCGCTCGCCTACACCGGCCGCCGGTTCTGGAAGCTCCAGCTGCCCACCGGGCGGGTGCTCGGCCCGATCGTGGCGATCTGGCTGCTCAGCGTCGGCGTGCTGGTCCTGGAACGCGATCTGGGCACCTCGCTGCTCTTCTTCGGCCTCTTCGTGATCATGCTGTACGTGGCGACCGGCCGGACCGGGTGGATCGCGGTCGGCCTGCTGCTCGCCGCGGTCGGCGCGTTCGTCGTCGGCTCCTTCGAACCGCATGTGCACAGCCGGGTCCAGGACTGGCTCGACCCGTTCGCCTCCATCGACGCCGGTCGGGGCCCCGGCCAGCTGGCCCAGTCGCTGTTCGCGTTCGCCGCGGGCGGGATGCTCGGCACGGGGCTCGGCCTCGGCCACTCCATCCTCATCGGCTTCGCCGCCAAGTCCGACTTCATCCTGGCGACGGCGGGCGAGGAGCTCGGGCTGGCCGGGCTGACCGCGGTCTTCCTGCTGTACGCGCTGCTGGTGGCCCGCGGCTACCGGGCCGGGCTCGCCCTGCGCGACCCCTTCGGACGGCTGCTCTCGATCGGTCTCGCCTCGATCCTGGCGCTCCAGGTCTTCGTGATCGCGGGCGGGGTGATGGGGCTGATCCCGCTGACCGGCATGGCGATGCCGTTCCTGGCCCAGGGCGGCTCGTCCGTCGTCACCAACTGGATCATCGTGGCACTGCTGATCCGGGTCAGCGACCAGGCCCGCAGACCGCACCCCGGCCAGGTGGAGACCGGGATCATCGCGCCGATGGTGGAGGACGAACGGTGATCCGCTACATCCGCAGGGCCGCCGCGCTCTGTCTGGTCCTGCTGGTGGCGCTGCTGCTGAACGCCGCCCGCATCCAGGTCTTCGACGCCGACAGCCTGGACAACAACCCCGCCAACCGCCGCCTCACGATCGCCCGTTACGACCAGCCGCGCGGCAACATCATGGTCGGCGGCGCCTCCGTGACCGGTTCGAAGAACACCGGCGAGCAGCTCGCGTACGAGCGGACGTACACCAACGGCCCGCTGTACGCGCCGGTGACGGGCTACGCCTCGCAGACGTACGGCACGACCCTGATCGAGAACGCCGAGGACGGGGTCCTCTCCGGCACCGACCCGATGCTCTCGCCGTTCCCGCTGTGGAACGAGATCACCCGGAGCCGACAGCCCGGCGGCAACGTCGTGACGACCGTCAAGGACTCGGTGCAGCGCGCCGCCTACGAGGGACTGGGCGGCAGGCGGGGCGCGGTCGCCGCCGTCGAACCGTCCACCGGGAAGATCCTGGCGCTGGTCTCCGCCCCCTCGTACGACCCCGGGCAGCTCTCGGGCACCGGTTCGTCCGTCACCGACGCCTGGGCGCGGCTGAACGCGTCGAAGAGCCAGCCCATGCTCAACCGGGCGATCCGGCAGACCTATCCGCCGGGTTCCACGTTCAAGATCGTGACGGCGGCCGCGGCGCTCGACGCGAATGTCGTCACCGACCCGGACGAGGACACCGGCACCCCGTCCCCGTACGTGCTGCCCGGTACGTCGACCACGCTGCCCAACGAGGCACGGGGCTGCGACAACGCCTCGCTCGCCGAGGCGATCCGGGTATCGTGCAACACGGTGATGGCGGACCTGGGGGTGCGGGTCGGGCTCGACGGCATGGTGGACGCGGTGCGGAAGTTCGGCTTCAACGACACCGGGCTGGGCATCCCCTCGGGGGTGGCGAAGAGCAACTTCGACACCTCGATGACCAAGGACCAGCTGGCGCTGTCGTCGATCGGGCAGTTCGACACCACGGCGACCCCGCTCCAGATGGCGATGGTGGCGTCCGCCGTGGCCAACGGCGGCGACCTCAAGTACCCGCATCTGGTGGACCGTACGACCACGCGTGGCGGTTCGACGGTCCATCAGGACGGCACCCGCAGCTACCACCAGGCGATGAACCCGCGCACGGCGATGCAGCTGCGGAGGATGATGGTCGACGTGGTGGAGAACGGTACGGGATCCAACGCCGCGATCGACGGGGTCACGGTCGGCGGCAAGACCGGCACGGCACAGCACGGCATCGACAACTCGGGCAGGCCGTACGCCTGGTTCATCTCCTGGGCCCAGCAGCCCCGCGCGGCGCAGCCCGCCGTCGCGGTCGCCGTGGTCGTCGAGGACGCGGCGGCGAACCGGGCGGACATCAGCGGCGGCGGCAGCGCGGCACCGATCGCCCGTGCCGTCATGGCAGCGGCGTTGAAGGGCTGAGGGATGGCCGGAGCGGGCGGGGCGGGCGGGGTGAACGAGGCGGGCCGGGCAGGCAAGGCGGGCCGGGCAGGCAAGGCGGGCGAGGTGGGCCGGGCAGGCAAGGCGGGCGAGGTGGGCCGGGCGCTGGAACGCATCGGGCGCGAGGACCCCCGGCTGAGCGCCTTCGTCGAGGTGTGGCCCGAGCGGGCGCTCGCCGACGCCGGGCGGGCCGGTGGACTCCCGCTGGCCGGGCTGCCGTTCGCGGTCAAGGGACCCGCCGGCATCCGCTCCTGGGCGGCCCGGCGGCTGATCGCGGCGGGCGGGGTCCCGGTCGGCGCGACCTCGGTGCCCGGACCCGGTACGTACTGGCAGACGTGGGGGCTGGGCGCGCACGGTCCGACGGTCAACCCCTGGCGCCCCGACCGCACCCCGGGCGGCTCCTCAGCGGGCTCGGCGGCCGCCGTCGCGGCCGGTCTCGTGGGACTGGCCACGGGCAGCGACGGGGCGGGGTCGGTACGGATTCCGGCGGCGTGGTGCGGGGTGTTCGGGCTGAAGACGACCAACGGCCTGCTGCCCTCCCCCGACCGCACGGGGCTGGCCTCCGCCGGGGTACTGACCCGGTCGGCCGCCGACGCCGAATCGTATCTGCGCTCCGTCCTGGACACGTACGAGCCGGTGCCGCCCGCCCTCCCCCTGCCGGCCGTCTACAGCCCCGACCTGGGGTTCGCGGAGGTCGACCCGGAGGTCGCGGCGGTCGTTCGGCGCGCGGTGGGGCGGCTGGTGGCGGCCGGAACGGTGCGGCTCGTGGACCGTGGGTGCGAGCTGCTCGACCCGCGCGAGGCGTGGCTGGCGGTCCGGGGCGGATCGCCGACGCCGGCCGCCGAGGAGATCCGGCGCGCGAACGACACCGCGCTCGACGCGCTGTTCGCCCGTACCCCGCTGCTCCTCACCCCGGCCACCCCCAACCGCCCGCACGGCCACTTCGGTCCGGGCGGGCTGTTCTCGACCGCGCTGACCTGGGCGTTCAACCTGAGCGGGCATCCCGCCGCCAGCGTGCCCGCCGGATTCACGGCGGACGGCTGCCCGGTCGGGCTCCAGCTGGTCGCGGAGCACGGCGCCGATGCGCGGCTGCTCGCCATGGCCCGCGCGGTCGAGGACGCACTGCCCACCGAGCGACTGTGAGCGGGGCGGGGCAGGCGCGGGCGTCCGCCCCGGGGACGACCGGTCTCAGTCCAGCGGCTCGCGGCGTCGCAGCCACTGCGCGGGCGCGCCGTCCACCCCGGTGGCCGCGCCGACGACGCCGCCGGTGATGGCGCAGGTCGTATCGACGTCACCGAGGCCCTCGGCCGTCGCCCAGAGCGCCGCCTCCAGGTCGTCCGGGTGACGGGCCGCCGTCCACAGCGCGAACGGGACCGTGTCGTCCGCGCGGATCCGCCGCCCGCTGCCCAGCAGCTCGGCCGCCTGCCGGGGTTCGGTGGTGAAGGGGACGTCCGCGGCCCGGAGCAGCCCGTCGCGTACGAGCCCTTCCGGGGTCCCGTCGGCGACCGCCGCCAGGGTGAGCGCGCCACGGACGGAGAGCGCCGCCGCGACCGCCACCGCCACCGCGCCCGCGATGCCCTCCGGGTGTGCGTGGGTGACGGCCGCCTGCAACGCGGCCTGCTCGGCGGCGAGCCCGATGTCCTGGTGGAAGCGGGCACCGAGCGGCGCGACGCGCATCGCGGCGCCGTTGCCCAGGCTGCCGCCCTCGAAGAGCTCGGGGGCCAGGGTGCGCCAGTCGGCGGGCCGGGTCAGCAGTTCGGGCAGCAGCACGTGCATGCCGTGGCCGTATCCACGTGCCTGGTCCGCCTCGAAGGCGAGAGCGAAGCAGAGCGCGAGACGGTCCTGTTCGACCCGCCCGTGCTCGTCGAGGACGCGGTGCAGGGCGCGCGCGAGAGCGGTGTCGTCGGTCCAGGGCCAGACCGGCTCCTCGGGCGTCCGGCGTGCCCTGATCTCGTCGAACGCCAGGCCGGGCTCACGGAAGAGCGGAAACCACCGCTCGCCGAACGCATCGCCCAGGGCCAGCCCTTCGAGACTGCGGCGGGCGGCTGCGGGGTCTGCGGCGAGGGGCGGCATCGGAGTCGTCATGCCCGTCATACTTCCCGTATCGGCCGACGGCGTACACCGGTGCGCGCCCGCGACCGGGCCGCTCGCCTCACTCCCCCGGCGCGCCCTGGGCGATGGCCTCCTCGACCTCCGCGACCCTGGCCTGTTCCTCCGCCTCGAAGCGGTCCCGGTCGAGCTGTTCGGCCACCTCCTCGTCCTGGGCCATGAGCAGGTCCAGGTTGGAGTCGCCGAGGTCGAAGACGCCCATGTCGACGTAGGCCTTCTGGAGGCGTTCGCCCCACAGCCCGATGTCCTTGACGCACGGCACTATCCGGCTGAACAGCAGCTTGCGGAAGAGCTGGAGGAACTCCGAGTGCTCGGAGAGGTCCTTGGCCTCCTGCTTGCCGATGCCGAAGTTCTCCAGCACCTCGACACCGCTGAGCCGGTCCCGCATCAGATAGCAGCCCTCGATGACGAACTCCTCGCGCTCGCGCAGTTCGGCATCGCTCAGCTGCTTGTAGTAGTCGCGCAGCGCCATCCGCCCGAACGCGACGTGCCGGGCCTCGTCCTGCATGACGTAGGCGAGGATCTGCTTGGGAAGCGGCTTGGTCGTGGTGTCGCGGATCATCCCGAACGCGGCCAGGGCGAGCCCTTCTATGAGGACCTGCATACCGAGGTAGGGCATGTCCCAGCGGGAGTCGCGCAGGGTGTCGCCGAGGAGCCCCTGGAGGTTGTCGTTGATCGGGTAGAGCATCCCGACCTTCTCGTGCAGGAAGCGGCCGTATATCTCCGCGTGCCGGGCCTCGTCCATGGTCTGGGTCGCGGAGTAGAACTTGGCGTCCAGGTCCGGGACGGACTCCACGATCCTGGCCGCGCAGACCATGGCGCCCTGCTCACCGTGGAGGAACTGGCTGAACTGCCAGGAGGTGTAGTGCTTGCGCAGCTCGCCCCGGTCCTTCTCGGTCATCTTGGCCCAGTGCGGGGTGCCGTACAGGGTGAGGGCCTCGTCGGGGGTGCCGAGCGGGTCGGCGGGGTCGACCTCCAGGGACCAGTCGATGCGCTTGTTGCCGTCCCACTGCTTGTCCTTGCCCTTCTGGTAGAGGGCGAGCAGGCGTTCGCGGCCGTCGTCGTAGTCCCAGCTGAAGCGGGCGGCGCCGGTGGCGGGTACCTGCCACAGAGGCGCTTCGGGGGCGGTGGTGTAGAGGTCGTGGGTCGACACGGACGGCTCCTTCGCCTGGCACGTTTCGGCAATTCCCTCGGCAGTTGCGCCAGTTGGCAGGTTCACACGTTGGTAGACGCCGGGTCAACAAGTCGCGCGCAAGGGATTGACGGTCTTACTGACGAGGAGTCTCATAAGAAGTGACCGCCGGTAACCCCCGGTAACTCCATGTGCGAGGTGCCCCCAGCATGACCCCAGTGACCGAACGCGACGTCCAGCTGCTCCGCGACGCACTCGGCCCGCTCCGGGACCGCGAGCAGATCGCCGAGCGGCTGCTCGACTCCTCCGCCAAGCACTCCTTCGACCCGGACACGGAACTCGACTGGGACGCGCCGATCGAGCACGGCAAGTGGTTCTGGCCGCCCGAGCTCGTCTCGCTCTACGACACCCCGCTGTGGCGGAAGATGTCCGAGGAGCAGCGGATCGACCTGTCCCGGCACGAGGCGGCATCGCTCGCGTCGCTGGGCATCTGGTTCGAGATCATCCTGATGCAGCTGCTGGTGCGGCACATCTACGACCGTCCGGTGACCAGCAATCACGTCCGCTACGCGCTCACCGAGATAGCCGACGAGTGCCGGCACTCGATGATGTTCGGCCGCATGATCAAGTGGGGCGGCTCGCCCGACTACCCCGTACCGCGCGTCTATCACAACCTCGCACGGGTGCTGAAGACCGTCTCCACCACCCCCGGCTCGTTCGCCGCGACCCTGCTCGGCGAGGAGATCCTCGACTGGATGCAGCGGCTGACCTTCCCGGACGAGCGCGTCCAGACGCTGGTGCGGGGTGTGACCCGCATCCATGTCGTCGAGGAGGCGCGGCACGTCCGCTACGCCCGCGAGGAGCTGCGCCGCCAGATGGTGACCGCCCCGCGCTGGGAGCGCGAGCTGACCCGGCTGAGCAGCGGCGAGGCGGCCCGCGTCTTCTCCGTCTGCTTCATCAACCCGCAGGTGTACGAGAACGTCGGCCTGGACCGTCACGAGGCGGTCGCCCAGGTGAAGGCGAGCGGCCATCGGGCGGAGGTCATGCAGTCGGGCGCGAAGCGGCTGACGGACTTCTTCGACGACATCGGGGTGTTGAACGGGGTGGGACGCAGGCTGTGGAAGCGCTCCGGCCTGCTGGCCTGACCGGCGCGGGTGCGGGGCCCAGCCCGTAGGCTTCGGCACATGACCCCTGCTGCCGCCACCGCGCCGCCGACTCGCGCGTACCGAAGGCTCGGCGTCGAGGAGCGCCGCGCCCAGCTCCTCGGCGCGGCCCTCACCCTCTTCGCCCACCGGGCCCCCGACGAGGTCTCGCTCGACGAGGTCGCGACGGTCGCCGGGGTGTCCCGTCCGCTGGTCTACCGCTACTTCCCCGGCGGGCGGCAGCAGTTGTACGAGGCGGCGCTCAGGTCCGCCGCCGAGCAGCTGATCCTGTGCTTCGGCGAGCCGCCGGAGGGGCCGCCCACCGAGCGGGTGACCCGGGTGCTTGACCGCTATCTCGCCTTCGTCGACGAGCACGACACCGGGTTCAGCGCGCTGCTGCGCGGTGGCTGCGTCGTCGAGACCTCCCGTACTTCGGCGATCGTCGACGAGGTGCGGCGCGCGGCGGCCGAACAGATCCTGCTCCATCTGGGCAGGGGCGGCGAGGAGCCCGGCCCGAGGCTGCGGATGATGGTGCGCACCTGGATCGCGGCCGTCGAGGCGGCGTCCCTGATCTGGCTGGACGAGGGGAAGCAGCCCGCCGCGGCCGAACTGCGCGACTGGCTGGTCGACCAGCTGATGGTGCTGCTGGCCGCCACCGCGGCGACGGACGCGGAGACCGCGTCGGCGGTGGCCGCGCTGCTGCCGCTGGAGACCGCCGCGGGCCCGGCCGGACGGCTGGCGCAGCTGCTGGTCCCGGTGCTCGGCGAGGCGGCCCACCTGCTGCCCTAGGCCCTGTCTTCACACTGCCGTCTGCCGTGCGACGCCCGGCACGCACACTCGCCGCGTTGCCGGGGGCGCCCCGATGCTGGACGCATCGGGGCGACCCTCCGCCTTGCGATCGCACGCACCGGACGCCGCACGGCCCGGCCTCCGGCCGGACGACCGCAGTGCGAAGACAGGCCCCAGGACGGCTGATCGGTCAGACTGGGACGGTGCGAAGCGAGAACACCGCCTTCACCGGCGGACCCCTGGACGGGCGGGTACTGCCCGTCCTCGTCGGCCCGACCGGCCATCCGCCCAAGTGGTACGAGGTCCCGGTACCGTCCGCCGACGGCGGACCCGCCACCGTGTACGCGTACCGCAGGGTGCCGGCCGGCCACTCCAGGCGGCTGGGGCTCCCGCGCGGCTGGGTGTACGAGTACGCCCCCGAGGGCCGGGAGCGGCACCGCCCCAAGTGGCCCTGGTCCACGCCGGACTGAGAGGCTGTCGGGTGACCTCCCGCCGGACGGGGGTCGCCCATCGGCTCCGCGCGCACGGGGCCCGATGGGGTGCGGGCGGCCGGTCTAAGATCGACGCTCTGGTGCCCAGGCACGGTCAGCGAGGGGGTGCGCCATGGAGGCGCTGCGTCAGGACGATCCACGCCGCTTCGGCCCGTACACCGTGCTCGCACGGCTGCGCGGGACCGCCGGCAGCGTGCAGTACCTCGCGCGCGACGCGGCCTCCGAGGACGCGGTGGTGCTCACCGCCGCCCGCCCCGAACTCGCCGTGCTGCCCGCGTTCCGGCGCCGTTTCCAGGCGGAGGCCCGCACCGCGGACCGGCTGACCGGCGGCTGGGTCCAGCCGCAGCTGGGCGGCCCGGGGGCAGCCGGTGACGAGGAACTGCCGTGGACGGCCACCGCGTATGTACCGGCGCTGACGCTCGCCGAGGCGATCGACGCCACCGGACCGCTCCCCGAACGGACCGTACGGATCCTGGGCGCGGGCCTCGCCGAGACCCTCTCCCGGGTGCACGCCACCGGAGCCGTGCTCCAGGGCCTGGCTCCCGGCACGGTGCTGCTCGCCGAGGACGGACCGCGGCTCACCGCGTTCGGCCCGCTGGGCGCCGCGGCCGCCGCTGAGGCCCGGCCCGGCGGCCAGCTGTCGGTGCGGCTCGGCTATCTCACCCCGGAGCAGGTGGCGGGCGAGGAACCCGGACCGCCCTCCGACCTTTTCGTACTGGGCCTGCTGCTGGCGTACGCGGCGACCGGCACGACCCCGCTCGCCGACGGCCCGGCCGCCGAGGGCGCCGAGCGGATCGCCCGCACGGCCCCCGAACTCGGCGCGGTCCCCGAGGAGTTGCGCGACCTGATCGCCCGCTGCCTGGAGAAGTCCCCGGCCGACCGCCCGACCGCCGGGACCGTGGCGGCCGAACTGGCCCTGGAGGGCGCGGCGGGCCTGGCGAGGGACGGCTGGCTGCCGGAGGCACTGGCCGCCGCGCTGGCGGAGCAGGGAGTACGCGCGCGGGCCACGGTCACGGCGGGTGCACTGCCCGAGGCCCCGGACGACGCGGAGGGCAGGACGGAGAGCGGTGCCACGGCCGAGGCGGAGGCCGGAGCCGACAGGGCGGGTGGGACGACGGGCGAGGCCGAGGACGGAGCCAGCGCGGCGGCCGGCGCGAGGGCCGAGCGGGACACCGGGGCTGGCACGGCGGGTGGGACGACGGCCGGGGCAAACGCAGGAACCGCCACGGCGGCCGGTGAGGCGGCCGAGGCAGAGGACGGAACCAGCGCGGCGGCCGGCGCGAGGGCCGAGCGGGACACCGGGGCTGGCACGGCGGGCGGGACGACGGCCGAGGCAGAGGACGGAACCAGCGCGGCGGCCGGCGCGAGGGCCGAGCGGGACACCGGGGCTGGCACGGCGGGTGGGACGACGGCCGAGGCAAACGCAGGAACCGCCACGGCGGCCGGTGAGGCGGCCGAGGCAGAGGACGGAACCAGCGCGGCGGCTAGCGCGAGGGCCGAGCGGGACACCGGGGCTGGCACGGCGGGTGGGACGACGGCTGGCGCAAACGCAGGAACCGCCACGGCGGCCGGTGAGGCGGCCGAGGCCGTGGGCGAGGCGGCGGACGCATCCGCCACCGAACCCACCCCGGCCAGGGTCCCGACTCAGGCTCCCACCCCGGCCACGGACTCGGCCCCGTCCCCGTCCCCGTCCCCGGTCCCGGTCCCGACTCAGGCCCCCACCCCGACTCCGGATACGCAGACCGCCCAGCTCGGGGCCATCGGGCGCCACGCGCCGAGGGCCGACCGGCCGACGACCCAACTGTCCGTCCCGCAGGAACTCACCGGACGCCCCGCCGCAGCCACCCCGGCCCTCCCGCCCGGCACCACACCAGCACTCCCCGCAGGCCCCACCCCGGCCCGGCCCGGCGGACTCGCCCCAGCCCTGCCGGGCGGCCCCACCCCGGCCCTCCCGGTCGGCCCTTCCGCCGCCCCTTCCGCCGTCCCGTCCGCCGGAATGCCCGGCGGGGTACCGGCCGTACCCCCACCCATGGTCCCGGTAGCCCCTCTCCCGCTCCCGATACCCTCGCGCCGCACCAGCATCAGCACCACCTCCTCCTCCCCCGCCATGGACCGGCGCACGCTGCTGATCGGGCTCGCCGCCGGAGCCGCCGGGCTGGTAGTCGGCGGCGGCGGAGTACTCGCCCTGGGCGGTGGCGACGGGGACACGGACGCCCCCGAGCCGACGCCGGACCACAGCGGCCCCACCATCGCGGGGCTCCCGCCACAGCCCCGCTGGGTGTACACGCACCCGGCGGCGGAACCGGCCCCGCTCACCGCCGCCGTCTGGAACGACCGGCTGCTGGTCCTCACCACCAAGACCGGCGCGACCGCAGTGGACCTGCGCACCGGACGCCGGACCTGGCAGAACGCGGACGCCGCCGAAGGGCAGACCGCCCTCCCCGTCGGCAAGGACCTCTGCTTCGTCGCCACGCCCTCCGGGTTCCTCTGGCTCTCGCCGAAGGACGGGAAGACCGTGCACCGGGTGGCGCACGCGGACCTGTCCCCCGGCACGCCGAAGCTGTCGGCACCGGAGTTCGTCGGCGCCTCCGGGCCGGTGATCTGGTTCACCGGCTCCGAGAAGGCCACTGTCAAGGCCCCGCCGCCGAAGAAGGGCAAGAAGCGCGGCAAGGACAAGCAGGTCGTCAGGGCCTATCTCTTCGCCTACGACCTGGTGCGGCGCGAGCAGCTGTGGCGTGCCCCCGTCCCCGCCGGACGCGGCCCCGGCACCCCCGTCCACCGGCTGATCGCGGTCCGCCAGGACGACCTGGTGATACGCCAGAGCCCGGCCACCCTCACCCCGGGCGACGTCCGGGACGCCAAGGGCAAGGCGGTCTTCCGGAGCTTCGACCGCAGCACCGGCAAGGCGCTGTGGACCAAGCAGTTCGGCACGGTCGCCCCGGACGCGGCGGTCATGGGCGACGACCGGGGCCTGTTGTACGCGGCGGTGGGCGACGATCTCCGGGCCTTCGAGACCCCGGGCGGAAAGCCGAAATGGACCCTGAACGGCACCGGCGACAGCCCGTACGGGACACCCGTCGCCACCGGAGCCGTACTCCACACCACCAACCGCAACCAGGAGGTGGGCGCGGTCGAACGGGAGACCGGCCGACTGCGCTGGCGCCGCTCGACGGAGGCGGCGATCACCACCGCCGCGCCCGCCGTCACCCTCAGCACGACCGGCCGCACCCTGCTGGCCTCGGACGGCTCCCAGGTCACCGCGTTCGCCGCCGAGGACGGGCGGCGACTGTGGAAGTTCCAGGACATCGGCGCCCAGGACCCGAAGGGCCCCACGGTCACCGCCCCGTACCGGGTCCTGACGACCGGCCGTACGGCCGTCGTACAACGCGACCGGATCTTCTACGCGTTCCCGGTCGCCTGAGCGAACAGCCCGTCGATCCAGGCGTCCCCGGGCGGCGGCACGAAGAAGTACCCGCCGCCGGTGGTGAGGACGTACTTGGCCATGGCCTCCCCCTCCAGACGCTTCTGTACGGCCTCGAACCCGGTGGCCAGGTCCCGTTGGAAGCAGGAGAAGACCAGCCCCCTGTCGCCGCTGCCCCGGTCGTAGTTGTAGCTGCGGCGCACCAGGGGCGGCGGGTTGCGCCGATCGGGGGCGGCACGCCGCACATGTGAATCGAGCGGCGTGGCCCTGCCGTCGGGGTCGGCGGCGAAGCCGGGCTGCTCGCCGACCGGAGTACCGTCGAGCCAACGGCCGTCCCGCCGCCGCCCGATGATGCGCTCCTGCTCGCGGACGGAATCCTTGTCCCACAACTCGGTCGCGAACCGCACGATCCGTACCACCTGATAGCTGCCGCCCACGGCCCAGTCGGGCTCGCCCTGGCCCCTGCGCACAACGGCCCGATCGACCACCTCGCGCTCGGTGCCGGGGTTCCCGAACCCTTCGGTGAAATGAAACGGATTACGGGAAAGCCCCTTGCCGTCCTCGACCCGGTTCTCGTCCCGGAACCCGTCGACCCGCCACCGCACACGCCACCCGGCGGCCCGCCCCACCACGCGCTCGGCAGCCTCCCGCACAGCTCTCTTGTCGGCCCCGGTCACCTGTACGAGCACGTCGCCATGCGACTGTTCCGGGTCGAGCAGATCCCCGGCAGAGGGTGGCATCGCCCTCAGTCGGCGAGGACGTTGCGCCCCTCCCGGCACCCCTCCGTCAAAAATACGGCTTCCCAACGCGAGCCAGGCATCGACACCGCCCCTGTCAACCGCCGCAACCGACCGCTGCACCCGGGCCAGAGCAGCCTTCAACTCTGCGGGCTTCCGGCGACCCGCCAGATCACCAGCCAGATCCAGGGCCATGACACGCGCACAAGCGGCAGGCAGCAAGCCTCGCAGAGCAGCCGATGAGCGCGTGGAATCACCCGGTGGCCTCCGGAAGGGCGAGGCATTCGTCGCGATCACACTTGCCCCTCCCACAGCCACCACGGTCGCGCCCAGCAATACGCCTCTTCTGGTTCTCACGCCCACATCCCCGTCCCAGGGCCGACTTTGAGTGCGCAAATCCTACCCGCTACCGGCGAGAGATTCGGAAGATACGACAAAGACTCTCTTCACGGAAAATCCTCCTCCAAGGCTGCGGAACCGGCCATCCACATAGACGAAATACAGCCTGACGCCATGAGTGAGAGCCTTCGGAAAACATTCACAGCAAACGAACGAAAATCGCGGCGTGCAGCCCTACAAACTTTCTGGGTTGGCCGCTCGTTCACGCGGAACAGCCTCGCGTCCGCATCACATCGAGGCGTTGACCATCAAGCGAACAGTCTCACTGTCGGTATTTTTCCACTGCCCACCAAAACCCGCGCGTCCGAACGCCGAATCGCCCGCCCCACCGAATGCCTCCACTCCCTCAAGGAACACAAGAAGCGGCAGGACATGGAGCGCCAGGCTGTCGGCTCGGACTGGAAGGGCAGTGGCCTGGTCTTCACCACGCCGACCGGTGGACCTCTCGACCCTGCCAACCTCACCCGTCGCTTCCGTAGCTTCCTCGACCGGGCCAGACTCCGCCGCATCCGCTTCCACGACCTCCGGCACTCAACCGCGACCCTTCTCCTGGAGCAGGGCGTGGACCTCATCGTCATCAAGAAACTCCTCGGCCACGCCCACATCGGCGTCACCGCCGGCGTCTACGCCCACGTACGCCTCCGACTCCAACGCCAAGCCATCGACACCCTCGGCACCGCCCTCAGCCGAGCCGACGTCGGCAACGACGATCCATCTGCCGTGGCCGTCGTCCGCTGACGTTGCCGTCACCGTTGCCGTCAAACGACACGGGAGCCCCACCGAGCTGTGCTCGGTGGGGCTCCCGCTTTCAGCTCTCCTGAAAGGCGAGAAATCCGATCAGTTCGATCGGACGAGGTCAGCAAGTTCGATTAGATACTTGTTAAACCTCAAGTCGCCATGAGCGGAAAAAAGCACCTCAAAGGCCGACTGAAGAGCCATATCCGGGGCTTCCTTCAAATCGCACAGAGAGACAGTTGAAACCACATCGGAAAAGCTATAGGAGAGCTCCACCGCGCCTCCTGCCATCACAGCTGTAATTGAATCCTGAGTTTGCGAGGATTCCACAACTGACGCACCGGAAGATACGACTTCGCGGCACAGCTGAACAAGCATCAGGACAAAGTCCACGACGGGGAGGCCAGGCGTCCTCAATTGAACCTCGTTGCACCCATCGCCGATCACTACGTCGGAACTGAAGTAGTGAAAAGTCAGGCCATCGGCCGTTAGCGTGCGAGCTGAGAGTCCCGACAGGCCGTCGGCATCCCAGGATGGATCTTCGGTGCGAGGTAGGAATGCAAACGAGATCACTTCGTCCCCTAGTACATAAACTTCGGCATCGCGGTGACGAAGTTCCCCGCATCATCAACTGCTATTCTCATGCCGTTCTGGCCCATCGCACCGACTTCCACATCGCCGAAATCGTAGTCGATGTAATATCCGCCGCGAGGGTCGGACTTAGACCTAGGAACTTGCGTCCCGTTCTTGATCGCCTCATCCACCATCCCTCGGAATCGGGCCTTGTCGATGCCATCGGCAAATACATTCTCCACCTTTCCGGCCTTATGGTAAGCCCCTCCAGGTGAATGCTGGTCCCAAGCATGGTCAAACTGCCGGGTTCCTACAATGCAGTTTGCATTGTGGACCAGTACCGGAGTCTTACCCGCCAGCACATAGTACGTATGCAGGTCATCAACGGTGAGGTTGTAGACCTTCGTTGACTGGGCCCGGTGCTTGATAGCGGTGATCTGGACCCAGGTGCCGGCGCTCGTTTGCAGCCATTGCCCGGCCTTGAGACTTCCTGCCTCTACCCACTGGTGCAGCGCGGGCACCCAGAACGCGTGGCCCTCGGTGGCGGTGATGCGGTTGTTCTTCGTGTTCTGAGCCCGGCCGGTGTCGATGGTGAGGTCGACGAGTTGTTTGTCGCCGTTCCCCTCGATGAGGGCGGTGACCGTACGGGGGCCGGTTTCGCCGGTTTCCGGGTTGGTGGCGAGGACCTTGTCGCCGGTCCTGATGTCCTTGATCGGCTTGCGCGTGCCGTCCGCCATCAGCACGGGGGTGTCTGCGGTGAAGCTGTTGTGGGTCAGACAGCTCCCGGCGCGCATGGTGCCTCTGGCTGCCATGAAGGCGCTCAGGGCTTCGCCGGCCATGCCCATCATGCAGCCGGTCAGGGCGGCGTTGCCGACTTGCCCCCAGTTGACCTTGCGGCCGGAGAGGCGCTGGAACGCCCAGTCGATGCCGCCGTCCATGAGCCCGCCGACGGCGCAGGCGGCGATCATGGGGTTGTCGCCGGTGGGGTCGGTGTAGGTGGTGGGTGAGGACAGGGCGTACTGGTAGAGGTTGGTGCCGCCCGCCTGGCCGATGGGGTCCTGGGAGATGAAGCGGCCGGTTTCGGGGTCGTAGTAGCGGTCGCGGTAGTAGAGCAGGCCGGTGCCGTCGTTCTCGCGGCCGGTGAAGGTGTACGGGTTGGAGGAGACGGCTCCGGAGACGGTGGGCTGGCCGTTGGGGTCGTAGGTGTATTTCGTGGCGATGGTGCCGTCGCTGTCAGCGAGGCCGATCACCGATCCGAGTGCGTCGGTCAGGTAGATCTGGGTGGCGCCGTTCTCGGTGCGGGTGAGGAATTCGTCCAGGCCGGAGCTGGCCACGGTCGCGGTGGTGTCGCCCGTGCCGTTCTGTTCGACCAGCGGGTTGCTGCCGTCGGTGAGGAACTTGTTCGTCGTCCCGCCGACGGTCCTGGTGCTGCGGGTGCCCAGGGCGTCGTATCCGAAGCTGCTGCTCTGCCCGGCCTTGGTCAGGCCGGAGAGCTGGCCGCGTGCGTTCCAGGTGTAGTCGCGGATGCCGTCCGTCTTGAGCCGGCCGTCCGCGTCGTAGGTGAAGGAGCGGCCGTTGAAGGTGGTGAGCCGGTTGTCCTTGCCGAAGACGGAGCCCGTCTCGGCGGCCGGCAGGGCGACGTTCGCGAGGGAGCCGGTCAGGCCGGTCTGCAGGGCCCGTTCGTCGCGGGTGTAGTGGAGGTCGCCGATATTGCTGGTGCCCCGGGCGTAGGCGATGGATGTGATGGTGCCGGTCTTGTCGTAGCCGGTGGTGCGGGTGATGCCGCCGGGCATCGTGGCGGTCTTCTCCCGGCCCACCGCGTCCAGCTCGAACCCGATGTCCTGGGTGCCCGACGTGATGGAGGTGAGGATGCCGGACGTGTCGAAGCCGTAGCCGGTCGTCTGGCCGCCCGCGGTCATCGTCCTGCGGCGGTCGGCCGCGTCGTAGTCGTAGCTGACGGTGCCGGTGGGACCGGTCACCGTCTTGGGCCGGTCGTAACTGTCGTAGGTGAAGGACTGGTTGCCGGCCTGACTGTCGCTGATCTGCTTGAGCAGGTCGTGGCCGTCGTAGTCGTAACTGACACTGGATTCGGCCTGGCCTGCGATGTCGACGCCGTACTGGGCGGTCTTGGCCCGCCCCAGGAGGTCGTAGGTGGCGAGCGCGATCTTCCCGGAACGGCTGGTCGCCTTCTTGAGCAGTCCGGCCGCGTCGTACTCGAACGTGGCCTGGGCACCCATGGCGTCGGTGGCCGTCCTGGGGCGGTCCGCGTCGTCGTACTCCCAGCCGACCTTGTTGTTACGGGCATCGGTGAGGGTGGTGAGGTTGCCGTTCTCGTCGTAGTCGAAGCCCGTCGACCGGCCGAGGGGATCGGTGGCCTTGCGGGGCTGGTTGAGCTTGTCGTAGACGACGGTGGTGAGCGACCCGGCCGTGTCGGTGAGTGCGGACACCCGTCCGGCGGCGTCGGTGAACTGGCTCGACACCCTGCCCTCGGCGTCCTTGACGGAGACCAGGTCACCGTTGCGGTAGGTGAACTCCGTGACCGCGTCGGCATTGTCGGTGACGGAGGTGAGCTGCCCGTCCGGCGCGTAGGCGAAAGTGGACGTGCGGTTTTCCGGGTCGGTGACCGTCCGCAGGTTCCCCTGGGCGTCGTAGCCGAAGACGGTCTCGTTGCCCAGCGGGTCGCTCGCCCTGCTGGGCTGGTCGAAGGGGCCGTCGAAGGTCGCCGTGCCCGAGGAACGGGCGTCGGCGGTACCGGCCTGCTCGACGGACCGGGTCACATGGCCGTTGGCGTCGTAGGTCAGCTCGGTGCGCCGGCCGTACGGGTCGACGACCGCGTCGATGCGGTGGTTCGGTCCCCGGATGTACTGGGTCCTGCGTTCGAGGGACGTTCCGCGGGCGGCGACGTCCAGGACGCCGTACCCGGCCGCGTCGAACTCGACCCGGCGTATCGCGCCGCCCGGCTGCGTCACCTCGGTGGAGGTGATCCGACCGGTGTCCGTCCGGGTGTAGGCGAAGGAGTACTTCGCGCCTTCGGTGAGGATCTGCTCCTTGACCCGCCCGTCCGGATAGAACGAGTTGGTCATGTACGTGATGTCGCGGGCGTCCTTCGCCGTCAGGATCCGGTTCGAGGAGCCGTCGTAGGTGTAGCGGGTGACCTTGTCGGCCGGGTCCGTCACCGTGCTCAGCCGGTCCGCGCTGTCGTATGTGTAGGAGGTGGTACGGCCGGTGTTGTCGGTGGTCGTCTTCACCCGGTGCTCGGTGTCGTAGGCGAGGGAGATCCAGTGGCCCCCTGGTGTCGTGATACGGGTGATCTCGCCCTTGTTGCCGGCCAGTCGGGTCAGTTTGACGGCGTTGCCGTGCCGGTCGCGGATTTCCTTTAGCGGCGAGTAGTGCGGGAAGACCCATACGGTTCCGTCACGGAACCTCAGCTCCCACTCGCCATCACCATTGTTGATGATCTTTGAGCCGCGGAACCCGGCCGGCGTGTCCAGGGGTTCGAAGACCGCGTCGGATACTCCTGTGCCCGGTGATGTCCTGGTGAAGTGGACCTTGTTGCCGCCCGGCAGATAGAGGTCGACTTCCTGCCATTGTTTCTCGGAGTGGAAGAAGGCGTTGTACGGGAGATCGCGGCCGATGCCGAAGGCGCGCTTATGGGTGTCACCCTGCCAGTAGGTGCGGGTGATCTCGGCCGAGCCCCGCGGGTCGGATACGGCCAGGTCGGTGCGGGAGTCCGTGAGCATGCCGGTCGTGAGATCGACGGGGTCCCCGGAAAGCCAGTCGATGACGTCACCCAGCCAGGATGTGTCCCAGGGAACCAGACTGCCTATGTTGAACATGGCGCCGTGGAAGGACCAGACGCGGGTCTTGGCATCAGGCACGACCTGGCGGCCGTCCGCAGAGACTTCGCCATGCCCGTAGACGTGCCAGCCCTTCTTTTTCGGATCGTAGTCCATGAACTCGACACGGGTGCCCGGGGCTTCGTGTGTGTAGTTGGGGTAGACGACCTGCGCGCCCTTGGGGAAGACGTACGTTCCGCCCGGCTGGACGGTGAAGTAGACGGGCACCACGCTGTTCTTCGGGAGCGGGAAGGGCGGCCGGTCGATCGGGATGGCCGAGATCCCGAGTTCGGTGACCGGCTTGCCCTTGTCGTCCCGGACCACGGAGCCCTTGGGTATCCGCACCTCAAGGCCGGGGATCTTGGGGGTCTTCAGTACGATCTCGGCCTTGGCCGGGGCAGAGAATTGCACAGCGTGCTTGGTGTCCAGCGGTGTCATCCATATCGGGAACCCGAGGTCAGCGGTGGCGCCGCTCTTGGGGCGGATGTGGATGTCGAACCGGCCGTAGCTTCGCTTCCTTGTGTTCGCACCGGCCCCGTCGACCACCAAGGTCGTGGCCTCGGGACTGATCCCGGCGAGCAGGAACCTGCCATGACTGTCGGTGCGGGCTGTCTTCCGGCCGATGGTCACGGTGACCTCGGACAGAGGTGTGCCGTCGAGTCGCAGTACATGCCCGGTCATGGCAGTGGAGCCGACCGGGGCCCGCAGGGCCGGTGGGGCCTTGGGCGCTCTGCCCCGCGCAGTGATCCAGTCCCGTCCTGCCAGTTGGGCCTTGACGGGCTGCCAGGCATCCTTGCCGGAAGGGACGGTTCTGGTCGCAGTCTCCGGTTCTGCGGGCTTGTTCTCCTGGGCCGAAGCGGAGGCGGGTGCGATGGTGGTACCGGTTGGCTTGAGACCAAGGTTGTAGGTGCCGGTCTCCATCGATCCCGGCTCTACGACGAGGGTATGGGTACCGGTGGCCGTGAGTGCCGGCAGGTCGGTCGTCAGGGTTGTGTTGGGCATGTACCGGCCGTTGACCAGTGATTTGCCGTCCGGGCCGTAGACGTACAGAGTCCAGTAGGAATGTGGTGGGGCGTCGAGAGCGAGTGTGAGTTTGTCACCTTTGGTTGCGGTGAAGGTGTAATGCGCGTTCTGGCTGGCCAGGGTGATGTTTGCCGGATGCTTCTGCCCGTCGGCCTGAAGGATGCCTCCGTCGGCATCCGGTACAAGTGTGGCGGTGGTGCTGCCCGTCGCGGGTTTATTGGGCCGAACGAATACGTAGTGGGTGCCAGCTGCCAAGGGGGCGAGGAGATCGGCGTCCGACGGCGTCTTGGATATCGACGTGAGGTATGTGCTGGTGATGGCACCTGGCGCCTGATGTACGACTTGAGCAGCCTCGGTGAGTGTGGTGCCGGTGAAGGCGACAGCAGCTCCGTCGCCTGCCGCGGCCGTTATGACCAGCGCAATCTGCTGCCCTGGCCGGGTGATCTCGGCGGTCGCGCTCGGGGCGGACTCGGAGAGGGGTGCGAGGGTGGGCTTCGAGAGCCACAGAGTCATGGCGCCGGTTGCTGCGCCACCGGGGGCGAGGAGCAGGACGTACTTGGCTCCCGGAATCAGCCCTGAGAGATAGTTGGCCGCGGACGCGGCGGCGGGCACCATTCCTACGGAGCTGCCATTACCACCTTCCGGTCCGATCAGACGCACATCCATGCCCTGAGTGACGGTGTTCGCTGTGACAGCGAAGCCCAGGGAGACCGCGTCCGGCGCGGTGAACTCGACGCGGAGTCGTTGGCCGACCCGTGAGAGGGACGCCTGTACCGAGGCTCCGTCAGGCTGCAGGCTTGCGGTGACATCCGATGACAGCGTGAGTTGAAGGGTTCCGGTCCCGCCCAGGTTCGGGGCAATGGTAATCCGGTAGATGCCGGATTCAGGCAGATCGGACAATCCTACCGTGCCGGCAGCTCCGGGGGCCACGTACTGTGCGCTGACGACCTTCAGCCCCGACGGGGCAGTCACCGTGATGTTGACGGCGGTGGTGAAGGTGTTGCTGGTGATGCCCAGTGCCACGTCGTCGCCGGCTTCAGCCTCGAATGTCGCTTCTGCGTCCTGCCCGAAGCGCTGGATGTCGACGGAGACTGCGGGACCTCCGACGGAGACGGCTCCCACGGCGACGGGGGTCGACAGAAGCAGCGTGATCGTCCCGGTTCCGAGCCCATCCGGTTTGGTGGTGAGTGTGTAGGTTCCAGTGCTCGGGAGCTGTGGACTGTCCCACTGCAGGCGCGAATTGGCCGAAACCGTGAACTTACTGCCGATGAGTTCCCCGGCCGGACCTCGGACCTCCAGCACGTTGAAAGAAGGGAAGTTGCCCGCAGTGACACCCAGCGAGATGCGCTGCCCCGCCTGAGCAGCGAAGGTGGCGGTGCCGCTCTGTCCCGGCCTGCCGATCGGGAGAGCGACCTCTGGTCCGGTGGAGCTCAGCTCGCCTGCCTGGATGGGGTGGGATCCGGTGATCCGGACCGTTCCGGTTCCGGCCCGATCGGGTTCGACGGACAACAGGTACCGGCCGGACTCGGTCAGTGATGCGATAACCGATGAGGCTTTCCCTTTGGCTGAGGTGTAGAGAAGGTCCAGTTGTTTGCCGGATGGTGAATACAGCCGCGTGTTGACGGACGCGGTCATGGCTGCTGCGTCTACGCCCACGTTCAGCGACTGCCCGAGCTGAGCGTCGATGGTGAGCAGCGCCTTCTGGCCGGCCCTGGTCAGCATCACGTCGGTGGCAGGCCCTATCGGGTCGACGGCACCGGTCTTGGTCTTCGAGACCGTCACGGTCACCGCACCGATGTTGTTCGAACCAGGGGTCAGCATCAGGGTGTAGCGTCCCACCACTGGCAGGTCTCTGACCTGCCAGTCCCCCGTAGGCTTGGAGAACGATCCGGTGCCGACCTGTTCTCCGGTCGGTGCTATGAGCTGCACCGGAACGGACACGTCGAACGTCGATGCGGTGAATCCGAAACTGATGTTGTCGCCTTGATCGGCGTCGAACAGCACCTCGGCACGGTTGCCCGGTGTCGTCACCGATACCGTCGGGGGTGCCTCGTCCGTCACCGACGTCTTCTTCGACGACTCGATCTCGGAGCCGCTCGGCAGGATCTGGTAGCTCGAAGGACTGGCGGTGGTGCCGGCCGGAGTGGTGAGCTCGATCAGCCCTGTGGCAGCCCCTGCGGGCACGAGCACGGTCAGTGCACTGTCCGTACGGGACTTGACCTGGGCAAGTACTCCCCCGCCGAATCGGACCACGTTATCCGACACGGCTGGTGCGAAACCTGATCCGGTAAGGACGACTTCGGCACCCACCATTCCGGATGTCGGAGCCATTTTGCTGACTGAGGGTGCTGGCGTGGCAGGACTGAAGGACTCCGCGGACCGAACCGCCTTTCCGCCGATTGTGACCGAGACAGGTCCGTCAGGCGCTCCTGCAGGCACCTTGACCTTGAGCCGAGTTGTGGTGGCGGACACGACTTCGGCCGTCGCCGTCCCGAACGTGACGGTGTTCGCCGTCGGTGTCGTAGCGAAGCCCGTGCCGGAAATCGTCACAGTCTCGCCGGTCGCCGCACTGACCGGTACCAGGGAGAGCACCGACAGGTCGCTCGTAGGGAACTGGTCGATCCCCAGCCGGTTTCCTGCCGCGTCATATCGGTAGCGGGCTGTCTCGCCTTCCGGGTCGCTCACCCCGACCAGGCGCCCAGCCGCATCGTAGGCATACACCGCGTTGTTGGTCGTGAGCCCGTCGGCCGTCGCGGCTGTGGCTTTCGACTTGGTCGACTTGGGCTGCTGTGGCCCGGAGGACCGCGCCACAGGGGAGTGGCTCGCGTTCGGCAGCGTCCCCGGAAGGGCCGAGGGCGGCGCGGCGGAGGACGGGCTGCCACTTGGCAGGACGCCGGGGGCCTCCGATGGCGCTCCCTCGGAACGGGTTGACGTGGAAGGACCCGGCACAGGCGATCGGGACGGGTCCGGAGCCGCCTCCGCGGAGACAGCGCCGGCCGCCAGCGCGAGCACCAGGACGCCGACGGTCAGTGACCGCAGGCGTGTGGAAAGTCGTACCCCGAACCGTTCGCCGCGCACGCGCACCACGTCCCCCAGGACGATCACATGAGCCACAACATGACCACCAAGCCCGCACTCCCCATGCAGACCGTCACAAGCTACACACATTCCGTCATGCACATGCCGGAGATCAGGAACTTGCCCGCACAACCGAACGAATCGAGCCATGCCGCTCGATCTCCCGGACACCGCGACAGACGCCGACGAACCTCGAACACCCAGCGACCTCCCCGCGCCGCCGCACCCGGCGCACAGACGGCCCGTCCGATGCGGCCCGCCGGAAGCCGCCCGGGGCCTTCCGGGCGAACCCACCCCCCGCCGCGCCGCGCGGTTCTTGCATCGCCCGACACCGAGTGACCGTATTGTCCCGTTGCGCTCGCTCTTGGGGTAGTCCCATGATCGCCCCGTCATCGGAGGTGATGTCGTGTCAGGCGGAGTCTTGCGTACGGTCTGTGCCGCCTCCCTGGCCACGCTCGTCGTGACCTCGCCGGCGGCCGCCGCACCCGTGGCCCCGGACCCCGCGGCAGGCGGCTCGGCGAAGGCGCCCGCGGCGTCCGCGGGGGCGAAGCGGAGTGTTCCCCTGCTCCTGTCGGACCTGCGGCGGTTGTACCAGCAGGCCGAGGAGGCCACCGAGACGTACAACGGAACCGCCTCGGAGCTGAAGAAGCGCAAGGCGCAGTCGAAGAAGCTGGACGCCGCCCTCGTGACCGCGCGGACCGCGCTGGCCAAGAGCCGCGACGAGGCCGGACGGCTGGCCCGGGAGCAGTACCAGGGACGGTCCGACTTCTCCGCGTACATGCGGCTGCTGCTGTCCCGGGACCCCGAGCACCTCCTGGACCAGGAGCATGTGATCCAGCGGGCGGCGGCCGGGCGGGCGGCGGCGGTGAAACGGCTCACCGGTGCCGAGAAGCGCGCCGACAAGCTGGCGGCCGACTCCCGCAAGGTGCTCCACCGGCAGCAGGTGCTGGCCACGCGGCAGAAGAAGCAGCGGGACACGGTCCGGTCGCGGCTGAAGGACGTCGAGTCGATGCTGGCCACGCTCTCCGGCTCCCAGCTCACCGAGCTGTCCCGGCTCGAACAGCGGGACGTCGAGAAGGCGCAGGGCGCTCTGGCCGCCTCGGGGGCGCTGTCCTCGACGCGGCCGCCGTCCGCGGCGGGCGGCAGGGCGGTCCGGTATGCGATCGCGCAGGTCGGCAAGCCGTATGTGTGGGGCGCGCAGGGGCCGGACTCGTTCGACTGCTCGGGGCTCACCTCGCGGGCCTGGGCGAAGGCGGGCCGGGTCATTCCGCGGACGTCGCAGGAGCAGTGGCGGCAGCTGCGGAAGGTTCCGGTGGGCGCGCTGCGACCGGGCGACCTGGTGATCTACTTCCCGAGGGCCACGCACGTGGCGCTGTACATCGGCAACGGCCTGGTGGTGCAGGCGCCCCGGCCGGGCGCGTGGGTGAAGGTCTCGCCGCTGGCGTCGAATCCACTGCTCGGCGCCGTACGGCCCGACCCGCAGAGCCCACCGCTCGCCACCTACCGGCCACCGCGGCTTCCGCGGGGGGCCTCCGCCGGCTCGGACTCGGGGTACGGGTCGTCGGCGGCCCCCGCCGGCTCCGGAAAGTAGACGGCGCTCGGGAACGACGGAGGGGCCGGGTCCGGTCGGATGTCCGACGGTCCCGGCCCCTCCGTCGTCGCTCAGGCGGCCGGCGCCGCGCCCGAGACCTCGGCGAGGTAGGCGTTGGTCTTCTCCGGGTCGAAGAAGAAGTTCTCGAAGTCCGCCGGGTCGTTGAAGCCGTTGGCGAAGCGGTTGGCGACCGGCTGGAGCTGGCCGGCGGCGCCGATCAGGTTCAGTACGTGCTCCGGCGGGACGCCCAGCATCGCGTTGGTCCACTTCACGACGTGCTGCGCGGTGTCCCAGTAACGGTCGAAGGTGGCCTGCATCCACTCCGCGTCGAACTCCCGGTCGCCGTGCTCGATGATCGAGTCCAGGTAGGCGTTGGCGCACTTGGAGGCCGAGTTGGAGCCCTGGCCGGTGATCGGGTCGTTGGCGACGACGACGTCCGCGACGCCGAGCACCAGACCGCCGCCGGGCAGCCGGCCGATCGGCTTGCGGACGGTCGGCGCGTAGCGGCCCGACAGGGTGCCGTTGGCGTCGGTCAGTTCGACCTTGGTGGCGCGGGCGTACTCCCACGGCGTGAACCGCTCCATGAGCTCCAGCGTCTTCGCCAGGTGCTCGGAGGGGTCCTTGATGCCCTGGAAGGCGTCGATCGGACCGCCCGGTACGCCCTCCCAGAAGAGGATGTCGGCGCGGCCGGAGGTGGTGAGCGTCGGCATCACGAACAGCTCGCCGACGCCCGGCACCAGGTTGCAGCGGACCGCGTCGAACTCGGGGTGCTCCGGGCGCGGGCCCATGCCGTGGACGTACGCGACGGCCAGGGCGCGCTGCGGGGCGTCGAACGGCGAGCGGGAGGCGTCCCGGCCGAACATGGAGACCAGCTCGCCCTTGCCCGCGGAGACCATGACCAGGTCGTAGGTGCGGGAGAAGTAGTCCAGGTCGGAGACGGCCGCGCCGTGGATGACGAGCTGTCCGCCGCGCTGGGCGAACGTCTCCATCCAGCCGGCCATCTTCACGCGCTGGTCCACGGACTGGGCGAAGCCGTCCAGCTTGCCGACCCAGTCGACGGCGCGCGAGGAGTCCGGCGCGGCGACGGAGACGCCGAGGCCCTCGATGCGGGGGGCCTGGGTCTCCCAGAAGTTGAGCTGGTAGTCCCGCTCGTGCTGGAGCGCCGTGTGGAACATGCACTGCGTGGACATGACCCGGCCGGAGCGGATCTCGTCGGCGGTGCGGTTGGACATGAGGGTGACTTCGTACCCTCTGGACTGAAGTCCGAGGGCGAGCTGGAGCCCGGACTGGCCGGCTCCGACTATGAGTATCTTCCGCATCGCGGTTCTCCGTTGTGAGTGATCTATGCGGGGGTGGCGTCGAGGGCGTGGCCGACCAGGGCCAGCAGCGACTCGATGACGGTGATCCTGTTGCGCGCGTCCATGATCACAACGGGCACGTGCGGCGGCACGGTCAGGGCCTCGCGAACGTCCTCGGCCTCGAACCCCGGGGTTCCCTCGAAGTGGTTGACGGCCACGATGTACGGCAGCCCGCAGCTCTCGAAGTAGTCGAGGGCGGGGAAGCAGTCGGCGAGCCGGCGGGTGTCGGCCATCACGACCGCGCCGATCGCACCGCGCACCAGGTCGTCCCACATGAACCAGAAGCGCTGCTGGCCCGGTGTGCCGAAGACGTACAGCACCAGGTCGTCGTCGAGCGTGATCCGGCCGAAGTCCATCGCGACGGTGGTGGTGACCTTGTCGGGCGTCGCGGAGAGATCGTCGGTCTCCTCGCTGGCCTGGGTCATCATCGCTTCGGTCTTCAGCGGGGTGATCTCGGAGACCGAGCCCACGAAGGTGGTCTTGCCCACGCCGAAGCCGCCCGCGACCACGATCTTCGTGGCGATGGGGGCCCTGGTGTGGTCCAGCTGCCAGGCCTGGAGCGATTCCTCGGCCTGGTCCCTGGCGCCCGGCTGCCGCGGGGCGAAGAGCGGCGACTCAGAGACGACGGAGTCCATTGAGCACCCTTTCGAGCAGTGCGCGGTCGGGCTGGCCGGTGCCGTGACCGGTTCCGTACACGCGGATCTTTCCCTGGTCGGCCAAGTCGCTGAGCAGCACCCGGACCACGCCGAGCGGCATCTTCAACAGGGCCGAGATCTCCGCGACCGTACGCATCCGGCGGCAGATTTCGACGATGGCCTGGAGCTCCGGCATGACACGGCCGGCCAGGTTGCCGTTGGTCAGCTCGCGGCGCTCCTCGGGCGCTTCGAGCGCGGCGACGAACGTCTCGACGAGCAGGACGTGGCCGAAGCGGGTGCGTCCGCCGGTGAGCGAGTACGGGCGGACCCGTGCGGGCCTTCGGTCGGCCCCGCGGACGGGGAGCCTGCGGGCGGATTCAGCGGCGGGCTTCACTGGGTGCTCTCCATCGATTTGCGCAGTTCACTGCGGAGTTCGGGGGTGAGTACGTGTCCGGCCCGGCCGACGAAGAGGGCCATGTGGTAGGCGATGACGCTCATGTCGCAGTCCGGGGTGGCGTGCACGCCGAGCAGCGAGCCGTCGCTGATCGACATGACGAAGACGCTGCCCTCGTCCATGGCGACCATCGTCTGTTTGACTCCGCCGCCGTCCATCAGTTTGGCGGCGCCGATGGTGAGGCTGCCGATGCCGGAGACGATGGTCGCCAGATCGGCGCTGGAGCCCTTGGGGCCGTCCTGTCCGGCGGTGCTCCGGGCGACCAGGTGGCCGGGGTCGGAGGAGAGCAGCATCAGGCCGTCGGACGAGACGACGGTGACCGAGTGGACCCCGGGCACCTCCTCCACCAGATTGCTCAGCAACCAGTGAAGGTTACGGGCCTCGGTACTCAGCCCGAATGTGCTGGGCGCAGTCAACTGCGTGCCTCCTCGACTGTGTCCCCCGTCTCATCCGTCTGATCGGTACGTGCGGGACCTCCACCTGGTCGGGTGGCTCCCGGGAGTGACTGGGTGGCGGTGATCTCGGCGATCTCCGCCTCGACGTCCCTGCGGCCGTCCTTGGCGCCCTGGTGGAAGCCGCCGAGCCTGCGGCGCAGCGCCTCCTTGTCCAGGCTGCCCTTGCGCTCGGTGGTGGGTGCGGTGGTGGGCTTGACGATCCGGGGGGTGCGCTTGGGCAGCCCCTTGTCCGTGATCCGTTCGGTCTGCTCGGGCTCCGGCTCCGGCTCCGGCTCGGCGGCGGGCCGGGTCTGCGGCTGCTGCTGCTGCTCGGGCTGCCGGGGGCCGGGAAGCGCGTCGGCCATGGGCGTGGGGGCCGGCGCGGTGGCGCGCGGCTCCGGGCGCTCGTCCCCGGCGCGCTCGTGGTGGTCGGGGCCGATGGTGTACGGGTCGGGCGCCGGGGTTCCGGGGGCGGGCGTCGCTCCCGGGGCGGGCGTCGGCTCCTGGGCGTACGGGGCCGGCGTCGTCGTTCCCGGGGCGTACGGGTCCGGCGTGGTCGCTCCCGGGGCGTACGGGTCCGGCGTGGTCGCTCCCGGGGCATACGCGTCCGGCGTGGTCGCTCCCGGGCCGTACGCGTCCGGCGTGGTCGCTCCCGGGGTGTCCGCGGATGCGGGGACCACCGGAAGCCGGACCTGCATCGTGACCTCGGACTCCGCCTCGGCCGGAGGCGTCGCGCCGGTCGGGGGCGTCGCGCCGGTCTGAGGCGTCGCGCCGGCCGGAGGCGTCGCGCCGGCCGGAGGCTGGGGCCGGTCGGGGGCGGGCTCCGGGGCCGGGGCGGGAGCCGGGGCCGGGGCGGGAGCCGGGGCCGGGACGGGCTCCGGAGCCGGGGCGGGTGCCTGGTCGGCGGCCGCCTCGCGGATCGTCTGCTCGGCGGCCGCGATCAGCGGGTCCTCGGGCAGGGCGGCCGTACGGGCGGGCAGCGCGTTGGAGTTGGCCTCGGCGACCGAGCCCGGCAGGTTCAGCGCGGGCGCCTCCCCGGGGACCTTCACCGGCGGCGGGGTGGCGGCCGGGGGCGCCTTCGGCAGCAGGGCCTGGGGCAGGACGACGACCGCGGTGACCCCGCTGCCCTTGTGGTCGCGCAGCTGGACGCGTACGCCGTGGCGCGCGGCCAGCAGGGAGGTGACCTGGAGGCCGAGCCCGGCCCCGTCCGCGCTCTGCTCGCCCGCCTCGAAGAGCGCCGGGTCGGCCAGCCGGGTGTTCAGCTCGCCCATCCGCACGGCCGACATCCCGATGCCCGCGTCCTGGACGGAGAGCATCACCTCGCCGCTCTCCAGCAGCCAGCCGGAGAGCTGGACATGGGAGTCGGGCGGCGAGAAGGCGGTGGCGTTCTCCAGGAGTTCGGCGACCAGGTGGCTGAGGTCGTCGGCGGCGAAACCGGCGATCTGGGCGTGCGGCGGCAGGGACTGGATGGTGACCCGCTCGTACCGCTCGATCTCCGACACGGCCGCGCGCAACACGTCGACCAGCGGGATGGGCCCCGCGTGCCCGTGACCGTGCTCGGCGCCCGCGAGGACCAGCATGTTCTCGCTGTGCCTGCGCATGACGGTGGCCATGTGGTCGAGCTTGAACAGCGTGGCCAGCCGCTCCGGGTCGTGCTCCCGCTCCTCCAGGCTCTCGATGACACCGAGCTGGCGCTCGACGAGGCCGAGGGTGCGCAGCGAGAGGTTGACGAAGGTGTGGTGGACCGTGTTCTTCAGCCGCTCCAGCTGGGCGGCGAGGTCGGCGGCCTGTACCTGGAGCTCGGCGCGCTGGACGGTGAGGGCCTCGCGGCCGGCGATCAGCTCGCCGCGCTCGGTCTGCAGGCTCTCGAAGCGGCCGTTGAACTCGTGCAGGAGTCCGTGCAGCCTGCCGTGCAGGCTGTTGAGGGACCGGACGACCTGGGCGAACTCGTCGTTGCGTCCGGTGTAGCGGACCGGTTCGGCGGTCTCGGGCTCGGCGGCGAGGCGGGCGGCGCCGATCCGCAGGACGGCGAGCGGCTGGGTGAGGGTGCGGGCCACGGCGGTGGAGACGCCGACGGCGACCAGCAGACAGCCGCCGAGCAGCGCGATGCGCAGTTCGAGGCCGGTGACGTCGTCGTCGCGCAGCTGCTCCAGGCGCTGGATCTGTCCGGTGCCGAGGGCCGATTCGACGCTCCGCATCCGGTCGATCCGCGCGGAGAGCGCCGCCTCGGCCTTCTTGCTGTTGGTCGCCTGGTCGGATTCCGACAGCTCGGGGCGGTCGGTGAGGGTGTTGAGGTACTTCTCCGCGCTGTTGACCTCGGGCCCGGTGACGGTGGAGGACAGCTTGTCGCGGGCGGTGGCGCCCGCGGCCTGGTCGAAGTCGGCGAGCGAGGCGAGCTCGCGGACCCGGGCCTGCTGGGCGGCGGCGCTCAGCTCGTCGCGGGTGCGGTCGTCCTTGTCGTTGCCGGTGTCCTGGTTCTGCAGGGGCAGGCCGGTCAGCGGGTCGGTCTGCGGGACGGTCTGTGTGCGGGGCACCGAGAGCGCGGCGATCAGCAGCCCGCGGGTGGCGGAGGCCTGCTCGGTGGCCTGCCCGAGGGCGAGCGGGGCGCGGGTGGCCCCGGCGGCGCGCGGCGGGGTCTTCTCGGCGAGTTCCTCGGCGAGGTCGTGGAGCTTGGCGATGACCTCGGAGTACGCCTCGTGGGCCGCCAGTGCCGTGCCCTTGCCGCTGAGCGCGTCGCGGCGCAGGGAGGGGATGGTGGAGAGGTCGCGGCGGAGCGAGGCCGGGGCGGTGGCCCTGATCTCGTCGACCTGCCGGTCGACCCGGGCGCTCCGGCTGCCCGGGGCGCCCTTGCCGTCCGTCGCGCCGGACTTGGCGTCGCGCCCTGCGGCGATCCGCGCGGTGACCTCGTCGCGCTCGTCCGCCAGCGCGTGGGCGAGGGCGATGGCCTGCTGGTTCAGCTCGGCGAGGGTGACCAGCCGCTGCGATTCGTTCAGTTCGGAGGAGGCCGCGAGGATCGCCGGGGTGCCCGCGGCGATGACGGTGATGCCGACGACCGCGACTCCCGCGACCAGCCGGCTCCGTACGCGCACGGTGCGCCGGGTGCCCTCGCTCTCGGCAGGTGCCGGTGGCGTCACCCCGGAACCGTGCTGCTTGCCGCCCTTGCTCCGAGGCCGCTTCTTCTGCACCGGTGCTCGCAATCTTGACTCGTCCGCCCTTGAAGCAGAGGTGACGCACGGTCACAAGTAACGAGCGCCCCGACCCCTGGTACGGCTTCCGACCATTCCAGTGCTTTTGAGAGGGGGGCGCGCATCAACCACTCCGCCACCTGAACGAGTGAACAACACTCCAGAGTTGGCGAACAAGTTTGCCCCAGCGGCCTTTCTGCCACACCTGGTCCGTCGGCTGGAACTTCCGAGCAGGCTTTGGCAGGATGCCCGCCCGCATGCCCCACGGAGCCACTCCTTCCGCATCGAGCACTGTCCTGACCTGCTGGTACAGGCCAATACCGGTCGAGTGCAGGGCTCGTGAAGGCATCGTGCAGACTGGCCGTATGCGCATCGAACTGGCCACTGTCCCCGGCAGCCCGGATCGTCCGAACGAGGACTGGGCGGCCACCGCGCTTCCCGCCTCCGGCCAGGGCGGGACGCTGATCCTGCTCGACGGGGTGACCCCACCGCGGGGTGATGACGGTTGTGTGCACTCGGTTCCCTGGTTCACCGCCCGGCTGGGGGGCGCCCTGGTCGAACTGTCCGCTTCACGGCCGGATCTGACCCTCCAGGAGATCCTGGGGGTGTCCATTCGGCGCACCGCCGACGCACACCGCCCCCTGTGTGACCTTTCTCACGTACGTACGCCCCAGGCAACCGTCGTCATGGCGCGCTGGGACGACCGCGAGGTCGAGTACCTGGTGCTCTCCGATTCCGTACTGCTGTTCGAGGCGCACGACGGAAGCGTGCGCCCCCTGCTCGACGACCGGCTCGACCGGCTGCCGCCCGGCTCACTGAGCACCGAGGAGCGGGCCGACGCCCTGCGGAACCAGGAGGGCGGCTTCTTCACCGCCGCCGCCGACCCCTCCGTGGCCGCCCGCGCCGTCACCGGGCGCACCCCGCTCGACCGGGTGCGGACGATCGCCGCGCTGACCGACGGGGCGGCCCGCTGGACCCAGATGTTCCACGAGGGCGACTGGGCGGACTGCCTCGGCGTGCTCCGCAAGGAGGGCGCCGAGGCGCTGATCGACCGGGTCAGGGCCCTGGAGGACGCGGACAGGGCGCGCGAGCACCTGCGCCGGGCCAAGACGCACGACGACGCGACGGCGGTCCGCGTGGTGCTGTGACCGCGCGCGGCGGGGCGGCGGGCGTCAGTCCTCGGCGCGCGCGTTCAAGTGGTGCAGCAGCCTGGCCAGTTCGGCCACCTCGGACCGGTCCCAGTCGTCGAGCTTGCGGACGTAGCGCTCGCGGCGGGCGTCGCGCACGCTGCGGTAGCGGTCCAGCCCCTCGGGGGTGAGGTGGACGAGGAAGGCCCGGCCATCGGCCGGATCGGGCTCGCGGGCCACCAGTCCGAGGCCCTCCAGGGCACGGAGTTGACGGCTCATGGTCGCCTTGCCCACGCCGAAGTAGGCCGCCAGATCGGTCGCCCGCTGCCGGCCGGCGGACTCCAGCCGGACGAGCAGCCCGTACGCGGCGGCCTCCAGTTCCGGATGGACCTCGCGCGCCATCTCCCCGGAATTGGCCCGTGCCCGGCGCAGGAAGACGGCCAACTCCCGCTCCAGGGCGAGGAATGCGTGGTCCACACCACTCCCCCCGGTCGCGCCGGGTTCACTACCGCTTTCGCTCCCGTGCACGTCAACACCCCTCGTGAGCTTTCCTGTCGCTGAAACTTTCTTTCGCCGCTGGTCATCGCCGCAGCTCGGCCAGTATTTCGCAGGAGTAGACCAACGGCAGCGCCCAGGCCCCCTTCCGCACCGCGGGTCTACGTGCGTAGCGTCATGTGTGGCATGTTCACACCATTACATGCCGGCAGGGGTGCGCCCGGCGCCCCCTGGGATCAGCACGTCCCCCCACCACGTCCTCGGAGGCACTCCCCATGCCGGTGCTCAGATCCACTCCCCGCACATCCCGCCGCTCGCGCTTCGCGGCCGCCGGAACCCTGCTCGCGGCCCTCTCCCTCCTGCTCACCCTGCCCGGTGCGGCGAGCGCCGCCGGGAGCCATGACGCGGCTGCCGGGAAGCCCGCCCGGGGCACGGCCACGATGGGCATGGGCGTCGTCGCCCACGACGGCCGGGGCGGACTGCCCCGGGACACCCGCGCCGTCCAGACCGAAGGCGTCGACGTCTCCGGCCACCAGGGCAACGTCGCCTGGTCGACGCTCTGGAACAGCGGGGTCAAGTGGGCCTACACCAAGGCCACCGAGGGCACGTACTACAAGAACGAGTACTTCGCCCAGCAGTACAACGGCTCCTACAACGTGGGCATGATCCGGGGCGCGTACCACTTCGCCACCCCGAACACCACGAGCGGCGCCGTCCAGGCCAACTACTTCGTGGACAACGGCGGCGGCTGGTCGCGGGACGGCAAGACCCTGCCCGGCGTGCTCGACATCGAGTGGAACCCGTACGGCGACCAGTGCTTCGGACTGAGCCAGGCCGGCATGGTCTCGTGGATCCGCGACTTCGTGAACACGTACAAGGCGCGCACCGGACGCGACGCGGTCATCTACACCGCGACCAGCTGGTGGAAGACCTGCACCGGCAACAACGCGGGCTTCGGCGCCACCAACCCGCTGTGGGTGGCCCGCTACGACTCCACGGTCGGCGAGCTCCCGGCCGGCTGGGGCTTCTACACGATATGGCAGTACACCTCCTCCGGCCCCACCGTCGGCGACCACGACCGCTTCAACGGCGCCCTCGACCGCGTGCAGGCCCTCGCCAACGGCTGAGCCCGCCCGCCCCACCGCTTCGCACGGAAGAGCCCCGGTCACCCACCGGGGCTCTTCGCCGTCACGCCTCCGACCAGGGGACTCTCACCGTCCGGGCCCATGGCGGACCCCCTATACATAGGGTGTATACGCCATGTGTATAGTCCTTCTCTGCCGCACATCGTGTGCCCTGTACAGCTACGGAGGAGTGACCCGCCTTGCCCATGAAGACGAAGTCGATCGGTACGGGGTTGGCCGCCGCCCTGGTGACGGCGCTCACCCTGACGCTGAGCGGCTGCTCCATGCAGACCACCGCGCCCGCCTCGGCGCGTGGTGACGCGGGCTCCGACGCCAAGGGTTCCTTCGGTCCGGTGGACTGCCGCAAGGCGAAGTGCATAGCGCTGACCTTCGACGCGGGGCCGGGCGAGGACACCCCCCACCTGCTGGACATCCTCAAGGAGAAGAAGGTGCACGCGACCTTCTTCCTGCTGGGCAAGAACCACGTCAAGAAGCACCCGGACACCGTGCGCAGGATCGCCGCCGAGGGGCACGAGGTGGCCAACCACACCTGGACGCACCAGGTCCTCACCGACCGCAAGCCCGCCGAGATACGCGCCGAGCTGAAGAAGACGCAGGACGCGATAGCGGAGGTGACCGGCAAGAAGCCGCGCCTCATGCGCCCGCCGCAGGGCCGCACCGACGACACCGTCTCGGACATCAGCAAGGACCTCGGGCTCTCCCAGGTCCTGTGGAGCGCCACCGCGAAGGACTACTCCACGACCGACTCGGCGCTGATCAAGAAGCGCATCCTGGACCAGGCGAGCAAGGACGGCGTCATCCTGCTGCACGACATCTACAAGGGCACCGTCCCCGCCGTGCCGGGCATCATCGACGCGCTGCAGAAGCAGGGCTACACCTTCGTCACCGTTCCGCAGCTGATGGCCCCCGCCGAGCCGGTCCCCGGGACCATCTACCGCCCCTGATCCACCGGGCCGGACACCCGGGGACCCCCGGCACGGGTGCGCCGGGGGTCCTGTCGGTCACGGGGTGCGTCAGCCGCAGGCGCCCGCGGGCCGCTCCCGCGTCACCAGGTCGGTCCAGCCGGTGGTGCCGTCGATCCAGACCACCCGGCGCCCGCCGTCGGCCGCCGCGGACGACTGCTCGCCGCGGTTGCAGGAGACCCGCTGGACGCGCGATCCGTCCGGGGTCAGCTGCCACAGCTTGGGCAGCGTCTCGTTGCGGTACGCCGTGTCCGGGGTCTGCGCCGTCACGGTGACCGCGTCGTCGGACGCCGTCAGGTCGTACGCGAAGAGCGCGCCGTCACCGGTCTCCGGGCTTAGGTCCTTGAGCCCGGTGCCGTCCGGGTTCGACCGGCGCACCGCGAACTGCCCCTGGTCCGCCACCTCGTCGACCAGCCACACCACGGAGTCCTTGGTGACCGCGGTCTGGCCGAGCGCCCGCGGGGAGCCGCTCTGCGGCAGCAGCTTCGTCTTCCCGGTGTTCACGTCGAACACCTCGACGCCCAGCTCGTAGTCCTCCTCGCCCGGGTAGAGCTTCCCGTAGGCGATCGTGGAGCCCTTGACGGACCCGACCGCGGTGGAGAGGTGGTACTTCCCGCCGTCCACGTAGCCCTGCTTGCCGGTGCGGGTGTTCACATAGCCGACGTGCTGGCTGCCGAACGGGTCGTACTCGGTGAAGACCACCAGGTCGCCGTCGACCCGCAGCCCCTCGACGCCGGTGAAGGAGGACCAGACGGTCTTGACCGGGCCCCCGGCTATCGGGCGCTTCAAGATGTCGACGCTCGTGTCGCCGAAGGCCGCCCACACCACGGACTTGCCGTCGGTCGCCGGGTACACGTGGTAGCGCCCGTCGTTGGGGCTGATCAGCTTGGGCGCCCCCTTGCCGTCGGTGCGTCCCGCGTAGACGGAGTACGGCTCCGAGCCGTCGTCGTTCGACTTGGAGGCGGCCCACCAGCCGCCGCCCGCGCCCACGCCCGTACCGGCGGTGTTGAGCTTGCCGAAGAGCTTGTCGGAGTCGACGCCGAGCGCCTTCTCCCAGCCCGGGACGATGCCATGGGCGTCGAACGACCGCTTGACGACGGCCAGCTGCTTGGCCGTCACGCCGAGTTCCCGGGCCGCCGCGATGGTGGCGTTGCGGCCCTCGGTGAAGCCGTCGAGCGGGGTCAGGTACGCGTCGAGCGCGCGGTAGGCGATCTTGTCGGCCAGCTCGGCGCCGAGGTCCTCGCGGATGTCCCAGAGTGCGCCGGAGTAGATCGTGGAGTTGAGGTGCACTCCGCCGTTGTCGGTGGAGAAGGCCACGCCGAGGAAGTTCTTCGAGGTGGTGGCGCCGTCGTTGAGGTCACGGAAGGCGCAGTCGCGGGGCCCGGCGGTGCGGCACAGGTCCTCGCCGATCAGCCCCGCGTCCGGGTCGTCCATCGAGGTGCCGGAGGCGGTGACGTCGATGGCGTTGCCGAAGTAGTCGGCGATCGCCTCGTTCATCGCGCCGGACTGGCCCGCGTAGACGAGGTTCGCGGTGGACTCGACGACGCCGTGGGTCATCTCGTGGCCGACCACGTCCAGGTCGGCGGAGAGCGGCTTGTACTCGCTGTCGCCGCCGCCGTAGACTATCTTCCGGCCGTCCCAGAAGGCGTTGACGTACGGCTGGCCGTAGAGGGTCACCCCGACCAGCGAGTCGATGTTCATGCCGCGGCCGTCGAGGCTGTCGCGGCCGTGCTTCTGCTTGTAGTAGTCGTAGACCTGACCGGCCGCCCAGTGCGCGTCCGTGGCGCCGGACTGACCGGCCTCCTTGCCGAAGTCGCTGGTGGGGTGGCTGAACACGCTGATCCCGCCGGGCCAGCGGCCGGACGCCTCATTGACGTCGACCCCCCGGGCGTCCCAGGTGGTGAGGGCCCCCTTGCTGGTGTCCCACTGCCGGGAGTAGTCCTGCATGAGGTACTTGTCGTCGCCGCTGTCGTAGTAGAGGTCGAGCGGGACCTTGGAGCCGTCGACGCGCAGCCCGGTGCCCTTGACGCCCGGGAAGTCGTCGCCCGCCGTGGCCGCCGGTGCCCCCTTCGCGGCGGCGGCCTTCGCCGGTGCGCCCGCCGGGGCGGTCCCGTCCTGCGCGGTCAGGGTCTTGATGCCGCTGTACTGGAGGACCGGGAAGCCGGCCGCGGCGTCGATGTAGACCTCCTGGAGCACCGGCCGGCCGGTGGCCGGGTCCGTGCCGCGCACGGTGACGTGCTGGGCCAGGACCCCGGACCCCTTCGGGATCACCACGAGCCCCCGGGCGGTGCCGGTGAGCGCGGCCGCCCGCGCGGTCTTCTTGCCCTTGGCGCGGACCGCGTCGGCCTTGGTCAGCGTGTTGCCGCCGAGCCGGGACGCGGTCGTGGCGACCGCGCGCCGCACGGCGAGGTCCGTGCCGACCTTCGGCTCGGTACCGGTCGTGAGCCCGGTGAAGTACTTGCCGGAGGTGCCGGTGACGACGCGCTTCCCGGCCTTCTTCTCCATCCGTACGACGTACTGGCCGCCGAGGACCGTGATACCGCGGTGCTTCTGCTGGAACCGCACCGTCTCCTCGGAGCCGCTGGTCAGCGACTGCACGGGCGTCAGGTCCCGCTGGGGATCGGCGATCCGGTACCGGCTCTTCCGCTCCGCGAGGTGGCTGCGGGCCGCGTCGGCGGGCTTCGCCCCGGCGTCCGCCTTCTCGGAGATCGCGTCGACGAGGGCCGGTGTGGCCGTGCCGTCCCCGGGGACGATCTCGGTCCGGGACTCGGTCTCCGACGGGGCGGCCGCCTGGGCCGGGAGCGCGGTCACGACGAGCGCCGCGCTGCCGAGCAGGGCGGCCAGGGCGGCGCCCCTCGGCAGGCCGCTCCCCCTCCGCGCACCGGCTGCCCGCGCCGCCGCGGATCCCCGTGAACCTCTTCTGGACGTACGCAATTCGACCCCTCCCACGTGCCTGGAAACCATCCAAGTGGTCATGGCCATGCAACCCGTGGGACGCCAATGGATCAATGTGACAGCTGTGTTGACAAGTGGACACGCCCACTTGTGTGCCTTGTGAAAACGGAGTGAGAATCCAGGCATGATCCAGGGGGAGCTGCGGGATCTCGGCCTCGGGGAGGCCGAGCAACGCGTATACGAGGAACTGCTCGCGGGGAAGGCCGCCGACGCGCAGGAGCTCGCCGCGCTGCTGGACATGGCGCCGGAGCTGCTGGAGGCGACGCTCGGGCGGCTGACCGACCACGGCTTCGCCCTGTCCGCGGCGGCCGGCGGGCCGGACGCGCTGCCGCGAGCGGCGGCCCCGGCCGCCGCGATCCGTGCGCTGATCCACCGACGTCAGGCGGAACTCCACCTGCGCTCGGCGGAGTTGGAACAGCTGCGGATGAACGCGGACCGGCTGGCGGGCAGGCTGATGTCCGGCTCGCCGACCGCCCCCGAGGACGGCATCGAGGTGGTCGTCGGGCCGCACGCCATCGGTGAACGCGCCGAATACCTGCTGGCCTCGGCCGAGCACGAGGTGGCGATCCTCGACCGGCCGCCTTATGTGAAGGGCCAGCCGCGCAAGGGGAGTTCGCGCTCCTCCGGGCTGGACATCGAGGCGCTCCTGGACCGGGGCGTGCGGGTGCGCACGGTGCTGGACCGGTCGGGCGTCGGCTACCCCGGCCGGATGCGCTCGCTGACCGGGCTGGTCGAGCGGGGGCTACGGGCCCGGGTCGCCCCGGACGTGCCGACCAAGCTGATCATCGTGGACGGGCGGATCACCCTGCTGCCGCCGAGCGACGCCTCCGACCCGACGGCGTCCGCCCTGGTGGTCGGCGACGCACTGCTGCACAACGCGCTGGTGCCGCTGTTCGAGACGGTGTGGGAGCGGGCGACGCCGCTGGGCGGCTCGGGCGGACCGCTGCCGGAACCGCAGAAGGAACTCCTGGGGCTGCTCGCGGCCGGGCTGAAGGACGAGGCGATAGCGCGCCGGCTGGGCGTCCATGTGCACACGGCCCGGCGCCGGATCAGCGTGCTGCTGGACTCCCTGGGCGCCCAGACCCGCTTCCAGGCGGGGGCGCAGGCGACGCTGCGGGGGTGGCTGGAGGTGTGACCCGGGCGGGGGGCGCGCGGTACGCCGCTGCGGGGGCGGCGCGGCGGTGAGCGGTGGGCGGCTGTGGGGGCGGTGAGCGGTGGGCGGTGCTTGGCTGTGGGGGCGGTGAGCGGTGGGCGGCTGTGGGGGCGGTGAGCGGTGGGCGGTGCTTGGCTGTGGGAAGCGAGACGGCGCGGTGCAGGGCTGCGGGGGTGGGCGGCGTACGGCTGCGGGGCGGCGCACCGCCTCGGTGGCGTACGGCTGCGGAGGCGGCGCGGCGTACCGCCTCGGTGGCGGGCGGCCCGCCCGCACGGCCCGCGCGCGCCGGGGCGTACGGCCTCGGTGGCGCACGGTCCGCCCGCGCCGTGCGGGCAACGGTACGAGGAACGGCCCGTCCCCCCGTCTGTCTGAAGGGCGGGCGGGCCGTCCGTACCAGTCATGTACGCGGTGCCACGTCCCGGTACGAGGAACGGCCCGTCCGCCCCGTCTGTCTGAGGGGCGGGCGGGCCGTCCGTACCGGTCACGTACGCGGTGCCACGTCCGTCACGCCGTGGCGGCTACGCCGCGGCCGGGATCCGCTCCCCGGTCCGGGCCGAAGCCGGGGCCAGGGCGATCTCCAGGACCTGGCGGACGTCGGTCACCGGGTGGACCTCCAGCGTGTCCAGGACCTCGGCGGGGACGTCGTCCAGGTCGGCCTCGTTCCGTTTGGGGATCACCACGGTGGTGATCCCGGCGCGGTGCGCGGCCAGCAGCTTCTGCTTCAGGCCGCCGATCGGCAGCACCCGTCCGGTCAGCGAGACCTCGCCGGTCATCGCCACGTCCGTACGGACCAGCCGGCCGGAGAGCAGCGAGGCCAGTGCCGTCGTCATGGTGATGCCCGCGCTCGGGCCGTCCTTCGGGACCGCGCCCGCCGGGAAGTGGATGTGCACGCCGCGGTCCTTCAGGTCCGCGACCGGCAGCTCCAGTTCCGCGCCGTGCGACCGCAGGAAGCTCAGCGCGATCTGCGCGGACTCCTTCATGACGTCGCCGAGCTGGCCGGTGAGGGTCAGTCCGGACGCCCCGGTCTCCGGGTCGGCCAGCGAGGCCTCCACGAAGAGCACGTCGCCGCCCGCACCGGTCACCGCGAGCCCGGTGGCGACCCCCGGCACCGAGGTCCGGCGCTCGGCCGGGTCCTGGGCGGACTCGGGGACGTGGTGCGGCCGCCCGATCAGAGCGCGCAGGTCCGCTTCGGTGACCGTGAACGGCAGCTCCCGGTCGCCCAGTTCGTGCTGGGCCGCGACCTTGCGGAGCAGCCGGGCCACGGCCCGCTCCAGGTTCCGTACGCCCGCTTCACGGGTGTACTCGCCGGCCAGCTTGCGCAGCGCGGACTCGTCGAGCGTGACCTCGTCCTTCTCCAGACCGGCCCGTTCCAGCTGGCGCGGGAGCAGGTGGTCGCGGGCGATGACGACCTTCTCGTCCTCGGTGTAGCCGTCGAGCCTGACCAGCTCCATGCGGTCGAGCAGGGCCTCCGGGATGGCCTCCAGCACATTGGCCGTGGCCAGGAAGACGACATCGCTGAGGTCGAGCTCGACTTCCAAGTAGTGGTCGCGGAAGGTGTGGTTCTGCGCCGGGTCGAGCACTTCGAGGAGGGCGGCGGCCGGGTCGCCCCGGAAGTCGGAGCCGACCTTGTCGATCTCGTCGAGCAGGACGACCGGGTTCATCGAACCGGCCTCCTTGACGGCCCGCACGATGCGTCCGGGGAGCGCGCCCACGTACGTACGCCGGTGGCCCCGGATCTCCGCCTCGTCCCGGACACCGCCGAGCGCGACGCGGACGAACTTGCGGCCCATGGCGTGTGCGACGGACTCGCCGAGCGAGGTCTTGCCCACGCCCGGAGGGCCCACCAGCGCCAGCACGGCACCGCCGCGCCGCCCGCCGACGACGCCGAGGCCCCGGTCGGAACGCCGCTTGCGGACGGCCAGGTACTCGGTGATGCGCTCCTTCACGTCCTGAAGCCCGGCGTGCTCGGCGTCGAGGACCTCCTGGGCGCCCCGGATGTCGTAGGCGTCCTCGGTCCGCTCGGTCCACGGCAGTTCGAGGACGGTGTCGAGCCAGGTCCTGATCCAGGAGCCCTCGGGGCTCTGGTCCGAGGAGCGCTCCAGCTTGTCGACCTCCTTGAGCGCGGCCTCGCGGACGTGCCCGGGAAGATCGGCGGCCTCGACGCGGGCCCGGTAGTCGTCGGACTCGTCCTCCGGGTCGCCGTTGAGCTGGGCGAGCTCCTTGCGTACGGCTTCGAGCTGGCGCCGCAGCAGGAACTCGCGCTGCTGCTTGTCGACGCCCTCCTGGACGTCCTTGGCGATGGACTCGGCGACGTCCTGCTCTGCGAGGTGTTCGCCGAGCCACTGGATGGCGAGCTTCAGCCGGGCGACCGGGTCCGTGGTCTCCAGGAGCCGCACCTTCTGGGGGGTGGTGAGGAAGGGCGAGTAGCCGGAGTTGTCGGCGAGCGCGGAGATGTCGTCGATCTGCTGGACCCGGTCCACGACCTGCCAGGCACCGCGCTTCTTCAGCCAGCTGGTGGCGAGCGCCTTGTACTCCTTGACCAGCTCGGCGGCGGCGCCCGGAAGGGGATCGGGCACGACGGCGTCGACCCGGGTCCCCTCCACCCAGAGCGCTCCGCCAGGACCGCTGGTCCCGGCCCCGATCCGCACCCGGCCCCGGCCGCGGATCAGCGCGCCCGGGTCTCCGTCCGAGAGCCGTCCGACCTGCTCGACGGTGCCGATGACGCCGGTGCCGGTGTAGGTCCCGTCGATCCGCGGCACCAGGAGCACCTCGGGCTTGCCGCCGCCGTCCCGGGCCGCGGCCTGCGCGGCCTCCACGGCGGCACGTACGTCGGCGTCGGACAGGTCCAGAGGCACCACCATCCCGGGCAGCACGACCTCGTCGTCGAGCGGCAGCACGGGCAGGGCGAGCGGAGTGACCGCATTGGAATCGGTAGCCATGATCTCCCCTTCGGCAGTCAAGTTGAGTTATACCGACTCAATGCTCCTGAGCGCCCCATTGTTCCCCCAGGGGTGTTCGCTGTGAGCGATCAAGCCGTCGCCGTACGGGAGTCCTGCGGACGCCGAGGGGCGCCCTCGGTGCGTTCGGAGGTGCTGCGGTGCGCCGCGCGAGGTGACCGGGCGCGCGGAGAACAATGAGTCCCATGTCTCATATTCCGCCGGATGACGGTGGCCCGGCCGCGCTCGTCCGGGAGACGCCCGCGGAGCGGGCGGACCGGAATCTGATCGAGCTGCTCCAGGAACTGCGGGTCGTGCAGACGGGTGTGCAGATCGTCTTCGCGTTCCTGCTCGGGGTGGCCTTCACCAGCCGGTTTCCGCACCTCGACGCCTTCGAGCGCTCCACCTACGTGGTGACGCTGCTGCTCACGGTGGTCTCCTCGGCGGTGCTCGCGACGCCGGTCGCGCTGCACCGCGGCCTCTTCCACCGGGGTGCCAAGGTGCGGATCGTCGCCCTGTCCGCGCGGCTCGCCGAGGCCGGGCTGGTCTTCCTCGCCCTCGCGCTCAACGGCGCCGTCCTCCTGCTCATGGACGTGGTCCTCGGCCGGACCGCCGCCTTCGCGGTCACGGCCGCCACGCTCGTCATGTTCGCCGGTCTGTGGTTCGTCCTGCCCAGAGCGCTGCGCCGCCCGGCCCGGTGACCCGGCCGGGCGGGGCCGACGGGCCGGGCGGGGTGCCGGGCGCCGGTGTCCGCGCCGGGGCGGCGCCCGCCGTCACGGCCGGTCCGGTGTCACCCGGTCACCGGTCACGCCCGGGTGTCGCGGGCCGGACCGGCGGACCCGGCCGGGGCCTCGCCCGGTGTGCGCCCGCCCCTGTCCGGACCACCGGGGGCGGACCGGGCGGACCCGGCGGGCCGCACGGGCGCGATGCCCCGGGCGACCGCGCCGCCGACCGCGCCCGCCCGGCGCAGCAGCGGCCAGCAGGCCACCCCGAGCAGCAGGGCCAGCGGATGGCCCCAGTTGGTGAGCGGGTCGCTCAGTTCGAGCAGATCGCGCGCCAGCATCGCGCCCACCCCGCCGAGCGCCAGCACCCGCGGCAGCGGGGTGAGCAGTCCGGTGAGCGCGCCCACGCTCGCCATCAGCCCGAAACTGATGCCGTAGTCGAGGCGGTGCAGCGAGGACTCCGGCAGATGCCCGGCGACCACGGACAGCCCGACCGGGATCTCGGTGGCGAGCGTCGCCACCACATGGCCGAGGACGAACACCGCGGCGGTCCGCCATCCCCCGATCCTGCGCTCCAGCGCGGTCAGCACCAGGGCGAAGAGGAGGACGTACGAGGAGGAGAGCCCGCCGACGACCCACAGGGCGCTGGCCACCAGGACGAGCAGCGGGGTCTCGCCGAGGTGTGCGACGTCCGTGCTCGACTCGCGCAGCACGGCGGCGACGGTGCCGGGGTCGGCGTACTCCATGAACAGGGACGTGGCGACCAGCACCAGCAGGTACCCGAAGGTGAACGGCGTACCGGTGGGCGTCGGCAGCACCCGCAGCCAGCGGCGGGTGCCGCGGACCGGGGACGGTGACGGCGGTGGCGGTGGCGCGGCGCCGTGCGGGCGGCCCTGGCGCGGGATGGCGTCGAGCAGCGGCGCCGCGACGGGTTCGCTGCGAACCGCCCTGTCCGTACGGTGATGCACCGCGCGAGGCCCCTTTCCTTGACCGGCCCCCCGGAAGCAACGTCCCACCCTCCGTGATCCTCCCCCACGTCGGCTGTGGTGTGAGCCACACCCGCGAGTGAACCCGCCCGGGGGCCGCGGCCGGACGGAGAGGTGCGGAGCCCTCGTGACGGCCCCGGCGATCCGCAATCCGCTGGCCCGGGGCCGCGCCGAACGGACAGGATGGCGGGGACCCGTGTCCGCCGTTCCCCGGAGACCCGCACCATGTCCGACATCCTCCACTCCGACGCCCCGGCCCCCGTCACCCTCGACCGCCGCGAAGGCCCGTACGGCGAGGTCGTCCTGCGGCAGCGGGGGGACGACTTCGAGATCATCGCCAACGGCTGCTTCCTGATGGACACCTCGGACGGGCGCTCCGAGCGGCTGCTGGTCGACGCGGCGCTGGCCGCGCTCCCGGCCGACCGGCCCGGCCCGTCGGTGCTGATCGGCGGCCTCGGCGTCGGTTTCTCGCTCGCCCGCGCCGCCGCCGAGCCCCGGTGGGGACGGATCGCCGTGGCCGAGCGGGAGCAGGCGATCGTGGACTGGCACCGGGAAGGCCCGCTGGCCGCGATCTCCGGAGCGGCGCTCGCCGATCCGCGTACCGGAATCCTGACGACCGATCTCGTCGGCCACCTGAGCACGACTACGGACCGTTACGACGCTCTGTGCCTGGACATCGACAACGGGCCCGACTGGACCGTCACCGAGGACAACACGAGCCTCTACTCCCCCGCCGGTCTGGCGGACTGCCGGGCGCGGCTGACCCCGGGCGGCGTTCTCGCAGTGTGGTCCGCCCAGCCGTCCGCCGACTTCGAACAGGCCCTACGGAATGCCGGATTCGGTGGGGTACGAACCGAAGAGGTCAGTGTTGCCCGAGGTGTTCCTGACGTGGTGCATCTCGCACTTCGGACGGACTGAGATTCCCCCGCCGGGTATCGTCGGCCCCCGGAAGCCCGGGGGCCAAGCGTCACATCAGCGACACTCCGCCACTTCCGTGCGACCGAGGCGTTACACCCTGCGTAGCCGAGACCGGTCCGCTGCCTCTACGCTGCTGACCGGTAACGGGATCACCCACGAAATCCACAAGCGAAGACCGTGCGTCCGGGGGAATGGCCCCCGCGAGGACGGGCAGGGGCGGGGCGATGGAACAGACACACACCACCCACAACGGTGTCGCGGCCACCCCGGGCGCGCAGCGCCGGGTGCTGGTGGTCGAGGACGACGCCACGATCGTCGATGCCATTTCCGCCCGGCTGCGGGCCGAGGGCTTTCTGGTGCAGACCGCACTCGACGGCCCCGCGGCGGTGGACGCGGCCGAGGCGTGGCAGCCCGATCTGATGGTGCTCGACATCATGCTTCCCGGTTTCGACGGCCTGGAGGTGTGCCGCCGGGTCCAGGCCCAGCGGCCGGTGCCGGTGCTGATGCTGACGGCCCGCGACGACGAGACGGACATGCTGGTCGGCCTCGGCGTCGGCGCCGACGACTACATGACCAAGCCGTTCTCGATGCGTGAGCTGGCGGCCCGGGTCCACGTCCTGCTGCGCCGGGTCGAGCGCGCGGCCCTGGCCGCGGTGACGCCGCGCAGCGGGATTCTGCGCTTGGGCGAGCTGGAGATCGACCACGCCCAGCGCCGGGTCAGGGTGCGCGCCGACGACGTCCATCTGACGCCGACCGAGTTCGACCTGCTGGTCTGTCTGGCCAATACGCCGCGTGCGGTGCTCTCCCGGGAGCAGCTGCTGGCCGAGGTCTGGGACTGGGCGGACGCCTCCGGCACCCGTACGGTCGACAGCCACATCAAGGCGCTGCGCCGGAAGATCGGCGCGGAGCGGATCCGCACCGTGCACGGTGTGGGCTACGCCCTGGAGACCCCGGCTCCATGACCCGGCCCGGTTCCGGACTGCGTCCCTTCTCGGTCAAGGCCAAGATGAGCACGCTCGTCGTGGTCTCGGTCTTCATCACCACCGGTCTGCTGATGGTGGCCGTGCGCACCAGGACCGAGCTGCGGTTCATCACGGTGTTCTCGGTGATCGCGACCCTGCTGATCACCCAGTTCGTGGCGCACGGACTGACCGCGCCGCTGGAAGAGATGACCACCGTGGCCCGGTCGATCTCGCACGGCGACTACACCAGACGGGTGAGCGGCGCCGACCGGCGCGACGAGCTCGGCGACCTGGCCCAGACGATCAACCGCATGGCGGACGATCTGGAGGCCGTGGACCGGCACCGCAAGGAACTGGTGGCCAATGTCTCGCACGAGCTGCGCACACCCATCGCGGCGCTGAGAGCCGTGCTGGAGAACGTCGTGGACGGGGTGTCCTCGGCCGATCCGGAGACGATGCGCACCGCGCTGAAGCAGACCGAGCGGCTCGGCAGGCTGGTGGAGACGCTGCTGGACCTGTCCCGGCTGGACAACGGGGTGGTCACGCTCAAGGCGGGCCGTTTCGAGGTGTGGCCGTATCTCTCGGGCGTGCTGAAGGAGGCGAATCTCGCCGTCTCGCACCGCCGGCTGCCCTCCGGTTCCGGGAACCACATGCGCAAGGACGTCCATCTGCACCTGGACGTGTCGCCGCCGGAGCTGACCGCGCACGCGGACGCGGAACGCCTGCACCAGGTGGTGGCCAATCTGATCGACAACGCCGTCAAGCACAGCCCGCCGCACGGCCGGGTCACCGTACTGGCCCGGCGCGGGCCCGGACCGGAGTCCCTGACGCTGGAGGTCATGGACGAGGGGCCGGGCATCCCCGAGTCCGAACGGCACCGGGTCTTCGAGCGCTTCAACCGCGGCGAGGTGCCCTCCCCGCACGGACCGGGCAGCGACGGCGGTACGGGCCTCGGCCTGGCGATCGCCCGCTGGGCGGTGGATCTGCACGGCGGACGCATCGGTGTGGCCGAATCCGTTCGCGGCTGCCGCATTCAGGTCACTCTTCCGGGGGTCCCTCAACCGCGAGGTTGACATAGGGTTCGAACCGGAAGGGCACGTTCTACGTGTCCCTTTCTCGGGGGTACGGCCCAGGGGGCCGTAGCCGCGGTCCCGCGTACCCAAAGTGAAGCGGAACCGTGCATGTTTCCCGCCAATTCCTGCACCGAAACCCGCCTTCCAGTGTGACTTGCACGACGAAGACAGGCCCGGCCTGCGTGGAACGGCGCGGGAGGCGTAGCCTTGATTTCCGCTGTCCATCACCTTGTGAAGCGGAAGAGGGCGGTTGCCGCCGTGTCGTCTCAGTCCCCCAGTAACTCGAGCATCTCGACCGACCAAGCCAGCCCGGGTTCGAACCCGGCCGCTGCTTTCGGGCCCAATGAGTGGCTCGTCGACGAGATCTACCAGCAGTACCTCCAGGATCCCAATTCGGTCGATCGCGCCTGGTGGGACTTCTTCGCCGACTACAAGCCGGGTAGCTCCGGCACGGCGGACAAGCCCGTTCCCGGCGTCCCGGCCACGGCGGCTGCGGTGACCCCGGCCCCGGCCGCCCCGGCGAAGGCCGCTCCGGCCGCACCCGCGGCCCCGGCGCCCGCGCCCGCCCCCGCCGCTCCCCCGGCCCCGGCCGCTCCGGCGAAGGCCGCTCCGGCTCCGGCCGCGAAGGCTGCCGCGCCCGCCCCGGCCAAGGCCGCGGCAGCGCCGGCCACCGAGGCCCCGGAAGGCCCGGAGTACGTGACGCTGCGCGGCCCCTCGGCCGCCGTCGCGAAGAACATGAACGCCTCGCTGGAGCTGCCGACGGCCACGTCCGTCCGCGCGGTCCCGGTGAAGCTGCTCTTCGACAACCGCATCGTCATCAACAACCACCTGAAGCGCGCCCGGGGCGGGAAGATCTCCTTCACCCACCTCATCGGCTACGCGATGGTGCAGGCCCTCAAGGCCATGCCGGCGATGAACCACTCCTTCGCGCTGAAGGACGGCAAGCCGACCCTGGTCAAGCCGGAGCACGTCAACCTCGGCCTCGCCATCGACCTGGTGAAGCCGAACGGCGACCGCCAGCTGGTCGTCGCGGCCATCAAGAAGGCCGAGACGCTCAACTTCTTCGAGTTCTGGCAGGCCTACGAGGACATCGTCCGCCGCGCCCGCAACGGCAAGCTCGGCATGGACGACTTCACCGGCGTCACCGCCTCGCTGACCAACCCCGGCGGCATCGGCACCGTCCACTCGGTGCCCCGCCTGATGCCCGGACAGGGCCTCATCATGGGCGTCGGCGCGATGGACTACCCCGCCGAGTTCCAGGGCACCTCCCAGGACACCCTGAACAAGCTGGGCATCTCCAAGGTCATGACGCTGACCTCGACGTACGACCACCGGGTCATCCAGGGCGCCGCCTCCGGCGAGTTCCTGCGGATCGTCGCCCAGCTGCTGCTCGGCGAGAACGAGTTCTACGACGAGATCTTCAAGTCGCTGCGCATCCCGTACGAGCCGGTCCGCTGGCTCACGGACATCGACGCCTCGCACGACAACGACGTGACCAAGGCCGCGCGGGTCTTCGAGCTGATCCACTCCTACCGGGTCCGCGGCCACGTCATGGCCGACACCGACCCGCTGGAGTACCGCCAGCGCAAGCACCCCGACCTGGACATCACCGAGCACGGCCTCACCCTGTGGGACCTGGAGCGGGACTTCGCGGTCGGCGGCTTCGCCGGCAAGTCGATGATGAAGCTCCGCGACATCCTCGGGGTGCTGCGCGAGTCGTACTGCCGCACCACCGGCATCGAGTTCATGCACATCCAGGACCCGAAGCAGCGCAAGTGGCTCCAGGACCGGGTGGAGCGCCCGCGCGCCCAGCAGCCCGAGCGCGAGGAGCAGCTGCGCATCCTGCGCCGGCTGAACGCCGCCGAGGCGTTCGAGACCTTCCTGCAGACCAAGTACGTCGGCCAGAAGCGGTTCTCGCTGGAGGGCGGCGAGTCCGTCATCCCGCTGCTCGACGCGGTCATCGACTCCGCCGCCGAGGCCCGCCTCGACGAGGTCGTCATCGGCATGGCCCACCGCGGCCGGCTGAACGTCCTCGCCAACATCGTGGGCAAGTCGTACGCCCAGATCTTCCGCGAGTTCGAGGGCAACCTCGACCCGCGCTCGATGCACGGCTCCGGCGACGTCAAGTACCACCTGGGCGCCGAGGGCACCTTCACCGGTCTGGACGGCGAGCAGATCAAGGTCTCGCTGGCCGCCAACCCCTCGCACCTGGAGGCGGTCGACCCGGTCCTGGAGGGCATCGCCCGCGCCAAGCAGGACATCATCAACAAGGGCGGCACGGACTTCACCGTCCTGCCCGTCGCCCTCCACGGCGACGCGGCCTTCGCGGGCCAGGGCGTCGTCGCCGAGACGCTCAACATGTCGCAGCTGCGCGGCTACCGCACCGGCGGCACCGTGCACGTGGTGATCAACAACCAGGTCGGCTTCACCGCCGCCCCGGAGTCCTCGCGCTCCTCGATGTACGCCACCGACGTGGCGCGCATGATCGAGGCGCCGATCATCCACGTCAACGGTGACGACCCCGAGGCCGTCGTGCGCGTCGCGCGGCTCGCCTTCGAGTTCCGGCAGGCGTTCAACAAGGACGTCGTGATCGACCTCATCTGCTACCGCCGCCGCGGTCACAACGAGGGCGACAACCCGGAGTTCACCAACCCGCAGATGTACACCCTGATCGACAAGAAGCGCTCGGTGCGCAAGCTCTACACCGAGTCCCTCATCGGTCGCGGCGACATCACCCTGGAAGAGGCGGAGCAGGCGCTCCAGGACTTCCAGGGCCAGCTGGAGAAGGTCTTCGCGGAGGTCCGCGAGGCCACCTCGCTGCCGGCCCCGGCGCACACCCCCGAGGTGCAGCCCGAGTTCCCGGTCGCCGTGACCACCGCGATCTCCCCGGAGGTCGTCAAGGTCATCGCCGAGTCCCAGGTCAACATCCCCGACCGGATCACCGTCCACCCCCGCCTGATGCCGCAGATGCAGCGCCGCGCGGCCTCGGTGGAGAACGGCACGATCGACTGGGGCATGGGCGAGACCCTGGCCATCGGTTCGCTGCTGATGGAGGGCACCCCGGTCCGGCTCGCCGGCCAGGACACCCGCCGCGGCACCTTCGGCCAGCGCCACGCGGTCCTCGTCGACCAGGTGACCGGCGAGGACTACACCCCGCTGCTCTACCTCTCCGACGAGCAGGCCCGCTACAACGTCTACGACTCGCTGCTCAGCGAGTACGCGGCGATGGGCTTCGAGTACGGCTACTCTCTGGCCCGCCCGGAGTCGCTGGTCGTCTGGGAGGCCCAGTTCGGTGACTTCGTCAACGGCGCGCAGACCGTCGTCGACGAGTTCATCTCCTCGGCCGAGCAGAAGTGGGGCCAGACCTCCGGCGTCACGCTGCTGCTGCCGCACGGCTACGAGGGCCAGGGCCCGGACCACTCGTCCGCCCGCCCCGAGCGCTTCCTCACGCTGTGCGCGCAGAACAACATGACGGTCGCCATGCCGACCCTGCCGTCGAACTACTTCCACCTCCTGCGGTGGCAGGTGCACAACCCGCACCACAAGCCGCTGATCGTCTTCACCCCGAAGTCGATGCTCCGCCTCAAGGCGGCCGCGTCGAAGGTGGAGGAGTTCACCACCGGCGGCTTCCGCCCGGTGATCGGCGACGACTCGGTGAACCCGGCCGACGTCCGCAAGGTCGTCTTCTGCGCCGGAAAGGTCTACTACGACCTGGAGGCGGAGCGCACCAAGCGCGGCGTCACGGACACCGCGATCATCCGTCTGGAGCGCCTGTACCCGCTGCCGGGTGCCGAGCTCCAGGCCGAGATCGCCAAGTACCCGAACGCCGAGAAGTACCTCTGGACCCAGGAGGAGCCGGCCAACCAGGGCGCCTGGCCGTTCATCGCCCTGAACCTGATCGACCACTTGGACCTGGCCGTCGGCGCCGACGTCCCGCACGGTGAGCGCCTGCGCCGCATCTCGCGCCCGCACAGCTCGTCCCCGGCGGTCGGCTCGGCCAAGCGCCACCAGGCCGAGCAGGCCCAGCTGGTCGCCGAGGTCTTCGAGGCCTGATCCGCTGACGCACCGACAGGGGCCCTCTCCCGCGAGACGATCGCGAGGGAGGGCCCCTCGGCGTACGGCCCCGCGGCGCGCCCGCCGGCACGGTGCGCGGACCCTTCAGACGATCAGGGACGTTCGGAAAAGGACGCTGACGGCCATTCACCTGCCGGCGGGGTTTCCGTGAACCGGCTCCGTGACCCGGCCCCGTGAATCGGCCCCGTGAATCGGCTCAGATCATCTGCGGTTCGAAGTCCCAGTACGGACGGTTGCGGGACCGGGCCGAGACGGTGTGGACGTGCTGGGCGCCCAGTGTGGCGACCAGGTCGCCCAGCGCCTCCCGCTCGATCTTCTCCGCGCGCTGCCGGTCGCGGATGCCCCGCAGGTCCGCGGCGTGCGCGATCCGGGCGGAGAGGGTCAGCGGGTGGGTCCGGCCGAGGACCTCGGTGGCCCGGCCGATGACCGCGTCCGTCAGCGCGGCCGCGGATTCCGGGTCGCCCACCAGATTGCGCAGCGCCGAGGCGTTCACCGCGCAGCCCAGGGTCCAGGGGTGGTGCTCCCCCACGGCGCGCGTCATGGCGGCGAGCGCCTCCTCCAACAGGTCGTGCGCCTGGTCGCGTTCGCCCACGTTGCGGAGGATCAGGGCGTGGTTGGCCCGGGTCCCCGCCACGTACGGGTGTTCCTCGCCGAGCATGTCCACATAGCCGTCCACCACCCGCTCGCTTATGGCCCTGGCCTGGTCGATGTCGGCGTGCTCGCGGGCGAAGAAGCTCTGGCTGGCGGCGAACATCATGGTCAGCGGGTCGCTCTCGCCGAGCACCCGCTCGCTGCGTTCGAGGACCCGGGCGAACAGGGTCGCGGCCTTGGCGCGCTCACCCGCGCGGTACTGGCAGAGCGCGAGGTTGTGCTCGGCCCGCAGGGTCTGCGGGTTGTCGGCCCCCATGACCAGCCGGTGCACCCGGACGCTCTGGTTCTGGAGCGAGAGGGCGTCGGCGTACCGGCCGAGCAGACGCAGATCGGTGGCGTAGTTGATCTCGGAGTAGAGCGTCCAGCTGTGCCGTGGCCGCAGCAGCTGGCGGCGGGCTTCCAGGGTGCGGCCGTTGTGTTCGAGTGCTTCCTCGTACCGGCCGAGCAGGCGCAGCGACGCACCCAGGTTGTTCTGCGCGCTGAGCGTGCGCGAGTCCTGGTCGCCCAGGAGTTCGCGGTAGGTCGCGAGGAGCCAGGACGACATCTCCAGCGCCTCGTCGTAGCGGCCGAGCCCCCGCAGGTCGGCCGCGAGGCCGCCGGCGGCGCGCAGGTGTTCCAGGTCCTGTGCGCCGCGTTCGGCGCGGAGGTGGTCGACGGCGGCGCGTTCGATGGCTTCCGTTCCCGCGTAGTCGCCGACGGCCCGCAGCACGTTCGCGTAGTGGTAGCTGAGGTCCCAGACCCGGGGGTGGTCCTCGCCGAGGAGGCGCCGCCAGGCCTTCAGGGCGCGTTCGCCCAGTTTGATGCCGGCCCGGTACTCGCCGGAGAGGTACATGTAGCGCAGGCAGTTGAGCACCAGGGTGTGCACGGCCGGGTCGGTGCTGTCGAGCACGTCGGCCCACTTGAGGTGCGGGGTGATCTCGGCGTAGGCGGGCCACAGCCGGGTGTCGGTGGGGCGGCCGGGGTCGGCGGCGGCGAGGGCCCTGCGGACCACGCCGACGAACTCCTCACGGTCGCGTTCCGGCATGTCCTTGCCGACGATCTGGTGGACCATGCGGTGCATGTAGAGCGATTCGCCGGACGAGGACTCCTCGCCGAGCGTCTCGTGGGACTCCAGGCGGACCACGGAGTACTGGCGGAGCTGGGCGATCGCCCTGTTCCACAGCAGCGGGTCGTTCATCAGGCCGGAGAGCTGTTCCGGCAGTTCGCCGGGGGGCATCTCCCTGAGCAGCCGTACGGGGATCGAGCCGGGCGCGAAGAAGCTGCACAGGCGCAGCAGGTCCACGGATTCCGGGACGGTCTCCTTGAGCTTGTTCAGCAGTATCGACCAGGCGGTCTGGAAGGCGAGCGGGAAGTCGGCGGAGACCTTGACGACGTCCTGGTCGATGCCGCCTTCGAGGAGTTCGATGTACTCCTCGACCGACATGTCGGAGTCGTTGAGCCAGCCCGCCGTCTGGTCCAGGAGGAGCGGCAGGTCCTCCAGGGCCTCGGCCAGCTGGTCGGCGTCGTTCGGCGTGAGGCGGGGGGCGCGGCGGCGGATGAAGGCGACGGACTCGTCGCGTTCGTAGACCGGGACCTCGACGAGGTTGCTGTTGTGCTCGCTCCACTCCGGGTTGCGGGAGGTGATCAGCACGTGCCCGGGGCCGGTCGGCACCAGGTCCCAGATGTGCTCGGGTTCGTCCGCGCCGTCCAGGACGAGGAGCCAGTGGGAGTGCGGTTCGCCGCGGCGCAGCGCGTCCCGGACCGCGCGCAGCCGTTCGCCGTACTCGGCGCCCGTGGACAGGCCGAGTTCGGGGGCGAGTTCGGCGAGCTTCTGGCGGTAGAGGGCACGGCGGTCGGCGGGCACCCACCAGACCACGTCGTACTCGGAGCCGAAGCGGTAGACGTACTCCGCCGCCAGCTGGGTCTTGCCGACGCCGGACATGCCGTGCAGCGCCACGACCCCGGCGCCGGGTCCGGCGTCCTGGAGTGCCTGGTACGCCTTGCTGAGCAGTTCCTCGCGGCCGGTGAACCGGGTGTTGCGGCGCGGCACCCCGCCCCACACCTCCGGGACGTCGGCCGGGTAGCGGGGCCCCTGCCCGGACCCGGCGGCCTCGGGCAGCGGGTCGGTGGGCAGGCCCAGCCGGGCCAGGAGGCGCCGTTCGGCCTCGTCGGCACCGACGTTGGTCAGATCGGCCGCGCCGAGGGCCGAGGTGGCGCCGGGCAGTGCGGAGGTGGTGACGCAGACGGCGGCGAACCGGTCGGGGTCGGGGGCGACGACCTCGCGCAGCGCCCTGTTCCACTCCTCGTGGCTGCGCGGGCCGAGCTGGAAGTACCAGTCGCTGAGGATCACCAGGACGCGGCCCCGGGAGAGCGTCAGATCGCGCAGCGACTCCTCCAGCGGGACCTCCACCGGCGGGTCCCAGCGCTGCTGGACCACCGTCACCCCGCGCCGCTCCAGACGGTCGCCGATCCAGGTCGCCCAGGCCCGGTTGAACCCGGCGAAACTGATGGTGACGGTATGCGCCCCGGTTGCTCCAACTTGCCTACGCGTTCCGGGCATTCAACCGTCTCCCTGCCTCGATTCGAGCCTTGTCAACATACACCGGGGCATGGTCGTTCCGGCGGACGTTCCCGGGTCCCTCACGGCCGGTGCGGGCCGTTCCTCTGCTGCCATATCACCTTGGTGGTGGCCACGTACGCCTCCGCGCGCGCGAGGTGCCCCGTAGGGGGCGGGCAATCGTCCAGACGGTGGTAGAGCGAGATCATCTCGTTGACCAGCACCCGGCCTTCACGGGTCAGCGCCGCCGAACCGGCCAGCACGGGCAGCACGGCGCCGACCTGTTCGCGGCAGCGGGCGTGCTCGGCCCAGGCCAGGTCGCGGTGGGTGACGCGCCGCGCGGCGAGGGCGAAGCGCTGCCAGTAGTCGGCGAGGGCGATGTGCGAGTAGGCGCCCTGGAGGAGGCCGTCGAAGGGGCGGGGGTCGGAGCGCCATGGCGCGAAGTGGCGGGGCTCCGGGTCCTCGTGGTGCAGCGGTACGAGGGCGCCCAGGGCGGACAGCTTGGTGTGCTGGAGCTCGTGGACGAGGGTGGAGGCGAAGTAGGCGGGGGTGGCCGGCTTGCTGCTGAGGACGGCGCCGAACGCCTCGCGTCGGGTGCCGCTGCAGTGTGCGGCGCTCTCGCCGGTGGGGCCGGAGCCGGGTGGCGGGCCGAGCGGGACCAGGCAGCGCAGCAGGACCGCCGCTTCGGTGAGGCGGTGCTCGCCGCCGGTGCGCAGCAGTGGCACCACGCCGTTCCAGGACTCGGCCCAGGCCTTGCGTTCGTGGTCGTCGATGTGGGGGGCGGCGCTCAGCCCGTGCGGCTGGAGGCCGCCGCCGTCGGCGCGGTACGGGTCGACGTCGTCCAGGGGCACGGGTCCGGTGCCGGAGGGCAGGGCGGGCAGGGCGAGCACGGGCAGCCAGCGCGGGTCGGCCGAGCCGGTCGTCCCGTCCGGCAGGGTGTGCGCGCGCAGCGACGGCCCGGCCGGTTCCTCGCGCAGTGTCAGTTCGCCGTCGTGGAAGGTCAGGCCGACGGTCGTGGGGGTGGCGGACGCGGTGGTGCGCAGGGCGCCCAGGGTGGGCAGGGAGAGCAGCTCGTCGTGTGCGGTGAGCCGGGTCGTGAAGGGGATTCCGGCGCGGATCGCGGCGGCCGCGGCCAGGGCGCTCAGATGGGCGAGTGCGGCGCGGGGGCCGGGGCCGGTGGCCGTCCCGGAGAGGTCGCGCAGGCAGCGCTGCGCCCAGGGGCCGACGAGGGGGTGGAACAGGACGGTGCGTACGGCGGCGCGGTCGGCGCGCTCGGCCGTCTCCAGCAGCGCCCAGTCCTGGCGCAGCCGGTCGAGCGCCCGGGGCGGGCAGAGGGCCGCGGGGGCGGCCTCGGCGGCGTCGAGCAGGGCCCGCAGCAGGAGGAGCCGGCGGGTGTCCTGGTCGCGCACGAGGACGCCGAGGGTGTCGGCGTCGCCCTCGGTGCGGCCGAGCCGGCGCAGCATGTGGTCCGGGAGTGGGGGGATCATCGGCGGTCTCCTGCGGTCGCGTCGGACAGCCGGGCCGCGACATGGCGGACCAGCCGTTCGAGGTCGGCGCAGTAGACGGACGGGTTGGCGAAGCCGTTCTCTGCGCGGTAGCGGTGTGCGTAGTGGCCGCCGCCGCAGACGGTCAGCAGCGGGCAGGCGCGGCAGTCCGCGGCGAGCGCGTCGGCGCCTGCCCGGCGGGCGGCGACGCCGGGGTGGCTCAGGGCGTCGTCGAAGGTGTGGCGGAAGACGTCGAGCCCGGTCGCGGCGGCCGTGTCGTAGGCGGACTTGAGGGAGTCGACCTGTTCGATCGTCCCGTCCGTCTCGACCACGATCGCGTCGACCGGGTCGAGGCCGAGGGATTCGGTGGCGCCGGGCAGGCCCAGCAGCAGGGCGACGCACTCCTCGAAGAGCCTGATGCGGGTCTCCCGCCGTCCGGCGCGCCACCAGCGGTCGAAGACGGTGACGAGCCAGTCGCCGTAGGGCGTCGGGCGGCCGGGCCCGGGGGGCGGCAGGCCCGGCGGCGGGCTGGTCCAGTTGCCGTGCGGCAGCAGCAGGTCCAGGGCCGGGGGGCGCAGTTCGAGCAGCGACTCGTACATCTCGACCGGGTCGGTGTCCGGGTCGACGACGGTGAGGATGCCCGCGTACGCGTCGGGGTGCCGGTCGGCGAGCAGCCGGGCGCCGCGCGAGGCGGCGGGCCAGGAGGGGCGTCCGGCGTGGTCGGTGCGCCGGCTGTTGTGGGCGGGCCGTCCGCCGTCCAGGCTGATGCCGACGCGGATGCCGTGCCGGGCGAGAGTGGCGGCGCGGGGCCCGGTGAGGAGGGTGGCGTTGGTCTGGACGGTGGTGTGGACGGTGCAGTCCCCGGGCACCAGGCCGCGTACCCGGTCGGTGAAGGCGGCCAGCCGGCCGGCGCCCGCGAGGAGGGGTTCGCCGCCGTGCAGGACGAGCGCGAGGTCCCGCAGGCCGTGGGCGGCCGCGTGTTCGGCGATGCGGTGCGCGGTGCGGTCGAGTACGGCGGGCGCGGCGGCGGCCGGGCGGTCGCGCCAGGTGCGGTCGGGTCCCTCGTAGAGGTAGCAGTAGCGGCAGGCGAGGTTGCAGCGGCCGTGCACCTTGACGATGAACTGCCCGAAGCACGGCCCGGCGGAGGGCCGGGCGTCGCGGGCGCGCGGGAGCGGTTTCGGCGTCGCCTGTCGAGACACTCCCGCACCCCCGTGCCGTTCACGTCCGGCGGTACGGCCCCCGTCGCCGTCCCGAGGCGAGTATCCCTGGCCCGCCGTACGGGCAAACGCGCCCCTCACCACGATGTCCTGTTCAACCGGGCCGCGGACCGAAATCGTGCGGCCTCAGAAGGCGTTGGTGAAACCCCACAGCATCTCCCGCGGCTGCTCGGCCCGCCCGCGGAGGTCCGCGACCACCTCGGCGAGCACCGGGTGGTCCAGCGTGCGCAGCGACTCCAGATCGAGCCCCAGCAGATCCGGCAGCGGGCCGGGCCCGCCCTCCGGTGTGCCCGTGTGTGCCGTCTCGCTCATCGTTCCTCCCCGTAACACCGCGTCGTGCCTCGATGGGTGCGCGCCGTCGGACGCTCCCCGCCGGGTCCGCGTCCCTGACCTGTCCCGGTACGGGCCTGGCCCGTACCGGTCGCCTCTGTACGGATGCCCCGCACGGCCGGGCCTACGCCTCGTGGGGCCGGGCGTCCTCCGGTGCCGGTCGTGCGCCGGGCGCGCGGCTCAGCGTTCCAGCTCGGCGAGCCGCTCGGCGGTCGCCCCGCCCGCCGCTCCGCCGCCGTCCGGCAGCTTGCCCCATTCCCGGTGGGCCGCCCGGTACGCCTCGCGCGCGGCCCGCGGGCGTCCGGCCCTCTCGTACGTCATGCCGCGCCAGTGGTGCGCCGTGGCGCTCAGCTCGACGGCCTGTCCGGCCTGTTGCGGGCCGTCCGGCTCCGCCTCCGCCGTGCCGGCCGCCTCGGCCGCGCTCCGGAACGCCTCGGCCGCCTCGTCGAGCCGGGCCGGACGCCGCAGCACCCGGGAGGCGTCGAGGTGGGCCCGGCCCAGCTCCAGCCAGCAGCGCGCCCCGGTCAGCGGATCGGCCGCCTCCCTGGCCGCGAGGCCGAAGAGGTGCTCGGCCTCGCGGAGGTCGACCCGGTCCTCGGTGGCCCGGTGCCGCAGCATCAGCGCCCGGCCCAGCATCAGCAGCCGGTCGGCCTGGTGTGCGCTGCCCGCCGCCGTCTCCGTGCGGCAGTCGCGCAGCACCCGGATCGCGGCGCCGATGTGCGGGCGCCCGTCCGGCAGCCGGGCCCGGCGCAGCAGGGTGCCGCCCCATTCGGCGAGCAGGTCGGCATGGGCGCGCGAGTCGCGTGGTACGCCCCGGGCGGCGCGGGCGAACCAGTCGGCGGCGTCCACGAGTTCGTCGGGGTCGCCGGTGTGCTCGTACCGTGCGACGCCGACCCGGCCCGCCCTGATCCGGAGCGAGGCGCGCAGCCGCTGGTCGCGCACGGTCGCCAGGGCCTGCTGGATCAGGGTCGCGGCCTCGTCCGGTTCCTGGCCGGAGCCGAGCAGGGCGTCCACCAGGTCGAGGAGGATGCGCACCTCGGTGCCCATGGTGTGGCGGCCGCCGCCCTGTTCGAACGCGGTGCGCAGGGAGCGGGCGGCCCGGCCCGCGTGGGCCCGGGACTGTTCGGTGTCGGTGGTGGCCCCGGCGAGCTTCAGCAGGGTCCGTCCGTGTGCCAGCGGCAGGGTGGTGGGCCGGTTCTCCTGGTCGGGCCAGACGTCGGCGAACGCCTCCAGCATGCCGCACGCGGCCTGGAGCAGTGCGGTGTCGCCGTCGAGCCGCCACTGTGCCTCCAGGGCCCGGACGCGCTCCAGCGTCAGCCGCAGGGCCTCGGCGGGTGCCAGGCCGGGGGTCGCGCAGGCCGCGGTGTACTCGCGGTCGGCGCGGCGCAGCAGCTCCAGGGCGCCGCGCCGCTCGCCCCGTCGCCTCCGGTCGTCGGCCGCGGCGTGCAGCACCTTGGCCAGTACGGCGCGTTCGCCGGTCGCGGCGGGGTGCGCGGCGGCCCGTTCGGCGGCGTACTCGGCCTCGCGGAGCAGTTCGGCGTCGCCCTGGACCTCCCAGAGCCGCAGCACGCAGCGGGCGTACTCCGCCCAGAGCGCGGGGTCGGCGCCCGGCCGTTCCTCGCGTTCGGTGGCGCCGCGCAGCAGTTGCACGGCGTCGATGAGGTACTGCACCATCCGGTCCGACTCGAACTGGAGCAGCAGGGAGCGGGCGCTCTCCACCGCCGCGTCCGGGGTCCGGGCGGCGGCGGTGTGGCCGCCCCGTCCGGTCTGTGTCACGAACTGCTCGGGCAGCGGCATGAAGCGTTCCAGTACGCGGACCGCGACCTCGGCGAAGGGATGGGGGGCGCGTGCCCCGGCGTCCGCGCCGCCGTCCCCGTGCTCGCCGCCCTCCTCGGTCTCCTCGTCGGGCACGTCGCCCGCCGGTGCGGCCGTGCCGTGGGGGTGCGGCGGCGCCGCCCGGTGTCTGCCCTCGCCGAGCTGGGCGAAGGCCAGGGCCGGGAAGTTCGGCCCGCCCCTGCCGAACCGCTGCTCGATGTACTGCGAGCAGTGCTTGAGCACGAGCAGCGCCTCGTCACGGCCCAGTGAGCCGAGCAGCGCCTCCTGCACGCCGGGCAGGAAGGCGTACCACTGGCCGTCGTACGCGGTGCCGTCCGTCTCCTTGCTCCGTGCCAGCAGCCCGCTCAGCAGCACCTCGGCGAGTTCGGAGGGGCCCGAGTGGGGCAGCATCGTGCGCTGCACCAACTGCATCACCGGAAGGTGCAGCGGGGCCGCGGCCAGGTAGACGGCGAGCTGCCCGGCGGCCGGGGAGGCCGCCGCACGGAAGCGGCTGGCCAGCTGGAGCGAGGAGAGCCCGCCGCCCGGCCGCTGCGCGGCCGCGGCCGGGTGGTCGGCCCGCACCCAGCCGACCGCGCCGGAGATCTGCCCGGAGCCGGTGCCGGAGAGCAGCCTCGCCCAGGCGGCCAGGGCCCCTTCGACCGGCGGGAGGACGGGAACGGCGAGGGCCCCCGGGTGCACGGCGGGGCCCGTGCCGGGCTGTTCGACGACCTTCAGTACGGCGGCTCCGCCGGGTCCGTCGCCCCGGGACAGCGAGCCGTGGGTGACCGGCAGTCTGGTCCGGTTCCACATCCGCTGCGGCAGCGGCTGGAGCACGGCGGCCGGTGCCTGGGCGGCCAGCCGGTGGAGCAGCCGGTGGGCCCGTCCGCTGTGCCAGAGCGGTCCGGCGCAGTCGCTGACCAGGACGGTGACGCGCCGGCCGGTCGGATCGCTCAGCCGGTCCGCGGAGTTCAGCGGAGCCCCGCCCGGGTCCGCGCTGCGGCTGACCGCCGCGGCCCCGTCGGGCCCCTGGTGCAGATAGCGCACCTGGACATCGCGGAAGGCACCCAACTGGGCGAATATCTGCTGGAGTTCGCCGAACATCCGGTCCCACACCAGCATCGAGGACGAGGCGTCCATGACGAGTTGCAGGACCGCCTCGCCCCGGGACACTCCGCGGAACACCGGGATGATCAACCCGCCGGCGCGGGCGCTGAGTTCGGCGGTCGCCGTCTCGTCCAGCGTGCTGCGCAGCGGTGGCGAGGCGGGTTGGTAGCGCTGCAAGGGTCTCAGGGCTCGCTGGAGTTCGAGGGGGGCGGGAAGGGCGGGGGCGGCGGGCACACCGAAGGTGAGGGCGGTCGTCCCGCCCGCCGGGGCGGCCCCCGCCCGCCCGCCGGGGCGCGCCCGGCGCGCCGGGCCGGGGCGCGGTACGGGGTAGAGGGTGACCCGGTCCGCGTCCCCGGGGTCCCGTCGCGGCGGGGGCCCGTCGTCCGGCGGGGCGGGGGCGGGTGCCGCGGCGGCGGGCTCCGGGGCGGCGGACCGCTCGTCCTTCCGCTCCGGGGGCGGCCGGACCGGTGGCGCGCTCCCCCGCGCCTCCTCGTCCTCGGGGGGCGCGTCCGGGTGGCGGGCCCAGCGGGCCAGCCAGAGGGCGTCGCGGAGCTGTTCCACGTCGGGGTCGAGCCCGGCCTCGCGCAGCCGGGCCACCAACGCCGGGTAGAGCCCCGCGTCGTCGCCGTGCGCGTCGGGGGAGCCTTGGGGTCCGGCGCCCGCCATCAGCACATCACCTCGGCCGGTCGAGTCGCTGGATGAGCAGGTCGGCGAGGCGGTCGCGGCCTGCCGGGGCGGCGGCGTCGGTGAGGTAGATCGCGTTCAGCAGCTGGTCGGTGGCGAGGAGTTCGCTTCTGGACCGTTCCAGGAAGTGGGCGATGAGATCGTCCCCGGAGCGCGCGGCCTCGTCGCCGAGGTGGGCGCGTACGAAGGTCGCGAGGCGCTGGTGGTCGGGGCGCCCGAGCTCCAGGTGGATGCAGCGGCGCATCAGCGGCGCGGGGAAGTCCCGCTCCCCGTTGCTGGTGAGGACGACGAACGGGAAGGACGTGCACTGCACCCGGCCGCCGCGCACCTTCACCTTGTTGCCGTCGTCGTCGAGGACCTCCGCCTCGCCGCCGGGCAGCCGGTCGGCGATCCGTTCCAGTTCCGGAATGCCGAACTCGCCCTCCTCCAGCACGTTGAGCAGGTCGTTGGGCAGGTCGATGTCGCTCTTGTCGAGCTCGTCGATGAGCAGCACCCGGGGCCGGTCCGAGGGGAGCAGCGCGGTGCCGAGCGGTCCGAGCCGGATGTAGCTGCCCACGCCGTCGGGGGCCGCCGCGCCGCCGGAGCCGGCCGCCGCGCCGTGCGCGGCGATCTGGACGTCCTGGAGCCGGGCGATCGCGTCGTAGTGGTAGAGGCCGTCCAGCAGCGTCGTACGGCTCACGATCGGCCAGCGCAGGACCCGGCCGAGCCCGAGTTCATGGGCGACGGAGTGGGCCAGGGTGCTCTTTCCGGCGCCGGGGGTGCCGGTGACCAGGAGCGGGCGCCGCAGGTAGAGCGCGGCGTTGATCATTTCGAGTTCCTCGGCGCCCGGCCGGTGGAGTTCGGCGATGTGCCGGTGGCCGCCGAGGCGGCGGTCGGCGGAGCCGTCCTCGCCCTGCTGCCCGTCGGCCGCGGCGCCGCGGCTCGCGAAGTCGCGCCAGGGCGGGGGCGGGGGCAACTGCCTGATCCCTTCGTGCGGTTCGCCGGCCCCTCGGTAGATGAGCCACTCGCTGGGTTCACTCATAACGTGTTCCTCGTCATCACTCGTCCGCCAGGGGCAGCAGTCGAACGGGGTTCACCGTAGCCATCCGGACCGCGCCCCGTAAGGGGAATCACGGCGCCTGCAGCAACGGGCCGGGCGGCGATTGCGGATCGGCGTACAGCATGGCGATGCCGTCCGACCAGAACATGTCGGTCCGGCCCTCGCGGACCCCTTTTCTCAGCTCGTGGATCCGCTGCGGGAGCCGGTCGGCCACGCCCGCCCCGTCGACGGTGTCGACGACGCGGAGGTGGAACTCGGTGCAGGCCGCGGCCGGTTCGGCCCGCGGGCGCCGCCACAGGACCACACCGAAGCCGCCGTCGAACACCCGCCCGAACCCCGCGGCGCTCTGGGCATCGGTCCGTCCGCCGTACCGGCAGAGCACCGGGACCGTCTCGTACGCCAGTCCGCGCAGCTCCGCCGACAACGGCACGGGTACCCGCATCCCGTCGTCGCAGTCGAGGACCGCGGCACGCGTCGGTCCGGTGTGGATGCGTTTCCAGCGCGCCTCCTGCTCCGCGAGGACGTCGTCGGGCGGGGCGGGGCGCCCGTCCGAGCAGCGGACGACGACGGGCCGCTGCACCCCGAGCGGGCGGCTGTCGGAGGGGAGTTGCCACTGCTCGACCTCCAGGTCGAGCAGCGCCGCGTCCACCACGACCTGGAGGATCGCGGGGTTGTCGGGTTCGTCGCACATCCGGAACGCCGTACCGAGGGCGGCGGCGAGCCTGGCCGGCAGCTCGTCGGCCCTGGTGCCCTGGTAGTTCTCCGACACGGGCAGGTCGTCGGCGCAGGGGCGGGCGACGACCCGCCAGTCGTACTGGTCGGGCTGCCAGGCGCGGGGCTCCAGATGCAGCACCACGAGCGACGGGGAGCCCGGCGGCCGGACCGGCTCGTCGGCCGGTTCGGGGGTACGCAGGTGCTCGGCGCCGCGGTCGTAGCGGCCCTGGTGGCGGAGGCGGGCCATCTCGCGGCGGAACGGCCGCCGGAGCCGGTCCTCCGCGGTCTCCCTCACCCAGTCCCACAGGGCGTCCTCGGCGAGCCGGGTGGACGGCACCACGTAGGGGCGTTCGGCGGTGATCGCGCTCATGCAGTAGCGCAGGATCCGTTCCAGCGCCTCGTCGCCCTCGCGCGCGTCGTAGAGGACCCCGAGGCCGTCGCGCCAGCCCCGGGGCGCCGGCACGCCGACGGTCCGGAATCCGTACCCCAGGCCGCCGAGGATGTCGAGGAGGCTGCGGGTGCTGACCGGTGGCGGGAGCTTGGCGAGCCGCCCCAGCAAGTCCACGCGCTGCTGCGGGGTGAGCGCCGGGCCCGCCACGGAGCCCAGGTCCCGCTGGACGTCCGCCCAGGTCTCCTCGTCGTCGACGGGGTTGCTGTGCCGGTCGGCGTGGTAGCGGTCATGGGCGTGGAACACGGCCTGGTACGGGTCGTCGGACTCGGCCGTGGCGGCCCGGCCGGGCACGGGCAGCGTGCGCAGCCGCTCCACGCCGATCGCCGTACCGCCGTTGGTGTCCGTGGAGCGTGATTTCAGTACGCCGACGACCTCGCCACGGGCCAGGTCGACGACGGGTCCGCCGGACATGCCCGCGTACAGCTGGCTCGCCTCGATCAGCACCTGTTCGTCGCCGTCGGACCAGTCGTCGACGGTGCCGACCACCCGGCACTCCCGGCCGAGCCGCTTGAGCGTTCCCGCGCCGCCGTCGACCCAGCCCGCGAAGTAGTACGCGCCGCGGTTCATGCCCGTGGAGCGCTCGCTGAGGTACACACAGGGGTGCTCGATGGGCCGCAGCAGCTGGATGAGGGCGAGGTCGGGGGCCGGCCAGCCGCCGGTGCCCGGCCGCTCCTCGGGCAGGGCCGCCCTGACCGTGCCCCCGACCCGGACGGCGTCGCCGCCGCGGGCGGTCTTGTACACCACGTTCACCTGACGCCCTCTCCCCTCCATCGCGACGTGCGCGCACGTGAGGACCCAGCTCGGGGCGATGAAGAAGCCGCTCCCCAGGAAGTCGCCGTCGGACCCTTCAGGGGCATACCCGGGCTCCGGACGATGGATGCGCACCGTGGCGTCCTTCACGAGGCTCATCAGCGCGGACTCGGCTCCGCTCGGTCCCGGCCACGCGCCCCCGCCCGGCGGGTGCGTCACGATCCGCTTCCGCCGTCCGGCCCGGCGCCGCCCGTGTGCGCCGTTGCGCCGGTGGGTGCCCCGGCGCCAGGAGCGGTGGCGGGGGCGGCCGACGGCTGCGCGGGCAGCTGCGGGTCGAGGGGCGGGCCGCCGCCGTTCCAGGTCAGGGTGACCTTGATGGAGCCCTTGGCCTCGCCGTCCGCGAGCAGTCCGACGACCTTGCCGGCCTTCGCGGTGAGCTCGATGCCGAATTCGACGCTGACCTCGTCGGGCCGCACGGCCCGCAGCGGCTCGGCGAGCGAACGCGCGACGCTGGTCACCACGGACCGCAGGCTCTCGACCCGGGCCTGCACCCGGTCGGCCATGTCCCCGGCGCCGATGTCCGCGAACGACGGGCCGGACCCGGTCCGGGCCAGTTCGTCGGCGCCGGAGATCCGCGCCCAGACCTCCGTACCGTCCGGCATCTCGATGCGTGTGATCCGGGCGTCGCTGTCACCCATGAAACCCCCCGTTCCCCAACTACCCGCAGGCTAACGGCAGTACGCGCCCGACGCGAGGTGCGCGGGGGTGTCGCGGGCCGGTTCCCGGCGGGGTCGCGCGCCCCCCGGGGACCACGGCCCGGCGGCCCGCTCCCGGCCTTCGGGCGGCCGCCACCAGGCATTAGGCTGGCCGCATGTACTTCACCGACCGCGGTATCGAGGAGCTGGAGAAGCGGCGAGGCGAGGAAGAGGTCACCTTCGAGTGGCTCGCCGAGCAGCTCCGTACGTTCGTCGATCTCAATCCCGACTTCGAGGTGCCGGTCGAGCGCCTCGCGACCTGGCTGGCCCGGCTCGACGACGAGGACGAGGACGAGTAGTCACCCGGCGCCCGCCCGTTGCCCGGCCCGGCCGAGAGGGCTCCGGGGCCGCTCGTTCGGATCATGCCGGGCTTCGCGCGCCCGGTGCTGATCCGATCCGGTCTGATCCGATCCGGTCTGATCCGGTCCGGTCTGATCCGGCTGGAAGCCCTCAGGGCCCTTGTGGCCCTGATCCGCCGGGCAGGTCCTCCGCGCCCCTGATCCGGTCGTACGCCAGCCCGAGCGCGCCGTGGACCAGCAGGAGCGCCCCCGCGAGCAGCCATCCGTCGCCGCGCCGGCGGAACCCCCGCAGGACGAGCGGCACTCCGGCGGCGAGCTGGACGCCGGCCAGCATCCGGGCCCTGGGGCCGCGCAGCCAGGGGCCGAGACGGCCGCTCTCGACCGCGTCGAGCTCGGCCCGCACCGCGCCCCGCCAACCGGTCCAGACGACCGGCTCCGCCTCCGGGCGGTCGTCGGCCGCCGCGTACAGCCGGTCGCCCGGGGTGTCCGGGTCCAGGCCCGGCGGCAGGGTCAGCCCGATCCGGGTCAGGACGGCGAGCAGCCCGCGCAGCCGGATGCGCGCGTCGGTGTCGGGGTCCGGGCGGGTCAGCTCTTCGAGCGCCTGGACGTCCAGCACCGGATCGAGGCCGAGCCGCTCGGCGAACGTGCGCATGGCCTCGTCCTCACCGGCCGGGGTGCCGTCCGCGAGCCAGACGTAGCCGACCGGGCGGCGGAAACCGGACGCGAGGGTGTACCCGGCCCGGTCGCCGTCCCACCACAGGGCCAGCACCGGCCAGGTCGAGCCGACCGCGAGCGCGGTGGCCCAGCCGGACACGACCCGGTCGACGGGTTCCGCCCCGGCGGCCGGGGCGTCCGTCCCGCACCGCCAGGGTTTTCCCTCGGGAACGAGGACGGACCAGCCGTCCCCGGCGGGGGCGAGCAGCATCCTCTCGCGCAGCAGATGGGCCACCGGCCGTACGGCCTCCGGCTCGGCGCGGCACAGCAGCAGCGCCCCCGCGGGGGATGTTGCGTTCATGCCTCACACGCTAGGGCAATTTGCCCCGTTCCAGCACCCTTTGATCCGCCACCATCCCCCCAACGCGCCTTGACTTCCCCGATCCGCGATATATCGTGTTCAACAAGAGACGCGATATGTTGCGTCATTCCGCGCTCCCCGGGAGGTCAGATCCATGCCTGTGTCGACATGGGCCATCGCCGAGCCCCAGAAGCTGACTTTCGACGACCCCGTGACGTCGCTCAGCGTGCGCATCGTCGGTGGCGCCGTCAATGTCGTCGGCACCGAGGAGCCGACCGCCCGGCTGGAGGTCTCCGCGATCGAGGGACCGCCGCTGGTCGTGACCCTGGACGACGGCACGCTCACGGTCGCGTACGAGGACCTGCCCTGGCAGAACTTCCTCAAGTGGTTCGACCGCAAGGGCTGGCACCGCAGCGCGGTCGTCTCGCTCGCCGTACCGGCCGGGTCGGCGGTGGAGGTCGGCGTGGTCGGCGCGGGCGCCGTCGTCTCCGGGATCAGGGGACGCACGGAGGTACGCGGCGTCACCGGCGACACCACGCTCGTCGGTCTCGCGGGACCGGTCCTGGCCGACACCGTCTCCGGCAGCGTGGAGGCCCAGTCGGTCACCGGCGAGCTGCGCTTCCACTCGGTCTCCGGCGATCTGACGGTCGTCGAGGGCGCCGGGGCCTCGGTACGGGCCGAGTCGGTCAGCGGCGGCATGGTGCTCGACCTGAACCCGACCGGCAGGCCCACGGACATCCGGCTGACCACGGTCTCGGGCGAGGTCGCCATCCGGCTGCCGCACCCGGCGGACGCGACGGTCGAGGCCAACACCGCGAGCGGCTCCGTCTCCAACGGCTTCGAGGATCTGCGGGTCAGCGGCCAGTGGGGAGCGAAGAAGATCACCGGCACGCTCGGCGCCGGGACCGGCAAGCTGCGGGCGACGACCGTCTCGGGCTCGATCGCCCTGCTCCGCCGCCCGCCGGCCGAGGACGCTCCGTACGATGCCGAGCCGACCGGAAAGGTGCTCTGACATGCCCCCCGTATTCGCCCACGGCCGTCTCCGCCTCTATCTGCTGAAGCTCCTCGACGAGGCCCCCCGGCACGGCTACGAGGTGATCCGGCTCCTGGAGGAGCGTTTCCAGGGGCTGTACGCCCCCTCGGCGGGCACGGTCTACCCGCGCCTCGCGAAGCTGGAGGCCGAGGGCCTGGTCACGCATGCCACCGAGGGCGGCCGCAAGGTGTACTCGATCACCGACGCGGGCCGCGAGGAGCTGGCCGGCCGCACCGGCGAACTGGCCGATCTGGAGCTGGAGATCCGCGAGTCGGTCTCCGAGCTTGCCGCCGAGATACGGGACGACGTACGCGGCGCGGCCGGGAAGCTGCGCAGCGAGATGCGGGCCGCGGCGGACGAGACCCGGCACACGGGCTCCGGTCCTGGCCGCAAGGGCGACCGGGACTCCCCGTTCGGCGACTTCGGCGACTTCGGCGACAAGGAGGCGTGGCGCGCGGCCAAGGAGGAGCTGCGCAAGGCCAAGCAGGAGTGGAAGGAACAGGCCCGGCGGGCGAAGGACGAGTCCCGCCGCGCCCGCGAGGAGGCCCAGCAGGCCCGCCGCCAGGCCAAGGAGGCCCAGGACCGGGCGCGCGAGCAGATGCAGAACGCCGCCCGCCAGGTCCAGGAGCACTTCGCCCGGGGCGACTGGCCCTCGGGCGTACGGGAGGGGCTGGCCGAGATCACCGGCCAGCTGGCGGGCTTCACCAGAACGGGCGGCCGCCCCCCGTACACCAAGCCGGAACCCACCGCCGCCGACCCCGACTGGGGCCGGGACACCGCCACCACCGGCGACCCGGCCCGCGACCTGGACCGCCTGCTCGACCGCTTCCGCGACGACATCCGCGACGCGGCCCGCGACCGGGGCGTCACGGAGGAACAGCTGACGGCGGCCCGCTCCCACCTGTCGACGGCCGCGTCCCACATCGGAGCGCTGCTGAGAAAGGACGACAACGGCGCGAGGTAACGGGCAGCCACCGCGTACCGGGAGGGGGACGGCCGGATACGGATGGGGGTCGGCGTCCAGCCTGTGAGGCCCTGCGACCGGGGCAGCCGGATACGCCCGGGGGCCGGGACAGCCGGACACGGCCGGGGCCGGGGCCGGGGCAGCCGGATACAGCCGCAGGGGCCGACGGCCTGTCCCTCCGGCCCGGGGTCAGCCCGCCTTCCTGAGTCGACCCGCGGTGCCGCCGCCCTCCTCCCCGTACAGCGCGCGGCTCACCGACGCGTACGTGGCGCCCTGGGCGGCGAGCGCGTCGGCGACCACGCCGGGGCAGGCGGTGAGCGCCAGGAGGAGGTGCTCGTCTCCGATGAACCGGTCCTGGCGCCCCACCGCGATCCGCAGCGCCCCCGCCAGGACGTCCTTCGCCCCGCGATCGAACGGGCGGCGCCCCGTGCCGCGCCGCCGGGCCCGGTCCAGCGCGCCCTCCCCGTGGACCTCCTCCACGCGGGCGACGATCCCGGTCACATCGATGCCGAGAGCCGCGAGTGCGTCCGTGTCGGCCCGGGTCAGCCCGCCGTGGCGGCGGGCCCTGACCAGATCGGCCTCGACGGCCGCCCGGCGGTCGGTGAGACCCAGCGAGGTGGCGGCGAAGGCGGCCCGGCCCTCGCGGCGGTCGAGCAGCGCGAGGAGCAGGTGCTCCTGGGTGACCGATGCGGCATCGGCCCGTTCGGCGTGGCTCACGGCGCCGGTCACGATCTCCCGGGCGCTCCTGGTGAATCGTTCGAACATCAATGCCTCCCGTACTTCTTGTGCACGGCCTGCCGACTGACACCCAGTTCGGCCGCGATCTCCTGCCAGGACCAGCCCTGCGCGCGGGCGCTCCTGACCTGTACGGCTTCGAGCTGTTCCAGCAGCCGGCGCAGCGCGGCGACCGCCCGCAGCCCCACCCGGGGGTCGCGGTCACCGGCGCGCGTGGCGAGATCCGTCGCTTCCGTCATGACGTCAACCTACGTTGACATCACGTTCCCGTCAACCAAGGTTGACGGAATCTCTGCGCGGAAACCTTGCGCGGAAACCCGCGCAGCAGCTCCGCGCGGAAGCATCACGCAGAGACCCCCGGCCCCGCTCAGCCGCGCGCCGTCCCGGTCACCGTCACCGTGACGCGCGCGCCCTCCCGGGCCCGGATCCACACCTCTCCCCCGTGCCTGCGGACCTCGGCGCGGCCGTCCACCGAGACCCGCCACCGCCCGGCGGCCGGCGGGAGGGAGATCTCCGTGGTGCCGCGGCGGCCCGCCGTATAGCTGAGCCGGTAGACGCGGGTGCCGTCGTCGTAGCGGTCGGAGTGGACGGTTCCGGCGACGGCGGGGGCGTACGGGGTGGCGGTCCGGTCCTTGTTGGCCGCGAAGGCGCCGTTCTCGTCCAGGGCGCAGTAGCCACCGCCGTAGCACCAGACATAGCCCGCCCAGCCCGAGCTGTAACGGCTGAGCGAGGCCATCGCGTCCCGGTAGAAGCGGCCCATCATCGGCAGCCTGTTGTTCAGCGGGCCCCATTCACCGACGACGACCGGGACGTGCCGCCGTCGCGGGTACGCGGTGACGGCGGCCTCGTACGACTCGATCCAGCCGGCCGACGGATCGTAGTCGGCGCCCGCCTCCATCGCGGTGTTGTAGAAGTGCGGGGCGTAGACGGTCCGGCGGTCCCGGATCTCGCCCAGCCCGGTGGGGACGCCCTCGCCGACGACGGGGGTGGGTTCGACGAAGAGCCAGTTGCTGCCGTGGTCGACCGAACGGACCGCGCGGGCCAGCCGGTTGTACATCGGAGTGAGCTGCCGCGCCTCGATGCGGCGGGCGGCCGTCGCCAGGTCCTCGCCCTCCCGTACCTCCCCCATCGGCTCGTTGATCAGGTCGTAGCCGAGGACGGCGGGGTGGCGCCCCAGGCGCTCGGCGACGACCTGCCACATCCGGGCCTGGGCGCGCTGGAGGTCGGGGTCCTCGTAGAGATGGGTGAAGGCGCGCTGCACGGCCGGTTCGAAGTACTCCGCGAACCAGTCGTCGGGGTGCGGGGTGAAGGGCAGGCCGTCGGTACGGGTCGCCCAGGCCGGGATGCCCCGGTGGCCGAAGGCCGGACCGAACACGTCCTGGTGGGCGTCGAGCAGCACCTGGACGCGGTACTTCCGCGCCCAGTCCAGGATCCGTTCGATCTTGCGCAGATACCCGTCGCTGTAGTGGCCCCGGCGCGGCTCCAGGTCGTCCCAGAAGATCAGCAGCCGGGCGAAGCCGAAGCCCTTGGCACGCAGATCGCGGAAGTGCTTCTCGGTGATGGCGCTCAGCGCGCGGTCACCGCGGTTCGTCTTGTCCTCGACGTTCCAGCCGCGCAGGGTGAGCGTGCGGCCCTCGTCGTCGGTGAGACGGGGGATGCCGGTGTGCTGTTCCGGTGGTGCGGTGCGCGCGCCGGCGGCGGGGGCGAGCGCCCCCGCCACGAGCACGAACGAGGCGACGATCGAGGTGAGTGCGCCACCCACCCGCATCCGTATCCGTATCCGATTCCCTATCCGATTCCCTGTCCGCGTCCGCATGGCGCAGATCAGAGCAGCTCACCCCGCACACCTCAAGAGCAGGTGAGCACAATCTTTCCGAACTGGTCGCCCGCCTCCAGCCGTTCGAACCCCTCGCGGGCCCGGTCCAGCGGCAGCACCTCGTCGATGACGGGCCGCACCCCGGTGGTCGCGCAGAAGGCCAGCAGGTCCTCCAGTTCGTCCTTGGAGCCCATCGTCGAGCCGACCACCTTCAGCTCCAGGAAGAAGATCCGGGTCAGCTCGGCGTGCGAGGGCCGGTCGCCGCTGGTCGCACCGGAGATGACGAGCGTGCCGCCGGGGCGCAGCGACTTCACGGAGTGGGACCAGGTGGCCGCGCCGACCGTCTCGATGACCGCGTCGACGCGGTGCGGCAGCCGCGCACCCGGCTCGTACGCCTCGATCGCGCCGAGTTCGACGGCGCGCCTGCGCCTGGCCTCGTGGCGGCTGGTGGCGTAGACCCGCAGCCCGGCCGCCCGGCCGAGCACGATCGCGGCGGTGGCCACGCCGCCGCCCGCGCCCTGGACGAGGACCGAGTCACCGGGGCGCACCCCGGCGTTGGTGAAGAGCATCCGGTACGCGGTGAGCCAGGCGGTCGGCAGGCAGGCGGCCTGTTCGAAGGTGAGCTCCTTCGGCTTGGGCAGCACGTTCCAGCTGGGGACGGTGACCTGCTCGGCGAAGGTGCCCTGGTAGCGCTCGGTGAGGATGGAGCGGGGTTCGTCCGGGCCGACGCCGTGTCCGGTCTGGCCGATGACGGAGTGCAGGACGACCTCGTTGCCCTCCTCGTCGGTTCCTGCCGCGTCGCAGCCGAGGATCATCGGCAGCTTGTCCTCGGCGAGGCCGACGCCGCGCAGGGACCAGAGGTCGTGATGGTTGAGGGAGGCGGCCCGGACGTTGACGGTGGTCCAGCCGGGGCGTGCCTCGGGTGCGGGGCGCTCCCCCAGGTCGAGGCCGTTGAGGGGCTGGTCGCGGTCGATGCGGGATGCGTAGGCGGCGAACATGGCCCCGACGATAGGCCGGGCGCGGGCCGGACGTAACCGGCTGCCGGTGTGACGCACGCCGCGCGGTGGAGCCGCTACGGCAATCGGGGTGCGAACCCCGAAGCGGAGCCCCGGGACGGGCCGGGCGGGGCGGGGCCGGGAGGGAGCGAACCGGCGCGGGCCGGAGCGGAGCCGCGCAAGTACGGGACGTGCCGGGCGCGGAACGGCGTGGAGGGTGCAGACCGGCGCGAAGCCGGAACCGAGCACTCAAGTACGGGACCGGAGCGGCCGGTACGGAACGGACCGGCGCGGCCCGAAGCAGGCAAGGACGGGGGCACCCGCCCCTGCCCGTGCCGAGACGGTCCGAAGCGGACCGGCGCGGACCGGACCGGGCCGGACCGGAGCGGACCGCCGCGGCCCGGAACTCGCAAATACGGCCCGGAGCGGGCAAGGGCCGGGGGCGGAGCCGGCCGCAGGCACCCCTGATCCGTGCCCCACTCCGCTCCGCCCCCTCACCCCACCGGCTCAGCGCCGGGCCACGCCTTCCGCCCGTGCGGCGGCCGCCACCGCGGCGGTCACGGCGGGGGCCACCCGCTCGTCGAACGGCGACGGGATCACGTAGTCCGCCGCGAGCTCGTCGCCCACGACGTCGGCCAGCGCGTTCGCCGCGGCGATCTTCATGCCCTCGGTGATCCGGGAGGCCCGGACCTGGAGGGCGCCCGCGAAGATGCCGGGGAAGGCCAGCACGTTGTTGATCTGGTTCGGGTAGTCGGACCGCCCGGTCGCCACGACGGCCGCGTACTTGTGCGCGATGTCGGGGTGCACCTCGGGGTTCGGGTTCGCCATGGCGAAGACGAACGCGCCGGGCGCCATCGAGGCGACGGCCGCCTCGGGGACCGTACCGCCGGAGACGCCGATGAAGACGTCGGCGCCCGCCAGCGCGCTCTCCAGCGTGCCGGAGATGCCGGCCCGGTTGGTGAGCCCGGCCAGCTCGCGCTTGACCTCGGTCAGGTCCTCGCGGTCCCGGCTCACGATGCCCTTGCGGTCGGCCACGGCGACATCGCCGAGCCCCGCCTCCAGGAGGAACTTCGCGATGGCCACCCCGGCGGCGCCCGCGCCGGAGATGACGGCGCGCAGGTCGCCGAGGCTGCGCCCGGAGAGCTTCGCCGCGTTCCGCAGGGCCGCGAGCGTGACGACGGCGGTGCCGTGCTGGTCGTCGTGGAAGACCGGGATGTCGAGCCGCTCCTGGAGCTTGCGCTCGATCTCGAAGCAGCGCGGCGCCGAGATGTCCTCCAGGTTCACGCCGCCGAAGGAGGGCGCGAGCCGGACGACCGTCTCGACGATCTCGTCCGCGTCGGTGGTCGCGAGCGCGATCGGCACCGCGTCGACACCGCCGAACTGCTTGAAGAGGATCGCCTTGCCCTCCATCACCGGGAGGGACGCCTCGGGTCCGATGTCACCGAGGCCGAGCACCGCGGTGCCGTCCGTCACGACGGCGACGACCTGCGACTTCCAGGTGTAGTCGTGGACCAGCTCGGGATTCTCCGCGATGGCGCTGCACACCTTGGCGACGCCGGGCGTGTACGCGAGGGACAGGTCGTCCTTGTCGCGGATGGGAACGGTGGCCTGCACGGCCATCTTCCCCCCGCGGTGGAGAGCGAAGGCCGGATCGAACGGCTCATCGGTGGTGCTGTCGGTGGTGCTGTCGCTGCGAGGATTGACGATCTCCGCTGCCATGGTGTTGACCCCTTAAGTCTTCATCGTTTGAGGGTGGCCACTCCTGGTTGAGGAGGGGTGGGCGGGCACCGCGTACGTGCCCCGCGTCGACGGTTGGCCCGCCCCGGCAGGGGGAAATACATACGCGCGGGCGCGCCGCACACGCGCCCTGAGCCCCGGATGAGGGGTGTAAAGGTCTTTCTTACCCGACAGACCACGTCATGGACGAGTCCATATGGACTCGGTGACGTGACTCATAGTCGAATATCTGGACAAGTCCGCCAAGCGACGAAAGCGTCCATCAGTCGAGACGCGCCGCAGATCTTCCGGCGTCAAGCGGGAAACCCCGTGGATGGTCCGGCCTCGCGTACCGGCCCCACAGGGATCGGGGATCGCCCGTTATCCGATTTTGACATGAGCAGCCGCAGGTTTGAGCCAGTCCAAATGGCAAGATGCCCTAATCACACAGGGGGGCGACATCCACAGTCGTGCGTCCATACCGCCTGGCAACACCACCTTCACCTGCCGGAGGAATCCCGATCATGACCGCAAGCACCACACGTCGCACGGCCGCGAAATCCCGGATCGCGGCGGCCGGCGCCATCGCGGTCGCCGGCGCCCTGCTGCTGACCGCCTGTGGCGACCAGACCAAGAACGGGCCCTCGAACAGAGCGGCTTCGGCGCCGCTCGCTGATCTCCTGCCCAAGGAGATCAGGGACAAGGGCACCATCAAGGTCGGTTCGGACATCGCCTATCCGCCGGTCGAGTTCAAGGACAAGTCCGGCCGGACGGTCGGCATCGACCCCGACATCGCCGCCGCGATCGGCAAGCAGCTCGGCGTGACCCTCCAGTTCGAGAACGGCACGTTCGACACGCTGATCACCGGTCTGCGCTCCAAGCGCTACGACCTGGCGATGTCGTCGATGACCGACACCAAGGACCGCCAGCAGGGCATCGACTCCGAGACGAAGAAGAAGGTCGGCGAGGGCGTCGACTTCGTCGACTACTTCACCGCCGGTGTCTCGATCTACACCAGGAAGGGCGACGACCAGGGCATCACGTCCTGGGCCGACCTCTGCGGCAAGAAGATCGCCGTCCAGCGCGGCACCGTCTCGCACGACCTCGCCAAGGACGAGTCGAAGAAGTGCACCGGTGGCAGGAAGATCGCCATCGAGACCTTCGACAACGACCTGGAGGCCCAGACCCGGCTGCGCAGCGGTGGCGTCGACGCCGCCTCCTCCGACTTCCCGGTGGCCGCGTACGCGGTGAAGACCTCGGGCGGCGGCAAGGACTTCCAGATCGTCGGCGAGCAGGTCGAGGCCGCCCCGTACGGCATCGCCGTCGCGAAGGGCAACGACAAGCTGACCAACGCCGTCCGGGCCGCCCTGGAGGCGATCATCAAGAACGGTCAGTACGGCAAGATCATCTCCAAGTGGGGGGTGGAGGCCGGTGCGGTCACCGAGGCCAAGGTCAACGGCGGATCCTGAGCAGGCACCGGCGCGGAAAGGTTCTTCCTGTGACTGACTTCGAGAAGACGGGCCCGGCCGACCAGCCGCCCATACCCTCCACTCCACCGTCCGGCCCCGAGGCAATCAGGGCCATCCCGGTCCGGCACTACGGCCGGTACGTCTCGGCGGTCATCGCGATCGGGGCACTCGCCGCGATCGTCTACGCCTTCAGCCAGGGCAAGATCAACTGGGGTGCGGTCCCCGACTACTTCTTCGACCACCGCATCCTCAAGGGCGTCAGCCAGACCCTGCTGCTGACCGCCCTGTCCATGGTCATCGGCATCGTCGGCGGCATCCTGCTGGCCGTGATGCGGCTGTCCAGGAACCCGGTGACCTCCTCGATCGCCTGGTTCTACATCTGGTTCTTCCGCGGCACCCCGGTCCTGGTCCAGCTGTTCGTCTGGTTCAACCTGGGCCTGGTCTTCGAGTACATCGACCTGATGCCGATCTACAAGGACTACTGGTCGAGCTTCATGACGCCGCTGCTGACGGCGCTGCTCGGCCTGGGGCTCAACGAGGCCGCGTACATGGCCGAGATCTGCCGTGCGGGCCTGCTCTCGGTCGACGAGGGGCAGACGGAGGCCTCGCACGCACTGGGCATGAGCCATGGCAAGACCCTGCGCCGGGTCGTGATCCCGCAGGCGATGCGGGTGATCGTGCCGCCGACGGGCAACGAAGTGATCAACATGCTCAAGACGACGTCACTGGTGGCGGCCGTGCAGTTCTACGAGCTGTTCAAGAACGCCCAGGACATCGGGCAGGCGTCCGGGGCCCCGGTCGAGATGTACTTCCTGGCGGCGGCCTGGTACCTGATCATGACGTCGGTGCTGAGCATCGGCCAGTACTACCTGGAGCGGTACTACGCGCGCGGTTCGAGCCGCAGCCTGCCGCCCACCCCGTTCCAGAAGGTCAGGGCCAACCTCCTGTCCTTCGGCCGCCCGAAGGGAGGCATGGCATGACCGCCATGGTGAAGGCCGAGGGCGTCCACAAGTCCTTCGGCGCCGCGCACATCCTCAAGGGCATCGATCTGGAGGTCGCGCCCCGGGAGGTCTTCTGCCTGATCGGACCGTCCGGTTCCGGCAAGTCGACGTTCCTGCGGTGCATCAACCACCTGGAGCAGATCAACGCCGGCCGGCTGTACGTCGACGGCGACCTGGTGGGCTACCGCCAGAAGGGCGACAAGCTCTACGAGCTGAAGGACAGCGAGGTCGCGCTGAAGCGCCGGGACATCGGCATGGTCTTCCAGCGCTTCAACCTCTTCCCGCACATGACGGCGATCGAGAACGTCATGGAGGCCCCCGTCCAGGTCAGGCGCGAGGCCAAGGCCGTCGCCAGGGCACGCGCCGAACGGCTGCTGGACCGGGTCGGCCTGGGCGACAAGGCGAAGAACTACCCCTCCCAGCTCTCCGGCGGGCAGCAGCAGCGGGTGGCCATCGCCCGCGCGCTGGCCATGGAGCCGAAGCTGATGCTCTTCGACGAGCCGACGTCGGCGCTCGACCCGGAGCTGGTGGGCGACGTCCTGGACGTCATGCGCGGCCTCGCGGAGGACGGCATGACGATGATCGTCGTGACCCATGAGATGGGCTTCGCCCGTGAGGTCGGCGATGCGCTGGTCTTCATGGACGACGGTGTGGTGGTCGAGTCGGGCCACCCGCGCGATGTGCTGACCAACCCCCAGCACGACCGGACGAAGTCGTTCCTGTCGAAGGTGCTGTAAGGGAGAGGTCCTGTAGGGGAGGGGAGAGGCCGGTAAGCCTCCGAGGCCCGGTGAGATACGCCCCCGAGGCCCGCACGGCCCTCTCCCCTCCCCCCTCCTCCTTCTTCGCTTCTGCCTTCGGTTCTACTTCTTCGGCAGCAGCTCCGGGCTGAGCAGCAGCGTCCGGAGCTGGGCACGGGTCAGCGGCGGCGTCTTCAGCAGCGGGCCCTGCGCCCGCTCGCCCTTGAAGCCGGTGCTGTCACGGATGCTCAGCACACCGCCGTCCTTCAGCACGAGCCGTCCGACCAGCTCCCGTCCCCACTTCGGCGCGCCCTCGTAGTCCATCGAGTCGCTCCAGGTCGTCAGCACCCCGCCGCCCGGCACCTTCTCGTTCACGCAGTCCGCCATGCCCGGCACTCCCTGGGCGGACTTGCACGGGTCACTCCCCGCGACGGGGCTCCCCGTGTTCATGTAGCCGATGACGAGATAGCCGACGCCGCCGTCCTTGCGTACGGAGAAGTGCCCGTCCAGCGGGCCTTGCAGGTGCTCCATCTCCTTCTGCGAGGTGTCCCCCTTGATGATCACGGACAGCGAGACCTGCGCGATGTCCCCGACGTCCTTGGGCAGCACCTTCGCCAGATCCTGCGCCCGGCCCTTGTTCCCGGCGAGCTCGACCGGGGCCGCCACCGTGGTCTCCCCGGTGTCCCCCTTCGGTGCCAGGCTCGGCACGGCGACCGCCCCGGCCGCGACCACGGCGACCGCCGCGACGGAGACACCGACCCTGCGCCGCAGCCGCACCCTGGCCGCGCCGGCGTACACCGCCCGGGTGGAGGTGGCCGGCTGTCCCGCCTCGTCCGCGGCCCGCCCCAGCAGCTCGTGCACGTCGTTGCTCATACCAATTCCTCCGCCATCTGGGCGCGCAGTGCCGCCAACCCCCGAGCCGCGTGGCTCTTGACCGTGTTCTCCCGCATCCCGAGCAGTCCGGCCGTGGCCTCGACGCTCAGGTCCTCCCAGTACCGCAGCACCAGTACGGCCCGCTGCTTGTCGGTGAGCCGGGCGAGCGCCTCCCGCACCGCCAGCCCGGTGTCCGTGTCCGGCACCCGGTCGGCCCGGTCGGGCAGCTCGCCGTAGGACTGTTCGCGCCGCCAGAACCGGCGGCGGGATGCGATGAAGGTGTTGATCAGCGTCTTGCGCGCGTACGCCTCGATGTTGTCGAGCCGTCCGTACCGCCGCCCCCCGAGCACGACCTTGACCAGCGTCGCCTGGACCAGGTCATCGGCCTCGTGCCGGTCGCCGCAGAGCAGGTACGCGCTGCGGAACAGCGCGGTACGTCTGCCTTCGACGAAGGCGTGCAGCGCGGCATCGTCATCGATCCGCATCGTCGGCGCCCCTCTCCGGGTCCGCGGGTGCGGACCGTCTCACCCTTCCAGTGCGCTGGGGAGCACGGCGGGTTGCAGCGGCGACGGAAAAACAGCGGCGGGAAAAGAACGGGGCGGTACGGGCGCTTCGCCCGTACCGCCCGTCGCTCCCCGCGTCCCGCTACTTCACGGCGAGCACCAGGCTGTCCGAGGGCGAGGCCCAGACGGCCCGCGCCTCGTCGAACCCCGACGCGCGCAAGGTGTCGATGTGCCACTGCACGGGGGGCATGTCGCCGTCCGCGTGCTCACCATAGATCTCGTACCGCTCGGCGGTCGGCGCGGCGAGGACCGGGTCCTTGGCGGCCAGCGCCCACCAGTCGGCCCAGTCGACCGCGCCCTCGGCCTTGGCCCGGTCCATGGCGGCGTGCCGGTGGGCGCGTTCGGCCGCGTTGATCCGGGGCGTCGCGGTGTCGATCATGTGGTCCGCGTTCATGAACACCCCGCCGTCCCTGACGAGCCCTCCGATGTGCCCGTAGAGCGCGGTGAGCGGCTCGGTGTGCAGCCAGTGCAGGGCCGTGGCGGTGAGCACGGCGTCGTACGAGTCGTACGGCAACCGCCCTGTCCACTCGGGGTCCTTGAGATCGGCGGTGACGAAGGTGACGCGCTCGTCCCCGTCGAAGTAGCCTCGCGCGATGGCGAGCAGTGCGGGGTCGAGGTCCACCCCGGTGCTGGTGGCTTCCGGGAACCGGTTGAGCAGCCGATCCGTAATACTTCCCGTACCGCACGCGAGGTCGAGCACCCTGGGCCGCGGCCCCACGACGGCCTCGACCATGTCCAGCATCACCCTGAACCGCTCCTCGCGGTCGGGCATGTACCACTCCTGCTGCCGGTCCCAGCTGTCCTGCCAGGCCCGCCAGTCCGTACCTGTCGATGTCTCCGCCACCGGGAACCTCCATGTAATACCCTGGATCCACAAAAGACCATTACATCGCTCGCTGCACCGACCATAGACCGACGCCGTAAGGACTACAAGTGGAACTGGCCTATTACTCGGATTACGCCGTACGTCTGGTCAACACCGAGGAGCCGGCCCGCAACAAGGACGCCCTCACCTCCGTGGAGACGATCCGGGAGCTGTTCGGCCCCAACGGCCAGGCGGCCCGCCGAGCGACCGACGCGGACGTGACCCGCTTCAGGTCCGTACGGGGGCGGCTGCGCTCGGTCTTCGAGGCGGCCGACGGCGGGGACGAGACACTCGCCGTCGACCTGCTCAACTCACTGCTGCTGGAGTTCCCGGTCAGCCCGCAGATCTCCGGGCACGACTTCCGGGACGAGGACGGCAAGCCGGACTGGCACATGCACCTGGCCGACCATCCGTCCAACGCCACGGCCGGGTACGCCGCCATCGCGGCGATGGGCCTCGCCTTTCACCTCACCTCGTACGGGGTCGACCGGCTCGGCCTGTGCGAGGCGGCGCCCTGCCGCAACGCCTACCTCGACACCTCGACCAACCGGTCCCGCCGCTACTGCTCCGACCGCTGCGCGACCCGCGCCAACGTGGCCGCCTACCGGGCCCGGAAGCGCCTGGAGACGGAACGGGCGGCCGAGACCGGCCGCAGCGCGGAGACCGCCCAGGCCAGCACGGACCACACCGAGCGCTGATCCTTCCTCAGCGGCCGGTAGCGCGCCCGGACCCTGGCCAGGACGAACTCCTCGGGCACCACCCCGTAGTCCGTACTGTCCCCGCCCGCGAAGGTGTTGTCGGCCAGCACCCACCAGCCGCCCCGGCGACGCTCGGTGGCACGCTTCACGACCAGCAGGTCCTGCTGGAACGGATGCCGCAGGATCACCACGTCACCGGGGCGCACCGTCGCCCCGTACTGCACGAGCAGCCAGTCCCCGTGATGGAGCGTCGGCACCATCGACGGCCCGGTCACCTCCACCACCTGGAACGGCACACGCCCCGCCGGCCCGCCCCCCGGCCGCTCCCGCGTCAGCTCAGGCACCTCAGGCACCTCCCGCATCTCTCCGGCACCTCCCCGGTCCGTCCAGTACACGTCCTGTACAGCGTTCCGTACATTCGGCCAGTGGACCCATCCTCGCCCCGGACTTTTGGCCTAAGCCCATGGGGGCAGCCACGAAAACCCGTCTCTCACGGAGTAATGTCCCACCTGAGAAGACGATCACGAGGAAGGACAGCTGCATGCTTTCCCGCCTGTTTGCCCCCAAGGTGAAGGTCAGCGCCCACTGCGACCTGCCCTGCGGCGTGTACGACCCGGCCCAGGCCCGCATCGAGGCGGAGTCCGTCAAGGCCGTCCAGGAGAAGTTCCAGGCCAACGAGGACCCGCACTTCCGGGCCCGCGCGGTGGTCATCAAGGAACAGCGCGCCGAGCTCGCCAAGCACCACGTCTCGGTGCTGTGGAGCGACTACTTCAAGCCCCCGCACTTCGAGAAGTACCCGGAGCTGCACCAGCTGGTCAACGACACCCTGAAGGCGCTGTCGGCCGCGAAGGCCTCCACGGACCCGGAGACGGGCCAGAAGGCGCTGGACCTCATCGCCCAGATCGACAAGATCTTCTGGGAGACGAAGAAGGCTTGATCTCTGGTTAGGCGTTCTGACCTGCGGTTTCGCGGGTCGTGCCGCTCACCTGTCCGCACCCGGTCCGCAGGCCGCCAGCACGGCGTCCGTGAGGGACCGGGTGCGGTCTTCTTTCCCCAGGGTCCAGGTGCGCGTATATCCGCTATCCGCAACGTGATGACGGCGGACATGACGGCGAACGCGTGACCGAGAACGACCTGGACTTGTCCGACGCTGTCCGGCACCGCCGCCGATGAGCGCGGAGGCGCGGAAGTACCGCAGGCCGTGGGTGACCACGTGCGGCAGCCCGACGCCCTCACGGCCGTACGGGCGACCGGACCAGACTTCGGATGTGATCAGTCCCAGTAGGGCGGCGGCTGGTCGACTAGACCACCCCTGTGGGCCGTGGCGATGTAGTTGTCAGCGCCGCCGGGGAGGGAGGTGGCGCACTCCGGCGAGCAGGCGTTGACCAGAAGCGGCAACACGTCTGTGGCCACGCGCAGGGAGATCCACACCTGCTGGAGTGCGCCTCGTGCAATCGGGCCGTCGCAGACGCTACAGCCTTGGAGCGCTGTGGGACCCCAGCGCCCGGGATCCAGACGTTCCGGATCAAGGCCCGTGAGTGAGTCCGGGGACGACGTCAGCTTCGGAAAGGGCGACCGGACCTTGAAGTTGCCGAAGAGAGCTCGCGTGCTCACCGTGCTGCGGGTCAATCGTCGGCAGCGGGTGATCTCGTAGGGGAACCAGTGCAGCCGGTAGGAGGTGTACGGGGTGAATTCCTCCAGGCTGGTCATGGCCCCGATCTCGGGCGGGAGCCGGACCAGGTTGCTGCCGTAGAGCACGAGGTGTTTGACCGCCGTCAGCTTGGCGATGGTCGGCGGCAGGGTGACGACCTGCAGCCGCTCCGCCGGGCTCAGCTCGATCAGCGGCTTGAATTCCTCGCGCTCGTCGGCGGCGGCTTCCTCGACCAGCTCCAGCAGATGCCGCCAGCCCGGCGCGGTGAGGTCCTGCCTCTCGGTGTGGAACCCGACGCGGGCTCCCGGACGGGGCGTGGACTGGTCGAAGCAGGAGCAGAAGTCCCGGGTCATCCCTCGTCCTCCCGGCGCCGGGTCCGAAACGTCGGCCCATCGGTTCGCAACGACATGCGGCTCTCCCCTGTCCGTCATGGCGCCACGGTACCGAGATCGTCGCAAACCGTCGCAGCGCATACGCGGAGGGGTAGCGGACTGCCGCAACCTCCGGGCACGTACGGCCGTACCGCTCACCACACGGGCCGCCAGGAGGGGCCTCACCCACTTCGATGGGAAGGGCGTTCCCGATGTCCGGCTCTCTACGGGCAGGACTCGTCGAACTTGACCGCGGCGAACTCGACCGGTTGGCCGTTGAGTACCGCTCCGGCCTTCGGGGTCTGGTTGCACACCTTCCAGTTGCTCTCCATCAGGACCATGCGGTCTTCGCCGGCGTCGGTGACAGTGATCGACGTGCTCGGGTCGAGGGCTCCTCGCGCCACCTTGACCGACTTCCCGACGAAGTTGGGCATGGCCTTCCCGGCGGGAGCAGGGTCCGTCTCTTCCTTGGACGGGCAGGATTCTTCGAGTTTCACCGCTCCGAAGTCGAGTTCGGTGTCGACCGGGATGTTCTTCCCCGGCTTGTAGTTCTGGGTGCAGACCTTCCAGTTCCGGTCGAATGCCTGCATACGGCCGCGACCCGCACTGTCATGGGACGCCAGCAGGTGGAAACCATCGGCCTGTGCCTTGTCCTGCGCGGATTGCAGACCCATGCCGACGAAGTTCGCGACTGCCGCTCGCTCAACAGGCTTGTCACTCTTCTCCGGAAGCCGGGCATCCGAGGTAGTGGGGGAAGGCGGCGAAGTGGCGGGCTGCTGGGCGGTGGTGGCCGGCTCGCATCCCGCCAGGGCGATAACGGCCAGACAGGCGAGTGCGGTAGTGACTGTGCGCTTGCTCAAGTTGCCCCCCAAGGTGGTTCATGGAGGAATGACCGTAACGGGCCTCACGACCGAGTGAGGCACATATGCCAGAAGTAATGATTTTGTGATCGATTAGCGAATATGGGGCTGACTCGGTCGCACAGATGCGGTTCGCCCTGCGCTCACGGCGGCGTCGGCGGCCTCGCACACGCTGAGAGCCGCGCACGGTCCGGGTGTTCGGCTGATCGCTCAGGTCGTATCCACCAAGGCGTACAAGGTCGCTGAGGGGGCGGGCAGGGCAGACGTTCATCGTGAAGCCCGAAGCCTGGGCCCGACCGGAGTACGGCCTGCGCCCACGGGAAAACGGGCTCACGGCCGGGTGCCCGGGAGCCCGGATGACTCGGTGAACGGGTGCCCGTCGTAGTCGGTCGGATCGGCGTCGGGGCGCTCGGTAGCCTGGCGTTCGGTGCGAGGGGGAGGGTGCGGGGCGTGGGGACGCTGGTGGAGGACGCCGTGGTGCAGGCGCTTCGCGAAGGGGGCGGTGAGGTGGTCCGGGGGTATGTCGCCGGTTGCGTCGAGCGCATGGCGCCGCTGTTCATGGGCCTGCGGGCGCGTGCGCCGGGGCGGGAATCCGACCTGGACTTCTACGCGGAGTCCGTACGCGACCTCTGGTGCGCCGACCGGCCGCTCGTCGGCGCCGCCGGGCGCGTACGGCTGCTGGAGCGGTTCCCGGAGCTTCGGCCGAACGAGGAGGGGATCACCGATGTCGCCGACACGTACGCCTTCTTCTCCGTTCTCAGCCTGCGCTACGCCCTGTCGGCCCACGGCTCCGGGAACGTCGATGACGCCGTGTCCTGCGGTCATACGGCGCTCACCGCGATGGGGATGCTGGACCAGAACGTGGCGGGGGCCGCGCTCCTCGCCGAGGAACGGCGGCTCCAGTTCCTCTCGCCGGGCGGTGACGCCACGGCTCTGCGGGACGCGAGCGCCGCGGCAGGACGCGAGAGGTTCCATGTCGTACTGGGGCGCCTGCACCGCCGGGCACCCTCCTGATCGCTGTCCGTGGGACACGGCTTCCCCCTTCCCCGTCAGTGAACGGCGACGCCGACGAGGAGTTGCCGAGGAAGGCGCGCCGCGGTGGCAGGGCTCGCAGGGACTGAGGGGTGGAGGGGTGGAGTCGGTCGGTCGGGCAGGGACCGGGCCGGGGTGTCAGTCGTGGTGGACGGTGTTCCGGCCGTCGGCCGCGGCCGCGACCGCGTCGAGGGCGAGGTGCCACGGGTATCCCTCCGGGCGCCGCTCGCCCGGCTGGTTCGGGACGAAGCCGCCCTCGCCGTAGAGCACGGTCACGCCCATGTCGCGCAGGGCGGCGACACTGCGGTCGAACGCCCTGTGCTGCACGTAGGCGGCGTTCACGCACGGCATCGTCACCGTCGGGATCCGCTTCCCGATGGCCTCGGCCACGACCCCCACGACGAACCGGTCGGTGAGCCCGAGCGCCCAGGAGTTGACCGTGTTGAACGTGGCCGGCGCGAGCAGGATCGCGTCCGCCGTCGGCCATGCGTCCGGATCGCGGGGGGCCTTGTACTCGGAGCGCACAGGATGCCCGGTCAACCGCTCCAGCTCCGGTATCCGGTCGTCCAGCCAGCGGGCGGCCGTGGGGGTCAGCCCCAGGCATACGTCCCAACCACGCGCTCGGGCCTCCTCGACGGCCTGCGCGGCCTCTAAGACGGGCGGGGCGGCCGAACCGAACAGGTACAGGGTCCTCATGCGGCCATCCGATCACATCCGGGCAACCACCCCCGAACCGGCTGGACTTCGCGAGGACTCGGCCTCAACTCCTCGCGGTGCGGGTACCGTTCCCGCCGATGACTCACGAGCGAGGTACCGGAATGTCCGCACCCGACAACAGCAGCACGGGCGACCGCATCAAGGAGCAGCGGAAACGCGCCCGGCTCAGCCAGCGCGGGCTGGCCAACCGGATTCCGTACTCCTACAGTCTGCTCAACCAGGTCGAGTGCGGTGCCCGGGTGGCGACGGCCGAGTTCACCGCCGCCGTCGCCGACGCCCTCGGGATCGACGCCGGCGTCCTCACCGGGCCGCCGCACACGGCCGGTACACCGCACTGGCGCCTCTCCTCCCTGGTCCACCCGATCCGCGAGTGCCTGGCCCTGTACGACCTCGACCCGGACGGGCACCGGCCCCTGCGCCCCCTCGACGAACTGGTGCTCAGGGCCGACCGCCTCTGCCAGGAAGTACGGGCGACCCACCTGCGGAAGGCCGCCTGCGCGCTTCCGGGGGTCATCAACGACCTGACGCTTTCCGCCCGTACGGCACCGACCACGGAGGCGTGGCGCGCACTGGCCTCCGCGTACCGCACCGCCCACGACATCGCCGTCAAGCTCGGTTTCCCGGACCTCGCCGTCGTCGCCCTGGACCGCATGGGGTGGGCCGCCGACCACGCTTCCGACCCCTGCCTCGCCGCGATCCGCCAGTACCGGCGGGCCCTGGGCCATGCCGAGGCCGGGCAGGATCTCGGGCGGCGCCTGGTCGCGGCCGGGCAGGAGCTGGTGGCCGGGCAGACCACCCGGGAGGGGCTCGCCGTCGCGGGCCAACTCCACCTGGGCGCCTCGGCCGTGGCCGCGCGGGCCGGGGACAGGAGCGCCGTCGCGCAGCACATCGCCGCCGCCCGCGAGCTGGCCGACCGTGTCGGCGGCGAGGCCCGTGACGTGCACTGGCTGTCGTTCGGCCGGATGAACGTGACCCTGCACGAGATGGGAGCGGCGCTCACCATGCGGGAATTCGACGTCGCGCTGCGCCAGGCCCGCACCGTGAAGCTCCCGCCCGCGACACCGACCTCGCGGCGGGCCCGCTTCCTGGTGGACCATGCCGTCGTGGAGATGGAGACCGGGCACCTGGACGCCTCCCTGCGGCATCTGGTCGCCGCGCGGCGGGCGGCCCCGGAGCAGACCCGCTACCACCCGCGCACCCGACAGACCGTGACCGGACTGCTCCACACCAGCCGCCGCCCACCGGACACCCTCGTCGCCATGGCCGACTGGATCGGTCTGTAACCGGGCCCGTGGCGGACGGGCTCGTAGCAGACGGGCTCGCAGCAGACGGACTCGTAGCAGACGGGCTCGCAGCAATCAGGTCGTAGCGGTCAGGTCGCAGCAGTCCGTTCCGTAGTCGCTCGAACACGGTGCGCTCACAAATCTGTGAGCGTTGCGCCCGCCGCGCCCCGGCAGTCTCGTTCCACCAGTTCAGTGACGCGCCGACCAGCCGGGGGGCACCATGACTGTCGCGAGGGGACTGCCGCCGGTAAGCGGCCTGACGGAACAGCAGCAGCGGGGCCGGGCCTGTCTCTGGTGCGGGGCCGTCCTCACCGTCGGCGCCGACACCGACCTCGGCGAGCAACGCGCCCGCCCCGCCGCGGGCGCCGCCTACAGCTGGTTCCCACGGGCCTGTGCGGACACCGCCGCCTGCGCGATCCGGGAGCGGCGGCAGGTGTCGTGATCGCCGCGGCGGATCACCGGTCCGCCCGGCCGCTGCCCGGTCCTGGCGAACCGACACCGCACCGGCACCGGCCCCGTGCGTTCACGGCGAGCGCAGGCCGTCGGCCGGAAGGTCCAGTTCGGCCTCGGCGATCCTGCGGGCCAGGTCGGCGAGTGGTGCCATGCGCCGGTCCGCGCTGGTGTTGATGTACGCGCCCGCCCCGTCGACCACGGCGAGGATGCGCACCGCCGCCGCCCAGGGATCGTCGCAGCGGAACGACCGCTCCCGCACGCCCTCGGTGATGATCTCCTCGATGCGGTGGCACCAGCGCAGTTCCTGGCTCACGACCTGGTCGCGGAGTGCGGGGCGGTAGCGCGACAGGTTCCGTGCGTTGAGCCAGAGCCTGCTGACGTCGTCGAACTCCGCGCCCGAGATCAGCGTGAAGAACCGCTGGAGGGTGCTCAGGGGCGCCGCACCCACGCCCTCGGGGGCGGCCGCCGTCGGCAGGAGGCCGTCCAGCTCCGCCGTGGTCGCGCTGGTGAACGCCTCGGCCACCAGTTCCTCGACCACCGGGAAGTAGTGGTGGATCAGTCCGGGCCGGACCCCGAGGTCGTCGGCGATCCGCTGCCGGGTGACGCACTCCAGCCCTTCCTGGAGCCCGACCCGGGCGGCCGCCGCGACGATCTCGCCGCGGCGCTCGGCCGCCGATTTGCGCACTTGTTTCCCGGGACCCCTTGACGTCATGGCGACGATGCTATTGGCTTTGCTGCCAATTGAGTAATTGGCTCTATCGCCAATAACTCGACGCCACCGGGGCGGGCGCCGCCGGGGCCGACGCCGTCACCGAGGTGCGGCGGCCGGAGGCCGGTGCCCCGGGGCGAGCGGCGCCGCCGGGCGCGCTCTGCACATGCACCACTGCCAGGAGACCAACGTGGACGACCCCCGCACCGATGCCGGTGATCTGGCCGAGTACGGCTACCAGCAGGAACTGAAGCGCACCCTGTCCGCGTGGGCCGTGTTCGCCATCGGATTCGCGACCATCTCCCCCGTCGTCGGCATCTACGCCGTCGTCCAGCTGGGGTTCGTCTTCGCCGGGCCCGCCTGGATCGGGGCGGTCGTCGTCGCGTTCCTCGGGCAGTTGCTCGTGGCCACGGTCTACGCCGAGCTGTCCTCGCAGTTCCCGATCACCGGAGGCGTCTACCAGTGGGTCCGCCGACTGGGCGGGCCGCGGCTCGGCTGGCTGGTCGGCTGGATCTACCTCGCCTCGGCGGTCGCCTCCCTGACCACCGTGGCCTACCTGGGCGCCACCTGGCTGCACATGCTGGTCAGCGACGCGGCGCTGTCACCGGCCACCCACGTCCTGCTGGGCGTGGTCTTCGTCGCCGCGGCCCTCGGCATCAACCTGCTGGGGGTCAACCCGGTCAAGCACTTCCTCAACGCGGGCATCGTCGCCGAGGGGGTCGCCTCCATCGCCGTCAGCCTGATCCTGCTCCTCTTCGCGCGCCACAACGGGTTCGGCATCCTGTTCGACACGTTGGGCGCGGAATCCGCCTCCGGCGGGTCCGTCGCGGCCGGGTTCCTGACCTGTCTGGCCGTGGCCGGCTGGGCCTTCCTGGGCTTCGACGCCACCACACAGGTCGCCGAGGAGACCGAGCAGCCCCGCCGCAGCGTGCCCCGGGCGCTGGTGCGTGCCTATCTGTTCGTCGCCTTCACCGTGCTGCTCACCGCGTTCGCCGTGACCCTCGCGCTGCCCCGCCCCGAGGAGGCCGTCTCCGGGAAGGTCGCGGACCCCGTCTTCACCGCCGTCACCGACGGCCTGGGGGCTTGGAGCGAGAAGCCCTTCATCGTGGTCGTCCTGATCGCGTTCTTCGCCTGCGCCATCTCGATCCAGACCTACATCGGGCGGGCCGTCTACGCCTTCGCGCGCGACCGGCAGCTGCCCTTCTCGCGTCGGCTCGCCACCGTGGGGCCGCGCCAGATCCCCTGGGTCTCGCTCGTCGTGACGGCCGTCCTGGCCGGTCTCGGCCTGGTGCTCGGGCTGAACGGCAACGCGGCGGCCACGCTGATCGCCTTCGGGTCCGGCGGTTTCTACTTCGTCTTCCTGGCGGTCGCCGTCGTCGCGCTCCTCGCCCGTCTCAACGGCCGCTGGAATCCGGCCGCCGGAGAGCTGCGCCTGGGCCGTACCGGCCTGCTGATCAACGCCCTCGCGGTGGTGTGGCTGCTCTTCGAGGCGGTCAACATCGCCTGGCCCCGCGCCGGGCTGGCCCCGGCCGGAGGCAGCTGGGTCCAGGTCTGGGCCGTGGTCCTGGTCTTCTCCGCGCTGTTCGTCGTCGGGCTGGCCTACGTCGTGATCGCCAAGCCCCACGCCCAGCTGCCCCTCGGCCCGACCGGCGGCGACGCCACCGGACGGGCCGCCGCAGAACCCGTCACCGAATCCGTAACCGAACCCACCGCTGAACCCACCGCAGAAGTTAAGGCGCCCTGATGTCCACCCAACTCTCCCCCGCGATCGCCTTCGACCCCGTCGCTGGGCTGCACACCCGCGAGATCTCCCACCGGCCCGCCGGACCGGGCGAGGTCGAGATCGAGGTGCGTGCGGCAGGGGTGTGCCACTCCGATCTCCACATCCTCACGGGCGACTGGCCCAGCGACCGCCCCCTCGTCCTCGGCCACGAGGCCGCCGGGGTGGTCGCCGCGGTGGGGCAGGGGGTCACCGACCTCAAGGCGGGCGACCACGTCGTACTCTCCTGGTTCGCGCCCTGCCGTCGCTGCCGCAAGTGCCTGGCCGGAACGGCCTGGCTGTGCACCGGCACCCGGGCCGTCGCCAACACGCTGCCCGACGGGACGACGCCCTTCACGGACGCCGGGGGCGAGGAGATCTGGCCCTACCTGGGGCTGGGCGCGTTCACCGAACGGCTGGTCGTGCCGGAATCGGCCGCGGTCAAGGTGCCCGACGAGCTGCCGTTCGGCATCGGGGCCCTCCTCGGCTGTTCCATCTCCACCGGTATCGGCGCGGTCATGAACACCGCCGGGGTCCGGCCCGGCGAATCCGCGGTCGTCATCGGCACCGGCGGGGTCGGACTGTCCGTGGTGATGGGGCTGCGCCTGGTGGGGGCGGACCCCGTCGTCGCCGTCGACCTCTCACCCGAACGCCTCGCCGCGGCGAGGCGCTTCGGAGCGACCCATACCCTCGACGGCGCCACGACCGACGTGGCCGCCTGGTGCCAGGAAGAGCTCGGCGGGGCCGACTACGCCTTCGAGGCGATCGGCAGCCCCAAGGTCATCGAGACCCTTCCCGCGATGCTCACCTCGGGGGGCGCGGCCGTCCTGGTCGGCATGGCCGCCGCCGGCGCGACGGGCGCGTTCGACCTCTTCGACCTCGCCGACCAGGGCAAACGCATCCTAGGATGCAACTACGGTTCCAGCGTCGGTGCGCTCGACATCCCCAAGCTGGCCCGCCTCTACCTGGCCGGGAGGCTTCCGCTGGACGAGCTGATCGGCACCGTCCGCCCGCTCCGGGAGGCGGCCGCCGCCTTCGAGGACCTCCGGTCCAACGTCGGGGTCCGCACCATTCTGGAGCCGTAGGAGTTCTCGCCGCGTACCCGTGGCAGACATACCCACGCAGGAAACGGCCTCCGGCCGCCGCACCCCCCAACTCTTCCGGGAGAATTGATGTACGCCGTCACCGACCCGTCCACCGGCACCACCGCAGAGACCTACCCGACCGCCACCGACGCCGAGATCGCCGCGGCCGTCGACGCCGCCCACGCGGCCACCGTCTGGGGGCGGACCAGCTCGGTGGCCGAACGCGCCGCGCTGCTGCGCCGGCTCGGGGACCTCCACGCCGAGCACCGCGCCGAACTGGCCGCCGGGATCGTACGGGAGATGGGCAAGCCGCTCGAAGAGGCCGAGGGCGAGATCGACTTCTGCGTCGACATCTACCACTACTACGCGGACCACGCCGAGGCGTTCCTGGCCGACGAGGAACTGCGGGTGACCTCGGGCCCCGGCCACGCCGTCATCCGGCGCAGCCCGGTGGGCGTGCTGCTCGGCATCATGCCGTGGAACTTCCCCGCCTACCAGGTCGCGAGGTTCGCCGCCCCCAACCTCGCCCTGGGCAACACCATCCTCCTCAAGCACGCCCCGCAGTGTCCGGCCACCGCGGCGCTGCTCGAACGGCTGTGCGCCGAGGCGGGCTTCCCGGCGGGGGCGTACGTCAACATCTACGCCACCAACGAGCAGATCGCCGACGTGATCGCCGACCCGCGCGTCCAGGGCGTCTCCCTCACCGGCTCGGAGCGGGCCGGTGCCGCCGTGGCCGAGATCGCCGGACGGCACCTGAAGAAGGTCGTCCTCGAACTCGGCGGCTCCGACCCGTTCATCGTGCTCTCCACCGACGACCTCGACTCCGTGGTGGACGCCGCGGTCTCCGCCCGGCTCGACAACACCGGCCAGGCCTGCAACGCCGCCAAGCGGTTCGTCGTGGTGTCCGAGCTCCACGACGCGTTCGTCGAGAAGTTCACCGAGCGGCTCCTCTCCCGCCAGTCCGGCGCACCGCTGTCGTCGGTCGCGGCCGCCGAGACCCTCGGCCGCCAGGTGGACGCCGCCGTCGCCGAGGGCGCGACGCTGCACACCGAGGGCGAGCGCAAGGGCGCCTACTTCCCGGCCGGGGTCCTCACCGGACTCACCACCGACCACGCCATGGCACGCCAGGAGCTCTTCGGACCGGTCGCCATGATCTTCCCGGCGGCCGACGAGGACGACGCCCTGCGCATCGCCAACGACACCCCCTTCGGCCTCGGCTCCTACCTCTTCACCACGGACCCCGCGCAGGCCGAGCGGGTCGCCGGCCGCATCGAGGCCGGCATGGTCTTCGTCAACGGCGTCGGCGCCGAGGGGGCCGAGCTGCCGTTCGGCGGCATCAAGCGTTCCGGCTTCGGCCGGGAGCTGGGCCGGCCGGGCATCGAGGAGTTCGTCAACAAGAAGCTCATCCGCACCATCGTCTAGGCTCCCGCGCCCACGGCTCCGCCGCGGGCCGGACAGGCTCCCCGAAGGGCCCGACCACCGGATTTCTCCGGAGCGGTCGGGCCCTTCATCATGTGCGCAGGCGGTGGGAGACGGTTTGCAGAGCCGTTTACCCGGAACGCGGCCGTGTCGTCCGGGGTTTCGCCTTCCCCGAGGGGACCATATGAAGTCGGCCACCACCGGTCCCCCGCCGTTCCGCTCCTGGTTCCCCCGATGACTCTTCGGCACAGGATCGGTCGTCATGGGCGGACCCGCGCGGGCGGCGGGGCCGCGTACACGAGGGGAGACAGCGATGACCACCGAGGGCTTCACCACATGTCTGTGGTTCGACGGACAGGCGGAGGAGGCTGCGGAGTACTACGTCTCGGTCTTCAGGAACTCCCGCCTCGGCAGGATCGGCCGGTACAGCGAGGCGGGGCCGGGACCCGCCGGGTCGGTGATGACGGTCGAGTTCGAGCTCAACGGCCAGCGGTTCGTCGGGGTGAACGGCGGGCCGGAGTTCACCTTCAACGAGGCCGTCTCGTTCCAGATCGACTGCGCCGACCAGGCGGAGGTGGACTACTACTGGGGCAGCCTCACCGACGGCGGCGAGGAGGGGCCCTGCGGCTGGCTGAAGGACCGGTACGGCCTCTCCTGGCAGGTCGTGCCGGACGGCCTGACCGAATTGCTCCTCGACCCGGACGCGACGAAGGCCGCCAGGGCGACCGCCGCGATGATGGCCATGAAGAAGCTTGACATCGCCGCACTGCGGACAGCGCACGACGCGGGCTGAGCCACGCTGAACCGCGCCGGCGCCGGAGGGCGGAGGGCGGAGGGCGGAGGGCCGGACGCCGGAAGGCCGGACGCCGGAAGGCCGGACGCCGGAAGGCCGGACGCCGGAAGGCCGGACGCCGGAGAGCCGGATCCGCCGACGACCGTCGGACCCGCCCTCCGGCGTCCGCGCCTCGGCGTCCTCCGGCACGCGCCACGCCCCCGCCCGCCGAGATCCGCCCCTCTGCACCCGACCCCTGCACCCGGGGGTCACCCCCGCCCGCCGCGTCCCGCACGGCGCGGGCCGAGGAAGGCGCCCGCGAGCAGCGCGCCAGCCAGGACCAGTGCCGAGTCGACCAGGATCGCGACCGTGACGCCCGAGAGGACGCCCTCGGGGCCGGTGTCGCCGAGGGCGGACATCCGGGCCGTGGCGACGGCGCTCATGACCGGGATGCCCATGGCGATGCCGACCTGTTGGGTCATGGTGGCGAGGCCGGTGGCCAGGCCCTGTTCCTCGTCGGGGAGGCCGGAGGTCGCGGTGACCATGAAGCCCACGATCATCAGCATGTTGCCGATCCCGCCGACGAAGGTGGCCGCCAGCAGCAGCGCGATCCAGCCCCCGGAGCTCCCGAGCGCCACCAGGGAGAGGGTGGCCGCCGCCTGGACGGCCCCGCCCGCGACGATCGTCGTACGGCTTCCGAACCGGCCGACCGCACGGCCGCCGAGCATGCCGCCGATCACCGTGCCGACGCCCAGGACACCGAAGGCGAGACCGGTGGCGAGCGGTGAGTAGCCGAGGACTTCCTGGAGGTAGAGGGTGAGCAGGAAGACCAGCGAGGTCTCCGTGACGAAGGCGATCCTGCGACCCGCGCACCGCCGAGGCGTTGCACCGGTTCTGCGCGATCCGCGTCGAGGAACGGGCCGGCTGCGTCACCGAAGCCGTCGAGCGCGGGGAGCTGCCCGGGGGCACGGACCCGCACGAGGTCATCCGCGCCGTGTCGGCGCCGCTCTGCTACCGGCTGCTGGCCAGTGGCGGCCCGCTCGACGAAGCGGCGGCGGACCGGGCCGCCGAGGCTGCCGGGGCGGCGGCCCGAGCGGGCGCGTACGTCGGCTGACGACCGCTCGCCCGGCCGGGTCCGTACGTCGGCCGGCCGGGCCGGTCAGTCCGCCGAACAGGCACGCAGACGGGCCGCCCATGGATGGCCGGCGCCCCGGGACAGCGTGATGGTCTCGGTCAGCCAGGCTCGCTGGTCCGCGGTGAGGACCGGCAGCACCTCGGCGAAGTCCCGCTCGTCCTTCGGACGCGGGGACCCCGCCTTGTACAGCAGCTGCACCTCGGGGCAGAGGTACGGGACGCCGCTCGCGGAGACGCGGCCGAGCCGGTCCAGCGGCAGGCGGATGCGGGGATCGCGGCGGAAGAGCCAGTCGCCGTCCTCCGTGTCGTCGAGCATGAGCTGGACGCGCCAGGGCTCGTCCGGCCCCGGGCGGCACCAGATGTCGTGCACCTCCGGCGGCAGGGTCTCGCCGGGGAGCCAGCGGCGCAGGGTTCCGGGCGGGTCCGCCGCCCACCACTCCCAGCCCGCCAGGACCCGCTGGGCGGCGAGCTGGTCGCGGCGGAGCAGCAGTACGTCGATGTCGGCGTGATCCCGGAAGGCATGGCCCACGGCGAGTTCGACCGCGTATCCCCCGGCGATCCACCAGGGCACGCGCAGCGGAGCGAGGAGCCGGGCGGCCTCGTCCGGCGAGGGCGGGTCCCAGGGGCCCCACGGGGTTTCGGTACGCATGACCCAGGGCCTTTCTTCCGGATCGGGTCGCTTTCGCCCGGATCGGTTCTGATCGTGTCGGACCAGGTCGGATCGGATCGAGCACGGACCGGGCCGAGTCGGATCGGATCAAGCCGGTCCGGGCCGGTCCGGGCCGGTGCGGGCCGGTGCGGGCCGGTGCGGGCCGGTCCGAGCCGAGCCGAGCCGGTCCAGGCCAAGTCGGATCGGGCCAAGTCGGATCGGATCGAGCACGGACCGGGCCGACTCGGCCCGATCCGCGTCGGCGGCGCGTCGAGTCGAATCGGGCCCGATCGCGCCGAGTCGACTCGGGCCGGGTCGAGTCGGGCCGGTCGAGTCGGGCCGGTCGAGTCGGGCCGGATCAGGGAGCGGCGTCAGGTGCGTGCGACCGCACGGCGGCGGCGGGGGGGATGGCCCGGAGCGTCGGCGCGCGGGCGCACCAGGCCCCTCGCGGGGCCGGTGGCGTCGTCCGCCCCGGGCAGGACGCAGGGCCCGGCTCCCCCGTCCCCGACCGCCGCGCCCGCCGTGGGCTCAGTCCGTCCTCAGCAGATGCCGGTAGCTGTCCGGATGCTCCCTCAGGAAGGCGGCCAGGCCCGTCGCCGGATGCCCGGTGAGCCGCGGCACGGCGTCCGAGACCGTGGCCATCTCACCGGTGGCGATGGCCTCGTACGACGTGACCCAGCCGGCCACCTCCCAGTCCTCGGCGCCGTACTGCGCCCGGGAGGCGTAGGCCTCCTCGCGGGTCTCCGGCACATAGGTGACGGTCCGGCCGCTGACCCTGCTCAGTTCCTCGGCCGCCTCGGTGAGGGTGAACGCCTCGGGGCCGGTGAGGTCGTAGGTGAGCCCGTCGTGGCGGGTGCCGGCGCTCTCGGCGTCGGCCAGCAGGACGGCCACCGCGGCGTCCGCGATGTCGTCGTGCGCCACCGCCGCCACCCGGCCGTCGCCCGCCGGGCCGCGCAGCACCCCGTCGGCACCGGTCATGGCCGGGATGCCCGCGAGGTAGAGGCTGTCGCGGAGAAAGGTGTACCGGACATCGGCGGCCCGGATGCGCGCCTCGGTGTGCCAGTGGTCCCGGGCGAAGGTGAACGTGGCGTCCGGCGCCGCGCCCAGGAAGGAGACGTACACGATGCGTTCGACGCCCACGGCGACGGCCGCGTCCACGGCCGTCGTGTGCTCACGCACCCGGTCCGGGCTCTCGTGCGCCGAGACGAGGAACAGCGTGTGCGCCCCGGCCAGCGCGCGGCGCATGGCCTCCCCGTCCCCGTACGGGGCGGGCGGCGCGGCGACGGCACCGGGCAGTTCGGGCAGCCGGGAGGGGTCCCGTCCGAGCAGTCGGACGGGCACGCCCGCGCGCGCCAGGCGCAGGGCGACCCGGCCGCCGACGGCTCCGCCCGCGCCGGTGACGGCGACGATGGGGGCGCCCGGGTTCTCCGGGCCGGTGGGGGGTGGGTTGCTCATGCGGGGTCGCCTTCCTTGCGGGGCCAGGGGCGCACCTCCACGACCGCGTCCACCGGGACGGGTCCGTAGACGTGCGGGAACTCCTCGCCGCCGGGCACGAAGGACTCGTACCGTACGGGCGCCGGGAGCCGGTCGGGATCGATGACGAGGACGACGAGTTCCTGGTCGCCGGTCCCGGCACCGCTCCCGGCCCCGTACAGCATCTCGGCCACGCCGGCGAGTTGGTGGGGCAGCGAGCAGTGGATGAAGCCCTCTTCGTGCAGGGTGCGGCCGCGGGTGGACATCTCGTACGTCCCGATCCCGCGGGCCGCCTCCCACAGCGGGCCTTCGGTGAGGTGCAGCAGCAGTTCGGCCATGGGCCAAAGCTAGCCGCGTCGACGCGCCCGCCGGGCCATCAGCGTGGCCGCCGATCCCGACACGAGCAGCGCGGCGGCGATCCCGCCGAGAATCCACTCACCGCGCGCACCCGTGTCCGGAAGCTCCCCTCCGGGGTGCGGCTCCTCCGGCCCACCCGGCACGTCCGGCCCACCCGGCGCGTCCGGCCCACCCAGCGCATCCGGCCCACCCAGCGCATCCGGCCCGCCCGGCTCCTCGGGCTCCTTCGGCCCGCCGGGCTCCTGCGGACGGGTGCGGGTCGGGGTGGGCTTCGGACCGGGGGTGTGGGTGGCGGTGGGGGTCGGCGTGGGGGTGGAGGCGGGGCTGGATGTCGTCGGGCTCGGGCTCGGGGTGGGCGTCGGGGTCGGGGTCGGTTCCTCGCCGCAGGTCGGCAGATCGCCGTCGAAGGGATAGGCGTGCAGCTCCTGGCCGCCCGACTCGCCCGCCGAGGCGTGGGTCAGTGAACCGGCGGTGTAGAAAAGGCCGTTGGTGCCGCTCATGTCCAGGGTGGCCGTGCTCGACCGCTGCCCGATCAGCACACTCCCCTGGAACTGACCGGTGCCGTGCAGCCCGACCTCGGTGGCGTCCGGGAAGTTCCACAGCAGGTGCTCACGGAGTCCGGGCTGCGGAAGGGAGCCCGCCGTCGTGCTGATGCTGCGGCTGCTCCCGTAGACGTTGACGAGCACCGTCGCGCCCTCCGGGATCCCGTTGAACACCAGCTCCTGCGGGCCGCCCCGGGCCGAGACCAGATCGGCGTCCACCGCGAACACCTGGAGGGCCGAGGTGCCGTCGCCAGTGAAGACGGTCTCGGGACCGGCGTCGACCACCGTGCCGGTGGCGGGGCGGCGGTGGTCCCGGCCGTCGTCGTAGGCATAGCAGTGGGCCGCCTCCGTCAGCCGGTCGCGCAACTCCGTGTACGGGCCGGTGGCGGCCGGGTCGTGGACCGCCTCCGGGATCACCGTTCCGGAGTCGCGCCCGGCGTACCTGACGACACCGTGGTTCGCCCCCTCCTCGGCAACCGGCCGCTGCCCGGCCGCGACGGTCAGGTAGTCGGAGCCGTCGGGCGGCGGCACCCGGGAGCCCACGCCTGCCACGCCGACGTCGTGGATCCGCGAGGCGCCCGCGCGCTTGTCCATGTCGAACCGTTCGAGGACGACGGTCCTCCCCTCGGCCTCGGCGGCGGCCTCCCGGACCAGGAAGTCGCCGCCGACGAAGATGTCGATCCCGCTGTCGTGATGGGCGACGGGTCCGTTGTGCCGATCGGGCCAGGTCGTCGGGCAGTCGCCGCCCAGGCACGGGCCGAGCCCGCCGGGCAGCGGGTCGGCGAGGGCGAGCGATGCCATCGTGCCCACCATGGCCGCGGCCGCCGCCGTGGCCACCGCCGCCCGGATACCTGTGCCGCGTCTGCGCGCTTGTGTTGCCATAAGGGGCAATATGCAGCTTTACCTAATAAATGACAGGAAGGCCACGCCGGTTCATGCCCGATGCACCCGTATACACCGGCCGCATCCGGGTAATCGGACGCCGGTCCCACCCGCGCGCACGTGCGGGCGTGGTACGAACACCCGGCGCCCGTCGCCGTCCTCGCGCCCCACCCACGCGCACGTGCGGGCGTGGTACGAACACCCGGCGCCCGTCGCCGTCCTCGTGCCCCACCCGCGCGCACCTGCGGGCGTGGCCCCGGTACTCAGTGGTGAGTGACGGCCGTCCCACCCGGGCACGCGCGCGCGTGTCGTCGCCACGAGCCCCTCGACGCCCTCCCGTGTCGTCCCACCCGCGCACGCGGGCGCGTGTCGACATCGTGTCCGATGAAGGCATCGTGTTCGTCGTCCCACCCGCGCACGCGGGCGCGTGTCCGTGCTCCATGGCGCCGGGGATCGCGGTGTCCGCGTAGTCCCACCCGCACGCGTGCGTGTCCGTGAGCGGGGTGCGCTGCTTGGCCCGGGTGTGGTCCCGGTCCCACCCGCGCACGCGGGCGCGCGTCGGCCGGGCCGTTCCCCCGGGCCGCTCCCCGGCCCCGCCCCGCCCCGCGCGCACGCGCACGCCCGGTCCGAAGCGGCGCGGCGGGCCGTCAGGCGGCCGGATCCGCCAGCAGTTCGGCCTCCACCCGCGGGTCCAGGCCGACCGCGGGCCGGTCCGGTCGCTGCGGGGGCTCGCCGCCCAGCTCCACCAGCCACTTCCAGGTGTCGGCGACCGTCTCCTCGACGGGGCGGCAGCGCAGACCGGTCGCGTACGCCCTGGCGACGTCACCGCGGTGGATCGCGTCGTACAGCTCGCCCGGCGGCAGCCAGACCGGCAGATCGTTCCATGGCTCCACGCCCGCCGCGAGGATCCGCTCCGCGGGCGTCCAGCGCAGCTCCGCGTCGGAACCGGTGGCCCGTACGCAGGCCTCCAGCAGCTGCCGCATGGTGGCGTGCCCCGAGCGGCTGACCAGGTTGTACGGCCCGTGCAGCCCGCTGCGGGCCGCGTCGAGCAGCCACTCGGCGAGGTCGCGGGCGTCGATGTACTGAAGCATCAGATCCGGGGTGCCGGGGGCGAGTACGGGCCCGCCCCGGGCGATCCTCAGCAGCCACCAGGGCAGTCGGCCGATGTTCTCCCAGGGCCCCAGGATCAGCCCCGCGCGGGCGAGCAGGGCCCGGTCGCCGAAGGCGTCGAGCGCGGCCAGTTCGCCGCCGCGCTTGGCGAGGGCGTACGAGACGTCACCGCCCGCGTCGGGCGAGGCACCGGCCACCACCGGCCCCTCCTCCGGCAGGCCGTCCGGGGCCGGTTGCTCGTACACGGAACGGCTGGAGACATACGCGTACCGGGCGGTCCGGTCCGCCAGCAGCCGGGCCGCGTCCCGGACGGCCGAGGGGGCGCCGCTCCAGGTGTCGACCACCAGGTCCCAGGCGTGCCCGCCGTCCGTTCCGCCGGATTCGGCCAGGGCGGCGAGGCCGCCCTCGGCGGTGCGGTCGCCGAGGAGTTCCGACACGCCCGCCGGGGGCGCGTGCCGGCCCCGGTGGAACACCGTGACGTCCCAGCCGCGCGCCAGCGCCGCCTCGGTGACCGCGCGCCCCACGAACTCCGTACCGCCCAGCATCAGAAGCCTCATGGGACCGACTCTGCCCGGCGGACGACCCGGTGGGAACCCGGCCTCGCTCTCGGCGGAATCGGGAACCCGTGCGTCAGGGCGTGCGGGCGAGCGGGCTGCGGTTGCGCAGCAGCCACTGGTGGTACCCGGCCGCGCGCCGGGCCGCTTCCCGGTAGGCCGCCTCCAGTTCCCCGTAGACCGTCGCCATGTCGGCGCCCGGCCGGGAGACCAGCAGCAGCCGTACGGCGAGGGGGTCGTCGCGCAGCGGGCGGATCGCCATGTCGTCGCGCGGTCCGGAGGTGGGCTGGCAGGGGGCGACCGCCTCGCCGAGCACGACGAGGGAGGCGGCGGTGAGGTAGTCGCCGTGCAGCACGGTCGGGGCGACGCCGGCCGCGCCGAACACCCGGCGCAGCCCGTCCCATTCGCCGTCCACCGTGGGATCGACCATCCACCGGTCGGCGGCCAGGTCGACGAGGTCGACCACCGGCCGGGAGGCGGCCGGGTGGTCCCTGGACATGGAGATGAACTGCGGTTCGCGGTCCAGGAGTACGCGCTGCTCCAGGCCGTCCGGGACGGCCAGCGGGCTGCCCTCGACCTCGTGCACGAAGGCGACGTCCAGCACGCCCGACGCGACGTCGCCGAGCAGCGCGCGGGCCGACACGTCGACCCGCAGCGAGATGTCCGTACCGGGCAGCCGGAGCCGCAGCCGGCGCAGCCAGCCGCCGATGACCCGGCTGGCGGTGCAGCCGATGCGCAGCCGGGGCCCAGAGGCGCCGACCGCGTCGGCCTCCGCCCGCGCGTCGCTGACCAGGGCGGTCATCCCGTCGACCAGGGGGCGGGCCCGGCTGAGGACAGCGCGGCCGAGCAGCGTCGGGCGGCAGCCGGTCCGCTCGCGGCAGAACAGCTCGGCGCCCAGGGCGTTCTCGATCCGGCGCAGCTGGGTGGTCAGGGAGGGCTGGCTGACGCCCAGCCTGCGGGCCGCTCGGTGCAGGCTGCCCGTGTCCGCGATGGCGCAGAGCGCCCTGAGGTGTCTCACCTCAAGCTCCATACGGTCGAGCGTAGGGCGGCGGGCGACTGTCGCACCAGACTCCCCAATCGCCTCAAAGTCCTTTAATTCACCTGGAGTTGGTGCAGGCTTCGACGGCGGTACCGGAGGGGGTGATAACCGCGCGCTATCGCCGGTTGACATCATCCGCCGGGGCTCGCGCTCCCCGACACTCTCTCCGTACCGCACCCGTCCGAGTCCGATCATCGGACGGGTTCATCGGACCGGTAACGGTAGGAGACCCCCCATGAGACACCCCAGGACCGTCATGTCGGCCGTGGTCGGCCTCGGCTTCGGCCTCGCCGCCGCGCTGGGCACGGCACCGGCCATCGCCTCCCCGGCCCCCGCCACCGCGCCCCCCACCGCCACCGCGTCGAAGGCCGAAGCGGGCTACGCCGCCTACGCCGGTTCGCGCGAGAACGCCGCCGCGAACAAGGCGTTCTTCGAAGCGGTCGTCAAGTCCGTGGCGAAGAAGCAGGCGGCGCACCCCGGCATCAAGTCGGTCACCATCGTCTACAGCACCGCCAACGCGCCGAGCTTCCGTACCCAGATATCCAACAGCGCGCAGATATGGAACAGCTCCGTCTCCAACGTTCGGCTCCAGGAGGGCTCGAACGCGGACTTCAACTACTACGAGGGCAATGACTCCAGGGGCTCGTACGCGAGCACCGACGGGCACGGCAACGGATACGTCTTCCTGGACTACGCGCAGAACCAGCAGTACGACTCGACCCGCGTCACCACGCACGAGACCGGGCACGTGCTCGGCCTTCCGGACCACTACTCCGGCCCGTGCAGCGAGCTGATGTCGGGCGGTGGCCCCGGCCCGTCCTGCACCAACCCGTACCCCGACGCGAACGAGCGCAGCCAGGTCAACTACCTCTGGCAGTACGGCTTCGCGGCCTCCCTCGCGCGCAACGCCTCCTGACTCCGGTCCGGACGCGCCGCACCACCGGGGCCACCTCGTAGGACGGGGTGGCCCCTCCGCGCGTCCGGCCTACTCGTCCCGGGGGCCGGTACGGAGCAGGGTCAGCCGCACTCCGACGAGCAGCTGGAGCGCGGCGAGCACGAGCAGTACGGCCAGCGGCAGCGCCCAGCCGCCGGTGGACGAGCGCAGCAGCCCCACGCCGAAGGGGCCTGCCGAGGCGAGGAGATAGCCGGTGCTCTGGGAGAAGGTCGACAGCGCGGCGGTCTCCTGCGCGCTGCGGCCGCTCGTCCCGATGACGGCCAGGACCAGGGGGAACGCCCCCAGCCCGAAGCCGGTCAGTACGGCCCACAGGACGGGCAGGGCCACCGGGGCGCAGAGCAGACCGAGGTAACCGGCCATCAGCGCGGCGCCGACCAGGACGAACGCGCACCGCAGCCGCGCCGCCGTCCGGGTGAGCGGCATCAGGACGAAGGTCGAGGGCACCCCCACGATCAGCGCCAGCCCCAGCATCACCCCGGCCCGGTCGGAACTCATCCCGTGGTCGGACAGGACGGTCGGCAGCCAGCCGATGACCGCGTAGCTGTTGAGGGACTGAAGGGCGAAGAACGCCGTCACCAGCAGCCCGAAGCGGGTGCGCCCGGCGCTCCAGGCGGAGATCCGGCCCTCCTGCGCACGCTGTGCCGCGACCCGCCAGGACCCCGGCCGCAGACCCCACACCACCAGGGCGGCCACGGCGGGCACGGCCCAGACCGCCAGTCCCGTCGACGCCTTCCCCGCCAGACCGGCGACGGGCACGGCCACGGCGGCCGCGACGGCCGAGCCGAGCGCCATCGTGGTGGTGTACACCCCGGTGAGCAGGGCGACACGGGCGGGGAAGTGCGCCTTGACCACGGCGGGCAGCAGGACGTTGCACAGGGCCGGCCCGGCCGCCCCCAGCAGCGTGCCCGCCAGCAGCGCCCAGGTCTGCGGCACCGCGCGCACGGCGAGCCCCGCGGAGAGCACCGCCAGAGCCAGCAGGACGGCACGCTCGGTGCCCAGGCGCCGGGCCAGCATGGCGCTGGTCGCGCCGACCGCCGCGAAGCACAGCGTCGGAAGGGCCGGGACCAGCGACGCGACGAGCGGGCCGAACCCGAGCTGGGCCCGGAGCTGCTCCAGCAGCGCGGACGCGCTGCTGATGCCCAGCCGCAGGTTGAAGGCGATCAGGACGATGCCGACGGCGGTCAGCCAGGCAGCGGCGGAACGGGACATCGGCCGGGCGGGGGCGGGGTCCGAGGAAGGGGCGGGCTCCGGGGCCGGGGCGGGCTCCGGGAGCCGGTCGGCCTTCGAGGGACGGGCGGTGTGCGGGGATCGGCGAGCGAGTGGCATGACGGAAACATAAAACGTCTGACCTTTAACGTCCAACCTTTAAAGTAGGATGGTTCCCGCACCCGCTCGCCCCGCCGGACCCCACCCGGCCAGGAAGGATCCCCCGTGGCCCTGCCCTCCGTCCGCCGCTCGGTACTGGTCGACGACGTCATCCAGCGGCTGCGTGACGAGATCACCTCGGGAAGATGGCCGCTGGGGGCCCGCATCCCGACCGAGACGGCCCTCATCGCGGAGCTAGGCGTCGCACGCGGAACGCTCCGCGAGGCCACCCGCGCCCTCATCCACGCGGGGCTGTTGCAGGCACGGCAGGGCGACGGCACCTATGTGCGTGCCACCAGCGAACTGTCCGGCGCCGTCCAGCGTCTCGACAGCGAGCTGGGCGAGGTCCTCGAAGTCCGTCAGGGCCTGGACGCCCAGGCCGCCCGGCTGGCCGCCGCCCGCATCACCCCCGAGGCGCTGGCCCTCCTCGACGCACTGCTGGTCCGGCGCGCCACCGCCTGGCGGGAGCGCGACCGGGACGCGTGGATCGAGGCCGACCACGCCTTCCACCAGGCGGTCGCCACCGGCGCCGGCAACAGCCTGCTGAGCGACCTCTACGCCGCTCTCGGCCCGGCCCTGCGCCGCTCCATGGCAGCCCACTGGGACGATCACGGCTTCGACGGCGCGGACCCCCGCGGGCACGAACAGCTGCTCGACGCGCTGCGCGCCGGGGACGCCGACCGCGCGGCCCGCAGCGCCACTTCCAACATCGACGCCACCGGCGACTGGCACGCCACCACGCCGCCCTCCCGGCCCGGACCGGCCTGAGCCCCGGCCCGGCGGGAGAAGGAGCGGGAGAAGGCCAGGCGTCTTCCGCGCAGGAGCAGGAGCAGGTCAGGCGTGTTCCGCGCAGGAGCGGGAGAAAGTCAGGCGTGTTCCAGCGGGAACGCGCCGCGGTGTCCGGTGCCCGCGCCGGTGTCCGGGCGGGGCTCGTACTCGCGGCAGCTCCAGATCTCCTGGACGAATCCGGTACGCCGCTCCCACAGGTCCAGGACGTCGCCCTCACCGGCCGCCCCGCGGTAGGCGTCCTTGGCGCCCCGGAAGCAGGCGAGACCGCCGGAGAGCCCGCGCCCGATGGCCGGGGCCGGGAAGTAGTCCGAGAAGGCGCAGGCGATGCAGGTCCGCAGCCGTACGCCGGGCGGCAGGGCGCGCTGGATCGTGGCGAGGGCGGAGGCGAAGTCGCTCTCGGCCCGGTGGGACGCGTAGGCCGCGCCGCCGAACTGCAGCTCAAGACTGAGATGCGAATCGGGGCGGCGCAGCGACAACAGGCAGCTGAGCGTGGCCTGGTGAACGGCTCCGTCCCAGCTGACCGGGAACGGCAGGTCCCACTCCAGGACGCAGTCGCTCAGCGCGCCGTCCACCAGCACGAACCGGTCGTCGGCCGGTGGCGTGCCGACCGCCGGGGTGAGGCCGTCGAAGCTCGCGCCCTCGAAGTCGATGCCCCTTGTCCGGAGGCGTAGTTGCTGTCCGTCGGTGGTGAGGACGACGGCGTCGGAACCCTGTCGGTCCCGGTACCACCCTGCCCATGACTCGTCTGTCATGGGCACGGACTGTAGCCCGTGCCCATGACAGTCGCCGTGTCGCCCTCCGTTTCCCGCCACGGGGGTTGTGACCTCGGCGGCTCCTGCCGTTCTCCCGCCGCCGCCCCCTTCGCCGTTCCCGGCCCCCCGTGCCCGGGAATCCGCGTTCCGCTCAGGTGCGTCCGCCCCCCGTACGGCCGCTCCCGGCGCCTCCGTTCCGCTCCCGGCGCCCGGTCTCAGTGCGTCCGGCGGGTGACGAACTCCGCCAGGGTCAGGAGGTCCCCGGCGCGGGCCAGGTCGGGGACCGCCCGGGACAGATGGTGGACCGCGCGGGCCATCCGGTCCGCCGCGCAGATCTGCGCCCAGTCCCGGCCGCCGGCCCGGTCGACGGCGTCGGCGGCGCGGGCGACCTCGCCGGGCGCGCTCATCGATCCCCGGTAGAGCGCGGCCAGTTCGGCCGCCGCCGGGGTGCCGGAGGTCAGCGCGGCGACGACGGGCAGGGACTTCTTGTGGGCGACGAGGTCCGCTCCGACCGGCTTCCCGGTCCGCGCCGGGTCCCCCCAGATGCCGATCAGGTCGTCGATGAGCTGGAAGGCGAGGCCCGCCTCCCGGCCGAAGCCGTCCATCGCGCCGACCGCCCGCTCCTCCGCGCCCGCGTACAGCGCGCCCAGCGCGCAGGCGCAGCCGAGCAGGGCGCCGGTCTTGGCGGTGGCCATGGTCAGGCACTCGTCCAGCGTGACCTCCTCGGGCCCCCGGTCCTCGAAGGCGCAGTCGGCCTGCTGGCCCGCGCACAGCTCGATGATGCAGGTCGAGAGCCTGGCCGAGGCGCGGGCCCCGGCCGGGACCGGGTCCTCGGCGAGCAGTCGCTGGGCCAGGGCGAGCATGGCGTCGCCCGCGATGACCGCGTCCGGGATCCCGAAGACGGCCCAGGCCGTGGGCCGGTGACGGCGGGTCCGGTCCTCGTCGATGACGTCGTCGTGCAGCAGGGTGAAGTTGTGGGCCAGCTCCACGGCGACGGCGGCCCGTACCGCCTGTTCCGGGTCGCCGCCCAGCGCGCGGGCCGCGGCGAGGACCAGGGCGGGCCTGATCGCCTTGCCCGCCGGGCCCGAGGACGGACCGCCGTCGGCCTCCTGCCAGCCGAAGTGGTACATCGCGACGCGGCGGATCGATCCGGGCAGGGACTCCACCGCGGCGCGCAGCCGGGGGTCGACGAGGGCCCGGGTCCGCTCCAGGAGGACCTCGGCCTCCTGGCCCTGGGCCGGGAGGGCGGCGCCCCGTGTCGGCGGGACGGGCGCGGTGTCGTCGCCCGGGGCCCGGGGTGTCAGTGGTTGGGGTACGTGGTGGGTCTTCACTGGGCGTCCTCCCGAGGCCGCCCCGGGCACGGTTGCCCGGTGGCGGAGGTTGACAGGGGCCCGGACCTTGTCCGTCCGGGCCCCCGAGGGGCTACCGCCAGCGGCCGACCTCGACGTTTTCCAGGACGCCCAGGGCGTCCGGCACGAGGATGGCCGCGGAGTAGTAGGCCGTCACCAGGTAGGAGATGATCGCCTGCTCGTCGATCCCCATGAAGCGGACCGAGAGGCTGGGCTCGATCTCGTCGGGGATGCCGGTCTGGTGGAGCCCGATGACGCCCTGCTCGTCCTCGCCCGTCCTCATGCAGATGATCGAGGTGGTCCGGGCGTCCGAGACCGGGATCTTGTCGGACGGGAAGATCGGCACTCCCCGCCAGGCCGGCACGTGGTGTCCGCCGATGTCGACGGTCTCCGGGACCAGACCGCGCTTGTTGCACTCGCGGCCGAAGGCGGCGATGGCCTTCGGATGGGCGAGGAAGAGCTTGGAGCCGCGGCGGCGCGAGAGCAGTTCGTCCATGTCGTCGGGGCCGGGCACACCGTCGTGCGGCTGGAGGCGCTGCCCGTAGTCGCAGTTGTTGAGCAGCCCGAACTCGCGGTTGTTGATCAGCTCGTGCTCCTGGCGCTCGCGGAGCGCCTCGACCGTCAGCCTCAGCTGCTGCTCGGTCTGGTTCATCGGCTGGTTGTAGAGGTCGGCGACCCGGGTGTGGACCTTCAGCACGGTCTGGGCGACGCTCAGTTCGTACTCGCGGGGCGCCGCTTCGTAGTCGACGTACGTGTGCGGGACGACGGCCTCGCCGACATGGCCCGCGGAGAGGTCGATCGCCGCTTCGCCGTACTTGTTGGTGCGCTGCTCCGGGACGGCGAGCAGGCCGGCGAGGTGGTCGCGGAGCGAGCCGGCCCGCTCGGCGAGGTCGAGGACGTCCGCCCGGCTCAGCGTGAGCACCGTGCAGGCGGTGACGGCGCGGGCCGTGTACTCCCAGACGGCGTCGCCGTCGACGAGCGACTGGTCGCCGAAGTAGGCCCCGTCGGCGTGGACCCCGAGCACCGTCTCGTCGCCGTACGGGCCGGTGCCGATCTTCTCGACCTTGCCGTGCGCCAGCAGATAGACGCTGTCCGCCGCATCCCCCGACGCGGCCAGCACCTGTCCCGCCGCGATCTCGCGCTGTTCGCACCGCCGGGCGAGCTCGCCCAGCACTTCCTCGTCGCCGAAGTCCCTCAGAGCGGGCAGCTCGCCGAGCTCGGCGGGGATGACCGCGACCCGGTCCCCCGTCTGCACGAAGGTCACCCTGCCGTCCCCGACCGAGTAGCTCAGCCTGCGGTTCACCCGGTAGGTACCACCCTGCACCTGCACCCACGGCAGCGACTTCAGCAGCCACCGCGAGGTGATCTCCTGCATCTGCGGGGCGGACTTGGTGGTCGTCGCGAGGTTCCGCGCCGCCGCCGTCCCCAGACTCTGCCGGGGTGGCGCCGACGTGTCCTGAACCTCTTCACCAACGGACATCTGACGTCCTCTCGATTCTTCGGCTGACCTGCGTGAAGAAGCCTTTCAGCACGGAGAGCGCCCGCACCATTACACAAAAGAGTGTGATTAATCGGCCTAGGGCTGGGCACGACGCACAGCGATGTCCGCATTGTCCGAGGATTCGCTTTAACTTGCATCTGTGATGCAAGTTATCTACGCTTCCCACCATGCGGCTGACGAGATTCACCGACGTGGCACTGCGCGTACTGATGCGCCTCGCCGTCGCGGAGAACGAGGATCCGCCGACCACCCGGGAGGTGGCGGCCACCATGCAGGTGCCGTACACCCACGCCGCGAAGGTCGTCGCCAGGCTCCAGCACCTCGGCCTCGTCGAGGCCCGGCGGGGCCGGGGCGGCGGGCTCAGCCTGACCGGCGCGGGGCGCTCCGCCTCCGTCGGTGAACTGGTCCGTGAGCTGGAGGGACCCGGCGACGTCGTCGAGTGCGAGGGCGCCACCCCGTGCCCCCTGCGCTCGGCCTGCCGGCTGCGCAGCGCCCTGCGCCGCGCGGAGGAGGCCTTCTACGCCTCCCTCGATCCGCTCACCGTCACCGATCTCGTCGCATCCCCCACCGGACCGCTGCTGATCAGCATCGGCAGCGGCCGCCCGGACACCGGCTGACCCGGTCCCTCACCCCACCCCGGCCCCACCCGGCTCCGCGCCGCCCGGTTCCATGCCGCCCAAAAATACGCATCTCAAATACCAATTAAAATCCAAGGAGTACCGATGCTCTCCGAGACGTCGACCACCACCGTCCGCGCCACCCTCCCCGTCGTGGGCGCGGCCATCGGAGACATCGCCGATCTCTTCTACCGCAAGCTCTTCGACGCCCACCCCGAGCTGTCGCGGGACCTGTTCAACCGCGGCAACCAGTCGTCCGGAGCCCAGCGCCGGGCGCTCGCCGGCTCCATAGCCGCCTTCGCGACCCAGCTGATCGAGCACCCGGACACCCGCCCCGACGTGATGCTCGGCCGGATCGCCCACAAGCACGCCTCCCTCGGCGTCACCGCGGCCCAGTACGACGTCGTGCACACACACCTGTTCGCCGCCATCGCCGAGGTGCTCGGCGACGCCGTCACCCCGGAGGTCGCCGCCGCCTGGGACGAGGTCTACTGGCTGATGGCCGGCGCCCTGATCTCGATCGAGGAGCGGCTGTACGCGCAGCAGGGTGTCGTCGCCGGAGACGTGTGGCGCGCGTGGGAGGTGGTCGCCCGGATCGAGGAGACCGCCGATGTCGCCACCTTCCAGCTGCGCCCGGCCGACGGCGCCCCGGCCCCGGCCTTCCGGCCCGGCCAGTACGTCTCCGTCCAGGTGGAACTCCCCGACGGGGCGCGCCAGATACGCCAGTACAGCCTCTCCCGCGCCCCCGGCTCGCGGCTCCGCTCGATCACGGTCAAGCGGGTGCACGGCGGCGGCTCGCCCGACGGGGAGGTCTCCCGCCATCTGCACACCGAAGTGCGCGCGGGCGACCTGCTGCGCGTCTCCGCCCCGTACGGCGATCTGGTGCTCGACTCCGCCGACGCCCCGATCCTGCTCGCCTCCGCGGGCATCGGCTGCACCCCGATGCTCTCGATGCTGGAACACCTCGCGGCGAGCGGCCACCGCGCCCCGGTCACCGTCGTGCACGCCGACCGCTCCCCCGCCACCCACGCGATGCGCACCGACCACGCCCTGCTCACCGGCAAACTCCCAGACGCCACCGCCCACTTCTGGTACGAGGACCCCGAGCCCGGCCACCCCGCCGACCGCACCGGCCTCGTCGACCTGAGCGGACTCGCCGTCGCCCCCGGCACCCACGCCTACCTCTGCGGCCCGCTGCCCTTCATGCGCGCGGTCCGCACCCAGCTGCTGGCCAAGGGCGTCCCGGCGGCCGACATCCACTACGAGGTCTTCGGCCCCGACATGTGGCTGGCCCGGGACTGACCCCCGGCGCCACCGGCCGCGCGGGCGACCGGCCCGGCGACAATGGCGCCATGTCCTTCGAAGCGCCCGACCTCTCCCGGCTGCGGCCGGTGCTGCCCTCGCCGCTGCGACCGGTCGAGGACGAGCGCTTCGCGCGCCACGGCGTACGGCTGCTGCTCAAGCGCGACGATCTGATCCACCCCGATCTGCCCGGCAACAAATGGCGCAAGCTCTCGCTCAACCTGCGGGAGGCCGCCGGACGCACCGTGCTGACCTTCGGCGGCGCGTACTCCAACCACCTGCGGGCCACCGCCGCGGCCGGCCGGCTGCTCGGCTTCCCCACCATCGGGGTCGTGCGGGGCGACGAGCTGGCCGACCGCCCGCTGAACCCCTCGCTGGCCCGGTGCGCCGCCGACGGGATGACCCTGCGCTTCATGGACCGCGCGACCTACCGCGCGAAGGGCGATCCAGAGGTCCTGGCGGGGCTGCTGAGCGCCTACGGGGAGTGCTGTGTCATCCCGGAGGGCGGCAGCAACGCCCTGGCCGTACAGGGCTGTACAGAGCTGGGGCGCGAGTTGCGCGGCCGGGCCGACGTGGTCGCGGTGGCCTGCGGCACCGGGGGCACCCTCGCCGGTCTCGCCGCCGGTCTCGCGCCGTCGCAGCGCGCCCTCGGCGTCCCGGTGCTGCGCGGCGGCTTCCTCGGGGACGCGGTACGGGACCTCCAGCGGGAGACGTTCGGCGGCCCGGCCGGTTCGTGGTCCCTGGACGAGCGGTTCCACTTCGGCGGCTACGCCCGGACGCCCCCGTCCCTGCACGCCTTCGCCGACGACTTCGAGCAGCGGCACGGCCTGTCCGTCGAGCGGATCTACGTCGCCAAGCTGCTGTACGCGCTCACCGAGCTGGCCGGCCAGGGCGCGTTCCCTCCGGGAACCACGGTCGCGGCGGTCGTCACGGCCGGGGACGCGCGGCCGGAGGGCGGGGCCTCCCCCGCCCCTGCGGGGGAGGCGTGATCCGGGCCGGACCTCAGCGGGAGTCCGACTCCTCCCGGTAGGCCGCGGCCTCCTCCAGGTCGAGCCGCCGCAGCAGCGTCCGCAGCATCTCGTCGTCGATCCGCCGCTCGTCCCGCAGCGTCACGAAGACCGCGCGTTCGGCGTCGATCATCTCCCTGGCCAGCCGCCGGTAGGTGTCGTCCGCCGACTCCCCGGTCACCGGATCGGCCGCGCCCAGCCGCTCCCACACCGCGTTGCGGCGGCGTTCCAGCACCGCGCGCAGCCGGTCGGCGAGGGGGCCGGGCAGCTGGTTGCGCTCATCGGCGAGCAGCTCGTCGAGCCGCGCCTCGGCGGCCGCGGAAGCCTCGCTCTGGGCCTGCGCCTCGGCCAGCGTCTCGCTCTTCGCGTCGCGTCCCGGGAGCCTCAGGACCCGTACCAGCAGCGGCAGGCTGAGCCCCTGGATCACCAGGGTGCCGATGACCGTGGTGAACGTCAGGAAGAGCACCAGGTTGCGGGCCGGGAAGGGACTTCCGTCGGAGACGGTGAACGGGACGGAGAAGGCGATGGCGAGCGAGACGACACCGCGCATCCCCGCCCAGCCGACGATCAGCGGTGCCTTCCAGTCGGTGTCGGGCTCGCGGGCCCTGATCCGTTTCGACAGCCACCGGGGCAGGTACGTCGCCGGGAAGACCCAGACGAAGCGGACCACGACGACGGCGAGGAAGACGAGCACCGCGTACCGGACGGCCTCGCCCACGGCGTAGGTGCCGAGCCCCTTCAGTACGAAGGGCAGCTGGAGCCCGATCAGCGCGAAGACCGCGGACTCCAGGACGAACGCGACCATCTTCCGGACGGCCTCCTCCTGGAGCCGGGTCGCGAAGTCGACCTGCCAGGACCGGTGGCCCAGGTAGAGCGCCACGACGACCACGGCGAGCACCCCGGAGGCGTGCACCCGCTCGGCCGCCGCGTACGCCACGAAGGGGATCAGCAGCGACAGGGTGTTCTGCAGCAGCGCCTCCTTGAGGTGGGTGCGCAGCCAGTGCAGCGGCACCATCAGCACCAGGCCGACCGCGACCCCGCCGACGGCGGCGAGGAAGAACTCCCCGATCCCCGCGCCCCAGCTCATTCCCTCGCCCACGGCGGCGGCGAGCGCCACCTTGTAGGCGGTGATCGCGGTGGCGTCGTTGACCAGCGACTCGCCCTGAAGGACCGTCGTGACCCGGCCGGGCAGCCCGACCCGGCGCGCGATCGCGGCGGCCGTGACCGCGTCCGGCGGAGCGACCACCGCGCCGAGCACCAGCGCGGCGGTGAGCGGCAGGTCGGGCACCAGGCGGTACGCGAGCCACCCCACCGCGACGGTCGCGAACAGCACGTAACCGATCGAGAGCAGCGCGACCGGCCGGACGTTGGCCCGCAGATCGAGGTACGAGCTGTCGACGGCCGCCGTGTAGAGCAGGGGCGGCAGCAGCAGCGGCAGCACGACGTGCGCGTCCAGCGTGTAGGTGGGCACCCCCGGCACATAGGAGGCGATCAGGCCCGCGGCGACGAGCAGCAGCGGGGCGGGCACCGGGGTGCGGCGGGCCGCCCCCGCGACCGCCGCACTGACCGCGACCAGCCCCACCAGCGGCAATACGTCCATTCCACGGTCCTCACATCCGCAGTCCACGGTCCACGTATCCGTCGTAACCTGACAATCATGAGTGACTGCCCGCACGTGTCCGCACTGCCGCGCCCCGAACCGGCCCCGCTCGGCGCGACCTGTCCGGGCTGCCTGGCGGCGGGCACCCACCCCGTACAGCTGCGGCTCTGTCTGGTCTGCGGCCATGTCGGCTGCTGCGACTCCTCGCCCCTGCGGCACGCCAGGGCCCACTTCGAGGAGACCGGCCACCCGGTGATGCGGAGCTTCGAGCCCGGCGAGAGCTGGCGCTGGTGCTTCGAGGACGGTTCGATCGTCTGACGCCGGGGTACGTCAAACCGGCGCCGGTTCTTCGTAATTGACCGACGCAGCCCTCTAGCCACTGTGTGTACTCATGGGTTTACCATGAGTGACAGCCATGGGCTGGGGCTCTGGCGACACGGCATCATGGGTCGCGATAGCGTCGCGGACCAGACCGAAGACGTACCACATGGCTCCGGGGCACCCTTCCCGGATCCTCGAAAGAGTTTGTGCCACCTTGGAGGTGAGGGTGTCCCAGATCGCAGGCGAGCCCGGGAATCAGGACTTCGTAGAGGTCCGGCTGCCCGCTGCGGGTGCCTACCTGTCGGTGCTGCGGACGGCCACGGCCGGTCTCGCAGCGCGTTTGGACTTCACTCTCGACGAGATCGAGGATCTTCGCATCGCGGTCGACGAGGCCTGCGCGATCCTGCTTCAGCAGGCCGTGCCGGGCTCCGTCCTCAGCTGCGTCTTCCGGCTCGTCGAGGATTCTCTCGAAGTCACGGTGGCCGCCCCCACGACGGACGGACGGGCGCCGGAGCGCGACACCTTCGCCTGGACGGTGCTCTCCGCACTGGCCGGCAAGGTCGACTCCTCGGTGGCCGACGACCGGACGGTCAGCATCAGCCTCTACAAACAGCGCGGCGCGGGACCCGGGCCGGCGTGAGCAACGGGAACGGGGTCGGTCCTGTGCGGGACGAAACGATGCGACCAGGGGTGGTGCGCGCAGCAGGCATCCCGGAACAACAGGCCCTGCCCCATCCGGTGGACGGGGCGGACGGGCCGGTGGGCCGTACGGTCGCGGTGGAGCAGTCGCAGGCGGAGCGGGCAGGCCAGATGAGCGAGCACGGGCACCACGATCCACACGACCGCAGCGGGGCGCGGGCGCTCTTCGTCGAACTGCGCGCGCTTCCCGACGGGTCGCCCGAGAAGGCCGAGCTGCGCAACCGGCTGGTGCGGATGCATCTGCCGCTGGTGGAGCATCTGGCCCGCCGCTTCCGCAACCGCGGCGAGCCGCTGGACGACCTGACCCAGGTCGCCACGATCGGCCTGATCAAATCGGTGGACCGGTTCGACCCGGACCGCGGCGTCGAGTTCTCCACGTACGCGACCCCGACGGTCGTGGGCGAGATCAAGCGCCACTTCCGCGACAAGGGCTGGGCGGTCCGGGTGCCGCGGCGCCTCCAGGAGCTCCGGCTCTCGCTGACCACGGCTACCGCCGAGCTCTCCCAGCAGCACGGCCGCTCGCCGACGGTCCATGAGCTGGCGGAGCGGCTGGGCATCTCCGAGGAAGAGGTCCTGGAGGGCCTGGAATCGGCCAACGCGTACAGCACGCTCTCGCTGGACGTGCCGGACACCGACGACGAGTCCCCGGCGGTCGCGGACACGCTGGGCTCCGAGGACGAGGCGCTGGAGGACGTCGAGTACCGGGAGTCCCTCAAGCCGCTGCTGGAGGACCTGCCGCCGCGCGAGAAGCGGATTCTGCTGCTGCGCTTCTTCGGCAACATGACCCAGTCGCAGATCGCGCAGGAGGTCGGCATCTCGCAGATGCACGTCTCCCGGCTGCTGGCCCGCACGCTGGCGCAGCTGCGTGAGCGGCTGCTCGTCGAGGAGTAGCGCGACCGGGGCCGTCGCCCACGCGGCCCTCCCGCGCCCGGGGCGGGCCGGTGCCGTGCGTTCCGTCCGCCCGGCTGCCGGGCGGACGGTTCAGCCCTCCGGTGTGGTGCCGGGCCGGCGGATTCCGAGGGCCTCGATCGTCGTCGGCCTGACCAGCTGGTAGAAGGCCGTCAGGGTCACCGCGGCGAGCACGATCCCGGCCGGGATCAGCACGCCCTGCGACCTCAGCAGCGTCCAGGCCACCGGGAGCGCGATGAGCTGGGTGATGAGCGCGGGGCCGCGGCTCCAGCTGCGCCGCCGCAGCAGACCGCGGGCGGCGAGGAGCGGGATCAGGGCGAGCGCGATCAGTGTCAGCCCGCCCATCTCCGCCTGCTGCGGGCTCTCGGGGCGTCCGAGCAGCCCCATGACCAGCATGTAGATTCCGCCGATGGCGAGCGCCGCCCCTTCCAGGGCGGTGAGTCCGGCCACGAGAGTGATCCTGCTCGGCTTCGCCGGTTCGAGCCTCGGCGAGGGCGACGAGGAGGGCGTGTTCTGCTGAGTACTCACCCTTGCAGGTTGGCATCCCGGCGGCGCGGAAGCGAAGCCGGGGTCGCGATCGCCACGGGAACGGAGCAGCCCGCCCGTCCCGCCGCACCCGGGTCGTCACCGAGCGTGAAGGTCATGGGGCAGGACTTCAGGGCGATACCGCGCGGTAGGTAGTCTGGCGGTCATGCGCGCACTCCTCGTGGTCAATCCAGCTGCTACCACCACCAGTGCGCGGACGCGTGATGTGCTCATCCACGCGCTGGCCAGCGAGATGAAGCTGGAGGCCGTCACCACGGAGTACCGGGGCCACGCCCGGGACCTGGGGCGGCGGGCCGCGGACGCCGACGACATCGACCTGGTGGTCGCCCTCGGCGGCGACGGCACGGTCAACGAGGTCGTCAACGGCCTCCTGCACAACGGCCCCGATCTGGACCGCCTGCCCTGCCTCGCGGTGGTCCCCGGCGGCTCCACCAATGTGTTCGCGCGCGCCCTGGGGCTGCCCAACGACGCGGTGGAGGCGACCGGCGCGATCCTGGACGCGCTCGCCAACCGGACCGAACGCACGGTCGGTCTCGGCCTGGCGGCCGGCACCCCGGGCACCGAGGACGAATCGGTCCCGGAACGCTGGTTCACTTTCTGCGCCGGGCTCGGATTCGACGCGGGCGTGGTCGGCCGGGTCGAACAGCAACGCGAACGCGGCAAGCGCTCCACCCATGCGCTGTACGTGCGCCAGGTGGTCCGGCAATTCCTCGACGAGCCGCACCGCAGACAGGGCGTGATGACCCTGGAGACCCCCGGACAGGAACCGGTCACGGACCTGGCGCTGTCCATAATCTCGAATACCGCGCCCTGGTCCTACCTGGGCAATCGCCCGCTGTACGCCTCCCCGAAGGCCACCTTCGACACCGGCCTGGACGTCCTCGGACTGAAGCGGCTCTCCACTCCGGCGGTCGCCCGGTACGGCAGCCAGCTGCTCACTTCGAGCCCGGAGAAGGGCCCGTCGGGAAAGCACGCCGTTTCACTTCACGACCTCACGGACTTCACCTTGCATTCAAAGGTGCCACTCCCTTTCCAGATGGACGGCGACCATCTGGGAGTGCGTACAAGTGTGACGTTCACAGGCGTACGCCGTGCACTGCGTGTGATTGTGTGAGTGGAAGGGACCAAAGTCCTTTAACTCGAACGTTTGGGCTGGGCTCCACCCCATAGAAGTACGGCTGTGACCTAGTCGACACCGAGGAATCAAAAAAAAGTTTCCAGAAGGGGTTGTATCCGCCGCTGAGGTTTGCGAATCTCTACATGGCGATCGGGACGGCCCGCAACACCGGCCTCCACTGAGAGCCAGAACCCCTCCTCACTGCACAGGACCACAACCAGTTCATCTGGGCGTCGGCCCATCACCTGTGGGGGGATTCGTGAAAGCGTTCACATTCACAAGCACCAGTATGTAATACCAAGGAGAGGTAGCAGCCATGGACTGGCGTCACAACGCCGTTTGTCGTGAGGAAGACCCCGAGCTGTTCTTCCCCATCGGCAACACCGGTCCTGCGCTGCTGCAGATCGAGGAAGCCAAGGCCGTCTGCCGTCGCTGCCCCGTCATGGAGCAGTGCCTGCAGTGGGCGCTCGAGTCCGGCCAGGACTCCGGCGTCTGGGGTGGCCTCAGCGAGGACGAGCGCCGCGCGATGAAGCGCCGTGCCGCTCGCAACCGGGCGCGTAACGCCAGCGCCTGACCGACGCCACCGCTACGAGCCTCAGCCAGGCGGCGCGTACAGAGCGTACGCACAACCCCGCCCCCCGAGTCGCAGCGCGCAGTACCCCCGAAGCGCATGCATGAACAGTGGGCCCGGACCGTGAGAACGGTCCGGGCCCACTGCTGTGTGCGGGCCATCGCCCGGCCGCCGTCGCCAACCGGCCGACGGCGAGGGCTACTTCTCGGACCGGACCGGGATGTCGAGCACCACCTGGGTGCCGCGTTCGGGAGCCGGGACCATGCCGAAGGTTCCGCCGAGCTCCCCCTCCACCAGCGTCCTGACGATCTGGAGCCCCAGATTGCCGGCGCGCTGCGGATCGAACCCCTCGGGCAGTCCGCACCCGTCGTCCTGGACCGTGATCAGCAGCCGGGTCCCGGCCGAGGAGCCGCCGCGCACCGCGGACACCTCCACCGTTCCGGACTCGGCGAGCGTGAAGGCGTGCTCCAGGGCGTTCTGCAGGACCTCCGTGAGCACCATCGCCAGCGGCGTGGCCACTTCGGCGTCGAGGATGCCGAAGCGTCCCGTCCGGCGGCAGGTGACCTTGCCCGGCGAGATCTCGGCGACCATCGCGATGACGCGGTCGGCGATGTCGTCGAACTCCACCCGCTCGTCCAGATTCTGGGACAGCGTCTCATGGACGATGGCGATCGAACCGACGCGCCGGACCGCCTCGTTGAGCGCCTCGCGGCCGCGCACGGAGTCCATCCGGCGGGCCTGGAGCCGCAACAGGGCGGCAACGGTCTGGAGGTTGTTCTTCACCCGGTGGTGGATCTCCCGGATGGTGGCGTCCTTGGTGATCAACTCGCGTTCGCGGCGACGGAGTTCGGTCACGTCCCGGAGCAGGACCAGCGAGCCGATCCGGACGCCCTTGGGCTTGAGCGGGATCGCGCGGAGCTGGATCACCCCGCCCGCGCACTCGACCTCGAACTCCCGGGGCGCGTAGCCGCTGGCCAGTTTCACCAGGGCCTCGTCCACCGGGCCCCGGGAGGGGGCGAGTTCGGCGGTGATCCCGCCGAGGTGCTGGCCGACCAGGTCGGAGGCGAGGCCCAGACGGTGGTACGCGGAGAGGCCGTTGGGGCTGGCGTACTGGACGACCCCGTCGGCGTCGAGCCGGATCAGCCCGTCGCCGACGCGCGGCGAGGCGTCCATGTCGACCTGCTGGCCGGGGAAGGGGAAGGACCCGGCGGCGATCATCTGGGCCAGGTCGGAGGCCGACTGGAGATAGGTGAGCTCCAGCCGGGACGGGGTCCGGACGGTGAGGAGGTTGGTGTTGCGGGCGATGACCCCGAGGACCCGGCCCTCCCTGCGCACGGGGATGGACTCGACCCGTACCGGCACCTCCTCGCGCCACTCCGGGTCGCCCTCGCGCACGATCCGGCCCTCGTCCAGCGCCGCGTCCAGCAGGGGGCGGCGGCCGCGCGGCACCAGGTGTCCGACCATGTCGTCCTGGTAGGAGGTGGGGCCGGTGTTGGGGCGCATCTGGGCGACGGACACATAGCGGGTGCCGTCCCGGGTGGGCACCCAGAGCACGAGGTCGGCGAAGGAGAGGTCGGAGAGCAGCTGCCACTCCGAGACCAGCAGGTGCAGCCACTCCAGGTCGGTGTCACCGAGGGCTGTGTGCTGGCGTACGAGGTCGTTCATGGAGGGCACGTGTGCGAGCGTACCCGCGTGCGGGCAAAGGTTCCGAACCGGACGACCCGGCCGCGCGTGCAGGAGGAAGGGCCCGGAAATTGCGGCGCTCCGACGGATGGACACGGGCGAATGGTCTAGTCCACAATGCTCAAGACAGAGCTTCCGCTCTCCCCGCACAGGAGGGCGGATCGAGGTACCCGCGCTCTCTGCCCTGACCGCGCCGGTATCTCTCCCCCGGCCGGGGGCACCGCACACCGTCGGCCGGACAGACCGGTCGTACCGGCCGGTCTTACTCCGGGCTGCGGTGCCGGACGGGCCGAGGGTCCCGTCCCGGCGCCGTGGCCCGCGGGTGTTCCCGGGGCCGTCCGCCGCGCTCAGCGGGTCTCGGTGACCTTGGCCAGGGCGCGGGGCGCGTCCGGATCCTGGCCGCGGGCGATCGTCACCTCGTACGCCAGCAGTTGCAGCGGCAGGATCTCCAGGACCGGCTGGAGCTCCTCGGCGACCCCGGCGGTCGGCAGCACGAAACCCGCGGAGGCCGCCTCGACCTGGGCCCGCGGGCCGACCACGAAGAGGTCCGCGCCACGGCCCCGCAGCCGGTCCAGGACCGGCTGGAGCGCCTCGCCGCCCCGGCCGTCGGTGACCACGGCGATCACCGGGGAGATGTTGTCGACCATCGCCAGCGGGCCGTGCAGCAGGTCGGCGCCCGAGTAGGAGAGGGCCGGGATGTAGCTGGTCTCCATCAGCTTCAGGGCCGCTTCCTTGGCGGTGGGGTAGCCGTAGCCGCGGGAGGTGATGACCATGCGCTCGGCGAAGCGGTAGCGCGCCGCCAGGGCCCTGACCTCGTCCCCGCGGGCCAGGATCTCCGCGGCCCGGTCCGGCAGGACCCCGGCGGCCGAGCCGTCGCCCCCGGCCAGCCCCTCGACGAAGAGGTAGAGGGACAGGAGCGAGGCGGTGTACGTCTTGGTGGCGGGTAGGGCCTTCTCCGGTCCGGCCAGGATGTCGATGTGGTACTCGGAGACGGCGGACAGCGCCGAGTCCCGGTTGTTGGTGACGGCCAGCGTGATCGCGCCGGCCTCGCGCGCCGCCCGCGTGGAGGCGACCAGGTCGGGCGAACCGCCGGACTGGCTGACGGTGATCACCAGGACGTCCCTGAGGTCCGGCTTCGCGCCGTACGCGGTGGTGGTCGACATCGAGGCGAGCCCGCAGGGCAGGCCCAGCCGGATCTCCAGCAGGTACTTGGCGTACAGCGCGGCGTTGTCCGAGGTGCCCCGGGCGGTGAGCAGGACGAAGCGCGGCTTCCGCGCCGCGACGGCGGCGGCCGCCGCTCGGATCGCGGGGGCGCCCCGGTCCAGGATGCGGCGGAGCACCGCGGGCTGCTCGGCCATCTCGCCGGACATGATCCGGCCCGGCCGCTCGCTCTCCCGGGCGGGTGGAGTGGCGGACATGTCGAGTGCCTCCCAGGGGTCCCGGGGCGCCGGCGACGCCGTCCGGACCAGTCGACCACGGAGGGCCGAAGGACCGCCAGCGGACGGCGGCCGTCGTGGGCGCATCCACCGTGCCCGCGTTGACGGGGTCTGCTAGATTGGGAGCCTATTGGTCTATACCACCTGACTCCACTCTTCAGATCGGCAGGCCCGCGCGTGGAAGTTGTCATCGTCCCGGACGCCAAGGCAGGCGGCGAACTCATCGCGGAGGCCATCGCCGCCCTGCTGAGCCGCAAGCCCGACGCCCTTCTCGGCGTTGCCACCGGCTCGACCCCGCTGCCCATCTACCAGGCGCTGGCTGCCAAGGTCCGCTCCGGTGCCGTCGACGCCTCGCGCGCCCGCATCTGCCAGCTCGACGAGTACGTCGGACTGCCGGCGGGCCACCCCGAGTCCTACCGCTCGGTGGTGCTGCGCGAGGTCGTCGAACCGCTCGGTCTGTCCGAGTCCTCCTTCATGGGCCCCGACGGCTCCGCCGAGGACGTCCAGGCGGCCTGCCAGGCGTACGACAAGGCGCTCGCCGAGGCGGGCGGCGTGGACCTCCAGCTCCTCGGCATCGGCACCGACGGACACATAGGCTTCAACGAGCCGTGCTCCTCGCTCGCCTCCCGTACCCGGATCAAGACGCTCACCGAGCAGACCCGGATCGACAACGCGCGCTTCTTCGACGACGACATCACGCAGGTGCCGCACCACGTGATCACCCAGGGCATCGGCACCATCCTGGAGGCCCGTCACCCCGTCCTGCTCGCCACCGGCGAGGGCAAGGCGGACGCCGTGGCGCAGACGGTGGAGGGCCCGGTCGCCTCGGTCGTGCCCGCGTCGGCGCTCCAGCTCCACCCGCACGCCACGGTGGTGGTCGACGAGGCCGCCGCGTCCAAGCTGAAGCTGGCGGACTACTTCCGCGCCACGTACGCGGCCAAGCCCGCGTGGCAGGGGCTGTAGGACCTCGCCCACGGACCGGACCGGGCTCGCGGGTCCGGTCCCGGAGAGGCCCCGGCCGACCGGGACACGACGAGAGGGCCGGGGCACCCGCACTGGGTGCCCCGGCCCTCTCGTGCGCCGTCGACGGGCCCGGCCGGGCGTGATGCGGCCCCCCGGCCCCGCATCACGCCCGGCGCTCAGGCCGCCGGGCCGTCCGTGCCCCTGACGATGAGCTCCGCCGCCGCGAGGCCGCAGACCCGGGCCGCGCCATGGGTGGCGATGTGCAGGGCGCCACGGGCGGCCGCCTGCGGAACGCCCATCTCGACCACGACGGTGTCGGGCCGCCGGGCCACCAGGGCGTCGAGCGCCTCGCCCATCCAGGCGTGCCGGTGGACGTCGCGGACCACGACGACGATGCGCCGCTCCCCCGCCGCCGCCAGCACCGCTTCGACGGGCGCCTCGGTCTCGCTGCTGTACGTCCCGGTCCCGGTGCCCGGCACCAGCCGGGCCAGCTCGGCGCCGACGCCCCACGGGGTCTCGTCGCCGACGGCGATGTTCGACGCCGAGGTGAACGCGGCGACGTACCCGGGCTCGGTCAGCGGGGCGGCGGAGCCGGTCGCCCGCACGGCCCGGCGGGCCGCGACCAGGCCGATGTCGGAGCCGATTCCGGTGCCGGGCGCGGTCCCCTCCTGCGCTGCCGCACCCGGACCCGGACCGGCCTCCTTGGCCCCCTGCGTCCAGGACGCGAGGGCACGCACCCGTGCGGCCGCGTCCGCGAGCCGCTCCTCGGCGAGTTCACCGCTGTGCACCGCGCGGACCAGCGCGTCGCGCAGCCGGAGCACCGTGCCGTCGTCCTCCAGGCCGCCACCGACACAGAGCGCGTCGGCCCCGGCGGCGATCGCGAGGACGGAGCCCTGCTCGATGCCGTACGTCGCGGAGATGGCCTGCATCTCCACGGCGTCGGTGACGATCAGACCGTCGTAGCCCAGCTCCTGGCGGAGCAGGCCGGTGAGGATCTGCGGGCTCACCGTGGCGGGACGCTCCGGGTCGAGCGCGGGCAGCAGGATGTGCGCGCTCATCACGCACTTGGAGCCCGCCGCGATGGCCGCCCGGAAGGGCACCAGCTCACGGGCGTGCAGGGTCTCCAGGTCCACGTCGATGCGCGGCATCGCGTGGTGCGAGTCGATCGCGGTGTCGCCGTGCCCCGGGAAGTGCTTGGTGCAGGCGGCGACCCCGGCGGCCTGGAGGCCCTCGATGTACGCGGCGGTGTGCCGGGCCACGAGCGCGGTGTCGGCGCCGAAGGACCGTACGCCGATGATCGGGTTGCCCGGGTTGGAGTTGACGTCCGCGGACGGCGCCCAGTTGAGGTTGACGCCGCACTCGGCGAGCCGGCGGCCGAGCTCCTGGGCGACCGCGCGGGTCAGGTCGAGGTCGTCGACGTGTCCGAGGGCGAGGTTGCCCGGGAACGAGGAGCCGGTGCGCACCTCCAGGCGGGTGACGTCGCCGCCCTCCTCGTCGATCGCGACGAGAAGGTCCTCGCGCCCGGCCCTGAGCTGGGCGGTGAGCGCGGTGACCTGCTCGGCCGTACGGATGTTGCGCCCGAACAGCGCGACGGAGGCGAGGCCCTCGTCGACCCGGCGCAGCACCCAGTCCGGGGCGGTGGTGCCGGTGAATCCGGGCTGGAGGACGGCGAGCGCGTCGCGGGTGACGGTGTCCGTGGTGGATATCAAGGTGGTCATGGGTTATCCCTTCACGGCACCGTCGGTGAGGCCGCTCACGGCCTTGCGCTGCAGGAAGACGAACAGGACGAGGATCGGGATGGCGAAGATCGAGGCCGCCGCCATGGTGGCGCCCCAGTCGTCGCCGAACTGGCTCTGGAACTGGGAGAGCCAGAGCGGAAGCGTCTTGGCCTCGGGGTCCTTGTTGAGGATCAGGACCAGCGGGAATTCGTTCCACGCGGTGATGAAGCCGAAGAGCGAGGTGGCCATCAGACCGGGGGCGAGCAGCGGCAGGATGACCTTGACGAACGCCTGCGGGCGCGTGCAGCCGTCGACCATGGCGGACTCCTCCAGTTCCTTGGGCACCGCGGCAACGTAGCCGCGCAGCGTGAGGATCGTGAAGGGGAGCACCATCACCATGTAGAAGAGCGTCAGCGGGACCAGGCTGTTGAGCATGTCCGCGTCGCGGACCAGCATGTAGATCGCGATGACCATGACTTCCCACGGCGCCATCTGGGCGATCATGAAGACCAGGATCATGCCCTTGCGGCCCTTGAACCGCATCCGGGCCAGCGCGAACGAGGCGAAGAGCGCGATGATCAGCGAGAAGACCACCGCGAGTAGGGTGACGGTGAGCGAATTCCTGACCAGGGTCAGGAAGTTCGGTGCGTGGTACGCCGTCTTGAAGTGCTCGAAGGTGATGTCGGTCGGGAACCAGACCGGCGTCTCGGTGATGATGTCGCCGGTCGGCTTGAACGCCGTGCTGAACATCCAGTAGACGGGGAAGACCAGTGCGGCGAAGAGGATGATCGCCGTCGCGTTGGGCCAGATGCGGCCGAACAGTGAGCGCTTCACAGCTCGTCCTCCTCTTGCTTGAGAACGATGCGGAGGTAGTAGGAGGTCAGCCCCAGCATGATCAGGATGGTCAGCAGCGAGATCGCCGCGCCCATGCCGTAGTGCTGGTTGCCGACGCCCTCGACGAAGGCGTAGATCGGCAGGGTCTCGGTGAGTCGGTTGGGGCCGCCCTCACTGATGGTGAAGATCTGCGGGAACGCCTTGAAGACCCAGATGACTTCGAGGAAGGTCGTGGCGTAGAGGAAGGGCCGCAGGAACGGGAAGGTCACCGAGGTGAAGATCTTCCAGTTGCCGGCGCCGTCGAGCGCGGCGGCCTCGTACAGCTCCTTGGCGATCGTCGTGGTCGCCGCGTAGAGGTTGATCGCCACGAAGGGGATGGATCCCCAGACGATCAGCAGGGTGACCACGAAGAAGGTGGAGAACTGCGATCCGGTCCAGTTGAAGTCGGCCATCGAGTGCCAGCCGAGCTTGTCCAGCACGTAGTTGACCACGCCGTAGCGCGAGGCGAACAGCCACTGGAAGACGGTGGACGCGGCCACGATCGGCATCGCCCAGGCGAGCACCAGGCCGACCATCAGGGTCAGCCGCATCTTCTTGCCGAGGCGGGCGAGCAGCAGTCCGACCAGGGTGCCGAGGACCATGATCAGGACGACGTTGGCGCCGGTGAACACGATCGTCCGGAGTGTGACCTTCCAGAAGTCCTCACCGGTGAGGACCTCCTGGTAGTTCTTGAAGCCGTTCCACTCGGTGACATGCTGGATCAGCTGTCCCATATTGAGGTTCTGGAACGACAGCATGGCGTTCTTCACCAAGGGGTACCCGAGGAGGAGCGCCGTCACCGCGAGTGCGGGAATCATCAACAGGTACGGCGCCGCGCCGATCCCCGGCTTCCGCTTCTTTCCCCCGTGCTGCCCGACGGGTGGTTTCCCGTCCTGCCTGCGGACTGCGGCCGTCTTGGCCACATCCGAGGGATCGGTCTGCACTGCCATGCTCGCCATCTCTTCCAACAAAGCCCTACACGGAACGGTGCGTACAACCGGGGCGGCGGGTCAGGACCCGCCGCCCCGGCGCGGGACGCGCTACTGCGACTACTGCTGCTGGCTGAGGCGCTTGTTGAGCTCGCCCTCGACCTGCTTGGCGGCGTCGGCGGGCGACTTGCCCTGCAGAACCAGGGTCATGTAGGTCTTGATCGGGTTCGGCGGGTTCTCGACCGGCGCCCACTCCGGGATCAGCGGCGTGGTGCCACCGGACTTGGCGGCGGCCGGACCGGCGGCCTCGGCGGCGGGCTGGCCGACGGTGTACTTCTGCATGGCGTCGTTCTTCGGGGACCAGCCGGCCTCCTTGATGAGCGCGCCGTCGTTCTGCTCGGAGAGCGCGATCTTCAGGAATTCCTTGGCCAGGTCCTGCTTCTTGCTGCCCGCGGCCACGGCGAGGTTCGAGCCGCCCAGGAAGACGCCCTCGGGCTTGTCGGCGGTCTCACCGGGGATGGTGAAGAAGCCGATGTCGTCCTTGAGCTTCGGGTTGGCCTTGAGTGCGGTACCGGCCTCGTAGCCCATCGCGATGATGGCGCCGGTCTTGCCCTTGGCGAAGACCTCGGCCTGCTGCGGGGTGGCCTCGTCCTTGTCCTTGGGAGCCTTGGAGAAGGCCTGGTACTGCTTGTAGACGTCCATGGCCTCGGCGACCTTCGGGTCGGCCAGGTTGGAGACGTACTTGTCGCCTTCCTTCTTGACCGGCGAGACGTCCTTGCCGACGAGCAGGCCGTCGAAGAAGTACCAGTTCTGGCCGGGCAGGTAGATCGGCTCGGCGTCGCCCTTCTTCTCGATGGCCTTGAACGCCTTGAAGAGGTCGTCGCGGGTCTTCGGCGTCTCGGTGATACCGGCGTCCTTGAAGACCTTCTTGTTGTACATGACGACGCGGTTGCCCACGTACCACGGCAGGGCGTACTGCTTGCCGTCGTAGATGGAGGGCTGGTTGACGCCGTCGGCCCAGGCGGAGCCGATCTCCTTCTTCAGGTCACCGAGGTCCGCGAGACCGCCGGTCTTGGCGTACGCCGGGGTCTGGGTGTTGCCGATCTCCAGGACGTCCGGCGGGTTGGACTCGGAGAGGGCGGTGGTGACCTTCTGCTGAATGCCGTTCCAGTCCTGGACTTCGATCTTCAGCTTGGCCTTGGTCTTCTTCTCGAACTCCTCGGTGACCGTCTTGGTCCACCCGTCCGGGTTCGAGCCGGACATGGTCCACACCGTCAGGGTCTGGCCCTTGTACGCGTCCGGACCGGCCTTCTTGCCACTGTCGCCGCCGTCGTCGGACCCACACGCGGCGAGGCCGATCATCATGCCCGCGACGCCGATCGCCGCGATGAGCTTGCGCTTCACGCCAAACCCTCCTCAGGGATACTGCAACCCCGCCCACCGCGAAGACATTCGACGAGTACTGCTGGGGCTGGACCTGGTCTTTAATGGTTTAGACCAGTACCGGGAGCTTGGCCTAGACCTTTTGGGGTGTCAAGGGTGTATAAGAAGTGCACTCGCGTCCGTTATAGGACCGACACCTAAGGGAGGGCGACGAGCCGTGACCGGACCGTGCCACCATGTGAGCCGCGACAGACGGAGGAGCCGGTGACGGCAGCAACGCAAGCGTCGGGAAGGCGGACCATGGGTGCCGACGGGGGCAGTACGGAGAACGAGACGGGCGCGGCCACGCGTACGGCGCGCGTCCCGAAGTACTACCGGCTGAAGCGACATCTGCTCGACATGACGGACACCATGCCGCCGGGCACCCCCGTGCCACCGGAGCGGACCCTGGCCGCCGAGTTCGACACCTCGCGCACCACCGTGCGCCAGGCGCTCCAGGAGCTGGTCGTCGAGGGCCGCCTGGAGCGCATCCAGGGCAAGGGCACCTTCGTCGCCAAGCCGAAGGTCTCGCAGGCCCTGCAACTCACCTCGTACACCGAGGACATGCGCGCCCAGGGCCTCGAACCGACGTCCCAGCTGCTGGACATCGGCTACGTGACCGCCGACGACACGCTCGCCGGACTCCTCGACATCACCGCCGGCGGCCGGGTGCTGCGGATCGAGCGGCTTCGGCTGGCGAGCGGCGAGCCGATGGCGATCGAGACCACCCATCTTTCGGCCAAACGCTTTCCGGCGCTGCGCCGTTCGCTGGTGAAGTACACCTCCCTCTACACCGCGCTGGCGGAGGTGTACGACGTACGGCTGGCGGAGGCCGAGGAGACCATCGAGACCTCACTGGCCACCCCGCGCGAGGCCGGGCTGCTCGGCACGGACGTGGGCCTGCCGATGCTGATGCTCTCCCGGCACTCGGTCGACGGACAGGGCGAGCCGGTGGAGTGGGTGCGCTCGGTCTACCGGGGCGACCGGTACAAGTTCGTGGCGCGGCTGAAGCGGCCCACGGACTGAGAGCGTCCGGCGCGATGGACGATTTTCCGCCACCGCGCCCGTACGGACCACCGCTGAGGGCCCCCGTGGAATTCACCATTCCACGGGGGCCTCTCGCATGCCCTGGTACGGACCAACTCTCGTACGCCTGACGCAATTTCGAGCATATGCACCCACCCGGGCGACCGTTGTCGGACCGCAATGCGGACAGGGGGTGACGTTGACCGGAACCCTCCCCTAGATTTCCTGCGCATTACCAGGTGATCAGCGAGGGGACGGAGTCGCCGCATGCCAGCAGAACCAGAAGGAAAACCGCCCACCGTCACACCGGTCCGGGTGGTCATCGCCCTCTGTCTCGTCGCGCCGTTCGTGGCGATGCTCTGGGTGAGTTCGTACGCGAAGGTGGACCCCACCTTCATCGGCATTCCGTTCTTCTACTGGTACCAGATGCTCTGGGTGCTCATCTCCACCGCGCTCACGATGACCGCGTACAAGCTGTGGCAGCGTGACCAGCGCGCCCGCAAGGGAGGTGGGCAGGCGTGAAGGACGGTGTGAACGGCGTCGCGCTCGGCGTCTTCATCTTCTTCTTCGTGGCCGTCACGGTCATGGGCTTCCTGGCGGCGCGGTGGCGCAAGGCCGAGAACGAGGCCAGTCTCGACGAATGGGGCCTGGGCGGTCGTTCGTTCGGGACCTGGGTCACCTGGTTCCTGCTCGGCGGCGACCTGTACACCGCGTACACCTTCGTCGCCGTTCCGGCGGCGATCTACGCGGCGGGGGCGGCGGGCTTCTTCGCCGTGCCCTACACGATCCTGGTGTACCCGCTGATCTTCACCTTCCTGCCGCGGCTCTGGTCGGTCTCGCACAAGCACGGATACGTCACCACCTCGGACTTCGTCCGCGGGCGCTTCGGCTCCAAGGGACTGTCGCTGGCGGTCGCCGTCACCGGCATCCTCGCCACGATGCCGTACATCGCGCTCCAGCTCGTCGGCATCCAGGCGGTGCTGGACGTGATGGGCGTCGGCGGCGGCGAGAACACCCACTGGTTCGTCAAGGACCTGCCGCTGCTGATCGCGTTCGCGGTGCTCGCCGCGTACACCTACTCGTCGGGGCTTCGGGCGCCCGCGCTGATCGCGTTCGTCAAGGACGGGCTGATCTACCTGGTCATCGCGGTGGCGATCATCTACATCCCGATCAAGCTCGGCGGCTTCGACGACATCTTCGCCAAGGCGGGCGAGGCGTTCTCGAAGACCAATCCGGCGACCGGACAGCCACGCGGCGCGCTCGCGCCGGGCGAGGCGGGCCACTGGGGATACGCCACCCTGGCGCTGGGCTCGGCGCTGGCGCTGTTCATGTACCCGCACTCGATCACGGCGACGCTCTCCAGCCGCAGCCGCAACGTGATCCGGCGCAACACCACGATCCTGCCGCTGTACTCGCTGATGCTGGGCCTGCTGGCGCTGCTCGGCTTCATGGCCATCGCCGCCGGGATCAAGGTGGACAACGGACAGCTGGCCATCCCGCAGCTGTTCGAGGACATGTTCCCGGACTGGTTCGCGGGCGTCGCGTTCGCCGCCATCGGCATCGGCGCGCTGGTGCCCGCCGCGATCATGTCGATCGCCGCGGCGAACCTCTTCACCCGCAACATCTACAAGGACTTCCTGAGGCCGGACGCGACCCCGGAGCAGGAGACCAAGGTCTCCAAGCTGGTGTCGCTGCTGGTCAAGGTCGGCGCGCTGGCCTTCGTCCTCACCATGGACAAGACGGTCGCGATCAACTTCCAGCTGCTCGGCGGCATCTGGATCCTCCAGACGATGCCGGCCCTGGTCGGCGGCCTGTTCACCCGCTGGTTCCACCGCTGGGCGCTGCTCGCGGGCTGGGCGGTCGGCATGGTGTACGGGACGGTGGCCGCGTACGGGGTCGCCAGCCCGACCCAGGCGCACTTCGGCGGATCGTCCAAGGAGATCCCTGGCATCGGCGAGATCGGCTACATCGGCCTCACCGCGTTCGTGCTGAACGTGGTCGTGACGGTGGTGCTCACCTTCGTCCTGAACGCCGTGAAGGCGCCCGCCGGGACCGACGAGACCTCCCCGGCCGACTACACGGCCGACGCGGGCGACCCGGGTGTCAGCGCGGAGCTCCCGCCGGCCACGGCAGGGGCGCCGGGCGGCCACTGAGGCCCGCGCCAACGGCCCGTCGACGGCCCGTCGAGCCTCCTCCAGCGGGGCGCGGCGGGCCGTCGGCGTGATCCGGCCCCACGGCCCCGGAAAGGGCCGTACGGCTCATTCTGTGGGCCCGCTCCGACGGGCGCGACACAACATGTGGGGGCTGCCTCATCAGGCAGCCCCCACATGTATGCTCGTCCTCGCTGTCGCCGCAGGGGAATCCGGTGAGAATCCGGAACTGTCCCGCAACGGTGTATTCAGTGCGCTTTTGTGCACCCCCGAGTCAGTCCGACGACCTGCCGGCAGCGCATCCGGCTCGACCGAACCGGATGCCAGACGTCCGGGCCTCGCGGTTGGGCCGGTGGACGCCGTGCGGAGTGCTGCCCTGCCCCGGGTGCGTGTCCGCCCGGCTGCCACGATCCCCCGCCGGCCCCGAGCCGAGCGAGGGAGAGCACCACGTGACCATCGCGCCAGCCGATCCGGCTTCAGTCGCCGAGTCCGCAGCAGCCGAGTCCGAGGCAGCCGTACAGGACGGACCGGGGACCGCGCTGCTGCGCACCCTGACCGCCCTCACCGCCGATCTGCCCGACACCGACCCCGGCCGGGTCGCCGCCGCCGCGCTGCGCGGCCGCAGCGCGCGGGCGGACGAGGCCGAGCTGCGCGCGCTGGCCACCGAGGCCGCCGCGGGTCTGATCTCCGAGGACCCGGCCTACTCCCGGCTCGCCGCCCGGCTCCTGACCCTCGCCATCGCGGACGAGGCGGCCGGCCAGGGCGCGGTCTCCTTCTCCGCCTCGGTCGCCGTGGGGCACCGCGAGGGCCTGATCGCGGACCGTACCGCCGAGTTCGTGGCCCGGCACGCGGCCGCGCTGGACGCGCTGGTGGAGCGTGCGCTCGCCGACGGCGCGGACGACCGCTTCGGCTACTTCGGGCTGCGGACGCTGCACAGCCGCTATCTGCTGCGCCACCCGCACACCCGTCAGGTCATCGAGACGCCCCAGCACTTCATGCTGCGCGTCGCGGCCGGGCTCGCCGAGGACGACTCGCAGCGCGCGGTGGACGAGGTGGCGGCGCTGTACGGGCTGATGAGCCGACTCGACTACCTGCCCTCCTCCCCCACGCTCTTCAACTCCGGCACCCGGCACCCGCAGATGTCCTCCTGCTACCTGCTGGACTCCCCGCTGGACGAGCTCGACTCGATCTACGACCGCTACCACCAGGTGGCGCGGCTCTCGAAGCACGCGGGCGGCATCGGTCTGTCGTACTCCCGCATCCGCTCCCGCGGTTCGCTGATCCGCGGCACCAACGGGCACTCCAACGGCATCGTGCCGTTCCTCAAGACGCTCGACGCCTCGGTCGCCGCGGTCAACCAGGGGGGCCGCCGCAAGGGCGCCGCCGCCGTCTACCTGGAGACCTGGCACGCGGACATCGAGGAGTTCCTGGAGCTGCGCGACAACACGGGCGAGGACCAGCGGCGTACGCACAACCTCAACCTGGCGCACTGGATCCCGGACGAGTTCATGCGCCGGGTCGACGCGGACGGCGACTGGTCGCTGTTCTCGCCCGCCGACGTGCCCGGCCTGGTCGACCTGTGGGGCGACGAGTTCGACGCCGCGTACCGGGCCGCCGAGGCGAAGGGCCTGGCCCGCAAGTCGCTCCCGGCCCGCGAGCTGTACGGCCGGATGATGCGCACCCTCGCGCAGACCGGCCAGGGCTGGATGACGTTCAAGGACGCCTCCAACCGGACCGCCAACCAGACCGCCGAGCCGGGCAGCGTGGTCCACTCGTCGAACCTGTGCACCGAGATCCTCGAAGTCACCGACGACGGGGAGACGGCCGTCTGCAACCTGGGGTCGGTCAACCTCGGCGCGTTCGTGTCCGGCGGCGACATCGACTGGGAGCGGCTGGACGCCACCGTCCGCACCGCCGTGACCTTCCTGGACCGGGTCGTCGACATCAACTTCTACCCGACCGAGCAGGCCGGCCGCTCCAACGCGAAGTGGCGCCCGGTGGGCCTGGGCGCCATGGGCCTCCAGGACGTCTTCTTCCAGCTGCGGCTGCCGTTCGACTCCCCCGCGGCCCGCGCGCTCTCCACGAAGATCTCCGAACGGATCATGCTCGCGGCCTACGAGGCGTCCTGCGAGCTCGCCGAGCGGTCGGGTCCGCTGCCCGCCTGGGAGCAGACCCGCGCCGCGCGCGGAGTGCTGCACCCGGACCACTACAGCACCGAGCTGAACTGGCCGGAGCGCTGGGACGCCCTGCGCGCCCGGGTCGCGAAGAGCGGGATGCGCAACTCGCTGCTGCTCGCCATCGCGCCGACGGCGACGATCGCCTCGATCGCGGGGGTCTACGAGTGCATCGAGCCGCAGGTCTCCAACCTCTTCAAGCGCGAGACGCTCAGCGGTGAGTTCCTCCAGGTCAACGCGTATCTGGTGGACGAGCTGAAGAAGCTCGGCGTCTGGGACGCGCGGACCCGTGAGGCGCTGCGCGAGGCGAGCGGCTCGGTGCAGGGCTTCGCCTGGATCCCGGAGGACGTGCGGGCGCTGTACCGCACGGCGTGGGAGATCCCGCAGCGCGGCCTGATCGACATGGCGGCGGCCCGTACGCCGTTCCTGGACCAGAGCCAGTCGCTGAACCTGTTCCTGGAGACGCCGACGATCGGCAAGCTCTCCTCGATGTACGCGTACGCCTGGAAGCAGGGGCTGAAGACGACGTACTACCTGCGCTCGCGCCCGGCGACCCGGATCGCCCGTGCCGCCTCCGGCCAGGCCGCGGCCGCCGCCCCCATTCCCGTACAGCAGGCGTCGGCGCCCGACGCGGACGCGATCGCCTGCTCCCTCGAAAACCCCGAGTCCTGCGAGGCCTGCCAGTAATGAGCACATCCGAGAACAAGAACCTGCTCGACCCGGGGTTCGAACTGACGCTGCGGCCGATGCGCTACCCGGACTTCTACGAGCGCTACCGCGACGCGATCAAGAACACCTGGACGGTGGAGGAGGTCGACCTGCACTCCGACGTCGCCGACCTCGCCAAGCTGTCCCCCGGTGAGCAGCACATGATCGGCCGGCTGGTCGCGTTCTTCGCGACGGGCGACTCGATCGTCTCCAACAACCTCGTGCTGACGCTGTACAAGCACATCAACTCCCCGGAGGCGCGGCTGTACCTGTCGCGGCAGCTCTTCGAGGAGGCCGTGCACGTCCAGTTCTATCTGACGCTGCTGGACACCTATCTGCCCGACCCGGACGACCGGGCCGCCGCGTTCGACGCGGTCGAGGAGATCCCCTCGATCCGTGAGAAGGCGCAGTTCTGCTTCAAGTGGATGGACTCGGTCGAGAAGATCGACCGGCTGGAGACGAAGGCCGACCGCCGCCGCTTCCTGCTGAACCTGATCTGCTTCGCGGCGTGCATCGAGGGGCTGTTCTTCTACGGCGCCTTCGCCTACGTCTACTGGTTCCGCTCGCGGGGTCTGCTGCACGGTCTCGCCACGGGCACCAACTGGGTCTTCCGTGACGAGACGATGCACATGAACTTCGCGTTCGAGGTCGTGGACACCGTCCGCAAGGAGGAGCCGGACCTCTTCGACGACGAGCTCCAGCAGCAGGTCACCGACATGCTGAAGGAGGCCGTGGCCGCGGAGCTGCAGTTCGGCCGCGATCTGTGCGGTGACGGCCTGCCCGGCATGAACACCGAGTCGATGCGGCAGTACCTGGAGTGCGTCGCCGACCAGCGGCTGACCCGGCTGGGCTTCCCGGCGGTCTACGGCTCCGAGAACCCGTTCTCCTTCATGGAGCTCCAGGGCGTGCAGGAGCTGACGAACTTCTTCGAGCGCCGGCCGTCCGCCTACCAGGTGGCGGTGGAGGGCTCGGTCGCCTTCGACGACGACTTCTAGATCCTGGCCCAGCTTCTGAGGTAGGGGCGCCGCGCAGCCGTGACCGGCTGCGCGGCGTCCGCCGTTCGTGGGGGTTCGTCGCTCCGGGCGCGTTCCGCGGCACGCAGCTCGCGGTCGATGCGGCGCTCGCGGGCGAATCCGACGAGGGTGGGCAGCAGGAAGAGGGCGATCAGCACGGTGATGCCCAGGACGTTCTGGAATGTGTTCATGGCTCCACTCTCGTCCGCGCGGAGCGATCGCGGCAGTGGCAGGACTGTCATGGACCATCGAATTACTGCCACACTGGCTCCATGCTGAAGAATGTCGCCGCCCTGCTGCTCGACGAGGTCCACCCCTTCGAACTCGGTGTGCTGTGCGAGGTATTCGGGCTCGACCGCAGCGACGAGGGACTCCCGGTCCATGACTTCGCCGTGGTCTCCGCCGAGGGCCCGGTGCTGCGGACCCACGCGGGGTTCACCATCAGCACCCCGCACGGCCTCGACCGCCTGGAGGAGGCCGACCTCATCGCCGTGCCGGCCGGCAGCCACTTCATGGACCGGGAGTACCCCGAGGAGGTGCTCGGCGCCCTGCGCCGGGCGGTGGACCGGGGCGCGCGGGTGCTGAGCGTCTGCTCCGGCGCGTACGTGCTCGGCGCGGCCGGGCTGCTCGACGGGCGCCGCTGCACCACGCACTGGCGCCATGCCGCGGAGCTGGCCCGCCGCTATCCGCGGGCCGTCGTGGAACCCGATGTGCTGTACGTGGACGAGGGCCAGGTCATCACCTCGGCGGGCACGGCCGCCGGGATCGACGCCTGCCTGCACCTGGTCCGGCAGGCGTACGGACCCGACGCCGCCAACGCGATCGCCCGCCGCATGGTGGTGCCGCCGCACCGGGACGGCGGCCAGGCGCAGTACATCGAGCGGCCGCTCCCCCGGACGCCCTGCGACACCGTCGGCGAGACGCTCGTCTGGATGGAGCGCCACCTGGACCGGGAGATGACCGTCGAGCAGCTCGCCGCGCAGGCCCACATGTCGCCGCGCACCTTCGCCCGCCGCTTCCAGCAGGAGACCGGGACCACTCCGTACCGCTGGCTGCTGCGCCAGCGGGTGCTCCTGGCCCAGCATCTGCTGGAGACCTCGGACGACACGGTGGAGACGATCGCCGGGCGCACCGGTTTCGGGACCGCCGCCGCGCTGCGCCACCAGTTCGTCCGCTCCCTGGGCACCACGCCGAACGCGTACCGCCGCACCTTCCGCGGACCGGGCGCGATGGTCGACGTGGCCTGACGGGGCCGCCGGCCGTCCTGTGCGGGAGGCGGGGGCGGGGCCCGCCTGCTCCGGCGGGCCCCGCCTGCCGTGTCAGATGCCGCAGTTGGGGGCGGACCAGAAGTGGCTGGGGCCCTGGTTCACATGGACGTGGTCGTTGTGGTCCGGGTAGCCCGGACCGAGGATGCCGTTGAAGCCGTGGTTGCGGGCCTCCTTGGCCAGGGTGCAGAAGGCGATCCCGCCCAGGTCCGCCGCGTCCCCGTACAGATGGCGGCTGTTCGACGCCCCGCCGACCGCGCTGTTGCAGGACGTGGAGCGGAAGCCGCTGTTGACGGTGATGGGGCGGTCACCGAGCGCGTGGCGCAGCGCCTCCAGCTTCCACATGGTGCTCAGCGCGTTGGCCTTGGCCGTTCCCGCGGCGACGGCCCCGCCGGCCCAGGTGCTGTTGCAGTGGTTGAGCTCGGCATAGGTGAAGTGGGCCGGGGTGCAGTCGTTGTCCTGGAGCGCGTAGATCTTGGCCTGGGTGGCCGGGCCCGCGATGCCGTCGGCGGCGAGGCCGTAGGCGGCCTGGAAGCGCTTGACGGCGGCGGTGGTGGCCGGTCCGTAGGAGCCGTCGACGGCGAGTACGGAGTTGTAGCCGGGGTATCCGGCCACCCGGATCTGGAGCTGGACGACGTCGTTGCCGGTGGCGCCGGGGGACAGCGTGCGGGTCCAGGTGTAGCAGCCGTCGGCCTGTGCGGTGCCGGCGGTCACCATGGCACCACCCAAGGCGAAAGCCATGGTCATGACAAGTCCGAGCAGGAGTCGTGCGGCACGTCTGAGCATATGAGGGCTCCCCGTTGTGACGACAGTGTGGTCAGAGAGCTTGTCGGACGAGTCGACGCGCGTCAACTACGCGGGAGCCGAGGGGAGTTGACGGGATCCCCGGCACAGAAGCCGCCGGGCCCGCCCCTCGCGAGACGGCGAGGGGGCGGGCCCGGCGGTGACGGTCGGGGTGCGCTCAGTCGTTCGGCACGGTCTCGTAGCGCGGGGTGTTCTCCGCCATCTGCCGCAGCGCGTCCTTGCGGTCCCGCTTCGAGAGCCGGTCGATGTACAGATAGCCGTACAGGTGGTCGGTCTCGTGCTGGAGGCAGCGGGCGAAGTAGCCGTCGCCCCGGACCTTGATCGGGTTGCCCAGGGCGTCCTGACCGCGGACCACCGCGTAGTCGGGGCGGGCCAGCGAGGCGTACGCCGTCGGGACGGAGAGGCAGCCCTCGTTGGAGTCGTCCAGGACCCGGTCCTCGGGCGCCAGCTCTTCGAGCACCGGGTTGCAGACGGCGCCCACGTGCCGCACGCCCTCGTCGTCCGGGCAGTCGTAGACGAAGACCTTGAGGTCGACACCGATCTGGTTGGCGGCCAGGCCGACGCCCTCCGCCGTCCGCTGGCTCGCGAACATGTCGTCGATCAGCCGGGCCAGCTCGTCGTCGAACTCGGTGACGTCCTTGCACTCCTTGTGGAGCACCGGGTTGCCCACCACCGTGATCGGACGCGAGGTGCCGCGCTCGCGGTGTGCCGCCTCGCGCGCCTCACAGTCCTCGGTGTCCACGACGAAACCCTCGTCGTCGACGCTGATCTGCTCGTCCGTCTCCTGCTGCGCCATGTCCGCCGTACGCCTTCCTCAAAACCTGAAACCGGGCCTTGTACCCGAAGCCCGGCCCTACCCGAAACCCGGCCGTCCGACTCTTCCACGGCCCGGACATCCGGGCGCCGCGACCGGTGCCCGTACAGCCTACGGGCACCGGTCAGCAGACTTCTTCGAGATCCCGCCACTCGCGGCTGTCCGGGCTGTCCGCCACCCAGCCGTCCAGCAGACCGCGCACCAGTCCGGCCGGGGCCGCTATCCCGCACTCCCGCTCGGGCAGCCACAACTCACCGGCGGTGCGATGGCCCAGCGGGCCCGGATGCCCCGGCTCGCTGTGGTCGTGCGGGTCGAGATGCTCGCCGTCGCCCTCGTCGCTCTCCATCCGGCTCTCCGAGCAGGCCCGGCAGAGCAGCCGCACGGAGGACGACCAGTCCTCGGCGGCGAACCCGGCGTCGGACGCCAGCTGCTCCAGCGCGTCCCGGTCCTCCTCGGTGGCCGCTTCCAGCAGCACCACCCAGGTCGGCACGGGGGACGGCGCCCACAGCTCGATCTCGTCGAAGACGGGGTACGAGGGCCCGGCCGCGGTGACCCGCTCGCCGTGCGGCACCCCGTCGTGCAGGACGACCTCGCCCCAGCGGCGGCCGGACGACGGCAGCGGGATGGAGAGCACCTCCATCCGGGCCGGATCGAGCCTGCGGCCCCAGACCACCTCGGCCTCGCCCTCCGGCGACAGCCGTACCGCGGCGCTGCCCAGCTCCATGCCGACCGGCTCGCTGTTGGCCGCCGAGGTGTGCTGGCCGGCGCCCGGCACCTTCAGGCCGTACGCCTGCCAGGCCCGGCGGGCCAGCGGCCAGTCCTGGAGCGCCGTGGCGGCGATCCCGACGTTCCACCAGTCGGGAGCGCCCGATTCCTTGTCGAGCAGCGCGACGGCCCGCAGGCCGGCGGCTCTCGCCTGTTCCCAGTCATGCCGGAACTTGTGCAGCAGCGCCAGGTTGAACCATGACTCGGAGAGCCAGGGTTCCAGGTCCGCCGCACGTGTCAGCAGTGCGCCCGCGTCCTCGTACCGGCCGTCGCCGATCAGCGTGAACGCGCGGTCGGTGGCCTGCCGCCAAGAGGCGGAAGGCCGATGCCGTACCTTCCCGAAGATCCTCACGATTCCCGCCCGTCCCGACTGGACACCCTCGTTTTCCGCTCTTCTTCGCATCCAACCATGCCGGGCCGGACGCCCGCTCATTACCCATGGGTTACCCGGGCGGGACCGGGGCAGGAGCGCCCCGGGCCAGGACCCTGGCCAGTGATTCCACGACTTCGGGCTGATAGTCGTGGGCGGTCCCGAGCCTGAGTTGTTCCAGTGCGCCCAGCGGCCCGATGAGACTTTCCCCGCAGAGGTCGTCGTATGCGTTGACGACTCTGACGATCCTGGCGGACAACGGCTGCTCGCGGTAGGGGTCTGCCTGCCGTTCCACGACGACGGCGACCTCGGTGTCCACCCCGGTCTGCCGGACCACGGCGCCGCCGAGCAGGGCGATGCGGCGCTGCTCGGCGGCGGGCAGGGTGGCCGTCGCCCCGTCCGGGACCGGGTCGACCAGGGAGAGCTGGCCGATGTCGTGCATCAGCGCGGCGTGCTCCAGCACGGTCAGCCGGTTCCCGGAGAGCCCCAGCTCGCGGCCGACCGCCCGGCAGAGCGCAGCGACCCTGCGGGCATGCCCGTGCGGGGTGTACCCGGCGATCTCGGTGGACCGGGCGAGCGAGGCGATGGTCTGCCGGTAGGTGGTCCGCACCGCGGCGAACCGGCGGAACGAGACCTGGGTCAGCAGCAGCGGTACGCACAGCACCGGCAGCGCCCACAGCCCGGCGACGGCCACCCCGAGGGCCATCACGACCCCGGTCGCACAGACCGCGGACCCGATGCCGAGGAGACCGCGCAGCTCGTCCCTGAGCAGCGGCGGGTAGGGGTGACGGGTGCGCGAGCGCAGCAGCAGGGCCGCGAGCACGGCGTCGCACAGCGCGGTCAGGACGAGGATCAGGAGCAGGAGGAGCACGTAGTACGGGCCCTCGGCCAGCCGGCCACCGGCCCGCCCGCTGTTGTACAGCGGCTGGAAGCAGACGGCGGCGAAGGCGACGGTCAGGACGCGGCGGGCCACCCGGTCGGGGGCGGGCCCGGTGCCGCGCGCCACCTGGGGCACACAGGCGACCAGCTGGGCGGCGACGAGCACGGCGATCACCTGGAGGACGCCGTGCGCCGTCGGCGCCCCGCCGCTGCGGCCGAGCAGGGCGTACGCGAGGGCTCCGGCGGCCCCGAGCGGCGCGGGCTCGCGCTCTCCGGGCAGCGCGCCCCAGCGGGCCAGCTCGCCCACCGTGATCAGCACCCCGAAGGCGAGGGCGTGGCCGGGGTCGTGGACACCGCCCCAGAAGGTGTGGCCCAGCCCGGCGGCGGCGAGCAGCGCGGCGGCGCCCCGGACTGCGAGGACGGCGGGGGGCGGCCGTCTCCCGGCCCCGGTCCGGCTCATCGGCGGCGGTCCGCGGGCGCCTGCGGGCCGGGGGCCGCGCCGGGCCCGGCCGCCGATGCCTGCGGCGGGGGCACGCGGGAGGGCCGGGCGGCCGGCACGGCCTCGTCCCGGGGCGCCGGGGCCCCGGGCCCGTCCGCCGTCCCGGCCGCGGTCACCGCCGACCAGCCGTGCCGGTCGAGGCCGCGTACCAGCGCCCGGACCATCTGCGGGTCGAACTGGGTGCCCGAGCAGCGCTTCAGCTCCTCCAGCGCGGCCGGCACCGGTCGCCCACGCCGGTAGGACCGGGTGGAGGTCATCGCGTCGAAGGCGTCCGCCACCGCGACGACCCGGGCGAACTCCGGGATCTCGCGCCCGCTGAGCCCGTACGGATAGCCGCTGCCGTCGAGCCGTTCGTGGTGGTGCAGGATCGCGTCGCGCGCCTCGCCGAGGAAGCCGATGCCGCGGACGATCTCGTGCCCGTACTCCGGATGCAGCTCGATCACCTGTCGTTCCTCCGGCGTGAGCGGGCCGTCCTTGCGGAGCACCCGGGTGGGGACGCCCAGCTTGCCGACGTCGTGCAGGATGCCGGCGAACCGGACGACCTCCAGACGGTCCTGGTCCATGCCGAGTTCGCGGGCGATGAGGACGGAGGCCCGCCCGACCCGTTCGCTGTGGCCCCGGGTGTAGGTGTCCTTGATGTCGACCGCCTGGACCAGCGCCCGGATGGTGGCGCGGTGGGCGGTGTGCTCGCGATGGTACTGCGCGAAGACCCAGCAGGAGATGTACATCGGCAGCAGCACGATGAGCGCGGACAGCGGTCCGTACGGGCCGCGCCACAGCACCGCCATCATCAGCCCGGCCAGTCCGTGGACCAGGTGCGGCCCCAGCGAGCGGGGCAGCAGCCCGCTCCAGGCCCGTCGCGGGGGGACCCGTTCCGCCACGGCCAGGACGGAGCCGTCCAGCGCGGTCAGGACGAGGCTGAAGGCCAGGGCCCCGGCGCAGGCGGGCAGCAGCGCGTGCGGGAGGTCGGGGAGCCCTCCGGTGCCGGTGCCGCCGAGCGTGGCGGGGCCGCCGAGCAGCGCGTGGACGGACGAGGCCGCCCAGACGGTGACGGCGAGCTGCGCGGCGCGCCAGACGCGGCGCGCGGCGACGGGCGGGCGCTCCACCCGGCCGACGAGCGACCCGGGGACGGCGACCAGGGCGGCCGCGGCGGGCGGCAGCAGGAAGGCCGCGGCGAGCAGCAGCGGGAAGAACGATCCGGCGTGGATCGGCACGGAACTGCCGAAGAACGGGCCGCGCCCGGGGAGTTCACAGGCCAGATAGAGCCCGGTGAGCAGGGCGACGGTGACCCAGGGGGTGCCCGCGCCGGCGCGCAGCGCGGGAAGCGCGCCGCACAGGGCGCCCGCCGCGACCACCGCGATGTACGCGCGCGCCGCCCCGCGTGTGGCTCTCACCCGCTCGGCCCCTCCACCTGGTCAATGGAGGCGCCACGCTAGCGAGTTGTGCGACGGGTGGAGCGTCAATGCTCCCGATTAGCACATTCGGGTGATTCGGTGGCGTCGGCCGGGTCCGGCCCGCCGCCGGCTGTCACTCCTTGGCGGCGGTCGGCTGTTCGCTCTCCGCGGCCGTCAGGTCCTGCTCGGGCACGGCCTGCCCCGAGCGGATCAGATCGATCCGGCCCATCACCTTGGACCGCAGATCACTGGGCACGTCGTCCTGGCCGCAGCAGCGCTTCACCAGCTTCTTGACCGCCTGCTCCAGGCCGTACTTCTCCAGGCACGGGGAGCACTCCTCGAAGTGCACCTCGAACTTGGTGCAGTCGCTGTCGGGCATCTCGTGGTCGAGGAACTCGTAGAGATGATCGAGGACTTCCGAGCAGTCCGTCTCGTGCGGCTCTCCGCAGCTCATGAGCCCGAGCCTTTCCGATCGTCCGACTCTCCGGCACCGGCCGGGACGAGCCCGCGCTCACGGGCGTAGTCCTCCAGCATGCCGCGCAGCTGGCGGCGGCCCCGGTGCAGTCGGGACATCACCGTACCGATGGGAGTCCCCATGATGTCCGCGATCTCCTTGTAGGCAAAGCCCTCGACATCGGCGAGATACACGGCGATGCGGAACTCCTCGGGGATCGCCTGCAGTGCGGACTTCACGTCGGAGTCGGGCAGGTGGTCGAGCGCCTGCGATTCCGCGGAGCGCAGACCGGTCGACATGTGCGACTCGGCGCGCGCGAGCTGCCAGTCCTCGATCTCCTCGGCGGCGCTGCGCTGGGGCTCGCGCTGCTTCTTGCGGTACGAGTTGATGAACGTGTTGGTGAGGATGCGGTACATCCACGCCTTGAGGTTGGTGCCCTCACGGAACTGGTGGAAGGAGCCGTACGCCTTGGCATACGTCTCCTGGACCAGGTCCTCGGCGTCCGCGGGGTTGCGCGTCATGCGCAGCGCGGCCGAGTACATCTGGTCGAGGAAACCGAGCGCGTCCCGCTCGAAACGCGCGTTGCGCTCGGCGGTCGTCTCCTGTGCGCGGCCGTCGTCGGTCCCTGTGTCGGTCCCAGTGACCGGACCCACCTCCTCCAACGCTGTGGCGGATCCGAGACCGGACCCGCTCGAATCGGAGAATAGTCGACCTTGCTTCGTGACGGGCTGTCGTTCCGATCCGCCCAGGGTCCGCTCGGGAGCGGTCGTGCCCGCGTGCAGGACCGTCCACTCCAGGTCAGCGGCGTTCGAGCGGCGCGGGCAGATGGTCGAACCCATGCGACGGACTCCCTCTCCACGTACGACGTTGATGTACCGATGACACCGACAACAGTGGCCCCCCGCACAACATTCCCGGGGCCCGCGTCACACCGTTTCCGGGGTCCACCCCACCCGATTCCCGGGCCGTGCGCCCCGACGACTCCCAAGGACCGCTCCCCGGGTCCGCGTCACCCGAGGGCGGTCAGCCAATCGGTCACAGCGCCGGTCAGGATCCCCATCGCCGCCTCCTCGCCCGGACCGGTCCTCTTCGGTACGGCGAAGCCGTGGTCGCCATAGGGCACTTCGGCGATCCGGTACTCCCCCGGCGGGAACTCGTCGGGCCGCCCGAACGGGTCGCGGCCGCCCTGCACCACGAGCGTGGGCACGCCGGTGCCGAGGAGTTCGTCCGCGCGGGACTTCTCCGGCCGGCCCGGCGGGTGCAGCGGGAAGCTGAGCGCGAGGACCGCGCGGGCGCCGAGCTCCGCGGCCGTCCGGCAGGCCACCCGGGCGCCGGCGCTGCGCCCGCCCGCGACGACGGGCGCCCCGGCGGCGGTGAGCGTGGGCCACAGCCCCCGCCATCCGGCGTCCAGGGTCTTCGGGGCGGGCGCGAGCCGTTTCCCGGCGACCCGCCACGGCTGCTCCACCAGGGCGACGGTCACCCCGTGGGCGGGCAGCGCGGCGGCCAGGGCCTGGAGGTCGCGGGCCTCGATGCCGCCGCCCGCGCCATGGCCGAGGGCCAGCACGGGGCGGGGGGCGGGGGTCTTCGTCGTGCCCGTCGCGGGGAACCAGGTGATCCTGGCCGGTCCGGCGGCGGTGTCGACCGTTTCGGACCGGTGGCCCGGCTCCGCGGTACTCGGGTGTTCGGCGGTGCTCACGTGTCCCATCCTCCCCTCGGGGGGCTCAGAAGAGGGTGCTCTCCTCCGGCGCGGCCAGTTCTTCCAGCAGTTCGGGCCCGTTGTTGCGGACGTTGCTGACGGCCGTGGCCACCGGGTAGGCCCGCATCAGACCGCCCGGGGGCGGTGCGAGCAGGGCCCGCAGCTCCTCGACGTCGGTGTGCGACGGGTCGAGCCAGGCGTCCCAGCGGTCCGGGGTCAGCATCAGCGGCATCCGGGGGTGGATGTCGGCGAGCGAGGCCGGGCCTTCGGCGGGTGCGACGGCGAGCGGGGTGGTCTCCGCCTCGGTCGTGATCACCGAGCAGGTCACCCACCAGGCCATCGGGTGGTCGTCCGGCAGGGTCCGGTCGCGCCAGAACTCGTACAGCCCGGCCATCGCGAAGACCGAGCCGTCGGCGGGCGTGACGAAGTACGGCTGCTTGCGCGGGCGCTTCCGCTTCCCCTGCTCCTCCAGCTGCCGCTCGTCCGCGCCGGTGACCCACTCGTAGTAGCCGTCGGCGGGCAGGATGCAGCGCCGGGAGACGAAGGGGCGGCGGAAGGACGGCTTCTCGTGGACGGTCTCCGCGCGGGCGTTGATCATTCGGGCGGCGCCCTCCGGCGACTTCGCCCAGGAGGGTACGAGCCCCCACTTCAGCGCGCGCATCTGGCGAACCGGACGCTGGTCGTCTGCGTCTTTCACAGGACGTTCCAGTACGGCGTAGACCTCCTTGGTGGGCGCCACGTTCCAATCGGGCGCGAGGGCCTCCGCGGGTTCCCACTTCTCGACCTGGAAGAGTCCGGTCAGGTCCTCGGGCCGCCGACTCGCTGCATACCGTCCGCACATGAGTGCCAGACTGCCACGACCGTCACACCGGCAGGACGGCGATACCGCAAGCCGAACCGCAAGGAGCCGCCCGCACCATGGACAGCACCGATCTGGGCAACCTGTGGGACCGCGTCTTCGGTACCCAGCCGGCCCCCGCGCAGTGGCTCGTGGTGGTGACCGGCACGCTCGCGCTGTTCGCCGTCGTGCCGAACCCGCTCTGGCGGCCGGCCCGCAACGCGATCACCATCGCGCACGAGGGCGGGCACGGGCTGGTCGCGCTGCTCACCGGACGGCAGCTGTCCGGCATCCGGCTGCACTCGGACACCAGCGGCCTGACCGTCAGCCGCGGCAAACCGACCGGCATCGGCATGGTCCTCACCGCGGCCGCCGGCTACACCGCCCCGTCGCTGCTGGGCCTGGGCGGCGCGTGGCTGCTGGTCCAGGGCAGGATCACGCTGCTGCTGTGGGTGGCCACCGCGCTGCTCGCGGTGATGCTGGTGATGATCCGGAATGTGTACGGGGCGCTGGCGGTGATCTTCGCCGGTTCGGCGTTCCTGCTGGTGTCCTGGCTGGCCGCACCGGACTGGCAGTCGCTGTTCGCGTACACCGTGGTGTGGTTCCTGCTCCTCGGCGGCGTGCGCCCGGTCTTCGAGCTCCAGTCCAAGCGGCGGCACGGCGGCGCGCCGGACTCGGACGCGGACCAGCTCTCACGGCTGACGGACGTACCGGCCGCGCTCTGGCTCTTCCTCTTCCACGTGGTGTCGCTCAGCTCGCTGATCGGCGGCGGGCGCTGGCTGCTCGGCCTGTAGATCCGGCGGCGGCACCGGCAGGGGGCTTCCCCCGCTCCGGCGGAGCCGTGCGCCCGGGGCCCGGGGAACGGGGTGAGCGGCGACCGGGCGGCGGGGTGCCCGCCCCGGCCGCGCGACGCCGCGAGGCCCGGTGCCGGACGCTCTAAAGTAGGGCCATGACCGAAAGCTCCGTGCACCCCGCTCTCTGGCCCGCCCCGCATGCGACCGGGGCCGTCGACGCGACGGTCACCGTGCCCGGGTCGAAATCGGTCACCAACCGCGCGCTGGTCCTGGCCTCGCTCGCCGCCGAGCCCGGCTGGCTGCGCCGCCCGCTGCGCTCGCGCGACACCCTGCTGATGGCCGAGGCTCTGCGCTCGATGGGCGTCGGCATCGAGGAGGGCGTGGGCCCGGACGGCTCCGGCGAGGCCTGGCGGGTCATCCCCGCCGGACTGCACGGCCCGACCACGGTCGACGTCGGCAACGCGGGCACGGTCATGCGCTTCCTGCCGCCGGTCGCCGCCCTGGCCGACGGCCCGGTCCGCTTCGACGGCGACCCGCGCGCGTACGAGCGCCCGCTGACCGGTGTCATCGACGCGCTGCGCGTGCTCGGTGCCCGGATCGACGACGAGGGGCGCGGTTCGCTGCCGATGACGGTGCACGGTGGCGGTGCGCTGGACGGCGGCCCGGTCGAGATCGACGCCTCCTCGTCCTCCCAGTTCGTCTCGGCGCTGCTGCTGTCGGCGCCCCGTTTCAACCAGGGGGTGGAGGTCCGCCACACCGGCGCCCGGCTCCCCTCCATGCCGCACATCCGGATGACGGTCGACATGCTGCGGGCGGTCGGCGCGCAGGTCGACGAGCCGGAGACGGGCGGCGAGCCGAACGTCTGGCGGGTCTCGCACTCCGCCCTGCTCGGCCGCGACCTGACCATCGAGCCCGACCTCTCCAACGCCCAGCCCTTCCTCGCGGCCGCCCTGGTCACCGGCGGCCGGGTCACCATCCCCGACTGGCCCGAGCACACCACCCAGCCGGGCGACGCGCTGCGGGAGATCTTCACGGCGATGGGCGGCAGCTGCGAGCTGACCGGGCGCGGCCTCACCTTCACCGGTTCCGGCCGTATCCACGGCATCGACGTCGACCTCGGCGAGGTCGGCGAGCTGACCCCGGGCATCGCGGCGGTCGCGGCCCTGGCCGACTCGCCGTCCACCCTCAGTGGCGTGGCCCATCTGCGGCTGCACGAGACGGACCGGCTCGCCGCGCTCACCAAGGAGATCAACGAGCTGGGCGGCGACGTCACCGAGACCGCCGACGGCCTCCACATCCGGCCCCGGCCGCTGCACGGCGGTACGTTCCACACCTACGACGACCACCGGATGGCGACCGCGGGGTCGATCATCGGCCTGGCCGTCCCCGGAGTGGAGATCGAGAACGTGGCGACCACCGCCAAGACCCTGCCGGACTTCCCGCAGATGTGGACCGGAATGCTCGGGGCCTGAGACATGCGCCGCTACGGCAAGAACCCCGACGAGGACGACATCCGGTTCCGCCCCAACCCGAAGGGCAACCGGCCCCGCACCCACACCCGCCCGAAGCACGAGGACGCCGAGGAGGGCATGGTCCTCACCGTCGACCGGGGCCGCCTCACCTGTCTCGTCGACGGCCGCACGGTCGTGGCGATGAAGGCCCGTGAGCTGGGCCGGAAGGCCGCCGTGGTGGGCGACACCGTCTCCATCGTCGGCGATCTCTCCGGTGACAAGGACACCCTCGCCCGGATCGTCCGCATCGGTGAGCGCCGCTCGGTGCTGCGCCGGACCGCGGACGACGACGACCCGTTCGAGCGGGTGGTCGTCGCCAACGCCGACCAGCTGGCGATCGTCACCGCGCTGGCGGATCCGGAACCCCGCCCCCGGATGATCGACCGCTGTCTGGTCGCCGCGTACGACGGCGGGCTCTCCCCGCTGCTGGTGCTGACCAAGTCCGATCTGGCCTCCCCGGACAAGCTGCTGGAGGCGTACACCCCGCTGGGTGTGCCGTTCATCGTGACCAGCCGCGAGGAACTGGAGAACGGCGACGCGGCCGAGCGGGTCCGCGAGCAGCTGAACGACCGGGTCACCGCCTTCGTCGGGCACTCCGGCGTCGGCAAGACCACGCTGGTCAACGCGCTGGTGCCGAAGGACCGGCGGCGTACCACGGGAGTGGTCAACGCGGTCACCGGCCGCGGCCGGCACACCACCACGTCGGCGCTGGCGCTGCCGCTGCCGGACTACCGCGGCTGGGTGATCGACACCCCCGGGGTGCGCTCCTTCGGGCTGAACCACATCGACCCGTCCCGGGTGATCCACGCGTTCCCGGACCTGGAGCCGGGCACCGAGGGCTGCCCGCGCGGCTGCACCCACGACGGTCATCAACCGGAATGCGCCCTGGACGCCTGGGTGGCGGACGGCCACGCCGATCCGGCCCGGCTGGACTCGCTGCACCGGCTGCTGTCCACCCGGGAGCGACGCGAGGGCGACTGACCGGGCACGTTTGCGCGCTGCCGCCGCAGGTAAATGCATAATCACATTCAGTGTGGCGAGGCGGTCACCGACGTGGGAGGGCACTGACTATGGCGTGGCTGCTGGTCGTGGTCGCAGGACTCTTGGAGACCGGCTTCGCCGTCTGTCTGAAACTCTCGCACGGCTTCACCCGGCTCTGGCCGACCATCGCGTTCTGCGTCTTCGCCCTCGGCAGCTTCGGTCTGCTGACGATGTCGCTGAAGAAGCTCGACGTGGGGCCCGCCTATGCCGTATGGACCGGGATCGGCGCGGCGGGCACCGCGATCTACGGCATGGTCTTCCTGGACGACGTGGTCTCCACCCTCAAGCTGGTCTCCATCTCCCTGGTGATCCTCGGGGTGATCGGGCTCCAGCTCTCGGGCTCGTCCCACTGACCGCGTCCCCCGCCCGCGCCGGTGACCCCGCTCCCGGTCCGCCCGTGTCCTCCGCCCGTGCCGGTGGCCCCGCTCCCGGTCCGCCCGCGTCCCCCGCCCGCGCCACGGCCCGGCGCACCAGCGGCACCGTCCCCTCGTCCTGTGCCGCCGCGGGCACCAGCGCGTAGCTCAGGGCGAGTCGCAGCGCGATCTCGCAGCCGGCGGCCAGTGTCTCCGGATCGCACGGCGGCCGTTCCGTGCCGAGTGCGGCCACCGCGCGCTCACCGGCCCTGCGGAGCAGTTCGGCGGGGGCCGGCGGCCAGGGCTCGGCGCGCCGCGGGCCGTGGACCGGGGCCGCGGTCGGCGCGGGGCGGGGCAGGCGCTCGCTCCAGCACCCGGTGAGCAACGCCCTGACCAGTACGTTCGCCCGCGCGGCGCGAACGGTCCAGGCAGCGGTGGCGGCCAGCCTGTCCTCCGTGTCCCCGGCCGATGCCAGCGCCCGCTCGACTCCGGCGAGATAGCCCTCGACGGCGTCGCGGACCAGGGCACGGGCCAGCCCGTCCTTGCCGCCGAACTCGTTGTGGAGGGTCTGCCGGGAGACGCCCGCGGCGTACGCCACGTCCACCATGCGCACCGAGGTCCAGGGCCGGGTCGCCAGTGCCGAGAGGGCGGCGTCCAGCAGTACGTCTCGCGCCGTGGGCATCGCCGCCTCCCCCCGCCGAGGGTTCCGCGTCCCAGAGTTGACGCGCGCCCCGGGGCTGTCAATGGCCCGCGCGGCCCCGGGGTCCTGTGGCCCCGTACACCCGTGATCGATACTGTGACGGCATGCCCGATTACCACGATGATCTGCGCCTTGCCCATGTACTGGCGGATGCCGCCGACGCGGCGACGATGGACCGGTTCAAGGCTCTCGACCTCAAGGTCGAGACGAAGCCGGACATGACGCCGGTGAGCGAGGCCGACAAGGCCGCCGAGGAGCTGATCCGCGGTCACCTCCATCGGGCCCGCCCGCGCGACGCGATCCTGGGCGAGGAATTCGGGATCGAGGGCACCGGCCCCCGGCGCTGGGTCGTCGACCCGATCGACGGGACCAAGAACTACGTACGCGGCGTGCCGGTCTGGGCGACGCTGATCTCGCTGATGGAGGCCGGTGAGGACGGCTTCCGGCCGGTGGTCGGCGTGGTGTCCGCGCCCGCGCTGAACCGTCGCTGGTGGGCGGCGAAGGGAGCGGGCGCGTTCTCCGGCCGCAGCCTGACCTCGGCGACCCGGCTCCAGGTGTCGAAGGTCGAGCGGATCGCGGACGCCTCGTTCGGGTACGCCTCCCTGAGCGGCTGGGAGGAGCAGGGCCGCCTCGACGGGTTCCTGGATCTGACGAGGGCCTGCTGGCGCACGCGCGGGTACGGGGACTTCTGGCCGTACATGATGGTCGCCGAGGGTTCGGTGGACATCTGCGCGGAGCCGGAGCTCTCGCTCTGGGACATGGCGGCCCCCTCGATCGTCGTCCAGGAGGCGGGCGGAAGCTTCACCAGCCTGGACGGGGTCCCCGGTCCGGGGGGTGGCAACGCCGCGGCCTCGAACGGGCTGCTCCACCACGAGCTGCTCGGCTATCTGAACCAGCGCTACTGAACCGGCCCGCCCGGCAGCGGTACGTCACCGAAGGGCGTCGCGCCCCGGCGCACGCCTTTTGGGCGATTCACCCCTCTTGTTCCATCCGCGCATCGGTGCAACTCTGAGAGTCCCCCCGCTTGTGAACTTGTGAATCGGCGCACGCGCCGTTTCACCAAGGAGGTGGCTCCCTTCATGCTCGTCCGAGACGCCATGAGCACACTGGTCCTCACCATCGGCCCCGCCCATACGCTCCGCCAGGCAGCCCGGCTGATGTCGGCCCGCCGCATCGGGGCGGCGGTGGTCCTGGACAACGACAACAGCGGGCTCGGCATCCTCACCGAACGCGACATCCTCAACGCGGTCGGCTCCGGCCAGGATCCGGATGTCGAGACCGCCGCCACCCACACCACCACCGACGTGGTCTTCGCCGCGCCCACCTGGACCCTGGCCGAGGCCGCGGAGGCCATGACGCACGGCGGCTTCCGTCATCTGGTCGTGCTGGACGACCACGGGCCCGTGGGCATCGTCTCCGTCCGCGACATCCTGCGCTGCTGGATCCCCGCGAGGCGCCGCCATCACGCGGAACTCCTCGGCTGAACCCCCGGCGGACGACCGGTGGGCCGGCCACCCCCGCAGGGGAGACCGGCCCACCGCCGACGACAGTCGTCCGGGTCAGCCGCGAAGGGCCTGGACCGCGGCCTCCAGACGCTTGCCGAAGTCGCCGTCCGCCTGGCGGAAGTTGTTGATCGCACGCTCGGCGATGTCGTCGCGCGACACCTTGGCGATGAACCCGGCGAGGTTGTCGATCAGCCGGGCCTTCTCGTCCTCGGAGTAGAGCCGGTAGAGGTTCCCGGCCTGCACGAAGTCGTTGTCCTCGGCGTGGCTCGGGGCCGCGTGCGTGGCGACCTCGCCGGTGACGACGGTGGGCTCCCAGAGCGGGCGGTCGGTCTGGACCGGACCGCCGAAGCTGTTGGGCTCGTAGTTCTTCGCGCCCTTGTGGCGGCCGTCGTACAGATAGCCGTCACGGCTGTTGGTACGCGCCTCGGTGGCGTGCGGACGGTTCACCGGCAGGTGGTCGGCGTTGATGCCGACGCGGTAGCGGTGGGCGTCGCCGTACGCGAAGAGACGGCCCTGGAGCATCTTGTCGGGCGAGGGGCCGATGCCCGGCACGAAGTGCGCGGGGCTGAAGATCGACTGCTCGGTCTCCGCGAAGATGTTCTCCGGGTTCCGGTTGAGCTCCAGCTTCCCGATCTCGATCGGCGGGTAGTCCGCGTGCGGCCACACCTTGGTGAGGTCGAACGGGTTGAAGCGGTATGTGGCCGCCTCGGCCGCCGGCATGATCTGGACCTGCACCGTCCAGGACGGGAAGTCGCCGCGCTCGATCGCCTCGCGCAGATCGCGCTGGTGGCTGTCCGGGTCCTCACCGGCGAGCTTGTTGGCCTCGGCCTGGGTGAGGTTCTTGATGCCCTGGTCGGTCTTGAAGTGGTACTTGACCCAGAAGACCTCGCCCGCCTCGTTGTTCCACTGGTACGTGTGCGAGCCGTAGCCGTTCATGTGGCGCAGCGTGGCGGGGATGCCCCGGTCGCCGAAGAGCCAGGTCACCTGGTGGGTGGACTCGGGCGACAGACCCCAGAAGTCCCAGACGTTGTCCGCCTCCTGCGAGCCGGTGTACGGGTCGCGCTTCTGGGTGTGGATGAAGTCCGGGAACTTGATGGCGTCCTTGATGAAGAACACCGGGGTGTTGTTGCCGACGAGGTCGTAGTTGCCCTCTTCGGTGTAGAACTTCAGCGCGAAACCGCGCGGGTCGCGCACCGCGTCGGCCGAGCCGAGGTTCCCCGCGACGGTCGAGAAGCGGAGGAAGGTCTCGGTCTGCTTGCCGACCTCGGAGAGGAACTTCGCCCGCGTCCACTGCGAGACGTCGCGGGTCAGCGTGAACGTGCCGTACGCGCCGGCGCCGCGGGCGTGGACGATGCGCTCCGGGATGCGCTCACGGTTGAAGTGGGCGAGCTTCTCCAGCAGCGACTGGTCCTGCACCAGGACGGGACCGCCGACGCCCGCGGTCTGGCTGTTCTGGTTGTCGGCGACCGGCGCGCCGGCCTCCGTGGTGAGCGGTCCCTGCGTCACGTGCGCCTCCTGCGTCGTTCCTGCACATTCGTCATGTCCTGCACAGCCTGTCCCTTGGCGTATGCCGGTCTCGATCCTACAATGGACTAAGTCCAAGTCAAGTGAGCATCCAAAGTCACACCCGTTCGGGACCTGGTCCCTTCACTGTTAGGCTTGTTTCTATGAGTGACCTGTTGGAACGACTTCGCGGACGCGGCTGGCGCATGACTGCGCAGCGGCGCGTCGTGGCCGAGGTCCTCGACGGGGACCATGTGCACCTGACGGCCGACGAGGTCCATGCGCGGGCCGTGGCCAAGCTGCCCGAGATCTCCCGCGCCACCGTCTACAACACGCTGGGCGAGATGGTGACGCTCGGCGAGGTCATCGAGGTCTCCACCGACCGCCGCGCCAAGCGCTACGACCCGAACGCGCACCGGCCCCACCACCACCTGGTCTGCGCCAACTGCGGCACGATCCGCGACGTGCACCCGGCCGGTGACCCGATGGCCGACCTGCCGAGCGACGAGCGCTTCGGCTTCACGGTCTCCGGCGTCGAGGTGACCTACCGCGGCCTCTGCCCCACCTGCGCGGCGACGGGCTGAGCGGTACGCCGAACGACGAAGGCCCCGGTGCGAGCATCACCCGCACCGGGGCCTTTCGCACGGAATCCCCCGGCGGACACCCCCTCCCCCCGCCACCGGCACACGCGCACCCTCTTCCCCAATCTGACGGGTAGTCATATCGTCTGCGGCGATCGCCTCCGCCCCGCGGCGGAACCGCACCTCGATACGCGCGAGGAGAGACCGTGGGAGATCCGCACCCGACCCCACCGACCACCGCAGCCACCCGCCCCAAACTCCGCGCCGACGCCCTCACCCGCTCGTTCGGGCGGGGCACCAAGGCCCTGTCCGCCCTCGGCCCGCTCGATCTCTCCGTCGCGCCGGGCGAATTCACCTGCGTCGTCGGCCCGTCCGGCTGCGGCAAGTCCACGCTGCTCAGGATCGCCGCCGGACTCCTCAGGCCCAGCTCGGGCGAGCTGTCCATCCGTACGGCCTCGCCCCGGCCGGCGGCGATGATCTTCCAGGACTACGGCATCTACGACTGGAAGACCGTGCTCGCCAACGTCCGGTTCGGCCTCGACATCCAGCGCGTGCCGCGCAAGGAGGCCGACGCCAGGGCGCGCGACTGGCTGGCCCGCACGGGGCTCTCCGACTTCGCGGGGGCGTATCCGGCCGCCCTCTCCGGCGGAATGCGGCAACGGGTCGCGATCGCCCGCGCCCTCGCCGTCGAACCCGAGGTACTGCTGATGGACGAGCCGTTCGCGGCGCTCGACGCCCAACTGCGCACCATCCTCCAGGACGAGCTGCTCGATCTCACCCAGACCACCCGCACCACCACCCTCTTCATCACCCACAGCCTCGAAGAGGCGATCGTGCTCGGGGACAGGGTGCTGGTGATGTCCGCCAGGCCGGGGCGGTTCATCGCCGAGCGCCGCCCGCCGTTCGGCCGGCCACGCACCGGCACCGTACGGTCGGCACCCGAATTCACCGAGCTGAAGAGCGAGCTGTGGGAGCTGCTGCGCGGCGAGGTGCGCGGGGAGGCGGTCCTGGCATGACCGTCACCGTGAAGGCCACCGGGTCCGACGAGGGCCTCCTGGTCCGCAGACCGGGCCCGCGGGAGCTGCGTCCGGTGCGCACCCACCGCAGGCGCCGCGCGCTGGAGACCGCCCTCGCCGTCGCCGTACCGCTGCTCCTCGTGCTGCTCTGGCAACTGGCCGCCGCACGGTCCTGGATCGATGCCCGGGTCTACCCCGCCCCCTCCACCATCCTGGCGGACGGCTGGGACCGGGCGGGCGCCGGTGAGCTGTGGCCGGACGTGTGGGCCACGCTCAAGCGGGTCCTCGGCGGCTATGCGATCGGCACCGTCGCGGGGTACGCGCTCGGCCTGCTGATGGGCTCGCTCTCCCTCGTACGGGCGGCGCTGGAGCCGTTGCTCGACGCCCTGTACGTCGTGCCGAAGCTGGCGCTGCTGCCGGTCTTCCTCAACATGTTCGGCCTCGGGGAAGGACCGCAGATCGCCCTGGTCGCCGCGACCGTCTTCTTCTTCGTCTGGATCTCCACCATGGCGGCCGTGCTCGCCGTCCCGGCCGGCCACCGTGATGCCGGTCAGGTCTTCGGCGCCTCGCCCTGGCAGATGTTCCGCCATGTGCTGCTGCCCGCCTCACTGCCCGCGGTCCTGGTCGGGGCGCGGATCGCGGCGGGGGTGGCCGTGCTCGTCATCGTCGCCTCCGAGCAGATCGCCGCGGCCGACGGTCTCGGCCATCTGATCTTCGACTCCCGGGCGCTGTTCCAGAACGACGTGATGTTCGTCGGCATCGTCTGTGTGGCGGTCCTCGGTGTCCTCTTCTCCGAAGCGGTACGGACCGTCGGGCGGCTGCTCACCCCCTGGGCCCCGCGCGACCGCGGCCGCGGCCGGTCCTGAACGGCTTCCCCACACCCCTCGTACGGAGGCACTGTGCGCACACCGAACCCCTTCATCCGCACCCTCGCGCTCGCCATGGTGTCCCTGCTCGGCGCGGCGGGCTGCGCCGGGCACGACTCCGGCGGCGACGGCCGGGCCGCCGCGCCACGCACCATCAGGCCCGTCGCGGGCTGCGGCACCGGCAGCTGGACCGACCCGGCCGACCTCGCCCCCGACCGGAAGGCGGCCCGCTGCGACCGGGGCGCCCCGGCCCCCCGGCCCCTGGCCAAGAAGCGGAGCATCACCGTCGCCACCGGCACCCTGAGCGCGGAGTACGTCGCTCCGCTCCAGATCGCGGTGGCGAAGGGCGAGTTCGCCAAGGAGGGGCTGGACGTCGAACTGAAGGTGCTGCCCACCCCGGACGCCCTGCCCCTGCTCGCCAAGGGCGATGTGGACGCCCAGTGGGCGGCCCCTGAGGCGGCCGTGATGAACGGCATCGACGGCGGCTTCGACATCAAGTGGGTCGCGGGGAACTTCTCCCCCGACCCCGCGTCCAGGAGCGGCCTGTGGGTGCGTCTCAAGGACGGCGAGAGCGCCGGGCACGTCGAGATGGCGGGCCGGAAGCTCGGCACCATGATCGGCAAGGGGTCGGTCATCGCGTACCCGATGGACACCTCCCTCAAGAAGCATGGCGGCGGCCTCGACCGGATCAGCTTCCAGCAGCTCGGTTCCGCCGATGTGCTGACCGCGCTCCAGAACGGCGGCGTGGACTCCGCCTGGCTGCTCGACCCCATCTGGCGCAAGGTGGACGGCGACCCGAAGTACGCGTTCCTGGGAGGCCAGCCCGTCGGCGAACCGCTCGGCGGCCTGCTCTTCGGCCCGACGCTGCTCAACGAGGCCCCGGACGCGGGGGTCGCCTTTCTCCGCGCCTACATCCGGACGGTGAACACCTACTTCGCCGGTGACTACAAGGCCGATCCCCGCTTCGTCACCGAGCTGGCGAAGCTGCTGAAGACCGACGAGGCCACGCTCCGCTCGACCCCGTCGATGCGGATGGACTGGGAGATACGCAAGGGCACGACGGACCGGGTGCAGCAGGCGTACGCCGATTCGGGCGTCTCGAAGGGCGCCCCGGTGCCGGAGGCGAAGGCCGTCGACCGGGCGATGTACTCGGAGGCGGTGGGTCACACGCCCTGAACCGCAGGGCATACGCACAGAGACCCCGGCCCGTCACACACAGAAGGCCGGATCCCCTCAAGGATCCGGCCTTCTGTCTTCAGTAGCGGGGACAGGATTTGAACCTGCGACCTCTGGGTTATGAGCCCAGCGAGCTACCGAGCTGCTCCACCCCGCGTCGTTGTGTTTAGAACTCTACGTCACCGCTCCGGACCAGCGCAAATCAGTTCCCCCGGGCAGCCCGGCGGGGCCGCGCGCGGCCCCGCCGAAGCTATGCGGTCAGCTCCTGGAGCAGCGCCTCGCGCAGCCGGGCGGCCCGCTCGGCGACCTCCGCCGGACCCAGCTGGACCGCCCGCGCACACCAGCGCTGCCCCTCGGTCAGCTCGCCCCGGCGGGCCGCCAGCAGGGCGAGGCGCAGGGCGGCCCGTCCGTGCCCGTCGTTCGCGGCCCGGCTCCACCACAGCGCGGCCTCGCGCTCGCTGCCCTCGCGGGCCAGCAGCAGCCCGAGGTTGAAGGCGCCGTTGCGGCTGCCCGACTCGGCCGCCTCGCGGTACCAGCGGGCGGCGCTGTCCACGTCGCCACGGGCCGCCGCGAGCATCCCGACCCGCACCTGGGCGCGGCGGTGCCCCTGCTCGGCGGCCCGCTCGTACCACTCCTCGCACTCGGTCTTCTCCGGCATCGGCTCGCCGAGCGCGGGAGGGCCGGGCGGCGGCTGCCGGGAGTCCAGCACCCCGGCCAGCCGGAAGGCGGCCTCCGCGCTGCCGCCGCCCGCGGCGCAGCGCAGATGCCGTTCCGCCTCCTGCTCCTCGCCGTGGTGCAGCAGTGCCATGCCGACCTGGAGGGCCGCCTCGGTGTGACCGGCCGCCGCCGCCCGCTCGTACCAGACCAGCGCCATGCGGTCCTCGTCGCGCCCGGCGTACAGGATGCCGAGGTTGAACGCCGCGTCGACGCTGCCCGCCTCGGCCGCCTTGGAGAACCAGGGCTCGGCGCCGGTCGCGTCGCCCGCCTGGAGCAGGAGCACGGCCAGCGCGTTGGCGGCCTCGCGGTGGCCCGCGTAGGCGGCGCGGCGGTACCACTGCTCGGCCTGCGGCGTACGGTCCTGGGCCGCGCAGAGCAGGCCCAGGTTGTAGGCGCCGTTGACATCGCCCGCGTCCATGGCGGCGCGGTACCAGCGCTCGGCGGTCTGCTGCTCGCCCCGGGCCGCGTGCAGGGCGCCGAGGGCGTTGGCGGCGTTGCCGTCGCCGTCCTGGGCGGCGCGCAGCCACCACACGGCGGCGCTCTCCTCGTCGCCCGCGTCGCGCAGCAGGAAGCCGAGCGCGCAGGCGGCGCGGGCCTCGCCCGCCTTCGCGGAGACGAGGTACCACCGGCCGGCCTCCTTGGGCTCGCCGCGCTGTTCGAGGATGGCGCCGAGGTGCAGGGCGGCGCGCCGGTGACCACGGGCGGCGGCCTGGCGGTACCACTGCTCGGCCTCGCCCACCCGCCCGGCCGCCGGGCCCGCCACCGGGCCGTCGTCCTTGCGTCGCGCGGAACGGTCGGCCGTGCCGGGCCGGTCGCCCGCGCCGGGGCCCAGCCCGGGACGACCGAAGGCGTCGTGCGGGTCGTCGGCCGCATTGCGGTCCAGCATGCGCGCGAGGCGGTACGCGGCCTCCCGGTGCCCCTGCTCGGCGGCGGCCCGGAGCCAGCGCTCGGCGCCGACGTCGCTGCGGTGTTCCAGCAGCTCGGCCAGGGCGTACGCGCCGAGCGCGTGGCCCTGCTCGGCGGACTGGCGCAGCCAGTACTCGGCGCCGGGCTCGTCGCCGCGCTCGCGGTAGTGACGGCCCAGCGCGTGCGCCGCGGCGGCGGACCCCGCGACGGCGGCGATGCGCCACCAGCCGGCCGCGTCGTCGACGTATCCGCGCTGGTGGAGGAGGACGCCCAGGTTGTTCGCCGCGGCCCGGTCCCCGTCCGCGGTGGCCCCGCGCAGATAGGGTTCGGCGCCGTCCAGATCACCGCGGCGCAGCAGAAGGGCGCCGAGGACGCTCATCGAAGCGGTGTCCCCGGCGTCGGCGGCACGGCGGTGACGCGCCTCGCTCTCGGCGCTCTCCGGGCTCTCGGCGGCGCCGGGAGTCTCCGGGGTGCGGCCGGTCCCGGCGCTTTTTCCGGTCCTCGCGCTTCCCGTGGTCTCTGTGAACTCCGTGCTCTCGGCGGTCGCGGCACACCCCGCAGTCTCGGCAGTCTCGGTCGCCTCGATGATCTCAGGCGTCTCGGGTGTCTCGGGTGTGTCAGTGGTCTCGTTGTTCCCCCCGGCGGTACCACCGAATGCCGCATTCATCGCGCTACCCGGTCGATCAACGCGATGCCGCACAAACCGCCCTGTCTCCAACAGAGTTGCCCTGTCCCCCATAAATACCATCGTCGCACCACCTGTAACCCGCGTACACCTCGTATATCGCGGCCAGTGAGGTCACTTCAGCGTTTTGTCGACATGCCCACAGAGAGATAAGTCAAACACGTCCGGGCTCAACTCGTGCCCCGCGAACCGCACTTCACGCACCCTGCACAAGAAAGTCACCGGGACACGACGAAGGCCCGGATCCTCGAAAGGATCCGGGCCTTCGTCTTTCAGTAGCGGGGACAGGATTTGAACCTGCGACCTCTGGGTTATGAGCCCAGCGAGCTACCGAGCTGCTCCACCCCGCGTCGTTGTGTTGCAACCGTACCACGACGCGGGGGTGAGCCTTTACCGGGTTGCTCAGCCACCACTGTCAGCGCTGGCTGGTTTCTCCTTTTTGTCCGAACTGCTTGCTTTGTCCGCACCCTTTGCGCTGTCCGAACCGTTCGCACCGTCCGAGCCGTCGGCGCTGCCCGGCTTCGGCTGGGCGGCCGCCGCGCGCTTCAGCGCGTCCTGCAGATCCTCCTGGGCCTTGCCGTAGGCGGACCAGTCCTGGTCCTTCAGGGCCGCCTCGCCCTCCGCATAGGCCTTCTGCGCGTCCGCGATCGCCTTCTTCAGCGCCGCGTCGCCGGTGGCCGGCGGCTGCGTGGTGTCGCCCGGAGGCCGGGTGGTGTCCGAGGGCGGCTGGGTGGTGTCGGATTCCGTCACCCCGAAGACCGCGTTGAGTGCCTCGCCGAGGCTGTTCTCGAAGACGGTCTTCGACCCGTAGGACGCGGCGACCTTGCGCAGCAGCGGGTAGTTCTGCGTGCCACCGCGCGTGTAGACCGGCTCGATGTAGAGGAAGCCCCCTTCGAGCGGCACGGTCAGCAGGTTGCCGTACTCGATGTCGGAGTCGGTTCCCTTCAGGTTCCTCACGAACTCGGCGACGTCGTCGTTGCCGTTGAGCTCGCTCTGTACCTGGCCGGGGCCCTTCACCGTGGAGGTGACTCTCAGCAGCCTTATCGTGCCGTAGTCCTTGCTGGCCGCGTCCGCGTCCACCGCCATGAACGCCCCGAGGTCGGGCCGCCCCTTCGGGGTGAACGTGGTCGTCAGCGAGAACTTCTGGGCCGTCTGGTCCGGCATCTTTATGCTCAGGTAGTACGGCGGGACGGCACCGGACTCCTTGTTGGTCGGGTCGTCCGGGACCTGCCACGCGTCACTGCCGCTGTAGAACTGCGCGGGGTTGGTGACGTGGTAGCGGGTGAGCAGCTCGCGCTGCACCTTGAACAGGTCCTGCGGGTACCGCAGGTGGTCCATGAGCTCCTGCGGGATGTCCGCCCGGGGCTCCACCGTTCCCGGGAACGCCTTGCGCCAGGTCTTGAGGACCGGGTCCTTGGTGTCCCACTCGTAGAGCTTCACCTTGCCGTCGTACGCGTCGACGGTGGCCTTCACCGAGTTGCGGATGTAGTTGACCTGGTTCTGCTGGGCGACGACCGCACGCTGGTTGGTGGTCAGCGAGTCGGCCGTGGTGTCGCCGAGCGTCGTACGCGAGGCGTACGGGTAGCCGTTGGTCGTGGTGTACGCGTCGACGACCCACTGGATGCGGCCGTTCACCACGGCCGGGTAGGCGTCGCCGTCGATGGTCAGCCACGGGGCGACCGCCTCGACGCGCTCCTTGGGCGTGCGGTTGTAGAGGATCCGCGAGCCCTCGCCGATGGCTCCCGAGTACAGGATCTGCGGCTCGCTGAACGAGACGGCGTACGCGGCGCGGTTGAAGGCGTTGGAGAGGCTGACCCCGCTGTTGCCCTTGTAGCTGGTGGTCTTCTCGCCGTCCTCCTCGTAGTCGAGCTCCTTCTGGGGCCCGCCGACGATGGAGTACTGCTCGGTCTTCTCGCCGTAGTAGATCTGCTGCTCGTACGTGCCGAGGTCGCCGGTGGTCGGAAGACCGGACTCGGTGAAGTCCGGCGAACCCTTCGGGTTCTTGCCGGTCGTCGTGCCCCGGGCCGCGATGGCGCCGTAACCGTGGGTGTAGGTGAAGTGGTCGTTGATCCAGTTGCGCTTGGGGATGCCGTCGAGGTTGAGCTCGCGCAGACCGATGACCGTGTCCTGGTCCTTGCCGTCGGCGTCCTTATAGCGGTCGACGTCCAGCGTCTTGGGGAACTGGTAGTAGTTCCTCTTCTGCTGGAGCTGCTGGAAGGCCGGGGAGACGACGTTGGGGTCCATCACCCGGTAGCTGGCGGCGTCGTTCGCACTCGCGCGCAGCTTGGTGTCGTCGTCCGTCGTGCTCTTGCCCGAGTAGTCGTCGACCTGCGCGTTGTCGATGTCGTACGCGTCACGCGTCGCTTCGATGTTCTTGCGGATGAACGGCGCTTCCTTGGCCTGCTCGTTCGGCTGGACCTGGAACTTCTGGACGATCGCCGGGTACAGCCCGCCGATCAGGATCGCCGAGAGCACCATCAGGCCGAAGCCGATCACCGGAAGCTGCCAGGTGCGGCGCCAGAGCGTCGCGAAGAACAGCACGGCGCAGATCGCGGCGATGCAGAACAGGATGGTCTTCGCCGGCAGGTAGGCGTTGGCGTCGACGTACCGCAGGCCCGTCCAGTTGTCCGTGGCCTTGAAGTCGCTGGACTTCACGGCCAGGCCGTACCGGTCGAGCCAGTACGCCACGGCCTTCAGCGAGACGAAGACACCGAGCAGCACCGACAGATGGCCGGTGGCCGCGCCGGTCGCCCGCGCGCCGGGGCTGGTGACACGCAGCCCGCCGTACAGGTAGTGGGTCATCGCGGCGGCGATCAGCGAGAGCACCGTGGCCGCGAAGCCGAAGCCGAGCAGGAAGCGGTACCAGGGCAGATCGAAGGCGTAGAAGGACACGTCCAGATGGAACTGGGGGTCCTTCTGCCCGAACGCCACGCCGTTCACATACATCAGCCAGGTACGCCACTGGCCGGAGGCGGATGCCCCGGCGATCAGCCCGACGAGCGCGGTGATCGCGAGCAGCACCCACTTCTTGTACGGGGCGAGGCTCATCCGGTAGCGGTCCAGGCTCTGCTGTTCCAGGGACATCGCGCTCAGCGGCGGCCGGAGCCGGTGCGCGAGCCAGATGTTCAGGCCGACGGCCACGGCCATCAGCAGTCCGAAGACGAGGAACAGCCCGATCTTGGTCCACAGGGTGGTGGTGAAGACGGATGAATACGCGACCGACCGGTACCAGAGCCAGTCCGTCCAGAACCCGGCGAACATGACGAACGCCATGGCGAGAATCGCCAGGACGCCCAGTGTCATGAGCAGGGTACGGGCACGCCGGGACGGGCGGCCGACTCTGATCCGTGGCCCGGTCGGGCCTCCGCCGCGGTCCGGCATCTGGAAAGCCAACGTGCGCACCTCGAAGTTCGCGGGTCGTGTGGAGCGGGCCCAGCGATCGTAGAGCCCACCTATGCAACTTACTGAGGCTTTACCTAGTTCCCGTTCCCGGGGCGGAAGGAGGCAGGATATTGGCCATGTCCAACGTTTCCCCCTCAGGCCCTCCGATGGCCGCGAGCCCGCTCACCATCGCCGTGCTCGAAATCGACGAGTACATCTCCGGCCTCGGCTGGGACCAGCCGGCCCGGCTCTTCGCCCTGGTCGACACCGCCAAGCTCCGGGTCCAGGAGCCCGGTCTCGCCGCCCAGCTCGGTCTGGACGGCGCCGAATCCCCGACCGCCTCACTGACCCCCGTCGAGCAGGACGAGCTGCCGCCGGGCACCGCCCTGGACGAGTTCCTCGCCACGATCGCCTGGCCCGACGCCGTGACCGGGTGCGCGATGACGGTGGAACGGCTGATGCTGCCGCCGTCCGCCGAGGCCTCCGTGCCCGAGGGGCTCGACGACGCGCAGCTGACCAAGTGGGTCGCCAAGCACCCGGAGCGCCAGGAGGTGCGGATGACCGTGGCGGTCCTCCGGGACGGCACGCGCGAGTCGGCCGTACGGCTCCGCTCCAAGGACACCCCCAGCGAGGTGCGGACCGGCGCCGGTCTGGTGCCCGGACTGGCCGACGCGCTGGCCGCGACCTTCGAGGCCTGATCCCGCCGCGTCCCCGCGCAGGGGGGCGCGGTCAGCCTGCCGAGCAGCTCGGCAGCCCGGCCGTGTCCCCCACCCGGATCTTCTCCAGCGACTTCTTCGCGTCGTCGATCGTCCTGACCTTCACCAGCGTGAGTCCGCTCGGGGTGTCGGAGGCGGCGGCCTTGCAGTTCTCGTCCGGGGTCAGGAAGAACCTGGCCCCTGCGTTGCGGGCGCCGACCAGCTTCATGTTGATCCCGCCGATCGGGCCGACCTTGCCCTTGTCGTCGATCGTGCCGGTGCCCGCGATGAACTTGCCGCCCGTGAGGTTGCCGGGCGTCAGCTTGTCGATGATGCCCAGCGAGAACATCAGACCGGCACTCGGGCCGCCGACGTCGGCGAGCTTGATGTCGATCCGGAACGGGAACGTGTGGTCCGTCCCGGCCTGGATGCCGACGATCGCGCGGTTCTCCTTGGGGGCCTTCACGGTGGTGATGACGACCTCGCGGCTGCCCTCGGGCTCCTTGCCGGCCTTCTCGGCCGCCTGGGCCGTGCGGGCGGGGACGACCGTGAAGGTGACCTTCTCGCCGGGGTCGTGGCGGGTGACGAGCTTCGCGACGTCCTCGGGCTGCTTGACGGGGGTGCCGTCGACCTGCTTGATCACATCGCCCGCGTGCAGCTTGCCCTGGGCGGGGCTGTCCTTGACGACCGTGGAGACCACGACCCGCGACGTCACCGGGATGCCCAGCTCGGTCAGCGCGGCGACCTTGGCGCTCTCCTGGGACTGGCTGAACTCCTCGGCGTTCTCCTGCGTCGACTGCTGCTCGGTCTTGCCGTCGGGGTACAGGGTGTCGTGCGGGACGACCACGCTGTCGTGGGCCAGCCAGCCGTAGACGGACTCCACGAGGTTCATGTCGTAGTCGGCTCCGGTGACCCGGACCGTCGTCATGTTGAGGTTGCCGGACGTCGGGTACGTCTTGTGTCCGGAAATCTGCAGGACGGGTTCGCCGCCGACCTTGCCGAGGGTGTTCACGGTGGGCCCGGGAGACATCTCCGAATACGGCACTTTGATCAGCACGCCGGCGCAGAGCAGCGCGATGAGGATCAGCGTGGAGGCGAGCATCGTCGCGGTGCGGCGTGGCATGGAACGACAGTACGGGAAGGGTCTGTCAGTGCACCGCCGGGGCCGGTCCGTACGGGGCGGGAAACCTGGCGCGGGCCGCGCCCGAGGGCGTCGGCGGCAGGGTTCCTGCGGCGGATCGGCGACTGCGTACGCGCGGTGGAACGTCAGGCGATGTCGGAACCGGAAGGAGACTTCTCCATCGCCTCGCGGAAACGGGCATAGCCGGCGAGCTCGGAGACATCGCCGGTCGTTCGATTACGGGTGGCCCAGCTTCCCCATATCGCAGCGCCGAGCGCAGCGAAAAGCGGAATCGTCAACCAGGCAAGTGCTGCCATTACGACCTCCCTACCTCGTGAGCGACCGTAACTGACCGATCAGCAGATTAACCGTCTGGGACACCAACGCTCACGGCAGGGGTCGGGTTACGCAAATCGGGCCGGACGGCTTCCCGCCCGGCTTGCGTTCAGCAGGCGCCGACCCACTCCTCGGTACCGTCCGAGAAGTGCTGGTGCTTCCAGATCGGGACCTCGTGCTTGAGGTCGTCGATGAGCTTGCGGCAGGCCGCGAAGGCCTCCGCGCGGTGCGGACAGGAGACGGCGACGACCACCGCGATGTCGCCCACTTGGAGGTCGCCCACCCGGTGGACCGCGGCCAGCGCACGGACGGGGAAGTCCGCGACGACCTTCTCGGCCACCCGGCGCATCTCGTCCCGCGCCGAGGGGTGGCAGGAGTACCCGAGCCCGCCGACGTCCTGACCGCCGTCGTGGTTGCGCACCGTGCCGACGAAGAGCGCCGTGCCGCCCGCGGCGTCGTCCCCGACGGCCCGGAAGACCTCGTCGACCGAGAGCGGGGTGTCACGGATCTCCAGCAGCCGGACGGGGTCGCCCGCCGCCTGCTCGCCGGGGTGGTCGTACGTGGGTGCCATGGGGCCCATGGTGCCGCACGGCACCGACAAGGCGGAATAGCGTTTTCCACCGGCGGGCCGCCCCTGACCTTGGAGCCTTCTACAGAAGCTCCGCGGCAGCCCTCAGATGCGGCGGCGGGCCTTGCGGGCGCGGCGGACCAGGGCGGCGGTGCCGAGCAGCGCCACGGTCGCCCCGGCGGCGCCGGCGGCGGTGGCGTCCTTGCGGCCGAGGCGGCGTCCGGCGACGGTGTGCCTGCCCTCCACCTCTTCGAGGAGCGCGGCGAGCACTTCCTCGTTGGTCCAGCTCGGGCGCCAGCCCACGTCGTGCAGCCGGCTCACGCTGACCACCCAGGGGTGCATCGTGTACGCCAGGTCGCCCGCCGGGGACGGGGTGAGGCCGATCCGGTGCAGCCGGGCGGCAGCGCCCAGGGCCACGGCGGAGGGCAGCTCCATCCGCCGGACGCCGCTGAGCTCCTCGACCTCCTCCTGTTCCAGCCAGCCGTCGCAGCCGACCGCGAACTCGCCGTCGATCCTCTCCAGCGCCGCGTACTCCAGGGCCGTGACCAGGTCGTCGACATGGCAGAACTGCCAGGCCGGACGCGAACCGGCGACGACCAGGAGGCGCGGTGACTCGAAGTAACGGGTCAGCGCGGTGTCCGTGCCGCCGACCAGGACGGTCGGCCGGACCACGGTCACGTTGAGTCCGGGGTGGGCGCGGGGCGCGCGGCGGCCGAGCCGTTCGATCTCCAGGAGGTCGCCGACGCCGGTGGCCTCGGCCGTGGCGCGCAGCTCGGCGTCCTCGGCGAGCGGGATGTCGTTGTCGGGCAGCGCCCCGTAGACCATCGCCGAGGTGCACAGCACGACCCGGTGCACGCCGACGGCGGCGGCCGCCGTCAGCACGGTCTGGGTGCCGCGCACGTTGTACGCGGTGCGGGCGGCGGGGTCGGTCTCCAGGTCGAGGTCGAGTGCGAGATGCACCACGACGTCCGCGCCGCGCAGCTTCTCCGCGATGGCGGGGTCGCGGACGTCGAGAACGTGCCAGGTCGCCTCGGAGACGTCGCCGCGCCGCTCGTCGATGGCGATGACCTGCTTGATCTCCTCGGAGGCCGCGAGGCGTGCGGTGAGCAGCGCGCCCACGCCCCCCGCGGCTCCGGTGACCGCGACGACGGGGCCACGGTTCCTGGAACGGCTCTTCTCTGGTTTGTTCTCGGTCGAGGGGGCGGACAGGTTTCGCGCTGCGCGAACCTGAGGATCTGGGGAACTCACCGGGCGTCTCCAGCGGTTGTCTTCAGTACGTACCCGAATGACGCGTGCGTACCAGGTGGCGTCCATCCTGCCGCAGGCCGGGAGCCGACGGAGCACTGAGGGCCTGAGCGGTCTTTTGGTGTCTACGCTGGATGGTGATGTCGGGCAGTCGCCGTCGGTTCGAGCCGGCGGCCCTATGAGCCGAGGAAACCCGTGAGTGACACCCCATTCGGATTCGGCCTTCCGCCGGAGGAGCCGGAGAACGGCGACGAGGGCAAGAAGAAGGACCCCACCGGAGGTGGGCAGGGCTCGGGCGGGCCGGCGAACCCGTTCGGCTTCGGGCCCGGCGCGGGCGGGGACAACCCGTTCGCAGCGATGTTCGGCTCGATGAACCCCAATGACCTGGGTGCCGCCTTCCAGCAGCTCGGCCAGATGCTGAGCTACGAGGGCGGCCCGGTGAACTGGGACATGGCCAAGCAGATCGCCCGCCAGACGGTCTCGCAGGGCACGCCGGACGGCACGAAGGACGCCAGCGTCGGCCCGTCCGAGCGGTCCGCCGTCGATGAGGCGCTGCGCCTCGCCGACCTCTGGCTGGACGGCGTGACGTCGCTGCCCTCCGGTTCCGTCTCGACCGTGGCCTGGAGCCGTGCGGAGTGGGTCGAGGCGTCCCTGCCGGCCTGGCAGAAGCTGGTCGACCCGGTGGCGGAGCGCGTCGGTCTCGCCATGGGCGATGTGCTGCCCGAGGAGATGCAGGCGATGGCCGGCCCGCTGATCGGCATGATGCGGTCGATGGGCGGCGCGATGTTCGGCCAGCAGATCGGGCAGGCCGTGGGCGTGCTGGCGGGCGAGGTGGTCGGTTCGACCGACATCGGCCTGCCGCTGGGCCCGGCGGGCAAGGCCGCGCTGCTCCCGCTGAACGTGGAGCGGTTCGGCAAGGACCTCAGCGTGCCGCAGGACGAGGTGCGGCTCTATCTCGCGCTGCGCGAGGCCGCGCACCAGCGCCTCTTCGCGCACGTCCCGTGGCTGCGCTCGCATCTGTTCGGCGCCGTCGAGGGCTACGCCCGCGGCATCAAGGTCGACACCAGCAAGCTGGAGGACGTCGTCGGCCAGTTCGACCCCTCGCAGCCCGAGCAGCTCCAGGACGCTCTTCAGCAGGGCATGTTCCAGCCGGAGGACACCCCGGAGCAGAAGGCCGCCCTGGCCCGGCTGGAGACGGCGCTCGCCCTCGTCGAGGGCTGGGTGGACGCCGTGGTCCACGAGGCCGCGAAGTCCCGTCTGACCTCGGCGGACGCGCTGCGCGAGACGATGCGCAGGCGCCGTGCCTCGGGTGGTCCGGCCGAGCAGACCTTCGCCACGCTCATCGGCCTGCAGCTGCGCCCGCGGCGGCTGCGCGACGCCTCGCGGCTGTGGGCGTCCCTCACCGACGCGCGCGGTCTCGACGGGCGCGACGCCCTGTGGGAGCACCCCGACATGCTGCCGACGGCCCAGGACCTGGACGATCCGGACGGCTTCGTGCACCACGAGCAGCTGGACTTCTCCGAACTGGACAAGATGCTCGGCGAGGCCGCCAAGGGCCCGCAGAAGCCCGCCGCGGAGGGCAAGGACTCCTCCGGGACCGCGGAGGCCGAGGGCCGCGAGGACGACGACAAGGGCGACGGCGACCGGTGAGCCTGCACGACGACGCCGCCCTCGTGCTGAAGGGGTACGACGACCCGGCGGACCCGGCCCAGGGCGAGCTGCGCCAGACCTATCTCGACCACCTGGCGCAGCATCCCGACGGCATGTGGAAGGCCTGCGGAGCGGGCCATCTCACGGCGAGCGCCCTGGTCGTCGACCCGGAGCACGGCCGGGTGCTGCTCACCCTCCACCGCAAGCTCCGGATGTGGCTGCAGATGGGCGGCCACTGCGAGCCGCAGGACGCCTCGCTCGCCGCCGCGGCACTGCGGGAGGCGACCGAGGAGTCCGGCATCCCCGGCCTGACCCTCCTCGCGGGCGGCCCGGTCAGGCTGGACCGCCATGCGATCCCCGCGCCCTGCCACTGGCATCTGGACGTGCAGTACGCCGCGCTGGCGCCCTCCGGCTCGACGGAGCGGATCAGCGACGAGTCGCTGGACCTGCGCTGGTTCGCGTACGAGGAAGTCGCCTCGGTGGCCGACACCTCGGTCGTACGGCTGGTGGAACGCGCGCGTGCCGCGCTGGAGCGCCGGTAGGAGCGGTCCGTGGCACGGGCGAGGGGCGGCCTCCGTGGAGACCGCCCCTCACTGTCGCGCGCCCGCCGGTGCGTGGTGGCTCAGTTCCAGGAGTTGTTCTGGTTGTAGCCGTGGGCGCCCTGCTGTCCCATCCCGTACTGGGCCCGGATGCCCTGGCCGATCTCGTGGCCCTGCGGGGGCAGCACCTCGCTCGGCTGGACCAGGGCGAAGCCCTGGCCGAGGAAGCTGAGCTCCCAGCCCTCGCCGGTGTTCCCGCGCCTCCGCCAGACACCCGAGGAGTGCGTCTGGGCCTGCATCTGCACCCGCAGCGAGCTGGACCAGGCGACGATCGCGTCGGCGTCGGCGTTGACGTACTTGTCCGGCGTGACCTGCATCATCAGCGGCTGGCCCGAGGTCATCAGAGCGACCTTGCCGGTGCCGGAGATGTTGAGCTGGTACTTCCCGGTGCCCGAGATGCCGTACTGGCTGTCCACCGCGATGACCTCGGTGTGCAGCGCGGAGTCCAGCGCCAGGACGTAGGCGCTGTCGACCGTGATGCCGTCGTGGTCGACGTCCACCACATGGATGTGCTGCGCGAGGTTGGCGAGGAAGACGGTGCCCTGCCCGGAGCAGCGCATCAGGTCGAGGCCCTCACCGGTGCTCGCGCGGGCGTGGCGCTGCCCGTGCGACTGGTACTCGCCGTCGAACTCCATCAGACCCTGGTACGCGACCATGGCGCCCTTGCGGGCGAGGACGTCGTCGTGGCCGGTCAGCGCGACCCGCAGGAGCTGCGGGTTCTGGATGGCGTAGCGGTCCTGGGACTGCTGTTCCGTGTAGCTGAAGAGTGGACTCTGCATGGTTGTTCTCCTCCCCCTGTCAGTTCCGGACCCGCAGGCGGTCGGTACTGTCCTCGCTCGGCTGTACGACGACGACGCCCTGGCCGGAGAACGCCATCTGGTAGGCCTCGCCGCTGCCCCGTCCGATGAGCGAGGAGGCCTTGAAGCTGCGCTTGCCCTTCACCTTCAGGTTCGGGGACCACGCCACGAGGGCGTCCGGGTCGACATAGGTCTCGTCCTCGCCGCGTCCGCAGTCGACGACGATCGGCGTGCCGCGCGAGGTGATGGCGACCCAGCCGGTGCCCGAGATGCAGACGTTCCACAGGCCCTGGCCGGCGAACTTGGCGAGGCCCTTGACCCGCTCCACACCCCAGGTGAGGTGGCCGTCGAAGGCGAGGACATTGGTGCCGTTGACCGAGAGGGAGTCGTTGTTGAGGTTGATGACGACCACGTCGGCGCCGTAGTCGGCGAGGTAGAGCAGCCCGTCCCCGGAGCACTTCATGATCGGCGTGCCCTCGCCGGTGATCCACTGGGACGCGATCTGCCGGACGGCGGGCGGGTTGGGTTCGTACTGGATGAAGCCCTCGTAGGCGACCATCGAGCCGGTACGTGCGTAGAGGTCCTGGCCGGTGGCCATGGCGACCTTGAGCATCGTGCTGCCGTGGTTCTCCATGCGGGCCGTGACGGGGGTCGGGGCGTAGCCCGCGAGTTGCTGATTCATGACGGGCTCCCTCAGACCTCGTAGGGCTGGACGACGATGAAGTTGCCGGGAGCGCCCCGGAACTGGAGGTTCACGGTCTCTCCGCTGTGCCCCGGGTAGGCGTTGCGGCGCAGCCGGACCTGGCTGGAGATGATCACCTGCGAGGCGGACGACCAGGCGACGACGGCGTTGCAGTCGGCGAAGGTCGTCGGTGTGACGGGCAGGACGACGGGCACGCCGTGGGTCTTGACGACGACCGTGCCGGTGCCCTGGAACTGCATGGTGAACAGGGCGCCGCCGGGAATGCCGTGGCCGTCGATCCTGCGGACCTCGTACTGGAGCGTCTCGTCGAAGGCGAGGACGTTCTCCGCCGAGACGCAGATGCCGTCGCCCTGCAACTCGATCGCGTGCAGATGGGAGGCGTCCTCGGCGAAGAAGACCTGTCCTCGGCCGGTACAGCGCATCAGCTGCATTTCCTGGCCGGTGGCGTTGCCGACGATACGGCCCACGAAACCGGCGCCCTTGTAGCCGAAGTCGACCTTGCCCTGGTACATCACCATGCTGCCCTGCCGGGCGAGCACGGGCGTGTCGCCGACGGTGAGGTCGACCCGCATGAGCTTCTGGTTCTGCGGGGTCCAGCGCTGTCCGGTGGCCGTCTCCTTGTACAGCTGGAGCGCCGCCTGGAGACCGCCACCGGCCTGCGGCAGACCCTGCGGTACTCCCTGGGGCGCACCGGGCGGCTGCTGACCGAACGGGGCCGGTGGCTGCTGGCCGTACGGGGCGGGCGGCGGGGCCTGCTGGCCGTACGGGCCGGGGGGCTGCTGGCCGTAGGGCGCGGCAGGGGGTGCCTGCCCGGGGACCTGCCCGAACTGCGGCTGCTGGGGCGGGTGGCCCGGCTGCCCGAACGGGGCGGGGGCGGGGGCGGGCGGCGGCACCACGCCGCCGGGAGGTACCAGCGGCGCAGCCATCGTCGGAGCGGCATGGATCTGCTGCTGCGGCGTGGGGATCGGGGCGGGGGCCGGGCCCGGGGCCGGGGTACCGAAGGACGGCGCCGGCTGCGGGGCCTGAGGCGGCTGCGGTGCGGCGGGAGCACCGAAGGACGGGGCGGGGGCCGGTGCGGCCGCCTGAGCGGGCGGGGCGAACGACGGCGCCGCTGCCTGCGGCTGCGGCGCGGCGGGCTCCTCCTCGGCTACCTCGCCGCCGAAGTTCTTCAGCAGTGCTTCGAGGCCGCCGTCGAAGCCCTGGCCGACCGCGGCGAACCGCCAGACGTCCTTCATGTAGAAGTCGCCCAGCATCACCGCACGCTCGGTGGTGAACTCCGAACCGTTGAAGGCGTACCTGACGACTTCCTCGCCACCCGCGACGATCCGGATGTATCCGGGGCCGATCTGGGACATCTGCCCGGCGCCGTCGACCGTCGCCGTGAACGACAGCTTGTGGATGTTCGCCGGGATGCGGTCCAGGGTGACGCGGAACGACTCGGTGTCGCCGGCCTGGGCGCCGAGAAGCTGAATGGACTCCTCGGGCGATTTAGGCTGATTGAAGAAGATGAAATACCGGTCGTCGGAGAGCTGCTCATTGGCGTCGAGGCCGAAGCAACTGATGTCGAAGGTCAGTCCCTGACCGGCGATCTGCACACCTACGTACAGATCCGTCCCCGGTGTGAGATCGCTGATCTTGGCCTTGTGGCCGCGTTGGAATTCCCTGGCCATGCGTAACGACCGTCCCCCATCCCGAATGTGAATGCGTCGCGTCAGGCTAACCGCAAACGCCGACACCCGGCCAAGCCGGTACACACCCGGTACAGAATCGGTGAACGTCACTCACCACGCGCGGCGGGCAGATGGGGCAGCCGGTCGGCGGCGACCACCCCCTCCAGATATCCGCGTGCGCGCTCGGTACGGGGATACGCCTCCAGCAGCCGCCAGAAGCGAGGACCGTGGCCGGGGACGAGCAGGTGGGCCAGCTCGTGGACGAGTACGTAGTCGACGACGTACTCGGGCATGCCCTGGAGCCGGTGCGACAGGCGGATGCTGCCTTCGGCGGGGGTGCACGACCCCCACCGGGTGTTCTGATTGGTCACCCACCGCACCGATGCCGGTCTGGCCCGGCCCTCGAAGTACTGGGCGGACAACTGAGCCGCCCGCTCCGCGAGTTCGCCGTCGCCGAAGACCCGCTTGCTCTCCTGCGCCGCGAGCTTGTCGAGCATGACGCCCACCCAGCGCCGCTCCTCGGCCTCCGACATCCGGGCCGGGATGAGCACGATGGTGCGGTCGCCCTCCCGGTACGCGGAGACCGTTCTGCTGCGGCGATTGCTCCTGCGGACCTCGACCGCGCTGGTCACGGGGGCACGGCGCGGCCGGTCCACCGCGCCGCGCTGCTGGGTCCGGGCGCTGCGCGCGGGGGTCTCCCCGGCGAATCCGGGTGACGGGTCGGCGGGCACGCCACGACGTTACCCGGTGTCCGTGGGGTAAGTCCCGCCTCCGGGACGGTTCGCCTTGATCCACTCCACGGCATGCACCATTTGAACGACTAATACCCCATGCCTGTGGACAACTTTCCGCACGCTTCGGCGCCCGCCTGCATTCTGGCAACGGATCTCGCGAAGATCCGGGCCCGCGCCCGCACACATGGATCAAGGAACACAGACCGGGGGTAACCATGCATCCGATGTTGAAGCCCGCACTGCGCCGCGCATGGCGCAGCCGTGGGACCGTGCAATTCGGGGTGACTCACGCGCACGCGGTGAAGTTCGGCCCGCTGGATATCGCCACGGGCAGTTTTCTGGAACTGCTCGACGGAACGCGCGGCCTGCCGCTGCTGCGCGAGGAAGCCCGGACGCTGGACCTGTCGGACCATCAGGTGGACACCCTGGTAGCCCGATTGGCGAACGCGGGGCTGATCGACGACGTACGGTCCGCCGGCCCGGAGACCGAAACGTTGCGGAACCGGCCCGGCGCGCTGGACCGGCACCGGCCGGATCTGGCCTCGCTCTCCGTCGTCCATCCCGAACCGGGCGGCGGGATGCGGCGGCTGGCGGCGCGTCGGGGGATGCGGGTCCAGGTGCGGGGCGCCGGCCGGGTCGGGGCCGCCGTCGCGGCGGTGCTGTCGGGGTCGGGGGTAGGCAGGGTGGAGGTTCTCGACGGCGGGCACACCGAGCCGGGTGATGTCTCGCCCGGCGGGCTTCCGTCGGCGGCCGTCGGGGAGCGCAGGGACACCGCCGCCCGTCAGCTGGTGCGCAGATCCGCCGCGGGGGCGGCTCCCCGGGCGGCGGAGACGGCGGGTTCCCCGGCCGGTGGCGAGCCGGGGCTGTCGCTGGTCGTGGTGGCCCCTCGCGACGGCCTCTCGGTGTACGCCCCCGACCCCCGGTCTGCCGAACCGTGGATCGCGTCGGGGACTCCTCATCTCTACGCCGGAGTGATGGAGGCGACCGGGGTCGTCGGGCCCCTGGTCCTGCCCGGGGGCACGGCCTGCGCCGGGTGCCTGGCCCTGGAGCGCGCCGCCCGGGACGAGGACTGGACCAGGATGCTGTCGCAGTGGCGGTCCGGGCGGCGCACCGCCGTGCAGGCCTGCGATCTGGGCCTGGCGACGGCGGTGGCGGGGCTGGCGGCCGCCCATGCGCTGTCCTTCCTGGACGGGGACCTGCCCGCGAGCACGGGGACCCGCTGGGAGGCGGCGCTACCGCTGCTGGACTGGCGGTCCGAGCGCCTGGGACCGCATCGGGACTGCTCCTGCGGAGCGGCTGGGCACACGGGGAGGGAGCGCTCCTCCGGGACCGGGGCGAGGCAGGACACAATGGCCGGGTAACCGCCGCACGCGGTACGGCAGTCTGGGATTTGGAGGGGCTCATGTCTGATCTACCCCGGAAAGCGGTCACCCGTACCGCCAAGCTGGCCGCCCTGCCTCTGGGCTTCGCGGGCCGGGCCACGTGGGGTCTGGGCAAGCGGATCGGCGGGAAATCGGCGGAGTTGGTCGCCCGGGAGGTGCAGCAGCGCACCGCCGACCAACTGTTCAAGGTCCTCGGCGAGCTGAAGGGCGGGGCGATGAAGCTCGGGCAGGCCCTGTCCGTCTTCGAGTCGGCCCTGCCCGAGGAGGTCGCCGGTCCGTACCGGGCGGCGCTCACCAAACTCCAGGAAGCCGCGCCGCCCCTGCCCAGCGGCACCGTCCATGCGGTGCTGGCGGAACGGCTCGGCGAGGACTGGCAGGAGCTGTTCCTCGAATTCGAGGACAAGCCGTCGGCCGCCGCCTCGATCGGTCAGGTGCACCGGGCGGTGTGGCACGACGGGCGGCACGTCGCGGTGAAGGTGCAGTATCCGGGCGCCGGGGAGGCGCTGCTCTCGGATCTGACCCAGCTCAGCAGATTCGCCCGGCTGCTCGGTCCGTTGATCCCCGGGATGGACATCAAGCCGCTCATCACGGAGCTGCGCGACCGGGTCTCGGAGGAGCTGGACTACGAGCAGGAGGCACGGTCGCAGCGGGATCACGCCGAGGAGTTCGCGGACGACCCGGACGTGGTGATCCCCGGTGTGGTGCACCAGTCCGACCAGGTGCTGGTGACGGAGTGGATGGACGGTGTCCCGCTCGCCGACGTGATCGCGGAGGGCACGCCGGAGCAGCGGGACCGGGCCGGTCAGTTGCTGGCCCGTTTTCTCTTCTCGGGGCCCGCGCGCACCGGACTGCTGCACGCGGACCCGCACCCGGGCAACTTCCGGCTGCTGCCGCCGGACGAGGAGGCCGCCGAAGACGGGGAGTGGCGGCTGGGAGTCTTGGACTTCGGGACGGTGGACCGGCTGCCGGGCGGTCTGCCCCAGACCATCGGGGACTCCCTGCGACTGACGCTGGCGGGCGAGGCGGACGCGGTGTACGAGCTGTTGCGCGGGGAGGGGTTCGTCAAGGACACGATCGAGCTCGACCCGGATGCGGTGCTCGACTATCTCGTCCCCATCATCGAGCCGGCGCAGGTGGAGGAGTTCACGTTCACCCGGAGCTGGATGCGCAATCAGGCGGCACGGATCGCGGACCCCCGCTCCCCCGCTCATCAGCTCGGCAAGCAACTGAACCTGCCGCCCGCCTATCTGCTGATACACCGGGTGACGCTGAGCACGATCGGGGTGCTGTGCCAACTGGGTGCCACGGTGCGGCTGCGCGACGAGCTCTCTTCCTGGTTGCCGGGTTTTCTTCTGCAGGACGAGCAGGAGCAGGACGGAAAGGATCTGGAGCAGGACGGAAGCGGGCTGGAGCGGGGCGGAAGCGGGCTGGAGCGGGACGCGGAAGGGCCGACGGTCCAGGAGTTGGCCCCGCAGAAGTCGGCCGAGCGGGAGTTGGCGGGCGACGCACCCGCCGGGACGTAGTCCGCCGGGACGTAGTCCGCCGGGACGTAGTCCGCCGGGACGCATCCCCCGCCCGCACTCCCACCGGACCGACCGCCTTCAGGCGGGGCCGCCGCCGGGGGTTGCGCCGACGGGCGGTGCGCCTTGGGGGGCGCCACCGGACGGATCGCCCCCGCCCCCGGGCGGGGTCGGCGGAACCGGTCGCCGGACGGGGCGGCACCCGACGGGTCGGCCGGGTCGGCCCCCTCGGGTACGGCAGCAAGTGGCAGGTCCGCCGGGCTGTCGCTGCCGGAAGGGGGGCACCCGACGGGTCGGCCGGGTCGGGCAGGTCGTCCCCTCTCCGACAGGGCAGTGCCCTGTGGTGCTGCCGGGGGCCGCTTGCTGGTGGGTGGTCACCACCAGGCGGAGTCGAGGCGGCTCTCGATCGACCGGATGTGGGTGCGGGCACACTCTTCGCAGAAGTACTGGTGGCTGCCGTTCTCCACGGAGCAGATCCAGGTCGGCGGCGCGGTCTCGCCGTCGGCCGCGGTACCGCACAGGGCACAGGCGACGGCCGCCGCGTCGCTCTGCGCGGGCCGCTGCGTCCGGTGCTGTTTCTCCTCGTCCACCTCGTGACGATAACGCCGTCGTCGCCGTGCCGCGCGGCGTCATTGGGCGGTGCCCCTGCGGCACGGCACTCCCACGGGGCATCGCCCCGGGCTCCGCCTCAGGCCGCGGTCGCGGAACACGACCGCGGGGCCGGTCCGTCCGGACCGGCCCCGCGGAAGGGGTACTGGCTGGGTACTGATCGCTGCCGGGCGGAGAGCGGCCGCCCGGCAGCGGGTCCTGCTGGAGTTCGGCGTGACTAGTGCATGACTGCCATCGCCAACGCCCGGCGGGCGCGCATCGAGGCGCGCTCGGCCCGGCGCTGCATCCGGCGCGCGTTCACCAGGCGCACGGCCTGCCGCTGCACGTCGGCCTCCCTCAGGCGGTCGTGCATATGAGCACGGGCCAAGGCTTCTGGGATGAGTTGCATTTCGCGGGTCCTGTTCTGACGCGAGTCGTTCGCGCCGATGATCGTGACGTTCGGTGTTGCGGAGCCGACGGGCTCATGAGTGGGGACGGACATTTCTGCCTGATTTCGGGGTTCGTGGGTGTGGGGACGATCGATGGTGCCGATGCGCTTCATGTGTTTGGGGGCCGTGACCCCCAGTCCGGCGGTCACGCCGCGACCGGGTTCTTGCGCGGACGACCACGCGGCCGCTTGCGAGCGACGACGACGCCCTGGATGAAGAGCTCACCGCCCCAGACGCCCCACGGCTCGCGACGCTCCTTGGCACCCGCGAGGCAGGCCTCGACGAGCGGGCAGGTGCGGCAGAGGGACTTGGCGTACTCGACGTCGGCGGGCGACTCCGCGAAGAAGACCTCCGGGTCGTAGGAGCGGCACGGGACGGGCACGCCGAGGTTCTCGATGGCGTCGTCGAGCGCGGTGAGCGCAGTGAGGGGGATCAAGGTGGAGTCCTCCGTGAGGCCGGGCGGCGGGATCGTGTCGGAAGTCGGTACGGACGGGGCGTGCGCTTCGAGTTGCACGGTGGGTGGTGTCCTCGTCTGGTCGTTCCGGCCTGTTGGCCGGGTGGCGGCTGGTACCGGGTACTGCTTGTCCCGAGGCTCCTTCGCGCTGTCTCGTCCGTTTGGACAAAACAAAAGGGCCGCGGATCCCGAGTGGGGTTCCGCGGCCCTGAAGGCGCCGGCCTGATGGTGAATCAGGCTGGATCACTCCAGGGTTCAGGCCCACGGAAGGCCCACATCGTGTGGTGGTGCATCGTCTGCTTCTTGGCGCCGGATTCCGCTCCCGCACCGACGGCCGCAAAGGCATAGGCCTGGGCGGCCCGTCCCTTCGCTACTGCTGCTGCCGGTGCCTGAGCCGGTCGCTCATTGCGCTCCTGCACGGGGAGGCTCGCCGGGGACAGCGGACGGGCGGCGGAAATGCCGGACAGACCGGTGCCACGGAGCGAGGACTCGGAGGAGCACGCGAGGCCGAGCGAGCAGGCGGAGACGACCGAGAGATCGGTCATTTTGTTGGTCTCGATGATGCTGATCACTTCAATCGCCTCCTCTCGGCGTCTCGGGCGGACCGGCGGGCCGGTCCTACGTATTCGGATAAGTACAGCACAGGACCACGGCTTCAGAGAAGTCGCTGTTCCCGTGGTTAAGAACCTATGGTGACGACTGGGGCGGGCGCAAACTATTTTTTCGACGAGTTTTTCTCACATCTCGTCAGCGGTCCCGCCGAGCGCTTCCTCCACCGTCTCACCTGCGCAAATAGCGAGGACGGCGGTTCCGAACCGGCCCAGCTTCCGCGCGCCGACCCCGGAGATCACCGCCAGCTCGCCCTCACTGCCCGGTACGGCCTCGGCGATCGCCATCAGCGTCTTGTCCGTGAAGACGCAGTAGGCGGGCTGACCGATCTCCTTGGCCCTCACTGCCCGCCAGTCGCGCAGCCGCTCGTACAGCGCCTCGTCCATGTCCGAGGGGCAGTCCTCACAGCGCATCAGCTTCATCTCGCCGGCGTCGGTGAGGGTCCGGCCGCAGACCCGGCACCGGGCAGGGCCTCGACGGCCACGCTTGGGAACCGGCCCGGGACCCCGTTCGATCCCGCCGCCACCGGCCGCGCCACGCGCGCCGAGGGGCACCGAGCCGGGGCGCAGGCCGTTGAGGAAGCGGCTCGGGCGCCGTCCGGCGCGGCCGCCGGGCGAACGGGAGAGCGACCACGACAGCGAGAGGTGGACACGGGCCCGGGTGACGCCGACGTACAGCAGTCGGCGTTCCTCCTCGATCTGCTCGTCGGTCTTGGCGTAGGTGATCGGCATCATGCCCTCGGTCAGGCCGACCAGGAACACGGCGTCCCACTCCAGGCCCTTCGCCGAGTGGAGCGAGGCGAGGGTGACCCCCTGGACCGTGGGGGCGTGCTGGGCGGCTGCCCGCTCGTCGAGCTCCGCCACCAGGTCGGAGAGGGTCGCGCCGGGCCGGGCCCGTTCGAATTCCTCGGCGAGCCGGACCAGGGCGGCCAGGGATTCCCAGCGGTCGCGGACCGCCCCCGAGCCCGCGGGGGGTTCCGAGGCCCACCCCTTGGTGGAGAGCACCACGCGTACTTCCGCGGGCAGCCCCTCCGCCTCGTCGAGCAGGGGGTCGTTGCCCCCGGCGCGGGCGGCGCCGCGCAGGGCGACCCCCGCCTCCCGCACCTCCGCCCGCTCGAAGAAGCGCTCCGCGCCCCGCAGCTGGTACGGCACACCCGCGTCCGCGAGGGCCTGCTCGTAGACCTCGGACTGGGAGTTGACCCGGTAGAGCACGGCGATCTCGCCGGCCGGGACTCCCGCGGCGATCAGATCGCGGATCCGGCGGGCGGTGCCCTCGGCCTCCGAGGGTTCGTCCGCGTACTCCGTGTAGGAGGGCTCGGGGCCGGGCTCGCGCTGCGAGACCAGTTCGAGCCGGTGCTCCGCCGCGCGGCCGCGGGCCTGGCCGAGCAGTCCGTTGGCCAGGTGGACCACCTGTGGGGTGGAGCGGTAGTCCCGGACCAGCTTGACCACCGTCGCCCGGGGGTGGCGGGTGCGGAAGTTCAGCAGGTGGTCGGGGGTGGCTCCGGTGAAGGAGTAGATCGTCTGGCTGGCGTCGCCGACGACGCACAGGGTGTCCCGGTCGCCGAGCCAGAGGTCCAGCAGCCGCTGCTGGAGCGGGCTGACGTCCTGGTACTCGTCGACGACGAAGTGCTGGTACTGGCGGCGGACGTGGTCGGCGATGTCGTGGCGGTCCTGGAGGATGGCGACCGTGAGGAGCAGCACGTCCTCGAAGTCGATCACCGAACGGTCGCGTTTCAGCTCCTCGTACGTCGCGTAGATCTGGGAGATCTCGGCCGGGTCGCGCGGGGCGTCGCGCTGGGTCTTCGCGATCACGGCCGGGTAGTCGGCGGGCACGGTCTGGGTGACCTTGGACCACTCGATCTCGCTGGTGACGTCCCGCAGCTCGTTGCGGTCGAGCCGGATGCGGCAGCGGGCAGCGGCCTCGGCGACCAGCTGGACCTTGCGCTCCAGCAGCCGGGGCAGTTCGCCGCCGACCGCCTTCGGCCAGAAGTACTGGAGCTGGCGCAGTGCGGCGGAGTGGAACGTGCGTGCCTGGACGCCGCCCGCGCCGAGCTGGCGCAGCCGTCCGCGCATCTCACCGGCGGCCCGGTTGGTGAACGTGACAGCCAGTACGCTCCCGGGCTGGAGTATTCCGGCGCGCACTCCGTACGCGATGCGATGGGTGATCGCACGCGTCTTGCCGGTACCGGCTCCGGCCAGCACGCACACCGGGCCGTGCAGGACCGTGGCGACCTCGCGCTGCTCGGGGTCCAGGCCGTCGAGCACGGCGTCCGCCGACTCGGGGACCTGCGGGAAGAGGGAGGAATGCGTTGCTGCTGTCACCCTGCCAATGCTGCCAGGTCGGAAGAGACGGGCGTGGAAGTTGTCCACAGGGGAACCGCATCCGTCGTACTAATGCACCGCAGGCCCGGCCGATGGTCCACTGATGGACCGCAGCCCCCGATCCCATCCACCGCAGTCCCGTGAACCGTGGGCGGCTGTGGGAATGGCGGTCGCCTCGCGTACGTTCCCCTTCCGTGCGGTGACGCACGGTCCAGCTTCTCCGCGTGACGGATGAGACGGACGGGCCGGACGGGACGCACGGGTCCGGCAGGACCGCAGGCGAGTCCGGAAGACTGACGAGACCAAGGAGCACGAAGACATGTCGGGCACTGTGACGATGTACAGCACCACGTGGTGCGGCTACTGCCGTCGGCTCAAGAGCCAGATGGACCGCGAGGGCATCGCGTACAACGAGATCAACATCGAGCACGACCCGCAGTCCGCGGCCTTCGTCGAGAAGGCCAACGGGGGCAACCAGACCGTTCCCACCGTCCTGGTGGTCGGCTCCACCGGTGCCGAGGCCGTCATGACGAACCCGTCCCTGGCTCAGGTCAAGCAGGCGCTCGCCGCCTGACCGCGCCTTCCGTCGTACGCGGACGCCCCCTCCGGTCGAGCACCGGAGGGGGCGTCCGCGTACGGGAACGGGGTCAGGCGGCGCTGCCCGGCTTCGGGAGCGGCTTGCCGTACCAGATCTCGATCAGCCGGGCCGCGATCGAGATGCCGAACGGGGGCAGGATCTCGCCCGATTCGAAGGCGGCCTTCAGGTCCTCGCGGGAGAACCAGCGGGCCTCCTCGATCTCCTCGCCGTCCACATTGATCTCGAACGAGGTGGCCCGTGCCATGAATCCGAGCATCAGGCTCGACGGGAACGGCCAGGGCTGGCTGGCGATGTACTCGACCTCGCCGACCGTGATGCCCGCCTCCTCGAAGACCTCGCGCGCCACGGACTGCTCGATCGACTCGCCCGGCTCGACGAAACCGGCGAGCGTGGAGAAACGGCCCTCGGGCCAGTGCACCTGGCGGCCCAGCAGGGCGCGGTCCTGGTCGTCCGTCACGAGCATGATGACCGCGGGGTCGGTACGCGGGTAGTGCTCGGCACCGCAGGCCGGGCAGCGGCGGATGTGGCCGGCCGCCGCGATAACCGTGCGCTCGCCGCAGCGGGAGCAGAAACGGTGCAGGCGCTGCCAGTTCTCCAGGGCCACCGCGTGCACCATCAGGCCCGCGTCGCGCGGGCCGAGCAGCAGACCCGCCTCGCGCAGTCCGGCCGGGCGGGCCGGCTGGTCCATGCGGCCGGGCAGGGAGTCCTTCTGGAGCGCGAAGTAGCTGACGCCGTCCTCGTCGGTGCCGAGGAAGTAGCGGTGGGTCTCGGTGACCGGGGCCTCGAAGGCCGGGGTCATGACGATCTCCGTACCGCCGTCGGCGGTGTCGTCGATCAGCACCTGGCCGCCGGAGACGACGAACACGCGGGTGGTCGGGTGGCTCCACGCGGCGGACAGCCAGGCCTCGTCGAGGCGGTGGTGCGCGGCGCGGTCGATGCCGCTGGGCGCGGTGAGGCCGATGGGCCGGTCTGCGGTGGCGTTGTCGAAGGTGCTCACAGGTGCTTCCTACTCCCCCGGGATGGATCGGGTGTTCAGAGGATTCAGCGGAGTGCGGCGGCCAGATCGCCCCACAGGTACGCGGTCGTCTCCACGCCCTTGAGCAGGAGGTCGAGCTCGACCTTCTCGTTGGGGGCGTGCCAGCCGTCGGACGGTACGGAGATGCCCAGGAAGAGGACGGGGGCGCCGAGCACGTCCTGGAGGTCGGCGGCGGGTCCCGAGCCTCCTTCACGGGTGAAGAGGATCTTCTGGCCGAAGGCCCGTCCCATGGCGCGGGCCACGGCCCGCAGGGCGGGGTGGTCCAGCGGGGTCAGACAGGGGCGGGTGGCCGGGGCGAAGGCGATCCGGTGCCCGAGGCCGGCCGGGAGCCGTGCCTCGGCCCAGGCCCGGACCACGTCCTGGATCCGGTCGGGGTCCTGGCCTGCGACCAGCCGGAAGCTGATCTTCACCAGTGCGGAGGACGGGATGATCGTCTTGCTGCCCGCGCCCTGGTAGCCGCCGCCGATGCCGTTGACCTCGGCGGTGGGGCGGGCCCAGATGCGCTCCAGGGTGGAGTAGCCCGACTCGCCCGAGGTGGCGCGCGACCTGGCGGTGCGCAGCCAGGTGGCCTCGTCGAAGGGCAGCTCGGCGAGGAGGGCGCGCTCGGCCTCGGTGAGCTCGGCCACTCCGTCGTAGAAGCCGGGGATCGCGACGCGGCCGTCCGCGTCGTGCAGCGCGGCGACGATCCGGGCGACGGCGGTGGCCGGGTTGGGGACCGCGCCGCCGAACGAACCGGAGTGGATGTCCTGGTCGGGGCCGTACAGCTCGATCTCGCACTCCGCGAGGCCGCGCATGCCGGTGCAGACCGTGGGGGTCGACTCGTCCCACATGCCGGTGTCGGAGACGATCACGGCGTCGGCGGCGAGCCGGTCGGCCCGCTCCTCGACCAGGGCGCGGAAGTGCGGCGAACCGGACTCCTCCTCACCCTCGATCAGGAGCTTGAGGTTGACGGCGGGGGTGGTACGGCCGGTGGCGGCGAGGTGGGCCCGGACGCCGAGGGTGTGGAAGAACACCTGTCCCTTGTCGTCGGCGGCGCCGCGCCCGTACATCCGGCCGTCGCGGATCACCGGCTCGAACGGGTCGGTGTCCCAGCCGTCCTCGCGGGCGGCGGGCTGCACGTCGTGGTGTCCGTAGACGAGGACGGTCGGGGCGTCCGGATCGTCGGACGGCCAGTGGGCGAAGACCGCCGGGGCGCCGGGCGTCTCCCAGATCTCGGTGACCGGGAAGCCGGTCTCCTCCAGCTTGGCGGACAGCCACTCGGCGCTGCGCCGTACGTCACCGTCGTGCTCCGGCTGGGCGGAGACGGAGGGGATGCGCAGCCAGTCGGCGAGGTCGTCCAGGAAGGCTGTGCGGTGCTGCTCGGTGTACGTACGGACGGCGCTGTCCGGGGTGTCGCTCATGGCATTGAGCCTAGTGCCTCGCCCGGCGGGGTCCGCCCGCCGCTGTGCTCCCCCGCCGGGCGGCCGTGGTCCGGCGGACAGGGCCCTACGGCTCGGGCGGCGGCTCGTCGAGCAGGATCCGTTCCAGCTCCGCGCGGCCCGGCAGGCGGGCGGGGCGGACGGTTTCCCCGCTGCGCACGTACAGGAACGTGGCGGTGACGTCGGTGAGCGGCAGGCCGTGCAGCTCCGCCCAGGCCAGGCGGTAGACCGCGAGCTGGAGGGGGTCGGCGGTGTGGGCGCGGGCGGTCTTCCAGTCGACGATCTCGTAGGTGTCCCCGGTGCGGTACACCGCGTCGATGCGGCCGCGGACCACCCGGCCCGCCAGGGTGATCTGGAACGGCGTCTCGACGCGGTACGGGGTGCGGCGGGCGTACGGGGTGCGCTCGAAGGCCTCCTTCAGCGCGGCGAGGTCGCGCTCGTCGGCGATCTCCGCGTCGTTCTCCGCACCGCCCGGCAGCTCGTCGGGCCCCAGCATGGGGAGCGGCAGCTCCTCGAAGCGGGACTCCACCCAGGCGTGGAAGCGGGTGCCCCGGCGGGCCGCCGGCTGCGGCGGCCTCGGCATCGGGCGGGCCAGCTCCCGGGCGAAGGCGTCGGGGGCGTCGGCGAGGCGCAGCAGCTGGGTGGCGGAGAGCGACGCGGGGACCAGGACGTCGCGCACGGTGGCGCGGGCGCGGCGCAGTTCACCGGCGAGGGCGTCCAGGTCGCGGTCCCAGGAGGCGAGGGTGCGGGCCTCCTCGGGGGTGAGACGGTGCGCCCCGGCGGACTCGGGGGCGCGGGCCGCGGGGACGTGGGGGGCGGGGGGCAAGGGCGTGGAGGCGTGTCCGGGGGGTGCGGAGGTGTGGGTGGGGGGCGTGGGGACGTCGGTGGACGGGGGGTGCGCCGGGAGCGCGTCCCAGTCGTCGGGGGACCCGGCCCCGTCGGGGAAGCCGGCCCCGTCGGGGAAGCCGGCCCTGCCGGGGAACCCGGCCCCGTTGGGGAAGCCGGCCCTGCCGGGAGGCCGGGCACCGGCGTGCCGGGTCCCGCCCGGGAGCGGGGCCCCGCCCTCGTACGCGCCGCCTTCATACGCGCCGTCGCCGTACGCGCCGTTGTCGTTCACCTCCGCGCCCGCGTACGCCCCGTCCTCGTAGGGCCCGTAGCCGTACGTCTCTTCGCCGTACGCCTCGTCGTCGGGGAACGGCGCCTCGTCGTCCGCCCAGTCGTCGGGGAAGGGGGCGTCGGGGAACGCCTCCTCGGGGAAGGGGGCGTCGTCGTGTACGGCGGCGGGCGAATCGTCGTGCGCGGCCGGTGCCCCGTCCGCGGTGGCCAGGGCCTCCAGGTGGGCCATCACCGTGGCCGCGGCGGCCCGTCGGCGGGTCAGCGCGGTGTCGTCCAGGGGCAGCGGCCACGCCAGGTCGGCGGTCCCCTCGCCGAGCGCCGGGTTCTCCTCGTTCTCGGCCGGCTCGTCGGCCCAGACCTCGATCTCGCCGTGCCCGGCCGCGCAGTGCTCGTACAGCGCGTGCAGGAAGCCGGACGGGCCGCGCGGCTTCTTCTGGGACGGGCCCCACCAGTGGCCGGAGCCGAGCAGCAGGGTGCGGGGCCGGGTGAAGGTGACGTATCCCAGGCGGAGCTCCTCGGTGTGCTGGTGCTCCTTCATCTCCTCCTTGAACGCCTTGAGCCCCTTGGCGTCCCAGGAGTGCACATCGGGGAGGGTCGCCCGGTCGCCGCGCAGGGCGTGCGGGAGGACCTTGGACTGGGCGGTCCAGGAGTCGCGGGACTGGCCGCTGGGGAACTGGCCGGTGACCAGTCCGGGCACGGCGACGACGTCCCATTCCAGGCCCTTGGACTTGTGGGCGGTGAGGACCTTGACGGTGTTCTCGCCGCCGGGCAGGGCGTTGTCCAGGCCCTTCTCGTACTGGACGGCGGTGCGCAGGAAGCCGAGGAAGGCGAGGAGCGTGGCCTCTCCCTCGACGGCGGAGAAGCGGGCCGCGACATCGAGGAAGTTGGCGAGGGTCTCCCGGCGGCGGGCGGCCAGGGCCTGCGGCGACGCGGAGAGCTCGACCTCCAGACCGGTGGTGGCCAGGACCCGGTGCAGCACATCCATCAGCGGGTCGCCCAGCGAGCGGCGCAGATCGCGCAGTTCGGCGGCGAGGCGGGCGAAGCGGACGCGGGCCTCGGCGGAGAACGGAAGTCCGTCGTCCGCCTCGCCGCCCGCTTCGAGGAAGGTGTCCAGCGCGTCGGCGAGCGAGATCACCTCGGCCGGGTCGATGCCCTCGACCGCCTCGGCGAGACGGCGGTCGGGGTCGACATCCTCGTCGCCGTGGGCCGCGCGGTGGACGAGGAGCCGGGCCCGGCGGCCGAGCAGGGCCAGATCGCGGGGGCCGATCCGCCAGCGGGGGCCGGTGAGCAGCCGGACCAGGGCGGCGTTGGCGCCCGGGTCCTGGAGCACCTCGCAGACCGCGACGAGATCGGCGACCTCGGGCAGATGCAGCAGCCCGGACAGCCCGACGACCTCGACCGGGACGTCACGGGCCACCAGCGCGGCCTGGATCTCCGGGAAGTCGCCCGCCGTGCGGCACAGCACGGCGATCTCGCCGGGCGCCTTGCCGGTCCGCACCTGATGGGCGATGGCGTCGGCGAGCCAGTCGATCTCCTCGGCATGGGTGCGCAGCAGGGCACAGCGGACGGTGCCGTCGCGCTCGGCGCCGGGGGCGGGGCGCAGCGCCTCGACGCCTTCGTGCATGGCGCGCAGCGGTGCGGCGAGGCCGTTGGCTAGGTGCAGGAGCCGGCCGCCGCTGCGGCGGTTCTCGCTGAGGGAGTGGCGGGTGGCGGGGGTGCCGTCGGCGTGCGGGAAGTGGCGCGGGAAGTCGTCGAGGTTGGCGACGGACGCGCCGCGCCAGCCGTAGATCGCCTGGCAGGGGTCGCCGACCGCGGTGACGGCGTGCCCGGTCGCGCCCCCGGGGCCGCTGCCGAAGAGGGCGGAGAGCAGGAGGCGCTGGGCGACGGAGGTGTCCTGGTACTCGTCGAGCAGGACGACGCGGAATTCGTCGCGCAGGATCGTGCCGACCTCGGGCCGGGTGAGGGCCAGCTCGGCGGAGAGCGCGATCTGGTCGCCGAAGTCGAGGAGGTCGCGGCTCTTCTTGGCCTCGCGGTAGCGCCGGGTCAGCCGCAGCAGCTCGCGGCGGGCCTCGGCGGTCTCGGGAATCCTGCGCAGCTCGGCATTGCTGAGCCGGGCCGATTCGAGCGTGCCCAGGAGGGCGGTGTCGTGCTCGGCGAGCTGCTCGGGGCGTACGAGGTGTTCGGCCAGCTCCGCGTCGAGCGCCAGCAGATCGCTGACGAGGGCGGGGAACGACCTGGTCAGGGCCGGGTAGGGGCCGGGGGCCTCGCGTAGTACGCGGGCGGCGAGCTGGTAGCGGGTGGCGTCGGCGAGGAGGCGGGTGGTGGGTTCGAGCCCGATGCGGAGCCCGTGCTCGGTGAGCAGCCGGCCGGCGAAGGCGTGGTACGTGGAGATGCTGGGCTCGCCCGGGGGGTTGTCCGGATCGATGGCTTCCGGATCGGTGACCCCGGCCGCGATCAGGGCCTTGCGGACGCGCTCGGCGAGCTCACCGGCGGCCTTGTTGGTGAACGTGAGCCCGAGGACCTGCTCGGGGGCGACCTGGCCGGTGCCCACCAGCCACACCACGCGCGCCGCCATCACCGTGGTCTTCCCGGACCCGGCTCCGGCCACGATCACCTGCGGGGCGGGCGGCGCGGTGATGCAGGCCGTCTGCTCCGGGGTGAACGGGATACCGAGGAGCTCCTTGAGCTGCTCGGGGTCGTTGATGCGTGAGGACACCCGTCGAGGCTAACCGGGCCCACCGACAACGCGTGGTCCCGGAGGCCCGGGACCACGCTCACTCCAGGACGTGGCGGCCCTCCGGCTGTGCGCTGCACGAGGCCCGGAAGGCGCAGTGCGTGCAGTGCTGGCCGGTCGTGGGGGTGAAGCGTTCGTCCAGGACCCGGCCCGCGGCGGTGGCCAGCAGCTCGGGGACCCACTCACCGGCGAGGGGCTCCTGCGCCTGCACCTTGGGGAGGGCTTCGCCGCCCTCCTTCTTCGGGGCGGGCTGGCGCAGCTGTACGAGTTCGGCGCCGCCGGGCTCGGGGCGGCGGCCGTCGAAGACCTCGTCGACCGCGCCTTCCCGGACGGCCAGCTGGTACACGGCGAGCTGGGGGTGGCGGGCGACCTCGTCCCTGGTCGGGGACTGCTTGCCGGTCTTGAAGTCGACGACGTAGGCACGGCCCTCGGCGTCCTGTTCGACGCGGTCCATGGAGCCCCGGATACGTACCTCGTACTCCCCCGCCGCCAGTGTCACGTCGAAGTCGTGCTCGCTCGCCGCGGGGGTGCGGCCGGCCCGGTCCATGACGTGCCAGCGCAGGAAGCGTTCCAGGGCGTCCCGTGCCTGTTCCTTCTCCTGCCGGGACTTCCAGGGGGCGTCGAAGACGAGACCGTCCCAGACCGAGTCCAGCCGCTCCATCAGTACGTCGAGATCGGCGGGGGTACGCCCGGAGGCCACTTCGTCGGCGAGCACGTGGACGACGTTGCCGAAGCCCTGCGCCGCCGTGGCCGGGGCGTCCGCCTTCACCTCGCGGCCGAGGAACCACTGGAGCGCGCAGGTGTTGGCGAGCTGGTCGAGCGCGCTGCCGGAGAGGGCCACGGGCTGGTCCCGGTCGCGGAGCGGGACGGCGGAGCGGGTCGGTTCGTACAGGCCCCACCAGCGGTGGGGATGGGCCGCGGGTACGAGCGGCCGGCCCTCGTCGTCGGTGAGCGCGGCGAGGCGGGCGAGGCGGTGCGCGGCCTCCTCGCGCAGCGCCCCGGAGGCTTCCGGGTCGACGGTGGTGGCGCGGAGTTCGGCGACGAGCGCGGCGACGGCGAGCGGACGGCGCGGGCGGCCGGTGACGTCGCGCGGTTCCGCACCGAGCTCGGTGAGGAAGCGGGACGGCTGGTCGCCGTCGTCGGCGGGCGCCTTCACCGCGGTGACGACGAGGCGTTCGCGGGCCCGGGTCGCCGCGACGTAGAAGAGCCTGCGCTCCTCGGCGAGGAGGGCGCCGGGGGTGAGGGGTTCGGCCAGACCGTCGCGGCCGATCCGGTCCGCCTCCAGCAGAGAACCGCGACGGCGCAGGTCCGGCCAGAGTCCCTCCTGCACGCCCGCCACGACGACGAGCCGCCATTCCAGGCCCTTGGAGCGGTGCGCGGTCATCAGCCGTACGGCGTCGGGGCGCACCGCGCGCCTGGAGAGAGTGTCGGCGGCGATGTCCTGGGCGTCGACCTCCTCCAGGAAGTTGAGCGCCCCGCGCCCTCCGGTGCGCTCCTCGGCGCGGGCGGCGGTGTCGAAGAGCGCGCAGACGGCGTCGAGGTCGCGGTCGGCGTTGCGGCCGCCCGCGCCGCCGCGCAGCGCGGCGCGCTCCAGTCGGCCCGGCCACGGGGTGCCGGACCACAGTGCCCACAGGGCCTCCTCCGCGGTGCCGCCGCCTTCGAGGAGCTCACGGGCCTTGCGCAGGAGTGCGCCGAGGCGCTGGGCACCGCGGGCGTACGCCGGATCGTGCGTGACGAGCCGTTCGGGCTCCGCGAGCGCGCGGGCCAGCAGGTCGCCGGAGGGCGCCGGTACGCGGTTCCCGGCGGCCCGCTCCTCGTCACGCAGGGCCCGGCCGAGACGGCGGAGGTCGGCGGCGTCCATGGAGCCGAGGGGGGAGGCGAGGAGGGTCAGAGCGGTCTCGGTGTCCAGCCAGGAGGACACCTCCGGAACGTCGCCCGCCGGGGCGGGTGCTGCCGGGGCGTCCGGGACATGGCCGTCCGCCGGGGCGAGTGCTGCCGGGACGTCGCCGTTCGCCGGCACCGCCGGGCCAGCCGTGTCGGCCGGGACGTCGTCCTTCCCCGCCACTGCCTGGCCAGCCGGGACGTCGCCGTTCGCTGCCACTGCCGGGCCAGCCAGGACGTCGCCGTTCGCTGCCGCTGCCGGGCCAGCCGGGACGTCGTCGTCCGCCGCCGCTGCTGGGGCTGCCGGGGCTGCCGGAACGTCGTCGTCCGCCGGCGCCGCCGGGCCAGCCGTGCCAACCGGGACGCCGTCACTCCCCGCCGCTGCCGGGCCCTCGTCCTCAGCCGGGCGGGAGCCCTCCGGAACACCGCCCCCGGCCACCGCGAAACCCGCCGGGGACCCCACCGGGCCACCGCCCTCGGCCACCGCAAAACCCGCCGCGGACCCCACCCGGGGCCCCTCCGGGGAGCCGCTCTCCCCCGCCAGGCCCCCCTCTTCTCGCACTCCCTCGCTCTCGCTCTCGACCCCGTCCTCCTCGTCCGCGCCCGGCGTGCCCCGGCGCAGGGCTGCCGTGGCGACCGCGCGCAGGGCTGTCAGGAGCGGGGCCACCGCCGGTTCGTGGCGCAGGGGAAGGTCGTCCCCGTCGACCTCAAGGGGGACGCCCGCCGCCGTCAGGGCGCGGCGCAGCGAGGGGATCGTGCGGCCCCCGGCCCGTACGAGCACCGCCATCTCTTTCCACGGGACGCCGTCCTCCAGGTGGGCCCGGCGCAGCAGATCGGCGATGTGGTCGAGCTCGGTGGACGCGGTCGGATAGGTGTACGTCTCCACGAGGCCGCCCTCGCGGACCGCGGTGAGCTCCCGGTGGGCACGGACCTTCGCCGAGGGCAGCCGGGTCAGCGGCATCCGGCGGGTGAGCAGCCGGGTGGCCGCCAGCAGCCGCTCGCCGGAACGCCGCGAGGTGGTGAGCACGCCGACGGGGGCCGGGGCGCCGTCCGCCCGCCGGAACGTCTCCGGGAAGTCGAGGATGCCGTTCACATCGGCCCCCCGGAACGCGTAGATCGACTGGTCCGGGTCGCCGAAGGCGATCAGGTCCCGGCCGCCGCCGGCGCCCGAGGTGCTCCCCCGGTTGCCCGCCAGCGCGTGCAGCAGCCGCACCTGCGCCGGGTCCGTGTCCTGGTACTCGTCCACGAACACCGCGTCGTACTGTCCCGCGAGCAGCGCCGCCACCTCGGGGCGCTCCGCGAGCAGCACCGCGCGGTGCACCAGCTCGGCGTAGTCCAGCACCCCCTGCCCGTCCAGCACGTCGAGGTACTCGGCGAGGAACTCGGCGGCGGCGCCCCAGTCCGGCCGGCCGGTGCGGCGGGCGAAGGCGGCCAGCGCGTCCGGGCCCAGGCCCAGCTCACGGCTGCGGGCCAGCACCGCGCGTACCTCGTCGGCGAAGCCGCGCGTGGTCAGACAGGCCCGCAGCTCGTCGGGCCAGCGGATGTGCGCGAAGCCGTCCCGCTCCAGTTCGAGCTGGCCGGCGAGCAGTTCGCGGACGGTGACGTCCTGCTCCGGGCCGGAGAGCAGCCGCAGCGGTTCGGCGAAGAGGTCGGCGTCCTGGTGGGCACGGACCAGGGCGTAGCAGAAGGAGTGGAACGTGGTCGCCTGTGGACCGCGGGCGGCACCGAGACGGGCGGCCATCCGGTCGCGCAGCTCGACGGCGGCCTTGCGGCTGAAGGTGAGCACCAGGACGCGGGCCGGGTCGCCGCCCCGTGCGATGCGTGCGGCGACCGCCTCGACGAGCGTGGTGGTCTTGCCGGTGCCGGGGCCGGCGAGCACCAGGAGCGGGCCGCCGGGGTGATCAACCACCGCGCGCTGTGCCGCGTCCAGGAGAGGAGGGTCCACGGAGCCCGGCGGAGTGCGCACCAGCCGGTACGCGCCCGAGGCCCGCTGCCGTGTTCGACGGTGCGGACTGTGCCGGGTGGTGGAGGAGGAGCTCACGTGGATCGCCGGTCCTGGTGGGTGTACTGATGATGAGGGTGCGGTGCGCGCCGCGAACCTACGAAGCTACGCCAGCGAAGGCGTCCCGGGGGACGACTGCGCTGCGTACCTCGTCACGTTCCGGGGCGCGGAGACCTCCCCGTCGCATATCGCGAGGACTCCTGTACCGCGTGTCGCGGAGACCTCCCCGTCGCGTGTCGCAAGGACACCCGCACCGCGTGTCGCGGGGTACGCCGCACCGCGTGTCACGGGCCCCGGCGCACCGCGCGTCCCCGGTCCCGTCGGGGCGGTCGGTACCGTCACGTCGTGGGTCACGGGCCCCGGCGCCGATCACTTCCCGTACCTCGGGCAAGTCGTACGGCCCCGGCGCCGCCCGCTGTGCCGCCGGATGGCCGAAGCTGTCAGTTGTGAGCACCTCCGCCCTCGTCCCGGTCCGCGCCCCCGTCCGCGGGGACGCCGTCCCACCGCGCCCGCTTCATGTCCAGGCGCGGCAGATGTCCCTCCGCCGCGCGCGGGGCCTCGCGCAGCGGGGTGCTCTCCGCGCGGTAGTGGTCCAGCGCCCGCAGCTCGTGGCCGGGGAGCAGCGCCCCGTCCGCGCGCACCACGCGCCACCACGGCACCGCCGCCCCGTACAGCGACATGACCCGGCCGACCTGGCGCGGGCCGCCCTCGTCCAGCCACTCGGCGACGTCGCCGTACGTCATGACGCGGCCGGGCGGGATCAGCTCGGCGACGTCCAGGACCCGCTCCGCGTACTCCGGCAGTGCGTGGCCCGTGGGGTCGCCGCCCGTCCGGTCCCCGTCCACCCCGTCGCCGCTCGTCCGGTGTTGGCTCATCCCGCCCATCCTGCCGTACGCCACCGACATCGCGGCCCGGTCCGTGCGTGGCCGGTCACAGGGTGTGCGGGCGCGGACAAAGGCGCGTATCTTGCGCTTCGCGTGTCCGTGCGGTGCCCCCTGGTGCCTCCCTCCGTCGCCGGGCCGTGCCACCATCGTGCGGGCGGTGACCGGTGATACGAGAACACGAAGACCAATCAGAGGCGATGAAGGAGGAGGGCGTGCAGCCACCGAAGGCGGCGGACGCCCCTGACGCCGAGCCGCATCCGGACGCCCCCGGCGCCTCCGGCGCACCCGCCGGAGAACCCGGGAGGGCCGTGGAGCCCGGGGCGCCCGGAGAATCCGCGAAGCCCGCCGCCGGGCGGGACGGGTCCCCGGGGCATCCGGCCGTCGGCTCGACGCTCTCGTCCGCCGCGGAGGAGCAGGCCGAGCGCGTCTCGGGGGACGAACCGCTGCTGCCCGCCCGCGTGCACCGCCCCTCCGACCTCATGCGGCTGCTCATCGGGGTCCTGGCGATCGTCGTCCTGTTCTCGATCGCGGCGTTCGCCCATGGCACGACCACCGGTCTCGAACAGGACATCAACAAGGGCACCGGCCAGGCGCCGGACATCCTGATCAAGCTGGCGGGGCTGGTCTCCAGCATCGCCGTGCTGCTCGTCCCGGTCGCCTTCGCCATCGAGCGGCTGATCAAACGCGACGGGCTCCGGATCGCCGACGGGGTGCTCGCCGCCGTGCTGGCGCACGGCGTCACGCTCGCCGCCGATCTCTGGGTCGCGAAGTCCGCCCCCGGCACCATCCAGGACGCCCTGACCCAGCCGCAGCCCGGTGACGCGCTCACCGATCCTGTGCACGGCTATCTCGCACCGGTGATCGCCTACATGACGGCGGTCGGCATGGCGAGACGGCCGCGCTGGCGGGTCGTGCTCTGGGTGGTGCTGCTGCTCGACGCGTTCGCCATGCTGGTCGGCGGCTACACGACCCCGTTCTCGATCATCCTCACCGTGCTGATCGGCTGGACCGTCGCGTACGGCACGCTCTACGCCGTCGGCTCGCCGAACGTGCGGCCGACGGGTCAGCACCTGATGGCCGGTCTGCGCCATGTCGGCTTCCGCCCGGTCAGCGCCATGCGCGCCGACGACGCCCCCGACTCGGGCGACCAGAGCGACCGGGGACGCCGCTATCTGGTCTCCCTGGAGGACGGGCCACCGCTCGACGTCACGGTCGTCGACCGTGAGCAGCAGGCCCAGGGCTTCTTCTACCGGGTGTGGCGCAGGCTCACCCTGCGCGGCATCACCCAGCGCCGCTCCATCCAGTCGCTGCGCCAGGCCCTGGAACAGGAGGCGCTGCTCGCCTACGCGGCGATCGCCGCCGGGGCCAACGCACCCAAGCTGATCGCCACGTCCGAGCTCGGTCCCGATGCCGTGATGCTGGTGTACGAGCACATCGGCGGCCGCTCCCTGGACGCGCTGGAGGACTCGGAGATCACCGACGAGCTGCTGCACGGCTCCTGGCGCCAGGTGAAGGCGCTCCAGTCGCGGCGCATCGCGCACCGCAGACTCACCGGCGACGCCATCCTGGTGGATCGTTCCGGCAAGGTGTTCGTCACCGATCTGCGCGGCGGCGAGATCGCGGCCGGTGATCTGGTCCTGCGGATGGACGTCGCCCAGCTGCTGACCACGACCGGTCTGCGGGTGGGTGCCGAGCGTGCCGTCGCCGGGGCGCTGGAGGTGCTCGGACCGGACGCCGTCGCGGACTGCCTGCCGCTGCTCCAGCCCATCGCGCTGAGCCGGTCCACGCGGGCGGCGCTGCGCCGGCTCGCCCGGGAGCGCTCGCAGCGGGAGCGGGAGGCGGTGCTGGAGGCGTCGGACGCGGCCAAGCGGGCCAGGGCGCACGAGCACGGAGCGCCGTCCGCGGCGTCGGACGGAACCACCGCCGGTACGGCCGCCGAACCGAAGGCCGACCGCGGGGCCGACCAGAAGACCGGCCGCAAGGCCGACCGCAAGGCGCTCCGCAACGAGAAGCAGGCCGAGAAGCGCGCCCTGGACGACGCGCTCGAAGGGGCCCGCGAGGAGGACCTGCTCTCCCAGATGCGGCAGCAGGTGCTGCTGATCCGGCCGCAGGCACCGGTCGAACCGGTGCGCCTCGAACGCATCAAGGCCCGCACCCTGCTCAGCTGCATCGCCGGTGCGATCGCCGCGTACTTCCTCATCTCGCAGGTCACCCAGGCCGACTTCGGCGCGGTCGTCGAGCAGGCCGAATGGGGCTGGGTGGCGGCCGCGGTCGGCTTCTCCGCCCTCAGCTACGTGGCGGCGGCGATGAGCCTGCTGGGCTTCGTGCCGGAGCGGGTCCCGTTCGGCAGGACGGTACTGGCGCAGGTCGCCGGTTCCTTCGTGAAGATCGTCGCCCCGGCCGCGGTCGGCGGTGTGGCACTGAACACCCGCTTCCTGCAACGGGCCGGGGTGCGTCCGGGACTCGCCGTGGCGAGCGTCGGCGCCTCGCAGCTGTTCGGTCTCGGCTGCCACATCCTGCTGCTCGCGGCCTTCGGCTATCTGACCGGCACCGAGAAGACCCCCTCCTCGCTCACCCCGTCCAGGACGGTCATCGCCGGGCTGCTGACGGTGGCCGTGCTGGTGCTGGTGGTGACGGCGGTGCCGTTCCTGCGGAAGTTCGTGGTGACACGGGTGCGGTCGCTGTTCGCCGGGGTCGTGCCGCGCATGCTCGACGTGGTGCAGCGCCCGCAGAAGCTGCTGACCGGCATCGGCGGGATGCTGCTGCTGACCGGCCTGTTCGTGATGTGCCTGGACGCCTCCGTCCGGGCGTTCAGCGGTCCGGACGTGCCGCACCTCAGCTACGCCAGCATCGCGGTGGTCTTCCTGGCCGGCAACGCGCTGGGGTCGGCGGCGCCCACACCGGGCGGAATGGGCGCGGTGGAAGGCGCGCTGACGCTGGGTCTGATCGCGGTCGGTCTGCCGAAGGAGGTCGCCGCACCCGCCGTGCTGCTGTTCCGCCTGCTGACGCTGTGGCTGCCGGTGCTTCCCGGCTGGCTCTGCTTCAACCATCTGACCCGCAAGGGCGAGCTCTGAGCCGGCCGCCCGATCCCGGGGCCGGGCCCCGACCCGGCCGTCCGATCCCGAGGCCCAGCCCGGCCCCGGCCCTGCCCTCCGGCCCGGGCCCGGGGCCGGGTCCGGGCCCCGGTCCGGCCCACTGACCCGCGAGGCCGGCCCCCGATCCAGCCACGCGACCCACGAGGCAGGACCCTGACAAACCCTCAGCCGCCGCGCGAGGCCGGTCGCAAGGCCGGTCACCGGTCCGCCCGCGAGCCCGTCCGCGAGCCCGGTCGGGCTACCGCGGGGCCGCCCGCCACCCGCTTGGACCGGTGCCCCGTGCACCGACCGGCTCACCGCCGCACCATGGGACCATGAGGACCTCCCCTGCCCTGCGTGCCGCCGCCCTGGCCGCCGCCGTCACCGTGCTCCTGCCCATCACCGCCTGCTCGGAGAGCGGCAACAAGGAAGGCCCGGACGGGCCGCAGAGCTCGCCCCTCGCGGCCAACGCCGCCGAGGCGAGCGGCTCCGGCGACCTCGCCTCCCAGAAGCTGACGTGGACGGCCTGCCCGGCCCCGTCCACCGCGCAGGGCGGCGGAAAGGCCCCCTCCCCGCTGCCCGGCGGCACCCGCTGGGAGTGCTCGTTCATGAAGGCGCCGCTCGACTACGCGAAGCCCAAGGGCGACACGATCCGGCTGGCACTGATCCGGGCCAGGGCCAAGGACCAGGGCCGGCGGATCGGCTCCCTCGTCTTCAACTTCGGCGGCCCCGGCGCCTCGGGCGTCGCCACCCTGCCCGCCTTCGGCACCGACTACGAGAAACTCCGCGCCCGCTACGACCTGGTCAGCTTCGACCCGCGCGGCGTGGGCCGCAGCGACGGTGTGGAGTGCGAGACCGACAAGCAGCTCGACGCCCGCTACGAGGCCGACGGCACCCCGGACACCAGTGCGGAGGTGGACACCTTCGTCAAGGACACCCAGTCGTACGCCCGGGCCTGCGAGAAGAACTCCGGAAGGCAGCTCCCCCACGTCGGCACCTCCAACGCCGCCCGGGACATGGATCTGATGCGCCAGGTGCTCGGCGACAAGAAGCTGTACTACTTCGGCATCTCGTACGGCACCGAACTGGGCGGCGTCTACGCCCACTTGTTCCCGAAGAACGTCGGCAGGGCGGTGCTGGACGCGGTGGTCGACCCGTCCGAGGACACCGAGCAGTCCTCACTCGGCCAGGCCAAGGGCTTCCAGCTCGCGCTGGACAACTTCACCAAGGACTGCGCCGACCGCGGCGACGCGTGCAAGCTTCCCGGTTCCACCTCGAAGGAGGTCGAACAGGGGATCTCCGAGCAGCTCGACCGGCTGGAGAAGAAGCCGATCCAGGGGCTCGGCGACCGCAAGCTGACGCAGACCCAGGCGATCACCGGCATCGCCGCCGCCCTCTACTCCAAGCAGACCTGGCCGCTGCTGGAGCAGGGGCTGGACGAGGCCGACGGCGGCAACGGCGGACTGCTCCTCGCCCTCGCCGACTCGCTGAACGGCCGTTCCGAGAACGGCCGGTACGACAACTCGATGGCCGCCAACGCCGCGATCAACTGCGCCGACTCCAAGCAGCGGTTCACCGTGGACCAGACCAAGGCCGCGCTCCCCGAGTTCCGGTCCGCCTCGAAGATCTTCGGCGACTATCTGGGCTGGTCCCTGATGTCCTGCACCGGCTGGCCGGTGGCGGGCGCCTGGGACACCCCCGACGTCCACGCCCCGGGCGCGGCCCCCGTCCTCGTCATCGGCAACACCGGCGACCCGGCGACGCCGTACGCGGGCGCGAAGGCGATGGCCGACGCGCTGGGCAAGGGCGTCGGCGTGATGATGACGTACGAGGGCCAGGGACACGGCGCGTACAACAGCGGCAACGCCTGCGTGCAGAAGGCCGTGGGCGGCTACCTGCTGGACGGCAAGGTCCCCGCGGCCGGAACCGTCTGCAAGTAGCGACCGGCCCCGGGCGGTCCGCCCGGGGCCCTTCGTCCGGACCTGGCCGGGCCGGACCGGCAGGCGGGACCCGACGCGTGCGACCGGGGTGCGGGGCAGGGGAATCGACGCGGCGCACGGGCGGCCGAGGACGACGCGGCGAGCGCACGCACCGGCCCCGCCGGCCCGGCACGATCCGAACGCAAGGCCCTAGCATGGGCGGACTCTCCGTACACCACGGGTGCGGGCAGACCTGCGCGCCGCGGGTACGGGTACATCGGGGAGGACGCCACACGTGGTCGCACACGCACGCGCCGGGGCTCTGGCCGGCACCGCACTTCTGCTGACGGGAATGCTCGCGGGCTGCGGCGGGGGTACGGACGACAAGCCCGCCGGCCGGACCGGCCGCGACGCCGCCGCCCCGGCCGACGGCCCGTCCACGCCGCCCGGCGAGCGGCCGGGCACCCCCCGGCTGCCCGCGTCCCTCGCCTCCCAGCAGTTGGACTGGAAGGGCTGCGAGGCCCGTGCGGGCGAGAGCGCGCCCGGATCCGCGTGGCGCTGCTCGACGGTCCGGGTGCCGCTGGACTACGCGAAGCCCGACGGCGAGACGATCGGGATCGCCCTGATCCGCAAGAAGGCCGGGAACTCCGGCCGCCGCCTCGGCTCGATGCTGTTCGACTTCGGCGGGCCCGGCGCCTCCGGGGTCTCGATACTCCCGCGCGCCGCCGGCGCGTACGACAACCTCAACTCCCGCTACGACCTGGTGGGTTTCGACCCGCGCGGGGTCGCGGGCAGCGAGGGGGTGAGCTGCCGCAGCGACAAGGAGCAGGAGACCGCCTACCGGAAGGTCGACATGACCCCGGACACGGCGGCGGAGGAGGCGGCGTTCCTGAAGGACGGCGCGGACTTCGGCGCCGGCTGCGAGCGCCGCTCCGGCAAGGTGCTGCCGTACGTCGGGACGTCCAACGCCGCCCGGGACATGGACCTGATCCGAGCGGTGCTCGGTGACAAGAAGCTCACCTACTTCGGCATCTCGTACGGCACCGAGCTCGGCGGCACCTACGCGCACCTCTTCCCCGCGCACGTCGGGCGCACCGTCCTGGACGCCGTCGTCGATCCGACCGCGGACACCATCGGCCACGCCCGCAACCAGGCGACCGGCTTCCAGCGGGCCCTGGACAACTACCTCAAGGACCGCGGCCAGGACCCGAAGGCCGGAACCCGGCGGATCGCGAAGCTGCTGGAACGGATCGACCGGAAGCCGCTACCGACCCGCTCGGGCCGCGAGCTCAACGACTCGCTCGCCGTCACCGGCATCGTCATGCCGCTCTACTCCAAGAGCAACTGGCCCTACCTGACCCAGGCGCTGGACGAGGCCGAGAAGAGCGGCACCGGGAACATGCTGCTCCAGCTGGCCGACTCGTACAACGGCCGGGACGCGAAGGGCCACTACGACACCCAGAACCACGCGCAGCGCGCCATCTCCTGCGCGGACAGCAAGCTCCGGCCGACGGCGGACGAGGCCAGGGCGCTGCTGCCGGAGTTCCGGAAGCTGTCCCCGGTGTTCGGCCCGTTCCTGGCGTGGGACACGGCCGGCTGGTGCTCGAAGTGGCCGGTGGAGGGGGAGCACGAGACCCCGGAGGCGAGCGCCCCGGGCGCCGGTCCGGTGCTGGTCGTCGGCACGACGGGGGACCCGGCGACGCCGTACGAGGGCGCGCGCAGGATGGCGGACGAGCTGGGCAAGGGCGTGGGCGTCCTGCTCACCAACAAGGGCGAGGGACACGGCGCGTACGGCCGGAACACCTGCGTGACCTCGACCGTGGACGCGTACTTCCTCGACGGGATGGTCCCGGAGGACGGGAAGACCTGCTCGTAGCGCCGGCCCGGGACCACGACGAAGGGGCCGGTCCGCGGACCGGCCCCTTCGATGCGCTCGTCTAGTACACCGGCTTCTCGGGCTCGATCTGGTTGACCCAGCCGATCACGCCGCCGCCCACGTGCACCGCGTCGGCGAAGCCCGCCGACTTGAGGACCGCGAGGACCTCGGCGCTGCGGACGCCCGTCTTGCAGTGCAGGACGATGCGCTTGTCCTGCGGGAGGTCCTGGAGGGCGCTGCCCATCAGGAACTCGTTCTTCGGGATCAGCTTGGCACCCGGGATCGAGACGATCTCGAACTCGTTCGGCTCACGGACGTCGATGATCTCGATCTTCTCGTCCGCGTCGATCCACTCCTTGAGCTGCTTGGGAGTGATCGTGGAGCCGAGCGCCGCCTCCTGGGCCTCCTCGGACACGACACCGCAGAAGGCCTCGTAGTCGATGAGCTCGGTGACGGTGGGGTTCTCGCCGCAGACCGCGCAGTCGGGGTCCTTGCGGATCTTGACCTGGCGGTACTGCATCTCCAGGGCGTCGTAGATCATCAGCCGGCCGACCAGCGGGTCGCCGATGCCGGCGAGCAGCTTGATGGCCTCGTTGACCTGGATGGAACCGATCGACGCGCAGAGCACCCCGAGCACGCCGCCCTCGGCGCAGGACGGGACCATGCCCGGCGGCGGCGGCTCCGGGTAGAGGCAGCGGTAGCAGGGGCCGTGCTCGGACCAGAAGACGGACGCCTGGCCGTCGAACCGGTAGATCGAGCCCCAGATGTACGGCTTGTTCAGCAGTACGGCCGCGTCGTTGACCAGATAGCGGGTGGCGAAGTTGTCCGTGCCGTCCACGATCAGGTCGTACTGGGCGAAGATGTCCATCACGTTGTCGGCTTCGAGCCGCTCCTCGTGAAGGACCACATTCACATACGGGTTGATGCCCAGCACCGAGTCCTTGGCGGACTCGGCCTTGGAACGCCCGATGTCGGCCTGGCTGTGGATGATCTGGCGCTGCAGGTTCGACTCGTCGACCTCGTCGAACTCCACGATGCCGAGCGTGCCGACACCGGCCGCGGCCAGGTACATCAGGGCCGGCGAGCCGAGACCGCCGGCGCCGACGCAGAGCACCTTCGCGTTCTTCAGCCGCTTCTGTCCGTCCATCCCGACATCCGGGATGATCAGATGGCGGGAGTACCTGCGGACCTCGTCGACGGTGAGCTCAGCAGCTGGCTCGACCAGGGGTGGCAGCGACACAGGAACCTCAACAATGCAGGTGGTCGGTTTCTACGTACTTCAGCTACGTACGGTTGTACTTGCCGTAACACTGCCACGCCCCCTCTCATTCCGAGATACCAGGTCCGATCCGCGAGACGATTTCGTCCCAGTACCTGGGCAGCGCCGCGAATGGATCGGTTTGTCCGTGCTGCCCGTCCCGGTCCGTGAAGAAGATCGTGCCCGCACCCTGCCAGCGGGCGACGCGCATGGCCTCGTCGAGGTGGGTGCGCGGGACGCCGTGGACGAAGTGCGCGAAACGCTCCGGCGGATAGGCGGCGGTCCACTCCGCCACCTGTGACCAGCGGTAGTCCGTCCACGGCCCGCTGAAGGTGACCAGTTGGTCCGCCGCCTCGGCGTAGCCGGGGTACGGATGGCTGCCCACCCCCAGCACCAGCGGCCCGCGCCCCTCCCCGTACGGGCGGTCGCCGTGCTCCAGGACCGTCGCCAGTGTGCTGGTCAGACGGCGCACCGCCGGGAGGTGGGCGCGCCCGGCCGGGCAGCGGCCGAGATAGAAGCCGTCGACGCGGTACCAGTCGAGGAAGCACTGCGCGTCGGCGATCAGCTCCGCGAAGGAGCGGCTGCCGAAGGCGAGATCGAGATGGCCGAGCAGCCGCCCGCCCGCCGCCCGGGTCAGATCGAGCGGATCGTCGCCGTGCACCGCCCGGTCGCGCGCGTTGCGGAGCCGTCCCGCGGCTTCCAGGCAGTGCGGGTCGGGGCGGGCGCCGGGGCCGTTGTCGATGTTGAGGACGGCCCAGTGCAGCGGGGTGCCGGGGCGGGCCAGTTCGGCCCATTCGGTCGGCGCCAGCAGCGGGTGCGCGTAGCCGGGGACGCCGAAGCCGAGCGGCTCGGCGCCACTGGTGCGGCGGGCGGTGCCGGCGCTGGTCAGATACGGCATGCCGCCTCCATCCAGATATCGGCGAGGGACTCCTCCAGATTGATCCGGGGGCGCCAGCCGAGCCGGTCCCGGGCGGTGCGGACATCGGCCTGCTGCCAGGCACCGCACCCGTCGGGGTAGGGGGACGGGGTCGCCGAGAGGTGCTCGATGACCGACTCGGCCGAGGTGCGCGGGGCGCCGATGGGCAGCCGGGGCGGGGGCGCGTCCAGCTCGTGGAGCGCGCCCGCGTATCCGGCGACCCTGGCGAGGACGGCGGCCGCGTCCCGCAGGCGCACGGCGCGGCCGGTGCCGATGTTGACGACGCCCTGGGCGGCGGAGAGCGAGGCGGCGTGCACGGCGCGCGCGACATCGCGTACGTCGACGAAATCGCGCTGCACCCCGAGGCCGCTGAGCTTCAGCTCGCCGTCGCCGGACTGCATGGCCCGGCGCATCGCCTCGGCGAGCCTGCCGAGCGGGGAGCCGGCCGGGGTGCCCGGCCCGACCGGGGAGAAGACCCGCAGCACGACCGCGTCGAGGCCGGAGCCGAGGACGAGTTCGGTGGCGGCGAGCTTGCTGACCCCGTACGGGCCGCCGGGGCGCGGGATCGCGTCCTCGGCGGTGGACGAGCCGGGCTGCGAGGGCCCGTACTCCGACGAGCAGCCGACCTGGACGAGCCGGGCCGTGCAGCCGCTGCGCCGCATCGCCTCGCAGACCGTGGCGACGGCGACCGTGTTGTGCCGGGTCAGATCGCGCGCCCCGCCGCGGGTGGCACCCGCGCAGTTGACGACGACTCCGGGGTGGACGGCGTCCAGGAACCGGGTCAGTGCGCCGGGGCTTCCGCTGGCGAGATCGAACCGTACGTCGGCGTCGTCGCCGCGCCCGAGCGCCGTGAGGTGCACGGCGGGGTCGGCGAGCAGTCGGTCGGCGACGAACCGGCCGAGGAATCCGTTGGCTCCGAGCAGCAGCACCCTCATCGCGCGCCCCCTCGGCGCCGACGGCGAGCTGCCGGTGAAGGGGATTGGGGGGTCATGTCCGGTGTCTCCTTGGGGAAGTGAGATGCGATAGCGGGGCAATGACCCGCGGCGTCGGCTCCGCGGGGCGTGCGATGGCAGTGGTACGGCTGTGGTGGTTACGCGTCGGCCGGGCCTTCGTCGACCGGCCGGGCGTTGTTGTGTGCGGACGCCCTGGAGAGGACGACCGTGGCGGTGGCCAGCAGTCCGAGCGCGGCGCCGCCGCAGGCGACGGCGGGCACGGCCCCGGTGCCCGACGCCATGACGAGCACGTCGACGGGGTGCGCGAGGGCATGCAGACCGGGCAGCCGCCCGGCCAGGACCAGTGCGGGGGCCAGCGCCTCGACCGCGCAGGCGACGGCCATGCCGCCGACGGCGAGCCCGGGAAACCCGTGCACGGTCAGCAGCCGGGCCAGCAGGAGCAGCACCCCGAGCGCGGCCGCCCCCGTGAACGCCCCGCCGCCCCCGTACGCCGCGCGCGCGAGGTACAGCAGACCGGCGAGGGCACACAGATGGAGTGCGACGGCCCCGAACAGCAGGGGGCGCACGCCCGCGGCGAACTCGTCCAGCGCGTGGCTGCCGCGGAGTCTGCGGTGCGCGTGCAGGGAGAAGAGGTGGGCGCACCAGGCGGCCGGGAGGAGCGAGAGGGCCAGGCCCAGCAGCGGTGCGGGGGTGACCGCCCAGGGGCCGTCGGGGCCGCCGCTGAGCACCTGGTCGAGCAGCGGTTCGCCGTACAGGACGTAGCCGAGGAGCCAGCAGCCGTACGCCTTGGCCGCGCCCGATGAGCGGCCTTCGGCGTGCAGGGGGCCGTTGCGCAGGCCGAGGGCGAGTCCGGCGAGGGCGGCGCACGCCCCGGCGAGGGCGATCGCGAGCCGTGCCCGGCCGCCGAGGGCGCCTTCGGTGAGCCCGAGTGCGCCGAGGGTCGCGAGGCAGGCGGCGCCCGGGGCCAGCGCGCGGAGCGACCAGGCGGCGCGGGTGGCGACATCGCGCTCCGGCGCGCCGGGACCCTCGGCGGGCGCCGACGTCACGCCGGGCACCCGGGCGAACAGCTCCTCGGCGAGCGAGAAGACGTCGCGGTGCCGGTAGCGGGCGGCGGTGCGGTCGGTGACGCCATGGGCTTCGAGCCCGGCGGCGACCTCCAGCGGATCGACGGCCCGTTCGCACAGCTCGCGGTGGCGGTGCATCAGCGATTTCACCGGGTCGGCGGGGCCGCGGCGCACGGCACCGGGCCGGCGCGCCGGAGCGGAGCGGGCGATCTCGGGGGCGCGGACGGGGACGGTGGGGCCGGGGGCGCCGCCGGGCGCGGGCGGCCCGGAGACCAGGGCCCGGGAGCGGGGGTCCCAGCTTCCGCCGGTGGTCGGTGTGGCGGGTGCGTCGGACACCTCGGTCGGGCCGCCCATGGTGATTCCTCCGTGATCGTCGTCGGCCGTGTCGGGCCGTGTCGCCCCGATGCGGCCCGGCCCGGCCGTCTCCTGCTCCTGCTCCCGCTCAGACATCGCCGCCACCCGCTCCCCCCGCTCCCGCGCAGACGGCCCGGGGTGCGGCGGCCCAGCTCGGCTTGCGCCAGACCGTGGCCGCCGATGCGGGGTCCGGGGCGGTCCACGGGCCCAGGACGTGCGCCTCGGGCGGGGTGGCGAACGGGCGGGGCCCGTCGGGGGCGCCCACCGCCGGAGCCGCTTCGCGCACCGGGGCGTGCGAGATCAGCTCCAGGTAGATGCCCCGGAATGCCGCGAGGCTCTGTTCGACGGTGAAGAGTTCGAGTGCGCGGGCGCGCGCCGCCGCTCCGAGCCGTGCGCGACGGCGGGGGTCCCGCAGCAGCGCGAGACAGGCGTCGGCCAGTGCCCTGGGGTTGCGCGGGGGCACCACGAGCCCGGTGCCGCCGATGACCTCGACGACCGCGCCGACGTCCGTCGACACCGTGGCCCGGCCGCAGAACATCGCCTCGACGAGACCGGCCGGAAATCCCTCGACCACGCTGGAGAGGACGACGACCCCGCCCGCCGCGTAGGCGTCCGGCAGATCGGGCACCTCGGCCCCGCCGAGCTCCTCGAAGGAGACCGGGTTGTCGCCGACGGTGTGGGCGTCCGCGGCCTCGTCGGGGAACAGCTGGGCGGCGAGCGCCCGGCAGTGCGCGAGATAGCCGGTGTCCTCCGGGCCCGCCGGGGCGCCGACGATCCTCAGCCGGGTGCCCGGCTCGGCCTTCCGCACCACCGCGAAGGCGTGCAGCAGCCCGACCAGGTCCTTGGCCGGCTCGATCCGGCCGACCCAGACCAGGGTGTCGTCGGGGCCGCTGTCGCCGCTCTCCCCCAGCGCGGCGAAGCGTTCCGACTCCATGCCGGGGTGGACGGTGCGCAGCTTCGCCGGCTCGGCGCCGCAGCGCTCCTGCCAGCGGCGGGCGCGGGTGTCCCCGGGGGTGACGATCGCGGCCTGCCGGTACACCTCGGCGGCGAGCCGCCCGTGGAAGGCGGCGAGCAGGGCGCGCACCGGCGCGCTCAGCGGGGCACCGGTCGTCGCGAGGTAGTGCGCCCGCAGGCGCACGCCGTGTTCGGTGACGAGCAGCGGCGCGCCGAAGAAGCGTTTGGCCAGGAGTCCCGGCAGCGCGGCGGCACCGGCGGAGGTCGCATGGCAGAGATCGACCGCCCCGAGGCCCTCCGCGTCGTACCAGTCGAGGGAGAGCGGGCGGAGTTCCCGGTCGAGTTCCCGGACGAGGGCGAGGAGGTCGGGGACGGCGGCGGTCCGGACGGTACGCCCGGCGCCCGGGGCGCGGCAGGCCGCTTCGAGCACCCGGACGGCTGTCTCCGAGCGGAGGGCGGCGGTGAGTCCGCCGTGCTCCCGGGCCAGTTCGGCGAGTCCGTACAGGCCGTCGGTGAACCGCGCGTCCGTGGCGGCCGTACGTCCGGCGCCGCCCGGTCCGCCTCTGCCGGGGGCCGTCTCCTCGCCCCCGTCGTCGGCGGGGTCGGCCGCGCAGACCGAGGCCGCGAGCTCCGTGAAGTGGGTGGTGAAGCGCTGCCGTTCGCGCCGTCCGTAGGGGCGGGTGCTGCCGCCGGTCACCATCCGGGCGAGCAGGCCCCGGGGCGCGCGGGTGCCGAGGAGGTCCGCGTCGGCCGTCCACAGCGGCGCGGTCCGCACCCGGCCGACCTGCGCGGGGAGCGGGACCCGGCCCCGCGCCTCCTGCTCGGCGGAGCGGCTGAGCGCGTAGAGATCGAACTCGTGCTGCGCGCATCCGCGCACCAGGCGGTCGCACCAGAACCCGGACTCACCGGTCGCATACGGGTAGCCACCGTCGGTGAGCAGTCCGATCCGCACGAGCGCACCCCCGATCTCCCTTGTGGACGGCCGCCGTTGGAATGGCGGCTCACAGCGGGACGACCGTAAGCGGATTCGCCGGTGGTGGGGGGGGCGCGTGTGGGTGCGCCCCCCCCCAACGGGGAACCAGGGGTACCAAAACGACCAAGCCCCACAA
>NZ_JBHVJA010000002.1:693352-733849 GCF_042799335.1 Streptomyces sp. NPDC057697 | reverse complement strand
CCTATCCCCCTTGGGGCGGCCCGCGTTTGTATGGCGGCCACACCGGGGCCCCCCCTTCCGCGTTTCCGCGGGTGGGGCGCGGGCGGGTTGACCGGCCCACCACCGAAAGGGGTGAACCGTCGTAACTTTCCCGACCTGGCAGCGTTCTGTCGCGCTATGAGAGGGGATGGTCACACAGGGTCAAGCGGCGGCCAGCTCCTTGCGCGCCGCGCGGCGCACCACCGCGAGCGCCGGATCGAGCGCGGGCACGGCCGCCAGGAGCTGCTTGGTGTACGGGTCCCGGGGGTTCCCGTACACCTCGTCCACCTCGCCCTCCTCGACGATCCGGCCCCGGCGCATCACGGCGACCCGGTCGCTGACCTGCCGTACGACGGCAAGGTCGTGCGCGATGAAGACCAGGGCGAGCCCCAGTTCCCGCTGGAGCTCCGCCAGCAGGGCGGTGACCTGGGCCTGGGTCGTCACGTCGAGTGCGGAGACCGCCTCGTCGCAGACGATCAGCTCCGGCTCGGCGGCCAGCGCGCGGGCGATCCCGACGCGTTGGCGCTGTCCCCCGCTGAACTCGTGCGGATAGCGGTCGTAGCTCTCCGGGTCGAGCCCGACCCGGGTCAGCAACTCCCGTACCCGGGCCCGGATCTGGGTCTCGTCGTGTTCCCCGGAGGCCCGCAGCGGGTCGGCGACCGACTCCCCGATCGAACGGCGCGGGTTGAGGGAGGAGACGGGGTCCTGGAAGACCATCTGCACCCGGGCCCCGCGGGTGAGCCGGCCCGAGGTGGGTTCCAGCAGCCCGACGAGCATCCGCCCGAGGGTGGTCTTGCCGCTGCCGCTCTCCCCGACGACGCCGAGGGTCTCGCCGCGCCGCACGGAGAGGGAGACCCCGTCGACGGCGGCGAGCGCGTTCCTCCCCCGGCCGAACACCTGCCGGACGTCGACGGCCTCGACGAGCGTCTCCCCGTCGTCGGCCGGTTTCGCCCCCGGGGAGGTCCGCGGCTCCGTCACCCGCGGGACCGCCGCCAGCAGCGCCCGCGTGTAGGACTCGCGCGGTGCCACCAGCACCTCGCCCACCGGCCCCCGTTCCACCGCCCGCCCCGACCGCATGACCAGCACCTCGTCGACCGACTCGGCCGCCACGCCCACGTCGTGCGTGACCAGCAGCAGCCCCATGCCCGTCTCGCGGCGCAGATCGTGCAGCAGGTCCAGGATCTGGGCCTGGACGGTGACGTCCAGGGCGGTCGTCGGCTCGTCGGCGATGAGCAGCTGGGGTTCGCAGGCCAGGGCCATCGCGATCAGCGCCCGCTGCCGCATCCCGCCGGAGAACTCGTGCGGCCTGGACCGTGAACGCCGTACCGCGTCGGGGATCCCGACCCGGTCCAGCACCTCCACCGCCCGTGCCCGCGCCGCCCGCCGGGAGGCCCGGTGGTGGACCCGGTACACCTCGGCGATCTGGTCGCCCACCGCGTAGTACGGGTCCAGCGAGGACAGCGGGTCCTGGAAGACCATCGCGGCCTTCGCGCCGCGCAGGGCCCTCAGCTCCGCGTCGTCCGCGGTGGTGACGTCGACCCCGGCGACCCGGACCGAGCCGCTCACCTTCGCGCCGGTCCCCCGGTGCAGGCCGAGCAGGGCGTACGCCGAGGCGCTCTTGCCGGAGCCGGACTCGCCGACCACGCCGAGCGCGCCGCCCGCCTCCAGCGAGAACGACAGCCCGTCCACCGCCCGCACCTCGCCGAACGAGATGGAGAGATCGGAGACTTCGACCAGGCTCATGCCAGTACCACCCGTCGGTCGGCCATCGCCTGGAGTATGTCCGCGACGGCATTGGCGAGGACCACGAAGAACCCGGTGACGAGCACCAGGCCGACGACCACCGGAAGGTCCACGTGCTTCACGGCGTCGACGAGTTCACGGCCGACCCCCGGGATCCCGAAGAGCGATTCGGTGAGGACGGCGCCGCCGAACATCGAGCCGATGTCCAGTGCGCCGAGCGCGATCACCGGCGCCAGCGCGCCGCGCAGCGCGTGCCGCCCCACGAGCGCCCGTTCGCCGACCCCGTACGCCCGGAAGGTGCGCACATGGTCCTCGGCCAGGGTCTCCAGCATCGAGGCCCGGGTCATCCGGGCGTACGGCGCGGCGGACACCAGGGCCAGCGAGATCCAGGGCAGCAGCAGGTTCCAGGCCCACTGCTCCGGGTCCTCGGTGAGCGGTACGTAGTCCGGGAACGGCAGGATCCGGAGCGCCGTCACCAGGATGATGATCAGCAGCAGTCCGATCACGAAGACCGGGGTCGCCATGCCGGCCAGGGTGATCCAGGTGAGGACGCGCTCGGTGAGCCGGCCGCGCCGCTGGACGGAGAGCAGCCCGGTGCCGACGCCGAGCAGCATCCACAGCACGAAGGCGCCGACCGCGAGCGAGGCGGTGGCCGGGAGCTTGGCCAGGATCAGCTCGGTGACCTGCTGGTCGCTCTGGTACGAGAGTCCCAGGCAGGGCGCCTGGCAGTGCAGCACCCCGGTGCCGGTCGAGTAGTCGCGGCCGGTGAAGAGCCCCTGGAGGAAGTGCCCGTACTGCGCGTACAGCGGGTCGCCCAGGTGCAGTTGTTCGCTGACCTGCGCCACCTGCGCGGGCGAGCAGCGCGGACCGCAGGCGATCTGCGCGACGTTGCCGGGCGCGACGTAGAAGGCCGCGTAGACGATGACGCTGAGGGCGAGCAGCACGAAGACCGCTCCGCCGAGGCGCCTGAGCAGGAACCACTTCACGCGGCGGCCTCCTTCTTCCGTCCGGTGCCGATCCGCAGCCGGGATTCGGCGCGCGGGTCGAGCGCGGTGCGTACGCCCTCGCCGAGGACGGTCAGCGCCAGCACGGTGACGAAGAGCAGCAGGGCGGGGATCAGCAGATAGGTGGGCGCGGCCTGGTACCAGGTGTCGGCGTCGCTGAGCATCTGTCCCCAGGAGGGCGTGGGCGGCTTGATGCCGACGCCGAGGAAGGACAGGGCCGCCTCGACGACGATGTTGGCCGGGAAGAGCAGCACCGCGTAGGTGATGACGGGGGCGGCCAGGGCGGGCAGCAGTTCGCGCCGGGCGATCTGCCAGGGGCCCCAGCCGCTGAGCCGGGCGGCCGCCACGTGGTCGCGCGATTTCAGCGAGAGGGTCTGGGCCCGCACGATCTTGGACGTTCCGGACCAGCCGACCAGGCCGATGATCACGGCGATCAGGACCGGGCGGGGGAAGCCGGTGGGGACGACGGCGAGCGCGCCGAGCGCGGTCACCATGACGGGCAGCGCGACCACGACGTCGGTGACCCGGCTGAGTGCCTGGTCGACGAAGCGGTTGCCGAGCCCGGCCGCGAGCCCGACGCCGACGCCGATGACCACCTGGAGCAGGGTGGCGGCGAGTGCGACGCCGAGCGAGACCCGGGCGCCGTACACGATGCGGGCGAACAGGTCGCGTCCGGTGAGCGGTTCGACGCCGAGCCAGTGCTCGGCGCTGATCCCGCCGAAGGAGCCGATGGGCACCCCGCCGGTGGCGGAGTCGACGAGTTCGGGGTGGTACGTGGTGGGGTCCTGGCCCTCGATGCCCGCGAGCAGCGGTGCGGCGAGTGCGGCCAGGACCAGCAGGGCGACGATCGCGGCCGCCACGAGGGCCGCGCGCCGGGCGCGCAGCCGCCGCCAGAAGGGACGGCCCCCGGAGGCGGGGGCCGCGAGGGCCCCCGCCTCCTCGGCCGGAGTTGCGAGTGCCATGGTTACTTGACCGCGACCTGCGAGATGTCGAGCACGCCGGTCCAGTCGCTGATCACGACGTTCTTGACGGCCTCGCCGTACAGGCGCTTGTAGACCGGGTGGAACAGCGGCACGGTCAGCGCCTGCTCACCGACCTTCTTGTCGAGCGCGCCCCAGCGCTTGGCAGCGGCCTCCAGATCGGTCAGCTTGTTGATCTCGTCGATCTCCTTGTTGACCGAGGGGTCGTTCAGCTGGCCGGAGTTGAAGTTGTAGCCGGACCTGACGATCTGGCGTCCGTCGAAGACCGGTGCGAAGAACGGGCCGCCGGACGGCCAGTCGGCGCCCCAGCCGCCGAGGAAGAAGCCGGGCTCGCTCTTCACGTTGTAGACCGTGTCGGAGTAGTCGTTGGACTCCAGGCCCCGCAGCTCGACGGTGATTCCGGCCTTCTTCAGCGCTTCCTGGAGCGCGGTGGCGATCTCCGGGCTGGTGGCGAAGTCCTTGTCGTTGGAGTGCGTGAGGGTGACGGTCAGCCCCTTGGGGTAACCGGCCTCCTTCAGCAGCTCCTTGGCCTTGGCGGGGTCGCCGCTCTTCCCGGCCGGGAAGTGGTCGTACGGCGTGTGGCCGAAGGCCGCCTGGTCGGGCAGGAAGGTGGTGGCGGGCTCGGCCAGCGAGGAGCCGCCGGCGGCGTTGACCACGGAGGAGCGGTCGACGGCGTACGCGATCGCCTGGCGCACCTTCGGGTTGTCGAAGGGCTTCACCTTAGGGTTGAAGGCGATGTAGTTGGTGTAGCCGAAGTGGCCGGTGCCGACGCGGGCGGCGAGCTTCTTGTCGCCGCTGACCTTGGCGAGCTCGGCCGGGCCCAGGTTGGTGTCGGTGGTGACGGCGGCGGCGTCGGCGCCCCGGGACGCGGACAGGCGCTGGTTGATGACGGCGGAGTCGAGGCCGGAGCGCACGTCGATCCGGTCGGGGTAGGCCTTGCGCTCCTCGTCGGTCTTCTCCGACCAGTGCGGATTGCGCTCCAGGATCAGCCGCTCGCCGTCGCCCTCGTTCTTGACGACCTTGTACGGGCCGGAGGAGACCGGGTGCTCCTCGTACTTGGTGCCGGTGTCCTTCGCCCTGGGCACCGGGGTGGTCTGGGTCTGCGTGGCCAGGAAGGGGAATTCGCCCTCCGGCTTGTTCAGGTGGAAGACGATCGTCCGGGCGTCGGGCGTCTCGATCGAGTCGAGGCCCTTCTTGTCCTTGTACGGGCCCTGGTAGTCGGCGCCGCCGATCAGCCAGTCGCGCAGATAGGGCGCACCGCCGGAGAGCTCGGCGGCGAAGGAACGCTCGATGCCGTACTTGATGTCGGCACTGGTGATGGCGGTGCCGTCCTCGTACTTCAGGCCCTCCTTGAGGGTGTACGTCCACACGGTGGCGTTCTTGCTCGGCGTGCCCAGGTCGGTCGCGAGGTCGGGGACGACCTTCGCACCGGCCGCGCCGTCCTCCCGGTTGCGGGTGGTGAGCGTGCGGAAGACCAGGGAGGGGACGTTGCCGCCGCCGGAGGTGTAGAGGCGCGCGGGGTCGAAGTCCTCCTGCGGCTTGCTGTTGAGGACGGTGAGGGTGCCGCCCTTCGCGGGCTTGCCCGCCGCGCCGGAGCCGCTGTCGCCGCCCTTGTTGTCCTCGGGCCCGCAGGCCGCGGCGCCCGCGGCCACGACGAGTACTGCGGTGGCCGCTGCCACGCGGCGCGATATGACGGACGGTTGACGCATCGGAAGATGACCTCTCGGATGTACTGCCTGAAAAAACGGACGGAAGGATTCCGCGCAGGCGACGACGAGAGCGGGTGCACAGGGCGGTCGGCGGGTGGGAAGGCCGACGGGACACACCGAACTGCCGCGTCTGCGGGCGAAGTGCGCCCGGCGCGGCGGTCATGCGTGGCGGACCCGGCCCCTCAGGGACCGGACCGCGGGCGGACGCGCGCTCGGGCAGGCGTCAGCAACAGTGGATGTCGGCGACACTGTGCCCGGTCACACCGATGAGCGCCAGCTCTATGACTGCGCGATCGGGGAGGACGGGGCCGTGTGACATGTCGAGAAATATGGATCACCGCCCAGGGGATGTCAACGCGAATTGAGACAGCGATCTCACCATGCGGACGACTTCTGGATACGGGTCCACCCGGCACGGGTACGTGCGGGAGGCGCGGCGCGCCCGGGAGGCGGCCCGCTCCCTCCGCGGGCCCGCCCCGTACTCCATCAACTCGGCGGGTACACCCAGGCGTTGGGCCGGCACTTGATCCCGTCGATGTTCAGCGACTTGGTCTGCTGCTGCATCACCGGGGCGAGCGTGCCGGGCGTGCGGCAACTCACATGGTTGTGCCCCAGCCGGTGACCGACCTCATGGTTGATCAGCATCTGGCGGTAGGCGAAGAGTTTGTCCGGTCCGAAGGTCGACGACCCCTGGGCCCAGCGGTAGGCGTTGATCATGACGCGCTCGGTCGCCGCGGAGTCGCAGCTGACGTTGTCCACCGTGGTGTCCAGACCCGACTTCTCGCACCACACTCCGGTGGTTCCCGGGCTGGCCAGGGTGATCACGAAGTCGGGGTCGTCGGTGGAGACCCGCTCGAACGTCATCGCCCCGTCGTGCGCCCAGCTGCGGTCGTCGTTGAGCGTCTCCTGGACGGCCCTGGCGAAGAGCGCGGCGTCGAGGCCGAGCCCCTTCTCGACGTCGATCCGGTAGCGGTACTTGTGTCCCCGGCCCGGGGCCTTCGCCGTGCCCGGAACCGGCTCGAACTTCCCGGACGCCTTCAGGTCCGCGGCGAGCGGATAGGGCTTGGCCATCTTCTGGGCGTACGAGAGCGGCTTGACCCGCACCGGCTGCGGGGTCGGCCGGTCGTCGGAGCGGGAGGCGCCGTCCGGGCCGCGTCCGTCGACGCCCGCGCCCTGCGCGGCGGTGCTGCCGCCGCCGTTGTCCTGGGTGACCTGCCCGGCCACGACCACCGCGAGCACGGTGGTCACCGCGGCGGCTGCGATCCCGGTGAAGGTACGCCCCCGGAACCCCTTGCCGTCCCGGCCGTCCTTCTCCTCCTCGGCCGCGGGGCCGTCGGCGTCACGGGGCGGGGCCTCCTCCCCGTCGGCGACGGGGGTGCGCGGACCGGCCGGGCGGGCGGGCGGTACGGAGGGCCCGCGCGGGGCGGAGGGAGCGTCGAAGGCTTCGACGAACTCGCGCCGCGGTCCCGGTATCAGCGGCCGGGTGCCGGTCTGCTCCCGCGGTCCGGGCGGTGTCTGCCGCGCCCCGGGCCCGCGGTCCTCGGCGCGCGGCTGGGGGCCGGTGCCCCAGCCGCCGCCGGGTTCACGCTGTTCGGGATGGCCGCCGCGGACGTGTCCGGCCTGCTGGAACGGGGCGTGCCCCTCGGGTCCGTCCGGTCCGCCGGGCGCGTCCGCCGCTCTCCGGCGCCGACCGGTGCCGGGGCCGGGCGACCGGGCTCCCTCGCGGTCGCCGCCCGCGGCGTCGGGCGTCTCGATGTCGGGCCCCGAAGGTTTGGGCCCCTTTCGGCTGTGTCGTCCCACGCCCCGGATCAGCTCCCGCCGCGTTCGTCGAGCAGTTCCCGGAAGGCCTGGGCGACCGCCTCCGGATACTCCATCATCGCCACGTGCCCCGCGTCGGGCAGGGTCAGCAGCCGCGCGTCGCGGAAGGCGGCGGACGCCTTGCGCGCCATACGGTACGAGACGAGCTGGTCCCGTCCCCCGTACACGAGCTGGGTCGGAGCGAGCACCCGCTCGGCCTGGCGCCACAGTCCGTGCTGACCGCCGAGCGTGTACGCATCGACAATGCCACGTGCCGAGCGCGCCATCGCATCCCAGAAGTACGGCAGCTCCATCCGGCGTTCCATTTCGGCCACCGCCGCGCGGAAGCCCGATTCGGAGACGCGCGCGGGGTCGCCGTAACAGAGCGCCATCACTCCGCGGGTGCGGTCCTCCGCCGACCAGTCCCTGGTCATCCGGGCGAACAGGCCCGCGATACCGGGCACGGCGAGCAGCCCGGTCGGCACGGCGGAGCGCTGCACCCGGATCTCGGGGAGCGCGGGCGAGACGAGGGTGAGGGTGCGCACCAGGTCGGGACGGACCGCGGCGACCCGGGTGGCGACGGCACCACCGAGCGAATTGCCGAACAGGTGTACCGGCCCCCGCTCCTCCGCGTCGAGGAACCGGATCACCGCGCGGGCGTGCCCGGTGACCGAATAGTTTCCGTCGTCCGGCGGGGGCGAGTCGCCGAAACCGGGGAGGTCGACCGCTTCGCCGTCCACCACGTCCTGGAGCAGCGGCATCAGCGCCGACCAGTTCTGCGAGGAGCCGCCGAGCCCGTGCACATAGAGGGCGGGCGGCAGCCCGGTCCGCTCCGGCGGCCGGGAGCGGACGGTCAGCGTCAGTCCGGGCAGCGCGACGGAGCGCAGCTCCTCCCCCTCCGCGGCCCCGACGGCGCTCACCGCCGGGGACACCGCGGCGGCGACGGCACGGACTCCCGGCAGTTCGGTCGAAGACATGCGGCAATGTTACGAGACGATCACACCCCGGCTCATGTGTTCGCCGTCACAGACCGCGTAGCGGCCCGCGGGCACAGCTCCTACGCTCGAAGCAAGGAAGGGAGTCACCATGACGGTCGACCCCAGTGACCCGGAGACCTTCGAGGACATCCAGCCGGACGAGCCGGACGAGGAGACGCCCCGGGCGGACGCCGCCGAGCAGCGGGCCGATCTCCAGCAGCGGCGCGACGAGCCGCTCACGGACCGCGACCAGGACAGCGCCGACGAGGCCGACGCGGCGGAACAGGCCCGCGTCGTGACACAGGATGAGGACGATTACCGCTGATACAAACTGCTTTGTCCCGATGGCCGCGGAACCTGCGGCTACCGCAGCCGTCCGGTCCATGAAATTCTGCGTCCGCGCCGCGCACTCCCGGGTTACCCAAAAGTACGATGGCTGTACGGCGCAGCGTGCACGGAAAGGCTGTGTTCGATCACAAATTTGGGAGGCGGCGTGACAGCCATCGAGCAGACCGAGGCGGCGCGCCCGCGGGGCACTCGCCTGCCTCGCCGCGCCCGACGCAATCAGCTGCTGGGCGCCGCGCAGGAAGTCTTCGTGGCGCAGGGCTACCACTCCGCCGCGATGGACGACATCGCCGAGCGGGCCGGAGTCAGCAAGCCGGTGCTCTACCAGCACTTCCCCGGCAAGCTGGAGCTCTATCTGGCCCTTCTCGACCAGCACTGCGAGTCGCTCCTCCAGGCGGTCCGCACGGCCCTGGCGTCGACCACCGACAACAAGCTCCGGGTCGCCGCGACGATGGACGCGTACTTCGCGTACGTCGAGGACGAGGGCGGCGCCTTCCGGCTGGTCTTCGAGTCCGACCTGACCAACGAACCCGCGGTGCGCGAGCGCGTCGACCGGGTGTCCCTCCAGTGCGCGGAGGCGATCTCCGACGTGATCGCCGGGGACACGGGACTGTCCAAGGACGAGTCCATGCTGCTCGCGGTCGGCCTGGGCGGCGTCTCCCAGGTGGTCGCCCGCTACTGGCTCTCCAGCCGGTCCGCCATTCCGCGCGACACGGCGGTCCAGCTCCTCACCTCCCTGGCCTGGCGCGGCATCGCGGGCTTCCCGCTGCACGGCATCGATCAGCACTGACGCGGGCCGCCCGGCGCGGCCGCCGTCCGTGTTCGCTGCGGGCGTTGCCCACCGGCCGCTGACGGCCCCCCTCAGCGGGCTAATGTGTGCTGGGTACGGCGCGGCTCACCGCGCAGGGACTGACCGTCGGAGGGACATAGCCGTGGAGGTCAAGATCGGGGTGCAGCACACGCCCCGGGAGATCGTTCTGGAGAGCGGGCTTTCCGCCGAAGAGGTCGAGAGCACGGTCGCCGAGGCTCTCGGCGGTAAGGCGCAGCTGCTCAGCCTCACGGACGAGAAGGGCCGCAAGGTCCTGGTGCCGGCCGACCGGATCGCTTACGTGGAGATCGGCGAGCCCAGCACGCGCCGCGTGGGGTTCGGCGCGCTGTAGGCAGCACGCTCCGAGCAGTGACCGCGGCAGCGGCCCGGTGGGATTCCCACCGGGCCGCTGCCCGTTTCCGCGGCCGGTACCGCCGTCGTGACGGCGCGGGACACCCGAACATGCGATTCCGGTGCAAACCCCGCCCGAAGGAGGGTTGCGTTCCGTATCCCTCGGGTAGTACCGCTATCGACCGCACCACCCGCCCCGCAACTCGCGAGGTGATCCCCTGTGATCCTGGAACCACTCGGCTCCGTCGTGCTCGGACTCGCCCTCGCCTGGATGGCGCTCCGCTCCCTGCCGGACCGGCTGCCGTCCCGCCGTGCCGTTCTGACCACCGGCGCCCTGGGAGGCCTGTTCGGCGCGTTTCTCATGCACTCGGTGCTGGGACCGGGCCATGTCGTGGCCACCCTGGTCGGCGCGGTGCTGATCGGGGCCGTGACGCTCTCCCTGCTGGTCCGCCCCCGCAGCCACCGGCTGAGCCGATCAGCGGCGGCCTGAGGCCGGCCCGGCGGCCGGCCCCGGCGAGCCGGCTACGCGGCCAGTCCGAGCGCGGCCATCCGCTTGGTGTGCGCCTCGGTGATCCGCGAGAACATCCGCCCCACCTCCGCCAGGTCGAAGCCGTCCGCCACGCCTCCGACGAGCATCGTCGACAGCGCGTCGCGGTCGGCCACCACCCGCTGCGCCTGGGAGAGCGCCTCGCCCATCAGCCGGCGCGCCCACAGCGCGAGCCGGCCGCCGACGCGCGGCTCCGCCTCGATCGCGGCGCGCACCTTCTCCACGGCGAAGTTCCCGTGCCCGGTGTCGTCGAGCACGGCGAGGACCAGCGAGCGGGTGTCCGAGTCGAGCCGGACCGCGACCTCGCGGTAGAAGTCACTGGCGATCGAGTCGCCGACGTACGCCTTGACCAGGCCCTCCAGCCAGTCCGACGGGGCGGTCTGGCGGTGGAAGTCGTCGAGCGCCCTGGCGAACGGCTCCATCGCCCCGGTGGGCTCCACCTCGATCGCGGTCAGCCGGTCGGTGAGCCGTTCGAAGTGATGGAATTCGGCGGAGGCCATCTTCGCCAGCTCCGCCTTGTCGGCCAGCGTCGGGGCGAGTTTGGCGTCCTCGGCGAGCCGCTCGAAGGCCGCCAGCTCCCCGTACGCGAGTGCTCCCAGCAGGTCCACGACCGCTGCCCGGTACTGCGGCTCCACGGACGCGGTGGCCCAGTCCTGGGCGGCGATCCCGGTGGGCGCGGGGGTTTCAGTGGCGTTGTCAGGCGTCTCCATGGAGCGCAGAATAGCCCGCCCGGCGGGGGACGGAGGGGCCCGGTCAGCCAGTGACATCACACCGTTCCGATGAATTCGCCCAACACACATGCGCGAATCCGGGGTACAGTGGTATTGCGCCTACTGAGTATTTTGGATGTGCCAGTGGCGTGAAAATGGTGAAAACGAATGAGGATGCCCGGTCGGTGGCCCGATCGGCTCCGACCCGACAGCCCTCCACGCGGGGCGTACGACACGTACGACCGCAGATGAGGGGCCCCCTCAGCGGCACGAGCGCTCGAGCGACGGCAGTGGTCCCGCGCCACCCGGCCCATCCACGGCCGGATGACCAACCCCGGCACGGTACGACCCCCAGCGTTCGCCTCGGGCCGCGTCTCACAGAAGAGGCAGCACCCTGACTACGTTTCGTGAACTCGGGATTCTTCCCGAGACGGCCGAGGCCCTTGAGGCCGTCGGCATTGTGTCCCCGTTCCCCATCCAGGAGATGACGCTCCCCGTCGCGCTCTCCGGCTCCGATGTCATCGGCCAGGCCAAGACCGGCACCGGCAAGACCCTCGGTTTCGGTCTGCCGCTGCTGGAGCGCGTCACCGTCCCCGCGGACGTCGAGGCCGGCCGGGCCGGGCCCGAGAAGCTGACCGAGGCGCCGCAGGCGCTCGTCGTCGTCCCCACCCGTGAGCTGTGCCAGCAGGTCACCAACGACCTCCTGACCGCGGGCAAGGTGCGCAATGTGCGCGTGCTCGCGATCTACGGCGGCCGGGCGTACGAGCCGCAGGTCGAGGCCCTGAAGAAGGGCGTCGACGTGATCGTCGGCACCCCGGGCCGTCTGCTCGACCTGGCCGGACAGCGCAAGCTCGACCTGTCGCACGTCCGCGCGCTGGTGCTCGACGAGGCCGACGAGATGCTCGACCTGGGCTTCCTGCCCGACGTCGAGAAGATCATCACGATGCTTCCGCCGAAGCGCCAGACGATGCTGTTCTCGGCGACCATGCCGGGCGCCGTCATCGGCCTGGCCCGCCGCTACATGTCGCAGCCGACGCACATCCGCGCCACCTCGCCCGACGGCGAGGGCGCGACCGTCGCGAACATCTCGCAGCACGTCTTCCGGGCCCACTCGATGGACAAGCCGGAGATGGTCTCCCGCATCCTCCAGGCCAACGGCCGGGGGCTGGCGATGATCTTCTGCCGCACCAAGCGCACGGCGGCCGACATCGCCGAGCAGCTGGAGAAGCGCGGCTTCGCCTCCGGCGCGGTCCACGGCGACCTCGGCCAGGGCGCCCGCGAACAGGCGCTGCGTGCCTTCCGCAACGGCAAGGTGGACGTGCTCGTCTGCACCGACGTCGCGGCCCGCGGTATCGATGTCGAGGGTGTGACCCACGTCATCAACTACCAGTCGCCGGAGGACGAGAAGACGTACCTCCACCGCATCGGCCGGACCGGCCGCGCGGGCGCCAAGGGCATCGCGATCACGCTGGTCGACTGGGACGACATCCCGCGCTGGCAGCTGATCAACAAGGCGCTCGACCTCAAGTTCAACGACCCGGTCGAGACCTACTCCACCTCGCCGCACCTCTTCGAGGAGCTCGACATCCCGGCCGGCACCAAGGGTGTCCTGCCGCGCGCCGAGCGGACCCGCGCGGGTCTGCGGGCCGAGGAGATCGAGGACCTCGGCGAGACCGGCGGCCGCGGCCGCAAGGCCGCCGCCCCGGCGCCCGCCGTCCGCGAGGAACGCGCGCCGCGCACGCCGCGTCAGCGCCGTCGCACCCGGGGCGGCTCCGCCGTCCAGGAGGCGCCCGCCGCCGCCACGGTGCCGTCCCCGGCCCTCGAGGCCACCGACGCCCCGGCGGAGCCGCGCACGCCGCGCCGTCGTCGCCGTACCCGCGTCGGCGCGCCGGAAGCCGCGGCCGAGGCCGTGCTGAACACGGTGGAGGCCGTGGTCGAGGTCACCGTCGAGCCGAAGGCCGACAAGGCCCCTGCCGAGGAGGCGCCCGCGGCCGAGACGAAGCCGCGCCGCCGCCGCGCCCGCGTGGTCAAGCCGGTCGAGGACGAGGTCGACTTCCAGATCGCGCCCATCTCCGAGCCGGTGGCCGAGACCCGGACGGTGACCAAGCCGCGTCGCCGCGCCCGCGTCGTCAAGCCGGTCGAGGACGAGGTCGACTTCCAGATCGCGCCCATCTCCGAGCCGGTGAGCGAGACCAAGCCGCGCCGTCGCACCCGTGCGGCCGCCAAGCCGAAGACGGAGGTCGCGGCCGAGGCTCCGGCCGCCGCCGAGGGCGAGGCCAAGCCGCGCAGGCGCCGTGCGCCGCGTGCGACCGCCGCCAAGACCGAAGGCTGAGCCCCACACCCACCGCTCAGCGGAACGAACGCCGGACGGGCCCGAGGAAACCCTCGGGCCCGTCCGGCGTCCGGGCGCTTCCCCCGCCGCCGTCCGGCGTCCGGGCCTTCCCCCCCCGCCGTCCGGCGTTCGGGCTCTCTCCCCGCCGACATCCGCCGTCCAGGCGCCGTACCCTCCACCCGTCCGGCCCCGCCCGCCCCTCCCGCGTCCGGGCTCTTCGTCGTTCGTCCGGCGTACGGGGGGCGCTCCCCCTGCGGTCCTCCGGCATCCAGGCCTTCCCCCCGCCGTCCTCCGGCATCCAGGCCTTCCCCCCGCCGGCCGGCGTCCGGGCACCTCCCCCACCGACATCCGGCGTCCCGCCTCTTCCACGTCGTCGCCCGGCACCCGACACCCGGCGCCCTCCCGCTCCGCCCCTCCGGGCGCCGCCCCCGCCCGTCCGGCCCCGCCCGCCCCTCCGGGGCTCCTCCCCCTCTGCCCGTCCGGGGCGCACGGCATAACCTCGTCCCATGAGCCGGCCGCACAGCTTCACCCCGCCCCCCTGCGCCCACGCCCGCCAGCTGCGCACCTCGCGCGGCGACTTCGCCGTGCTGGACGCCTCGCCGCCCGGCGCCGTGCGCGCCACCGCCCTCCTGCTGCCCGGGTACACGGGGAGCAAGGAGGACTTCATGGCGCTCCTCGAACCGCTCTCGGCCGCCGGGTACCGGACCGTCGCCGTGGACGGCCGGGGTCAGTACGAGACCGAGGGGACCGACCGCCAGGAGAGCTACGCCCAGGGTGAGTTGGCCCTCGACGTGCTCGCCCAGGCCGACGCCCTCGACGTGGGCCCCGTCCATCTGCTGGGACACTCGCTCGGCGGGCAGATCGCCCGCGCCGCCGTACTGCTCGACGCCGCGCCGTTCCGTTCGCTGACGCTCATGTCGTCGGGGCCCGCCGAGATCGTCGAGGCGCAGCAGCTCAAGGTGAAGGTGCTCAGCGACGCGCTCGCGACGCTGAGCATGGCCAGGGTCTGGGAGGCGATGCGCGCCCTCGACCCGCCCGAGGAGGCGGCGACGGACGGGGACGCGCTGCGCCGCCGCTGGCTGCGCCACCGGCCCGCCCAGCTGATCGCCACCGGCCGTCAGCTGATGACCGAGACGGACCGGGTGGCCGAGCTCGCCGCCCTGCCGCTGCCGGTCCATGTGCTCTCCGGCGAGCGCGACGACACCTGGCCGGTGCCGCTGCTCGACGAGATGGCCCAGCGGCTCGGCGCGCACCGCACCCGGATCGCCGGCGCCGAGCACTCCCCCAACACGGACCGCCCGAAGGAGACGGCGGCCGCCCTCGCCGCGTTCTGGGACGGCCTGTAGGCGGGCGCGGCCGCCAAGGGGCTCAGTACTGCGACTGGAGGTGCTGCCAGAATCCGTCGCGCAGCGCGCGGCGCAGGTGCGCGTGGCCGCGCAGCGAGTGCTGGAGCAGCCGTTCGGCCTCGACCAGCAGGTCCTGGTCGACGGAGCCCGGCAGATACGGGTGGCCGGGCAGCAGGTCGGCGAGGGACTCGCGGCCCCGGGCGGCCAGCCAGGCCGCGGCGATCTGCGCACCGACGAAGCGGACGTCCTCGCGCGCGGGCGCGGGGGTGTCGTCCTCGTAGGTGGTGACGGGGCGTCTGGTGACGTACGGGCGGCAGAAGTCCAGGTCGAAGGTGCGCTGGCTGTCGACCTCCCAGAGCAGCGGTTCGGCCTGGTTGCGCCCCTCCCCCGCCTCGATGCCCCAGAGGTGCACCCGGGCCCCGTACCCCTGCGCCGCCTCGACGGCCGACACCAGGTCCTCGTCGCCGCCCACGAGCGCGGCGTCGCTGATCGCGCGGTGCCGGGCGAGGGATTCGAGGTCGGTGCGGATGAGCGAGTCCACGCCCTTCTGCTGGTTGTTGGCGTTGAGGTTGCCGAGTCTGACCTTGACGTCGGGGAGTTCGGCGATGGACTGCTGCTCGACGGTGTGGATGCGCCGCCGGGCTCCGTCGTACCAGTACACGCGCAACAGCCTGCTGTCCGCGAAGATCGTCCGGGCCTTGTCGATGAAGGCCTCGATCAGCCCTTCCGCGTCGAGGTCGAAGGAGCGCCGGTCCTCGGTGCCGGTGACGAGCAGTCCGGCCGCGGCGTACACATAGCCCGCGTCCACGAAGATCGCGTGGGTCGAAGGGGTCTTCGACACCTCGGCGAGCATGCGCTGGAGCAGCTCATTGGTGCGGTCCAGGCGTTCGTGGATCTCTGCCTCGTTCATTCGGGCCTCGTCGTGGACCTCGTCGCCCGCGCCTGCTCGGTGACCTGCTGATACTTAGACATCCAAAAAATTTCCTTAGCGTAGGGAATGTTTGCCTGGAGCAAGCCGTTGTACCTCCTGTGGAGCACAGGACAGGGATGTCCGGTGCTCTCATCCTTGCGGACGGGTCATCCGTCCTCCCAGTAGTTCTCCAGCAGGAGGATCAGACGAAGGGAAGCCATATGCGCTTCGAGATCATGCGACTCGACGATGTCGACGGTACCGCCGTGGACAGCACCGTCGTGGACGCCGCCTCCGTCAACCGGATCGTGCAGCAGGCCGCAGCCATAGGCCAGCGCATCTATATCCGCCCGGCCGACACCTCGGCTTCGTAACGCGGTACGACGCACAAAGACGAAGCGCCCCCGTACGGAAGTTCCGTACGGGGGCGCTGTGGTGTCCGCGGGTGCCGTCAGGCGTTCTGGATGACCTGGGTGACACCGTTGATGATCTGCTGCACGGCGATGGCGGACAGCATCATCCCGGCGAGCCTGGTCACCAGCACCACGCCGCCGTCCTTGATGACCCGGATGATCAGCAGCGAGTAGCGCATGGTCAGCCACAGCACGATGTGCATGGCGATGATCGCCGACCAGACCGATATCTGGCTGCCCACGCTGTCGGCGTGCTGCACCGCCAGGATCACCGAGACGATCGCCCCGGGCCCGGCGAGCAGCGGCATGCCCAGCGGTACGAGGGCCACGTTGACGTCCTTGGTCTGCGTCGGCTCGTCGGTCTTGCCGGTCAGCAGATCGAGCGCGATCAGCAGCAGGAGCAGTCCGCCCGCGATCATCAGGGCGGGCACGGAGACATGCAGGTAGTCGAGGATCTGCTGGCCGAGCAGACCGAAGACGGCGATCACGCCGAAGGCGACGGCGACCGCCTGGAGCGCCATCCTGCGCTGCATCTTGGCGGGGCGGCCGGCGGTGAGCGCGAGGAAGATCGGGGTGATCCCGGGGGGATCCATAATCACAAAAAGCGTGAGAAAAAGGGATCCGAAGACAGCGACGTCGAACACAGTGAGCCTTGCGAGAAGAGAGAACGAGCAGAGGGGAACGGCCTGGAGGAGCGCACCCCCGAGCCATGACGGCGGGCCGGGTGCGCGGAAACGGAAGCGGAAGGCGGGCGGCGGTGGGCGTACGGGGTCCGTGCTCCGGCCCTGTCGCGCGCGTCGTTACACGGGGCGGGGTCCGCCGGCCCCCGGCACCGGGAAGGCCCCCGTGGCGCGCCGGGTGATCTCGCCGTAGATCTCGGGGTTGGTGGTCCACTCGCCGAGGCCGACGGTCTTGCGGCTGCCGTGGTAGTCGCTGGACCCGGTCGTCAGCAGGCCCAGGTCACGGGCGAGCCCGCGCAGCGCGGCCCTGGTCGGCTCGTCGTGGTCCATGTGGTCGACCTCGATGCCGTCGAGGCCGGCGGCGGCGAGCCGCGCCATCGAGGACTCGGGCACCACCTCGCCGCGCTTGGCGGCGGCCGGGTGGGCGAAGACGGTGACGCCGCCGGCGGCCTTGACCAGCCGGATCGCGTCGAAGGGGTCGAGTTCGTACTTCTCGGCGTAGGCGCGGCCGCCGTCCGCGAGCCACTGCGGCGTGAAGGCGTCGGAGACGGTCTCGACGACGCCGAGCTCGACCAGCGCGGTGGCGATGTGCGGCCTGCCGACCGATCCGTCCCCGGCGATCCTCTCGACCTGCTCCCACTCGACGGGCACGCCGAGGTCCTGGAGCTTGCGCACCATGGTCCGGGCGCGCGGCACCCGGTCGTCGCGGACGAGTTCGCGGGCGCGGGCCAGCTCGGGCTCGTCGGGGTCGAAGAGGTACGCCAGCATGTGCAGGCCCACGCCGTCGATCCGGCAGGAGAGCTCGGCGCCGGTGACGAGGGTGAGGCCCTGCGGGAGGGCGGCGATCGCCGCGGCGTGGCCGCGCACGGTGTCGTGGTCGGTGAGCGCGACGACGTCCAGGCCCGCGGCGGCGGCGTTGCGCACCAGCTCCGCGGGGGTGTCCGTGCCGTCCGACGCGGTGGAGTGGGTGTGCAGGTCGATGCGCACGACGCGTACTCCAGTGCTCGGGCCGGACAGGGGGACATCCACAGGATAACCGGCATTCGAGCGGTGCCCGGCCGGGCACGGGGGCCCCGGGGGCGGGGGCGGGCCTCAGTCGAGCAGGCGCGGTGTGAGCGCCCCGCACGGCACGAGGTCCATCTCTCCCCCGGCCTCGCGGAGATCGGCGAGCACCAGCTCGTCGTACATCAGGAGTCCGGACTGCTCGGGCCAGACGATCGCCCAGAGCCAGAGGCCGCGCGCCTCGCCCGCGAAGACCGCGCGGTCGGCGGGGACCCCCTTGACGTTCCAGAGCGGGGTGGGGCGTCCGGCGGCGAGCATCTTGACGTCCGGCGGGCCGTCGACGTCCAGGTGGGGGCCGGGGTCGGGGCCCTCGATCCCGGCGTAGCGCGCGCCGAGCCCGACGCCGAGCTCCTCGGTGACGAGCAGCAGCTCACCGATGCCGCCGACGGGGCCGGGGCCGGAGCAGGCGACGGCGGTGGCCCGGCCTCCGCTGCGGTCGTCGCCCGCGCTCACCACTCCGGTGAAGAGCCAGCCCACCGGGAGCGGCCAGGGCATCCACACCGGGACCTGGGCGCGGCTCACCACCACCCCCAGCGCTTCCACGCTGGGCGGGACCACCGGCTGAAGCGGCTGGACGCTGCCGTGCACGGCGCACTGCCAGGTGTCGGCGAACAGACCGGGCGCCCTGACCCGGCCTCCGCACTTCGGGCAACTGGGTTCGCCCCTCATAGCGACCAACGGTCCTCCAGGACCGTCGCCGCGTCAAGGAAGATCACCCGTCCGCAGCGCGGCCCTCACCAGCGGAATTAGATGTAACTTGCACTTATTAGGTTCGCTAACTTATTCTATGTATATCGCAACTATCTAGCGGAGAGCGAGAAGACCCATGCAGGGAGAGGATCCGTTCGACCAGGGCGCGGGCAGCATCCTGCGCCAGCCGAAGGCCGTCTGGGCGACGGCGGGCGCCTCGGTGGTCGCATTCATGGGAATCGGCCTGGTGGACCCGATTCTGCCGTCCATCGCCAAGGGCCTGGAGGCGACACCGAGCCAGGTGTCCCTGCTCTTCACCTCGTACTTCCTGATCACCGCCGTGGCGATGCTCGTCACCGGCTTCGTGTCCAGCCGGATCGGCGGCCGCAAGACACTGCTGGCCGGCCTCGCGCTCGTGGTGGTCTTCGCCGCGCTCTCCGGCACCTCGTCGTCGGTCGGTGAGCTCGTCGGCTTCCGGGCCGGCTGGGGACTGGGCAACGCGCTCTTCGTGTCGACCGCACTGGCCGTGATCGTCGGCGCGGCGGCCGGCGGCAGCTCGGCGGCGATCCTGCTCTACGAGTCGGCGCTCGGCCTCGGCATGGCCTGCGGGCCACTGGTCGGCGCCCTGCTCGGTGACGCCAGCTGGCGCTACCCCTTCTTCGGCACGGCCGCGCTGATGGCCATCGGCTTCATCTGCATCACGGCGTTCCTGAAGGAACAGCCCAGGCCCGCCAGGAAGACCTCGCTGCTCGACCCGATCAAGGCGCTCGGCCACGGCGGTCTGGCCTCGGTCGCGACCTCGGCGTTCTTCTACAACTACTCGTTCTTCACGATCCTGGCGTTCACCCCGTTCGTGCTGAACATGACGCCGTACAAGTCGGGCGCGGTGTTCTTCGCCTGGGGCCTGCTGCTCGCGGTCTTCTCGGTGCTGGTCGCCCCGCGGCTCCAGGAGCGCTTCGGCTCGCTGAAGGTGCTCGGCGCCTCGCTGGTGCTGCTCGCCGTCGACCTGCTGGTGCTGGGGTACGGCGACCACACCACCGCCATCGTCTGCACGATCGTCTCCGGCGCATTCATCGGCATGAACAACACCGTCTACACGGAGCTGGCGCTCGGCGTCTCGGACGCGCCGCGCCCGGTGGCGAGCGCGGGGTACAACTTCGTCCGCTGGTTCGCCGCGGCCGCCGCCCCGTACCTGGCCCCGAAGATCGAGGAGTGGAGCGACATCCACATCCCGTTCGTGGTCGCCGCGGTCACGGCCGTGGCCGGTGCCCTCGTCGTCTGGATCCGGCGCGCGGCGCTGACCCACGAGGCGCAGGAGCTGGAGCCGAGGCACGCCACCGAGGACAGCGTCGCGGTCTTCGCCGACTGACCGCCGCGCCCGCCCCGCACCGCCCCGCCCGCGGCTCCCCCTCCTGGCCGCGCGGCGGGGCTTCCCCGTGCCCGCACGCCGGAGCCGCTCCCACGTACGCCCCAGGCGTGAGGACCGCTCTCCGGCCTGCGGATCAGTCCAGCGGTACGGAGCCGCGCAGCGGGTCGCGCAGGTCCGTGCCGTGCGAGAGCCACCGCTCCTGGAGTTCCTGCGCGCCCCTGACCCGCTTCCAGGCGGTCTCGTTGTGCGTCATCGGCAGCAGCGGCAGGAACCGCACCGGGTCCATCGGCGCGTCCATCTCCAGGTCCTCCACCAGCCCGCCCGGCTCGGCGACCAGCACGGAGCTGAACGGCGCCCCCGGCCAGAGCGGTTCACCGGTCTCCAGCGAGGCGCCGGGCGCCACGATCACGCCCTCGACCTGCGGGGAGGCCGCCAGCACCGCGAGCGGGCGCAGCACCTTGTCGGTGTCGGCGAGCCCGGCGCGCACGGAGAGGACCAGCTCGGCGCGGGGGCCCTTCACCGGGTCCGCCAGGGCCGCGGTCGGATCGGCCATCGGCTGCGCCGACATGCCGAGGGTGGCGTAGCGCACCACATCGCCGTCGGTGAAGCGGAGCACCTCGATCCGGTCCGTGCCGAGGAACGTCACCGCCGCGCGTGCGTCCGGTTCACCGAGGGCCGTGAGCAGCCGGGCCTCGACCAGAGCAAGAATTTCTCCCATCCCGCGAGCATAGGGCGCGTATGGAACGGGCAAAGTAAGGGATTGGCCGTCAGTCGGCTGATAGTCTTGGCCGCTGGTCGGGGCAGCACGCAGAAGCGTCGCTCTCAGCCCCGACGACACGTCATCCCCCACGGGGGACCGGCTGGAGGAGGTGGGGCTGCCATGGATCGAAGTCGACCGTGCAGTACCAACCGCTCTTCCGCCCTCCACCGTTCCCGGTGATCTGAAGCCTTCTCGGTCAAGGCCCATGGCATTGCGCACGACGGAAGAGCACTTCCCTTTGCCTGCCCGTAGCAAAGCCTGTCTGTAGCGAACGCCGTCATCGCGCCGCCGCGGTGCCGCCCGCTTTGCGGACGTGAGCACACGTCCTCATTCCGGGCTGTTCCACGTGCCCGCCGACGGCCCTCCGTGAAGGAGCCAGCCATGTCGATGATCCGCGACCTGCGCGCCGCCGTGCGCCCGTCCCTGCGCAAGAGCAACGCCCTGCACAGCACCTACGACGCCACCCGTGACCCCTCCGCCTCCAGCGCGGTCGTCGACTGCGCGGTCTACCGCGACGGGCGCCGCCTGGAGAGTGGCACCTGCCGCACCCCGCACGAGGCGATGCTCCAGGTACGCGAGGAGGGCGGCTTCGCCTGGATCGGCCTGCACGAGCCGACCGAGGAGGAATTCGCCGGTATCGCCCGGGAGTTCGGGCTGCACCCGCTCGCCGTCGAGGACGCCGTCCACGCCCACCAGCGACCCAAGCTGGAGCGGTACGACGACACGCTCTTCACCGTCTTCAAGACCATCCACTACATCGAGCACACCGAACTCACCGCCACCAGCCAGGTCGTCGAGACCGGCGAGGTGATGTGCTTCACGGGCCGGGACTTCGTCATCACCGTGCGGCACGGCGGCCACGGCTCGCTGCGCGCGCTGCGGCACCGGCTCCAGGACGACCCCGAGCTGCTCGCCAAGGGCCCCTCCGCCGTCCTGCACTCCATCGCGGACCATGTCGTCGACGGGTACATCGCGGTGGCCGGTGCCGTCCAGGACGACATCGACGAGGTGGAGATCGAGGTCTTCTCCACCCCGGCGAAGGGCAGCCCGCGCGGCTCGGACGCGGGCCGCATCTACCAGCTGAAGCGCGAGGTCCTGGAGTTCAAGCGGGCGGTGTCGCCGCTGCTGCGGCCGATGCAGCTGCTGAGCGAACGGCCCATGCGGCTGATCGACCCGGACATCCAGAAGTACTTCCGTGACGTCGCCGACCACCTGGCACGGGTGCACGAGGAGGTCATCGGCTTCGACGAGCTGCTGAACTCGATCCTCCAGGCCAGCCTGGCGCAGGCGACCGTCGCGCAGAACGAGGACATGCGCAAGATCACGTCCTGGGCGGCCATCATCGCCGTGCCGACGATGATCTGCGGCGTCTACGGCATGAACTTCAAGCACATGCCCGAGCTGCGCTGGACCTACGGCTACCCGATGGTGCTGGGCGTCATCGGGGTGGTCTGCTTCTCCATCCACCGCACGCTCAAGCGCAACGGCTGGCTCTGACACCGCTCCCGCCCGGTCCCATTAGAGTGCGGGCATGACTGCTGCTGCCGCTGACGTGCCGCTGGGCCGGGCCCTCGTCGAGGAGGCCACGAAGAAGTCCGGCCTCATCTGGGTGCGGGGCACCGGCCCCGCGCGGGCGCTGTGGCACGTCTGGCACGAGGGCGCGGCGCATCTGGTCGGGGACGGCCCCGGCGAGCAGCCGCTCCCGGCCGGGCTCGCCGACGGCGCTTCCGCCGAGGTGACCGTGCGCAGCAAGGACAAGGGCGGCCGGCTGGTCGCCTGGACGGCCGCCGTGACGGAGCTGGCCCCGCACTCCGAGGGGTGGGAGTCCGCCGTCGCCGAGCTCAAGGGCAAGCGGCTGAACGCGCCGGACGCCGAGCTGATGACGGAGCGCTGGGCGCGCGAGTGCCGGGTGCTGCGGCTGGTGCCCGGTGAGTTCCGTACGGAGCTGCCGGACGGCTCCCTGGCCGCTGCACCGCTGCCGACCCCCGCGACCACCCGGCGACCGGTGCCCGCGGGGCTGCCGCGCCTGCTGAAGCGCGGACGCAGGGGCTGACCCGGCGAGGGCGTGCATCACAAGTGGCTCCGTCCGACCGAAGCGCGGGCCCGGCGGTGTCCGGTGCGTGCGATCGCAACGCGAAGGGCCGCCGCCCTGACACCGGATGCATCGGGGTGGCCCCGACAACGCGGCGAGCGTGCCGGACACCGCCGGACGGACGGGACTTCCGGTACACGCCCCGGGCCCCCGCCGCTGCGGGGCCCGCCGTCAGGACGCGGTCCTGGGCAGCTGCTTCCCGTAGTCGACGGTGTCCACCTGCGCCGGGGCCTCCAGCGGGAAGTTCTTGCCCCAGTCCGACAGGGTGACGGTGCCCCCGCCGCCGCCGCGCGCGAAGCGCAGCGGGTACTCCTTGCCCTCCAGCGCGACGTCGAGCAGGCCGCCCTCGCCCTTGCCGCCCATGATCTGGACGGTCCGGGTCGCGCCGACCGTCTGCCGGTCGCCCTTGTTGAGGGTGCCGTGCAGCGTCAGTATCCCGTCGAGCAGCGTCTTCTTGTCCGTGAAGCCGCGCAGCTGCTTGTACGTGGGGTCGTCCTGGGGGACCTTGACGTACTTGTTCTGGAGCTTGTCCGCCGCCGCGCCGCCCGCCCCGCCGTCGGTGCCGGGCTTCTCCTCGTGGCTCCAGAACCCGGAGTCCGCCTTCAGATAGAGCGCGTCACCGATCCGCAGCAACTCGAAGGTGCTGTCCTTCGAGACGACGGAGCCGGTGCCGCCGTCCCCCTTGAGCTGCATGTCGAGCTTGTACGTGCCGCCCTTGCTGACCAGCGTCCCGGCGAGGCGCACCGCGTCGGCGGAGTCCGCCGCCCGCTGTGTCCTCTTCTCGATCTCCGTGGCGTCCAGCTTGCCGACGCCGTTGGTCCCCTCGTCCGGATCCTCGCCGCAGGCCGTGAGGGCTGTGACCAGCCCCGCGCAGAGCAGGGCGGCGAGAGCGGTCCGGCGTCGGGCCCGGACGGGGGGAACGGAGGAGGTCACGGACGCACTGCCTCTCATCTGCATCGCGGTGGGTGGCAGACGGCAGCGTACCCGTGCCGGATCCGCCTTCCGGCAGGGAGCCGTACGGACGGCTCCACCGGACAGCCCGGAGCGGTACGGGCTAGCCTGATCCCGTCATAACGGTTGATTGACTGCCAAACGAACCAGTCGGAGAAGTCGTACACGGAAGAAGGAGGCGCACGGTGGCCACAGGCACCTCCCGGGTCTTCGTCTCGCACCTCGCCGACGTACCGGTCTTCGACCCCAACGGCGACCAGGTCGGCCGCGTCCGCGACCTGGTCGCGATGCTCCGGGTCGGCGGCAGGCCGCCCCGGCTGCTCGGCCTCGTCGTGGAGGTGCTCAGCCGCCGCCGGATCTTCCTCCCGATGACCCGGGTCACCGGGATCGAGTCCGGCCAGGTCATCACCACCGGGGTGGTCAACATGCGGCGCTTCGAGCAGCGGCCCACCGAACGCCTGGTGTTCGGCGAGTTCCTCGACCGGCGGGTCCGTCTGGTGGAGACCGGCGAGGAGGTCACCGTCCTCGACGTCTCCGTCCAGCAGCTCCCGGCCCGCCGCGACTGGGAGATCGACAAGTACTTCGTGCGCAAGGGCAAGGGCGGGGCGCTGCGCCGCAAGGGCGAGACGCTGACGGTCGAGTGGTCGGCGGTCAGCGGGTTCTCGCTGGAGGAGGAGGGGCAGGGCGCGGAGTCCCTGGTCGCCACCTTCGAGCGGCTGCGTCCCACGGACGTGGCCAACGCGCTGCACCACCTGTCGCCGAAGCGGCGGGCCGAGGTCGCCGCCGCGCTCGACGACGACCGGCTCGCCGACGTCCTGGAGGAGCTGCCCGAGGACGACCAGGTGGAGATCATCGGCAAGCTCCAGGAGGAGCGCGCCGCCGACGTCCTGGAGGCCATGGACCCGGACGACGCGGCCGACCTGCTCTCCGAGCTGCCCGAGGAGGACAAGGAGCGGCTGCTGACCCTGATGCGGCCGGACGACGCGGCCGACGTGCGCCGCCTGATGTCGTACGAGGAGCGCACGGCGGGCGGTCTGATGACCACCGAGCCGATCATTCTCCGGCCGGACGCCACGGTCGCCGACGCGCTCGCCCGGGTCCGGCAGGCCGACCTCTCCCCGGCGCTCGCCGCCCAGGTGTACGTGTGCCGGTCGCCCGACGAGACGCCGACCGGCAAGTACCTGGGCACCGTGCACTTCCAGCGGCTGCTGCGGGACCCTCCGTACGCCCTGGTCAGTTCGATCGTCGACAACGATCTCGTCCCCCTGGGACCGGACACCCCGCTGCCGGCCGTGACGAGCTATCTGGCCGCGTACAACCTGGTCTCGGTGCCCGTGGTGGACGAGGGCGGGTCGCTGCTCGGGGCGGTGACGGTCGACGACGTCCTCGACCACCTGCTGCCCCAGGACTGGCGGGAGACCGGCTTCCACAGCGCGGCGGGGGTCGCCCATGGCGGCTGAGGAGCGTTCCAAGACGCCGCCGGGGGCCTCGGGCATCACGCGCCCGCCCCGGCCCCGGCTCGACCAGCCCAAGCGCCCGCGCCGGCGGCTGCTGCCGGACTACGACCCCGAGGCGTTCGGCCGGCTCTCCGAGCGGATCGCCCGCTTCCTGGGCACCGGACGGTTCATCGTCTGGATGACACTGGTCATCGTCGTCTGGTTGCTGTGGAACGTCTTCGCCCCGGTGCACCTGCGGTTCGACCCGTATCCGTTCATCTTCCTGACGCTGATGCTGTCGCTCCAGGCCTCGTACGCGGCCCCGCTGATCCTGCTCGCGCAGAACCGGCAGGACGACCGCGACCGGGTCACCCACGAACAGGACCGCAAGCAGAACGAGCGCTCCATCGCGGACACCGAGTACCTCACCCGGGAGATCGCCTCGCTGCGGATGGGGCTCGGCGAGGTCGCCACCCGCGACTGGATCCGCTCCGAACTGGAAGATCTCGCGAAGGACCTCGACGACCGGCGCACCCCTCTCCCGGCCGAGAGCGACGAGGACCGCTGAGGGATGCTACTCACACGTAGCCGCCCCTCGGGAAGCGCCGCGCTCACCCGTACTATCGAGGTATGGCTACGGAAGACGCGGTGCTTGAGGCACTGGCGACAGTGAACGACCCGGAGATCCACCGCCCGATCACCGAACTCGGCATGGTGAAATCGGTCGCGATCGATGCCGACGGTGTGGTCGCTGTCACGGTCTACCTCACCGTCTCGGGCTGCCCGATGCGCGAGACGATCACGAAGAACGTGACGGACGCGGTCGCCCGCGTCGAAGGCGTCTCGCGGGTCGACGTCACGCTCGACGTGATGAGCGACGAACAGCGCAAGGAGCTCGCGTCCTCGCTGCGCGGCGGCACGGCGGAACGCGAGGTCCCGTTCGCCAAGCCCGGCTCGCTGACCCGGGTCTACGCGGTCGCGTCCGGCAAGGGCGGCGTCGGCAAGTCGTCGGTCACGGTGAACCTGGCGGCCGCGATGGCGGCCGACGGCCTCAAGGTCGGTGTCGTGGACGCGGACATCTACGGGCACAGCGTGCCGCGGATGCTCGGCGCGGACGGCAAGCCCACCCAGGTCGAGAACATGATCATGCCGCCGTCCTCGCACGGCGTGAAGGTCATCTCCATCGGCATGTTCACCCCGGGCAACGCCCCGGTGGTGTGGCGCGGGCCGATGCTCCACCGCGCGCTCCAGCAGTTCCTCGCCGATGTGTACTGGGGCGACCTCGACGTCCTCCTGCTCGACCTGCCGCCGGGCACCGGCGACATCGCGATCTCGGTGGCCCAGCTCGTGCCGAACGCCGAGATCCTGGTCGTCACGACCCCGCAGCAGGCGGCGGCCGAGGTCGCCGAGCGGGCCGGTTCGATCGCCGTGCAGACCCACCAGAAGATCGTCGGCGTCGTCGAGAACATGTCGGGCATGCCGTGCCCGCACTGCGACGAGATGGTCGACGTGTTCGGCTCCGGGGGCGGCGCGCGGGTCGCCGAGGGGCTGACGAAGACCGTCGGCGCGGAGGTGCCCGTGCTGGGCTCCATCCCGATCGACGTACGGCTGCGCGAGGGCGGCGACGAGGGCAAGCCGGTCGTCCTGTCCGACCCCGACTCCCCGGCCGGCAAGGCGCTGCGCACCATCGCGGACAAGCTGGGCGGCCGTCAGCGCGGTCTGTCGGGCATGTCGCTGGGCATCACCCCGCGCAACAAGTTCTGAGACGACGGGCGGTGACCGGCTCCGGCCGGTCACCGCTCCGTGCGCGTCCACCCGCCGGGCCCCGCGTTCGGATCGGGCCGGGTTCGTGTGCCCCGGCCCCCGATCCGGCCCGGCCGAAAGAAGCTAGGCGTACGTCGTGATGTCGCCGATCACCGAGAACCCGAGCCCGTAGGCGCTCATCCCGCGCCCGTACGCCCCGATGTACACCCCGCCCTGGGCCGACCCGGCCAGCACCCAGCCGTACGCGGACTCGCGGTAGTGGAACGGCACGGGGACGCCGTCCACCGGCAGCGACAGCACCGACCACGCGGGGCCGTCCAGGTCGTCGGCGAGTTCGAACGCCGTCTCCGTCTGCTGGTCCAGCCAGTCGTCGCGCAGCGCGTGGTCCATCTGCGGAGGCCAGGTGCAGGCGAGCAGACCGGACCCGGCCAGCCAGGCGGCGGAGGACACCGTGGTCGCGTCCAGCACGCCCGTGCCGTCACCGCTGCGCCGCACCGGACTGGTGCCCATCGACACGACGACGGCGAACCGTTGCTTCTCGGTGCCCGTGTCGGTCCGGATCGACGGTTCGTCACCATGGCCGATCGAACCGTGCTGCACCGTGCCGTCCGCGGCGGTGCCCACCTGCATCAGCCGGCGCGGGCCGGTGAAGGCCTCGTCCAGTCCGTACCAGGGAAACGTGGCCGCCAGATAGCCGTCGACCATACGCCGGGCCGCCGGCACCCCCTCTTCGGTGACTGTGCCCGGCGCATCTTCCGCGCCCACCCGACTCGTGGTCTCCATCTGTCCGGCCGCCTCCTCGATCCGTTGGGTCCGGAGCGGCCCGCCCCCCGACGGGCGTACTCACAACCGGACAGATGGAGAATAGCCATAGCCTCCCGACGAGCCGGGATTGGCAGGGGTCAGGTGGCGTCGGCGTCGAACGGCGGCCGGTCGTCCTTGCCGGGCTGATCACGCTTCTTGAGCAGGTCCGGGGCCCCGGGCGAGCCGTTGGCGGCGGTGATCGCCGAGCCGCTGCTCGACACGCTGCTCCGGGAGTCGGCGGACTCCACTTCCCGGCCGTTCACCGCGTCGGCGACCTCGGAGAGGTCCTTGCGGAGGTCGAAGCTCTCGCGGATCTCCTTCAGCCCCAGGTCGTCGCTGCCTTCCATGAGCTGCTTGCGGACGAACGTCTTGGGGTTGAGGTCCTCGAACTCGAAGTCCTTGAACTCCGGGCCCAGCTCCGTACGGATGTCCTCCTTGGCGCTCTCCGAGAACTCACGGATCTTGCGGATGAAGCGCGAGGCGTCCTGGATGACCTTGGGCAGCTTGTCCGGGCCGAAGATCAGCACGCCCAGGATGGCGAGCGTCGCCAGCTCGAGTACGCCTATGTCATTGAACACCCTGTTGCTCCTCGTGTTCTCCGAGACCGTGTCGGTCGAGGTCCGGACCCGGCCCACGGTACCCGCCGAAACTGCTCGCGCGGTAGCGTGCCGGGGCCGTCACGTGCCGCTTGCCGAGCCGAGCGTCAAAGAGATGGACAGGTCTTTACCACCACGGGTCAGTGCGAGGTCCAGCCGGTCGCCCGGACGGTGTGCGCGGATCTTGACGATCAGCTCCTCGCCGCTGTGCACGCGCCGGCCGTCGACCTCGGTGATGACGTCCCCGGGCCTGATCCCGGCCTTCGCCCCGGGTCCGCCCGGGGTCACCGCGGGCTTGCCGTCCGCGCCCTTCGAGCCGACCCGGGCGCCGTCCCCGGTGTACTTCATGTCGAGCGTGACGCCGATCACCGGGTGGGTGGCCTTTCCGGTGTTGATCAGTTCCTCGGCGACCCGCTTGCCCTGGTTGATCGGGATGGCGAAGCCGAGGCCGATGGAACCGGCCTGGCCGCCCTCCTCGGACGCGCCGCTGTCGGCGGCGCGGATGGCGCTGTTGATGCCTATGACGTGGGCGTCGGTGTCGACGAGCGGACCACCGGAGTTGCCCGGGTTGATCGGCGCGTCGGTCTGCAACGCGTCGACGTAGCTGATGTCGCTGCCGTCGCCCTTCTCGCCGCCCGCGGTGATCGGCCGGTCCTTGGCGCTGATGATGCCGGAGGTCACGGTGTTGGACAGGTCGAAGGGGGCGCCGATGGCCACCACGGGATCGCCGACCTGCACGTTGTCGGAGTTGCCCAGCGGCAGCGGCTTGAGGCCGGAGACGCCGGTGACCTTGACCACGGCCAGGTCGTAGCCGCTGTCCTTGCCGACGACCTCGCCGCGCGCGGTCTCCCCGCCGCTGAACGTCACGGTGATCTCACCGCCCCGGCCGGCCGGGGCGACGACGTGGTTGTTGGTGAGGATGTGTCCGGAACGGTCGAGGACGAAGCCGGTGCCGGTGCCGGACTCGGTGGTGCCGGTGACATGGAGGGTGACCACGCTGGGCAGGGCGCTGGCGGCGATGCCCGCGACGCTGTCGGGGGCACGGCCGCCGGTGCTGCGGCCGGTCTGCGGGAGCTCGACCCGGGTGAGGCCGCCGTTGCGCTCGATGTACGCCCCGATGCCGCCACCGATGCCGCCCGCCACCAGCGCGAGCAGGACCGCGCCGATGAGGAGGGAGCCGCGGCGGCTCTTCCGGCGGCCGGTGTCGGCGCCGAGCGGCGGGCCCGGGGTGGTGAGCGGCCTGCGGGGCGCGCCCCAGGGGTCGTACTGGAGCCACTGCGTCGACGGCGCCGGAGGCTGGGGCTGCTGGGACGGGGACGGGGCCTGCTGGGGCACGTGGGGCGGAGGCGCGAAGCCGGCGGGGGCCTGCGCGGGCGCGGCCTGGGACGGCCCGGGAACGGGAGCGGCGTGGGCGGGCGCGGCGTGGGCGGGCGGCGCCGGGATGCCCCCGCCGTTCGTCCCCGCGTACGGCGGGGGTACGGGGGTGCCGTGCGCCGGGGTCGGGACCGGCCGCTGCACGGGGGGCGCGGGCGCCCAGGGCCCGGGTCCGCCGTAGGGCGGGGTGCTGTACTGGTCGGGCTCGTGCAGCGGCGTCATGGGCCGGGCCGGTGCCGCGGCCTCGGCGGACCGGGGCGGGGCGTCGGCGGGCCGGGGCGGTGCGTCGGCGGGATGCCCTTCCGCTGCCGCCGAACGGCTCCCGCCGTCATCGGCGGCCGCCGGGACGGCCGTGGTGGCCGCCGGATCGGTCGCGGGAGCCGTCTCCTCGGCGGGGGAGGGCTCGTCCGGCGCTGTGCGGGGGGTGCGTCCCGGCGTGGGCCGGCTCCACCACTTCGCCTTCGGCCCGGTGGACTTCCCGTCTTCCATGCTCTCCCCGCAACTGCCGCAACTGGCCTCTGCACGCCCTGACTGGGGCGTCCCTCCCGGAACTGCTCCCGGAATTCAACCAGGTTTGCGAATACTTGCGCAGGTCCCGGTCAGCGCCGGGAGGAAAGCGGCAGCCGACGGTCGGCGGGGGTGGGAAGACCCGAGGCCGAGGAGCGTGCCCAGGGCGGCGTCGACGTCTGCGTCCCGGACGGCGGTGCGGAGGGCGTCGGGGACTGTGCGGCGAGCCGCCCGAACACCTCGGCGAAGAGCGGGGTGGTGCCGGTCGGACGTATCAGGGGCGGCGCGGACACACTGGTCAGCACCTGGGCGGCGAACGGGCTTCCCGCGAGGCTCGCGGTGGAGAGCACCGCGGGCGGGGCGGAGGGCGCCACCGGTCCGACTCCGGGCACGGCCGACGGGGTGGTGGCGATCGGGCGCTCGCCCGCTCCCCGCGCGCTGAACGTGCCGTGGCCGCCCCCGCCGCCGCGACGGCCGGCCGAGCCGCCGCTCTCACCGCGCGAGGGCGCGTCGAGCGGGGTCACCGCGTTTCCGCCGCCCGTGGCGCGGGCCGCGGAGCTGATGCCCGCGCCCGTCGGCAGGGCGCCGCCGAGCGCGATGGCCGCCAGCGAGACGGCGCTCGCCGCGGCGAAGGCGAATCTCCGGCCGCGCCAAGGCGACCGCTCCGCCTCGCGGCCCACCTCATGGATCCGGAAGCCGGACCGGGAGGGGGCGCCCGGGAGCACGGCGGTCGAGCCGTGCGGGGCCGGGAGGAAGCCGAAGCCGTCCAGCGGGCGGTCCCCCGGGGCGTCGGTGCGGCCGCTGCCGGACGGCTGCATCACGGGGAAGAACCCGTCGGCGAAGCGTCCGGAGCCGCCGAATGGTCTGTCCCGGCCGTCGTCATCACCACCCGGTCCCCCGGGAAGGCCCTGCAGCCGGGCGAGGAAGCCCTCGGACGGAGACGGCGGGGCGGACTGGGCGAAGACACTCTTCAGGCGCCGCTGAGCGGCGGCCTCGGCCTTGCACTTGGCGCAGGTCGCCAGATGGGCGAGGACCCGGTCACGGGCGTCGTGTTTCAGCTCGCCGTCGACAAGCGCGGCGAGGCGGTCCCCCAGGTGTTGTTCCGCGGGGGTCGGACCTGTGCCGCTCACGCCGTTCCGCCCTCCCCCGCCAGGACCGCGCCCGCCAGCGAGCGCTGCTCGGCACGGGCCTCGGGCGAGCGGTGCCGCAGCGCCTTGCGCAGGTGCGAGCGGCCGCGGTGGATGCGGCTGCGCACGGTGCCGAGCTTCACGCCCAGCGTCGCGGCGATCTCCTCGTACGAAAGGCCCTCGATGTCGCAGAGCACGACGGCGGCACGGAACTCGGGCGCGAGGGTGTCCAGCGCCTGCTGCACGTCCGCGTCGAAGTGGGTGTCGTTGAAGACCTGCTGCGGGGACGGCTCACGGCTGGGCAGCCGCTCGGCGGCGTCGTCGCCGAGGGAGTCGAAACGGATCCGCTGCTTACGACGGACCATGTCCAGGAACAGGTTGGTCGTGATGCGGTGCAGCCAGCCCTCGAACGTGCCCGGCGTATAGGTCGACAGCGACCTGAACACCCGGACGAAGACCTCCTGGGTGAGGTCCTCGGCGTCGTGCTGGTTGCCCGTCAGCCGGTAGGCGAGGCGGTAGACCCGGCCGCTGTGCGTGCTGACGATCTCTTCCCATGAGGGTGGCGTCCACGCCTGGGATTCCGCATCCGAGGCGAAGGTCGCGGTCGTTGCGGAGTCGTTGGAAGAACGGTCAGCAATGTTGGTCACGGATTTCGGCTCACCCGCCGACCTGAGAAAGCGCCGCAGCCGCAGCACTCCTCCCCGATCCACAGGCGCAGCCGCACCTCCCCTATCGGCTCTGGTGGTGTCCAGTGGAGCCCCTACCATAGCCACCTCGCCCGTTAGCTCCGGATAAGCCTTTTTCCTGCTGGGGCCCGGGATCGCCCCGGGAACCTCCGCCCGGTGGAATACGGGACCCGATCCGCGGGCCGCTTCCACCGGCTTTCCCCCGCCCCCTCATAACGCCCGGTCCCATCTGCGGGTTCCCGGGTGCAGCGGATACAGTCACCGTTGCGCCAACTACGGGGACAGGAGAGGGTCATTACCGCCAACCGGCAGACGAGCTGGGCGTTCGCCGACGCCTTTGTCGCCGAGGACGAAGCACTGCACTGGGCCCGGGACCGGGCCCGGGAGGCTGGGCTCCGCTCGGTGTCGCCAGGTACCGGCGCCGCGCTGCGCTTGCTCGCTGCCACGACGGACGCCAAAGCGGTGGCCGAAATCGGCACCGGGACCGGCGTGTCCGGGCTCTATCTGCTGCACGGGATGCGGCCGGACGGCGTGCTGACCACCGTCGACCCGGAGCCCGAGCGCCAGCAGTTCGCCCGCGAGGCCTTCCGGGCGGCCGGATACGCCGCCAACCGGGCCCGCTTCATTCCCGGCCGTGCCCTGGACGTGCTGCCGCGGCTCGCGGACGGCGGCTACGACCTCGTGTTCTGCGACGGCGACCGGCTGGAGAGCCTGGACTGTCTCGCTGAATCGTTGCGCCTGCTGCGCCCCGGCGGCCTGGTCTGCTTCGAGGGCGTCTTCGCGGACGGCCGTACGGTCGACTCCGCGGCGCAGCCCGCGGAGGTGCTGCGGCTGCGGGAGCTGCTGCGCGCGGTGCGCGAGAGCCAGGAGCTGATGTCGACGCTGCTGCCGGTGGGCGACGGGCTGCTGTGCGCGGTGCGCAGGGGCTGACGCCCGCGGCCCCGGGGCCGGGCATCCCGCCCGCGCCCCTGGGCGCCCTCGGCCCGACCCCCGTGAACGCATCACTGCCCCGGCACGGACAGCGTGCCGGGGCAGTGATGAAGTGTGGGCGCCTCTGCTCAGCCGACGACCTTCTTGAGGGCATCGCCGAGTGCGTCTGCCTCGTCCGGAGTCAGCTCCACGACAAGCCGACCGCCGCCTTCGAGCGGAACGCGCATGACGATGCCCCGCCCCTCCTTTGTCACCTCGAGCGGGCCGTCGCCCGTCCGCGGCTTCATGGCCGCCATGCTCGTTCCCCTTCCTGAAACCAGCTCATCGCAACCGGCGGCCCCATGACAGGCGCTGTGTCACCGGCATCGAACACATTGCTTCCAGGCCATTATCCCGCATCACAGACCCCAATGACCAACATCGGTCTGCATCGCTTGCGCAACGCGCTCTCTCAAAACCACCCAATTCGGCGATCGGGCTGCGATACTCCGCCGCCCGCGCCCCTTCGGCGGGGCCGGATTATTAGACGCAGGTCACATGCCGGCTCCCGCCGGAGTCGGCCATGCTTGCGTGGACAGGCAGGGCCCGAGGTGCGAAGGGGACAACGAGATGGCCGACCAGACGGCGGACAGCGTGCTCCACGAAGTGAGCGACGGACTCGCGACGATCACGCTCAACCGTCCCGACGCGATGAACGCCATGAACACGGCGGCCAAGGTGGCGCTCCGTGACGCGCTGGAGTCCGCGGCGGCCGACCCCGCCGTACGCGCCGTGCTGCTCACCGCGACGGGGCGGGCGTTCTGCGTCGGCCAGGACCTGAAGGAGCATGTCGCCACGCTCGAACGCATCCGCGAGTCGGGCAGCGGCAACGCGCTGAGCACGGTGCGGGAGCACTACAACCCGATCGTGCGGGCCATCACCGGGATGCCCAAGCCGGTCGTCGCCGGGGTGAACGGGGTCGCGGCCGGTGCCGGTTTCGGCTTCGCGCTCGCCTGCGACTACCGGGTGGTTGCCGACACCGCCTCGTTCAACACCTCCTTCGCCGGGGTCGCCCTCACCGCGGACTCGGGCGTCTCCTGGACGCTGCCACGCCTGATCGGGCAGAGCCGCGCCGCCGATCTGCTGCTCTTCCCGCGGTCGGTCTCCGCACGGGACGCCCATGAGCTGGGCATCGTGAACAAGCTGGTGCCCGCCGCCGACCTGGCCGCCGAGGCCGCCGCCGTGGCCCGCGCCCTGGCGGCCGGGCCCACGGTGGCGTACGCCGCGCTCAAGGAGTCCCTGGCCCACGGCGCCGGCCGGACGCTGAGCGAGGCGCTGGAGAAGGAGTACGAGCTCCAGACCAGGGCCGGCACGTCCGAGGACCACACCATTGCGGTGCGGGCGTTCCTGAACAAGGAGAAGCCGAAGTACCTCGGCCGGTAGCCGCCGGGCCCCGGTCCTGTCCTCGAAGTACCGTCGTCCGGCCGGAGACCGGACACCGCACGGCGGGCGGCGGGCGGCGGGCGGCGGGCGGCGGTCCGAAGACAGGTCCTACGCCCCGGTGCCGCGCGCCACGCAGTCGGCCAGGTGGTCGTCGACCAGACCGCAGGCCTGCATCAGGGCGTAGGCCGTCGTGGGTCCGACGAAGCGCACCCCGCGCTTCTTGAGCTCCTTGGCCAGTGCCGTGGACTCCGAGGTGACCGCCGGGACGTCGCCGAGGGTGCGCGGGACGGGGCGCTCGGCCGCGTCGGGGGCGTGGGACCAGATCAGTTCGTCCAGCTCACCGGCGCTCCAGCCGGCCAGCACCTTGGCGTTGGCGAGGGTCGCCTCGATCTTCGCGCGGTTGCGGATGATGCCGGTGTCGGCGAGGAGGCGCTCCTTGTCGGCGTCGGTGAACTCGGCCACCTCGGGAATCCTGAATCCGGCGAAGGCCGAGCGGAAGCCCTCCCGGCGGCGCAGGATCGTCAGCCAGGAGAGGCCCGACTGGAAGGCCTCCAGGCAGAGCCGTTCGAAGAGGGCGTCGTCGCCGTGGACGGGACGGCCCCATTCGGTGTCGTGGTACGTGAGGTAGTCCTCGGTGGAGAGGCCCCACGGGCAGCGCAGGCCGCCGTCCGGGGCCGCTTCCGCGCCGCCGCTCATCGCCGGGGCTCCTCTCCGGGGTGTTCCTCCACCGGCGCCCGGTCCGGCCCGGCCGCCTCCCACGGCGTCCGCGGACGGTCCTCGGGCCGCTCCCCCGCGTCCTCGACGAGGCCGGGGCCGCCGACCGCGGTCGCCTGCGCACCGGCCAGCGCCGACTCCAGCTCGGCGATCCGCGCGTCCCGCTCGGCGAGCTCGGCGCCGAGCCGGTCGAGCGCCTCGTCGACCTCCATCATGCGGTAGCCGCGCACGCCCACCGGCAGCCGCAGCGCGTCGATGTCCGCGCGGCCCACCGGCCGTGTCGCGGGCAGCGGGTCGGCCAGCTGCTCGGGCGCCACGTCCTGGAGGACGGCGCTCCTCCCCCCGCCGACCACCGCGAGGGTGACCGCGGCCACCACCACGACCATCGTCACCAGCAAGAACCAGAACACGCGCATCTCCCCGGGAGCGGAAACCTGTCCGGGTCCGATCGTGCCATGCGGCACCGACAGCCGGTGCCCGGCGGGCGACGGACCCGCGAAGGACTAGGGTCGCTGGCGGCCCACGGGCCATCCGTCCACACAGGCCATCTATCCAGAGGAGAGACACGGGATGCGAAGCGGTGCGCTCAGGCTGGGGCGGCGCGAATTCGGTGCGCACGAGCCGGTGATCATGGCGATCGTGAACCGTACCCCGGACTCCTTCTACGACCAGGGCGCGACCTTCCGGGACGAACCGGCGCTCGCCCGGGTCGAGCAGGCGATCGCGGACGGTGCGGCGATCGTCGACATCGGGGGCGTGAAGGCGGGACCCGGCGAGGAGGTGACCGCCGAGGAGGAGGCGCGGCGCACGGTGGGCTTCGTCGCGGAGGTGCGCCGCCGCCATCCGGACGTCGTGATCAGCGTCGACACCTGGCGCCACGACGTCGGCGAGGCGGTCTGCGAAGCGGGCGCGGACGTGCTGAACGACGCGTGGGGCGGCGTGGATCCGAAGCTCGCGGAGGTCGCCGCCCGGTACGGCGCCGGGCTGGTGTGCACGCACGCGGGCGGCGCCGAACCGCGCACCCGGCCGCACCGGATCGCGTACGAGGACGTGATGGCGGACATCCTGCGGGTGACGGTGGGGCTGGCCGAGCGCGCGGTCGCGCTCGGGGTGCGGCCCGACGGGATCATGATCGACCCCGGTCACGACTTCGGGAAGAACACCCGGCACTCCCTGGAGGCGACGCGCCGGCTCGGCGAGATGACGGAGACCGGCTGGCCGGTCCTGGTGTCGCTGTCCAACAAGGACTTCGTGGGCGAGACGCTCGACCGGCCGGTGAAGGAGCGGGTGATCGGGACGCTGGCGACCACGGCCGTCTCGGCGTGGCTGGGGGCACAGGTGTACCGGGTGCACGAGGTGGCCGAGACCCGTCAGGTGCTGGACATGGTGGCGTCCATCGCGGGGCACCGGGAACCGGCCGTGGCCCGGCGCGGACTGGCGTAGGACGTCCGGGGGCGGGCCGCACGAACCCGGAGCGGACCAGCACAGGACGCCTGGAGAACAGACCGCACGAACCCGACGCGGACCAGCACAGGACGCCCGGAGAACGGGCCGCGCGGGCCCGGGGAGGGCGGGGCGGGCCCGTGTCCCGGGTCCGCCCGGACGTCTCTACCGGCCGACCTCCTTCGTCACGAGGTCGACCGCCTCGTCCACGTCGTCGGTGACGTGGAAGAGGAACAGGTCGCGCTCGGACGCCTTGCCCTGCGCCACCACCGTGTCCCGCAGCCAGTCCACGAGACCGCTCCAGTAGGCGGTGCCGAACAGCACGATGGGGAAGCGGGTGACCTTGCCCGTCTGGACGAGGGTGAGGGCCTCGAAGAGCTCGTCCAGCGTGCCGAGGCCGCCGGGCAGCACGACGAAGCCCTGCGCGTACTTCACGAACATCGTCTTGCGGACGAAGAAGTAGCGGAAGTTGACGCCGATGTCGACGTGCGGGTTGAGGCCGGACTCGAAGGGCAGCTCGATGCCGAGGCCGACCGAGACGCCCTTCGCCTCCCGCGCCCCCTTGTTCGCCGCCTCCATCGCGCCCGGCCCGCCTCCGGTGATCACCGCGAAGCCGGCCTCGACCAGGGCCTTGCCGATCCGTACGCCCGCCTCGTACTCGGGTGTGCCGACCGGGGTGCGGGCGGAGCCGAAGACGCTGATCGCGCTCGGCAGTTCGGCCAGCGCGCCGAACCCCTCGACGAACTCCGACTGGATGCGCATCACCCGCCAGGGGTCGGTGTGCACCCACTCGGAGTCGCCCTCGGTGTCCAGCAGCCGCTGGTCGGTGGTGCCGGGCTGCACCTGGTCCCTGCGGCGCAGTACCGGTCCGAGCCGCTGTTCCTCAGGGGCGCGTGCTCCCTCGGGGTTGCCCATGACCTGCTCCCTCCGACGACGATCGATGACCGGGAGATCCCGGAGGACCCGTGGTCATCCGTGTCAGGCCAGGGTAGATCGACGGAGGTTACGCACAGGGGAATGCCGTGGGTCAGGCGGTGAGCCAGGAGCGGAGCCGCTCCTCGCAGTGGGTGATCCGCTCCACCACCACGTGCTCGTCGCGCTTGTGGGCGAAGAGCGGGTCGCCCGGTCCGTAGTTCACCGCCGGGACGCCGAGGGAGCCGAAGCGGGAGACGTCCGTCCAGCCGAACTTGGGCCGGGCGGTGCCGCCCACCGCCGCCATGAACGCCTGGGCCGCGGGGTGGGAGAGGCCGGGCATGGCCGCGCCCGAGTGGTCGTCGACGACGAATTCGGCGACCCCGCAGTCCGCGAAGACCTCGTGGACGTGGGCCAGGGCCTCCTCCGCGGTCCGGTCGGGCGCGTACCGGAAGTTGACCACGACGGTGCAGGCGTCCGGGATGACGTTGTTGGCGACTCCCCCCTCGATCCGTACCGCGTTCAGACCCTCGTGGTATTCGAGACCGTCGATGACCGGGCGGCGCGGTTCGTACGCGGCGAGGCGGGCGAGGATCGGGGCGGCGGCGTGGATGGCGTTGGACCCCATCCAGCCGCGCGCGGAGTGGGCCCGCTCCCCCTCGGTGCGCAGGAAGACCCGCAGGGTGCCCTGGCAGCCGCCCTCGACCTCGGCGTCGGAGCCCTCCAGCAGGACCGCGAAGTCGCCCTCCAGCCAGTCGGGGTGGGCCTCGGCGACGTGGCCGAGGCCGTTGAGGTGCGCGGCGACCTCCTCGTTGTCGTAGAAGACGAAGGTCAGGTCGCGGTTGGGCTCCGGCACGGTCGCGGCGATCCTCAGCTGGACGGCGACGCCGGACTTCATGTCCGAGGTGCCGCAGCCCCACAGCACCCCGTCGTCGTCGAGCCGGGAGGGCACGTTGTCGGCGATCGGCACGGTGTCGATGTGCCCGGCGAGTACCACCCGCTCGGCCCGGCCGAGGCCGGTCCGGGCCACGACGTTGTTGCCGTGCCGGTCGACGGTCAGGTGCGGGAGGGTGCGCAGGGCCGATTCGATCGCGTCCGCGAGCTCCTTCTCCTGACCGCTGACCGACGGGAAGTCGACGAGCCGCGCGGTGAGCGCCGGGCCGTCCAGGGTGAGGTCAAGTGTGGTTTCGGGCATGGCACCGACCCTAAGGGACCGGGCCGCGCCGCCGGGATCGGGCCGGACCGGGGCGGACCGGGGCGGGGCGGGGCGGGGCGGGGCGGTTTGGACACCGCGCCCCCGGACGATCCGGGCGAAGAGCCCCTGAGCGTTCCCTTCCGGGCCGTGCCGGGCTCTCCCGGCCCGGACGAAGGGCCCTGGGCCCTCGGCCCCGGCGGAGCACTCCAGTACGGTGGGCCCGTGCCCCGGACCGCCTCCCCCGCCCGCCGACACACCGGCCGCAGCCGCCTCCTTCGGATCGCTGTGGCCCTTGTCGTGCTCGCCGCGCTCGGCGGCTATCTGACCCTTCAGTACATCACCGGCGGCAAGGGCGTCGCGGGATGTGTCGTGGAGTCGGCCGACGGTTCGTCCGGCAAGGGCCGTACGTACTGGATGAGTCCGGAGCAGGCCGTCAACGCCGCGACGATCTCCGCGGTCGGCACCTCGCGCGGAATGCCGGAGCGGGCCGTGACGATCGCCCTGGCGACCGCACTCCAGGAGTCCGGGCTGCGCAACATCGAGCACGGCGACCGGGATTCGCTCGGGCTGTTCCAGCAGCGCCCCTCGCAGGGCTGGGGAACCGAGAAGCAGATCCTGGACCCGGTGTACTCCGCCGGGGAGTTCTACCGTCATCTGGCCGAGGTCCCCGGCTACTCGCGGCTGCCGCTGACGGTCGCCGCGCAGCGGGTCCAGCGCAGCGCCTTCCCGCAGGCGTACGCGAAGCACGAGCCGGACGCGGCGCTGCTGGCGGCGGCGCTGACCGGTCGTGCGCCCGCCTCGCTGAACTGCTCGCCGCCGCGGGTGACGGCCGCGGTCGCCGACCCCGCGAAGGTGCGGACGGAGCTGGTGCGCGCCTTCGGGAAGGACGTGCTGCCCTCGGTGGGCAGGACGCCGGGGGCCGGTGCGGCCGGTCCGGCGGCGGCGGGCACGGTCGCGGTGCCGGTGGCGAAGACCCGGGCCGCCGGGGACGGCGACGCGGCCCGGCGCGGCTGGGAGCTCGCGCACTGGGCGGTCGCGCAGTCGGAGGCACTCCGCCTGGGCGAGGTCTCGTACGCGGGCCGGGTGTGGAAGGCCGGGTCGGGCTGGCGGACGGAGCGCGGGGAAACGGGCACCACCGACGTCCGGATCCAGCTCGCGCACTAGTTCGTACGATCGCCCGCGAGCGTCATCTGGCCGCGTTCGTGCGCCCCCTTCGCACTACCCCTCCCACCGGCTTGCGCCGGACCCTCGGTTCCCTTGCGGGAAAAGAGAAGTGACGGTTCGCCCGGCCTCTTGGGAATGTCGCGTGCGCCCGCATTTCTCCCTGGTAGATCATGTGACGCATTGCCGACTCTTTACCTCGGCCCACCGCAACCTCTCCCGCCCTTTCGACGGTTGTCATTGCGTCCGATCAACGGACGGACCTCTTCCTCATACCGTCGAAATACCGTCGAAGGAGCATCATGTCCCTCCCCCTGACCCGCCGGATCGCCCGTACCGCGCTGCTGATCGCCGCGGGTGCGGCCCCCGTGGTCGGCGCGGCCGGAGTCGCGGGTGCCGCCGGGCTCCCGCAGGCCCCGGAGCTCGGCGGTCTGACCAGCGTCGACGGTGCCGGTCTCGGCAAGACGGTCGACGGCGTCTCCCAGCAGGGCAGCCGGGTCGCGGGCGAGACCGGCGGCAAGATCGTCGGTACGACCCTCCCGGCCGCGACCAAGACCGTCGGCAAGGCCGGCGCCGAGGCCACGCCCACCGTGCAGAAGACCGCGGGCGGCGTCGTCGGCAGCGCGGGCCGGACCCTCGGCGAGGCCGCCGGTTCCGCGACCAAGGGCGGCCTGCCCACCCAGGGCCTGCCGCTCGGCTGACCCGTCCGGGCAGCACCACCACACACGCGCGCGGGGCCCCGGGAGTGCGCACTCCCCCCCCCGACCCCCCGGACAGCCACCACCGGGGACAAAAAAAAAAAGACGACCCCACCCCACAGGACCACCACCCG
>NZ_JBHVJA010000002.1:686657-693342 GCF_042799335.1 Streptomyces sp. NPDC057697 | reverse complement strand
GTCCCTCCCCCTGACCCGCCGGATCGCCCGTACCGCGCTGCTGATCGCCGCGGGTGCGGCCCCGCGCGCGTACCGCTCCTACCGGGTCAGCCGCTTCACGGCCGCCGCCACCCGCTCGTCGGTCGCCGTGAACGCCACCCGTACGAAGCGGTCGCCGGCCGGTCCGTAGAAGTCGCCCGGGGCCACCAGGACGCCGAGCTCCGCCAGGTACGCCACGGTCTCCCAGCACGGTTCGTCGCGGGTCGCCCAGAGGTAGAGGCTGGCCTCGCTGTGCTCGATGCGGAAGCCGTGCGACTCCAGCGCGGTGCGCAGGGCCGCCCGCCGCGCCGCGTACCGGTCCCGCTGCTCGGCGACGTGCTCGTCGTCCCCGAGCGCCGCGACCGTCGCCGCCTGGACCGGGGCCGGGGTCATCATGCCGCCGTGCTTGCGGATCAGCAGCAGCTCGCCCAGCACCGCCGCGTCGCCCGCGACGAAGGCCGCGCGGTATCCGGCGAGGTTGGAGCGCTTGGAGAGCGAGTGGACGGCGACGACACCCTCGTACGTACCGCCGCAGACGTCCGGATGCAGCACGGAGACCGGCTCGGCCTCCCAGCCCAGCTCCAGGTAGCACTCGTCGCTGAAGACCAGTACGCCGTGCTCGCGGGCCCAGGCGACGATCCGGACCAGCTCGTCCTTGGACAGGACACGGCCGGTCGGGTTGGAGGGCGAGTTGAGCCAGAGCAGCTTGAGTCCGGCCGGGTCCAGCTCCGTCGGGTCGTCGTAGACGACGGGCTCGGCGCCGCAGAGCCGGGCGCCCACCTCGTACGTCGGGTAGGCCAGGCGCGGGTACGCCACCTTGTCGCCCGCGCCGAGGCCGAGCTGGGTCGGCAGCCAGGCCACCAGTTCCTTGGAGCCGACGACCGGCAGGATGTTCTCGTGGGTCACCCCGGCCGCGCCGAGCCGCCGCTCCACCCACCCGGTGATCGCGTCACGCAGCTCGGCGGTCCCCCACACCGTCGGATAGCCGGGGCTGTCCGACGCGGCGACGAGCGCCCGCCGGATCAGCTCGGGCACCGGGTCGACGGGCGTACCGACGGACAGGTCCACGATGCCGTCGGGGTGGGCCCCGGCCGTCGACTTGTAGGGCGCGAGCTTGTCCCAGGGGAAGACCGGGAGACGGGAGGAGACTGCGGACACGGATCTCTGCTTTCTCGTACGGGGGTCACGCGGGACGCACGGGGCGGCGAGGGCCGCTCGTCACCCGGGGGCGCAAACACCTCGGTCCCGCACGGTGACGAGCCGTACGGGACCGGGGCGGCGCACGTGCGGGCCGCCGACTACTGGTTCTGCGGCGGCAGCGCGGCGATGAACGCGTGGTCGCGCTCGATCAGGCCCAGCTTGGAGGCACCACCGGGCGACCCGAGGTCGTCGAAGAACTCGACGTTCGCCTTGTAGTAGTCCTTCCACTCCTCCGGGGTGTCGTCCTCGTAGAAGATGGCCTCGACCGGGCACACCGGCTCACAGGCTCCACAGTCGACGCATTCGTCCGGGTGGATGTACAAGGACCGCTGGCCCTCGTAGATGCAGTCGACGGGGCACTCCTCGATGCAGGCCTTGTCCTTCACGTCGACACAAGGCTGCGCGATGACGTAGGTCACGCTGTCGTTCCTCCTCGGTAGGGCGTTGGCTCTCGCGCGGGAGCGCGGCGTCGTCGATGCCCGCCCCTAGTATCTCCGTTCCGGGGCACGAACCGAACAGGAGGGGCGCACAGAGCTGTGGAATTCACCATCGGCGGACAGCTCAAGGTCCGGATCACACCTGCTGACGTGGGCAAACGGGTATCAGTCCGGCGTGTGTGCGAGAGCGGACCGCAACGGGCGACGTTCGCCGACACGGTCGGAGTTCTCACATCGTGGGACGGCGGTGTGCTCTCGATCACACCCAAGAGCGGTGAAACCGTCCGCATCGCGGAGGCGGCTCTGGTGGCGGGCAAGGTGGTGCCGGCCGCTCCGGCCCGGCGCCGTGGCCCGGCGGCCTCCTTCGACGAGCTCGCGCCCGTCTGCGCCCACGCCTGGCAGCCGGTGGAGAGCGAGCAGCTGGGCGACTGGCGGCTGCGTGCCGCGCACGGGTTCACCCGCCGCGCCAACTCCGTGCTGCCGCTCGGCGATCCCGGCCTCCCCCTCGACGAGGCGCTCGCCTGCGTCCGGCAGTGGTACGGGGACCGGGGCCTGCCCGCCTATGTCCAGACCGCGACCGGCGCCGAGGGCACCCAGGAGCTGCTCTGCGCGGAGCTGACGGAGCGGGGCTGGCACCGCGAGGTGACGGCCGAGGTGCGCACCGCCGGGCTCGCCCCGGTCGGCGATCTGGACGCCGAGGTGTCCGGGGTGCGGCTGAGCCGGGACCTGGACGAGCGGTGGCTCTCCCGGTACCAGCGCTTCGAGACCCCCGGCCCGCACGTCTTGGCGGTGCTGCGCGGCGGTCCCTCGGTGTGGTTCGCCTCGGTGCCCGGTGACGGCGGGGACGCGGCGCCCGCCGCGATCGGGCGGTGCGTGGTGGACGGGCGCTGGGCCGGGTTCATGGCCGTCGAGGTCGATCCGGCGTACCGGCGCCGGGGGCTCGCCACCGCCGTGATGACCGCGCTCGCCCGCCGGGCCCTGGAGGAGGGCGCCTCGGCCGCCTGGCTCCAGGTGGAGACGGACAACGAGGCGGCGCGGGCGCTCTACGAGGGCATGGGGTTCGCGGTCCATCACCTCTACCACCACTTCCGGCAGCCGTGACGGAGACGGACGGTCCCGATGAACCCTGAACCCGCCGAGCGGCCGGAACGCCCGGCCCGGGAGGAGCTGTGCCGGCAGTTCGCCGAGGAGGCGCGCGCCGAGCGCCCCGACCTCGCGCTGCTCTGTCTGCTGGTGGGCGCGATGGCTGATCCGGCGCTGGACCCGCACGGCATCGACGCGGCCCAGATCGAGCTGGACGAACTGGCGGGCCGACTTCCGTACGGGAAGCGCGACGGCCGGTCCTGGGCCTCGGCACTGGCCGAACTGCTCGGTGAGCGGTGCGGCTTCGCGGGCTCCTCGGCGGACTACCAGCGGCTGGAGTCGTCGCTGCTCCACCAGGTGCTGCGCAGGCGTCGCGGGCTGCCGATCCTGCTGTCCGTGGTGTGGATCGAGGTCGCGCGGCGCGCGGGCGCCCCGGTGTACGGGGTGGCGCTGCCCGGTCATTTCGTCGTCGGCTTCGGCGATCCGGCCGAGCGGGTGCTGGCCGACCCCTTCGACGGCGGCCGGCCGATGACCGGGCAGGACGCGGAGCTGCTGGTGGCGGGCGCCACCGGGGAGCCGCTGGAGGAGTCGATGCTGGTGCCCGCGCGGCCGCTGGAGATCGTGCTGCGGATCCTGAACAACGTCAGGGCCTGGGCGGCGACCCGTCCCGAGCACACCGATGTCGCGCTGTGGGCGGTGGATCTGTCGCTGCTGCTCCCCTCGCACCCCGCGAGGCTGCGCTACGAGCGCGCGCAGCTGCTCGTACAGAGCGGGCAGTTCCTGCGCGGAGCGGCGGAGATGGAGGAGTACGCGGAGGTGATCGCCGGGATCGAGCCCGCGGCGGCGGAGGCGGTCCGGCACCGGGCGCGGGCGGCCCGCTCGCTGCTGAACTGAGGGCCGCCCCGCCCCGCCGGGCCCTCAGAGGACCCTGCGGGTGCGCATCAGGTACTCCTCGCGGTTGAGCGGATCGCGGCCGGTGCGCGGCCGGGCCGGGGGCGGGCCGACGACCGCCCGGTAGCGGTCGAAGTCGGACTCCAGGACCCCTTCGCCGCGCGTCAGGCCCGGGATCCGCTGCTGGAGGGCGTGGACGCGGGCGGCCGGCACCTCGCCCTCCAGCACACAGACCGAGCCGTGCACCGCGTGGGTCCCGGGGACGGCCCGCAGCCGCGCGAGTACGGGCAGGGCCGGGCCGAGCAGGTCCGCGGGGAGTTCCAGACGGAACCGGTGGACCGGCTCGTACACCGTGGTGCCGGCCCGTCGGAGCGCGCTCATCAGGACCAGCGGGGTCAGATTGCGGAAGTCCCCCGCGGTGCTCAGCGGGGACCAGTAGCCGGAGTGCGTCGTGCTGATGACGCAGTCGGTGACCTGCCAGCCGTGCATTCCCTGCCGCAGGGTCTCCGCCACGGTCTCCTCCACCGCTCTCATCAGGGCGAAGGGCATCGAGCCGAGCTCCACCTCCAGCCGGTGGGCGACACCGCTGCCGACCGGGGCGGGGTCGACCCTGAGCCCGACCGTCGCCAGGAACGGATTCCCGTTCTCGCCGATGATCTCGTACGCGGCTCCGCTGCCGTCCGGCCGTTCCACGCACATGGGGGTGGTCTCGCGGAAACCGACGTCGATTCCGAATTCGTCGGCCAGCGTCGCCTGGATGACCTCCTTCTGCACTTCGCCGTAGAGCGAGACGGACACCTCTTCGCGGATGTCGTCCTGGCGCAGGTCGATCAGCGGGTCCTGTTCGGCGAGCTGCGCGAGTGCGGCGTGCAGCCGGCCCCTGGTCGCCGGAGCGCGGGGGACCACGACCGATTCCAGCGTCGGCGGGGCGAACCACCGGGCCGGGGCGGAGGCGTCCGGTTCGCCGACCGGGTCGCCGACGCGGATGCCGTCGAGTCCCCGGAGCAGCGCGATCCGGCCCGCGCCGACCGCCGTCGCACGGACGGCCGAGCCCCGCTCGAAGACGCTGATCCCAGTCACCCTGCCCTCGGTGCGGCCGTCGCCCCGGCCGAACGGCAGCCGGTGGCGGACCCGTACCGTGCCCGAGAACATCCGGACGTACGCCGTCTTCTCGCCGCCCGGTCCGCGCTCCACCTTGAAGACGGTGCCCGAGACCGGCCCGTCGTCATCGCCCCCGCTCGTGGGCAGCAGCTCCCTGACCCCGTCGATCAGGGCGTCCATCCCCATGCCGGTGATCGCGGAGCCGAAGTACACCGGATGCACCAGCGCCCGCCCGGTCTGCGCCGCCAGCTCGTCGCGCAGCCTCTCGTACGGGAGCGGCGCGGCGCTCTCGACGTACGCGTCCAGGAGCGCGTCGTCGTGGTCGGCGAGCAGCTCGGCCAGCCGGTCGGTGAAGCCCGGGTCGGCTCCGGTGTACGGGGCGCAGCGGGCGTCGGGGCCGCCCGGCCCGTCGACGGACCCCATGGCGATCACGGCCGGCGTCAGTTTCCGGGCGATGTCCCGCAGTACGGATGCGGGCCGCGCACCGCCGCGGTCGATCTTGTTCACGAGGACGATCGTCGGAATGCGCAGGCGTCGCAGCGTCCGCATCAGCACACGGGTCTGCGCCTGTACGCCTTCCACCGCGGAGACGACCAGCACGGCGCCGTCGAGCACGTGCAGCACCCGTTCCACCTCGGCGATGAAGTCCGGGTGACCGGGGGTGTCGATCAGATTGACCGTGTGGTCGTCGAGGTCGAACGAGACGACGGCGGACTTGATGGTGATGCCGCGTTGCCGTTCGAGTGCGAGGGAGTCGGTCCGGGTGCTGCCGTCGTCGACGCTGCCGATCTCCTCGATGACACCGGCGGTGTGGAGCAGCCGCTCGGTCAGGCTCGTCTTACCGGCGTCGACGTGCGCCAGGATTCCCAGGTTCAGCGTGTGCACGGAACTCCATGTCTTCAAGATCGGTGATGTTTCCCGCCTGAATGAACATGTGAGTCCGGCGCATGCCGCTTCCTTTCGTCGGTCGAATTCCGCGGACGAGTAGAGCAGAGGGACCGGAACCCCTACAACCGGTTTACGGGTGGGGCGGCCGGCGGCGTGGAAGATCGCGCCCCGCGCACATCCGGGCACCGGAAGGCAAGCAGGCCACGGGCGGCGCGTCGCGGCTTCCCGGGCGTCGACGGCGCGGTTGAGGGGTACCGGCGCGGTGGGTCCGGCGGCCGGCGGGATCCGCCCCGCGCGACCGGAACGCCGTACGATCCCGCGTCAACTCTTCTCGTGTGCAAGGGAGTTCATGCGACCCGAAAGCCCGTCACGGGGCGGGCGGCGGGCGCGGCGCCGTCTGCGGGGGTCGGCAAACGGGTGGAGCCCCGCCGCCCAAACCTCGTACGTCGCTGTGTGCAGTCCAACGGGTGATTATCGGCCCCACTCCACCCGAAGAGCCCACGGTGTAGCTCCAATGCGGCGCTCCCCGATGGCGCGGATCCGCATTCCGGCTGACGGTGGATCACGTCGCCACTGCGCCACATTGAGTCGACAGCCGGTCACTCTTCGCAGTTGCGGCGGAAGGAATGTGTTCAGATGCGCTCTGCCCGCACACTGTTCGCTTCGGCCGCTGTCACAGCGGTCCTTGCCATCACCGGCCCGTCCGCCTACGCCATGGTCACGTCGGGCGACTCGGGCCACGACAACGGTTACTCGTCCTCGCACGGCGACGACCACGGGAAGTCCGACCGCGGTGGAGACCGTGGCGGCGACCGTGGCGGCGACCGCGGTGGACGCGGCGGCGACCGCGGCGGCGACCGTGGCGGCCGCGGTGGCCACGAGGGTCCGCGCGGCGGCATGCACACCGGCGGCGGCTTCATGGCTCGCGTCGTCACCGGCGAGAACGGCCCCAGCGACGAAGGCGACCGCGGCGGCGACCGCGGTGGACGCGGTGGCGACCGTGGTGGACGCGGCGGCGACCGCGGCCACGACCGCGGCCGCGGCCACGAGGGCCCGCGCGGCGGCGT
>NZ_JBHVJA010000002.1:164812-686557 GCF_042799335.1 Streptomyces sp. NPDC057697 | reverse complement strand
ATGGCTCGCGTCGTCACCGGCGAGAACGGCCCCAGCGACGAAGGCGACCGCGGCGGCGACCGTGGTGGCGACCGCGGTGGACGCGGTGGCGACCGTGGTGGACGCGGCGGCGACCGCGGCCACGACCGCGGCCGCGGCCACGAGGGCCCGCGCGGCGGCGTCCACACCGGCGGCGGCTTCATGGCTCGCGTCGTCACCGGCGAGAACGGCCCCAGCGACGAAGGCGACCGCGGCGGCGACCGTGGTGGCGACCGCGGTGGACGCGGTGGCGACCGCGGTGGACGCGGCGGCGACCGCGGCCACGACCGCGGCCGCGGCCACGAGGGCCCGCGCGGCGGTATCCACACCGGCGGCGGCTTCATGGCCTCCGTCATCACCGGTGAGAACGGCCCCAGCGACGAAGGCGACCGCGGTGGGGACCGTGGCGGTGACCGCGGTGGTTATGGCGACCGCGGTGGAGACCGTGGCGGCGACCGCGGCGGCCGCGGCGGCCGCGAGGGTGGCCGCCCCCACGGTGGCGTGCACACCGGTGGCGGCGGCATGGCGATGACCGGTGGCGGTCTGGCCGCCGGCTCGGCGCTGCTGCTCGGCGGTGTCGGCGTCGGCGCGTACAAGCTGCGCCGCCGCCAGTCGACGGGTGGCGCGATGGCCTGACCGGGCCGAACCGCCGGCCGGTCGTTTCGTTGTCGCGGCCGCCGCCCTTCGGGGCGGCGGTCGCGGCGGCTGCGTTTCCTCCCCGGATAAGCCCCGGATAAGCCCTGGCGGCCGGAGCGGGGAGGTCCCGGACGGAACCCGGCCCCGCCGCACTCCCCTCTCCACCCCTCCCGCGACACCGCGCAACCGAAAGGCACGTTCCCATGGCCGCCCCGCAGTCGCCCGGCTCCTCCCCCACCCGGGCCGCCCCCCGATCCACACTGGGCCGCGCCCTGATGTGGCCCGCCGTGACAGCCACGCTCGGCATGGTCCTCATCTACAACTCCTTCGGCACCTCGATCGACGAGAAGCCCCCGGCCGCGCGCGCCGCCATCTCGTCCGCCGCCCCCGAGGTCGCCGGTTCCCATGCGGCCCCCGCCCCCGGGCCCGCCCCCGTCAAGTCCTCGGAGGCCGCCGCCGACGGCCCCTCGATGTCGCGTTCCGTTCCGACGCGGCTCCAGATCCCGGGCATCGGCGTGGACGCGCCGTTCACCGATCTCTCCCTCGGCGCCACCGGTCAGCTGGAGGCGCCGCCCCCGGACGACACCAACCTGGTCGGCTGGTACAAGGACGGTGCCAGCCCCGGCGAGCGCGGTGCCGCGATCGTGGCGGGTCACGTCGACACGAAGACCGGACCCGCCGTGTTCCTGCAACTGTCGTCCGTACAGCCCGGATCGGAGGTCGACATCACCCGCGAGGACGGCTCGATCGCCACGTTCGAGGTCGACTCCGTCGAGCAGTTCAGCAAGGCGGACTTCCCGGACGACCTGGTCTACGCCGACACCTCGTCCGCCCAGTTGCGCCTGATCACCTGTGGCGGCGCCTACAACAAGACCGTGAAGGACTACGAGGACAACGTCGTGGTCTTCGCCCACCTCGACTCCTACAGCAAGGGCTGACCGCCGACAGCCGACGGTGCGGCACAACCATCCACCGGACCGCGAGGTCGAACGGGGCAGTACGGAATCCCCTTCCGTACTGCCCCGACTGCCGTACCGAGCAACGGAGTTGACCTACGTGACCGTCCTCACCCCCCACCGCCGCCTGGCGATCGCCGTCGGCCTCGCCCTGCTGACCGGGGCCGTCGCGGCACCCGCCGCCCCGGCCGCGCAGCCGCCCGCCGCCACCGCGAAGGCACCGAGCGGCAAGCGGCTGCACGACGACTTCAACGGCGACGGCTACCCCGACGTGGCCGTGGGCGCCCCGATGGCCGTCCTCGGCGACCCGGACGGCGGAGCGGGCGCCGTGAGCGTCCTCTTCGGCGGCCCCGACGGGCTGTCCGCCGCCCACAAGCAGGTGCTGACCTGGCCGGACCGTCCGGGCATCACCTACCCCGGAGACGCCCGCTACGGCACGGACCTGCGCAGCGCCGACCTGGACGGCGACGGGTACGCGGACCTCGTCAGCCGTCTTCGGGCGTACCGGACCGACGGGGACGCGGGCACGGTGCTGAGCGTCAACTGGGGCGGCCCGTCCGGACTTTCGGTGAACGCCACGCTCGTGGAGCCCGTCCCCGGCGACCAGACGGACGGCACCGGCGACCTGGACGTCGGGGACGTCGACGGGGACGGCGCCGCCGATATCGCGGTGGGCGACACGCGGCGCGGCGGCCATGTGCTGCACGGCCCGTTCGACCGTACCGGCCGGTGGAGCGGGGTCGGTTCGTTCTCGGTCGACGGCACGGACGTGCTGGACACCTCGGAGATCGCCGTCGGTGACGTGACCGGTGACGGCGTGGGCGATCTGGTGGTCCTCGGCTTCGGTCCGGACGACCCGTGGCAGCAGCACACATACCTGTTCGAGGGCGGCCGTACCGGTTTCGCCGCCCCGGTCGAGATCAAGGACGCGGCCGGCGCCGGGGTCGGCGGCACCGCCGTGGGCATCGCGGACCTGGACAAGGACGGCCACGGGGACATCGTCATCGGGCGCGGTGACGAATGGGCGCAGGCGGACACCCCGGTGAAGAAGGGCGGTGCGCTCTTCATCGCGTACGGCGGCCCGAAGGGGCAGAGCACCACGCGCCGGCCCGTCTGGATCAACCAGGACACCGAGGGCGTCTCGGGCACGGCGGAGTTCCACGACCGGATGGGCCACAGCCTGGCGCTGGGCGACACGGACGGCGACGGCTACCCCGACATCGCCACCGGCCTGCCGGGCGAGAAGATCAACGGCATCGCCGAGGCCGGCCGGGTCCTGGTGCTCAAGGGCGGACCGAACGGCGTGAGCGGCGCGGGCTCCAAGGAGTTCGGCCAGTACACGGCCGGGGTTCCGGGCGCCGCCGAAGCGGGCGACCAGTTCGGCGAGGCCCTCGCCCTGGGCGACCACGACGGCAGGGGCCGCACGGAGATGGTGGTCGGCGACCCGTCGGAGAACGACAGCAGGGGCGCCCTGTGGATCTTCCCCACGGATGCCACCGGCATCGTCGCGCAGGGGTCCGTCTCGTTCGGCGCGGCCACGATCGGCGCCCCGGCCGGACCGTCCCGCTTCGCAGAGGCGCTGACGGGCTGACGGGCCGACCGCGCGCCCATCAAATTCCTGAAACCACCACCCCGGCGAACTGACCCCAGAACGGGTCAATTGCCTTTCTCCTGACGTTAGTTGTTGCGCATACGGCGATCCGGGCCGACCGCCGGTGCACACCTCTTGACGATCCGCGCGCGGCGGCGGAACCATCGGAACCCGTTGGGAGAGCGCTCTCAGAGCGCTCTCCCCGCTGTTCGTCGTGTACTCGGAACCACGACTCAGGAGAAGTGTTCTCATGCATGCTCCCCCCACAGCACCTCCACGCCGCCGGGCCCGTGTCCTCGGGCTCGCCGCTCTCGCCGCCGCCGCGCTGCTGGTCGCCGCGCTCCCGACCGCCTCGGCGGCCCCGGCCCCCCACGGCCAGGGCACCCGGGCGGTGGTCGGCGGCGGCGACCTGGGCCCCAACGTCATGGTCTTCGACCCCACCACCCCCGACATCCAGGGCAAGGTCGACGAGGTCTTCCGGAAGCAGGAGTCCGCGCAGTTCGGCGACGGCCGCTACGCGCTGTTCTTCAAGCCCGGCACGTACGACGGCATCAACGCGCAGATCGGCTTCTACACCTCGATCGCCGGGCTGGGGCTGAGCCCGGACGACACCACGTTCAACGGCGACGTGACGGTCGACGCCGGGTGGTTCGGCGGGAACGCGACCCAGAACTTCTGGCGCTCGGCGGAGAACCTGGCCCTCAACCCGGTGAACGGCACCGACCGCTGGGCCGTCGCCCAGGCGGCGCCGTTCCGCCGGATGCATGTGAAGGGCGGGCTGAACCTCGCACCCGCCGGATACGGCTGGGCGAGCGGCGGCTACATCGCCGACAGCAGGATCGACGGCCAGGTCGCACCGTACTCGCAGCAGCAGTGGTACACCCGGGACAGCTCGGTCGGCGGCTGGAACAACGCGGTGTGGAACATGACGTTCTCCGGCGTCGAGGGCGCGCCCGCGCAGAGCTTCCCGGAACCCCCGTACACCACGCTGGACACCACCCCCGTCTCGCGCGAGAAGCCGTTCCTCTACCTCGACGGCGACGCGTACAAGGTGTTCGTCCCCGCCAAGCGCACCGATGCGCGCGGCACGTCGTGGGGCCATGGCGCACCGCAGGGCGAGTCGCTGCCGCTGGACCGGTTCTACGTCGTGAAGCCCGGCGCGAGCGCCGAGACCATCAACGCGGCGGTCCAGCAGGGCCTGCACCTGCTCTTCACGCCCGGTGTCTACCACGTCGACCGGCCCATCGAGATCGACCGCGTCGGCACGGTCGTACTCGGCCTGGGGCTGGCGACGATCGTCCCGGACAACGGGGTCACCGCTCTCAAGGTCGGTGACGTGGACGGCGTGAGGCTGGCCGGTCTGCTCGTCGACGCCGGTCCGGTCAACTCGGACACGCTGATCGAGATCGGCCCCGAGGGGTCGTCCGCCTCGCACGCCGCCGACCCGACCTCGCTCCAGGACGTGTTCGTGCGCATCGGCGGCGCCGGACCCGGCAGGGCGACCACCGGTCTCGTCGTCAACAGCGACGACACGCTCATCGACCACACGTGGCTCTGGCGCGCGGACCACGGGGACGGCGTCGGCTGGGAGACCAACCGGGCCGACTACGGCCTCCGGGTCAACGGTGACAACGTCCTGGCGACCGGCCTGTTCGTCGAACACTTCAACAAGTACGACGTGGAGTGGGCGGGCGAGAACGGCCGGACGATCTTCTTCCAGAACGAGAAGGCGTACGACGCCCCGAACCAGGGGGCCATCCAGAACGGCAGCACCAAGGGCTTCGCGGCCTACAAGGTCGACGACTCCGTCACCACCCACGAGGGCTGGGGGCTGGGCAGCTACTGCTTCTTCGACGTCGACCCGACGATCCGCCAGGACCACGGCTTCCAGGCACCGGTGAAGCCGGGCGTGCGGTTCCACGACCTGCTGGTGGTCTCGCTCGGCGGCAAGGGCCAGTACGAACACGTCATCAATGACACCGGCTCCCCCACCTCGGGGTCGGACACCGTTCCGTCGAAGGTGGTGTCGTTCCCGTAGCTCCGGGAGCGCGTACGGACGGGGCCCGGTCGTCGCGACGGCCGGGCCCCGGCTACGGTGGACCGCGCAGTCCATTCCGAGGAGGCGGATCGTGCGCGGGGAGCTGACGGCCAAGGGGAAGGCGACGCGGCGCCGGATCGTCGAGGGCGCCGCGGAGGTGCTGCGGGAGAGGGGCGTCGCCTCGGCCACGCTGGACGACGTCATGGCGCGGACCAGCACCAGCAAGAGCCAGCTGTTCCACTACTTCCCGGACGGCAAGGACGAACTGCTCCTCGCCGTCGCCCGGTTCGAGGCGGACCGCGTCCTGGCGGACCAGCAGCCGTATCTGAGCCACCTGGACTCGTGGGAGGCCTGGGAGCAGTGGCGGGACGTGGTGGTCGAGCGCTACGAGGCCCAGGGGGACGAGTGCCCGCTGGGGTCCCTGTTCTCCCAGGTCGGGCGCTCGACCCCCGGCGCGCGGGCGATCGTGATCGAGCTGATGCGCCGCTGGCAGGAGAGCCTGGCGTCGGGAATCCGGTCCCTCCGGGCGGCCGGCCTGCTTCCCGGCGGGCTCGACGCCGACGCCAGGGCCGCCGCGCTGCTGGCCGGGATTCAGGGCGGGGTGTCGATCCTGCTGTCGACGGGGCGGTCCACCCATCTGCGCGCCGCCCTCGATCTGGGGATCGCGGACCTGCGCCGAGCGGGCGAGGCGGCTTCGTGACGGACGACAGCGACGGCGCCCCGTGTCACCCGGCGATGACTGCGGTGGCGGTGCGGCCGCCGTCCACGTCGAGCGTGATGCCGTGCACGAAGGCCGATTCGTCACCGGCCAGGTAGACGGCGGCGTTCGCGATGGCGTCGGGGGTTCCCATCCGGCCCGCGGGGGTCCCCTTCATCATGACCTCGGCGGGATGGACCTCCCCGGGCACGGGCGCGAGCACGACGCCCGGCGAGATCGCGTTCACCCGCACGCCCCGGGGCCCGAACTCCGCCGCCCAGGCCCGGGTCAGGGTTTCCATGGCCCCCTTGGTGGAGCTGTAGAGGGCTCCCACCGGAACGCCCAGGCGCGCGATCCAGGAACCCAGGTTGACGACCGCCCCGCCACCGGCCTCCACCATGGCGGGCGCTACGGCGGCGGTGAGGAAGAACGGGGCCTTCACATTGACCGCGTAGACCTCGTCGAAGGTCTTCTCGTCGGTGTCCGCCGTGGTGTCGCCGGGGTAGATGCCCGCGTTGTTGACCAGGACGTCGATACGGCCGCCGAGCACCCGCGTCGCCTCCCGGGCCAGGGCCTGCGAGGCGGCGGCGCTGCCGTCCAGACCGGCCCGCACGAAGTCGGCGCGACCGCCGAGGGCGCGGATGCCGTCGACGACCTCCCGGCCGCGCTCCGCACTGCGTCCCGAGACGACGACATGGGCCCCCTCGGCGGCGAACGCCTCCGCGATGGCCCGTCCGATATTGCTGGTCGCTCCGGTCACCAGAGCGGTCTTGCCCTCCAGGCGCATTGACATGGTCCACTCCATCGCTCGGTTCTCCATCAGGAACCCGCACGCCCGGACCGCGTACCGCGTCCGACCGGTCGGGGCCCCGGAGCACCGGGGCGAGTGCCACTGTGCGACGACAAAAATGGACCTGCAAGTCCAGAAACTGCGGCGCCGCCGCGTCGTGGGGGGGGCGGCGAGCGGTCCGGATCGGCTACAGCCAGCCCTTCTCCCGCGCGATGCGGACCGCCTCCGCGCGGTTGCGGGCCGCCAGCTTCTGGATGGCCGTGGAGAGGTAGTTGCGGACCGTGCCCTGGGAGAGGTGGAGCGCGGCGGCGATCTCCGCGTTGGTGGAGCCGTCCGCCGCCGTGCGCAGCACATCGCGTTCGCGGTCGGTGAGGGGGCTCGCCCCCTCGGCCAGGGCCGCCGCCGCGAGGGTGGGGTCGATGACCCGTTCTCCGGCGAGCACCTTCCGTACCGCTTCGGCCAGTTGGGAGGCCGGTGCGTCCTTCACCAGGAAGGCGTCCGCGCCCGACTCCATGGCCCGGCGCAGATAGCCGGGGCGGCCGAAGGTGGTGACGACGACGACCTTCACCGCGGGGAGTTCGCGGCGCAGGACGGCCGCCGCCTCGATGCCCGTCATGCCCGGCATCTCGATGTCCAGGAGCGCCACGTCGACGTCGTGCGCGTGAGCGGCCGCCACCACCTCGTCACCGCGGGCGACCTGGGCCACCACCTCGATGTCGGGTTCCAGGCCGAGCAGGGCCGCGAGGGCCTCGCGCACCATGGACTGGTCCTCGGCCAGGAGAAGTCTGATCATGCTCATTCCGTGGATCCTAGGCCGGAATCGAGCGGAACGGTCAGGGTCAGCGTGAAGCCCTTGCCGGAGCCGAAGCCGGAAGCGGCCCGGCCCGCCGCGGTGACCAGGGTGCCGTCGACCGCGGCGAGGCGTTCGCCGATGCCGGTGAGGCCGTTGCCCGGCTTCGAGCCCGAGGGGCCGACCCCGTCGTCGCGGACGGTGAGTTCGAGGACCCTGCCGTCCAGGGTCTGGCGCGGGACGAGGGTGACCGTGCAGCGCCGTGCCCCGCTGTGGCGTACGACGTTGGTGACCGCCTCCCGCAGCGCCCAGGCGAGCACCTCCTCCGGCTTCTCGGGCAGGTCCTCGGGGGCCTCGGCCGGTACGTCGGCGCTGATGCCCGCGGCGGCCAGGGCCGTGCGGGCGCCCGCGAGTTCGCCGGGGAGGGTCGGGCGGCGGTAGCCGGTGACCGCGCTCCGTACGTCGATCAGGGCCTGGCGGCTCACCTGTTCGATGTCCGCGACCTGGGCCGCCGCCTGTTCCGGGTGGTCGGGGAGCATCCGGCCGGCCAGCTCGCTCTTGAGCGTGATCAGGGAGAGCGAGTGGCCGAGGAGGTCGTGCAGATCGCGGGCGAGCCGGAGCCGTTCCTCGTTGGCGGCGAGCTGGGCGACGGTCGCGCGGGCCTCGCGCAGCTCGATGGTGGTGCGGATCAGCTGCCGTACGCCGGTCATCGAGAAGCCGCCGAGCAGCGCCGGGAAGACCAGGGCGGTGATGACCTCGCGGGGGTGGTCCCCGGCCAGGCCGATGCCGACCAGGACGGCCGTCACGACGGGGATGAGCCAACGGGACGTCCTGGCCGGCAGGGTCGCACCGACCGAGACCGCCACGTACACGAAGAGGACCAGCCAGGAGGTGCCGAGCGTCAGGGTGAGGACGGTGGCGAGGACGCCGAGGAAGGCGATCGTGGAGTGGACGAGACGGCGGTCGAGGGGCTTGGACGTGTGGCGGAAGACCAGGAGCAGATAGACCCCGACGAAGGTCAGCAGGCCCAGCGCGCCGAGCGCCGTCGCCCAGTCGGTGTGGTTGCCGTCGGCCAGGTCCTTGACCGGTGCGCCCATGAACGCGAGCCAGATGCCGATCCAGAGCAGCTTGATCCAGAACTGCTTGCGGTTCGTGGGCGGGCGTCCGATGCCCACGGACGTCTCGTCGTCGTTCACGCCTTCAGGGTGTCCTTCCGGTAGAGCCAGGCCGCGCCGCCCGCGAAGACCGCGAAGTAGGCGCAGAGCAGGACCACGTCCCTGGCGTGCGGCGAACCGCCCATCTCGATCGCCTGGCCGAGAGAAGCGTACGCGTGGGTGGGCAGCCACTCGGAGATGTTCTGGAGCCACTGCGGGAAGGTCGCGCTGGGCATCCAGAGACCGCCGAGGATGGAGAGCCCGAAGTAGATGATCATGGTGAGCGGGCGGACCGCGTCCCCGCTGGCGAGATAGCCGATGGCGACCCCGAGCGCGGCGAACACCAGCGAGCCGGCCCAGATGACCCCGGCCAGCGCGAACCACTGCCAGGGCTCCACCCGTACGTGCTTGACGGCGGCGGCGACCAGGAAGACCACCACGATGCAGGGCAGGGTGACGATCGCCGCACTGGCGATCTTCGCGAGGACGTAGCCGCGGCCGGGCAGCGCGGTGAGCCGCAGCTGGCGGACCCAGCCCTTCTCGCGCTCCTTGGCTATGCGTTCGCTGTTGCCCATGAGGACGGCGGTCAGCGCGCCGAAGGAGGCCATCGAGACCATGAAGAAGGCCTGGAAGGTGAGATCGCTGTGCGGGATCCGGTCGGAGGTGTTCTGGGTGTTGGAGATCAGCAGATAGATCACCGACGGATAGATGACCGAGAAGAACATGAACTTCTTGTTCCGCAGGGTACGGGTCACTTCGAGCCTGATGAGCGTCTTCATGCGGTCCTGGCCTCCTCGGCCTCGGTGATGGCGACGAAGGCCTGTTCCAGGCCGAGTCCGGAGACTTCGAGGGCGCGCGGGTAGAGGCCGAGCCCGTAGACGGCGTGGACGGTCGCGTCGGCGTCGTGGGACTGGATCCGGATCCGGTTGCCGCTGATGTCGAGCGCGGCGAGGAACGGCAGGCCGCGCAGGGCCGATTCGTCGACCGGGCCCGCCAGCTCGAAGGAGATCCGCCGGGCCCCCGCCTTCGCCTTGATCTCGGCGGCGGTGCCGTCGGCGAGCAGCCGGCCCTTGTGCAGGACCAGGACGCGGTCGGCGATCGCGTCGGCCTCTTCGAGGTAGTGGGTGGCGAACAGGACGGTGCGGCCCTGGTCGGCCTGCTCGCGCATGGTGGCCCAGAAGGCCTGGCGGGCGGTGACGTCCATGCCGGTGGTCGGTTCGTCCAGGATGATGAGGTCGTTGGCGCCCGCGGTGGCCAGGGCGAAACGGACGCGTTGTTCCTGGCCGCCGGAGAGCTTGTTGACCATCCGGTCGGCGATCTGTGTGATGCCCGCGCGGGCGAGCACCTCCGTCACCGGGTAGGGCCTGGGGTGCAGATCGCAGGCGAGGCCGACCAGTTCCTCGACCGTGACGTCCTCCATCAGTCCGCCGGTCTGGAGCATCGCGCCGACGCGGCCCGTCGCGATGGCGTCCTGCGGGGTCGTGCCGAAGACCTGGATCGTGCCGGAGTCGGCGGTGCGCAGGCCCAGCAGCAGATCGAGGGTGGAGGACTTCCCGGCGCCGTTGGGGCCGAGGAGCGCCACGGTCTCGCCGGGGTGCAGTCGGAGGGTGAGCCCGTCGACGGCGCGTACGGCTCCGTATGCCTTGCTGACCTGTTCGAAGCGGACCGCGGCGGTCTTCGCTCCGCCGGCCTCGGCGGTTGTTGTCGTCATGCCTCCAGCGTGGCGGAGGACGGGTGCGCTCCGGCAGGGCCGCGGATCGTGGAAACGGGATGACAGATGTCATGCCGGATGTATGAAAGCGGCTGCCGGGGAGGGCGGTGCCCGGAGACGGCGCCGCCCCCGGCCGGGGGTCCGGTCGGGGGCGGGCGGTGTGTCCTGGCGGGCGGTCAGCCGCTGCCGTCGAGGCTGATGACGGTGGTCCGCTCGGCCGGAGTCTTCCCGAGCAGTGCGGTCTGCATGGCCTGGGCCACGTCGTCCGCGCCGAGCTGGTGCTTCTTGCCGTCACCCTTGGTGATCATGATGCCGTCGAAGACACCGTCGCAGAGGGTCTCGATGGCCTTCTTGTCGTAGTGCTCGACCAGCCGGCCGTCGACCGGCACCATCGACAGGATCTGCGGCAGCGACCTGGCCGGGCCGAACTGGATCTGCTTGGCCCCCGCCTTGATGGTGATCAGACCGGACATCGCGGGCTTCGCGAACTCCTTCATCGCCCGGTCGATCTCGGCCTGGCCGATGGTGGGTTCGCGGGTGGTGACGGGCAGCTGGACGACCTTCGAGCGGCCGGTCTGCACCTGGGCGCGGTACGCGTCGCGGACCGAGGTCATCGACTGGTTGACGTCCAGCGCCTTGCCGGACTTCCCCGGTACGGCGACGGCCTTGCCCGGCTCGAACTTGATCGTGCCGTCGTTGGCCGAGCCGGAGACGCCCGCCAGGTCGGTCAGCGCGACGCCGAGCTTCTCCTCGTCGACCGGGATCACCGGGTCGACGGTGCGCTTGCCGCCGAACAGGGAGCCGATGACGGAGACCGGGTTGTAGTCGCTGCCCGCCGCCGCGCGCACGGTCGCCTGGCTGTCCAGGGCGAGCCCGGCCTTGTCCGGGGCGAGCTGGGTCTTCTTGCCGTCCACGGACAGCTGGAGGGGGGCCACGGAGCGCTTGCCGAGGGCCGCGTCCAGCTTGGTGACGCCCTCGTCCTTCGTGCCGCCGCCGATGTCGACGCCGAGGACGGTGGTGCCCTTGGGGACGTCGGAGTGGTTCATCAGCAGTCCGGCGCCGTACGCGATGCCGACCAGCACGACGACACCGGCGCCGAGGAGGACCAGCTTGGAGCGGCCCTTCTTCTTCACGGGCGCGGGGGCCGGTTCGCTGCGCGGGGCGGGGGCCGCGGCGGAAGCGCCGGGGCCTGCCGGTCCGGTGCCCATCGGGTCGCCCGGGAGCCGCGACGCCGGGTCGCTGCCGCCGCCCGCGGGCGCCCCGGGGCGGGGACCGTTCGGGAACGCGGACGCCGCCCGCCGCTCCGGCGGGACGACGGGGATGCCGCTGGTGAGCGTGTCACCGGAGACGTTGCCGCCGGGCGCGGGGGCCGCGAACTGCGGTGTCAGCACCGCCGTGTCGTCGGACAGCCGGGGCACCGGGCCACCGGCCCCCTTGGCACCGGAGGGACCGCCCGGCGCCACCGGTCCGGGGCCGGAGCCCAGCGGCCCCGAGCCCATCGGCCCGGAACCCATCGGTCCGGAGCCGGGGCCGCCCGCTCCGCCGAGGTCCGGCGTCAGGGGCGAAGTGCCGGTGGCCGGGCCCGTGGTGGGTCCGGCGGGGCCGGGGGTGCGGATGCCGAGGTCCGGCGTGGGGCGCGGGCCGCCGGAGGCGGATCCGCCGAAGTCGTCGGAGCGGGGGGCGCCCTGGTCGCCCGTGCGCTGCGGGCCGTCCGAGAAGTACGGCAGGTCGGCGCGGGGCGGTGCGCCCTCGGCGCCCCGGACGCCGTCCGCGCCACCGGCCGTACCGCCGCCCGCGACCGAGGTGTTCGTGGGGGCCTTGCGCGGGGCGAACCAGTCGCTGCCGCTCTTCTCCCTGGCCGGCTTGTCGGCGGCCGGTTCCGCGCCGACGGCACCGGTCCGGGCCTCGGCGGCCGGGGCGGTGTCGGACCCGGCCGGAGCGCCGTCCGCCGCGGGCGAGCCGGGGCGCGGGATGCTGCCCGTGCGCTCGGCGTCGGCGGCGTCGGTGTCACCCACGGGCGTGCGCATGACGACGGGCGGAATGGGCCGCGAGCCCGGGATGTTGATCCGGATGCGCGTCGTCAGCGTCGTCTCGGTCCTGGGCTCGTCGGACGGCGCCGGATCCGCGGGCTCCGGGGCCCCCTCCGGGGCGTCCTGCGAAGGGTGCAGCGACGGATACTGGCGGGATCCGTACGGCGGCGTCCCCGAGGGGTACGCGGCTCCTCCACGCCCCTGGGGTCCGGAGGACGAACTGTCAGTTTCACGACTCAAAGCAGGTTCTCCCGATTGGCTCCGCCGCCCGTACTTCCCCCATGCCGCAGGCCAGGGGACGGCTCGGCGCGCCAACCACCATACTGGCCGCCGCCGACGGACACCCCGCGACCGGGGGAAACGGCTGTGCGGCCACCGGACGGACACGGGGCATTACGGGATCGGACGTGGCACTTTACTTGCCGGGCCGGCCGCCGTGGGCGCCCGGTCGGGGCGCCCGCGACATGGTGGCACAGATCACAGCGACAGCCATCCCGCCCAGCAGGAAAAGGGTGAGGCCGAGTTCGTCGCCGAAGACATAGTCGCCTTCCGGGCGCCCGCCCAGGAGAACAACGATCGAAATCAGCCATCCTGCGGCGGGGGCCAGGGCGCCGAGCTGGGTGCCGAAGACGAGGCGTCCACCGTGGAAGAGCCCGGCGGCGGCCACCAGCGCGAGCAGCAGTCCGGCGGGGAACCAGGCGGCCTGGACGAGCGCCCCGGCGATCCCGACGAGTGCGCCGAGGACGGCGAGGCCCACGTAGGCGGCGATCCGCCCGGGGTTGAGCGGCGCGGCGAGGCCGGTGGCCGCACCGCCCCCGGAGGGCGCCGCGGGGCGCGGTGCCCTCTGCTTGTCGCCGCTCACCGCTCCGCCCCCGTGACGCCCGCGAACAGGTCGTCCTCCCGGGCCCCTGGAAGGGCTCCGGAGTCGCCGCGGACCAACTCGTAGTACTCGGTGGTGAAGACGGGCTGTCCGAGGTCGTTGGAGAGGGCGAAGAAGGGGCCGTCCACGGCGATCTGGGTGGCGTGCGCGCGCATCGCGGCGCCCTTGGCGGCGGCGTGGGCCGCGCCGTCGATCTGCGCGGTGATCCGGGCGTCGTCGACCACGCCCGGTACGTCGTCCAGCGCGGCGATGCCCGGGAAGGCGTCCGGGGCCGTCTCCCTCAGGCGGGCGAAGCCCGCCTCGGCGACCGTGCGCGGGACCCGGTTCCAGTAGATCTTGGCGACGGTGTGCGGGGCGCCGGACCCGGTGCGGTACGCGGGATCGGCGGCGAGGTCCGCGGCGCGCGTCGCGACGCGGTGCGCCTGGATGTGGTCGGGGTGTCCGTAGCCGCCGTCGGGGTCGTAGGTGACCAGGACCTGCGGGCGCACCGAGCGGATGACGTCCACGAGGTGTCCGGCGGCCTCGTCCACGTCCGCGGCCCAGAAGGCGCCGGGCCGGCGGTTCTGCTCGGCGCCCATCATCCCGGAGTCGCGGTACCGGCCGGGGCCGCCGAGGAACCGGTGGTCGGTGACCCCCAGCTCCTTCATCGCAGCGTCGAGCTCGCCCTGGCGGTAGGGGCCCAGGGTGTCGTCCCGGTCGGCGGCGAGATGGGCGAGGGAGTGCGGGATGACCTCGCCCTCCTCACCGAGTGTGCAGGTCACCAGGGTGACCTGGGCACCCTCGGCCGCGTACTTGGCCATGGTGGCGCCGTTGTTGATCGACTCGTCGTCGGGGTGCGCGTGCACCAGGAGGAGACGCCGGGCGGGAAGGTCCGTCATGGGTCCACCCTACGAGCCGGGCGCACCGATCTCCGCCCCGCGCACCTGTCGTCGACGGGCCGGGCCTCAGAACTTGAGGCTTCCGAGCATGCCGGCCACGTTCGAGGTCAGGTTCGAGATGCTCGGCGCGATCGACGAGCTGGCCAGATAGAAACCGAGCAGTGCGCAGACCACCGCATGTCCGCCTTTCAGTCCGGATTTCCGGATCAGCAGGAAGACGACGATCGCCAGCAGCACCACCGCCGAAATCGAGAGTGCCACGGCGGTTCACCTCCATCAGTACGGTCGGGACGGGCAGCACACATGGAGCCAGCAGGTTCATACCCACCGAGCGCTACGGATCATAACTATCCGTGGCAACGCATTGATCGGGGCACAGCAGCACGAGGGGCGCACGACCGGGCGGTCGGGGGCTAGGTTCGCCCCATGACTTCGCAGAGGATTTCCTTTCCCCGCCAGCACGCCAGAACCATGCGGTTCACCCTGGGCGCCCCCCGGGCGTTCACCGTCTCGCCCGACGGGGAGCGGGTGGTCTTCCTGCGGTCGGGCTCCGGTACGGACCGCTCGGGCCGGCTGTGGGTGCTCGACCTGCCGAAGGACGGAGCGCCGAAGGAGCGCGTGGTGGCCGATCCGGCGGCCCTGCTGGGCGGTTCGGCGGAGCGGCTGTCGGCGCAGGAACGGGCCCGGCGCGAGCGCAGCCGCGAGGGGTCCTCGGGGATCGTCGGCTACGCGGTCGACGCGGCCGCCGAGTTGGCCGCCTTCGCGCTCTCCGGGAAGGTGTACGTCGCCGACCTGCGGGCGGGCACGGCGCGGGCACTGCCGGTTCCGGGCCCGGTGATCGACCCGAGGCCGTCACCGGACGGACGACACATCGCATATGTGTCCAAGGGCGCGCTGCACGTCGTGGGCGCGGAGGGGGACGGGGACCGGACGCTGGCCGAGCCCGAGGGCGAGGAGGTCTCGTACGGTCTCGCGGAGTTCATCGCGGCCGAGGAGATGCAGCGTTCGCGGGGCTTCTGGTGGGCGCCGGAGTCGGACCGGCTGCTGGTCGCCCGGGTCGACAACAGCCCCGTGCGGCGGTGGTGGATCGCTGACCCCGCGCACCCGGACCGCAGGCCGGCCGAGGTCGCCTACCCGGCGGCGGGGACGCCCAACGCCGAGGTGCGGCTCTTCGTGCTGGGCCTGGACGGCACCCGGACCGAGGTGGTCTGGGACCGGGTGCGCCACCCGTACCTGGCGCAGGTGCACTGGTCATCGGACGGGGCGCCGCTGCTGCTGGTGCAGTCCCGCGACCAGCGGAGCAATCTCTTCCTCGCGGTGGACGCGGAGACCGGTGCGACGCGGACGGTGCATGTCGACGAGGACCCGGTATGGCTGGAAATCTTCCCCGGGACGCCCGCCTGGGCCCCGGACGGACGGCTCGTGCGGATCGCGGACGAGGGCGGGGCGCGGGTGCTCGCGGTCGGCGACCGGCTGCTGACCGGGGCCCAGTTGCAGCTCCGGGCGGTGCTGGACATCGGCGCGTCGGACATCCTGGTGGCGGCCTCGGCCGGTGAGGAGGCGGCGGAGCCGGAGATCGGCGAGACCCATGTCTACCGGGTCAACGAGCTGGGTGTGGAGCGGGTCTCCGAGGGCGCCGGGGTGCACTCGGCGGTCCGCGCGGGCGGGGTGACGGTGCTGGTCTCGCACGCTCCGGACCGGCCGGGGGCCCGGACCGAGGTGTACCGGGACGGCAAGCCGGTCGCCACGGTGGCGAGCCATGCCGAGGAGCCGGTGCTCTCCGCGCGGGTCCGGCTCACCGAGGGGGGCGCACGGCGAATTCCGTGCGCCGTGCTGCTCCCGGAGGGGTACGAGGAGTCGGACGGACCCCTTCCGGTCCTGATGGACCCGTACGGCGGGCCGCACGGCCGCCGGGTGGTCGCCGCCCACAATCCGCATCTGACGTCGCAGTGGTTCGCGAACCAGGGCTTCGCGGTCGTGGTCGCGGACGGCCGGGGCACTCCGGGGCGTTCACCGGCCTGGGAAAAGGCGGTCAAGAACAACCTCGTGCTCTCCGTGGACGACCAGGTCGACGCCCTGCACGCCCTCGCGGAGCGGTTCCCGCTGGACCTCGGCAAGGTCGCGATCCGCGGCTGGTCGTTCGGCGGGTATCTGGCCGCCCTGGCCGTGACGCGGCGCCCCGAGGTCTTCCACGCGGCGGTGGTCGGCGCCCCGGTGACCGACCAGCGGCTCTATGACACGCATTACACGGAGCGTTACCTTGGTGACCCGGCCGAGCAGCCGGAGGTGTACGCGCACAACTCGGTGATCACGGACGAGGGGCTCTCGGGCGCCGCCGACCAGGTGCGGCCGATGATGATCGTCCACGGCCTCGCGGACGACAACGTGGTGGTCGCGCACTCGCTGCGGCTGTCGTCGGCGCTGCTCTCGGCGGGACGCCCGCACGAGGTGCTGCCGCTCAGCGGGGTGACGCACATGACCCCGCAGGAGCAGGTGGCGGAGAATCTGCTGCTGCTCCAGGTCGACTTCCTGAAGCGGTCGTTGGGGCTCACCGGCTGATCCGGCGGGCCGGCCCCGTCACCAGCCGGGCGGCGGCTGGGACGGGGGCGGCGGCCCGAAGACGCCGGGCCGCGGATAGCCGTACCCCTGCCCGTAGCCCTGGGCATGGCCCGGGTCGGACGGGGCGGGCGGCTCCTCGGGGCCCGGCCCGGCCAGCACCAGCAGCACCAGGGCTCCGGCGATGACCTCGAAGAACCAGGTCAGCACGTTGAGTTGGCTCTCGACACGCAGATCGCCGAAGTGGTCCAGCAGTTCGTAGTGGGCCGTGCGGGCCACCCCCAGCACCCCGCCGGCCAGCAGCAGCGCCCCGGCGATCAGGCCGAACGGCCGTGCGTGCGCGGCGCGTGGCAGGGCGCTCACCCCCGCGAACAGGCAGAGCAGTATCAGGAACGCCGAGAACCAGCCGGGCGGCGGGTCGATCAGCCCCTGCGCGACCCGGTCCCCGCCCACGATCCAGTCGGGGTAGAGCTCCGGGAGCCGGACCGCCTGCTTGATCTCCCAGGCCGCCACGACCGCCCCCGCCGCCCCGAGGAACACGAAGGCGGTCACCCCCGCGCCCTGCCCCGGCCGGGCCGGGGGGCGTTCCGGCCGGTCCCGTGCCGGTCCGCGGCCCGCCCCGGCGGTGATGATCAGCGCGAGGCCCGCCGCGAGCGCCGCGAAGGAGCAGAGCAGGGCGCGGGTGCGCAGGTCGTCGGTGAACCGGTCGTCCATCCGGGACTCCCCGATGTTCCAGAGTCCGGGCAGCCGCAGGACGATCGTGACCGCTCCGGTCGCGACCAGCACCGTGGCGGCCGCCGAGGAGCGCAGGGCCGCGACGGCGGCGAGGAGGTACACCACGAGCAGCACCCCGTCGTAGGCCGAGGTGACGGGCATCGTCGGGCGCCGCAGGTCGTAGTAGCCGGCCCAGTAGCGCCACAGCGCCCCGAGGTCGTCGGCCGCCCTGATGTCCCGTACGAGCCAGCCCGCGACGATCAGCGCGAGAACGGCGCAGAGCACGGCGCCGGTGATCCTTGCCCCCCGAGTGAGTATCACCCGAGCGATCCTCCACCGCCCCCGTCCACCGGACAAGGGGTTCGTCGGCGTGGTGCGCGAACGGGCAACCGGCCGCGCGGAGTTGGCGGCTCCCGGCCGGAGCCCGGCCCCCGCACGGCCGTACGCCGGAGGCGGGACGGCCCGGTCCGGCCTCAGTCCGCCGGGGTCGCCCCGGGCGACGGGGACGGCCCGTTCCCCCCGTCCTCCGGCTCCCCCGGCTCGCCCGGCCCCTTCAGCAGCCCCTCCGGCGGGACCACCTGCTTCTCCTCCGCGAAGTGGCAGGCCGAGTCGTGCCCGGCCGGTGACTCGGTCAGCCGGAAGACGGCCGGGACCGCCAGCAGCGGCACCTCCAGTTCGCACCGCTCCTGCGCCTTCCAGCAGCGGGTGCGGAAGCGGCAGCCCGAGGGCGGGTTGGCGGGCGAGGGGACGTCGCCGCGCAGGATGATCCGCTCCCGGTGCTCGCGGGCCGCCGGGTCCGGCACCGGGACGGCGGAGAGCAGCGCCTGGGTGTACGGATGCGTGGGGTGCTCGTAGATCTCCTCGTCGGAGCCGGTCTCGACGATCCGGCCCAGGTACATCACGCCGACCCGGTCGGAGATGTGCCGGACGATCGACAGGTCGTGCGCGATGAAGACGTAGGAGAGCCGGAACTCCGCCTGGAGCCGGTCCAGCAGGTTGACGACCTGGGCCTGTACGGAGACGTCGAGCGCGGAGACGGGTTCGTCGGCGACGATGATCTCCGGGTTGAGCGCGAGGCCGCGGGCGATCCCGATGCGCTGGCGCTGGCCGCCGGAGAACTGGTGCGGATAGCGGTTGATGTACTCCGGGTTGAGACCGACCACGTCCAGCAGCTCCTGGACCTTCCGCCGCCGCTCGCCCTTCGGGGCCACCTCGGGGTGGATCTCGTACGGCTCCCCGATGATGTCGCCGACGGTCATGCGCGGGTTGAGCGAGGTGTACGGGTCCTGGAAGACCATCTGGATGTTGCGGCGCACGGCCTTCAGGGCCCGCCCCGACAGCTTGGTGATGTCCTCGCCCTTGTACTTGATCGCGCCGGCCGTCGGCTGCTCCAGATGGACCAGCATCCTGGCCACGGTCGACTTGCCGCAGCCGGACTCGCCCACGATGCCGAGCGTCTCGCCCGCCGCCAGCTCGAAGGAGACCCCGTCGACCGCCTTGACGGCGCCGACCTGCTTCTTGATCAGGATGCCCTGGGTCAGCGGGTAGTGCTTGACCAGATCGCGGACCTCCAGGATCGGATCACCGCCCGCCGCCGCGGATCCGGCCCGTGCCTTGGCGAGCAGCGCGCGGGCCTTCTCGCCCTCTTCGCGCGCTTCCCTGCGCCCCGAGTGGTCAGCGTGCATCGAGCGTCTCCTTCCAGAAGTAGCAGGCGCTCTCGCGGTGCTCGGCCACCTCGAACAGCGGCGGCACCTCGTCCCGGCAGATCTCCTGGGCCATCGGGCAGCGCGGGTTGAAGGCGCAGCCGGGCGGGATGTGCAGCAGATTGGGCGGCAGGCCCTTGATCGCGTACAGCTCCCGGCCCTTCTGGTCCAGGCGCGGGATCGACCGGAGGAGGCCCTTGGTGTACGGGTGGGCGGGTGCCCGGTAGATCTCGTGGACCGGGGCGGATTCGACGATCCGGCCCGCGTACATCACGGCGATCGTGTCGGCGACGTCCGCGACCACGCCCAGGTCGTGGGTGATCAGGATCAGGCCCATGTTCAGTTCGCGCTGGAGTTCGGCGAGCAGGTCCATCACCTGGGCCTGGACGGTCACGTCGAGGGCGGTGGTGGGTTCGTCCGCGATGATCAGCGAGGGCTCCAGCGCCATCGCCATGGCGATCATGATGCGCTGGCGCATACCGCCGGAGAACTGGTGCGGGTAGTTCCCGACGCGTTCCTTCGCCGCCGGGATGCGGACCCGGTCCATCAGCTCGACGGCCTTCGCCTTCGCGTCCTTGCGGGACATCCCCCGGTGCACGACGAACATCTCGCCGAGCTGTTCCCCCACGCTGAGCACGGGGTTGAGGGAGGAGAGCGCGTCCTGGAAGATCATGGCCATCTCCTGGCCGCGGACCTTCCGGCGCTCGTCCTTCTTCATCTTCAGCAGATCGCGGTCCTTGAAGAGGATCTCGCCGCCGCTGATCCTTCCCGGGGGCATGTCGAGGATGCCCATGACCGCCTGGGCGGTGACCGACTTGCCGGAGCCGGACTCGCCGAGGACGGCCAGGGTCTCGCCCTCGGCCACCGAGTAGTTGACCCCGTTGACGGCCTTGGCCACCCCGTCGCGGGTGTGGAACTCCACATGCAGATCGCGCACTTCGAGCAACATGGCAGCGGGCTCCTCAGCGCAGCTTGGGATCGAGGGCGTCGCGCACCGCGTCGCCGAGCATGATGAAGGCGAGCACCGTGACCGCCAGGGCTCCGGCGGGCCAGAGCAGCATGTGGGGGGCGTTGCGGATGTACTGGGAGGCGGCGGAGATGTCGATGCCCCAGGAGACCGCGGGCGGTTTCAGGCCGACGCCGAGGAACGAGAGGGTCGCCTCCAGCGAGATGTAGGTGCCGAGCGCGATGGTCGCGACGACGATCACCGGGGCGATGGCGTTCGGCGCGATGTGGCGCAGCAGCATCCGGGAGTGGGAGGCGCCGAGCGCCCGCGCCGCCTGCACGTAGTCGTTCTGTTTCGCGGTGATCACGGAGCCGCGGGCGATGCGGGCGATCTGGGGCCAGCCCAGCAGCACGATGAAGCCGATCACCGGCCAGACGGTGGAGCTGGTGACCACGGAGAGGAAGACCAGGCCGCCGAGGACCACCGGGATGCCGAAGAAGACGTCGGTGAGGCGGGAGAGGATCGCGTCCGACCAGCCGCCGAAGAACCCGGCGAGGCCGCCGAGCACCCCGCCGAGCAGGGTGACGCCGAGGGTGGCGCAGACACCGACGGTCACCGAGTTCCGGGCCCCGTAGACGGTGCGGGTGTAGACGTCGCAGCCCTGTCCGTCGAAGCCGAAGGGGTGTCCGGGCTGGGAGCCCTCCTGGGCCTTGCCGAGGTTGCAGTCGAGGGGGTCCTGGTCGGCGATGAGCGACGGCCAGATCGAGATGATGACCAGGAAGAGGATGACCAGGGCGGAGATGATGAAGACCGGGTTGCGGCGCAGGTCCCGCCAGGCGTCCGACCACAGGCTGCGGGGCTTCTCGGCGGGGCCGGCGCCGTCCGGGCCGCCCGGCGGTCTTTCGAGGGTGGTGCCCTCCTCCAGGGCGAGGTCCATGACGCCTCCCGCTCCGGCGGACGAGATCGCCTCTTCCGGTGTCTGCTCAGGCATAGCGGATCCTCGGGTCGAGTACGGCGTACAGCAGGTCGACGATCAGGTTCGCGGCCAGGAAGACGAGGACCAGGATGGTGACGAAGCCGACGACGGTCTGGGAGTTCTGGCGCAGGATGCCCTGGTAGAGCTGGTAGCCGACGCCGTGGATGTTGAAGATCCGCTCCGTGACGATCGCCCCGCCCATCAGGGCTCCCACGTCCGTGCCGATGAAGGTGACGACCGGGATCAGGGAGTTGCGCAGCAGGTGCCGGACGACGACCCGGCGTCCGGGCAGTCCCTTGGCGACGGCGGTGCGGACGTAGTCGGCGCGGGCGTTCTCGGCGATGGAGGTGCGGGTGAGCCGGGTGACGTAGGCCAGCGAGACCGAGGCGAGGACGAGCCCGGGGACCAGCAGTTCGTTGAAGGGGGCCTCCGGCGAGACGGAGGGTTTGATCACACCCCATTCGACGCCGAGGAGGAGCTGGAGCAGGAGTCCGGTGACGAAGGTCGGGATGGAGATGACGACCAGGGTCAGGATGAGCACGGAGGTGTCGACGGGGCGGCCGCGGCGCAGACCGGTGACGACGCCGAGGCTGATGCCGATGACGACCTCGAAGACGATCGCCACGACGGTGAGCCGGATGGTGATGGGGAAGGCGGTGGCCATCAGCTCGGTGACCTTCTGCCCGTTGAACGCGGTGCCGAAGTCGCCGGTGAAGACGTTGCCCATGTAGGTGAGGTATTGCTGCCAGACGGGCTTGTCGAGGCCGAATTCCGCACGGAGCTGGGCCGCGGTCGCCGGGTCGCACTGGCGGTCGCCGCAGAGACCCGCGATGGGGTCGCCCATCACGTTCACCATGAGGAAGATCAGCAGCGTGGTGCCGAAGAAGACCGGGATCATCTGCAGCAGCCGCCGGATCACATAACGTCCCATGAAGGGCTCCGGGGGTCGCGGGGGTCAGAGGCTCGGGGCTGGGGAGTGACGCGTCGGAGGCGGGGAGGCCGGGTGGCCGGCGCGCCGTCGGCACCGGCCCCCCGGCCCCGTGGCTCCGGACGGGTCACTTGACCTTGATCTGCTCGTACACCGGGACGCTGAACTGGTTCAGCGTCACGTCGGTGATCCGGTCCGAGTAGCCGGCGCTGCCGTTCTGGTACCAGAGCGGGATGACGGGCATCTGCTCGACCAGCACCTTCTCCGCGTCCTGGAACGTCGAGACGGCCTTGGCCTTGTCCGATTCGGCGTTGGCCTTGTCGATCAGCCCGTCGAACTTCTTGTTGCTCCACTTGCCGTCGTTGGAGGAGGCGTCGGTGTAGTAGACGGGCTGGAGGAAGTTCTGGATGAGCGGGTAGTCCATCTGCCAGCCGGCCCGCCAGGCGCCGTTCAGCTTCTGCTGCGAGACCTGGCTGCGGAAGTCGGCGAAGGTGCCGACCGGGGCGCCGACGCACGCCTTGTTGTTGCCCATCGCCTTGTTGATGCTGTTGCAGACGGCGTCGACCCACTCCTTGTGGGAACCGGTGTCGCCGTTGTACGAGATCTTGAGCTGGCCGCCGGGGATGCCGCCGCCCTCCTGGATCAGCTTCTTGGCGTCCGCCGCGTTGTACTCGCAGGGCGCGCCGCACAGCCCCTTCTTGAAGCCGCCCGCCGCGCCGAGGACCGGGGAGGTCCAGTCGGAGGCGGGGGTGCGGGTCTTCTGGAAGATCTGGTCGGTGATCTGCCCTCGGTTGATCGCCATCGAGAGCCCCTGGCGGACCTTGATCCCGCCGGGGGTGTCCCACTTCTTGTCGTAGAAGGGGAAGGCGAGGGTCTGGATGATGCCGGCCGGGGTGTTGATGTAGCGGTCGCCGAGGTCCGCCTTGACGTTCTTCAGCTGCGAGGCGGGGACGTCGTCGACGAGGTCGAGGTTGCCGGCCGTCAGATCCGTGTAGGCGGTGTTGTTGTCGGTGTAGACCTTGAGGTCGATGCCGCCGTTCTGCGCCTTGTCGCTCCCGGGGTACTTGTCCCACTTGCGCAGGTTCATCGACGAGCCCTTGGTGTACGTGTCCACGGCGTACGGGCCGTTGCCGATCGGCTTGGACACCCAGGCGGCGTGGTTGGTGAAGAACGCCTTGGGCAGGGGCGCGAAGGCCGGGTAGCCGAGGGTGTCGGGCCACAGGGAGAACTTCTGCGACAGCTTGACCGTGAACGTCCTGTCGTCGACGACCTTGAGGCCGGAGAGCGTGGTCGCCTTGGCGTTGCCGGTGTCGGGGTGGACCTTGTCGTAGCCGTCGATGTATCCGAAGAAGTAGGCGTTCTTCTGATGGTTCTTCAGCAGGGCGCCGTAGTTCCAGGCGTCCACGAACGACTTCGCGGTGATCTTCTCGCCGTTGCTGAAGGTCCAGCCGTCCTTCAAAGTGACCGTGAAGTTCTGGTTGTCCTTGGTGTCGATCTTCTCGGCCAGCATGTTGGTGGCCGCGCCGGTCTTCGGGTCGTACCTCTTGAGCCCCCGGAAGATCATGTCGAGGACCTTGCCGCCCTGCACCTCATTGGTGTTCGCGGGCTCCAGCGGGTTCTGCGGGTCACCCCAGGAAGAGCTCACGATTCCGTCGGCCCCACCGCCGCCACCGCTGCTGCCCCCGCCGCCGCACGCCGTCGCCGCCAGGGCGACGGCCACCGCACATGCGGCCCACTTGGCCTGTGTGGCTCCGCGCATGGAGTGCCTCCTCGTTGTGCTCCGTCTCACTTACGGTCAAATATCACCGCATAAAAGGCATCATGCACATTTACTCCACCCATTCGGGCGCGTCGGAGCCCGTTCCGAGTGGCACCTCCCGGCCGGAGAGGATGCGGGCGTGCACCTGACAGACACCGGAGCGATAACGGCCCCGCATCGAATGCGCATCGACCGCTGGCCCGCCTGATCGGATGTACGTATTCCGAGACAACCCCGCCCGCATATCGGACTCATTGCCGGACTTCACCCGTTAAGTCGCGAACACGCCTTCGAAAAAGCCAAACGGAAGCAAAGCCACACCCAAACGAAAGCCATGTGTTGGTCAAATTTCCAAAGAGCGTGCCAAGGGCGTCGGACATTCATTGACCCTGCATGAATTGCGTTGAAAAAGTCCGGGTAGCCCGTAGGTGTTGCCCTGCGGAGTCCTTCGACCCTCCGGGCCAGGAGCACCATGACGATTCCAACCCCGCAAGCCACCACCCCCCTTGAGGTGGAGGACGCGAAGCCGTCGGCCGTGGCGGACCCGTCCGCCTCGAAGGGCGGGAACGGCCGATCGCCGGGCAAGATGGCCTGGCTGCGCTTCAAGCGCGACCGCACGGGCGTGATTTCGGCCTACGTGGTCATCTTCTTCTTCGTGATCGGCATCTGCGCGCCGCTGGTCGCGAAGCTGTACGGCAAGGACCCGTACACGACGTACGGGCAGAACCAAGAGGGCCTGCTGGACGACTTCGGCTCGCCCATGCTGCCCAACGGCGGTATCAGCGGCGACTTCTGGTTCGGCATCGAACCCGGACTCGGCCGGGACGTCTTCACCTTCCTGCTCTACGGCATCCGCAACTCCCTGCTGATCGCCACGGCGACGACCCTGCTGGTGACCCTGATCGGCATCGTCATCGGCATCACCGCGGGCTATCTGGGCGGCAAGACCGACTACCTCGTGGGCCGGGTCATCGACATCCTGCTGGCCTTCCCCTCCACGCTCTTCTTCATCGCCTTCTGGCCGGTACTGCTCTCGATCCTGGTCTCCCCGGAGGAGAACACCCCGGTCTGGCTGACCGTCGTCAGCCTCATCTCGGTCATGACCGCCTTCGGCTGGGCATCCATCGCACGACTGCTGCGCGGCGAGGTACTCGCCCTGCGCGAGCGCGAGTTCGTCGAGGCCGCGAAGGTCACGGGGGCGTCTCCGACGCGCATCATCTTCAAGGAACTGCTGCCCAACCTCTGGACGCCGATCCTGATCCAGGCCACGCTCGCGCTGCCCGCGTACGTGACCGCCGAAGCGGGCCTCGCCTTCCTCGGCGTCGGCCTCAGCGACCCGACGCCCGACTGGGGCGTGATGATCCAGCGCGGATCGGACGTCTACCAGAGCGACATCACGTTCATGCTCTTCCCCGGCCTCACGATGGTGATCTTCGTCATCGCCTTCAACCTGCTGGGCGACTCGGTGCGTGACGCACTGGACCCGAAGACCAAGCGCTGAACCGTACGTCCTCCGGCGGGCGACGGGGCCCGCCGGAACAATCGTTTCTCTCCCTCGACCAGAGCAGGAAGCCATGTCCCTCTCCCGCAGAAACTTCGTCATCGCCACGTCGGTCGCGGCCGGCGGCTCGATGGTCCTCTCCGCCTGCAGCAGCGGCAGCACGGCCAAGAAGGGCGGCGGTGGACACGGCGGTGCCGAGAAGTACACCGGCGCGGTCGTCGTCGGTACGAAGGCCGACTCCACCGGCCCCGCACCCGAGATCCCGGGCGCCAAGAAGGGCGGCACGATCCGCGGTCTGGCCCCGAGCGACTTCTCGCACCTGGACCCGCAGCGGATCTACTACTCGTGGAACTCCGCCATCGGCGACCTCTTCGTCCGCGGCCTGACCGGCTACAAGATCGCCTCGGACGGCACGATGAAGCTGGTCGGTGACCTCGCCACCGACGCGGGCACCATGGCCGACGGCGGAAAGACCTGGACCTTCACCCTGAAGGACGGTCTGAAGTGGGAGGACGGCAAGGAGCTCACCGTCGAGGACGTGCGCCACGGCATCGAGCGCGGCTTCGCCAGCTTCACCACCGAGGGCGCAGGCTACGTCCAGACCGCGCTGTTCGGCACGTCCAGCTACCGCTCGAAGTACAAGGGCCCGTACAGCGGCAAGCACCTCGACTCGGTCATCACCGACGACAAGGCCAAGACGATCACCTTCAAGCTGGCCGAGGCCCGTCCGGACCTCAACTTCACGCTGGCGATGACCTCCTACGGCGCCGTCCCGGTCAAGGGCGACACCAAGGAGAAGTACGACAAGGACCCGGTCAGCTGCGGCCCGTACCGGATCAAGGCGCACTCCATCGACAAGTCGATGACGCTGGTCCGCAACCCGCACTGGGACCCCGCCACGGACTCGATCCGCAACGCCTACCCGGACAGCTTCACCTATGAGTTCGGCCCCGAGTCGCTCCAGTCCGCCGACCGGCTGATCGCCGACGACGGCGACGACAAGTTCGCGTACATGGCGTACAGCGGTGTCCCGGCCGAGCGCATCCAGAAGGTCCTCACCGACCCCGAGCTGAAGAAGCGGACCTTCAACGGCCTGCTCACCGGTGTCTACTACTACGCGATCAACACCAAGCGGATCACCGACCTGAAGGTCCGCCAGGCCCTCATCCACGCCTGGCCGCTGGAGCAGATCCGCAAGATCTACGGTGGCCCGTCGGCCGGTGACTACGCGACCTCCATCCTGAGCCCCGACATCGTCGGCTACGCCAAGGACGACGTCTACGGCAAGCTGAAGAAGCCGCAGGGCGACCCGGAGGCGGCGAAGAAGCTGCTGAAGGAGGCGGGCAAGGAAGGCCAGAAGATCGTCTACGCCTTCCCCATCGGCAACACGTACAACAAGACCAAGGTCGTCATCGAGAACGCCCTCAAGGCGGCCGGCTTCGACCCGGTCATCAAGCCGCTGGACGCCACCAGCTACTACGACCAGATCCAGCAGATCGACAACCAGTTCGACGTCATGTGGTTCGGCTGGTCCCCGGACTGGCCGACCGGCTACACCCTGATGCAGCCGCTGTTCGACGGCGGCACGATCGCCAACGGCGGCAACAACATCTCCCAGCTGAACGTCGACTGGGTCAACGAGGCGATCAAGAAGAACGTCACCATCACCGACTCGGCCGAGGCCGGCAAGGCCTGGGCCGCGCTGGACAAGCGGCTCATGACGGAGGAGGCGCCGATCATCCCCGAGACGTTCCAGCGCCGTTTCTACCTCTACGGCGAGAAGGTCGGCGGCGCGATGTTCCACCCGCTGTGGTCCTCGGCCGTCAGCTACAAGCTGTTCGTGAAGGCCTGACGCCGACACTCCTGAGGCGGGGCGCCCCTGCGGCGCCCCGCCCGCTCCACTCCCCCTCGTCGGCGCCTGCCAGGGAAATCCATCGCCATGTTCCGCTTCCTCATCCGCCGGGCAATCGGCGCACTGGTCATCCTGCTGATCATCAGTGTCATCACGTTCGTCCTCTTCTACGTCGCGCCCCGCGACCCAGCCCGGGTCGCCTGCGGCAAGGTGTGCACACCCGAGACGCTGGCGCTGGTCAAGCGCAACCTCGGCATCGCCGACCCGCTGCCCGTGCAGTACTGGCACTGGCTCCAGGGCGTGTTCGTCGGCCGGGACTACACCTCCTTCGGACACTGTCCGGCGCCGTGCCTGGGCTACTCCTTCACCAACCGCGAGCCGGTCGTCGGCACCATCCTCGACCGGCTCCCGACGACCCTCGCCCTCTCCGTCGGCAGCGCGTTCGTCTTCGTGGTCTTCGGTGTGGGCACCGGCATGCTCGCCGCGGTCAAGCAGGGCAAGTGGCTGGACAAGGTGGCGTCCTCGGCGTCGCTGGTCGGTTCGTCGATGCAGATCTACTTCGTCGGCGTGATCGCCATGTACTACCTCGCGGACCAGTGGCACATCCTGAGCCGCCCGAAGGAAGTCCCCTTCGCCGAGAACCCGGCCGGCTGGTTCACCGGGCTGCTGCTGCCCTGGCTGGTGCTAGCGCTGATCTTCACCGCCAACTACACCCGTATGACCCGCTCCCAGCTCGTCGAGACGCTGAGCGAGGACTATGTGCGCACCGCGCGCGCCAAGGGCCTCTCCCGCCGGACGGTGTTCTTCCGATTCGCCTGGCGCGGCGCCATGGGCCCGATCGTCACCATCTTCGGTCTCGACATCGGCCTCCTCCTCGGCGGCGCGATCATCACCGAGAAGACCTTCGGCCTGCACGGCATCGGTGCCCTCTCGGTCAAGGCCGTCTCCGACAACGACCTGCCGTTGATCCTCGGCGTGGTCCTGATCGCGGCCGCGGCGATCGTCGTCTTCAACATCATCGTCGACGCCGTCTACGCCCTCATCGACCCGCGCGTCCGCCTCGCCTAGGGAGAGATCCAGTGAGCACCCCCTTCCTCTCCGTACGCGATCTGCGCGTGCACTTCTCCACCGAAGACGGCATGGTCAAGGCCGTCGACGGGCTGTCCTTCGACGTCGAGAAGGGCCGGACCCTCGGCATCGTCGGCGAGTCCGGCTCCGGCAAGTCCGTCACCAACCTGACCATCCTCGGGCTGCACCACCCCGATCACACGGAGATCGAGGGCGAGATCCTGCTCGACGGGCAGGATCTGCTGACCGTCTCGGAGCGGGAGCTTGAGCGGCTGCGCGGCAACAAGATGGCGATGATCTTCCAGGACGCCCTGGCCTCGCTTTCGCCGTACCACACCATCGGCAAGCAGATCGGTGAGACGTACCGCAAGCACACCGGCGCCTCCAAGCGGGAGGCGCGGGCGCGGGCCGTCGAGATGCTGACCAAGGTGGGCATCCCGCAGCCCGATCTGCGGGTGGACGACTACCCGCACCAGTTCTCCGGCGGTATGCGCCAGCGCGCGATGATCGCCATGGCGCTGGTCTGCGACCCGGAGCTGCTGATCGCCGACGAGCCGACCACCGCGCTGGACGTCACGGTGCAGGCGCAGATCGTGGACCTGCTCAAGGACCTCCAGCAGGAGACCGGCACCTCGATCGTCTTCATCACCCACGACCTCGGCGTCATCGCCGACATCGCGGACGACGTACTGGTGATGTACGGCGGGCGCTGCGTGGAGCGCGGTACCAAGAAGGAGGTGCTGCGGGCTCCCCAGCACCCGTACACCCTGGGTCTGCTGAGCTCGATGCCCACCCTGAACGGCCCGGTCGACGTGCCGCTCTCGCCGATCCCCGGCGCCCCGCCGAGCCTCCTCAACCCGCCGAGCGGCTGCCGCTTCCACCCCCGGTGCACCTTCACCGAGCAGGTGGGCGGCGGGCGTTGCGCGAGCGAGCAGCCGCCGCTGGAGATCACCGCCGGGCGCGGCGCCGCCTGCCACCTCACCGTGGAGCAGCGCACCGAGTTCTTCGCAGACTTCGCCGGCACCCGGCCCAACTGACGTACAAGAGACGGGACTTCCCCACCATGAGCAGCACAGATCCCCTCCTGGACGTCTCCGGACTCACCAAGCACTTCCCGATCAAGGGCGGCTTCCCGATCCGGCGGACGGTCGGCGCGGTCCAGGCCGTCGACGGGCTGGACTTCAGCGTCGCCGAGGGCGAGAGTCTGGGGCTGGTCGGCGAGTCCGGCTGCGGCAAGTCGACCACGGGGCGGCTGATCACCCGGCTCCTGGAGCCGACGGCCGGCCGGATCTCCTACCGGGGCCAGGACATCACCCACGCCTCGCGCAAGGAGCTGGCGCCGGTCCGCTCCGAGATCCAGATGATCTTCCAGGACCCGTACGCCTCGCTGAACCCGAGGCAGACCGTCGGCAAGATCATCACCGCGCCGATGGAGATCAACGGCATCAACCCGCCCGGCGGCCACGAGGCGCGGGTGCGGGAGCTGCTGGAGACCGTCGGTCTCAACCCGGAGCACTACAACCGCTTCCCGCACGAGTTCTCCGGCGGTCAGCGCCAGCGCATCGGGGTGGCCCGCGCGCTCGCCCTGGAGCCGAAGCTGATCGTGGCCGACGAGCCGGTCTCGGCGCTGGACGTGTCGATCCAGGCACAGGTGGTGAACCTGCTGCAGAAGCTCCAGAAGGAACTCGGCATCGCGTTCCTGTTCATCGCCCACGACCTCGCCATCGTGCGCCACTTCTCGCAGCGCGTCGCGGTGATGTACCTCGGCAGGATCGTGGAGATCGCCGACCGCGAGGACCTGTACGGCAACCCGCGCCACCCGTACACCCGGGCGCTGCTCTCGGCCGTGCCCGAGGCGTCCGCCGACGACACGCCCGCCCAGGAGCGCATCCGCCTGGTCGGTGACGTCCCGTCCCCCGTCAATCCGCCGTCGGGCTGCCGCTTCCGCACCCGGTGCTGGAAGGCGACGGACAAGTGCGCGAGCGAGGCCCCGCCGCTGGTGCGGGTGGAGGGGAGCCGGGAGGGCCATCTGACGGCCTGCCACTACCCCGAGGACACCCGGGCCGTGCCGGCCGTCCCGAAGGCCCGTGCGGCCGCGTCGGGGCCGAAGTCCGGCAAGGCCGCCGAAGAGCCCGGGGCCGGGGCCTGACACCCCCTCCCGGCCCCCGGGGCGCCTCGTGGACAGGGACCCGACCGGTCCCCGGACGCGGGGCTCCCCGGTCCTACGGAACCGAGCACGTGAGCCCCTTGACCCGAGCCACCCGCGTGCCCGGCTCCGGGAAAAGGAAGAAGCGCCCGGAACCGATCGGTTCCGGGCGCTTCCGCGTCGTACGGGCCCTGCTAGGAAGCCGCGCCGACGACGTCCCGCTCCTCGGCGAAGTGGCACGCCGACTCGTGCGCCGCGGGGGTGTCCGAGCCCTTGAAGCGCTCGGGGACGGCCAGCAGCGGCAGTTCCGTGGAGCACTTGTCCTGGGCCTTCCAGCACCGGGTGCGGAAGCGGCAGCCGGACGGCGGGTTCGCCGGCGACGGGACGTCACCGGTGAGGATGATCCGCTCGCCGCGCTCACGGGCCTCGGGGTCCGGGACCGGGACCGCCGACAGCAGCGCCTGGGTGTAGGGGTGCGTCGGGTGGTCGTAGATCTCCGCGTCCGTACCGATCTCGGCCATCTTGCCGAGGTACATCACGCCGACCCGGTCGGAGATGTGCCGGACGATCGACAGGTCGTGCGCGATGAAGACGTAGGAGAGGTTGAACTCGTCCTGGAGCTTCTCCATCAGGTTGATGACCTGCGCCTGCACCGACACGTCGAGCGCGGAGACCGGCTCGTCGCAGATGATGATCTCCGGGTTGAGCGCGAGGCCGCGGGCGATCCCGATGCGCTGGCGCTGGCCGCCGGAGAACTGGTGCGGATAGCGGTTGATGTACTCCGGGTTGAGACCGACGACGTCCAGCAGCTCCTGGACCCTGGCCCGCCGGTCGCCCTTGGGGGCCACCTCGGGGTGGATGTCGAAGGGCTCGCCGATGATGTCGCCGACCGTCATGCGCGGGTTCAGCGAGGTGTACGGGTCCTGGAACACCATCTGGATGTTCCGGCGGACCGCCTTCAGGGCGCGGCCGGACAGCCGGGTGATGTCCTGGCCCTTGTAGAAGACCTCGCCGGACGTGGCCGTCTCCAGCGCCATCAGCAGCCGCGCGACCGTGGACTTGCCACAGCCGGACTCGCCGACGATGCCGAGCGTCTCGCCCTGGTAGAGGTCGAAGGAGACCCCGTCCACGGCCTTGACCGCGCCGACCTGGCGCTTGAAGAGGATGCCCTGGCTCAGCGGGAAGTGCTTGACCAGATTGCGCACCTGGAGGATCGGCTCACCGCGCTCCACCGGAGCCTCGATCGCGGCGACCGCGGCCGTCTCGTCCGTGACGTCGACCGCCACGACCTCGGTGACGTTCGGGGTGGCGTCCATGGAACCGTCCGTCTTGTCGAGCTCAGCCATGGATCGTCTCCTTCCAGAAGTGGCACGCGCTGCCGCGGCCGGGCAGCTCGCTGCCGTCCTGCTCGGAGACCGGGACCAGGGCCGGGATCTCCGTACGGCAGATGTCCTCGGCCTTGGGGCACCTCGGGTTGAAGGCGCAGCCGGCCGGGATCTTGAGCAGGTTGGGCGGCAGCCCCTTGATCGCGTAGAGCTCCTGGCCCTTCTGGTCCAGGCGCGGGATCGAGTCGAGCAGACCGCGGGTGTACGGGTGCGCGGGCCGCTTGTACAGCTCGTGCACCGGCGCCGTCTCGACGATCCGGCCCGCGTACATGACCGCGATCTTGTCCGCGACGTCGGCGACGACGCCGAGGTCGTGGGTGATCAGGATCAGACCCATGTTGAACTCGGTCTGGAGCTCCTTGAGCAGGTCCATGACCTGCGCCTGGACGGTCACGTCGAGCGCGGTGGTCGGCTCGTCCGCGATGATCAGGTCCGGCTCCAGCGCCATCGCCATGGCGATCATGATGCGCTGGCGCATACCGCCGGAGAACTGGTGCGGATAGTCGTTGACCCGCTGCGCGGCGGCAGGGATCTTGACCCGGTCCATCAGCTCGACGGCCTTGGCCTTGGCCTGCTTCTTGGAGAGGCCCTGGTGGACCCGGAACATCTCGCCGAGCTGGTAGCCGACCGAGAGCACGGGGTTGAGGGAGGAGAGCGCGTCCTGGAAGATCATCGCGATCTTCTGGCCACGGATCTTCCGCCGCTCCTCGTAGCTCATGGTGAGCATGTCCTGGCCGCGGTACAGGATCTGGCCCTGCGGGATCTTGCCGGGCGGCATGTCGAGAATGCCCATGATCGCCTGAGCGGTCACGGACTTGCCGGAACCGGACTCACCGAGCACGGCCAGGGTCTCGCCGGAGTCCACGCTGTAGTTCACACCGTTGACTGCCTTGGCGACACCGTCACGCGTGTGGAACTCCACGTGCAGGTCGCGCACTTCGAGGAGCGGTGCGTCGTTGGACCCTCCGGCGCGGGGCGCCGGGATGTCTGCTGTCTTGTCCATGATGGTCACGTCGTACGCCCTCCTCAGCGCAGCTTCGGGTCGAGGGCGTCGCGGACCGCGTCGCCGAGCATGATGAACGCGAAGACCGTGAGGCTGAGCATTCCTGCCGGGAACAGCAGCGCATGCGGGTTGTCCCGGATGGCCTGGCTGCCCTCGGCGATGTCGATGCCCCACGAGATCGTCGGGTCCGCGAGCCCGAGTCCGAGGAACGAGAGCGTCGCCTCGGCCGAGATGTACCCGCCGAGCGCGATGGTGGCCACGACGATCGTCGGGGCGAGCGCGTTGGGCAGGACGTGCCGGAAGAGGATCCGCGGGGTGCCCGCGCCGAGGGCGCGCGCCGCCGTCACGTAGTCCGCCTGCTTGGCGGTGATCACGGAGGCCCGCATCACACGGCAGATCGAGGTCCAGCCCAGGAAGGCCAGGGCCAGGATCACGACGTACACCTTGCGGTCGGTGAACGCGTTCAGGACGACCATCGCACCGAGCAGGAAGGGGATGCCGAAGAAGATGTCCGTGACCCGGGAGATCACGGAGTCGAGCCAGCCGCCGAAGTATCCGGCGAGCATGCCGAGCAGGCCGCCGACCAGGGTGACCGCGGCGGTGACGCCGACGCCGACCAGGATCGAGGCGCGGGTGCCGTAGATGACACGCGCGTAGATCGAACGGCCCTGGCCGTCGTAGCCGAACCAGTCGGCCTGGAAGAAGTGCCCCAGGTCCGGCTTGGTCAGGAAGTGGTTGGTCAGGTCGCCGTCGCGCGGGTCGGCACCGGTGAACAGCCCCGGGAAGGCGGCTATGACCAGCAGGACCAGCAGCAGGATCGAGGAGATCCAGAACATCGGGCGGTGGCGCAGGTCGAACCAGGCGTCGCCCCAGAGGCTGCGCGGCTTGTCCTGGGTCTTGACCGCGGTGGCCGAGGGAGCGGCGGTGGCGTCCACCACCGCTTCGGTCTGGGTCTTGGTCGCGTCAGGCATACCGGATCCTCGGGTCCAGGACCGCGTACAGCAGGTCGACGAGCAGGTTGATCACCAGGATGACGAGGACGAAGACCGTGACGACGCCGACGATCGTCGAGCCCTCGCGCTGCTGCAACGCCTTGAAGAGCAGGTTTCCGACACCCTGGACGTTGAAGATGCCCTCGGTCACGACCGCGCCGCCGATGAAGCCGCCCACGTCCGTACCGAGGAAGGTGACGACCGGGATCAGCGAGTTGCGCAGCAGGTGGACACCGATGATGCGGCGTCGCGGCAGGCCCTTGGCCATGGCGGTACGCATGTAGTCGGCGCGCAGGTTCTCCGCGAAGGTGGTGCGGGTCAGCCGTGCCACGTACGCCATGGAGAGCATGGCGAGGACGAAGCCCGGCAGGAACAACTGCGCGTAGTCCGTCGAGTCCTGGACGTTCGGTGCCACCCAGCCGAGCTGGTCCGCGAGGACGAAGCGGGCGAGGAAGCCGAGCACGAACACCGGGATCGAGATGACGATCAGGGTGAAGATCAGGACGCCGGTGTCGGCGGCCTTGCCGGCCCGCAGACCGGCCCAGGCACCGAGCCCGATGCCGACGATGATCTCGATGATCATGGCGACGGCGGTCAGCCGCAGCGTCACCGGGAAGGACTCGGACATCTCGTCGATGACTTCGCGACCACCGAAGGTCTTGCCGAAGTCGCCCTGGAAGAGATTGCCCATGTAGTCGATGTACTGCTTCCACAGGGGCTGGTCGAGCCCGAACTCATGGCGGAGCGACGCGACCTGTGCGGGGTCTGCCGCCTTGTCTCCCCACATCGCCCGGATTGGGTCACCGGGAAGGATGTGGACCATGAGGAAAATAATCAGAGTGGTCCCGATGAATACCGGGATCATCTGGAGCAGTCGCCTTGCGACGTAACGCCCCATCATGCCTCCATGCCGTGAGGGGTCGGCGATGGCCTTGTCAGAGTGGTCTCCGCCGCGGGGTGTGGGGGGAGAGCCCCGGGGCCGACGCCTACGGGCCGGTTCCGCCGTCCTCCGGAGAGGAACGGCGAAACCGGCCGTCGGATCCCGAAAGTTACTTCTTGGCCTTGACCTGGACGTCGGTGAAGATCGGGTCACCGTCCTGGCCGTAGACGATCTTGCCGAACACGTTCGTCGACTGGCCGGAGTTGACCTTGTAGAACCACAGCGGGATGGCCGGCATGTCGTTCTTCAGGAGCTGCTCGGCGTCCTGGTACATCTTGACGGTCTCGTCGAGCGTCTTCGCCTTGTCGGCCTTCGCGGCGAGGGCGTCGAACTCCTTGTTGGAGTAGCCCGAGGTGTTGCCCGCGGCGGTGGAGCCGTACAGGTCGCGCATGAAGTTCGAGTTGACCGGGTAGTCGAGCACCCAGCCACCGCGGTACATGGACTTGACCTGGTGGTTGTCACGCGCGTTCAGGTCGGCCTGGAAGTCGGGCTTGGAGTCGCCCACGCACTCGACGCCGGTCGCCTTGCGGATGCTGTTGCAGACCGCGTCGACCCACGGCTTGTGGGACTGGTCGGCGTTGAACTGGATCGAGATCTTGTTGCCCGGGACGCCGCCGCCGTCCTTGATGAGCTTCTTGGCCTCGGCCGGGTTGTACTTCACGATGTCGCCGAGCGCGCCGGGCTTGTAGCCGAGCACACCGCGGGCGACGAACGAGTCGGCCGGGGTACGGGTGCCGTGCAGCACGGTCTTGGTGATCGTGTCACGGTCGATCGCCATCGACAGACCCTGGATGACCTTGGGGTCGATGTTCTTGAACTGCTTGGTGTAGAACGCCGGGACGATCGACTGCACCGCGGAGTACTCGGCGTCGATGGCACGGTCGCCGAGGTCCTGCTTGTAGCTGGTGAGCGACGTCGTCGGGATCTGCTCGATCCAGTCGAGGTTGTTCGACCGCAGGTCCGAGTAGGCGGCGTCGGCGGTGGTGTAGTTCTTGAAGTCGATGCCACCGTTCTTGGCCTTGTTCGGGCCCTGGTAACCGTCGAACTTCCGGACCTTGATCAGCTTCTTGTGGTCCCACGAGACGAACTTGTAGGGACCGTTGCCGATCGGCTTCTGGCCGGCGGCGGCCGGGTCCTTGAAGAAGGACTCGGGCAGCGGCGCCCAGACGTCGTAGCCGAGCTTGTACGCGAAGTACGAGACCGGGCCGTTCAGGCTGATCGTGAAGGTGTTGTCGTCGACGATCTTCAGACCGGACATCTTGTCGGCCTTCGGCGCACCCTTGGCCGGGTGGACGTCCTCGTAGCCCTTGATGTCCTGGAACCAGCTGGAGTTGGTCTGGTTGTTCTTGACGTTGGCCGACCAGTTCCAGGAGTCCACGAAGGACTTGGAGGTGACCGTGGTGCCGTCGTGGAACTTCCAGCCCGGCTTCAGCTTGACGGTCCACACGGACGAGTCCGCGTTGGGCGTCACGGACTCGGCGTTCACGTAGACGAGCTTGCCGGTGCCGGGCTCGTAGTCGACCAGGCCGGAGAAGATGGTGCGCAGGACACGGCTGCCCTGGCTCTCCTTGGCGTTCGCCGGCTGAAGCGGGTTCTGCGGCTCGCCGAGCTGGGCGGTCAGGATCCCGTTCGGGTCCGCCTTGCCGGACTTCATGCCACTGTCGCTGTCCTTGTCGTTACCACCACAGGCGGTCGCGGCCAGGGCGATGATGGCCGCTCCCGCGACCCACTTGGCGCTCTTGGCACCACGCATGGGTTTCCTCCTCATGAGTCCACTTTTGACTACAAGAAGGGCACTGGAGTGATCCACCGACACCCCTGACGGTGATCGTTCAGTGCCCCTAGTGTGCTCGTGAGTCGGCACTCCCCACAGTGCGTGACCCATTGACCCGAGCTCAATGGAGCCAACTATTAAGTACGACCGGGCTGTAAACCACACTTAAAGGGTCTCGTTTTAACAACATCGAGGAAGCTCGATTGCCCGAAATCCGGACAAAGTGATCCCAGACAGACACCCTCGAAACGGACCGTTAGCGCAGCTTTCGGAGAGCGACGATCGATATGCGGACGGATCGCCAGAGAAAACCACTGGACAGAGGCTCGATGGGCCTTCTTGACAGTGCACTGCCACTTCCTCGTGGTTGCTGGTGCAACAGCGGACGCACCACTTGAGGCATCGCCGCGCGCCGGGGCGCACTCCGACGCGGAGCACAACGGGGCCCCGCCCCCCGTCAACTGACGGAGGACCGGGCCCCGTTGTGCGGTTCTCGTCCGGGCGCGCACGGCGCCCGGCGCGGGATCAGCGCTTGGCGCGCGACGCGGCGCGGCCGCGCTCCTTCTGGTCGAGGACGACCTTGCGGATGCGGACCGTCTCCGGGGTCACCTCGATGCACTCGTCCTCGCGGCAGAACTCCAGGGACTGCTCCAGGGAGAGCTTGCGGGCCGGCACCACGTTCTCCGTGGTGTCGGCGGAAGCCGCACGCATGTTGGTGAGCTTCTTCTCCTTGGTGATGTTCACGTCCATGTCGTCGGCGCGGGAGTTCTCGCCGATGATCATGCCCTCGTAGACCTCGGTGCCGGCCTCGGTGAAGATGACACCGCGCTCCTGGAGGTTGACCATGGCGAACGGCGTCACGGAACCCGCGCGGTCGGCGACCAGCGAGCCGTTGTGACGGGTGCGCAGCTCGCCGAACCACGGCTCGTGGCCCTCGAAGATGGAGTGCGCGATGCCCGTGCCGCGGGTCTGCGTCAGGAACTCCGTACGGAAGCCGATCAGGCCGCGGGACGGGACGATCCACTCCATGCGGACCCAGCCCGAGCCGTGGTTCGTCATGGTCTCCATGCGGCCCTTGCGGGTCGCCATCAGCTGGGTGATGGCGCCGAGGTGCTCCTCGGGCGAGTCGATCGTCATGCGCTCGATCGGCTCGTGCGTCTTGCCGTCGATCTGCTTGGTGACGACCTCCGGCTTGCCGACCGTGAGCTCGAAGCCCTCACGGCGCATCTGCTCGACGAGGATGGCCAGCGCCAGCTCGCCGCGGCCCTGGACCTCCCAGGCGTCGGGGCGCTCGGTGTCCAGAACGCGGAGCGAGACGTTGCCGATCAGCTCGCGGTCGAGGCGGTCCTTCACCTGGCGGGCGGTGACCTTGTGGCCCTTGCCGCCCTTGCCGACCAGCGGCGAGGTGTTGGTGCCGATGGTCATCGAGATGGCGGGCTCGTCGACCGTGATCAGCGGGAGCGCGATCGGGTTCTCGGGGTCGGCCAGGGTCTCGCCGATCATGATGTCCGGGATACCGGCGATGGCGCAGATGTCGCCCGGACCCGCCTTCTCGGCCGGCTTGCGGGTGAGCGCCTCGGTCATCAGCAGCTCGGTGATGCGGACGTTGGACATGGTGCCGTCGCGCTTGATCCAGGTGACGGTCTGGCCCTTGCGCAGCTCGCCCTGCTCGACGCGGCAGAGCGCGATGCGGCCGAGGAAGTTGTCGGCGTCCAGGTTGGTGACGTGGGCCTGGAGCGGGGCCTCGTCGTCGTACTCCGGGGCCGGGACGTGCGCCAGGATCGTGGAGAAGAACGGCTCCAGGTTGTCGCTGTCGGCCGGGACGGTGCCGTCCTCCGGCTTGGTCAGCGAGGCGACGCCGTCACGGGCGCAGGCGTAGACGATCGGGAACTCGATCTGGTCCTCGTCCGCGTCCAGGTCCAGGAACAGGTCGTACGTCTCGTCGACGACCTCGGCGATCCGGGAGTCGGGACGGTCGGTCTTGTTGATGCAGAGGATGACCGGCATCTTCGCGGCGAGCGCCTTGCGCAGCACGAAGCGGGTCTGCGGGAGCGGGCCCTCGGAGGCGTCGACCAGGAGCACCACCGCGTCCACCATCGACAGGCCGCGCTCGACCTCACCACCGAAGTCGGCGTGGCCGGGGGTGTCGATGATGTTGATCGTGATCGGGTCCCCGCCGTCCTTGGGGTGATACTTCACCGCCGTGTTCTTGGCGAGGATCGTGATGCCCTTCTCACGCTCCAGGTCGTTCGAGTCCATCATGCGGTCGTCGAGGTGCTCGGCGGCGTGCGCGGCGAAGGCGCCGGCCTGCTTGAGCATGGCGTCGACCAGCGTGGTCTTGCCGTGGTCGACGTGGGCGACGATGGCTACGTTACGGATGTCGTGGCGCGTGGGCATGGGTGGCTTGCGCTTCTCTCGGATCGTGGGATCAGGCGTCTAAGTCGGTCTCAAGTCCTCGTACGCCCGCCGGGCGGACGCGCCACGGCTCGTCCAATGGTACGGGGCTGGCGCCGCGGCGGCTTCCCGGGCAAGTCCCGTGGGCCCCGGGACGGGGGTCGCGCCGGTCCGCCGGGCAGGCGTCGGCGGTGGTGGCGCCGAGTGCGGGCACGTACGTATCCGGTGGTGGGAGCCCGCGTCCGCGCCGTGTTCGCAACGCGTTCGCGCCCCCGTGACCGGTTCTTCCGGCGAACTTCACCGGGTCTCGCGGCCACGGCCGGCGGAGCGGTCGGCGGCGGGCATGGGGACCGGGCCGTGCCCGTGACGGCCACGGCGTCCGGTGCGGACGTACGAGGCTCCACGGACACGGCCCGGCACGGCTTCGGAGGTGGGGCTCCGGAGCGCTGTCTTCGAGAGGACCGGAGTTAGGGGCTCCGGTGCGGGGATCTCGAAGGTGGGGGGATCGAGCGGCCACCCGGGTCGACGGGCTGAAGCGACCTTGCCCGCCGGGCAGGGCGGCGGGCAAGGGATTTGAGCCAGTTCTGAGCTTCCGGTACTGCGCTGACCTGCTACTTCTTCGGGTGCGCCGGGGCCCCGGCGGCCTGCGGCGCCCGGAAACCGATGTCCTGGTAGCGGGGCGTGCCGAAGCCGAAGGCCCCGACGTTCACCAGCTTCCGGTTCGCCGCCACGAGCTGGGGACGCCGGTAGAGCGGGATCGACCCGGCGGCGGCCCAGATCCGGGCGTCGGCCTGCTTCATCAGTTTCCGGGCGGTGGCCTCGTCCAGCTCCGATACCGCCTCGTCGAAGAGCTGGTCGATGTGGTCCGTGCCGACCCGGGTGTAGTTCTGCTCGACCAGCAGCGAGCCGTCGGTGGCGGGCACCGGCTTGGCGAAGATCGGGCGGTCGTCGGTGGCCGGGTAGGCGGTCGCGGGCCAGGAGTACAGGGCCAGGTCGTAGTCGCCGGAGGCGATGTGGTCCTGGAAGTAGCTCTCGTCGGAGACCTTGGTGATCTCCGTACGGATGCCGACCGATTCGAGCATCGCCGAGATCTTGTCCCCGACGCTGCGCAGCGCCTCCGAGCCGGGACCGGACGGCAGGACGAAACGCAGGGTCAGCGGCTTGCCGTCCTTGCCGAGCGGGCCGCGCCCCGGATCGGCCGCCCGTGCGGGCGCCGCGGTGCCCACGGGGGCGTACGCGCCGGCGGCGCCGCCGGGCCGCTTGTCCTGCGCGGTGAGTCCGGCGAGGGCGTCCTCGGAGATGCCGGAGTCGGAGAGGTATCCGGCCTGGCGCAGCAGGGCGGAGCTGTGGAACGCGGCGGCGGGGGCGGGGGCGAGCACATGGGTGGCGCGGCTCGCCGGATCACCGTCGCCGGGCTTGCCGTCCTCGCCGACGATGTAGAGGCCGTCCTCGGGGGCGGGCTCGCGCCGGGCGGCGGCGTCGCCGGACTTGCCGTCGGTGCTGCCCGCCTTCCCGGCCGCGGGGCCCGTCTCCTTCTTCTCCGGCTTCTCCGCGTCCTTCGTGCTCTTCTTCCCGGCCTCGCTGCCCGCCTTGGTGCCGTCCGTCCGGGAGACGGCGCCCTCCGGCGTCCAGCCCGCGTCGGCCAGCAGCGCCTGCGCCTTCTCGGTGTCCTGCCCGCCGAGCGCGTCGCTGCTGTCCTCGTACGCCGGCTGTCCGGCCAGGGCCAGGTGGCTGCCGAGCGGGCGCGCGGGCAGGCCGAGCGGCTTGAGCACAGTGTCCACCAGCTCCTGGCGGTTCAGGGCCCGTGCGACCGCCCGGCGCACCCGGTCGTCGGCGAGCGGTCCGGACTCGCCGTTCAGCGCGAGCTGGGTGTAGGCGGGCTCCAGCGACTTGCGCACCACGTAGCCGCGCAGCCCGTCCTGTTCGGCGGCGTACGCCTCGGCGGCGGCCCGGCTCTTCTCCCTGGCCGCCTGGGCGGCGGCCGCCTCCTCGGCGTTCGAGCCGTGGGCCTCGGCCCAGGAGCGCAGGGCGGCGGCCGGGTCCGTCCCGGAGCCGGGGCCGGGGGCGGCGGGCTGCCCGTTCGCGCCCGCGTCGCGGGCCGCCCGCGCGATCCGGCGGACCGTCGCGGCGTCGACGTCGGCCACGTCGACCTTGTGCGCGGCCAGGGCCTCGGTGCGGTCCTTCGGCGCGACGGCCCGGAAGACCAGCGAGTCGAGCTTGGCCGGGGTGCCCCACCAGCGGGGGTTGCGGTCCAGGGTGACCTCGCCCGCCTTCGTGTCCACCCCGCGCAGCCGGAACGGCCCGGCGGTGGCCTTGAGGGTGGTCCGGGCGCCGTCGTTGAAGGCGTCCGGGGAGCCGGTCGCCTCCTTCGGGTACAGCGGGGAGAACAGCGAGCGCCAGTCCGCGTAGGGCTTGGCGAAGGTGACCCGTACCTCCAGGTCGTCGGCGCCGCGCTCGATCTTCTCGATGCGGTCGTAGCCGGCGTTGCGGGCGGTCCAGAAGGCCGAGTCCCGGCCGCTCAGGGCCCGCCACTGGGCCACGAAGTCGGGCGCCCCGATCTCCCGGCCGTCGCTCCACACCGCCTGCTGGTTGAGCCGGTACAGGACCACCTGCCGGGGCTCGCGCTCGACCACCTCGGCGGACTCCAGGTAGTCCGGGTTCAGCTGCGGCCTGCCCTGGGCGTCCAGCGGGAAGAGCGTCGGCAGCAGGGCGCCGGTGATCCGGGTGGTGGAGGCGTCGGCGTCCGCCTGGAAGGCGTTGAGGGTGGTGGGCACGGCGTCGATCGCCCAGTTGACCGTGGAGCCCTCGGCGACCTGGTCCCGGCTCGCGACCGCGACGTCCTGGGGGGCGGCTCCGGCGGCCGCACCGCCGCCGGAGCTGCATCCCGCCAGCACCGGGAGCGTCAGCACGCCTGTCGTGAGGAGCGCGAGGGAGCGGCGCTTTCGGGCCGTCCCCCGCGGGACGCCGACGTGGGACATGGCTGATACCTCCGGGGACGGCCCGACCCACCCATCCGCGGGTGTTCCGGATTGTGCGTTTTTGGTGGCATTGGCTGTTGATCACACTGGTTCCGTCCCACCACTGAATGCGCCCCCGCGCGAGAGGCCGCGCAGACACGGCGCGACGGCCCCGAACCTCACCCGTGCGGCGCAGCGGCCCCGGTTGCCGCGGCGCACGGGAACGGCCGGTCCGACCACGGGGGTCGGACCGGCCGGAAAGGAGGGGCCCGGCCGTGGGGCCGGGCCGTGGGGCCGGGCCGTGGGGCCGGGCCGTGGGGCCGGGCCGTGGGGCCGGGCCGTGGGCAGGGTCCCGGTCAGCCGAGCAGCTTGACGATCGCCTCCGTCGTGTCCGTCTCGCCCAGGCGCGGGAAGATCTTCTCGACGCTGTTGCGGTGGGCGTCGGCGTCCCGGTCGGTGACCGCGTCCGTGGCGATCGTGACGTGGTAGCCGTGCTCGTACGCCGAGCGGGCGGTGGACTCGACGCCGATGCTGGTCGCGATGCCGGTGAGGACGACCTGGGTGACACCCGCGCGGCGCAGCCGGAGGTCGAGGTCGGTGCCGTGGAAGGCGCCCCAGGTGCGCTTGGTGACCACGATGTCGCCCTCCTGCGGCCCGAGCTCGGGCACGATGTCGGCCCAGTCGGTGGGCGGCTGCCCGCCGGCCCCCGCCGGAGTCTCGTTGCGGCCGGGGGCGCCGTCGACGACATGGACCAGGACGACCGGGAGGCCCTTCGCGCGGAAGGCGTCGGCGAGGGTGACGGAGCGGGCGACGACATCGGCGGCGGGGTGGGCGGTGTCCAGGCCGACGATGCCCTTCTGGAGGTCGATGACGACCAGGGCGGTCCTCGGGTCCAGGGTGGTTGCGGTCACGGTGATACTCCTGTGGCGTGGGTGAACGGGTGGGTCCTGCTGCGGTACGGCTCGGGGTGCGGGTCGGGTCGGCGTGCGGGTCGGGGGTACGGGTACGGGCCCGGCTGCGGGTACGCGGTCGGCGCTCGGCGCTCGGCGCTCGGCGCTCGGCGCTCGGCGGTCGGCGGTCGGCGGAGGTTGCCGGGGAGGGGCGGAGGTTGCCCGGGAGGTTGCCGACGGGCCGGGGGCCGGGGCCCAGGTGGCCGACGACGGCATCGGCGCCCGTCGGCGGCGTTCACCGGTCGGTCAGTCGGTCCAGCAGTTCGACGGCCTCGGCCACGGCGCGGCGCTCGGCGCCGTCGAACTCGGCCGCGAGGGCCTGGGCGAGCCAGTCGCGCTTGGCGGCCCGCACCTCGGCGAGCGTCGCGGTCCCGGACTCCGTGAGCGACATCACCGACTTCCGGCCGTCCTCGGGATCGGGGGCCCGCTCCACCAGCCCCTGGCTCTCCAGCGCGCCGAGCGTCAGCCGCATGGACTGCGGACGCACGTACTCCGCGCGGGCCAGCGCGGCCGTGGTGGCCGGCCCCTCCCGGTCCAGCCTGGCCAGCACCGAACGTTGCGTCGGGGTGAGCAGCCCCTCCGACGAGGTGCTGCGCAGCCGCCGCAGCAACCGGCCGACCACGGCGGCCAGCCGGATCGCGAGCTGCTCGGCGTCCGGCTCCGCGGACGGGGCGGCGCGACGGGCGTCGGGGGTGGTCGGAGTCGGTTCCGTCATGCCCCCAACGTAAAAGATGTACAAGGCACCTTGCAAGGTTGCCTGTCATTTCTTGGCCGCTCTTGCCCGTCGCGCGGCCCGCGATCTAGGGTGAATGCGCTTTCAGAAGAGGGTCGGTACATGCAACAACAGGTGCTTCGGCACGGAAGAAGAAGCGGACGGTCGGTCGAGTGAGCGCCCCAACGGTGTACGACGTCGCCGAGCGGTCGGGCGTCTCCATTGCCACGGTCTCGCGGGTCTACCGCACCCCCGATTCGGTACGCGCCCAGACCCGTGAGCGGGTCCTCGAAGCCGCCCGCCAGCTCGGTTACGTACCCAGCGGCAACGCCCGGGGCCTGGCCAGCCGGACCACGGGCGTGCTCGGCCTCTGCTTCCCCGACTACGCCGACCCCGACGCGGAGGCCGACGCCGAGGCGGACAGCGACACCGACGACGCGGTGATGCTCTACTCCGACCAGATCATCCGCGGCATGGAGCGGGCGGCCCGGCGGCACGGCTACGCGCTGCTGATCGCGGCCTCGCTGGAGGGCGGCCCCGAGAGCCTCGTCGCGAAGGTCGCGGGGCGGGTCGACGGCTTCGCCGTGCTGGCGCAGACCGTGCCGACCGAGGACCTCGAAGTGATATCGCGCCGGCTCCCGGTGGTGATGATCGCCGGTCCCCGCGAGATCGACCACCTCGACCACATCGTCGTCGCGAACGCGGACGGCGAACGCGAACTGGCCCGCCATCTGATCGAGGACCACGGGCTGCGCAGGCTCGCCTTCATCGGCGGCGAGGTCGAGTCGCCGGACGCCGAGGCGCGGTTCCACGGCTTCCGGCAGGCGTGCGGCGATGCCGGGCTCCCGGTGCCGGACGCGCCGGATCTGCGGGCCGAGATGATGACGCAGGCCGAGGGCGCGCGGGCCGCGGAGGCGCTGCTCGACCGGACCGGCGAACGGCCCGAGGGCATGCTCTTCGCCAACGACCAGATGGCGGTGGGCGCGCTGCGCGCGCTGGAGCGGCGCGGGGTGCGGGTGCCGGAGGACATCGCGGTGACCGGCTTCGACGGGATTCCGCTGAGCCGGATCGTCCAGCCACCGCTGACGACCGTGCGCCAGCCGATCCGCCGGCTCGGTGAGCAGGCGGTGGAGCTCCTGGTCCAGCGGCTGGGCAACGGCGGCGCCGAGCCGGTCTCGCTCATGCTCCCGGTCTCCCTGATCCGCCGCGCCAGCTGCGGCTGCGGCTGACGGGGACCGCCGGGGGCCCGGCTCAGGCCCGGACCGCCCGACGCCCTCAGGCCCGGACCACCCGGCACCCGGCTCAAGCCCGCACCGCCTGACGCCCGCCTCCCTCAGGCCCGCACCGCCAGCACCCTCAGGCCCTGGCCGCCCGACGCCCGCCCGACGCCCGCCCGGCACCCGCCCCGCTCAAACCCGTACCGCCCGAAGCCCTAACGCCCGGACCGGAACCCGCCCCTCAGCGCCCCTCGGCGCCTCGCCGCGCCCCCTCGGCGCCGCGCCGCGCGCCCATGTGCCCCGCCCCCTCAGGCCCGGCGCAGCCGCTCCCCGAAGAAGCGCTGCCGGGCCGCCCGGAGCTCCGCCTTCTCCGCCTCCGTGCCCTCGTACTCGAAGTGCCCCGCCTCCAGCACCGTCAACTCGTGCTCACCGGCCAGCGCGTTGTGCACGGCGAACTGCCCCGGCGGTGGCACCGAGGGGTCGAAGAGCGCCGCTGCCACCAGCGTGGGCACCTCCAGCCGCGTCGCGGCCGTGGCGGCGTCGAAGTACGGCAGCACCTCGACGACCTCGGGGTGGTCCCGGCGGTACCCCCGCACGGCCTCCCCGCTGCCGATGCACGGCAGGGTGAGCCTCAGCGGGTGGTTGCCGAAGGTGGGCACGGTCAGCTGACCGGCCCCGAAGCGGTCGTCCCAGGGCAGCGCCAGCGCGCCGAGCCCGCCGCCGAAGCTCTCCCCGAGGTACCCCAGCCCCGGGCCGCCCTCCTGCGGCGTCAGCCCCGGCACCAGCTCGCACAGCGCGGACGCGGCGCACCACAGGTCCGCCACGCAGTCGCCGATGACATAGGTGTCGCGGGACTCGATGCCGTGCAGCACGTGCGCGGCGGACACGTCCGGTATCCCCGGGTGCAGGCCGCGCGACCCCATGCCGCGTACACAGGGCAGGATCGCCGCGGCCCGGGGCAGCGGCAGCGGCACCTCGGGGCCCGGCTCGTCCCGGCCGCCGTAGCCGTGCCCGATGACGAATCCGTACTCCGCCACCCCGTCGGCGGGCAGCGCCACCCAGCCGCCGAGCCGCACCCCGCCCACCGAGGTGTAGGTCACACCGTGGATCCGCACCCCGTCGCGCTCCTCCTCGGGAGGCCCGAGCTCCGGCTCCGTGGCGACCTTGCGGGCCTCCGCGTGGCGGGCCCGCCAGAAGGCGTCGAAATCGTCCGGAGCGGTGGGGGCGGGGACGCCCAGCAGGTCCGGGAGCGTGTATCCGTAGGCCGGATCGAAGGGGAATTCGTGTTCGAGCGAAACCATGGCACGACCGTATCCGCCCCGCTCACGACGGTACAGACCTGTTGATCATCACGGCGGGGACCCGCGGGCCCCGGCGGCTGGGCCCCGGCGGCTGGGTCCCGGCGGCCCTCGCCGTACGGGCCCGTCCGCCCCGGGAGACCGGACGGCGTCGGCCCCGGGAGGCCGGGCAGCGAAATCGGTCACATCACCCCCAATTTCACAAACAACCCCTTTACCGTGACAAGTTGAACATTCAGATGTCCAGCACGTTGCACGAGTGTGACCAAGCACCCTCTTGCGGATTCCCGAATCTCTGTCGCAGAGTGATGTATGCGCTTACAGGCAGCGCATACATCCGGATTGCTCAAGGAGGAGCCCTCCATGTCCCGCACCGCCAGAAACGCCTCGATCGGTATCGCGGTCACGGCCGCGCTCACTCTCGGTCTCACCGCGTGCGGCAGCTCCGGGGGCGACGAGGTCGCCGCGGACAAGAAGCAGACGATCACCGTCTGGGCCATGGGGGCCGAGGGCGAGAAGCTCGCGGATGTGGCCAAGGTCTACGAGAAGGCCAACCCGAACATCACCGTCAAGGTGACCCCGGTGGGCTGGGACGTCGCCCACCAGAAGCTGGTCTCCGCGGCCGCCGCCAACACCCTGCCGGACGTGGCGCAGATGGGCGGCAGCTACATGGGCGAGTTCGCCGAGCTCGGGGTCCTCGAACCGGTCGACACCAAGACCTTCCACGAGAAGGACTACTTCCCGTCCGGCTGGAAGCAGGGCGAGGTGGACGGCCAGGCGTACGGCGTGCCGTGGTACGTCGACACCCGGGTCCTCTACTACCGCACCGACCTGGCCGAGAAGGCCGGCGTCACCAAGGCTCCGACCGACTGGAAGGAGATGCAGGACCTCGCCACGGCCTACCAGAAGAAGGCCGGGACCAAGTGGGGCCTGTCCATCCAGCCCAGCGGCCTGGACACGGTGCAGAACTTCTACTCGTTCCTGTACTCGGCCGGCGGCGAGATCGTCAACGACAAGGGCGAGGCCGTCATCGACAGCCCCGAGGCCGTCAAGGCGCTCAAGGAGTACGGCTCGTACTTCGACAAGGGGCTCTCCAACAAGTCCGTGCAGCCCGGCTACGACGTGGTCAAGGACTTCGGCAACGGCCGCGTCCCGATGTTCTTCGGCGGCCCCTGGCACGTCACCCTGCTGAACGAGGGCCAGCCGCAGATCAAGGGCAAGTGGGCGGTGGCCAACGTGCCCGCCGACAAGTCCTCCGTCTCCATGGCGGGCGGCTCCTCCCTGGTGGTCTCCAAGGACAGCAAGCACAAGGCCGCCGCCACCGAGTTCATCAAGTACCTGACGGACACCAAGGGCCAGGCCGACTGGTACGAGCGCACCAAGGACCTGCCGGCCAACACCTCCGCCTGGACCTCCGGCGCCCTCGCCGACGACGCCGACCTCCAGGTCTTCAAGAAGCAGATGGACACCGCCAAGTCGTCGCCGTCCCTGTCCAACTGGACGGAGATCACCGACAAGGTCGACCAGGCCATCGCCAAGGTCACCCAGGGCAAGGCGTCCGCCGAGGACGCGCTCAAGACGGCCCAGTCCCAAATCGAAGGCCTCGTGAAGTAGGAGTCATGCGCACCATGACCGCAAAGGCCGCCGAGACGGCCAAGGTGCAGGCCGGGCCGGGGGCCTCCGGGTCCCCGGCCGCCGGGCCCGCAGGTCGCCGGGGTGGCAAGAGGGCCTCGATGGGCGTGCAGAACGTGGCCGGCTGGCTGTTCTCCACCCCCTTCCTCGTCCTCTTCCTCGTCTTCATGGCGTTCCCGATCCTCGCCACGCTGGTGATGAGCTTCACCGACTTCGGGCTGCGCAACGTCACGCACCCGCTGGACGCGAACTTCATCGGCTTCGAGAACTACGTCAACCTGTTCAGCGACGACAAGTTCCTCAAGTCGCTGTTCAACACGGCGTACTTCGTGGTGATCGGCGTCCCGCTGACGATCTTCCTCGGGCTGGTCGTCGCCGTACTGCTGAACAACGGCATCGACCGGGCGCGGACCTTCTTCCGCGTCGGCTTCTACGCACCGGTGGTCACCACCATCGTCGCGGTCGCCGTGGTCTGGCGGTTCGTGCTCGACCCGAGCGACGGGCTCGTGGCGGGGCTCTTCTCCGAAGTGGGCCTCACCTCACCCGACTTCCTGGGCTCCGAGACGCTCGCCATGCCGTCGATGATCGCGATGGCGGTCTGGCGCAACCTCGGCACGGTCATGGTGCTCTTCATCGCCGGTCTGCAGGCCATCCCCACCGAGGTGCGGGAGGCCGCGCGGCTGGACGGTGCCGGTGTCTGGCAGGAGTTCAAGGGCATCACCGTGCCCCTGCTCCGGCCGACGCTGCTCTACGCCACGGTGATCACCACCATCGGTTACCTCAACGTCTTCGAGGAACCGTTCGTGATGACCCAGGGCGGTCCCTCGGACTCCACGCTGACCGTCTCGCTGAACATGTACCGCGAGGGCTTCAACTTCTTCCACATGGGCTATGCGAGTGCCATGGCGTATGTCCTCTTCGTAGTGATCATGGGCATCACGGTGCTACAGCTCCGACTGCTGAAGGACAACACGAAATGAGCGCCACCAGTGCACCCGGCGCCGTCTCGACGGCGCCCGCGCAGAAGCCCGGGGACACGCGGCCCGCCGGGGCGAAGAAGGCCCGCAGCCCGAAGCGCGTCCTCGTCTACGTCCTCCTCTCGGTCGGCCTGCTGGTCATGTCGGCGCCGTTCCTGTGGATGGCGGTCTCGGCCTTCAAGACACAGCAGGAGCTGACGGCCAGCCCGCCGGTGTGGATCCCGACCGAGTGGACCCTGGAGAACTTCCGGGAACTGCTCGACAAGCTCGATCTGCCGCTGTACTTCATGAACTCGGTCATCGTGGCGGTGCTGGTCACCGTCTCGAACCTGGTGTTCTGCTCGATGCTCGGGTACGCCCTGGCCAAGCTGAACTTCGCCGGCCGCAACAAGATCTTCGGCCTGGTGCTCGGCGCCCTGATGGTGCCCGGCAACCTGATGCTGCTGCCGCTGTTCGTGCTGATGAGCAAGTTGCACCTGATCGACTCCTACGCCGGTCTGGTGCTGCCGTTCGCCGCCGGGGCCTTCGGGGTCTTCCTGATGCGGCAGTTCATGCAGTCGATCCCGGACGAGCTGCTGGAAGCGGCCCGGATGGACGGCGCCGGTGAGTGGTACATCTTCTGGCGCATCGTGATGCCGCTGGTCAAGCCCGCCCTGGCGACGCTGTCGATCTTCACGTTCCTGGGCTCCTGGAACAACTTCGTCTGGCCGCTCATCGCGACCAACGACCCCGACAAGTACACCCTCCCGGTCGCCCTGGCCACCTTCGCCACCGACCCCAACAAGGCGGGCGGCTCCAACGGCATGCTGATGGCCGGCTCCCTGCTGGTCGTCCTGCCCGTCGTGATCCTGTTCATCGCGCTCCAGCGCCACTTCACCCAGGGCATCGCCACCGCGGGCATGAAGTAGAACCGGACCCGCCCCGGCGCGGCCGCCCGACGAAACGTACGAGGCCACGGCCCCACCCCCGTCGGCCACACCCCATCATCACCAGAAAGACAGTTCGCGATGACGCATACCCAGGTCCCGTTCCCCGAAGGCTTCCTGTGGGGCGCCTCCACGGCCGCCCACCAGATCGAGGGCAACAACACCAACAGCGACTGGTGGGTCAAGGAGCACGCCGCGGGCACCCACATCCAGGAGCCCAGCCTGGACGCCTGCGACAGCTACCACCGCTGGCACGAGGACATGGACACGCTGGCCGGTCTGGGCTTCACCGACTACCGGTTCTCCATCGAGTGGGCGCGCATCGAACCCGCCGAGGGCCGGTTCTCCCGCGCCGAGCTCGCCCACTACCGCCGCATGGTCGAGGGCGCCGTCGAACGCGGCCTGCGCCCCATGATCACCCTGCACCACTTCACCGTTCCGCAGTGGTTCGAGGCGCGCGGCGGCTGGACCGCCGAGGGCGCGACCGAGCTCTTCGCGCGCTACGTCGCGGCCTGCGCACCGGTGATCGCCGAGGGCGTCGGCCACGTCTGCACCATCAACGAGCCGAACATGATCGCCGTGATGGCCGGCCAGGCCAAGCGCGGCGACAACAGCTTCCCGCCCGCCGGTCTGCCGACCCCCGACGACGAGACCACCGAGGCCGTCATCGCCGCGCACCACGCGGCCGTCAAGGAGGTCCGGGCGATCAACCCCGCCATCCAGGTGGGCTGGACCGTCGCCAACCAGGTCTACCAGGCCCTGCCCGGCGCCGAGGAGGTCACCGCCGCCTACCGGTACCCCCGCGAGGACGTCTTCATCGAGGCCGCCCGCGGCGACGACTGGATCGGCGTGCAGTCCTACACCCGGACCAGGATCGGCACCGACGGCCCGATCCCCACCGCCGAGGGCGCCGAGCGCACCCTCACCCAGTGGGAGTACTACCCCTCCGCGGTCGGCTACGCGCTGCGCCACACCGCCGAGGTCCTGGGCAACGGCATCCCGCTGATCGTGACCGAGAACGGCATCGCGACCGACGAGGACAGCCGCCGCGTCGACTACTACACCGGTGCCCTGAACGAGGTCGCGTCCGCGATCCAGGACGGCCTGAACATCCAGGGCTACCTGGCCTGGAGCGCGCTCGACAACTACGAGTGGGGCTCCTACAAGCCCACCTTCGGCCTGATCGGCTGGGACCCGGAGACCTTCGAGCGCCTGCCCAAGCCGTCCGCCGTCTGGCTGGGCGAGATGGGCCGCACCCGCGCCCTGCCGCGCGTCGCCGGCTGACCCCGGCCCCCGAGCCGACCCACCTCGGCTCCCCCGACCGGGAGCGACCCGACAGCTCCCGCCCGTACGGGAACCGGCGGCACCTGACGGACCCCGGTTCCCGTACAGCAGGGCCCCCGGGCCCTGTGCCCGCGTACGGCGCCGCTCGTGTCCAGCCCTGCTCACGAGCGGCGGCGCACGCGGGTGCCGTACCCGGCACGGCGCCCCGCGCCCGCGCTCACGACCGACGAACGAAATCCGCCCACCGCCCACAGCCGGTGGCTCTCTTCTTCGAGGGGTTCCGATGGACCGTCGTACGTTTCTCACCGCAGCCGGGACGGGAGCCGCCGCCCTGTCGCTCGGCGCCGTGGCCGCGCCCCCGGCGGGCGCCGCCGACCGGCCCGCGCGCGGCGCGCACGCCCCGCTGCTCCTGCGCTGGTTCCGCGACACGTACCGCTCGATCGAGGCCATGACGACCGGCCTCGGTCTCGCCGTCGACAAGATCGACGTCAGCGGGCCCGGCGCCCCCGTCCAGTCGCGCCAGACCTCCCCCACCAACATCGGCTGCGGCCTCTGGTCGACCGTGGCCGCCGCCGGACTCGGGGTGATCGGCCACGACACCATGCTCCGCAGGCTGGAACGGACCGTGCGGACCGTCGAGAAGCTGGAGCGCCACCACGGCTTCTGGCTCAACTGGTACGACGCGCACGACGGTTCGGTCCTCACCGAGTGGCCGGGCACCGGCGACCCGGTCCGCCCGTTCCTGTCCTCCGTCGACAACGCCTGGCTGATCACCGGTCTGCGCATCGCCGCCGACGCCGCCCCCGCGCTGCGCCCCCGCGTCGCCCGCATCCTGGCCACCGCCGACTGGTCGTACTACTACACGCCGTACGACCCGGCCGACCCGGTCGCCGGCCCCGGTCAGCTGCGCGGCGGATTCTGGCCCGACACCGAGGAGCCCACCGGCCACCACTACGGCGCGCTCAACACCGAGCCCCGCATGGCCAGTTACCTGGGCATCGCGGACGGTTCGCTGCCCGCCGACCACTACTGGCACCTGCTGCGCACCATGCTCCCCGAGCACGAGCAGGAGCAGCACCCGCAGGGCAGCTACGTCGCGATGGACGGCGTACGCGTCTGGCAGGGGCACTACACCCATCGCGGCCGGAAGCTCGTGCCCACCTGGGGCGGTTCGATGTTCGAGGCCCTGATGGTGCCGCTGTTCGTGCCGGAGGCGGAGTGGTCGCCCGGATCCTGGGGCCTCACGCACCGCCGGTACGTCCGCAGCCAGATCGAGCACGGCATGGTGGAGGCGGAGTACGGGTACTGGGGCTTCTCCCCCGCCGACATCCCCGAGGGCGGCTACCAGGAGTACGGCGTCGACGCGATCGGCATGCAGGTCGACGGCTACGCCTCCAACACCGACCGTACGTACACGAAGGACGGCGAACCGCTGCCGCCCGCCTCGGCGTTCACCAACGGTGTGGTCACCCCGCACGCCTCCTTCCTCGCACTGCCCCAGGCGCCGAAGGAGGCGATCGCCAATCTGCGGGCGCTCGACCGCGACTTCGGCGCCTACCACGCCGGATACGGCTTCCGGGACTCCGTCAACGTCTCCACCGGCCGGGTCAGCGACTACCACCTCGCGCTCGACCAGGGCATGATCGCCGCGGCACTGGCCCAGGCGCTCCGTCCCGGTCTGCTCCAGCGGCCGTTCCGGACCGGCGGGTTCCAGTCGAGGGTGCGGCCGCTGCTCGCGAAGGAGCGGTTCTCGCTCTGAGCCCCTGAGACGTGGTGGCGTACCGGTCCGGGGCGGGGTGCTCGGGGCCCGGCCCCGGCCCGGTACGCCACCGCTCCGTTCCCGCGCGGTCCGGGCCGCCCGGCTCCGGTGCGGTCAGTTCCAGCCCGCCCGGTACGCCGCCCAGTCGCCGTCCCGCGCGGCGAAGTCGACGTAGAGCGCGACCCCGAACCGTGCGCGGTGGCGGTCCGTACGCCCCAGCCCCAGCCGGGTGCCCCGGACCGCGGCCTCGACCGTCTCGGCCGACTCGTGGTGTCCGAGGTCGCTCTCGTGGAAGAACGGCAGCCCCATCAGCAGATCGGTGTCCTCGGGCGTCACTTCGAGGGCGAGCGCCGTCTGGTGGGCCACATAGCCGCCGAACATCCCTTCCAGCGGCATCCAGGTGTCGTACGACATGACGGCGATCTGGTCGACCCGGCGCGCGACCTGCCCGAAGAACGCCTGCGACCACCATTTCTCGCTGCCGCTGACCGCGCCGACCACGCTGTGCGCCGCGGGCAGCGGGTCGATCTGGTGGGCGGCGACCGACAGCCGCGCCCCGCGCGACCCGGTGAGCGCGCCCAGGTCGTCGAGGAGCGAGAGGTAGTGGCGGTCGCCGGAGTGCAGCGGCTCCAGGTCGAAGTGGACGCCGTCGAACCCGGCGTCCAGGACCTGCCGCGCCGAGGCGACCACGGCGGTGCGCGACCCGGCCCGCTCCAGGCGCAGCCCGTCCGGCCCCTCGGTGGCGAGTACGTCGCCGAGCCAGGCCTGGACCCGGATGCCGGGCAGGGTGCGGTGCACGGCATCGATCAGCCACCGGGCCCGGGGGTAGCGGTCGGCGGGCAGGGTGCCGTCGTGTTCCAGCGGCCCGGCGTGGACGTACAGGTCCTTGATCCCGGTGCCCTCGATCCGGGTGGCGAACGCGGCGAGGTCGGCGTCGTCCTTGCGCCCGTCGACCCAGGCGTGGCCGAGCCAGATGGCGTCGCGGCCCCGGGTGCGGGTGCCGTCGCCGGGGTCGCCTGAGTAGGCGAGCCGCAGGGCGGCGCCCGCGGTGAGGACCGGCACCACGACCACCAGGACGGCTGCCGCCACGATCCGTCTCGGCCAGGTCCACCGGAACCGTCTCGGCCAGGTCCACCGGAACCGGACCGCCCGCCCCCGTATCCTCCCGGCCGCTCGTCCGGCCTTCTCCCGGGCCGTCCGCCCCATCCCCGTGAACACGTCCGTCTCCCCCTGTGTACCGGTGTGCCGTAGGGCATCATGGCGCACCGCCGGGGACCGGCGGCGGGCCCGTCGCCGGGTCGCGGGTCACAGAGAGTGGACATAACCTCACAAAGGTGATGCCGCTCGTGAGCCGTACCCGGATATCCGTGCCGGGCCGGGCCCTGCTCGCCGTGCTGATGGCGGTGTGCTGGCTGGCCCTTCCCGCGGCGTCGGGCGCGCGCGCCGACGACCCCGTCACGCTCTCCCGCGACGGGCAGATCACCGACAAGGTGGGGGCGCTCGGGGACCGCCGGGACCAGGTGCGGACCACGCTCGACCGGCTGTACGCGGACCGCCGGGTGCAGCTCTTCGTGGTGTACGTACGGGACTTCTCCGGCCGGTCCGCGCAGAGCTGGGCCGACGCGACGGCCGACCGCAACGGGCTCGGCGGCGACGACGTCCTGCTCGCCGTCGCCACCCACGACCGGCAGTACGCGTACACCGTGGACCAGGGTTCCCGGCTCACCGACGCCCAGCTCGCCGAGGTGGCGCGCACGGCGATCGTGCCCGCGCTCCGGGAGCACGACTGGGCCGGTGCGGCGATCGGCGCGGCGGACGGGTACGCCGCCGTACTGGCCGGCCGGGCCGTGCCCACCCCGTCCGTGACCCCCGGTGCCGCCGATCCCGGAGCGGCCTCCGGCGGGACGGGCGCCGGGGACCTGGTGCTTCCGGTGGTCGTGGTCGGAGGTGCGGCGGCGGTGGCCGGCTACGCGTACACCCGGCGCAGACGGCGCACCACGACCCGCACCACCCCCGGCGCGCAGGGCTGGGGCCGTGCTTCCGCCGGGCCGGGCGGACCGCCCGCGCCGACTCCGCTGCCCGAACTGGACGCCCGCGCGAAGGAGGCGCTGGTGGAGACCGACGACGCGGTCCGCACCAGCGAGGAGGAACTCGGCTTCGCCACCGCGCAGTTCGGCGAGGAGGCCGCGGCACCCTTCACGGAGGCCGTCGAACACGCGAAGGGCGAGCTGACGGCCGCGTTCCGGCTGCGGCAGCAGCTGGACGACGCCTTCCCCGAGGACGACGCGACGCGGCGCCGGATGCTGGACGAGATCATCGGCCGTTGCGCGGACGCGGATGCCCGTCTGGACGCCGTGTCCGAGGACTTCGACCGGCTGCGCGCCCTGGAGCGCGACGCCCCGCGAGCCCTGGCCACGGCCGAGGCGGCGTTCCGGGCCCTCGCCGGGCGGGTCGCCGCGGCCGAGTCCGCGCTGACGGCGATGCGCGACCGGTACGCGCCGTCCGCCTCCGCGTCCGTCGCCGGTGACATCGAGCAGGCCAAGGACCGGCTGCTCTTCGCCACGTCGAGCCTCAACCGGGCCCGGCAGTCGGTGGACGGCACGGACCACTCCGCGGCCGCCGTGTACATCCGGGCCGCCGAGGGCGCCGTCGACCAGGCGACCACCCTGGTGGACGCGGTGGACCGGCGGACCCGGGAGCTCGCGGAGGCGGCGGACCGGCTGCCCGGCGCCCTCACCGGGACGGAGACCGATCTGGCCGAGGCGGGCGGGCTGCTCGAAGGGACCGGGGACGGGGCGCCGACCGCGGAGCTGCGGGGCCGGATCGCCCGTGCGCGGTCGGTCCTCGCCGATGTGCGCGAGGAGCTGCGGGCCGGTCCGTACAACCCGATCGACGCGCTGCGCCGGGTGGAGGAGGCGGACGCGGCGCTCGACGCGGCGCTGGCCGGTGCCCGCGAACGGGAGCGCGGCGACCGGCGGGCGCTCACCCTCCTGGACGCGGCGACGCTCACCGCGCGTTCCGCGATCGCCGCCGCGGCCGACTTCATCACCACGAACCGGGGGGCGGTGGGCAGCCAGGCCCGGACCCGGCTGGCGGAGGCCCAGCGGCGGCTGGACCGGTCCGGCGAACTGGCCGGGTCGCACGATCCGCAGGGGGCGCTGGCCGAGGCCCAGCAGGCGGACTCGCTGGCCGGGCAGGCCCGCAGCCTGGCGGAGCAGGATGTGAGGTCGTACGGGAACCAGGGCGGCACCCGGGCGGGGGGCGGCGGGGTCGGCGGCGCGATGCTCGGCGGCATCATCCTCGGCGGGCTCCTGGGCGGCGGCCGCGGCGGGGGCTACGGAGGCGGGTTCGGGGGCGGCGGCCGCGCCGGGGGCGGCGGGCCCGGCAGCTTCGGCGGCGGCACCACCCGTGGCCGGCGCGGTGGCGGCGGCCGCTTCTGAACCGACGTCACGGCCACCGCCCCGAGGAGTTCCCCCGCACCACCGCCCCATACGGAACGGCACGGGGAACGGCTTACGGAACGGCACACGGCACCGCATACGGCACCGCATACAGCACGGCATACGGCACGGCTTACGGAACCCACCCGGAGAACCCCACTCGCGCAAGGAGAGGCCCATGACCAAGCAGACCATTCTCGGGCGCGTCACCCAGCTGGCGAAGGCCAACATCAACGCGCTGCTCGATCAGGCCGAGGACCCGCAGAAGATGCTGGACCAGCTGATCCGCGACTACACGGCCAACATCTCGGAGGCCGAGCAGGCGGTCGCCACGACCATCGGCAATCTGCGGCTGATGGAGCAGGACCACCGGGAGGACGTGGAGGCGGCGAAGGAGTGGGGCGGCAAGGCGCTCGCCGCGAGCCGCAAGGCGGACGAGCTGCGGGCGGCCGGTGCGGCCGGGGAGGCGGACAGGTTCGACAACCTGGCCAAGGTCGCGCTCGGCCGCCAGCTCCGGTCGGAGAAGGAGGCCGGGACGGCGGAGCCGACCATCGCCGCGCAGACCGAGGTGGTGGACCGGCTGAAGACCGGCCTGGACCAGATGAAGACCAAGCTGTCGGAGCTGAAGGCCAAGCGTGACGAGCTCGTCGCCCGCGCCAAGTCCGCCGAGGCGCAGAACCGGATGATGGACTCCGTCAAGAGCATCGACGTGCTCGACCCGACCAGTGAGCTCAGCCGGTTCGAGGACAAGGTACGGCGCGAGGAGGCGCGGGCGCTCGGCAAGCAGGAACTGGCCGCCTCGTCCCTGGACGCCCAGTTCGAACAGCTGGACAGCCTGGGCGACACCGCCGAGGTCGATGCCCGGCTGGCCGCGCTGAAGTCGACTCGGTGAGCCCTGCGCCGCCCGCCAAGGTGGGCGCCGCGGTCGACTCGGCGGCTTTGTCATGGGGTCGACGCGGTGAACCCTGCCTCCGGCTCGGAGAGCGTGGTTTTCAGCACGGCGGCTCCGTCATGCCCTCGGCCCGGTGAGCCCTGCCCTCGGCACGGCGGCTCCGTCATGGGCTCGGCCCGGTGAGCCCTGCCCTCGGCACGGCGGCTCCGTCATGGGCTCGGCCCGGCGGCTCCGTCATGGGCTCGGCCCGGCGAGCCCTGCCCTCGGCCCGGCGGCTCCGTCATGGGCTAGCCCGACGAGCCCTGCCCTCGGCACGGCGGCTCCGTCATGGGCTAGGCCCGACGAGCCCTGCCCTCGGCTCGGGCGAACTCTGCCACGGACTCAGCGAGCCCGTGCCCTGCACTCGGTGCGCCCTGCCACCGGCTTCATGAGCGCCGCCGATCGGTCGATCGGTCCGGTGAACGCCGCCATGGGCCCGGCCCGGTACGCGCTCAGCAGCTGCCCGCCCGGCAGAAGCCCGGCGGCCCCCGCTCAGCCCGTGCCCATGCTCACCAGTCGCTGCCGCCGGCTCGGTCCATGCCCACCGGCCGCTGCCAACGTCCCAGTCCCCGTCCCCGCCCCTGCCCCCGTCCACCACCGCTGCCGACGTCCCCGTCCCCGTCCCCGTTCCTGTCCACACCCACACCCACACCCACACCCGCACCCACACCCACCAGCCGCTGCCACCCGCTCAGTACATGCTCAGCAGCTGCTCGACCGAGAGTTCGGCGGCCGGCTCCCCGTCGGGCAGGGCCAGTTCGAACCAGACGGTCTTGCCGCGCGGTGTACGCCTCGACCCCCAGCCCACGCTCAGCAGTCCGACCAGCTGGAGTCCGCGCCCGCCCTCGTCGGTGTCGCGGGCCCGCCGCCGCCGGGGCTGGACGAGCCCGGCGTCCCACACCTCGCACACCAGGGTGCGGTCGCGCAGCAGCCTGAGCCGGATCTCGCCCTCCCCGTACCGCAGGGCGTTGGTGACCAGCTCGCTGACCAGGAGTTCCGTGGTGTCGACCAGGTCGTCCAGACCCCAGGCGAGCAGCCTGCCGCGGGCCAGTTCGCGGGCGCGGCCGACGGAGCGGGGCTCGCGGGGCAGCCGCCAGTCGCCGACCGCGTCGGCGGGCAGTCCCTGGATGCGGGCCATCAGCAGGGCGATGTCGTCCTCGCCGTGCCGGGTGTCGAGGGTGGTCAGTACGTGGTCGCAGAGATCCTCGATCGGCCGTTCCGGTTCGACCAGCGCTCCGCGCAGGGCGTCGAGGCCCTCGTCGAGCGGGTGGTCGCGGGACTCGACGAGCCCGTCCGTGTAGAGGGCGAGGAGGGAGCCCTCCTTCAGCTCGACCTCCACCTCCTCGAAGGGTTCGCCGCCGACCCCGAGCGGCATGCCGGGCGGGACGTCGAGGAGCAGGGCGGCCTCGCCCGGCTCGACCACGGCGGGCGGGAGGTGGCCCGCGTTGGCGAAGGTGCAGCGCCGGGTGACCGGGTCGTACACCGCGTACACGCAGGTCGCCAGGTAGACCTCGGAGAGGTCCGCCTCGCGGGACTTGTGGGCGGCCCGGGAGGGCCACTGGGAGCCGCCGGACGCGCCGCCGCCACCGGGGGTGCCGAGCCCGCGGGCGACCTCGTCGAGCGCGCCGAGCACTTCCGCGGGTTCCAGGTCGAGCAGGGCCAGGGTCCGTACGGCGGTGCGCAGTTCGCCCATCGCGACGGCGGCCCGCAGCCCGCGCCCCATCACGTCACCGACGACGAGTGCGGTGCGGTGGCCCGGCAGCTCGATCACGTCGAACCAGTCGCCGCCCACCTCGGTGGCGGTGTTGCCGGGCAGGTAGCGGCAGGCGATGTCGAGGCCCGCGGCGACCGGGTCGCCGGGCGGCAGCAGGCTGCGCTGGAGGATCAGGGCGCGTTCGTGCTCGCGCCGGTAGAGGCGGGCGTTGTCGATGCAGACCGCGGCACGGGCGGCGAGCTCGGTGGCCAGCGCGCGGTCCCGTTCGCCGAAGGGCTCGCTGCCCTTCGTACGGGAGAACTGCACGAGACCGACCACGGTGTCGTGGGCGACCATCGGTACGGCCAGCGTGGACTGGACGAAGCCCCGGTCGTCGCCGGGTACGTCCTCGACGTGGCCGGTGCGCAGCGCGATGGCGCACGGCGAGTTGAACGTGAAGCGGTGCACGGCGCCGAGCTCGGGCGACCCGGTGTCCGCGGCGATGTCGGGCAGGGCGTCCGACACCGCGCTGGCCAGGGCGACGCGGCGCAGCTCGGCGGAGCCGCCGACCGATTCCTGACGGAGTGAATCCCAGCTGCCCGGCGGCGCGTCGTCACCGGTGAGCAGCCCCTGGTAGAGGTCGACGGAGGCGAGGTCGCAGAAGCCGGGCACGGCGACGTCGAGGAGTTCGCGGGCGGTGGTCTCCAGGTCGAGGGAGTTGCCGATGCGGGCGCTGGCCTCGTTGAGCAGGGCGAGGTTGCGGCGAGCGCTGGCGGCCTCGCGGGCGGCGATGTGCCTGCGGGTGACGTCGGTGGCGAGTCCGGCGACGCCGATGGGGCGGCCGGAGCCGCTGTGCACGCGATAGAGGTTCATGGACCAGTGGCGGCTGCCGAGTTCGCCCGGCGCGGTGCCGATGATCCGGAGATCGGTGACGGAGGTGCCGGTCTCCAGGACGCGCTCGATGGTGGCGGTGAGCCGGTCGGCCTCGGGGCCGGAGAGGTAGTCCTCGACCGTGCGGCCCCGGTGTTCCTCGGCCCGGCCGCCGAAGACGGTGGCGAAGCGCTGGTTGGCGCGGATGACCGAGAGGTCCGTACCGAACAGCACGAAACCGAAGGGAGATTGGCCGAATATGGCCTGTGACGCTGCGAGGTCCGTCTCGATGTGGCGCAGTGCCCGGACGTCCACGACGATGCAAAGCGCGGCCCGTTCCCCGCTGGCCGTCTCGCTCGGCATCACATAGATCTCGGCGAGCCCGCGCACTGCGCCCTCGCCGGGTATCCGGAAGGGAACGAGGCCCGTCCACTCCTTGCCGTCGAGGATCTCACCGACCGTACGGCGGCCGTCGGGGCGCAGTTCGGCGGGCATGAAAGCCTCGACCGGATCCATGCCCACCGCCTTGTGCGCGGCAATGCCGAAGAGGCCGGCGGCCCGGCGGCTCCACTGCTCGATCAGGCCATCGGGGCCGATCGAGAAGGAGGCGACCCTGATGTAGTCGTAGATCGAGCCAGGCGGGCTGCTCTGCCACACGATCCCGCCCGCTGTCCCAGGTATTTCGCTCACGCGACCGTCCCCTCCAGCTCACACACCGGACCGGTCCTGCCCGCAGTATTCAGCACTCCGGCCCCAACCGACACGGCGTTCACGATCACAGCACGGTCTCAGTCCCTTTCAGCCAGCTTCTGGCCGACCCCTGGTGATCGCCGTCCCACCCCACTCCTAACCAGGTAGGGCCAGCTCGAACCACACGGTCTTGCCGGTCTTTCCCCGCCTGGTCCCCCAGCGGCGGGCGGAACACGCGACCAGCTGCAAGCCCCTGCCCCCTTCGTCCTCCGGTCCAGCCATACGTTCGGTGGGCGGATCCGGAAGCGGATCGGAGACTTCCACGAGCAGTCCGGGGTGCGCGGAGGGGCCGTCGCCGTTGAGGTGAGGGCGCACCAGCCGTACGCCGATGGGGCCCGATGTATACCGCATCGAGTTGGTCACCAACTCGCTGACCAGCAGAACCGTCACATCCCCGACAGTCGCGTCGAGCCCCCAGGCACTCAACGCCTCATGGACGGCGTGCCGCGCGGATCGCACGGCGCCCGGCACAGCCGGAAAGGTCCACTCGGCGCAGTCGCCTTCGCTCTCGATCACGCCGATCACTTCCCAAGACCAGCTGTGGGGAACACCCCGTTTACAAGGGCTATTCAGCACATACCCGATATTTGGGTTTAACTATCGCCAGGATCGACACGTGGGGCGTACGGGTGTATGCCCGCGCACACGAACAGATGTGCACAGCGAGAAGGGCGCACACGGCAATCCGCACGCGCCGCCGCCATGGCGTCCGCCCCGGTCGACCGCCCGCCCGGCACCCCGGTTCCGCCCCGGTTCCGGCGGCGCCGGGGCAGGCGCCGCAGGTGCACGGAGCGGCGACGGGGACGGGAGCGGAGAGCAGCGAGCGGCCCAGGGAAGCGGGGACGGCCACAGGGCAGACCCCACCCCGGAACGGTCTCGACGGTCTCGACGGCTTCGGAAGCTTTGGATGCTTCGGATGCTTCGGAGGCCGCCGGTGGCCGCCAGCCTCTCCGAGCCCGGCGGCCACCGCCCTCGCGAACTGCGGCCCCGGGCAAGCGGATCGACCGTCTCCGATACGGTCGCCGAGCGCGGCGCCCGCTCAAACGCACCGGCCCCGGGGCCCGTTGCGAGCCACGGCCCCCGGCGGCAGCCCGCCGCCCGCTGTTTTCGGCCCACACCGGCGGTTCCGTACGATGCCCCTCGCGCGCGGGCGCCGACCCGTCAGGCCAGCGCCCCGGAGTCCCTGAGGTCGTCGAAGAGCAGCTGGTCGACCGGCGGGACGAGCGGCCGGTCGGCGTAGGAGAACCAGGCCATCTCCTCGATCTCGCTGCTGGCGGCCAGCGTCCCGCGGTACTCACCGGCGTAGCAGCTCATGCGCACGACCACGCCGTCCGGATGACCGTGCGCCTGCGCCTCGTACGTGCCCATGTGGGACACGGTCGCCGGGAGGATGGCCACGGTCAGCTCCTCCTCCACCTCGCGCAGCAGGGTCTGCAGATCGGTCTCGCCGCCCTCGCGCTTGCCGCCGGGAATGTAGAAGACGTCCTTCCCTCGCGGTCGCGCGCAGAGGATCCTGCCGTTCTCCACCCGCACCCATGCCACCGTGTCGATCAGGACCGACATCATTCCGCCTTCGTTCATGTGCAACCCGGTCGGACAGGACCTTAGCCGGGCGCGGAGCACCCGCCGGAACGCCCCCGGCACACGGAAACAGACCGGAGCGGGCAACGAGCAGCGCACGACAGGCAGCGCGGGGCAGGCGACAGGCGGCAGGCGGCAGGCGGGCAAGAACGGACAGCCGGGCCGACGAAGGCGTACGGTCGCGCGCCGGAGCGCGACGACCGACCGCCGCGCTCCGCGCGGCTGTCCTAGGGCCGGGCGCTCCGCTCGACCCGCTCCACCCAGTAGAGCTGCTTGTGTCCATGCGCTTCGAGCTTGTCGGCGATCCTCCGGGCCTCGCCCTCCGTGGCGTATCTGCCCACGCGATAGCGATTGCCGTTGTCGTCCTGCCTTATGACCAGCCACGGGAGAGCGGCACTGCTGTCACTCATCGTGTCCCTCCCCCGCATCGAGCCCCTCCCTCGAACATCGTGCACGTCGCTAAAGATCCCCAGGAAACCGCAGTACGCATATGCCTGAGCGTACGCCTGACCTTCACTCAACGGATACGTAATTACACAAAGAGATACCGAATCTGGCGACAAGAAGGGGCGCACCCGACTGGATGCGCCCCCATGCACCACGCGACAGCGATGGCGACACCCACCGCCGCGAGCGGTGAGCAGTGAGCAGTGAGCAGTGAGCAACGAACGGTGCACGACGACGGTGCACGACGACGGTGCACGACGAACGGTCAGCAACGAGGTGCGCAACGAACGAGCTCGGAACGCCCTACGACCAGGGACCGCACGGCAGGAGCGGGACATGACAAGCCGTAGCGGCCGACGACGCCCCGCCGGTCAGAGCAACCGGCCGGGTGTCAGCCCGCCGGGAACCAGAACCCCGCCACCGACACCCGCGCCGACGCACGCCGAGACCCACCCGGCCACCGACGCCGGCCCCGAGCCGCGCTCCCGCCCCCCACCGGTCACCTGACCGGAAGGTGGTAGGCCACCCGGAAGCGGTCGGCGGGCACGACCACGTCCGCCGTCTCGACGGCGCGGCCCGAGGCGTAGTACGTCCGCTCGATGACCATCACCACATGCCCCGGCACCCCGCCGAGCGCCAGGAGCTCCTCCGCCAGCCCCGGGCGCGCGCCGACCTGCTCGGCCACGTTGTCCACGACGACGTCGATCGCGGCCATCCGGTCGACCACCCCGCAGCCGCCGAGCGGTCCCTCCTCCGGCAGCATCACCGGCGTCCGCCCGGTCACGGCGAGCGGCTCCCAGGAGGTGGAGAGCATCATCGGTTCCCCGGCCTCACGGAAGGTGTACCGCGTCCGCATCACCCGGTCGCCCGGCTCGATGCCCAGCCGCTCGGCGATCTCGGCACTCGCCCCTTCCTGCTCGCTGCGCGACTCCCAGGTCCCATGCACCCCTTCCGCCGTCTGCTCCTGGCGGAACGGGCTGGCGCCGGTCGCGGCCCGGTAGCCGGACCGGGCGATCCGCCGCGGGACGGGGCGCTCGCGCACATACGTGCCGGAGCCGGATCGCCCCTCCACCAGCCCCTCGGCCATCAGCACCTTGCGCGCCTCCAGCGCGACGGTGTCCGAGACCCCGTACTCCTCGCGGATACGGGCCTGCGAAGGCAGGCGCGTATGCGGCGGCAGCAAACCGTTGACGATCTTCTCTCTCAGATCGCTTGCAACGCGCAAATACGCGGGCTGCTCACCGAAAGTCACAGGCCACTCCCAACAGGTTGACAGTCTGCAACAGACTGACAACCGTCGGTTGTGAACCGCAAGTACAGGCCAAAGATTCACTCGAAGTGATGATTCGCCCTGCCCTATGCATACCCGACCGTCGCCCACCAGAGGGATCTCAGCTCTTCTCACTCCTCCTCCCCACCTCCGGTTCACCGCAACCTTGTTCGACCACACACACGAAGGGGGCGGCACACACGAAGGGGGCGGCCGCCGAAGCAGCCGCCCCACCACGTCCGAAGCGTCACGCACACATCACGCGTGCTCACACACACATCACGCGTGCTCACTCGTGCTCACGCACACATCACACGTGCCTCACGCACGCCGCACTCACGCATCAGGCGCGCCGCACTCGCGCATCAGGCACCCGGCACGGCCGGAACCCTCGTCATCAGAACTGCAGACCCCATGAGTTGATCTTCCCGGTGTCCCCCGCCGCGTTGTCGCCGACCCGCAGCTTCCAGGTGCCGTCGGCCACCTCGGACGAGGCGTTCACCGTGTAGGTGGTGTTCACGTCGTCGGTGCTGCCGCCGGTCCCGTACGCCTTCAGGTTGTAGACCGAACCGTCGGGCGCGACCAGGTCGATCTTCAGGTCGCCGCTGTAGGTGTGCGTGATGTTCACGGGCACGCTCAGCGCGGCCGGCGCGTTGCCGGTGACACCGGTGACGGTGAGCGGCGATTCGACGGTGGAGTTGTCACCGATGGCGTAGCCCGTCGTGCTCTCGAACTTCTTGCCGCCCGGCGGGGTGGTGGAGCCGCCGCCTATGTTCAGCAGACGGTTGGGCGAGCCCGTGCCCGGGTTGGTCACCACTCCGGTGCTGGCCGTGGCGACCAGTCCGGCGGAGACCTGCGCCGGGCTGTCGCTCGGGTGGTCGGCCAGGTACAGGGCCGCGGCACCCGCCACGTGCGGGGTCGCCATCGACGTACCGGAGATGGTGTTGGTGGCGCTGTCGCCGGTGTTCCAGGCCGAGGTGATCGACGAGCCGGGGCCGAAGATGTCCACCACGCTGCCGTAGTTGGAGAAGCTGGAGCGCGCGTCGGTGCTGGTGGTGGAGCCGACCGTGATGGCCTCGGTGACCCGGGCCGGGGACTTCGTGGAGGCGTTGGTCGACTCGTTGCCCGCCGCGACGGCGTAGGTGATGCCGGACGCGATGGACTTGCGCACGGCGGCGTCGAGCACCGAGTCCGCCCCGCCGCCCAGGCTCATGTTGGCCACCGCGGGCTTGACGGCGTTCGCCGTCACCCAGTCGATGCCCGCGACGACCTGCGCGGTCGTACCGGAGCCGCTGTTGTCGAGGACCCGGACGGCGACGATCTTCGCCTTCTTGGCCACTCCGTACGCCGAACCGGCGACCGTTCCCGCCACATGGGTGCCGTGGCCGTAGCCGTCCTGCGCGGTGTTGTCGTTGTCGATGGCGTCGTAGCCGTACGAGGCCCGGCCGCCGAAGTCGCTGTGGGTGATCCGCACACCGGTGTCGATGATGTACGCGGTCACGCCCGCGCCGCCGTGGTCGGGGTAGGTGTAACTCTGGTTCAGCGGGAGGGACTTCTGGTCGATCCGGTCGAGCCCCCAGGAGGGCGGTGAGGGCTGGGTGCCGGTGACCCGGAAGGTCCGGTTCTGCACCACGGACTCGACGGCCGGGTCGGCGGCGAACTTCTTCGCCTGGCTCTCCGAGAGCTCCACCGCGTAGCCGTTGACGGCGGCGCGGTAGGTCTGCTTGATCCTGGCGCCGTACTCCTCGGCGAGCGCCCTGCCCTTCGCGGACCCCGCCTCGGCCGCCGACTCGTCGAGCGTGACGATGTAGCTGCCGCTGATGGTGCCCGGGGCGCCCGCGTTCTGGATCAGCCCTTCCGCCGTCGGCGCGGACGCCGAGGCCGGGAACACCGCCGCGCCCGAGAGCGCGAGGGCCGCACCGGCCATGACACTCACCGCGGCGATTCTTCGGCGTGCGTGGGGGGTGTGACGCATCACTGACATGTGGGGGGTCCTCCTCGATTGCGGTGCTCCGGTGGGGGTTCACATGCGGTCGAGACGGCGCGGGACGGGGCGGCACAGAAACGTGAATGCCATGAGCATGACAATCCATTGCCGCGGATTCCACATCGCCCAAGGCCCTGCCGACAGCGAAAGATTGACCGATTCTTGGGAATCGCACAAGGGTGCCCTGGGCTCCGCAATACCTTCGCCATGGAGCGGTCACACGCCTGACATGCTGACGGGCATGCCCGCATACCTCTGCCCGCAGGACGGCACCCGCGCCGACGTCACCGCTCTCACCTGGTGCTGCCCGGTCTGCCGCGGCCCCTGGGACCTCGCGTTCGAAGCCGCGGGCCCGCTCTCGCTCGACTCCCTGGCCGGTCGGGTCAATTCACTGTGGCGTTACGAGGAGGTGCTGCCCCTCTCCGCCCCCACGACCACGCTCGGCGAGGGCCGCACCCCGCTCGTCCCGCTCACCGGAACGGTCTCGGCCAAGCTCGACTTCCTGATGCCTACGCTCTCCTTCAAGGACCGCGGCGCGGTGATGCTCGCGGAGCTGGCCCGCCGGCTGTCGCCCGAACGCGTCGTCGCGGACAGCAGCGGCAACGCCGGGACGGCCGTCGCCGCGTACTGCGCCCGCGCCTCGCTCCCCTGCACGGTGTACGTCCCCGAAGGGACCTCCCCGAAGAAGACCGAGCAGATCCGGGCCCACGGCGCCCGGCTGGAAATCGTCCCCGGCGACCGCGAGGCGACCGCGGCCGCCGCCCGTACCGCCGCCGACGCCCCCGGCACCTTCTACGCCTCGCACGTCTTCAACCCGTACTTCCTGCACGGCACGAAGACCTATGTGTACGAGCTGTGGGAGGACCTCGGCGGCCGCCTCCCGGACGCCCTCGCCGTGCCGGTCGGCAACGGAACCCTGCTCCTCGGCGCGGCCCTCGCCACCGCCGAGCTGCACGCCCAGGGGCTGATCGCCCGGCGCCCCGCGCTGATCGCCGTGCAGGCCGAGGCCGTCTCCCCCCTGGCCGCCGCCTTCCGCGCGGGCGCCGACGACCTCCTCGACGCCCCGGACGGCCCCGCCGCCACCACCCTCGCCGAGGGCATCGCCATCCCCCGCCCACCGCGCGCCCGAGCCGTCCTGGCCGCCGTCCGGGAATCGGGCGGCACCTTCCTCACGGTGACCGAGGACCGGATCCGCGCCGCGCAGCGGGATCTGGCCGCCCGTGGGTTCTACGTGGAGACGACGGGCGTCGCCTGCTGGGCCGCGGTCGGTGACCGGACGGACCAAAGCATCGTCGTCCCCCTGTGCGGCGCGGGCCTCAAAACCGGCCTGGCACCCTGACGGCCCGGCTCGGCACCCTGAAGAACGGGCCCGGCACCCTGACGAACGGACGGGACCAGCACCGCCCCGCCCCACCCGGCATCCGCCACGCACACCCCGAGCACGACCGAAACACATCAGCACGCACACCCCGAACCCAACCGGAACACATCAGGCAGAGCACCCCCACCACCACGCGGACCGCCAGGCGGACCACCGCCACGCGGACCACCCCGAACCGGCACGCGCCTGAGGGAGCGCACCACCGGCGCTCGCCGCCTCATCAGCCGTTCACCCCGCGCGCCGCGCACCACCGCACGCCGCGCGCTTCCTACCTTCGTACGGTGAGCCTCTCGCGCGCCCGTCTCCTCACGTCCCTCGCAGCTCTCGCTTCCCTCACGTCCCTCGCCCTTCTGGTCGCGGGCACGCTGATCACGCCGGAGGCGCCCGTCTCGTACGCGGCGGCGCCTCCGTCCACGGCGGACGCCGCCTGCGGCCCGGACGCCGACCCCGCCTGGGCTCCGACGTCCACCCGGTACGGCGAGGCGGCCGGCTACGACCCCTACACCGGCAATGGCTACCTGGGCCACCGGGTGCCCCCCGCGGGCGCCGGATACGCCTCGACGGGCGAGAAGACCGGCTGGCCGCTGTTCACCCCGCGCTACGACGGCGCGTTCGTCTCCGGCCTGTTCGGGCGCGACAAGGACCTCGCCGCCGACCGCGAGGTGATCGCCGCGCTGCCGAGCTGGACCAACCTCGACGTACGCGTCGGCGACGAGACCTACGGCTCCGACACCCCCCGCGGCCGGATCTCGCACTACCGCCAGACGCTCTTCCTGCACTGCGGAGTGGTGCGTACGTCGCTGCGGTGGACCACGGCCGACGGGCGCGCGACCGACCTGACGTACGAGGTGCTCGCCGACCGGTCCGACGTGCACACCGGAGCCGTACGCCTGCGCATGACACCGCACTGGAACGGCGCCGCGACCGTCACCGGCCGCCTCGACCCGAGGGGCGCACGCCGGATCGATCTCGACGAGGACGGTACGTTCCGCACCCGGGGCACCGGGATCGCGGGCGCGATCGTCCAGACCGTGCGCGCCGGAGCCTCGGGCACCGGAGCGCCGATCGCGGCGCGGAGCACGCTCCGGGTGCGCGACGGGCGTACGTACACCTTCGAGAAGTACGTCGGCATCGACACCGCGCTCACCTCCCCCGCCCCGCGCGCCGCCGCCCGTGACGCCTCCCGGCGCGCGGCCCGGCGCGGCTGGTCCGGGGTCCTCGCGGCGAACGCGGCGGCCTGGCGGCGGGCCTGGGCGGCCGACATCTCCGTACCGGACAGCCCCGACCTCCAGAAGTGGCTGCGGGCGGCCCAGTACGGACTGCTGGCCTCGACCCGGACGGGATCCCGCGACAGCATCGCACCGGCCGGTCTGACCAGTGACAACTACGCCGGCATGGTGTTCTGGGACGCCGAGACCTGGATGTATCCGGGGCTGCTGGCCACCCGCCCCGAACTGGCCCGCCCAGTCGTCGAGTACCGCTACCGCACCCGCGAAGCCGCCCGCGCCAACGCCCGGAAGCTGGGGTTCCAGGGCCTGTTCTATCCGTGGACGAGCGCGAGCGGAGGGGACCTGTGGTCCGAGTGCCAGAGCTGGAACCCCCCGCACTGCGTCACCCAGATCCACCTCCAGGGCGATGTGTCGCTGGCCGTCTGGCAGTACTACCTGGCCACCGGTGACCGCGACTGGCTGTCCGGCCACGGCTGGCCGCTGCTCCGGGGCATCGCCGACTTCTGGGTGTCGCGGGCCACCGCCGACGCCGGGGGCGGCTACTCGCTGAAGGAGGTCGCGGGCCCCGACGAGTACAGCAACGGCGTCGACGACGGGGTGTTCACCAACGCGGTCGCCGCTACCGCCCTGCACAACGCCACCCGGGCGGCGCGGCTGCTCGGGCACCCCGCTCCGGCCGAGTGGCAGCGGGTCGCGGACGGCCTGCGCATCCCGTACGACCCGGCGCGCGAACTCTTCCTCCAGTACGCGGGCTACGACGGCTCGACGATCAAGCAGGCGGACACGGTGCTGCTGATCTATCCGCTGGAGTGGCCGATGGAGCCGGGCGCCGCCGCGACCACGCTCGACTACTACGCGGCGCGCACCGACCCGGACGGCCCCGCCATGACCGACTCGGTCCACGCGATCGACGCGGCCGCGATCGGAGAGCCCGGCTGCGCGACGTACACCTATCTCCAGCGTTCCGTGCGCCCGTTCATGCGCGGCCCGTACGCCCTGTTCAGCGAGGCGCGCGGCGCGAAGGCCGGTGCGCAGGACCCCTTGTCGGGCTCCCCCGCGGAGGACTTCCTCACCGGGAAGGGCGGCTTCCTCCAGGTCTTCACGCACGGCCTGACGGGCCTGCGGCTGCGGGAGGACGGGGTACGCCTCGATCCGATGCTGCCGCCGCAACTGGGCAGCGGCGTCACACTGACGGGCCTGCGCTACCGGGGCCGCACGTACGACCTGGCGATCGGCCCCCGGACGACCTCGGTCCGGCTGACCTCGGGCGCCCCCTTCACCGTCCACTCCCCCGCCGGCCCCCGCCTGCTCACCCGCACGCTCACCCTCCCCACCCGCCGCCCCGACCTCGCGGCGACCACCGACGCGGCCCGCTGCCGCCCCGTGACGGCGACCTCGGAGTCCCCCGGCCTGTACGCGGCCGCCGCGGTGGACGGCAGCGAGGCCACCGCCTGGTCCCCGGACGGCGTGACGGGCGCACTGACGGTGGACCTGGGGCGCGCGGCCGCGGTGACCTCGATCGAACCGGAGTGGACGGACACCCACCCGGCCTCGTACCACCTGGAAACCTCGCCCGACGGCACGCGCTGGCAGCCGTACCGGGCGGGGGCGGTGGCCAGGCTGGTACGACTGACGGTCACGTCCAACGACGCACAGAAGCCGACGGGCGTACGGGAGTTGCTGATCCAGCAGTCATGACCGGGACAGCACGGCCAAGAAACGCACGCCCCCGCACCACGGACCACGCGCTACGAGCCACGAGCCACGAGCCACGAGCTACGGGTCAGGGGCCACGGGCTACGCCCCCCTACCCCTGCGGGGAAAAGTAACGGGCGCCCTTCTCGATCAGATGCGCGGCATAGGCCCGCCCCAGGGCCGGCTTCCCCCGGTAGAGACCGACATGGCCGCGCGCGCCGTCGACGACGACCGGGCGCGCGAAACAGGCGAACTGATTGCGCTGCTTCTCCTCCGCCCACGCGATCGCGGCCGGATCGACCCGGTCACTGACCAGCAGGGGGAAGGCCGCGACGCCCGTCTGCATCCCCACGGGCAGACCCCCCTTGTTCTTCTTGGCGTACGCGAGCACCTGCGTGGTGAACGCGTCGATGACGGGCACGGTGACCTCGGGCACGGCGGCGGCCACGGTGAACAGATGCAGATTGGTGGCCGCCCAGCGCATCCGGAAGTCGGCCCGTCGGCCGACGAGAACCGGGACTCCGTACCAGTCCTCCCAGCGCGGGGCGCAGCCGTCGGCCGCCAGTCGGCTCTCGACCGAGGCCAGGTAGTTCCGTATCGACTCTTCGCTCATGGCCGCGATTGTCCACGGCCCGCCCACTCCGAGAAACACGCCCCCCGGCCGGTGCCCCACGCCCCACGACGGACCGCTTCCGCATATCGCATATCGCCCTGAGGGCTCGTCAACGCCCCGTCTTCCGGGCGGTCCCCGGCCCTGCGGCGAGGTGGGCCCCGGAGGAGATGCGCGGCGACCTGCCCTGAAGACTCGCGGCAAGCTTCCGGATGGCGGGGAGCCGGGCGAACAGCGCCTCCCCGGGACAGTTGGTGGCGAAGCCGTCGCGGTGCCCGGATATGGCGTCGAACTGGGCCGATGTGCCCTTGGCGTACCGGCTGTTGCCGTTCGTGGACGTGAGCCCCACCTTGCCGCCCGGGTCGACCCCACCCAGCCCGAGCTTCCAGGCGGCGAGGGCCGCGATGGCACGCTCCATGGCGACCGGCACCGGCGTCCCCGGCCCGAAGGTCCCGATGGCCGCGATCCCGGTGGTGCCCTGGTTGAACCCGAGGGTGTGGGCACCGACCACGGGCCGGTCGGCACCGCCGGCCCGCCCCTCGTAGATGGTGCCGCACCGGTCGACGAGGAAGTTGTAGCCGAAGTCGCCCCAACCCCGGTCCCGGGTCTGCCCGGTGTACAGATCACGCAGGGTACGGGGGACGTCGGCGCAGTCGTAGCCGTTGGGGGTGTCGGTGTGATGGACGAAGACCGCCCTGACCCCGCCCGCGTAGTGGGCGTACGGGTCACGCTTGCTCTCGTCGGCCTGCCACTGCGCCCGCGTCACGATCGCGGGCCGGGGAGCCAAGCTCGGCAGAGCCATCGAGGCCGCCCCGAGCGCGGGAAACGGCCGCCCGGCGGCCACCGGCACAACCGCCCGCCCGCCCGCTCCGGGCCGCCACAGGGAAGGGGGCCCTTCGGGGGCCCGGTCATGGACGGCGTGCGCCGTCGCTACTCCGGCAGGTGCCGCCATCAGGGGAAACACCATGGGAACGGTGGCCCACAGCGCTATTCGGTACAGACGCACAGGAAAAACCTTCTCCGTCTTCCGCTTTCGTCTCCCGCCGGGATACTGCCGGGAGCCCACATGCCCACAGCCTCCCGGCGCCCCGCCCGGCGCGCGCGCCGGATTAGTGCAGACAGACGATCACGGAACACACCACGACACGGCCCGTGGGCACTGCCGGGCAGACGGAGTCCGGCCGACCCCGCAGACTTCTGGAAACCGCCTGGTACGGAGTCGGCGAGCCATTTCGGCCGGCCAGGCATCCGGGCCTGTGTGTACGCCCGAAACGCTCGGCATCCTTGGATCCATGGCTCAGCCAACCGCGCACGGAGTCGCTTCGCAGTGTCCGGCCACACCTCGCCGAGGTCGTGGAGCGACCTGGCCGGGACGGTACCCCACCGTGATCGCCCGGCGCGGTAAGCAAGCCATCACGAGGAGGTGCTGCACGGTTCCCCGGAGTGGGCAGAGCGCGGGATCAGCCAGATCATCGACAAACGCCGCCCAATCCGGCGCAAGGCGTCACGATCGACGCCGGCGGGCCGACGGAATGGGCGAATGCCCAGGGCACTGTCCCCACCATCCACAGCGCCGGCCAGGACCCTCGGAACTCCTCGCAACGTCTTCGGCCCGATCGCGTTCCCAATTCCCCCCGCCTGGATCCGCTACTCACAGCGGCCAGGCAGCCAGCAGATCGACAGGGCCGTAGGTGGCGTCGAGCCCCGGACAGTCGACTCCGCTGCGCGAGATTGCCACAACTGGAACAGGTTCGCCAGTGAGGGCGGCCCGGTGTCGGTGGAGAGCTACCAGGTCGTGCCGGTCGAAGGCCGACTGCTCCAGCCATTTGATGGAGCCGACGAAGAACAGTTCCTTCGCAACGGGGGCGCGGTCCGCCCCGACGATATCGATCTCGACATCGTTGGTACGGGTCCAGTAGCCCCCTACCGCGGGGGCAGAAGTTAGTTGCCCGTCGGGCAGTATCCGTGCCAGAGCCTCCCTGACAAGGGGTTCGACGGCCCTGCCACGCCAACTGGTCCAGTTCTCCCGGATGCGCGCCAGGGTCAGATCGCCCCGCCCCCGCTCGATCTCTTCCATGAAGGGGCCGAGCAGGTGCAGCCAGAACCTCAGGTAGGGATCTGTCACCCGGTAACGGCGATCCTTCGACGGACGCAGCGATACGGGCAGTTCCGCAGCCACGATCCTCTTGTCCGTGAGAAGACCCAGCGCTCGCTGCAGCGGCGTGGCCCCGATTCCACCGGCCGCGCGGGCGATGTTGGTGAAGGTCCGCTCACCATTGCCGATGGCAGCCAGCACCGAACGCGCCTGAGCCTGCGGAGGGAATTCGGCAGCCAGGGAGCGCTCGGCCGACACCAGCAGGGCCGAGACCGGGTCGCTCAAGGCCTCACCGAGGAAGTCCCACACCCCTGCGCCCTGCGGCCACTCCGCACAGATCAACGGCAGCCCGCCGGTGATCATTGCGGCATCGAAGGCTTCCGCCGGATCCAACCCCAGCATCCGCCCGACCTCGGCAGGGTTCAGCGGCCCCAGCACCATCTCCCGACCGCGCTGGTGAAAGGGCCGCCCGTAGCTGTTCAAGGCCTCCATCATCGACAGATCGGAGCCGATCAGGACCAGCAGCACCGGCTTGGTCTCCAGCACCCGGTCCCAGGCCCGTTGCAGCATCCCCTCAAAAGCGCCATCTGCATCCATCAGGTACGGCACCTCATCAATGACCAGCACACTCACACGGTCAGTAGGCAATGCTGCGGCCAGCACGTCGAACGCGGCATCCCAGTTCCCCGGCCGGGCGGCGGCCACCAGCCCTGCCAACGGCAGCGTCGAGGCCTGGGCGTCGCGGGCCAACCGCGCCAGATCGTCCCGGGGGGACGCACCAGTCGCCGCGTAGAACAGGAACGGGGCTCCGGAACGCTCCGCAAACCGCTCGACCAGCCGCGACTTGCCCACCCGGCGCCGCCCTCGCAACATCACGCACCGGCCGGACCGCTCTCCGCCAACCCCTGCCGCCACCTTCTGTAGCTCTCGCTCCAGGACGACCAGTTCCTGGCGACGACCTACGAAGTCCACCACGTCCATCAACCTCCATCCATGTAACTAACAATATTGTTACTAACATGAAGATTAGCGCCTTCGCCATACAGGCGGGGACCGACAGGCCGCCGCTACAGCCGAAGCGACATACGTCCGGGCACGGGGCGCCCCAGAAAAGGGGGCCGGTCATGGCACTCGCGGGGCACAGGCCCCGCCACGGCGGGCCCAACCGTCACAGATGGCCGCGCACCGCTCCGCCACTCTCCACGACTCCGTCGACCACGCCTCACCCATTGTCGCCATCAACCGGTTCGTCATGATCCACACCGACTTCTTCCACGAAGAGCGGTGTCACCAGAACGGCGAAGAACAGAAGAGGCAACGGGCAACCCCACCGAACCCCGATCCCCGAGGTGCACGCCATGCCAAACTCACCCTCGAACACAAAGTGCAACGACTCAGTCACGACAGGTGTTCACTACTGGCCTTCATGTCGGTGGGTTGATCGTCGTACGCAGGTTCCCTGTGGAGCGCCCGGCTCTCACAGGTGCCGCTCCAGGGAGGTCAATGATGAGTACGACAGAACGTTTTGGACCAGAACTTCGCCGATTACGGCAGGAAGCGGGCCTTACTCTGACCGAGTTCTCCATAGCACTCAACTACGACAAAGGTCACCTCAGCAAGGTTGAGCGTGGGAGGCGGCCCGCCTCCCCTGAACTGGCCCAGCGATGCGACGCCTTTCTCGGCGCGAACGGCGAACTTCAGCGTCTGGTCGCTCGTCCCGAGACCAATTCGGAGTCCACAGAAAGCGCTGCCACCTCGAACTCCTGGCTCGTCGGACGCCGGGCTGTCCTCTCGGCCGGCACGGGGGCACTGATCGACATCGGTCTGAAACTGGGCGGTCAGGCATCCCGTGGCGCCGACCCCCTCATTCCCTCCTTCCACGCTCAGTTCGACCAGCTACGAAAGCTCGGCCAGTCCACCACGCCCACAGTCCTGCTTCCCTTGCTGGAGACGCAGACGCGCACGGTTGCCGGGCTGGCTGTCGGCGCTCCGTCCGCCACGCGGGCCCCCGCTCTCCTGCTCGCGTCGCGGTTCGCGGAATTCACCGGCTGGATGGCCCAGGAGGCCGGAGACAGCGGAGCAGCGCTCGGCTGGACAAGCGAGGCCGCCGAACTGGCCCTCGCTGGGGGCGATCAGTACCTCGGTTCCTACGCACTCGTGCGCCGCGCCCTGGTCACGTTCTACGCCGGCAACGCCGCGGACACCGTCGCTCTGGCCCGTCAGGCTCAGAGCGACGAACTCCCACCGCGCATCCGAGGGCTCGCCGCTCAGCGGGAGGCACAGGGGCACGCGCTCGTCGGCGATGAACACGACTGTTTCCACAGCCTCGACAGGGCGCGGGAATTACTCGCCGACGACGACGCCCGGAGTGGCGCCGAGCCGGTAATCGGCACCACCCATGTGAGCGATCCGGCCGCGATGACGACAGGCTGGTGCCTGTACGACCTCGGTCGCCCCAAGTCTGCCGCCGAGGTTCTCGACCGGGAGTGCCGCCGTCTCCCGCCGGATGCGCTGCGGACCCGCGCCCGGTACGGCTTCCGCAGGGCCTTGGCCCACGCCGCCTCAGGAGAGGTCGAGCACGCGTGCACGATCGCGGAGGAGCTCATGGGGGTGATGTCGGCCGCGCCCTCCGCGACGGTGAACAGCGACGTCCGGCGCCTCGCGCGGGAGCTCTCCCGGTTCCGGAGCAGCCGAGCGGTACACGATCTGCAACCGGCGCTGGCGCGGGTGCTCGCCCCTGCGCACGGCTGACACTGCCTCCGCGACCGGCACCGGGTCGAGCTGCCCGGCTCGCCGAACCACCCGGCCTCTCCCGTCCCCCGGTCCCCGGCCGGACCTTCTGATTCCCACCCCGCGTTTCCCATCGCACCCTCGGCTGCTTCGGGCTGCCCGCGGCCGGTGATGCCAGTGATGTGTAGGGCAGTGCGCCTCCGTTTCGTATGCCCTTCTGCGGATGTGCCATGCCGTCACGCGGACGGAGCGAGCCTCGAAGCGCCGTTTCGCGGCCTCCTCGCTCACATCCATCCGCACCTCTTCCGTCTTCCTCTCACGAAAAAGGGAACCCGTCATGCCCGATGTCTTCGTCAACTACCGCACCGGCGACGAGGAATCCGCGGCGACCATGATCGCTCGGGAGCTCGCCCGACGATTCGGCCGCGAACGGATCTTCTTCGCCAGCAACTCGATCGAGCCCGGACACCGCTTCCCGGCCGAACTGGTCAGGGCGGTGGAGGAATGCGAGGCCCTCCTCGCTGTGATCGGGCCGCGCTGGACGGGGGTGCAAGGGGCTGACGGCCGTCCCGCCCTCGATGCCGAGCAGGACTGGACCCGGCGTGAAATCCAGGCCGCGCTCGACCGCGGGATCCTGGTAATTCCCGTGCTTGTAGGGAAAACAACACGAATCGACCGCACCGTCCTCCCAGAGGACATGCAGGAACTGGCTGACTGCCAGTACAAGCGATTCGACCACCGCAACTCCGAGTCGGACCTGGCCGCACTCGGCGACGCTCTCGCCCGGCTGCTGCCCGATCTGGGTGCGGTGGATCAGGACGCCCGTGCCGCACGGGAACGTACCGAGGAGAAGTCCTGCAAAAAATCGGCCAAGGGTGCGGGACACACCAGGATGCGTACGCGCGACATCGAGCAGCGCGTACGCGGCGGTATCGGGAATCTCAACGGTGACCTCGGCACCTTCGTCAACGAGCCGCAGGGGCCAGTGAACACAGGCCGAGGCAGCCAGTACAACGCACCCCACTTCCAGGGTGACAACACCGGGGTCCAGTTCACCGCAGGCGACAACAGCGCCACGACCCACCAGCGTTTCGAGCGTGAGCGCCGCAGTTCGGACAACGGGCGATGACCGAGCAGGACCGCGTTACCGTCAACGATCCACGTGGCCCGGTGAACAATGGCGTGGGGCCCCAGTACGTCTTCTACGGCGTCGGAGCGGATCGGCTGGTCCACAAAAGGGTCGAGTCCCTCCGAGTCGTCCGCGAGGACCGGGTACGTCTGGCCGACCGGTTCGTTCCACCGGTGGGCTACCGCGTCGCGGCCGACCGTTTGGAAAAGCCCGGATCGGTGGTGCTGCTGGAGGCTCCGCCCGGCAGCGGCCGCCGCGCGGCAGCAATCATGCTGCTGCACCGGCTCGGTGACGATGGGAACACCGACGAGGAGACCCGGTTCGAAGAGCTTCCCGCTGGAGACAAGGACGAAGTCCCTCTCGCCCCCGGTAACGGGGACCGCTTCCTCCTCGATCTCTCCAGGATCGCCGACGAAGAGGCGTACACCACGGCCCAGCGCCATTTGGTCGTACGCCGATCGCAGATCCAGGAAGCGGGGGCTCATCTGGTCGTTGTCGTGCCATCGGGCATGGACCACGCCCACGCGCCGGAGCTCGAACCACTTACGGTGGCGCTGAGGCGTCCCCGGGGGCTCGCCGTCGTCACCCGTCATCTACGCATGGCCCGGATGGTCTTCCGCCCTGCAGACCTGGCAGGCCCCGATCTGCAGCGCTTGTGCGACCACTCCCCCATGCGGGAACTGGCACGGCTCACGAGACTGGTGAGGAGCGCGCGCGACAGCGGCCGGTTCGGCACCGACTTCACGGGGTGGCTCGACCAGGCGATGCACGCAGTGACCGACCGTGCCGGCGAGGTGGGCCGACAGGTGGCCACGGTCCGCACCGCGCCCGAGCGAGCCCTGTTGCTCGCGACTGCGGTGTTCGAGGAAGCACACGCCGACACGGTCTACGAAGCGTGGCACGGGCTGATGAGAACCGTGAGACAAGAGGAAGAGGTGACGACCGAACTCGCACGGACGGACTTCGGGGAGCGATTGACCTCGCTCGGGATCGAGCGGAGTCCGGACGGACGGCTCCGCTTCGGGCGACTGGCCTATGCCGACGCGGTACGGGCGTACTTCTGGGCGAACTTTCCCGGGATACGCGGCGACCTCAAGCGCTGGATCGGCCACTCCGCCGGACTCCGCGGCCTGACCATCGACGACCGAGTGAACGTCGTCGTCCGCTTCGGAGAGCGGTCCCTGGCTGTCGGGCGACCCGACCACCTCTTCAGCCTTGCAGTCCGCTGGGCGGACAGTGTTACAGGGGCATCCTGCGACCCTCGAGCAGTGGCGGCCCTCGAACTCGGTCTCAGCCACGAAAGGTTCGGAGGGTGGTTCCGCAGGCGGGTTTACGAATGCGCAAGGTCCGGCTCTTCGTCGGACGGTCTGGTCCGCGTCCTGACCACCGCCTGCCTCCAGAACCTCAGCGCCACCCACCCGGATCAGGCAATTGTGCGACTCCATTACCTCGCGATACGGAAGGGGGAGGCAGCGCGCGGGGCCCGGGAGGCGCTTTTCGGCCTCGTCGGCCGCGACCGCCGGTTCTACCGGCTGCTGATCGACCGCCTGCGGGACCGGGCGTCTCAGGAGCCACGCGAGGCCGAGCCTCATCTCCGACTGCTCACAGAGCTGTTGGGAAGCGATCGGGCACCGGAGCCACCACCGTGGCCAGACCTGTTCCTGGGCTGGGAGGCGGTCTTCTCGCAACCGGCGACGGCGCTCTGGAACCCACTGGTGAGTAGCTGGCTGAGCGCCGTGGCAGGCGACAGATCACAAGAAATGGCGCTCGGCGTGATGGTCGGGGCGGCACACGGCCGCACGACCGCGCTCCACCGCCTCTACGCCATCGCCTGTAGTTGGGCAGGGGCCTCGCGCCACCCGTCCCGGGCGGCCGTCGCCACCGTCTTCTGGCAGCACATCGACCACGCACAGTACGCCCGCACGGAAAACACGGAGCGTGCGGGCGCCGGACCACGGACCGCGGAAGAGGCACGATGAAACACCGTTCTCCCAGCCTGCTGTTCGTCGCTCTCTGCGGCCTGGCACCGGCTGTCCTGGGAAATCTCCTGCACTGGTCGGTCTGGCTGTGGGGTTTCATGTCCATGGTCACGGCCTCGGGCTCCCTGCTGCTCGTGATGACCGTCCTCAGCGGTGGCTTCGCGTCGGCCGATTCGTACGAGCCCGCAGAACCCGAGCCGCCGACAGCGCCGACCGAGCAGCCGTACCAGGAGACGCGAGTGGTCGACGCGGCGCTGCCGAGCGCGGCGGACGGCTACGACTTCCTCTTCTCCGCCACCGTGTGGTGGAAGCCGGTCCCCGAGCACGCCAACTGGTCCGACGGCGCCTTCCCAGCCCTCGCCGTTTCCTCGGTCGTCAGTCGGGCCCTGGAAATCGTCCGCCGGGAGGAGCCCGGCCGGGCGAGTTTCGCACGGTATCTCCTGGACGGGGAGTTGGGCGCCCCGCTCCCGGACCGGAGCGGACGGGTGAGAGCCCTGGCGGCTGATGTGACGCTGACCCTCGCCCCCGCCGACCGCGACCGGCTGCGCAAGTTGAACGATCTTCGCAAGGACGAGGAAATTTGGGAGTACGAGCGTCAGCACGAGCGCAACAAGCGAAGCTACCTCGGTGAAGACGTACTCAAGAGCACGGGCAGTGCCGTGGTCTGGTGGCTAGCCCGTCACGAGGACGACATCGAAAAGGCAGTCGACATGATCGGTCCGCTCGCCCGGATCGCAGCGGCGGCCAAGGACCAAGAGGTGCCCGAGATCTTCCGGCACCTGCTCGTTCCGCCTGCGGACGTGCGCTCCGGAGACCCTCTGTGGGGAACGGACGACCCGGGCGGAGGGGCATTCGACCGCGAGGAGGAAGTAGGGGTTACAGATCGGCTGCTTCTGTTGCTCACAGCGGTGGGTCTGAAACCGGACATGGATGAGTACACGGTGTTCGTGCACCGTGTGATGCGGAGCCTGGAAGCCGCCGGACTGGACGAGGCCGCAGAGGAGATCGGTCGGAACCTTCTCCCAGCGCCCGACGGGGACGAGGGAGCTGAGGGAAGGCCGTCGGGCGAGGGGGCCGAAACGGGGCCCCGGCCGCCGCGTCCCCCCGCTTCCGAGGACCCGCCGTTCACCGACCCCGACACACTCACGCCCGAAACTGAGCAGCGCGACACGAGCGAACGGAACCGAGACCGGTGGGAGCCGGGCGAGGACAACGCAGCGCCTCCGTACTTCTGGGACACCTCGCACAGCACACATCGGCCCGCCGCACCCCACGCCGGGGCCGAGTACAACGAGGAGAAGGACGAGAACTGATTCGGCGGGTGGGATCGACTCGCTGTGGCTCCCCGCCATCGGATACCGGGGCGGGGGCCTTTCCCTTCCGAACCCAGCATCACCATGAGTGAGCACGGACGCGGGCCCGCCAAGTCCTGCCACGCGTCCCTCGCGGGATACAGGGGCCGAGACCCAACACAGCAGCCGTGCCGACGGCCGGACGCGAACCCGGCACGAAAAGGACCAGGGGCTCGGCTCCGAAGAGTCGAACCCCTTCTGACCGGCCTGATTGCCGGATCAGCACATGACAGCAGGTCACACCCGCTACACGTTGAAGCGGAATGTCTGCGGCCTGATCCTGACCTGCGACGGAGCCCCCTCCAGGGCTCTGACCTGGGACTTCTGTGTTGGCACGCGTTGGCTTCCGACGGCCGTTTACGGGTGTCCTGCGGACTGGCTGCGGACTGGCCGGGCGGGCGGAGGCCGAGAAATCCATGGCGCACCAGCGGGACCGGCAAGGAGACTGCCCGGGTGAGCGACCGCTACCCCTGCCCATGCTGCGGGCACCGCGTGCTGGGCGAGATGCCCGGCTCGTACGAGATCTACCCCCGTCTGCTTCTGGGAGGACGACGGGGTCCAGTTCCGCTGGCCGACCATGGGCGGCGGCGCGAACAAGGTCTCCTTGATCGAGGCCCAGCGGAACTACCAGGACTTCGGCGCCTGCGACGAGCACGGCCGCCGGTTCGTCCGCCCGCCGGCCGAAGACGAGCCGCTCGACCCCGCCTGGCGCCCCATCGATCTGACACGCGACTCCTTCGAGGACTGGGCGGCCGAGGACCGCGCCCCGTGGCCCGACGACAGCTCGGTTCTCTGCTGGTGGCTCCCCACTTTCTGGCGCCGGGATCACTCCGCGTCATGACCTCCAACATCGAGACAATCGTCCAGCAGCTCGACGGCAAGGCCGAGGAGTCCTACGACGCCCGCGCGGAGCTGATCTGGATCGGCGCCGACGCCATACCCGCCGTCATCAACGGCCTGCCTTCCCTCGGCGGCTTCGGTCAGCTGACCGCCATCGAGGTCTTCGAGGAGGTGGGCGATCCCCGTTGCGGCCCCGCTCTCATCGGCCTGCTAGACAGCGACAACCCGACCGTCCGCGAATGGGCGGCGATGGCCCTGGCGAGCCTGAAGATCGACGGCGCGGTCGAGCCCGTGCGCCGCGCCTATCACGCCTGCCTGGAACGGGCGACGCCACCGGACTGGAGCGAGCCGGAAGGCATCCGCTGGGCTCTGACCGAACTCGGCGCCCGCACCCCTGTCGTCCCACCGCTCAGCACGCGCCTACGAGCCTCCACCGCGGACGACGCCCCTGGCTGGCCCTCGACCCACTTCACCGAGATCATCAACGACCTGGCCGACCACGCCCAGGTGATCCTCTACTCCCAGTTCTGGCGAGTGGACGCCGGCCGCACGTACGGCGTCTCCGGCCCCGACCTGAACTGGGAACTCGACTGGACCGCGCCCTGGGAGCACCTGGTCGAGGAGTCCCGCACCTGGTCCCTACTGGAAGCCTCCGAAGCCCCCGCCGGCAGCAACATCTTCGTCGCCCCCAACTGGATCGACCGTACCGACCTGCACCCGGAGAGGTGACCGATGCCGTCCCAGCACCCCGAGGAGATCGGCTACGGCTACGTAATCGAGGGCTCAGGGAGACAGCTGACAGCCGTGACGACGAACGACTTAAACCGGAATTCCGGGTCCCCGTGGCTGAAGCTTCTTGAGGAACGGCTCGTAGGTATCAGCGACGGACATGAACTGGTGGTTTCCGCGACAGAACCTCTTACCTTCCACGATAATCTGGAGAATCAAAGTCTGATTATCCAGGAACGCCTGAGAATCGAGGGTCTCGGCACACGCCTCCAGCCATCTGCTGCCTTCGCGGGCCAAGATCGTGTAACTGTGTGGAGCGTCTCCGCCGCGTTCGCGAGTGACGGCGTAGAGCTCCTGGACAGCATTGACGGCTGCCTTTTCGAGATCGGGTTTGCGTGGCGCCTTGGCCGCCGCCTTCAGGTCGATCGCGCTACTGGTGGTTCGCACGAAGGTGTCCTGCTCCCCTCCGTCACATCCCTTGGCACTCAGCAAGTGGTTGCGGGCGATGCCGAGATCTCCGTTCTCCAGCTCAAACTGCCCCCGCTGCAGCCAGTAGTGCCGATCGTCCTGAAGTGAGGGGAGCACCCTGTCGTAGATATTCCGCACAGATTGGACCGGGAGCTTCAGGTCGTTCATCAGTGAATGACTAAGCAGCTTGATCATCGCTCTGCGCAGGGGATGATCGTTGTCCTGGATGTTGCATGCCCTCGCCGCGTAGAAGACGAGCAAAAACTCCACCACCGAGGACAGTCGCTCGACATTGTTCCTGAGCACCGAATCCACCACGGTGTCCGCGATGGCGCGCTGCCGGCACCGGACTCGGCCGTCACCAGACCGCATGAGTATCCCCATCCCGACAAGTCCCGAGACGGCCTCGCGGAGGCTGCGTGTGGGCGCCTCGCCGCCGGCGATGATCAACAGCAGATCTTCTTCGTCGATGCCGCGCTGCTTGTAGACGAGCGCAGATTCGAAGAGGCAGACGGTAGCGTACGCCGCCCGCTCCTCGTCACCCAACTGCTGGAACTCGCTGCGGACCTTCTCCTCGAAGTCCTTGCCGGTCACCACCTTGATCATCGCTGCGAGCAGGCCCCGCTCGCAGATCGTGCGCATCGCGTTGAGACGCTGGGGCGGCAATCGATGCTTCTTCAGCTCACCCAGCAGTCCCTGCTTCTTCAGTGCCTTGATGAGGTTCTTCAGATCCGCGTCGGTGAGAGGCTCGTCGGATCGCAAGGTGGTGGGATCGAACGTGGCGTCCAGAACGGAGTGACGGGTCGTGCGGATGGCGGCGACCACCGCGGTCTCGCCGCCCTTGTTCAGGGTCTTGAGCATCGTCGCCGCCTGGCCGCCGAACATGTCGACGTCATCGACGAACACGGCCCCGATGTGCTGTTCCAGAACTTGGTCCTCGATGGTCCGGCGCGGCACCGAGGCGTCGCGGTCCACCCAGCACACCTTCTCGCCCCGCACGTGGAAGCGGTACGCACACTGCATCAGTGCCGTCGTCTTGCCCGAGCCGGCGCTTCCCTTAAGCAGGACAATGGGTGCCCGGCCACTCTGATCACGCTGCGCCGCCTTCTCCAGCGCGTCCACCATCGACAGGTCGGCGGCGACGTTGTGGACGATGTCGCCCCACGTGGGCTCACTGCCCTCTAGAAAGGCACGGCTTCCCTTCGGCGCATCCGCGATCAAAGACGCCACCTGCACGGCTCCAGTGCCCCTGCGTTCGCCCGCGTGCGACTGCGAGAGCGACCGCATTCCCTCAATCAGATCTCCGTGACCGGGGTTCAGTCTCCGGGTCGCGAAATCGAAAGGAGCCTCCTGAATGTGCCTCAGTCCTGCGCGTCGTAGCCTGGGGCGGTTGGCGTCGGAGCCTGCGGGAGTGACGATGAAACCCGGGTAACCGCCACCGGATCCGGACAGTCTGTCGGTCAGCGCGATCGTGTCCCACAGCGCCGGGCTGTCGGGAGAGAGTGCCATGAACAGCACCGGACGATTGAGCAGCTCGGTCTGGAACTGCCGGCGCCACAAGTTGCGGGGATCGCTGTCCTGCGTCGACACCGTCCCGAAGTCGTATCCCCCCGCCTCGTCCACCTTTCCGTTCATGGACACGACTTCGATGACGTTCTTCTTCTTCCCGGGCACCTCCTGGGTCCCGTTGACAAGGGCGACGGTGTCGGCGAGTTGCGGATTTCGACCGACAGCGACGGCGAAGGTGTCGGACCCCGTGAAATCGTAGATGCGCCACCACGGAGACTTCAGCACACGATGTGCCGCTCGAGGATTCGCGCCGGGTGGGCATAGCAGCGCCTTGGCCTGCTGCTCGAGTTGACCTGCGGACAGCTCCTCGCGGGCGGCGTCCCAGGTTTCCGCGAGTGACGGCAGAGGCGAAGGGGTGGAGCCATACACCAGCCGGGCGAGCCGTTCGTTCAGCTCGTCCGTCCCCAGAACCGCACTGTCGGCTTCGGGTCCGGAAACCAGCACCAGCACCATGCGCCCGGTGGAAGCCTGCTGGTAGAAGTCCTTAATCAGCGCTGCTTCGTCGGTTTCCTCCGGTGCGCGGTCCCGGTGCGTCGGCACGGGCGCGGTCACTGATGCGGAAGAACCTCGTGCCAGCAGGGGAACGGGGCGACTCGCTTCGAAATCCACCACTTCGAGGCCCTGGTCACGGAAGTCCACCCGCAGCAGCCGGTGCACCTGCCCAGGAGCCCGGGACACGACCTGCCAGCCGCCGCCCGCCTCCCCCTCTCCGGCCAGGGCGAGCACGGGCGTGGAGATACCAGAGACATCGGGGAGAAAGCACGTGTGGCCAGCGAGAAGGACTGTCAGCGCCTTGTCCCCGGCCCAATCCGAGAAGTCCGCGCCGACCGCACGGTTCAGCTGTTCGTCGTAGCAACCTGCCAAGGCCACCGGAGCATCCTCGGCGACCATGCGGAAAACCGTGTTGACCGTGACCAGGCCGATGCGCTTGCTCTCCAGGTCGATGCTCGATGCCGCATCACCGGACAGCACGCCGGTGTGCAACCAGGAACCGGGCTGGCGAATGCGGCTCTGCCATTCTTCGAACCCGCCGAAGACATCGGTCCTCAGCGGCTGTGCCACCTCCTCATCGAGGTCACCGCGCCAGAAGTCGTCGGCGTAACCGTCCCACATGTCCGTCAGAGCGCGGCGGACCAGGGGCCGGCGCCCGGCCCCGTCCGTACGGCGGTCACCCAATCCGGGGGCTGCGAGAACCACCGGCGTGGCGTTCGGCGCATGGCCCATGCACTCCAGCATCAGTGTGTCGACCAGATCCCGGGCGGCCTGATATCCGCCCCCGGGCAGCTCCCCGCGGGTGCCGAGGACGAACAGTCCATCCAGATGCTTCCCCGAGTCATGAAGGCTTCGCAGATCCTGGACGACAGCCTCCACGGTGCGATCGAACGCCTCCGTGGGTCCGGGCACGGGACCCGCACAAAGAATGTGTGCCGAGGTTTCCCGCTCAGCCATCGCCCAACCTCACTCCCTTGACCGCAGACCGGGGGATCCGTAGAGAATCACCCTGTCCCTCACACGTGCCCTTCTCGGGCTTCACCTCGATGAACTGTGCGGTCAGCGACCCCTTGACGACCTTGCCTGAAATACGGTCGAGCCTCGAGCCACACAGAGCGGTCAGCGTCGTCCGATAGGACGGGTCGACGACGACGGTCCCCGCGACGGATTCTTCCTCAGGCCCCAACAGCACCCCAAGGGCGAACGTGACAACGCTCATGAAAACCGCCGACGTGGCGACCCAGTTGGCCCGCGCCTGACGTCTGTCGATCTCCCGGGCTTCGTGGTTGGCCTTGTCCAGGACTCTTTTGACCAGTGCCTCACGGGTCTTGACGAAGCCGGGCCCTGGGGCGTCCACCACGGGCAACGCGACCGCGCTCATGTAGAGCAGAGCCGCGATCAGCCACAACGCGACCGCGATGACCGCAGCAACCTGGGTCGGCTTGCCCCGATCCGCCAGGGTCGTGAACGTCAGGGCGGCAAAGAGGCCTCCGGCGAACAGGGTGATGGTGGACTGTGCCGCCTGCGCCCTGAGCCGCGCGTTGAAGCCCGACTGAACCCGCTGCGCGTAATAGGCCTCGGTCACCGGGGCTGTTACTGCGTCAAGTACGCGTTCATAGTCCGCCGATTGCGCCTGAGCGCCTTCCAAGCGAACCTCCCCCATGGATCTTGGCGTGGAGCGTAACAATCTATCAGCGCACTGCGCCGGGATTCGGCGTCTTCGGACGCCGCGCCATCAGCTCCGCCTTCCACTGCGCGATCGAAGCCCGGTAGCTGAGGTGTCCGCCACATGTGGCCTCGTTGCGCCGCAGCTTCCTCAAGACGGTCGACGAGTCTCTGCCCAGCCGGCGTGCGATCTCGCGCACGCGTTCGCCCTGGGCGTTGAGCAGCGCGATCTCCTCGCGTTCGGTGAAGGAGAGGTGCTGGTGGCGCGACCTGGCGAAGGGCTTCGCGATCAGCGAGCTTGGCTCGGACCTTCGGGCCGACCACCCGGACTTCGACGCCGAGCGCGACCGCCTTCTGCACGCCCTCGGGCTCGCCTCCACCTCCGAGGAGGAGGCTGCCGCTCGCCTGCTGGCTGTGGCCTCACGCACGGCCCCGGACTACGTGCCGCGCGTACCGGACGACAATTACCTGCCTTACGAGCTCCTGTCTCCGAGCGGCCCTGCATAGCGAAGCCAGCGCTTGACGTCAGTACCGGGCGATGACCTGTCGCAGGTCCGCGCCTAGGAGGTCCTCCAGCGCCCGGATGCTGGCTGACGGTAGTGGCAGCTCGTATTCTGGATCTGTGGTTACGAGGCTGTACCTGGCAAAACCCGCAGCCCAGAGGTAGTCGAGGGCGTTCAGGTCCGTCTGGGCAGAGCAACAGGGCATCGTCACGGCAAGTGCATCGAAGTAGCCGTCCGGAAGGGCTGCCGTGTCCATCGCGTTGCCCCACCAGTCTTCGATGTCGGAGCCGCATACGGGGCACCGAACACCACACCTGTTCTCCCCGGGATCGATGAAGGCTGTGCCGGGGATGTCCCAAACGTCGTAACCGCCCAACGCCTCAGGAACCAGCTGCTGGAGCCGGGCCTGCGCAGCCTCGCTCGCAGCCGGCACAGGCGAAAAGTGCGGGTCCTTGGGTATGAGGTGGAGCAGCGTGATGCTCACGCTGCCGACCAGCCGTCCAGCGAGACCTCCGAGCCGTCATTCAGGTAATGGTGGAGGGCGCTGGCCGTGGTATCCACGAACGCCTCGGGGATGGAGTAGGCGTCGACCCAGCGGACCTGGGAGTGCTTGCGGGGTTCGCGGTTTTCGGGTTCGCCAGTCCATTCGTGGGCGGCGAAGACGACGGTGAGGAAGCCGTTGGGGGCTTCGACGCCCCAGGCGCCGTGGATGATGTGGGCGACCTTGAGGGACTCGGGCTTCACCGTGAGGCCGGTCTCCTCGTAGAGCTCGCGGACCGCGGTTTCGGTGATGGGCTCGCCCGGCTCGCTCTTGCCGACCGGGAGGTCCCACATGCCCTGGGCAAACTTCGCGTTCTCGCTGCGCTGGAGGAGGACGACGCGGTTGGTGGCCTTGTCGTGGACGATGACGGCAGCGACCAGCAGAGTCATCGATTCGAGCGCCGGCGTGAGGGCCTTCGGCTGGTCGTTGGTGTGCTGGGCCACGGTGTTCCCTTCGTCGGGCGGGTTGTTGGGCATGTTAGGCGAGGGCCTCGCGGGCGCGGCGAGCGAGATCGGCGGCGCCGGGCACTTTGCGGCGCTGGTAGAGCGCCAGGGTGGAGCGGATCGACGTGATCGCCTTGCGGGTGCGGTCGGAGGTCATGCCCTCCATGAGGACCAGGGCCTGGGTCCAGGCGGCGACGGCCTCGTCGGCGCGGGCCTGGGCTGCGAGGCTGTCGCCGAGATCTGCGTGGGTGAGGGCGTGGACGCGCTTGTACTTCTCGGGGTCCCAGCGGGTGAGGGCGTCGCGGTGCTGCTGTTCGGTGCCGATGTGGTCGGCGAGGTCGGTCAGGGTGCGGGCGGTGTGGCTGGCCACGGTGCCGGCGGCGGGGCCACTGACGCGGAAGTAGCTGGGCTGGGGGCCGTCGTCTCGTAGGAGAGCGTCCTCGGCAGCGAGCAGGGCACGTGCGGCCGACGGGTGCTCGTCGGTGGCGGCGTAGGCGCGGGCGTGGGTGATGTGGAGGAGAGCCTCGGTCTGACCGTCGACGTGGCCGAGACCCGTGCGGAGGGCGCCTTCGACGAGGTCTACGCAGTGGTGGGGCTGTTTGAGGCTGAGGGCCTGGTGGGCAAGGGCGCGCATCATCCAGGCGGCGTGGCCGTAGGGGTCGGCTTCGCAGGCGAGCTTGTAGCCGACCTGGTAGTAGCGCTGGGCGGCGCCTTCCTGGCCGAGGTCGTGGTGCTTCCACCCTGCGAGGTAGGCGAGTTCGGCGACGGCGCCGAAGGCGGCCCGACGTAAGGCTTCGCTGGGGAAGCGTCCACGCAGCATGGGGGCGGCTGTGTCGGCGAGGTACGCAGTGACGGTGGTCAGGCCGTGCCCGCCGCCGAGGCGCTCGTCGGCGGCGCTGAAGGCCGCCGTGATCTGCCGTACGACGTCCACGTCCTCCGCCCCGACCACGGACGTGCCTGTGCGGGCGCGGAGCATGCGGGCAGTGGCTTCGTGGTCGTATCCGAGCGGCATGGCGACGCCGGCGGTAGTGAAGGCCGCGATGGCGAGGAAGCGGCGGCGCTCGACATCGGCGCGGCCCAGGTCGGTGGCGGCGAGGACAGGGTCGGATTCCGCCGGCGCTTCGTCATCGCTGGCCTGGAGGCCGATCTCGGTCTGGGTGACCGTGCGCCCCGCTCGGCGGGACAGCGCCTCGGCCAGATACTGGCCTACCCGGCCGGACGGGGCACGGGTGCCGTTCACCCAGTGCGAGATGGCCGACTTGTTGGTCTGGAGGATCTCCCCGCTCTCGGCGGCGATGCGCCGCACGTCTCTGGCGAGGGCCTCGTAGGTGCAGCCGACCGCCGCAATGACGTCACGCAGACGGGAGTTGGGTTCTCGCTGCGCTGCCACGATCGCCTCCGCCCTGGAGCTGTAAACCGCGTATACCGCTTCAACTGCCTTCCACCGTACCCACTGAGCGTGACCACCGGTTCACTTATCAGCAGCCGCCCGGAACGGCGCAACCGTGATCCAGGCTCCCCCTTGGTCCGGGCGGCACCCCGAAGTTCCGTACGCCCACACCAGGCTCGGGCATTCCTGTGCCCGCGTCCGGACGAACAGAGACGGAGACACGGTGACCACCATCGACACCACGGCCATCACGGTCGAGCTGCCCGAGGCGTTCGACCCGCGCTGGAGCCGCCTGCCCGGCATCCAGGTCGACGGCCGACGCATCACGATCGACCCGGCCGAGTACTTCTTCCGCTTCGAGTCGAACACCTGGCTCGTAGCCGACTGGGAGCTGGTCAAGTCCCAGCTCCTGGACGTGGACGAGACGACCGAGAGCGCGGTCGAGCAGCTCGCGCTCGACTTCATCAAGCAGCACAGCGAGTCGACCTCCGACGCGACCCGTGTCCTGGCCACCGCGTACGAGGTGTACGCGTACCTTTTCCGCGACGAGCACCTGGCCGGCCTCGGCCTGCCGCAGATCACCGCCGACCACCTGCGGATGCTCCGCGAGGCCGCCACGCTCATGGCGCTCAACAAGGTCGAGCTGGACGGGCACATCTCCAACGTCGGCCCGTGCTGGTTCTTCCCCGCCGCCACCTCCGTCGTCTTCGACCTGGACGACGAGATGGGCGGGATGCTCGACGAGGTCTACCACGGCGGCTGGTTCAACGAGCACCGCCGGATCGAGTCCATCAAGGCCCACGCCGCGCTCGGCGGCCGACTCGTGCACGGCTGCCAGTCCGTGCCGGACCAGTCCGGCGGCGTGGTCGCGCCCTACGGTGCCTCGATGGCGAACTTCCGCGACGACCTCGCCGCGTTCAAGGCGGGCTGGATCGAGCAGGTCTACGCCCACCGCGTGAACCCCGCCGTGTAACCCACCCGAACAGGCTCCGGGGCGGGCCGTCTCTCGCCCGCCCCGGACGCCACCATCCCCCTCCGGAGCCCTTACGTGACCACGAACCCCAGCGCCGAACTCCTCGACAACCTGCTCACCGTGGCTGGCCAGACCACCGCCGTACGGGAGGAGGTACGCGTGTGGTCTATGTCCGGCGTCGAGCGCGTGACCTTCCCCGACGGTTCCACGGCCATCTTCAAGTACGCCAAGAAGCCGTTCGACAGCGAGGATCAGGCCCTCCGCCTGGCCCACACCCTCGGCGTACCCGTCCCCCAGGTCCACGCCTCCGCCGTCCTGGACGGCTGGCTCGGCATGCTCATGGAGGACCTCGGACCGTCCGTCCGCGAGGCCGACGACCTCGACGGTGCCGCCGCGGCCGTGGTCCTGCACGGCGCCCGTACGGCTCCGCCCTTGCCCGTCCTCGGCCAGGAGCGCCTGCGCGCACTTCCGGCCCGGGCGCTGGAACATCTCGAACGGCTACGCAAGGCCGACCGGTGGCAGGACGCCGACGACGTCGAGGACGCGCTCGACCGGATCGCCAAGGCCGCCGAAGGCCGCTCGGCCGGAGCGACGCTGGAACCGTTCGGCTGGGTGCACTCCGAGTTCCACCCCACCAGCCTCCACATCGGCGAGCGCGGCTGGCGGCTGCTCGACTTCGCCCGCGCCTTCACCGGACCCGGCCTGCTCGACCTCGCCAGCTGGCACGGCACCATCGAGCCCCCGCACCCCGTGCGCATGCGCGTCTTCCTGGAGCAGTACGTCACCGCCGGCGGCACCCCCGACGCCCTCGCCCCGCGCGGCGGACTCACCGCCGAACACTGGGCCCTGGGCTGGCACCGCATGTGGGCCGTCGAGTGGTTCATGGAGCAGTCCGTCCGCTGGATCGACGACCCGGCCACCGACCCGGCCTACATCAAGGCTGTGCGCCGCCACCTCACCGACGTCCTCCACCTCCTGGAGATCTGACGTGCTCGCCCAGGCATCCCCCTGGCACGCCCACGCCGCCCAGCGCACCGCCGCCGGACTCGCCGAACCCCTGTCCGTACCCACACGGATGGAATGGACCACGAGACCCGGCCAAGGGCCCGGAGCTGACGTCCTCGGCTCCGACCTGCGCGGCAAGCGACTCCTGGAACTCGGCTGCGGCCCCGGTCACAACGCCGCCCACCTCGCCACCCGCCACGGCGCCCACGTCACCGGCGTCGACCTGGTCGGCCTCCAGGTCCGCCGCGCCCGCTCCCACTACGGACGGCTGAACAACCTCACCTTCGTCGCCAGCCACGCCCTGCACTACCTGCACGCCTCCGACGAGCAGTTCGACGCGATCTACTCCGTCTTCGGCGCCGTCGGTCTCGTCGCCCCCGAGCTCCTCCTCCCGGCCATCGCTCAGCACCTCACGCCCGGACGGGTGCTCGCCTTCTCCGTCCCGCACCCGCAGCGTGGCGGCCGAAGCCCCTCGGGCGACGACCGGCCTCGCCGCGACCACGTCACTCTTCCCGATCGCACCCGCCTACCCATCGCCCGCTGGGAGTTCTCCACTGACCGGTGGGAGAAGCACCTCAGCCAGGCGGGCTTCTGGCTCACCTCGGCCCAGGAGTTCCACGACCTCCGCATGGGCCACTGGCCCACCACCCTGCTGATCCGCGCCCGCAAGCTCTGACCAGCCACTCGCCCCGGCTTCCCTGGAGGAACCGATGCGCCCGCCCTACCTGCTCCTCGACGTCGACGGCGTCCTCATACCCTTCCCCAATGCGGACGGCTCGACCCCGGCCACCCACGCCCGCCACGACGTCGTCCCCACCGGCCGGAGCGCCGACAACCCGGTCACCGTCTGGCTCCACCCCGACCACGGCCGTCTGCTCATGGACGTGATCCGCACTGGCCTGGTCACCCCGGTCTGGTGCACCAGCTGGCGGCAGGACGCCACCACCCTCATCGGCCCGCTCCTCGGCCTTCCAACCCTGTCGTACGTCGATCTCCCGCGTCCGCAGATCACAACCAGCCACCCCAACGGCTACCTGTGGAAACGCGACCACGTCGACGCCTGGCTGGGCGACGCCCCCGCCGTCTGGATCGACGACGACTTCACCGGCCTCGACCATGAATGGGCGGCGGAGCGCACTGCGAAGGGAACGTCGACCCTCCTCGTTCAGCCCGACCCGCACCTCGGTCTACAGCCCGAGCACCTGACCGGGCTCACGAGGTGGGTCGCGCAGTTACCCACAGCCCGCGCCGCCTGACGCCCTGATGCCCTCGCTGCCACGAGCAGCGAGGGCATCAGAGTGTTGCTCGAGCGTGAGCCGTCTGCGGTCTGTGGCACAGATCGGCGGCGCTGGTGTCGGAGTCAGCTGGAACACTGCGGTCGTGATCAACGAGATGACCCCAGACCTTGCTGATGCTCCCACTGGCTCCCTGCCACCCAGAGCACGGGCAGAGCTCACCGGCACCGCCTGGGATGAGCTGCCGCACGTCTGTACGGGCCAGCACGGTGTGCCTGACACACCGGACGTCCTCGGCGCTGTGCTCGCCGCCGACCCGGCCCGGCGGGTACGGGCGGTAGGCGATCTGTATCGGCTGCTCCTCAATCAGGATCAGGTGTCTCCGGCGACTGCTCCGGCAGCCTTGGTCCTGGCCGGTCTTCTCGACGATCCACGCACCCTCGCCGAAGACCGGTGGGGGCGCAGGGCTGGCCGGCGGTCGCTTCGCGCCGAACTGCTGAACTGGCTGGCTTCGTTCGCCGACATCGCCCGCCTGGACATCGAGGACGGCGTCGGCACGGCGCAGAATCTGGCCGCCGCCCGTGCGGCAAGGCCAATACTCCACGACCGCATCGCGGACTTCTGCGACGCCGACGATCCACTGGTGAAGGAGGCCGCGCTCGCGGCCACCGCCCTGCTCCTGGCCGACCCCGCCCTCGCCACGTCCGTACCCCGGTACACGCCCGCCGTTCGCAAAGTCCTTGCCGTGAGCGCGGACTCGTACTACCGGTCGATCGCCCGGGAACGGCTGGCTGCCTGGGGGGAGGATGTCGCTGGTCTCGTCACTGCGGAGAAGGAGCACCGCGCGGCCCTGGACCGGGCAGGCGCGCTGGCGGAGGACCCGTTCGGCGGCCAGGAGCAGGAGCAGGCGATCCGCTGGCTGGAAGAGCAACCCGAGGACACCGCGGCTCCGGAACGACTCGGCCGCCGGCATGAGGACCGGACCGCTCCCATACCGGCTGCCCTGCACGAGCCGGCACCCGAGCCGCCCGTGGCCGCCCCTGGAAGCGAGGCGGGGTACCGCGGCCCGTGGCGGATCGCCCGGGAGGAGGATCGCGCCGAGTGGACGTTCACGCCGTACGTAGGAGTCGGCCCCCTGCACTACGGGATGACCTTGGAGGAGATCACCCGCGTCCTCGGCGAAGGACCGGCCGTCTCGTCCTACTCCCACCACGGCGAAGACCGGCAGCTCAACTACGCCGACTTCACTGAGAGCGGGATCAGAGCCCTCTTTCACGACGGCCGCCTGGGGTGCGTCGCCGCAGATGCCCTCACCGGCCCCCAGGTGAGACTGGACGCAGCCCCGCTGACCGGCTGCGCGCCTTCCCACGTGGAGGACTGGCTCGTCCACCGCACAACACGGCCCGGCAACCTGGCGTACAGCGTCGCCGGCGATCCGGTCTTCGCCGACCTCGGCCTGGCGATCCGCTCCCAGCGGGCCGGCGACATCGTCCTGACCCGCCCCCTCTTCCTGCTCCACGACTGGCTCGACCTGTGGCACGCACTGCCCAGCGAGGAATGGAACTGCTCCTGAAGCGTTGTTCGCCGGTCGGCCTCACCTGAGTGCGAGGCCGACCGGAGCGACACACTCGTCCGCGGGAGCGATGTCGGCGGTCGCCCATGCTGCCGACCGGGTGGGGAATCAATGCGAGCAGCTCCGAGGCTGGCCAGCAGCGGGCTACCGCCTTCAACGAGCCCCATTGAGACGAACCTGGTCGCGCGGCTGACTGCCCTGAGTGCGGGTGCCAGCTGAGCCGGATCGCAGGCGGTGCTGCCAAGCCCAACCGATCGCTACTCTCCTCGCATGATCGCGAACGGAGATCGCCAGTTCTCCTCCCCGCTTGCCGCTGCCATGGCGGTCCGGCTCGAGTGCATTGGCGAGGATGGTGTCGACTTCGAACCGTATGAGTCATTCCTGAGTGCCGATGAGACCACCGAGTGGTTCCGTGCGTGGACAGGCAACGGCGAGCTGAACGGCAACGACTTCCGTGTATTCGGCCAGGACGGCACCGGCGGGTACGCGGCGTTCTGGCTGGTTCGTCCCGGTCGGGAACTGGTCGAGCAGCCCGTTGTCTTTCTGGGCTCCGAAGGAGAGACCGGCGTCGTCGCTCGCGACCTGGGCGCCTTTCTGTGGCTGCTGGCTGACGGCTTCGGCCCGTGGGAAGCAGCCACCTCATACGAGCCCGAGCCGGATTGGGCTCCCCAGGCTAATCGCGACCTGGCGGCCATCGCGGAGCAATTCGCCCCGGACCGCCGAGCGTCGGCAACGGCGATCATCACGCAGGCCACACAGGAGTTTCCCAACTTCGACGACACCATCATGAAGCTCTGCCTTTGAGCCGGACCCGATGCCCCGCCACGAGGCGTGGCGGGGCATCGGGCCGGGGTCAGCGGTGCCGACTGCGCTCTTCGGGCCTCATGGCCACTGGTGTGGCCGGAGGGCGTGGCGTGGCGGACATAACCGAGGTGCCGCTGGTGGTGCTTCGGCTGCGAGCTGCTTGCGTGCGCCGGTTCGGCTAAGCCGTGATGCGCCAGTTGAGGACCTCCGCCGGGCGCTCGGCGCTGTCGAGCTCTCGCTGGGCGCCCAGCTCAGCCAGGAGGCGTCGGGGGTTGTGGCCGGCGGTCTCGGCGTGGGCGAGGGTGGTGGTCAGGGCGGTCCAAGTGGGGTCGGCGAGGATTCGGTCGGCGTGGTTGGGGAGGGCCGCGCGAACGTCCTGCTCGTAGCGGCGGGCGGTTGCGGCTCGTGGTGCGCGGCGAGCCAAGTCGGCCAGGACAGGTGGGACGGCCTGCTGGTAGCCCGCCTGGAGGTGGCGGAAGGCTTCTTCGGCCGCGGCGGTCTGCTGTTCGTGGCCGCGCTGCTCGTGCCACTTGGCGGTGGCGTGGGCCAGGTGCAGGGTGGCGAAGAGCAGGGCGATGGCGAGTCCGCCCGGCTCGTTGGAGGCGTAGGCGAGTTCCTTGGCGGCCTGGCGCAGGGCGGTGGCGGCCTGGTGGTCGGCGCGGGTGGCGGAGCGGCGGGCGCGGTTGAATGCCATCGCCGCCGCCTGCAGTTCTGCCCGGTGGGGGCCGGTCGTGGCGCTGGCGATGTTGTACAGGGCGTCGCCGAAGGCGGCCAGGTGGCCCTGGGCGGCGGCATCGTCACCGGCGTCGAGGGCGGTGCGTGCGGTGTGGATGGCGGTGGTGGTGTGCTGCCATGGGGCGGCGGGGTCCGCCACGTACCGGGGGCGGTCGGCCACCTTCTGGTCGGGGAGGCGTTCGCGTAGGCGGTTGATGGAGAGGTCGGGGGCGAGCTTGGAGCCGCCGTACCAGACGGGTTCGCCGGCCGCGTTGGTGTCGCCGGGTGCGGCGAGGCTGTAGCCGATCACGTCACCTGTCTCGGGGCCGAGGCGTGTTTTGACCTTGATGCCGAGGGACTCCAGCACGGAGAAGTAATCGGCTTCGGTTCGTACGGCGGCGGCTACCGCGTACGCCTGCTCGCGCAGCCAGTGCCGTGCCGTGACCGTCTGGCCCTGGCGTTCCGCCTTGGCGCGTTCGGCGCCGGTGGGGGTGCGGGGCGCGGTGAGGTCGCCGGACTTCAGGCGGCGCAGGCCGAACTCGGCCTCGATCTTGCGGCACTCGGCTTGGGCCCGCTGGCCGTCACGGTGGGTGCGTGGGCGGCGTCCGTCGGCGCGGACAGTGGTGGCCATGATGTGGATGTGGTCGTCGGCGTGACGCACCGCGATCCACCGGCATGCCTTCTCGTCGCCTTCGGGAGCGATGCCGGTGGCGTGAACGATGCGGCGGGCGACCTCGGCCCACTCGGCGTCGGTGAGGTAGCGGTCGCCCGGCGCGGTACGGACCGGGCAGTGCCAGACGTGCTGAGGTGGTTTCCTGCCGCCCAGCTCACGGGTGCGCAGGTCGACGTGGGCGTCGAGGCGCTTGGCGAGCTGGGGGTAGGTGACTGCCGGGTCGCGGCCGGGGTCGAGGGCGCCGGCCATGTCCCAGGCGGCGACGATGTGCGGGTCGGTGTGCTCGTCGCGGCGGCCGGGGCCGAAGAGGTAGGCGATCAGCCCGCGGGTGTCGGAGCCGGTGGAGACGTCAGGAACCATGCGCGGTGCCCTCCGTCAGGAGCTGGTCGATCAGCCGGTAGCTGTTCTCGGCGGCTTGCTCGACGCGGTCCAGCACCGCCTCGGCGCGCTCGGGCACCGTTCCTCGATGGATGGCTGCGGTGATCTGGTTGAGATTGCCGCCGATGCGGTTCAGCGCGACCGTGTGTGCCTCGACGGCCTCGATCAGCGGGCGGACCGGGTCGTCCTCCGGGCCGCCGACCAGCCCCGCCTTGCCGAGGGCGACGGCCAGGGCGGCGTCTCCGACGAATCCGGCGAACTTCTGCCCGCGCCGGTGAGCGGCGGCGCTGATCACGCTCACAGCGGTCCGCGTAAAGCGGATGGTCTTCTCCTGGTCGCGCTTCTCCACGGTGCGCTTGCGGTTCATCAGCGCGGGCAGGACGGGGGCGTCGAGAGTCCGCCAGGAGAGCTGCTCGACGGACGGTTGGACGTCGGTCGACGGCTGAGTGCGCGGGGCGACGGAGTCGACTGCCGGCGGGCAGATGTTCTCGGCGGCAGCCTCCTCCGGCTCGGGCGCCCCCTGGCGCCCGGCCTTCTCTTCCGCCACCCCTGGGGCGGGGGCAAGCTCGGACGAAGCCTCGTTAGAGGTTCGTTCGCTCCAGCTTGCTGCTGATCGGCGGGTCAGGCCGAACAACCCCTTGCGGCGGCGGGTGGGCGCGTTGTCGGTGCTCGGTTCGGGCATGGTGGTGCTCCGGTGGTCGTGTGCGGTGGGGCTTCGTCACGTCCGTCGCATCCGTCCCCGCGCTGACCTGCGCGGGGACGGATGCGACGGATGGATACGGAGCTGGGGTCAGCGAGTGCGCCTGGGGCCGGCAGGCCCGCCGGGCGGGCCAACGGGCGGCGTGCCGGTCGGTGGGATCGGTGGCCTGCCCTGGGCCCGACGTGCGGGCGCAACGTCGCTGGCTGCGGGGGCCGGTGGGGCGGGGTCGGGGCAGTAGCGGGCCCCGGCGTCGAGGAACTGGTTGCGGGCGTACGCCTTGGCCTGCCTGCCACTCTCGAAACGGTGGTTAGCCGGGCTGACGCCGAAGTCGCGCAGCAGATTGGCGAGGTGGTAGGCATTCAGGCCCTTGGTGCCGTACTCGGCCCACGGCGCCTCGGCGTCCTGGACGAGCGCGGCGAGCAGGTCGTGGCTGCGCATGGCCCCAATGTCGCCCTGCTGCTCGAACACGCGGCGGATGTCCCGGAGCAACCGGGTCTTCAGCGTCGTCTGCTCGTCCTGCACCACCTCGTTCCTGGTCATCGCCAGGCAGGCGGAACGGGCCCGGGAAGGCCAGTGCCCGCCGGCCAGGTCGGCGACGATCACCAGCGGCTCCCACGTATCGGCAGCGCGGTCCTCGACCGGCGTCGGCGGAACCAGGCGCCCAGCGGTGCTCCGCAGCGGGGCCAGCCAGGCGGTCAGCCGGTCCCGCAGCGCGTTCAGCTCCGGAAACGAGTACCGCGAGCGGAACGGGGCGATGCGCTCGCCCGGCTTGCGCTTCTGCATGCGGAGCACGACCGCCCGGTCCATGATCGTGTCCGGTAGGTCGCCGATCCCGGCGAGCGCTGCCATGGCGAAGGTGGGGAACGCCGTCGGCTTGTGCTCCGGACCTGAGATCCGCCAGGCCGGGCGGTTGCGCTGGTGCCCGGCGTTCAGCAGGCCGCGCAGGTCCTCCTTGTCCCCGGCCTTGGGGCCGAAGATGGTGTCGGCCTCGTCCACCAGCAGCGTCGGCGGGTTCTTGCTGATCACGCGGAAGATCACCGCAAGGGAGGTGTTCACCGTCATCATCGGCTGATGGACGGTTTCGTGGAGCACGTCCAGGACGCGGGACTTGCCGCAACCCTTGGTCGGCCCCACCACCGCCAAGCGCGGCGCATGCTGGAGAGCGGGCTGAATATGGGAAGCCGCCACCCACAACGTGACCGCCGAGAGCGCCTCCTCGCTCGGCAGCACCACATACCGGCCGATCGCCGCCCGCAGATCGTCCAGTACGACGGTTCCTTCCTGGTCCCGGTCCGCCGTGAGGCCGGCACCCTCACGGCCCCCGGTCCGGGTTCGGGGACCGTCCCCGGAGCAGCGTGGTCCGCCAGGACCGTTGGTCCGGGTTCGCCGGCCGACCGGCCGGAACTCTCCGCCCGGTCCTCGGCTTCCGGACCGGGTCCATGGTCCGGGTTCCCGGTCCGGTCCGTCAGGCCGCCGAGCTGCGCGTTCTCCGTCGGTCCGGGTTCCCGGTCCGGGTTGTTCGGAACACCGGTCCGGGTTTCGGTCGCGGGTCGGTCCGGTCCCGAACCGACCGGACCAGCGGCACGGTCCGGTCGATCGCCGGTGCCCGGAAAGGCGGACCGGCCGTCCGCCCGGTCCGGACCGAGCCACGGGATGCCCTGGCCGGGGACCGCAGCGGCAGGCCAGACGACCTTGTGGGATGTGTTCGAGGTGGCGGGGGACGTAGGGTCCTCCATCGACGTTCCTCTCAGGTGAGGGGCGGGACGGGCAAGGTCCCGCCCCTCACCGGTTCGTTCGTTCAGGGATGGGCGACATGCAGGGGAATCTCCGGCCCTCGGCGTTGGCGCGCCGGGGGCCGTTGCTGTGTCTGGGCCTGTCGGTGGCTCACGAGGCCAGGCCCCATTCCTCCTGGCCGTCGATCAGGGTGCGCTTGTAGCGCAGCAGCTCGACCTCGGGGTACAGGACCCGCTTGCCGACCTTGATGCCGCGCGGCCCCTTCTTGATCTGGCGCCAGTAGCGGACGGTGCTCTCGGCTGTGCGGTAGCGCTCGGCGACCTCGGCGGTGGTCAGGTATCGCATGCATTCCCATTCGGCTAAGTGGTGATTCGATCTGCATAAAGTTGCACCCCAGGATCGGCGGTTACCCAAATCGGGAAGCCCATGTTTCAATTGGGATAGCGATGGTGACTATGGAGGTTCGATGGCAGGCGACAGGCCCCAGGGCGGCGAGGTGCCGCTGCTCTACAGCGAAGGGAACGTGGCCGCACGCGTGGCCCTGGAGCGCGAGGTCAGAGGGTGGAGCACGACCGAGCTGGCGGAGCGGGTGACCAGAGCCGGCGTCAAGATGAACCAGACAGCGGTCTGGCGCATCGAGAACGGCACTCCCCGCCGACGCATCAACCTCGACGAGGCTCTCGCCTTCACCCGCGTCTTCGAACTCCCTCTCGAAGAGCTCATGTCACCGCCCCTGGAAGGGCTCGACATCGACAGCCGGCGCCTCGTCCAAGAAGCCGTCGAAGCGTTCTACGAGACCCGCGACGCACAAGACCGGCTTCATCGCGCCGTGGTCGCCATCGCCGACCACATCAAGGCCCACCCCGACAGCTCGCGGGCGATCCACGAGCAGTGCCTCCGTCTCATGGGCGACGAGCGGGACGCTCGCACCCTCAGCGGTGACATCGAGGACGGCGGCCACTACTGACAACCGACACGAAGGAGAGGCCACTTGGCCAACATCCAGAAGCGCCCCAACGGCAAATGGCGTGCCCGATACCGCGACCTCGACGGCAAGGAACACGCCCGCCACTTCGACCGCAAGATCGACGCCCAGCGCTGGCTCGACGAGGTCACGACCAGCGTGGTCACCGGACAGTACGTCGACCCGCGTTCGGCGAAGAAGCCCTTCAAGGAGTACGCGGAGGAGTGGCGGGCCAGCCAGCCGCACCGGCCGTCGACGGCCAAGGCCGTAGCTCAGCACCTGCGTTGCTACGCCTACCCCATCTGGGAGAAGCGGGCACTCGGCGCGATCAAGCCCGGTGACGTGCAGAGCTGGATCACCAGCCTGACGACCACCCACAAGCTCGCCGCGAGCACATCCCGTACCGTCTTCAACACGGTCAACGCCGTCTTCCGGGCAGCGGTCCGCGACCGCATGATTCCACACAACCCCTGCACCGACGCGAAGCTGCCCTCAGTGCCCGGAAGAAGGTGGTGCCGCTCGCGGTCGAGCAGGTGCGGACTCTGGCCGAGGAGATACCCGGCCGCTACAAGGGCCTGGTCCTGCTGGGCGCGTGCACAGGGCTTCGCCCCGGCGAGCTCTTCGGCCTCCAGCTCCGGCACGTGGACCTGCCGCACGCGACCGTCTCGGTCGAGCAGCAGATCCAGCAGACCGCCAAGCACGGCGTGTACGTCTGCCCGCCCAAGACCGCTCGCTCGCACCGCACGGTCCCGCTCCCCCCGCATAGCGGTGGATGCGATGAAGGCCCACCTCCGGGACTTCCCCGCCGATGGGCCCGAGGGCTGGATCTTCACGGCGCCTCAGGGCGGACCCGTGGTCTACACGCACTTCATGGACGGGTCCTGGCGGCCCGCCTGCGCGCAGGCCGGCATACCGAAGGGCACCGGACCCCACGCCCTCCGGCACCACTACGCCAGCCTGCTGATCAAGCACGGCGAGTCCGTGAAGACGGTCTCCGAGCGCCTCGGCCACACCAACGCGGCCATGACGCTGAACATCTACACCCACCTGTGGCCCGACTCCGAGGAGCGGATCCGGGCCGCGGTCGGCAAGGCGTCCGCGGACCAGTCCGCCGATGCCCAGCCCCCACAGGTCGACGAAGCGGCGTAGCCGCTCCCCCGCGGCGCTGACCGAAGTCAGACCCCGCGGACTCCGTACGGACCGCAAAGGCCGCCCAACCCGCTCCGCCGCAGGTCAGACGGCCTTTCGCCGGACGTATCAGACGTTGAAGCGGAACTCCACCACGTCCCCGTCCTGCATCACGTAGTCCTTGCCCTCCATGCGGGCCTTGCCCTTGGCGCGGGCCTCGGCTACCGAGCCCGTTTCGACGAGGTCCTCGTAGGAGATGATCTCCGCCTTGATGAAGCCCTTCTGGAAGTCGGTGTGGATCACACCGGCTGCCTCGGGGGCCGTGGCGCCCTTCTTGATCGTCCAGGCTCGGGCTTCCTTCGGACCCGCCGTGAGGTAGGTCTGCAGGCCCAGGGTGTCGAAGCCGACGCGGCCGAGGGTGGCCAGGCCGGGCTCTTCCTGGCCCATGGACTGGAGGAGTTCGAGGGCCTCGTCGTCGTCGAGCTCGATCAGCTCGGACTCGATCTTGGCGTTGAGGAAGATCGCCTCGGCGGGGGCGACCAGGGCGCGCTGCTCGTTCTTGAAGTCCTCGTCGACCAGCTCGTCCTCGTCGACGTTGAAGACGTAGAGGAAGGGCTTGGTGGTCAGGAGGTGCAGCTCGTGGAGGAGCTTGCCCTTCTCGGTGCCGGCGGTGATGCCCGCGGCGAAGAGGGTCTGGCCCGACTCCAGGATCTTCTGGGCCTCCTCGACCGCGGCGAGGACGGCGACCTTCTCCTTCTGGAGACGGGACTCCTTGGTGAGGCGTGGGACGGCCTTCTCGACGGACTGGAGGTCGGCGAGGATCAGCTCGGTGTTGATCGTCTCGATGTCGTCCTTGGGCGAGACCTTGCCGTCGACGTGGACGACGTTCTCGTCCTTGAAGGCGCGGATGACCTGGCAGATCGCGTCCGACTCTCGGATGTTCGCGAGGAACTTGTTGCCCAGGCCCTCGCCCTCCGAAGCGCCCCGGACGATGCCGGCGATGTCGACGAAGTCGACCGTCGCGGGGAGCAGCCGCTGGGAGCCGAAGATCTCGGCCAGCTTGTTCAGGCGGGCGTCGGGGACGCCGACGACGCCCACGTTCGGCTCGATCGTGGCGAACGGGTAGTTGGCCGCCAGCACGTCGTTCTTGGTCAGGGCGTTGAACAGGGTCGACTTGCCGACATTCGGCAGACCGACGATTCCGATCGTGAGCGACACGTTGGCGACTTCCTGAGGAGTGCGGAGGTGGGCGGGAACGCCGCGGGCCCGGGTGGGCCGATTCTCCAGTTTACGGGCGGGGGCGACCGGGTAGCCACGGGTCCGCCCGGGGCCCGGTCGCGGGCCGATCCGGTTCCCGTTCGGCCGTGTGGCATCGAACTCATCCCCTAGGTCGCCCAAAGGGCGTGTCCCGCACCTGTTTCCTCCCGCCCGGAGACCTACGTTGTCCCGGTGGAGCAGCACAGGACACGTCCCCCGCAGCGCAGGCAGCCTCAGCAGGCCCCGCTGTCCCCGCAGGGCACCATCGAGGAAACCGCGACCGTCTACCAGGTGGTGAGCCCGCCGGAGGGCCGCTCCCGGCCGGTGCCGCCCGTGGTGCTCGCGCTGCGCAGGCTGCCCAATCCCCGGCTGACCGGCATCGGGGCCGGGCTCTTCGCCGCCGCCGCCATGTTCGTGATCGCCTGCCTCGATCTGCTGGCCCTCGACGGTTCGGCCGTGGTGTTCGGGGTGCTGTTCCTGCCGGTCTGCGCGCTGACCGCGCTCTGGGTGCGGCCCGCGGACCTGGTGACGGCGCCGATCATCGTGCCGATCGCCTTCGCCGTCGGCGTCATCCCGATCTCCGGCGGCACGGGCGGCTTCGGCGGCCAGACCATGGCCGTCGTCACCGCGCTCGCCGTGCACGCGGGGTGGCTGTACGGCGGGACGCTCATCGCCGGGCTCATCGCGACCGTACGCAAGGTCCGGCTGATGCGGCAGCGGCACCGCCGCGCCCCGCTCGCTGCCCAGAACCCTCGCCCGGCGCAGAACCCGCGCCCCTCCCAGGGACCGCGCCGCCCACGGCGGTGAGGGGAGGCCGCCGAGGTCCGTCCGCTCGCCGTCTCGCCCGTTCGCCCACGGCGGGGCGGGTCGCGACAGCCCCCGGTCGGCCGTGGTCCGTAGGTCCGGCAGGAGGCAGGAGGCAGGAGGTGCTACGGGCAGGGGTTCTAGCGGGCAGGCGGTTCTAGCGGCCCGTGGTCGCCGTCGCCGTCGCCGCGGCTGCCATCGCCGCGCCCACGATGCCGGCGTTGTTCTGTAGCTCCGCCGGCACCATCTCGGCCCGTACGTGCTCGATCAGGGGCAGGAACTTGTCGGCCTTGCGGCTGACCCCGCCGCCGATGATGAAGAGTTCGGGCGAGAACAGCATCTCCACATGGGCCAGGTACTTCTGCACCCGGTGCGCCCAGTGGTGCCAGCTCAGGTCCTCGTCCTCCTTGGCCTTGGTGGAGGCGTGCTTCTCCGCCTCGTGGCCGTTCAGCTCCAGGTGGCCCAGCTCGGTGTTGGGGACGAGCCGGCCGTCGACGAACACGGCGCTGCCGATCCCCGTACCGAGGGTCAGCATGATCACGGTGCCCTTGCGGCCCCGGCCCGCCCCGAAGGCCATCTCCGCGATGCCGGCCGCGTCCGCGTCGTTCAGCACGGTCACGGGAAGGCCCAGCCGGTCACCGATCAGTCCGCGGGCATCCGTGTCGATCCAGCTTCTGTCGACGTTGGCGGCGGTACGGGTGACCCCGGTGGTGACGACGCCCGGGAAGGTGACGCCCACCGGGCCCGACCAGTCGAAATGGCCCACGACCTCGGCCACGCACTCGGCCACGCTCTTGGGCGTGGCCGGGTGCGGTGTCAGCACTTTGTGGCGCTCCTGCGCCAGGTCTCCGCGGTCCAGGTCCACGGGAGCACCCTTGATCCCGGATCCGCCGATGTCCACGCCGAAGATCTGCATGCAGTCCACGGTACGGGCAGGGGGCCCGGCCCACTCCTCGGAACGCTACTTCTCCGAGAGCGCGGCGGCCTCGGCGCGCAGATCGCGGCGCAGCTCCTTCGGCAGCGAGAAGGTGATGGACTCCTCGGCCGCCTTCACGATCTCCACGTCCTCGAAACCACGCTCGGCCAGCCAGGCCAGCACACCGTCGACCAGCACCTCGGGAACCGACGCGCCGGAGGTGACGCCGACCGTGGAGACACCCTCCAGCCAGGCCTCGTCGATCTCTTCGGCGAAGTCGACCAGATGGGCGTCGTTCGCGCCGGCGCCCAGGGCGACCTCGACCAGGCGGACCGAGTTGGAGGAGTTCTTGGAGCCGACGACGATCACGAGATCGGCGTCCTCCCCCATCTGCTTCACGGCGATCTGACGGTTCTGCGTGGCATAGCAGATGTCGTCGCTCGGCGGCGAGATCAGCAGCGGGAACTTCTCCTTGAGCGCGCCGACGGTCTCCATGGTCTCGTCGACGGAGAGCGTGGTCTGGGAGAGCCAGACGACCTTGGACGGGTCGCGGACCTCGACACCGGCGACGTCCTCGGGGCCGTCGACCAGCGTGATGTGGTCGGGGGCCTCGCCGGAGGTGCCGATGACCTCCTCGTGGCCCTCGTGGCCGATCAGGAGGATGTCGAAGTCGTCCTGCGCGAAGCGGACGGCTTCCTTGTGGACCTTGGTGACCAGGGGGCAGGTCGCGTCGATCGTGGCGAGCTTCCGCTCGGCCGCCTCCTGGTGCACGGTGGGCGCGACGCCGTGTGCGGAGAACATCACGATCGAGCCCTCGGGGACCTCCGCCGTGTCCTCGACGAAGATCGCGCCCTTCTTCTCCAGGGTCTGTACGACGTACTTGTTGTGGACGATCTCGTGGCGTACGTACACCGGGGAGCCGTACTGCTCCAAGGCTTTCTCCACGGCGATCACGGCACGGTCCACGCCCGCGCAGTAGCCACGGGGAGCGGCGAGCAGGACGCGGCGAGGTGTCGTAGCAGTCATGCGACCCATCGTAAGGCCGAGTCGAACGCGCGGAAGATCGGCCGGGTGGCGAGACTGATCCGTACGCGACCCAGGGAGGGCTCATGTCGGAGAGCGGCGGCGGTGGCAGCGCCGGGAGCGGGGTCACGGGGACGACGGGGGCGCACCCGGAGGGCGGCGGGCTGCGGCGGACGCTCGGCTTCCGGGACCTGGTGGTCTACGGGCTCCTGTTCATCGCTCCGATGGCTCCCGTCGGGGTGTTCGGCACGCTCGACGCGAAGTCCGACGGGGCCGTCGCGCTGGTCTATGTCGCGGCGACCGTGGTGATGGCGTTCACGGCGTTCAGCTACGCCCAGATGGTCCGGGTCGCCCCGCTGGCGGGTTCGGTCTTCGCCTACGCGCGCAAGGGGCTCGGGGAGGGGCCGGGGTTCATCGCCGGGTGGATGGCGATGCTCGACTACCTGCTGATCCCGGCGGTCGCCTACCTCTTCTCCGGGATCGCGCTGAACGCGCTGGTGCCGTCGGTGTCGCGCTGGGTGTGGACGGCGCTCGCCGTCGTCGTCACCACCCTGCTCAACCTCTGGGGTGTGCGGGCGGCCGCCCGGGTCGGCTTCGCGGTGCTCGCGATGGAAATCGTGGTGCTGGCGGTGTTCCTGGTGTCGGCGGTGGTGGCGCTCGTACGGGACGGGGCGCAGCGCGGCTGGCTGACTCCGTTCACCGGTGACACCCACTTCTCCGCGTCGGCGGTGCTGGGGGCGGTGTCGGTGGCGGTGCTGTCGTATCTCGGCTTCGACGCGATCGCCTCGTTCGCGGAGGAGGTGACCGGGGGCTCGGCGAAGGTGGCGCGGGCGCTGCTGTTCTGCCTGGTGCTCGCGGGTGTGCTGTTCGTCGCGCAGGCGTATCTGGCGGCGCTGCTCGAACCGATGACCTCGGCGGAGCTGGCCGCCGATCCGGCCGCGCAGGGGTCGGCCTTCTACGACACGGTGGACTCGGCGGTCGGGAGCTGGCTGCACGATCTGGTGGCGGTGAGCAAGGCCATCGGTGCGGCCTTCGCGGCGCTGGCGGGTCAGGCCGCTGCGGGGCGGCTGCTCTTCGCGATGGCCCGGGAACGGCGGCTGCCCGGGGTGCTCGCGAAGGTCGACCCGCGGTCCGGGGTGCCGCGCCTCGCCATCCTGCTGGCCGCGACGGTGACGCTGGTCGCCGCGGTGTGGGCGGCCCGGCGCGCGGACGGGCTGGACCATCTGGTGTCGGTCGTCGACATCGGCGCGCTGACGGCCTTCGTGCTGCTGCACGCGTCGGTGGTCGGCTGGTTCGCCGTGCGCCGGATGGAGGGGCCGCCGAGCTGGTGGCGGCACGTGCTGGTGCCGGTGGTGGGTGCTGGGGTGCTGATCGCGGTGATCGTGGAGGCGACCGGGAGCGCCCAGATGGTCGGGGCGTGCTGGTTCGGGGTGGGGCTGGTGGTACTGGCCTTGCAGTGGGGGCGGAGTACGGGGTGAGGGTGCGAAGGGGGCGAGGGGCGAGGGGCAAGGGGGTGAGGGTGCGGGGCCGGGGAGTGAGCGGGCGGCGGCGCGGGGTCGGGGGCGGGAAGTATGGGGGCGGGGAGTATGGGGGCGGGGAGTATGGGGGCGGGGAGTATGGGGGCGGGGAGTATGGGGGCGGCGGCGCGGGGTCGGGGGGCGGTGTCCGTGGTGACCCGTTGTCGGTGGGGGCCGATACGCTCGCTCGCATGGCTCTCCAGACGTCCGCGGAAGCTCCGCTGCCCGTAGGTGATGTGTCGCGGCTGATCGGGGGCTGGATCGACCGGCTCGGGGCGGTCTGGGTCGAGGGGCAGATCACCCAGCTGTCGCGGCGGCCGGGCGCCGGGGTGGTGTTCCTGACGCTGCGCGACCCGTCGCGGGACATCTCGGTGAGTGTGACGTGCTTCCGGCAGGTCTTCGACCGGATCGCGGACGTGGTGACGGAGGGCGCGCGGGTCGTCGTGCTGGCCAAGCCCGAGTGGTACGCGCCCCGCGGCCAGCTCTCGCTGCGGGCCACGGAGATACGGCCGGTCGGCATCGGCGAGCTGCTGGTCCGCCTGGAGCAACTGAAGAAGTCGCTGGCTTCGGAGGGCCTCTTCGCGCTCGACCGGAAGAAGCCGCTGCCGTTCCTGCCGCAGCTGATCGGTCTGGTCTGCGGGCGGGCGTCGGCGGCCGAACGCGATGTCCTGGAGAACGCCCGGCGGCGGTGGCCCGCGGTCCGCTTCGAGGTGCGCAACGCGGCGGTGCAGGGTGTGCACGCGGTGAATCAGGTGGTCCAGGCGGTGAAGGAGCTGGACGACCTGCCGGACGTCGATGTGATCGTCGTGGCGCGCGGCGGCGGCAGTGTGGAGGACCTGCTGCCCTTCTCCGACGAGCAGCTGATCCGGACGGTGGCCGCCTGCCGTACGCCGGTGGTGTCGGCGATCGGCCATGAGCCCGACTCGCCCCTGCTGGACCTGGTCGCGGATCTGCGCGCCTCCACGCCGACGGACGCGGCGAAGAAGATCGTGCCGGACGTGGGCGAGGAACTGGACCGGGTGCGGCAGCTGCGCGACCGTGCGCTGCGGTCGGTACGGGGTCTGCTGGACCGGGAGGAGCGGGGGCTGGCACACGCCCTGGGCCGGCCGTCGATGGAGCACCCCCGGCGGATGGTGGACGAGCGCGCGGCGGAGATCGACGCGCTGGTCGGGCGGAGCCGCCGGGTGCTGGGCCATCTGCTGGACCGGGCCGACTCGGAGCTCGCGCACACCCGGGCGCGGGTGGTCGCGCTGTCGCCCGCGGCGACGCTGGAGCGCGGCTACGCAGTGCTCCAGCGGGCCGACGGCCATGTCGTACGGGCTCCTGAGGACGCCGGGGCGCCGGGCGATGTCCTCAGGGCGCGGGTCTCGGGCGGCGAGTTCGCCGTACGGGTGAGCGAGTGAGCGCCCCTGGTGGCAGCACGGTCGGCCGCGTCCCCGCCTCCGGTGGTGGCACGGTCGGCTACGTCCCCGCCTCCGGTGGCGGCACGGCTGGCCGCGTCCCAGGGGCGGGCGTACGCGGCGGTGCGGGCAGCAACGGTGTGCGCGGTGGCGACGCGAAGGTACGAAGTAGCGCGGGGGTACGAAGTAGCGCAGAGGGACGCGGGAGCGCGGACGTGCGCGCCGGTTTCGAGCGCACGGATATCGACCGCGCCGGTTTTGAGCGCACGGGGTTCGAGCGCGCCGGTTTCCTGCGCACGGATATCGAGCGTGCCGGGTTCGATCACACAGGGTTCGAACGTGCCGGTTTCCTGCGCACCGGGTTCGTGCGCGGCGGGTTCGTGCGCGGCGGGTTCGTGCGCGGCGGCAGAGACGGACGAGGTCACAGGCCCCCGGTGGGCCGGAACGTAGGGTGGGAAGCATGACGGACGACGCGACTACGGCGGCCGGTGCCACGGGCACGCTCGGTTACGAGCAGGCTCGTGACGAGCTGATCGAGGTGGTGCGCAGCCTGGAGGCGGGCGGTACGACGCTGGAGGAATCGCTCGCGCTCTGGGAGCGGGGCGAGGAGCTGGCGAAGGTGTGCCGGCACTGGCTGGAGGGCGCGCGCGCCCGGCTGGACGCGGCCCTCGCGGGGCCGGCCGACGACCAGGAGAACGGCGAAACGGCAGTCGACAACGACTGAGCGCGCTGTGGAACGAATCACTCCGCTCCAGCTTTAGTTGAAAGTTAACCTATCTTCTGGTTACCGTGGTCACCGTTGCTCGATCCACGTGTACGTCCGGAAGGTAATACGCACGATGTCCCTCGCTCTTGACCCCGCCGCCCAGGACCTCCTCTTCCGAGAGGCCCGCACCGCCAACACCTTCACCGCCGAGCCGGTGACCGAGGAGCAGGTCCAGGCGATCTACGACCTGGTCAAGTACGGGCCCACCGCGTTCAACCAGTCGCCGCTGCGTGTCGTCCTGGTCCGCTCCGACGACGCCCGCGCGCGCCTCGTGAAGCACATGGCCGAGGGCAACCAGCCGAAGACCTCGACCGCCCCGCTGGTCGCGATCCTGGCCACCGACAACGAGTTCCACGAGGAGCTCCCGGCCCTGCTGCCGCACTTCCCGCAGGCCAAGGACGCGTTCTTCTCCGAGCGCCCGGTCCGCGAGTCGGCCGCCGCGCTGAACGGCGCGCTGCAGGCCGCGTACTTCATCATCGGCGTCCGCGCCGCCGGCCTGGCCGCGGGCCCGATGACCGGCTACGACGCCGCGGGCATCGAGAAGGAGTTCCTGGACGGCGACCACAACGTGCTGATGGTCGTCAACATCGGCAAGCCCGGCGACGACGCCTGGTTCCCGCGTCTGCCGCGTCTGGCCTACGACGAGGTCGTCACGACCGTCTGACCGTCGCCACGCGCACACATGCGGAAGGCCCTGGAGCACCTCGGTGCTCCAGGGCCTTCCGCATGAATGGCGGCCGCGACCGCAGCCGCAAACCGTACGGGCCAGGAAGAGAAATCCGCGCGGGACGGGAAGAGGACCGTGCAGACCAGGAAGAAGACCGCGCGGGACGGGAAGAGGACCGGGCAGGCCGGGCAAAAGACCCTGCGGGACGGGAAGAGGACAGCACTGGACGGGAAAGGAGCCGCGCTGGACAGGAAGAGGGCCGCGCTGGACGGAGAGAGATCCGCGCGGCCGACCTACGCCCCGCGCCGCGTCAGGAGGACTTGAGCGCGGCGGCCATCTCCGCCAGCCGCTCCGGTGAGGCGGAACCCGTGACCACCGTGGTCGAGCCCTCCTCGTGGCGCACGAGGGCGTCGTACTTCGAGCCCTTCCAGTGCTGCCAGGTCTCGCCCGCGACCTGCTGCGTACGCCCGGTGTTCTTGGCGTCCTGGCTGACCTCGGTCACATACTTCTTGGCCGGGGACGTGGACTGCTCCACCGCGACGTACTTGCCGTCCGGGTCGAGGAAGCCCAGGTGCCAGCTGTTGCCCGCCTTGCGGTCGTAGCTGACCGAGGTCGGCTTCCACTTCTCGGTCAGGCCGTCCGGGGCGACCACGGGATACGGCGCCGCGCGCCGTGCCGTCAGGAGCTCCACCCGGTAGTCGACCGCCTTGACCGGGTTGGCGTTCTCGTCGTGCGGAACGAAGATGTAAACAACCCCTGCCGCGGCGGAGATGACCGCCATCGACAGGAACATGTCCCGCACCGTCTGCTTGCCTCGCTTGCTAGCCACGGGTCCATGGTCGCATTAGGCCCGATGGAACCGATCCGGGGGCGGCCGCTCATAAGTGACCCGGTCTGCTCATTATGTCGACCTGACGATAGAGTCACAGCACCCTCTTCCGGTCGTCGCCGTACAGAAAGGTGCGCTTCGATGTCCGAGCACCATCTACCGTCTCAGCTCGAGGTCTCCCCCGAGGCCCCCGACCGCAACCTCGCCCTGGAGCTGGTCCGGGTCACCGAGGCCGCCGCCATGGCAGCCGGGCGCTGGGTGGGCCGCGGCGACAAGATCGGCGCCGACGGCGCCGCCGTGAAGGCCATGCGGACCCTCGTCTCCACCGTCTCGATGAACGGCATCGTCGTCATCGGCGAGGGCGAGAAGGACGAGGCCCCCATGCTGTTCAACGGCGAGCGCGTGGGTGACGGCACCGGCCCCGAGGTCGACATCGCCGTGGACCCGATCGACGGCACCACCCTGAACGCCAAGGGCATGCCCAACGCGATCGCCGTCCTGGCCGCCGCGGACCGCGGTGCCATGTTCGACCCGTCGGCCGTCTTCTACATGGACAAGCTGGTCACCGGACCGGAGGCCGCCGAGTTCGTGGACATCAACGCGCCCGTCTCGGTGAACATCCGCCGCGTCGCCAGGGCGAAGAACTCCGCTCCCGAGGACGTCACCGTCGTCGTCCTCGACCGGCCGCGCCATGACGGCATCGTCAAGGAGATCCGCGAGACCGGCGCCCGGATCAAGTTCATCTCCGACGGCGATGTCGCGGGCTCGATCATGGCCGCCCGCGAAGGGACCGGCGTCGACCTGCTGATGGGCATCGGCGGCACCCCCGAGGGCATCATCTCGGCCTGCGCCATAAAGTGCCTCGGCGGCGTCATCCAGGGCAAGCTCTGGCCCAAGGACGAGGCCGAACGGCAGCGCGCGCTGGACGCCGGACACGACCTGGACCGGGTGCTGTCCACCGACGACCTGGTCAGCGGCGACAACGTGTTCTTCGTGGCAACCGGCATCACGGACGGTGAGCTGATGCGCGGCGTGCGGTACCGCGCGGAGACCGCGACCACCGAGTCGATCGTCATGCGGTCCAAGTCCGGCACCATCCGGAAGATCGACTCCACCCATCGGCTCTCGAAGCTGCGCGCCTACAGCGCGATCGACTTCGACCGCGCGAAGTAGGCCCCTGCCGGGATCCTCCGGACCGCCGGAACACGAAACACCGGCCGGCACACCGGCACACCGGACCCCGGTAGCAGAACGTGAAGAGGCGCCCCCGTGTGCGGTGGGGGCGCCTCTTCACGTAACCGCCGTCGAAGCAGTGCGTACTGAGCAGGCGTACCGAACCGTGCGTACCGAGCCGTGCGTACCGAGCAGACGTACGAAGCCGTGCGTGCCAAGTCCCGCACGCGCCAAGCCCCGCACACGCCAAGCCGTGCACGCGCCAAGCCGTGCCTACCGAAACAACGCATCCCGAGACAGCACACACGGGGGACGGGGGGCAGTGCCTGCCCATGCAGGCCGCGCGGGCCCGGCCGGTACGGAACCTCCCGGTCAGCCCGCCGCGGCGACCCGCTCCGGCGCGCCGGAGGACGCGGACGCCGCCTTGAGCTCCATCTCGCGCCGTCTCCGACGGGCGAGCACCACACGGCGCTCGGCGGCGGTGAGCCCGCCCCACACCCCGTACGGCTCGGGCTGTATGAGCGCGTGCTCCTGGCATTCGATCATCACGGGACAGCGCGCGCAGACCCGCTTCGCGGACTCCTCGCGCGCGAGTCTGGCAGCAGTCGGCTCCTTCGACGGAGCGAAGAACAGCCCGGCTTCGTCCCGGCGGCACACCGCCTCCGAATGCCAGGGGCCGGCCTGGTCCTCCCGCGCGGGGGTGCGCTGGGGAGGGACGGCGGCGACCTGGAGGGGCTGATGCGGCAGTTGCAGCACGGTCTACTCCTGACGACGGCTTCGCGAGCGAGAGACGATGCAGGATTCCCTACCCGCTGTGCGCACTCCCATGCACTGAGTGGCGTCCGACCCCCGGCGCCGAATTGCCGTCCATCAGGAATTTGGCTTGATTTCGAAGGGGCTCCCGGGAGTTTTCGAGCCTCCCGCGGAGCGTGTCGTTCCTGTCGGGCCTAACCGAGGTATTTGCGCAGCCGGTCCTGGAGATCCGCGATGAACTTGCCGCGCTTGGGCTTGGCCTCGACGCTGCCGAACACGGAATAGCCGTTGACGACGACCACCGGCGCCTGGGGGTCTGCGGATTCCAGCGTGGCGACTTCGAAATTGCCGAAGACGCCCGTGCCGCTGCCGCGCAGCGAGATGTTCTCGGGAACCTTGACCTCGACGCTCCCGAAGACGGAAGTCGCGTTGATGACCGTCAGTCTCTGACCGAAAAGCGCCTCGGTCAGATCGATCTCCACACTGCCGAAGAGCGCAAAGGCGTTCGTACGGCTGCCGACCCGCCAGCGGCCCTTGCGGGTCGAACTGCTGAAGATCGCGACCAGGTTGTCGGCGGGGCCCGTGGGGCTCTCGTGGCCCTGGACTCCGTGGGCGGCCGGGCGGGCCGCGCCCGCCGGGGCGGGCAGGTCCTGGATCAGCGGCTCCAACTCGCCGACGGTCTTGGCGCGGTAGACCGCGTCGACCCGCTCGGCGTGCTCGTCGGCGGTGAGCCGGCCCTCGGCCATGGCTTCCCGCAGGATGTCCGCGATCCGGTCGCGGTCCGCGTCGGAGGCGCGGATGCCGACCGGCTGCGCCGGGGCCGCTGACTGCTGGGGCTGCTTTTGGAGGTCCACCGACCCAGCGTACCCAAACGCGATAGATCGCGACTAGCCCTTGCCGCGCCTCCGCCGTGTCGCACCCCGGAGTCCGGGTGCGGCGACCGGTTCCGTCAGCGCCCGCGAAGCACCCTCGAAGCACCCTCGAAGCACCCGCGAAGCACCCGCGGAGCACCCTCGAAGCGCCCGCGAAGCGTCCGCCGGTTCGAACTGAGCCTTACCTCACAGCTTTGACATCCGTGCGGGGTTCTACCCTGGTGGGTGCGCTGTCCAAGGGAGGTCAGCCGCCGTCTGCCGAGTGAGGAATGGCCGTAATGCCAGAGTTTGCGTACTCCGATCTGCTCCCTCTGGGAGAGGACACCACGCCGTACCGTCTGGTGACCTCCGAGGGTGTCTCCACCTTCGAGGCCGACGGTCGTACGTTCCTCAAGGTCGCTCCGGAGGCGCTGCGCACCCTGGCCGCCGAGGCCATGCACGACATCTCGCACTATCTTCGTCCGGCCCACCTGGCGCAGCTGCGGCGGATCGTGGACGACCCCGAGGCTTCGTCCAACGACAAGTTCGTCGCGCTCGACCTGCTGAAGAACGCGAACATCGCGGCGGCGGGCGTGCTGCCGATGTGCCAGGACACCGGCACCGCGATCGTCATGGGCAAGCGCGGGCAGAACGTGCTGACCGAGGGCGGTGACGAGGAAGCGCTGTCGCACGGCATCTTCGACGCGTACACCAAGCTCAACCTCCGCTACTCGCAGATGGCTCCGCTCACCATGTGGGAGGAGAAGAACACCGGCTCCAACCTCCCCGCGCAGGTCGAGCTGTACGCCACGGACGGCGGCGCGTACAAGTTCCTCTTCATGGCGAAGGGCGGCGGCTCGGCCAACAAGTCGTTCCTCTTCCAGGAGACGAAGGCCGTGCTGAACGAGACCTCCATGATGAAGTTCCTGGAGGAGAAGATCCGTTCGCTCGGTACGGCCGCCTGCCCGCCGTACCACCTGGCGATCGTCGTCGGCGGCACATCGGCCGAGTTCGCGCTCAAGACCGCGAAGTACGCCTCCGCGCACTACCTGGACGAGCTGCCCGCCGAGGGTTCCCCCACCGGTCACGGCTTCCGTGACAAGGAGCTGGAGGAGAAGGTCTTCGAGCTGACCCAGAAGATCGGCATCGGCGCCCAGTTCGGCGGCAAGTACTTCTGCCACGACGTACGTGTCGTCCGCCTTCCCCGGCACGGCGCCTCGCTGCCCGTGGCGATCGCCGTGTCCTGCTCGGCGGACCGCCAGGCCACCGCGAAGATCACCGCCGAGGGCGTCTTCCTGGAGCAGCTGGAGAAGGACCCGGCCCGCTTCCTCCCCGACACCACCGACGAGCACCTGGACGAGTCGGGTGACGTCGTCAGGATCGACCTCAACCGGCCGATGGATGAGATCCTCGCCGAGCTGACCAAGTACCCGGTCAAGACCCGGCTCTCGCTGACCGGCCCGCTGGTCGTGGCCCGCGACATCGCGCACGCCAAGATCAAGGAGCGGCTGGACGCGGGCGAGGAGATGCCGCAGTACCTGAAGGACCACCCGGTCTACTACGCGGGCCCCGCGAAGACGCCCGAGGGGTACGCCTCCGGCTCCTTCGGCCCGACGACGGCCGGCCGCATGGACAGCTATGTCGCGCAGTTCCAGGCTGCGGGCGGCTCCAAGGTGATGCTGGCCAAGGGCAACCGGTCCAAGCAGGTCACCGACGCGTGCGACGCGCACGGCGGTTTCTACCTCGGCTCGATCGGCGGCCCCGCCGCGCGCCTCGCGCAGGACTGCATCAAGAAGGTCGAGGTCGTCGAGTACGAGGAGCTCGGCATGGAGGCGGTCTGGCGGATCGAGGTCGAGGACTTCCCCGCGTTCATCGTCGTCGACGACAAGGGCAACGACTTCTTCACCGCACCCGCCCCGGCTCCGACGTTCACCAGCATTCCGGTGCGGGGTCCCGGCCTGGCCTGATCCCCGGTACGAAGCCCGGCCCCGTGGGGCGCTCCGCCTTGTCCGAGCGCCCCACGGGGCCGTTCTCAGCCCTCCAGCAGACCCGCCGTCGCGACCAGATAGCCGAGCTGGGCCCGGCTGTTGCTGCCCAGCTGCTCGGAGACCCGGCGCACGTGCTCGGCGACGCTGCGGCGGCTCATGCCGAGCCGCCGGGCGATCGACTCGTCCGTCTCGCCGCCCACGACCGCCTGGAGGATGGTCCGTTGCAGGTCGGAGGTGACGACCGGGGTGCGCAGCGGGACCCGTTCCGGGCGGACCGGGACCGCCCGCGCCCAGGCCTCGTCGAAGTGCCGTGCCAGGAAGCGGACCAGGGCCGGGTGCTGGATGCTCAGGGCGCGGTGCGGCTCGTCGGAGAACGGGACGAACGCGAGGTCGCGGTCGAAGACGATGATCCGGTCGGCGACCTCGGCGAGCGTACGGACCTCGGCGCCCTCGGTCGTCACCCGCTCTATGTAGGCGAGCGTCGTACGGTCCGAGCGGACCGTGTGCTGGTAGATGGTCCGCTGCCGGATGCCCCGGCGCAGATTGCGCAGGTCCCTGGGCAGTGACTGTTCCAGCACGTGCACGGGACGCCCGCCTCCCGGATGGGCGGTCCGGACCTCCTCCCGGCAGCCCGCGACGCCCGCTTCGAGCGCCTTGCCGATGACGGACTCGCCGGAGAGCCGGGTGAGCGCGGACGGTTCGAGCCGGTGCGCGTCCGCGTACAGGCCCTCGAACTCGGCGAGGGCGGCGCGGGCCGAACGCAGGGTGCTGCGCTGCCGGGCGATCGCCGCCTCGATGGGTTCGAGCACGTCGAACGAGGCGGTCTCCGGTGGTACGGGCACCAGCCGCCCCGGTGCGTCGCGGTCCGCCACCATCAGATGCAGGGCGCGCAGACAGCCGGGCACCTCGGCCGCCGGAAGGCTGCCGTCCGTGAGCGCGCGGCGGTAGGCCGCGAGGGCCGGGTCGCAGACACGGTCCAGTGACGATTCGCGGCAATCACACGCCCGTGGGCCGGAATGATCGTCCTTCACAACCATGCAGATTACATTCGTGCAATCGCGCGGGCCCGGGTGAAAGCGAACGCTCGGTGAGTATGGGCCGGTGACGCACGACATCGGACAGGCGGACGGCCGGCCGGAGCGGGCCCGGGGCGCCGGTCCGGCCGGCCGGGCGCGCGGGGAACGCCGATTCCGGTCCCCGGTCGCGGGTGACGCGCTGTTTTCGTACGGCACCTCGTCCGGCTTCGTCACCGGACTCGCGGCCGGTGGAATTCTCGCCCGGTCCACCGCGAAGAGCCTGACACTGCCGGTCCTTGCGCCCGGGTGGACGCGTACGGGCGCGTCGCTCGCCGTGTCCGTGCGGGTCGTCGCCTGCGGGACGCCTTTCGTGGGGGCGCTGCTGCCGGTCCCGAGCGGGGGCAGGGGCGGGGGCAGGGGCGGAGGCGGAGGAAAGGACGGCGGGACAAAAGACGCCCGGCCGGAATCGGAGGGGGGTTCCGGCCGGGGTACGCAGGAGCAGGGGAAGGGGCGGCCGGGCCGGTTGCGGCGGCGGTGGCGTACAGGCGCGTTACTGGCCTCGGCCACCGTGCCCGGTGCCGGTCCCGGTGCCGGTCCCGGTGCCGGTCCCGGTGCCGGTGCCGGTCCCGGTGCCGGTTTCAGTCCCGGCCCCCGTCTCAGCCCCAGCCCCAGCCCCAATCTCGGTCTCAGTCCCGGCCCCGGCCCCAGCCCCGGCCTCACACTCGGCCCCGGCCCCACACTCGGTCTCGGTCTCGGTCTCGGTCCGAGGCTGGTGCCACGGAGTGTGGTCGCCTTCGGTGCGTCCCCCCACTACGCCGCCCTGCCGGTCCGCGCCGCCGCGCCACCGACTCCGACGCCACCGACGCCACCGACGCCACCGACGCCCACGCTTCCCGCGCCCGGCCCGGCGGGCCGGAGCGATGAGGCCCGCGTACAACAGTATTCAGCCAATCTCGGGACGGCCGACGCGGGACCTGGCGCCGGGCGGGCCGTCCCGCGCGCCGCCGCCCGCACCGAGCCACCGCGCGACGTGGCCGGTCCCGCACCGCCGCTTTCCCGCACCCGGCCTCGCCACGGACTTGCGCCGTACCGGGTCGCTTTGGTGGGTTGTCGGGCGTTCCTGGAGCACTCCGACACCGCCCGCCCCGCACACCGCCCGCAGCGCGCCGCCCCGGCGGCCCGGCACGGGCTCCCTCACCCTCACCGTCGAACACCGGAAAGGCGGACGCCCGATGACGCCGCTTCCCCGTCGCAGCCACAGCGACGACCTGCTGTCCTTCATCAATGCCAGTCCCTCGCCGTACCACGCGGTGGCCAGTGCCGCCCAGCGGCTGGAGAAGGCCGGCTTCCGTGAACTGCGGGGCACGGACGACTGGACGGGCGCGACCGGCGGCTGCTTCGTCGCCCGCGGCGGTGCGCTGATCGCCTGGTACGCCCCCGACGGCGCCCCGGCGCACACCCCCTTCCGGATCGTCGGCACCCACACCGATTCACCGAATCTGCGGGTCAAGCCCACTCCCGACACCGCCCGCGCGGGCTGGCGGCAGATCGGGGTGGAGATCTACGGCGGTGTTCCGCTGAACACCTGGCTCGACCGGGACCTCGGCATCTCCGGGCGGCTCGCCCTGCGCACCCCGGGCGGCGGCACCGGCTCCCGGCTCGTACGGATCGACCAGCCCCTGCTGCGCGTACCGCAGTTGGCCATCCATCTGGACCATTCGGTCAACGACGGGCTCGCGCTCGACCGGCAGCGCCACCTCGCCCCGGTGTGGGCGCTCGGCGGGCGCGAGGAGGGCGCGCTGCTGCGCCGGGTGGCGGCGGCCGCCGAGGTGGAGCCCGGCGAGGTGCTGGGCTGGGACCTGATGCTGCACGACGTGCAGCCGCCCGGATACCTGGGCGCGGACCAGGAGTTCGTGGTGTCGTCGCGGCTGGACAACCTGGTGTCCGTGCACGCGGGCGTCACGGCCCTGACGGGTGCGGCGACCGCGGCCGAGGCTCCCGGGTACGTCCCGGTGCTGGCCGCCTTCGACCACGAGGAGGTCGGCAGCGGTTCGGACACCGGGGCGCAGGGCCCCCTGCTGGAGCGGGTCCTCAGCCGCTCGGTCGCCGCGCGCGGCGGCAGCCCGGAGGACTGGGCGCGGGCGCTGTCCGGCGCCCTCTGCGTCTCCGCCGACATGGCCCACGCGGTGCACCCCAACTACGCGGAGCGGCACGACCCGGACCACCAGCCGCTGCCGAACGGCGGCCCCACGCTCAAGGTCAACGTCAACCAGCGGTACGCCACCGACGGCACCGGCATGGCGGTGTTCGCGGCGGCCTGCGAGCGGGCGGGCGTGCCGTGGCAGCCCTTCGTCTCCAACAACGCGATGACGTGCGGTACGTCGATCGGCCCGATCACCGCGGCCCGGCTGGGCGTGCCGACGGTCGACGTGGGGGTGCCGGGGCTGTCCATGCACTCGGCGCGCGAGCTGTGCGGGGCGGCGGACCCCGGCCATCTGGCCGCCGCGCTCGGCGCGTTCGTCACATCCGGCTGACCCGCGTCCGACGGCCCGGAGGGGCGGGACGGCCCAGGCCGTCCCGCCCCTCCTCGTGCTGGGGAACCTCCTACGCGAACCGCTGCTGCGCGCCGCCGTCGCAGCTCTGCAGCTTCAGCGGGTCCTTGGCGCCCGCCAGGGTCAGGCACAGCCCGGTCGAGGCCGCCGGGCGCAGGGTGCCCGACTGGCTCACGAACTGCTGGTTGGCCGCGCCCGAGCAGTTGTACACGATGAGCGTGGCGCCCGCCTTGTAGTCGGCGCCCGGCACGTCCAGGCACCGGTCGTGGCTCAGCGCCGTACGGAGGGTCTTCGTGCCGGAGTCGTACCACCAGCTCTGGTTGCGCCCGCCGTGGCAGTCCCAGCCGCCGATCTTGGTGTCATTGCGGGTCACCGAGGCGGGGGCGTCCACGCAGGTGCCCGTGGCCTCGTTCTTCAGGGGCTTGAAGAGGTCGTCCCACGCACCGGCCTGGAGCACCGGCTTCCCGGTGCTCGCCGGGTCGGCACAGCTCGCCTCGCGGAGGTTCGAGTTGTAGATCTGGGTCAGGCAGGACGCGAAGGCGCCGTGGCCCCTCTCGTTCGGGTGGAAGGACTGCCGCAGGGAGTTGGAGTCCGGCGGGAAGTGCCCGAGGTCGATGTAGAGGCCGCGGGCCCAGGTGGACTCGCTGCAGACCTCGTGGCCGTGGAAGAGCCGGGAGTTGTCGAGGTAGACGGCCCCGGTGTCGGCCGCGGCCTTGCGCATGCCGCGTTCGAAGGTGGGCACGGCGGTGTTGCGGCCCCAGGCGGCGTCGGAGTCGTAGCCGGCGCAGCCGCCGGGAAGCTTCCCGGGGTAGTCGGGGTTGTCGTAGAAGTCCGGGCCGATGGGGCTCGGGTAGCCCATGACCACGAGCTTGTAGTCGCTGTCGGCGTAGCCGGCCCCGGACATGACGGTCTTCAGGTCGCGCACCGTCTTCTCGACCTTGGGGACGAGCCCGTCGACGCGTGCCTGCCAGCCGCCTTCGTACTTCGGCTGGCAGGTGCCCTGGGAGAGCACCCAGCGTGTGACGCAGTCCGTCATGACCGGGCCGAACTGGAGGTCGTCGTTGGCTCCCGCGACCAGCACGATCATCTTGATGCGGGTGTTGCGGGCCTTGATGGCGAGGTTGTCGCTCTGCACCAGCTCGTCGGCGTACTGCTTCGAGCCGCCGATCACGATGTTTCCGGTGTACGCGCCGGAGCAGGAGACGTTGTACGTGACGTCCGCCGGGATGCCGGTGCGGTGGATGGCGGAGTCGGGCGAGCGGTGGCACCAGTTGTCGGGGCCGTTGGTGCCGGCCTCGTACGTGCCGACGCCCTCGCCGGAGATCTCGCTGTCGCCGAGCGAGATCAGTCCCGTCTTGCGCTGGGCGAGCGGGCGCTCGGCCGGGTCCCCGTACAGCTGGGTGGCTTCCGCGGCGCGGATGGCCTCCAGCTCGGGCGACAGGGGGGTGGATGCGGTAGTGCTGGAACCGGACCGGTCCGCCGCGCCCGCCGGTCCTGCCGCGGCGGCCATGCCGCCGAGTGCCGCCGCCATGGCCGCGGCGGCCGCGACCGTACAGCGGAGTCTGTGCCTGGTGCGCCTCATTGCGCCTCCCCGGGTTGTGGTTACCCACGGTATTTACTGGTCGGTAGCCAACTTGGGAATAGGCAGAACAAGACAAGTGCTCAACTTTTTCAGGAGGTTGAACGAGATGGACGAGTCACGGACCGGCGCGCAGAACCCCGCCGATGCCCCGGAATTCCGCGTCGAGCACGATTCGATGGGCGAGGTGAGGGTGCCCGCGGAGGCCAAGTGGCGGGCCCAGACCCAACGGGCCGTGGAGAACTTCCCGGTCTCCGGACAGCGCCTGGAGCGGGCGCACATCGAGGCCCTGGCCCGGATCAAGGCCGCCGCCGCCAAGGTCAACGCCGAGCTGGAGGTACTGGATCCGGAGATCGCCGCGGCCATCCAGGCGGCCGCCGCCGAGGTCGCCGAGGGGCGCTGGGACGCGCAGTTCCCGGTCGACGTCTTCCAGACCGGCTCGGGCACCTCTTCGAACATGAACACCAATGAGGTGCTGGCCACGCTGGCCACCGAACGCCTGGGCCGCGAGGTCCATCCCAACGACCACGTCAACGCCTCGCAGTCGTCCAACGACGTCTTCCCGTCCTCCATCCACATCGCCGCGACGGCGGCCGTCACCGGCGACCTGATTCCCGCGCTGGACCATCTCGCGGCCGCCCTGGAGCGCAAGGCCGCCGCGTTCGCGACGGTGGTGAAGTCGGGGCGCACGCATCTGATGGACGCCACGCCCGTCACCCTAGGCCAGGAGTTCGGCGGCTACGCGGCACAGATCCGGTACGGCGTCGAGCGGCTGCGCGCCTCCCTCCCCCGCCTCGCCGAACTGCCCCTGGGCGGCACGGCCGTCGGCACCGGCATCAACACGCCGCCCGGCTTCTCCGCCGCCGTCATCGCCGAGGTCGCCCGCACCACCGGACTGCCGCTGACGGAGGCCAGGGACCACTTCGAGGCGCAGGGTGCGCGGGACGGGCTCGTGGAGACCTCGGGCCAGCTGCGCACCATCGCCGTCTCGCTCACCAAGATCTCCAACGACCTGCGCTGGATGGCCTCCGGACCGCGCACCGGCCTCGCCGAGATCACCCTCCCCGACCTCCAGCCGGGCTCCTCGATCATGCCGGGGAAGGTCAACCCGGTCGTCCCCGAGGCCGTGCTGATGGTGGCCGCCCAGGTGACCGGGAACGACGCGACGGTCGCCACGGCGGGCGCGGCGGGCAACTTCGAGCTGAACGTGATGCTCCCGGTCATCGCGAAGAACCTGCTGGAGTCGGTCCGGCTGCTGGCCAACGTCTCCCGGCTGCTCGCCGACCGCACGGTCGACGGGATCACGGCGAACGTGGAGCGGGCCAGGGAGTACGCCGAGTCCTCGCCGTCCGTGGTCACCCCGCTGAACAAGTACATCGGCTACGAGGAGGCCGCGAAGGTCGCCAAGAGGTCCCTCGCGGAGCGCCGGACCATTCGCGAGGTGGTGCTGGAATCGGGGTACGTCGAACGCGGCGACCTCACCGTGGAGCAGCTCGACGAGGCCCTGGACGTCCTGCGCATGACCCACCCGTGACCCGTGCCGTGGCCGCCGGTCGAGGCGTCGACGCCGGTCGAGGCCCCGACCGGCGGCCACGGGGCAGCCCTTAGGATCTGCCCATGGCAGGCACGGAGTACATCGAGTGCGTCGAGCACTGGGCGCCGGGTGATCAGATCCTGTGGCGCTACCGCCGCAACGGCGCACCGACCGGGTCCGGCACCCCGTCGCCCGTCCCGGATCCGTTCCACATCTGCCGCCCCGTCACCGTCGTGCAGGACACCGACGAACTGCTCGCGGCGTGGGTGGCGCCCGGCACCGAGTGCGTGAAGCCGGTGCTGGCGGACGGCAGGGACGTGCACACCGAGCCGCTCGCCACCCGCTACACCGCCCCGCGCGCCACCGCCCGTTCCGCCTGGCTGGGAAACGGCGTGCTGAAGCTGGCCCGCCCCGGCGAACCCTGGTCGGTCTGGCTGTTCTGGGAGCCGGTCTGGCAGTTCCGCAGCTGGTACGTGAATCTGGAGGAACCGCACACCCGCTGGCAGGGCGGCGTCGACTCCGAGGATCACTTTCTCGACATCTCCGTCTACCCCGACCACAGCTGGGTCTGGCGCGACGAGGACGAGTTCTCCATGGCGCAGCGGGCCGGTCTGATGGCCCCGGAGACCGCCCGGCGGGTACGGGAGGCGGGCCACGCGGCCGTCGAGCTGATCCGGGACTGGGGCGCCCCGTTCCGGGACGGCTGGGAGGACTGGAGGCCCGATCCACAATGGCGGGTTCCCGCGCTTCCGGATGACTGGGACCGCACCCCCTCTCATATGCCGTCGTGAGACCCTTGATGGACCTCTGGGGGACGAACGTAGGATCGTTCTTCGGAGTTGCCGCTCCGCTCCAACCGGAAGGCGCGGCACCGGACCTGACCACAAGTCACCGCACGAGCACCACGCACTGAATGAGCTGTATGAGCCGCATCAGTCGTATGAATCGTATGAACCACTTCGAGGGGGTGGAGACGTGCTCGCTGTTGCCCGCCCCGTCGCCGGAAACGTTGTCACCGGCCCACCCCGCGAACATCCGGTTTCAGCCCCTCGTTCCGGGGCATCCGATGACAGCCGTTGTGATCGCCGCGCCTGCCGGGGCACAGTAGCGCCCCGACAGGTGATTGCCTCATACAACCGGCCCGGACGGACGGAACCCCACGCGTGACGGAGCACCCCACCTCCCACGAAGGCCGGCAGCCCCTCGCCGCCCGGTCGCAGGAACGCACCCGGCCGCGGCAGCAGGACGCCGCGCCGGCCGCTTCCCCTGCCGCCGCGGTCCCCGGACCGGCAGCGGCACCGGGGTCGGGAGCCGGCCCCGCAGGACTCGACCCGCTGGCCGCGGCCCGTCGCGAGGGCGACCGGCTGCGCTTCGTCGGGGCCGCCACCCGGCGGATCGCCCGCGGCATAGACCTGGACGAGATCGTGCTGGGGCTGTGCCGGGCCAGCGTGCCGACGTTCTCCGACGCCATACTGGTCTACCTCCGCGACCCGCTCCCGGTCGGCGACGAACGCCCGGTCTCGCCCTTCGTGCTGCGGCTGCGCCGGTCCGACCGGCTGCGGCTGAGCGAGGAGGAGACCGAGGGCTCACCGGAGACCGAGCGGCTGCGGCTGCCCGTCATCGATCCGCACGGCGATCTGACGCCCGCGGCCGAGCTGTGCGAGGTCCGTTCCGGCGGTGCGCTGGCCGAGGTGCTGCGCGGGGTGCGGCCGGTCTTCGGCGACTCCGCGGCGGCCCGCGCCGCGCTGCCCGAGCTGCTCGGCACCGGCCGGACCGTGCCCACCGGGCACCGGGCGATCCTCGCCCCGCTGCGCGGACGGCGGCGGGTCATCGGCGCCGCCGTCTTCCTGCGCGGCACCGAGCGGCCGTCCTTCGAGTCCAACGACCTGCTGGTCGCGGCCCAGCTGGCGACGCACACCGCACTCGGCATCGACAAGGCCGTGCTGTACGGGCGCGAGGCGTACATCGCCGACGAGCTCCAGCGCACCATGCTGCCCGACTCGCTGCCCCAGCCGACCGGTGTGCGGCTCGCCTCCCGCTATCTTCCGGCCGCCGAGACGGCCCGGGTCGGCGGCGACTGGTACGACGCGATCCCGCTGCCCGGGAGCCGGGTCGCCCTGGTCGTCGGCGACGTCATGGGCCACTCCATGACCTCCGCGGCGATCATGGGCCAGCTGCGCACCACCGCGCAGACCCTCGCCGGGCTGGACCTGCCCCCGCAGGAGGTGCTGCACCACCTCGACGAGCAGGCCCAGCGGCTCGGCACCGACCGCATGGCGACCTGCCTCTACGCGGTCTACGACCCGGTCGCGCACCGGATCACCATCGCCAACGCCGGGCACCCGCCGCCCGTCCTGCTCCACCTGGGCGGCCGTGCGGAGGTACTGCGGGTACCGGCGGGCGCCCCGATCGGCGTCGGCGGGGTGGACTTCGAGGCCGTCGAGCTGGACGCGCCCGCGGGCGCCACGCTACTGCTCTACACCGACGGCCTGGTGGAGTCCCGGCTCCGGGACGTCTGGACCGGGATCGAGCAGCTGCGCGAACGGCTCGCCGCCACCGCCCGGCTGACCGGCCCGGACCACTCGCCGCCGCTGGAGGCGCTGTGCGACGACGTCCTGGACATGCTCGGTCCGGGCGACCGGGACGACGACATCGCGCTGCTCGCCGCCCGCTTCGACGGGATCGCGCCGAGCGATGTCGCGTACTGGCACCTCGAACCCGAGGAGACCGCTCCGGGCCGCGCCCGCCGGCTGGCCCGCCGCGCGCTGAGCCGCTGGGGGCTCGACGACCTCTCCGACGCGGTGGAGCTGCTGGTGAGCGAGGTGGTGACCAATGCGGTCCGTTACGCGGAGCGACCGGTGACGCTGCGGCTGCTGCGCACCGACATCCTGCGCTGCGAGGTCGGCGACGACTCCCCGCAGCTGCCCCGGCAGCGCCGGGCGCGTGACATGGACGAGGGCGGGCGCGGCCTGTTCCTGGTGAACCGGCTGGCCAGACGGTGGGGGGCGACGCGCCTTTCGACCGGCAAGGTGGTCTGGTTCGAGATGTCGAACCGGGGCCAGTAGCGGGCACCGGGCGGAAGGGCCGGGACGGACACGGGGCAGAGCTCGGTACGGAGGGTAGCGAAATGTTGCCGACCTCCTGTCGGCGGGTTTGACTTCAGTCGTGAACGAGGCGACCTGACCCAAACCCCCACCGACGGGAGGACGCTCGTGTCCGAGGAACCAAAGACCAGGAACACCCCCTACACCACGAACAACGCCGGAATCCCGGTGGAGAGCGACGAACACTCGCTCACTGTCGGGGCCGACGGACCGATCCTGCTCCAGGACCACTACCTCATCGAGAAGATGGCCCAGTTCAACCGTGAACGGGTCCCCGAACGGGTGGTCCACGCCAAGGGCTCCGGCGCGTACGGCACCTTCAAGGTGACCAATGACGTCAGCCAGTTCACCAAGGCCGACCTGTTCCAGCCGGGCAAGCAGACCGCCATGCTCGCCCGCTTCTCCACGGTCGCCGGCGAGCAGGGCTCCCCGGACACCTGGCGGGACCCGCGCGGATTCGCCCTGAAGTTCTACACCGAGCAGGGCAACTACGACATGGTCGGCAACAACACGCCGGTCTTCTTCGTACGCGACCCGATGAAGTTCCAGGACTTCATCCGCTCGCAGAAGCGCCGCCCGGACAACGCGGTGCGCGACCACGACATGCAGTGGGACTTCTGGACCCTGTCCCCCGAGTCCGCGCACATGGTGACGTGGCTGATGGGCGACCGGGGCATCCCGAAGACGTACCGCCACATGAACGGCTACAGCTCGCACACCTACATGTGGGTGAACGCGGGCGGCGAGCGGTTCTGGGTGAAGTACCGCTTCAAGACCGACCAGGGCATCGACTTCTACCCGCAGGACGAGGCCGACCGGATGGCCGGTGTGGACGGCGACGTCCACCGCCGCGACCTGTACGAGGCGATCGCGCGCGGTGACCACCCGAGCTGGACGCTGTACATCCAGGTGATGCCGTTCGACGACGCTCCGGACTACCGGTTCAACCCCTTCGACCTCACGAAGGTGTGGCCGCACGCCGACTACCCGGAGATCGAAGTCGGCCGGATGACGCTGAACGAGAACCCCGAGGACTTCTTCGTCCACATCGAGCAGGCGTCCTTCGAGCCGTCGAACCTGGTGCCCGGCATCGGTCCGTCGCCGGACAAGATGCTGCTCGGCCGGCTCTTCTCCTACCCGGACACCCACCGGTACCGGATCGGCCCGAACTACGCGCAGCTGCCCCCGAACCGTCCGCGGTTCGGCCGCAACTCGTACGCCAAGGACGGCCCGATGCGCTACGAGCCGAGCCGTACGGGGGCGGTCTACGCCCCGAACTCCTACGGGGGCCCGGCCGCGGACACCACGCGCTACGGCGACCCCGCGGGCTGGGCGACGGCCGGCGAGATGGTGCACGAGGCGTACAAGCTGCACAGCGAGGACGACGACTGGGGCCAGGCGGGCACGATGGTGCGCAAGGTCCTGGACGACGCGGCGCGCGAGCGGCTGGTGGGGAACATTTCCGGCCATCTGCTGGACGGTGTGAGCGCCCCGGTCCTGGAGCGGGCGCTCCAGTACTGGCGCAACGTCGACAAGGACCTCGGCGACCGGGTCGCCAAGAAGGTCAACGGCGGCTGACACCGCCGTCGCGGGAGACACGATGCAGGGGCGGTGCCGGTCGGCACCGCCCCTGACTCCTGTGTCCGGCGTTCCGTCATCCGCTCACTGGCCGGGCGGATTCCTGTCGGCGCTGTTCTGGCCGGGGCGCCCGGAGCTGAGTCCGTCGCCCGGCTGGTCCGGGGACTGGCTCGGCGGCGGCACGTCCGGGGACTGGCTGGGCGGCGGCACGTCGGGCGACTGGCTCGGCGGCACCTCGGGCGTCTGGCTCGGCCCCTTCGAGGACGTGTCCGGCGACTTCGACGGCGTCGTGTCGGTGGTCGCCGTCTGCGAGGGGGTCGTCGGCGGCGAGGTCGGGAGGGTGGACTGGCCGCGCTCGACGTCCTCCAGGTCGAATCGGGCGCTGGAGCCGCCGCCCAGGGCGCCGAGGGTGTAGTCCGCCCAGATCTCCGCCGGGAAGCCGCCACCGTTGGCCCGGCCGGAATTGGCGGTGCCGGTCAGGCTGACCTGGCCGCCGCCGTCCTTGGGCGATTCGCCGAAGAGCGCGACGACCGTGGTGAGCTCGGGGGTGTAGGCGGCGAACCAGGCCGACTTGTTGTTCTCCGAGGTGCCCGTCTTGCCCGCCGCCTCGTACGCCGAGGTGTTGGCGGCCCGGCCGGAGCCGCTGTCCACGACGCCCGTCAGGACGGAGGTCACGGTGTCGGCGGACTTGCGGCTGATCACCTGGCTGCCGACGCCCTTGACCGGATCGACCGACCGGTCGCGGTGCTCGGCCGACTTCACGATGAACGGGGTGACCTTCTTGCCGTGGTTGTCCAGCGTGGCGTAGGCACCGGCCATGTCCCAGGTCGAGGCGTTCATGGTGCCGAGCGTGATGGCGGGGCGCTCGGGGAAGTTCTTGTCCGGTACGCCGAGGGCCAGGGCGGTCTTCTTCACCGCGGGCGGGCCGACGTCGACGACCATCTGCGCGAAGACCGAGTTGATCGACGCGTTCATCGCCTTCTGCACGGTGACGCTGCCGTAGCTCTGGTCGTCCTCGTTCTCCGGGGCGAACGGGGTGTCGCTGCCCACCACGGGCCGCTTGCTGGTGCCGTCGTAGCGGGTGTTGACGCCGATCAGGTCGCCGTCCTGGGTCTTCGCCTCGTTCTCCAGCGCGGAGGCGAGCACCAGCGGCTTGAAGGTGGAGGCGGGCTGGTAGTCCTGGCGGGTGGCGTTGGAGATGTAGTGCTTGGTGTAGCCCACCCCGCCGTACATCGCGACGACGGCGCCGGTCTTCGGGTCGACGGAGGTGGCCCCGGCCTGGACGGTCGCGTCGACCTTGTTGCCCTTGCGGTCCAGCTTGGACTCCAGCCGGCTGTCGACGGACGCCTCCAGCTCCTTCTGCCGCTTCTTGTCGATGTTGAGCCTGATGGTCCAGCCGCCGGCCTGCCGCATCTCCGCGGTGATGCCCTGCTTCTCCAGCTCCTTGTTGGCCGCGTCGACGAGGTAGCCGGTCTGGCCCTCCATGCCCTTGGCGGGCTTGGGCTTGTGCGGGTACGGGAAGGTGAGCTTGTCGCGCTCGGCCTTGTCGAGCCAGTGCATCTCGACCATGTTGTCGAGCGTGTAGGCCCAGCGCGCCTTGACCAGCTTCTTTCCGGTCTTGGTCGCGGACTGCCAGTCGTACTGGCTGGGGGCCTGGAGCACGGAGGCCAGATAGGCGCCCTGGGAGACGTTGAGGTCCTTGGCGTCGACCCCGTAGTAGGCCTGGGCGGCGGCCTGGATGCCGCTCGCGCCGCGCCCGTAGTAACTGGTGTTGATGTAGCCGGCGAGGATGTAGTCCTTGCCCTTCTTGTTCTCGATCTTGAGCGAGATCACCAGTTCCTTGAGCTTCCGGCTGATCGTCGGGTCCTGCGTCAGGTAGTAGTTCTTGACGTACTGCTGGGTGATGGTCGAGCCACCCTGCTTGCCCTTGCCGCTGAGGGTGTTGATCAGACCGCGCGCGGTGCCCTTGAGGTCGACGCCCTTGTCGTCGTAGAACGACTTGTTCTCGGCGGCGACGAAGGTGTGCTGGACATTCTTGGGCACCTCGGCCAGGTCGACTATCTGGCGGTTGACGCCGTTGCCGGTCCGGGTCAGCAGCGATCCGTCGCTGTACTGGTAGACATTGCTCTGCCGCTCGGCCAGGGCGTTGGCCTTCGGAATGTCCACGTACATGTAGAGCGCGACGAAGGCGCCCATGATCAGCAGACAGAACCCGAAGAAGACGCCCAGCATCTTCTTCCACGTGAAGAGTCTGCGTATGCCGCCGCTCTTCGCGGCCCGCCGCGCTCCGCGCCGCTGGGCTCGTCGCGCATCCGCTCGACCCATCGCTGTGTTGCTCCCGTTTCTCTGCTCGACCAGATCAGCTCAGCCCCGCCAGCTAACACCGTCGGCGAGGACAAAAAGCAAGCGATGCGGTCTTTTGTGGACGTGACAATCAGCACCCGCTCTCAAGGGAACCGACTCACGACGGGCCCGCAGGGTTGCCAATCGCGGTAATGTGTAATCACATTGCTAGCAGCCAGTCCGACTTCACCACGGGGGGATCCCATGTCCGACCACGACAGCCCGCACGCCGCCACCGCCCCGGCCGCGGACCTTGCGCCCGATGCGCCCCAGATGCCCGAACCGCAGGTGAGAGAGGTGACGGCGCACAGCATCCCCGGCGGCCTCGGCCTGCTGCTGACCGTGATCGGCGTGATCGCGGGCATCGGCCTCGCGATCGTCGGCGGTGTCGTCGCCTCGGACGGGAACAACGGCGTGGGCGTCCCCGTCTGCATCTTCGGCATCCTGCTCGTCTTCGCCTCGTTCTTCTGCATGACGGGTGTGAAGATGGTCGCACCGGGCGAGGCCCGGGTGATCCAGCTCTTCGGCCGCTACGTCGGCACCATCCGCACGGACGGACTGCGCTGGATCAACCCGCTCACCAGCAGCCGGAAGATCTCCACCCGGGTCCGCAACCACGAGACCGCCGTTCTCAAGGTCAACGACGCCTACGGCAACCCGATCGAGCTGGCCGCGATCGTCGTCTGGAAGGTCGAGGACACCGCGCAGGCGCTCTTCGAGGTCGACGACTTCCTGGAGTTCGTGGCCACCCAGACCGAGGCGGCCGTCCGCCACATCGCGATCGAGTACCCGTACGACGCCCACGACGAGGGCGGTCTCTCCCTGCGCGGCAACGCGGAGGAGATCACCGAGAAGCTCGCCGTGGAGCTCACCGCCCGGGTGCAGGCCGCCGGCGTACGGATCATCGAATCGCGCTTCAGCCACCTCGCGTACGCCCCCGAGATCGCCTCCGCGATGCTCCAGCGCCAGCAGGCCGGCGCGGTGGTCGCGGCCCGGCAGCAGATCGTCGAGGGAGCGGTCGGCATGGTCGAGATGGCGCTCACCCGGATCGCCGAACAGGACATCGTCGAGCTCGACTCGGAGCGCAAGGCGTCCATGGTCAGCAACCTGATGGTGGTGCTCTGCGGCGACCGAGCCGCCCAGCCGGTGCTGAACACGGGCACTCTTTACCAGTGACCGACCAGACCCCGCCCCGCCGGACCCCGCCGCAGCGCAAGCAGATGCTGCTGCGGCTGGATCCGGCGGTGCACGACGCGCTGGCCCGCTGGGCCTCCGACGAGCTGCGCAGCGCGAACGCCCAGATCGAGTTCCTGCTGCGCAGGGCGCTGGCGGAGGCGGGCCGCCTGCCGGGCACCGCGCGCCCGATCCCCCGCCGGGGGCGCCCCCCGAAGGACGCGGCGGGCCCGCCGGACGCCTGAGCACCGGGAATCCGGGGCGGGGACCGGGCGCGGGGACCTCGGGCATACACCGGGAATCCGGGGCGGGGACCCGGGTATACACCGGGGGTATACACACCGTGTACAGTGCTCCGCATGTCTATCGGCCACACCCTGCTCGGACTCCTGGAGTCCGGCCCCCGCCACGGCTACGACCTCAAGCGCGAGTTCGACGAGAAGTTCGGCCACGACCGCCCGCTGCACTACGGCCAGGTCTACTCGACCATGTCCCGGCTGCTCAAGAACGGCCTCGTCGAGGTCGACGGGATCGAGAGCGGCGGTGGTCCCGAGCGCAAGCGCTACGCCATCACCGAGGCCGGGATCACCGATGTCGGCGCCTGGCTCGCCCAGCCCGAGAAGCCCGAGCCGTACCTCCAGTCGACGCTCTACACCAAGGTCGTCCTGGCCCTGCTCACCGGCCGCAGCGCCGAGACCCTGCTGGACACCCAGCGCACCGAGCACCTGCGCCTCATGCGCATGCTCACCGACCGCAAGCGCCTCGGCGATCTCGCCGACCAGCTGATCTGCGACCACGCGCTCTTCCACCTCGAAGCCGATCTGCGCTGGCTGGAACTGACGGCGGCCCGGCTCGACCGGCTCGCCGAGGAGGTGGGCGCGTGATCCCCGACGGCTCCCTGCTCAGCGCCGACAGCCTGCACAAGACGTACGGCCAGACGCCCGCGCTCGACGGCGCGTCGTTCTCCATCCACCCCGGCGAGGTCGTCGCCGTGATGGGCCCCTCCGGCTCCGGCAAGTCCACCCTGCTGCACTGCCTCGCCGGCATCGTCACCCCCGACCGGGGCACGATCACCTACGCGGGCCGTGAGCTCTCCGCCATGTCGGACGCCGAACGCAGCGCCCTGCGCCGTACCGAGTTCGGCTTCGTCTTCCAGTTCGGCCAGCTCGTCCCGGAGCTGACCTGTGTGGAGAACGTCGCCCTGCCGCTCCGCCTGGCCGGCGCCAAGCGCAAGGACGCCGAGCGCACCGCCCGCCACTGGCTGGAGCGCCTGGAGGTCGACGGCGTCGGCGCCAAGCGCCCCGGCGAGGTCTCCGGCGGCCAGGGCCAGCGCGTGGCCGTGGCCCGCTCGCTCGCCGCCTCCCCGAAGGTGATCTTCGCGGACGAGCCGACCGGCGCCCTGGACTCCCTCAACGGCGAACGGGTCATGCAGCTGCTCACCGAGGCGGCCCGGTCCTCCAACGTCGCCGTGGTCCTGGTGACCCACGAGGCGCGGGTCGCCGCGTACTCCGACCGCGACGTCACCGTGCGCGACGGCCGTACCCGCGATCTGGAGCACGCCGTATGACCGTGCTCGACCACAAGAAGGCACCGGCGGCGGCCCCGCCCCGGCCTCCCGGCCCCACCGGCCTCGCCGCCTGGCTCCGGGATCTCGCCCTCGGCATCAAGTTCGCCGCGGGCGGCGGGCGCGAGGGCTGGATCCGCACCACGCTGACCGCCGTCGGCGTCGGCCTCGGCGTGGCACTGCTCGTGACCGCGGCGTCCGCTCCGCATCTGCTGGAGGAGCGTTCCGCGCGCAGCCAGGCCCGTGCCGAGAGCGCCGTCCCCGGCGGACCCGACGCACAGGCCGCGAAGACCGACACCTCGGTGCTCCGGGTCGGCGCGGAGACGGAGTACCGCGGCCGCACCGTCGAGGGCTGGCTGATGCGCGCGGACGGGTCGCGTCCGGCCCTCCCGCCGGGCGTCGCGCGCTTCCCGGGCGCGGGCGAGATGGTGGTCTCCCCCGCGCTGAAGGAGCTGCTGGACTCCTCGGAGGGCGCGCTCCTCAAGGAGCGGCTGCCGTACCGGATCACCTCCACGATCGGCGACTCCGGCCTGGTCTCGCCCAAGGACCTGGTCTACTACGCGGGCAGCGACACCCTGACCCCCGCCGACGGCGGCCACCGGATCGCCGGTTACGGCGACCCGGGCCAGGGCGAGGAGATGCCGCCGGTCCTCATCGTGCTGATCATCATGATCTGCGTGGTGCTGCTGGTGCCCGTCGCGATCTTCATCGTCACCGCGGTGCGGTTCGGCGGCGAGCGCCGCGACCGTCGGCTCGCCGCGCTGCGCCTGGTCGGTACGGACATCCGGATGACCCGCCGGATCGCGGCCGGCGAGGCCCTGTTCGGGGCGCTCCTCGGTCTGCTGGTCGGCGCGGTGCTCTTCCTGACGGGGCGCCAGTTCGTCGGGCACATCGAGATGTGGAACGTCAGCGTCTTCCCGTCGGACCTGGTGCCCGACCCCCTGCTGACGGCGCTGGTCGTGGTCGCCGTTCCGCTGACGGCCATGGTGGTCACGCTGGGCGCCCTGCGCTCGGTGGTGATCGAACCGCTCGGCGTCGTACGGGGCGGCCGCAACCGCAGGCGCCGGTTCTGGTGGCGGCTGCTGATGCCGGCGGCGGGGCTGGCGGTGCTCGGCACGACCGGCAAGGTCGACGAGTACTCCCCGGTCGATCCGTACCCGATCGCGGGCGGTGCCGCGCTGGTCCTGGTGGGGCTCGCGCTGCTGCTGCCCTGGCTGGTCGAGGCGTGCGTCAACCGGCTGCGCGGCGGTCCGGTGCCCTGGCAGCTCGCCACCCGCAGGCTCCAGCTGAGCAGCGGGGCGGCCTCCCGCGCGGTCAGCGGCATCACGGTCGCGGTCGCGGGTGCGGTGGCGCTGCAGATGCTGTTCGCCGCGGTGGGCGACGAGTTCACCCGGATGACCGGACAGGATCCGTCGCGGGCCCAGTTCTACACGTTCTCCGGCAAGGCAGACCCCGGCTCGGCCGCCCGGACCATCGAGCGGTTCAAGGCCACCAAGGGGGTGACGAAGGTCATCGGCAAGGTCGAGGTCTACGTCACCCGCCCCGGCAGGTTCTCCGACGACGACGTCCGGCCCACCACCAGCCTGACCATCGGTGACTGCGGGACCCTGCGCGAACTGGCCCGGATCGACTCCTGCAAGGACGGCGACACCTTCGTGGTCCACCCCAGGAACGACAAGGAGCTGTCCAACTGGGTCGACCAGACGGCCCGCAAGGGCAAGGAGGTCGAGATCGACGACGGCCGCGGCGGAAAGCCGGTGCGGTGGACCCTGCCCGCCGACTCCCCGACAGTCACCACCCGCCGGGATCCGATGGGCGAGGACTCCTGGGGCATCATGGCCACCACCGGCGCGGTCGACCCGAGCACCCTGCCGGGCGCGATGACCCAGTCCCAGATCCGGGTCGACGAGAGCGTGCCGGACGTCGCGGAGTACGTACGGAACACGGCGGCCAGGATCGACCCCGCGATGCGGGTGTCGAGTCTCTCCTCGACGGCCCGTGACGAGAAGTACGCCAGTGTGCAGCGCGGCCTCCAGGTCGGCGCGACCCTGACGCTGCTGCTGATCGCCGCCGCGATGCTGGTCTCGCAGCTGGAGCAGCTGCGCGAACGCAAGCGGCTGCTCGCGGTCCTGGTCGCCTTCGGCACCCGGCGCTCCACGCTCGGCTGGTCGGTGCTCTGGCAGACCGCGTTGCCGGTGGTCATCGGTCTGGTGGTGGCCGTCGCGGGCGGGCTCGGGCTGGGCGCGACCCTGATCGCCATGCTCGGCAAGGAGGTCACCGACTGGTGGGTGTTCCTGCCGATGACCGGCGCGGGCGCGGCGCTGATCCTGCTGGTCACGCTGGTGTCGCTGCCCTCGCTGTGGCGCTTGATGCGGCCGGAGGGCCTGCGTACGGAGTGACGCCACGGCCGGAGGGGGGTGCGGCCCCGCGGGGCCGCGCCGGAAGGGGGGTGCGGTCCCGCGGGGCCGCGCCCCCCCTTCAGTCGTCGCGCGTGCCGTCCGTGATCCGGACCGGCAGCGCCGCCAGCGCCTCCCGCAGCGCCGCCGCGAACTCCTCGAACTCCTCGTGCCGGGCGGCCCCGGTACGCATCCCCAGCGCCACCCGCCTCGACGGCGCGGGCTCCGCGAAGTACCCGGTGGCCAGCGCCTCGTTGCGGTCGGTCTCGACGGTCACCGCGGTGCGCGGCAGCAGCGTCACCCCGAGCCCGCCCGCGACCAGCTGCACCAGGGTGGAGAGCCCGGCCGCGGTGGTGGTGACCGGCGCCCCCTCCGTGCGTCCCGCCTCGCGGCAGATGTCCAGGGCCTGGTCGCGCAGGCAGTGGCCCTCGTCGAGCAGCAGCAGCGGGAGTTCGCGCAACGCCTCGCGCGGGATGTCGGCCCGGCCGCCCAGCCAGTGGTCCTTCTCCATCACCAGCACGAAGTCCTCGTCGAAGAGGGGGAGCTCGCTCAGCCCCGGCACCCCGAGCGGCACCGCGAGCAGCAGCAGGTCCAGCCTTCCCGCGGCCAGCCCCTCCAGCAGCGAGGAGGTCTGCTCCTCGTGCACCTGGAGGTCGAGGGCCGGGTAGCGCTCGTGGACCAGCCGCAGCACGGTCGGCAGCAGATACGGGGCCACGGTCGGGATCACCCCCAGCCGGAGCACCCCGGTGAACGGCGCCCGGACCGCCTCGGCCTCCTCCATCAGCTCACCCACGGCCTCCAGCACCGCCCGCGCCCGCACCGCGAGCCGCTCCCCGGCCGGTGAGAGCAGCACCTTGCGCGTCGTACGCTCGATGAGCTGGACACCCAGTGCCTCCTCCAGCGCCGACACGGCCCCGGAGAGCGCCGGCTGACTCATCCCGATTGCGGCCGCCGCGTCCCTGAAGTGCAGATGTTCCGCGACGGCCACGAAGGCACGCAGCTGCGAGAGGCTGGGCTGTTTGGGCCGACTGCCCTGATTGCTCTGCGCCACTGATAGGCACCTCCGATCATCACGACCGAGTGTAGCTATTTCCGTGATCAATGCACTCTGTGCCAAGGTGGGGTTCGTCCAACCCTCAGGAAAACCCCCAAAAGGGAATTCCAACGCTTCAAGGAGAGCGCGTGCTCACTGTCGGTGACAAGTTCCCCGAGTTCGACCTGACTGCTTGTGTCTCGCTGGAGAGCGGCAAGGAGTTCGAGCAGATCAACCACAAGACCTACGAGGGCAAGTGGAAGATCGTCTTCGCGTGGCCGAAGGACTTCACCTTCGTGTGCCCCACCGAGATCGCCGCCTTCGGCAAGCTGAACGACGAGTTCGCCGACCGTGACGCCCAGATCCTCGGCTTCTCCGGCGACTCCGAGTTCGTGCACCACGCCTGGCGCAAGGACCACCCGGACCTGACCGACCTGCCGTTCCCGATGATGGCCGACTCGAAGCACGAGCTCATGCGTGACCTCGGCATCGAGGGCGAGGACGGCTTCGCCCAGCGCGCCGTCTTCATCGTCGACCAGAACAACGAGATCCAGTTCACGATGGTGACCGCCGGTTCCGTGGGCCGTAACCCCAAGGAGGTCCTGCGGGTCCTGGACGCCCTGCAGACCGACGAGCTGTGCCCGTGCAACTGGACCAAGGGCGAGAACACCCTGGACCCGGTCGCCCTCCTCTCGGGCGAGTGAGCTGACAGCGACATGGCACTCGACGAACTGAAGGCCGCCGTTCCGGACTTCGCCAAGGACCTGAAGCTGAACCTCGGTTCGGTCATCGGGAACAGCGAGCTCCCGCAGCAGCAGCTGTGGGGCACCGTTCTCGCCTGCGCGATCGCCTCGCGCTCGCCGAAGGTGCTGCGCGAGCTGGAGCCGGAGGCGAAGGCCAACCTCTCCGCGGAGGCGTACACCGCCGCGAAGTCGGCCGCCGCCATCATGGCGATGAACAACGTCTTCTACCGGACCCGGCACCTGCTGTCGGACCCCGAGTACGGGACGCTCCGGGCGGGCCTGCGGATGAACGTCATCGGCAAGCCCGGCGTGGAGAAGATCGACTTCGAGCTGTGGTCGCTCGCGGTCTCCGCGATCAACGGCTGCGGCCAGTGCCTGGACTCCCACGAGCAGGTGCTTCGCAAGGCCGGCGTGGACCGTGAGACCATTCAGGAAGCCGTCAAGATCGCCTCGGTGATCCAGGCGGTCGGCGTGACCCTCGATGCCGAGGCCGTGCTCGCCGAGTAGGACAGCGGTACCCCTTGTACGAGGAGGGCCCCGGGGACGACCGACCGTCCCCGGGGCCCTTCTCTCTTCCGCCCGTGGGTCCTATGCGCCGGGCCCGTGCTTCGTGCCGCCGTCGTCCCCGTCCCGGTACGGCTCGTCGTCGCCGTAGTCGATGTCCTCGGGCGGCGATCCGGGGGCGGGCGTGGGAGCGACGTCGACCGCGGTGGCCCCGCGCGGGACGGGCGCGTACCGCAGCGCCTCCTCCTGCCCGTACGCCCGCAGATAGCCGACCACCGTGTTGGTGACCGCGACCAGCGGCACCGCGACGACCGCTCCCCCGATGCCCGCGATCATGCCGCCCGCCGCGACCGAGAGGACCACGGCGAGCGGATGCACCCGCACCGCGCGTCCCAGGATGAACGGCTGGAGCACGTGCCCCTCGATCTGCTGCACGGCGAGCACCACCACGAGCACCATCAGGGCGGTGAACACGCCCTGGGTGACCAGTGCGACGACCACCGCCAGCGCCCCGGAGATCACGGCGCCGACCAGTGGGATGAAGGCGAAGAGGAAGATGAAGACGGCCAGCGGCACCGCCATCGGCACATCGAGGAAGAAGATCCCGAGCCCGATGAAGATCGCGTCGATCAGCGCCACGATGACGGTGCCCCGCACATAGGCGGTCAGCGTCCGCCAGGCGCGCGGCCCCGCGCCCGCGACGCCCGGCCGGGCCTGGGCCGGCACCAGCTTCAGCACCCAGTGCCAGATCCGCCTCCCGTCGTAGAGGAGGAAGAGCGTCGAGAACATCGCCAGCAGCATCCCGGTGAGGAGCTCCACCATCACGGTGACGCCCTGGAGTCCGGCGGACGTTATCTGCTCGGTGTTGGTGCCGATGGTGTCGCTGAGGTTCTTCGCGACATCGTTGATCTGCTGCTGGGTGACGTGGAAGGGGCTGTCGAGCAGCCAGTTCTTCAGGTCCTCGATACCCGTCTGCACCTTGTCGGAGAGGGTGTCGATGTTGTCCATGACCTGCCAGACCACGAACCAGCCGACCAGGCCCATGATGACGAAGCCCAGGATCGCCGTGACGGCGGTGGCCAGACCGCGCGGCAGCCCGTAGCGCCGCAGCCGGGCGACGGTCGGCTGGAGCATCGCGGTGACGAGCAGCGCCGCGACGAAGGCCAGGACCACCAGCTGCACGGCGCTGATGACCCGCATCAGCACCCAGAGGGTGCCCGCCAGGACGAGCAGCCGCCAGCCCGCCTCGGCCGCGACCCGCATCCCCCAGGGGATCGCCGCGACGGGATCGGGCCGGGCGGCGACGGAGGGGGCGTACGAGGGCGGTGGCGGCACATGGTCGGCCGTGGCACCGCGCCCGGCCTCGGCGGGCACGGCGGAGTCGTGCACGGCGGAGGGGGCCGCGGGCAACGCGTGCCGTGCGGCCTCGTCCCCCTCGGCCTCGGCCCTGCGCTGCTCCAGCCGATCGCCCAGTTCGGTCAGTTCGGCGCCCAGCCGGCCGAGCCACCCCGGAAGTTTCGACATGATCGTTTCTCTTCCCCCGTCTCCTCGCCCCGACGCTCCCCGGCCGAGCGGTAGAAACCGACCGTACACGCGCGAAGCCCCTCACCGTGGAACGGCGAGGGGCTCTGCACGCTGGGAACCGGAACCTGTGCGGGTTCTAGTACCAGTGGTTGGCCTGCCAGAACGTCCAGGCACCGCACGGGCTTCCGTAGCGACTGCTGTTCATGTAGCTGAGGCCCCACTTGATCTGGGTGGCCGGGTTGGTCTGCCAGTCCGCGCCGGCCGACACCATCTTCGAGCCGGGCAGCGCCTGCATGAGGCCGTAGGCGCCGGTGGACGGGTTGCTCGCCCGGTAGTTCCAGCTCGACTCGGCGTTCACGATGTTGCTGAAGCACTGGAACTGGTCGGCGGGCACGATCTGACGCGCCATCGCCTGGATCTCGGCCACGGTGTACGAGCCCTGCTGGGCGAAGGACGAGGCGCTGCGGATCGAGGAGCGGCTGGCGCGCTCGTCCGCTTCCTTCTCCTTCTTGGCCTTGCGCTCCTGCTCCAGCTTGTCCTCGGCCGCCGCCTTCTTCGACTTGGCGTCCTTGGCGGCCTGGATGCGGGCCGCTTCCTCCACGGACTTCTTGGCCGCCGCGTCGGCCGCGGATGCCTGGGCGTCGGCCTGCTGCGTCAGCGAGGCGGTCTGCACCTGGGCCTGCTGGCCCGCGGGGATGTCTGCGAGCAGCGTGGTGTCGGCTGCGGTCGCCTCGAAGTTGTTGTCGTCGACAGCAGGAGTGCTGCCCGATGCAACGCCCACGACGGCGCCAACGGTGGTTACGGCAGTGGCGGATGCCACGGCGAACCCCCGGACCGAGATCCGGCTCACACGGTGTCCTTCCAGCATCGCCCGCTTAGGTGACCTCGCGGACGCAATCGTGCCCCTGGCGCTGGCCTCCCTACTGCTTGGGTCACGGGAGGCACGGACCCGGTGGGCGACTCCCCGGAGGAAGCGCCGCGTGGTACTCGCGGGCGGCATACGGACGGCGATTGTTGAGTTGTGTGGTGCGTGGCACCTCTGGAGGTGCGGGTGTGCCGTATGCGGGGCCTGACGGAAGCAAGACTCTGCCGGAACGGCGCACCGGGAAGCAATTCTCCGTTGCGTGTGAAAGCTCACACCTCGTTTGGAGCAAGTGATTTTCGGAAAAGGTGCCGCAACGCGATGCCGCCCGGCTAAGCTGCTTCGCTCGCCGGGCGGCATCAACTGTCGTAACCCGTATCAGATCTGGCCTTCCTCCAGCATTTCGGTCACCAGTGCGGCGATCTGCGAGCGCTCGGAGCGGGTGAGGGTGACATGCGCGAAGAGCGGATGCCCCTTCAGTTTCTCGACCACGGCGACGACTCCGTCGTACCGGCCGACCCTGAGGTTGTCCCGCTGGGCCACGTCATGGGTGAGCACCACCCGGGAATTCGCCCCGATCCGGGACAACACGGTCAGCAGCACGTTCCGTTCGAGCGACTGCGCCTCGTCCACGATCACGAAGGCGTCGTGGAGCGAGCGGCCCCGGATGTGGGTGAGCGGCAGGATCTCCAGCATCCCGCGCCCCAGCACCTCCTCGATGATCTCGCGCCCGGCGACCGCCGAGAGCGTGTCGAAGACGGCCTGCGCCCAGGGGCTCATCTTCTCGGCCTCGGTGCCGGGGAGATAGCCCAGCTCCTGCCCGCCGACCGCGTACAACGGGCGGAAGACCATCACCTTCTGGTGCTGCCTGCGTTCCAGGACCGCTTCGAGCCCGGCGCAGAGCGCCAGCGCCGACTTGCCGGTGCCGGCCCGGCCGCCCAGTGACACGATGCCGACGTCCTGGTCGAGGAGGAGGTCGAGGGCGATGCGCTGTTCGGCGCTGCGGCCGTGGATGCCGAAGGCCTCCCGGTCGCCGCGGACCAGGCGCACATTGCCCTCGGCGGTGACCCGGCCGAGCGCCTTGCCGCGCTCGGACTGGAGGACCAGTCCGGTGTGCACGGGCAGTTCGGCGGCCTCGGGCACGTACAGCGTCTCCTCGCCGTAGAGCAGATCCACCTGCTCGCCGGCGAGGGAGAGCTCCGACATGCCCGTCCAGCCGGAGTCGGTGATGGCGAGTTCGGCGCGGTACTCCTCCGCGAGGAGGCCGACCGAGGACGCCTTGATGCGCAGGGGCAGGTCCTTGGAGACGACGGTGACGTCGTACCCCTCGGCCTGGAGGTTGCGCGCGACCGCGAGGATCCGTGAGTCGTTGTCCCCCAACCGGTAGCCGGCCGGCAGTACGCCGGGGTCGGAGTGGTTGAGTTCGACGCGGAGCGTCCCGCCCAGGTCCCCGAGCGGTATCGGGGCGTCGAGCCGGCCGTACCGGACCCGGAAGTCGTCCAGCAGGCGCAGGGCCTGCCGGGCGAAGTACCCGAGTTCCGGGTGGTGCCGTTTGGCCTCCAGTTCCGTGACCACGACGATCGGGAGCACGACTTCGTGCTCGTCGAACCGGACCATGGCGTTCGGATCGGCCAGCAGGACGCTGGTGTCGAGAACATAGGTGCGCCTGTCGGGCATGCGGCGCTTTGTGCTGGTCACCACGGAAGGACGTACCCCCTCGGACGAGGTTGGGGTGCGACGGCGTCGCGGAGCATCCCAATGGGAGAGAACGGACCGGGCTCGGGCCCCGATGCACGGGCCGGGCACCGGCCCTCCGCGTCGGCCTCGCTGTTCGTGCGGTCCTTCGTGTGCAAAGGGCCTCCCGGGCGAGCGGACTCCATGCCGCTCACTTGGACACGACGTCCGCCTGGTTCCTGACCGGACGTCGACCTGTCAGGGGTATTCCCTCGAACACGCGAAGCCATGCAGCCCGGGACAGGCTGGTGAGCTGGGATGTGTGCCTCGGGGCACGTGGGTTCGGGCGCACCGCCCGCGCGGTCCGTCCTCGAACACCGGACGGACCGGGAACGGCGGGCGGACGGGCCGGGAACGGCCGGTGGACGGGCCCGGGGCGGCCACCGCGGCGGGGTGCCGCCCGGGGCGGCGAGCCCGTGCCGGGTGCGTGCCGGGGGGTCAGCCGCCGTAGCGGCGGCCGCGGGCCGCGTAGTCGCGCAGGGCGCGGAGGAAGTCGACCTTGCGGAAGGCCGGCCAGAAGACCTCGCAGAAGTAGTACTCGGAGTGCGCGGTCTGCCAGAGCATGAAGCCGGAGAGCCGCTGCTCGCCGCTGGTGCGGATGACGAGGTCCGGGTCGGGCTGGCCCCGGGTGTAGAGGTGTTCGGAGATCAGGTCGGTGGAGACGATCTCGGCCAGGTCCTCGAACGAGGTCCCCTTGGCGGAGTGGTCCAGCAGCAGCGAGCGGACCGCGTCGGCGATCTCCTGTCGCCCGCCGTAGCCGACGGCGACGTTGACCAGTATCCCGTCGATACCGATGGTGGCCTGCTCGGCCTCCTTGAGCACCGTCTGGGTGTGGGAGGGCAGCAGGTCGAGCGTGCCGACGTGGTGGACCCGCCAGCGGCCGTCCGCCGCGAGGTCGCGCACGGTGTTCTCGATGATCCCGAGGAGCGGTGTCAGCTCGGCCTCGGGGCGGTCGAAGTTGTCCGTGGAGAGCAGCCAGAGCGTGACGACTTCGACATCCGTCTCGCTGCACCAGCCGAGCAGGTCCTTGATCTTGTTCGCGCCGGCCTGGTGCCCCTGCGCGGCCGTGCCTCCGGACGCCTTCGCCCAGCGCCGGTTGCCGTCGAGGATGACGCCGATGTGCTTGGGCACCTGGGTGTGGTCTAGGCGGGCCTCCACCCGGCGCGCATAGAGCCCGTACACCAGGTCGCGCAAGTTCACTGAGTTCACCTCTCGGTTCCGTGCGGGCCCGCCCGCCCCTTTGCCCGGGGTCCGGGGTCGTCCCCCTGGGGATCGCCGCACCGGTTCACAGAGTCCGTCGCCCCGCCGTGCCGTGGCAGTCCCCGAAGCCGCCACATTACTGCGCAGGCGGCGCACCGGCCCAACCCGGCCTGTCACAAGTCCGTGATAAGGAGAGAAACGTGACTGATTCTCCTTTCCCCTACCGGGCCGCCGATTCGCGCTACGACTCCATGGAGTACCGCCGCACCGGCCGCAGCGGTCTCAAGCTTCCCGCCGTCTCCCTCGGTCTCTGGCACAACTTCGGCGACGACCGCACGCTGGACTCCCAGCGGGCGATCCTGCGCCGCGCCTTCGACCTCGGGGTGACCCACTTCGACCTGGCCAACAACTACGGGCCGCCGCCCGGCTCCGCCGAGCTCAACTTCGGCAAACTCTTCCGCCAGGACTTCGCCCCGTACCGGGACGAGCTGATCATCTCCACCAAGGCCGGTTACGAGATGCACCCCGGCCCGTACGGGGAATGGGGCTCCCGCAAGTATCTGCTGTCGTCGCTCGACGCCTCGCTGAACCGCATGGGGCTCGATTACGTGGACATCTTCTACTCCCACCGCTTCGACCCGGAGACCCCGCTGGAGGAGACGATGGGGGCCCTGGCCTCCGCCGTCCAGCAGGGCAAGGCGCTGTACGCGGGGGTGTCCTCCTACAACGCGGAGCAGACCGCCGAGGCGGCCCGGCTGCTCCGGGAGATGGGCGTACCGGCGCTGATCCACCAGCCCTCCTACTCGATGATCAACCGCTGGATCGAGGACGACGGCCTGCTCGACGCCCTGGAGACGGCCGGCATGGGCTGCATCTCCTTCGTGCCGCTCGCCCAGGGCCTGCTCACCGGCAAGTACCTGACGGGCATCCCGCAGGGTTCCCGTGCCACCCAGGGCAAGTCGCTGGATCCCGGTCTGCTCTCGGACGAGGTGGTGCGCCGGCTGAACGGGCTGAACGACATCGCCCGCCGCCGCGGTCAGTCGCTCGCCCAGCTGGCGCTCAGCTGGGTGCTGCGCGACAGCCGCATGACGTCCGCCCTGATCGGTGCGTCGAGCGTGCGGCAGCTGGAGGAGAACGTCGCGGCGCTCGGCGGACAGCCGTTGACGTCCGAGGAGTTGACGGAGATCGACACCTTCGCCGTGGACACCGCGGGCACCAACATCTGGGCCGGGCGGGGCTGACGGGACGGTCGGTTTCGCGGGGCCGTACGCGGTCGGCGCCGCGGGCCGACAAAAAACGGGCCGGTCCGTGGGGGGGGATACGGACCGGCCCGAGGGGGGGTTTCCACCATAACCCTTCGTAAGTGATGCTGCGTGCCACGCCACTCCACAATCACTCTCCGAATTCACCGGACTTCATTGCGCGCGCATCGCCCGGTTGACGTCCGGTGGCCGCCGGGCGGCTTCGCGCCGGGATTCAGGACAGGAACCGGCCTGATGGATGGCTAGCTTCCCCGTCATGACGACCCGAATCCCGACCGTGTCCTGGACCGCCGCGAACGCCCGCCGGATGGCGCGCCAGGGGCTGGTCTCCCCCGGCCGTCCCGACCCCGCCGGCGTGGTCGGGACGATGCCGGCCGCGCATGCCCAGGTCCTCTCGGCCGCCGAGCTCTCCGTCGGGCTGCGGACGACGGGCGTCACGCGTACCCGGGTGCGCGACGCGCTGTGGAAAGACCGCACCCTGGTGAAGACCTTCGGTCCGCGCGGCACCGTCCATCTGCTGCCGATGGCCGAACTGCCGCTGTGGACCGGTGCGTTGTCCGCGCTTCCGGCCGGGCGCAACCCGTTCGCCGAGGACGTACGGATGACTCCGGAGCAGGTCGAGGTGGTGCTCGCCGCGATGGAGGACGCGCTGACCGGGGCCGAGCTGACCGTCGACGAGCTCTCCGACGCGGTGGTGGAGCGGGCCGGGGCGTGGGCGGGGGACCTGGTGATGCCCGCCTTCCAGGGGATGTGGCCGCGCTGGCGGCAGGTGATGCATCTGGCGGGTCACCGCGGTGTGCTGTGCTTCGCGCCGGACCGCGGCCGGAAGGTCACCTGTACCCGCCCCGGCGTCGTACCGCTGGACGGCCCCGAGGCGCTGAACGGTCTGGTGCGCCGCTATCTGTACGCGTACGGCCCCGCCACGCCCGCGCACTTCGCGAAGTGGCTGGCCGTGTCCCCCGCCTGGTCGGCGGAGCTGTTCGCGGGGACGGCCGCGCGCGGCGGGATCGAGCGGGTGACGTACGAGGGCGGGCCCGCCTGGGTGGTGGCGGGCGACACCGGCTTCCCGGCGGAGCCGGTCCGCGGGGTGCGGCTGCTCCCCTACTTCGACGCGTTCGTCGTCGCGTCCCAGCCGCGCGAGCGGCTCTTCCCCGGGGCGGCGTACACCAGGGCGCTGGCGCGTGGCCAGGCGGGGAACTTCCCGGTGCTGCTGGTCGACGGCACGGCCGCCGGGGTGTGGCATCAGAGGCGTTCGGGCCGCCGGATCGCGGTCACCGTGGAACCGCTGACACCCCTGACGGCCGGACAGCTGCGGGAGCTGGAGGCGGAGGTGGCGCGGGTCGGCGAGGTACTGGAGGGGAACGCGGAGCTGACGGTGGGGACGGTGACGGTGGGGGCGCACGCGTAGGGACGGGCGCGGGGGGGGCGGTGGTCGGGGCCCTGTGGCCGGTGGTCGATGGTCGGGGCCCTGTGGCCGGTGGCCGTTGGTCGGGGCCCTGTGGCCGGTGGCCGTTGGTCGGGGGCGGGGCCCGGCGGTCGGGGCCCGGGGGCCGGCGGTCGGGGCCCGGGGGTCGGAACGGTGCTCCGGGGCGGCTCGTGCGGCGCGCCCGGTCGGCGGCGCTCGGGGGCGGCCGGGGCGGCGCGCTCAGGTGGTGGCCGGGGCGCCGCGGTGGCCGCGGGTGAAGCGGATCGCCACGGTGTCGCCGCCGATGACCACGAAGCTGCCGTCCTCGCAGCGGATCACCGCCTCGCGCACCTGGCCGTTCTCGTCCCCTCGTTCCTCGGTGCGGGTGACCGTCCAGCCCCCGTCGGGCGGCCGCGGCAGGTTCGACACGGCCGCGAACTCCCACTGCCCCGACGGTACGCACCAGCCGGGCAGCGTCGGCCAGGCGCCGGGGCCGACGTGCAGGGTTCCGTCCGAGGCGCAGGTCAGGATCACCGACTGGCCGTCCGCCAGCAGGAATTCGACGGCCTCCGGCTCCCCCAGCCGTCCCTCCGGCCGGTAGAAGACACCGAGCACCCCGATGACCCGGGCACCCCTGAGCCAGTCGGCCCTCCCCTGTCGCGGGACCCGCGGGACCCGCGGTGTCCCCTCGTCGTTCCCCACCCTCATGGCCACATCCTTCCCCACGCGTTCGCCGTCCAGGGTCGCACCCTTCGGGCCCGTGCGGCGGGCGTGGCTACGCCGGTTTGCGGGCCTCGATCAGGAATCGGGTGGTGTGGGCGACGAACGGCCCCTCGGTCTCGATCAGATGGTGCAGCTCGGCCAGTCGTGGCCGGTACTCCTCGACGGTGAAGCCCGGCACCATCCAGATCACCTTGCGCAGGAAGTAGACGACGGCGCCGATGTCGAGGAACTCGGTGCGCAGGGTCTCCGCCCGCAGGTCGACGACGTCCAGCCCGGCCGCCTCGGCCGCCGCCCGCGCCTGCTCGGGGTCGCGGGAGCCGCGCACCTCGGGGGGCTGCGGGCCGAGGAAGTACTCGACGAGCTCGAAGACGCTGGCCGGGCCGACCTGTTGGGAGAAGTACGTGCCGCCGGGGGTGAGCACCCGCGCGATCTCCTCCCACCAGGTCGTCACCGGATGCCGGCTGACCACCAGGTCGAAGGCGTCGTCGCCGAACGGCAGCGGCGGTTCGTCCGCGTCGGCGACCACGGCCGCACCGCGCGGGTGCAGGAGCGCGGTGGCGCGGGCGATGTTCGGCGGCCAGGACTCGGTGGCGACGGTGAGCGGCGGCAGCTTCGGCGCGGATGCGAGGACCTCGCCCCCGCCGGTCTGGATGTCGAGCGCGGCCCTGGCCCGGCCCATGCGGTCCGCCATGGCGCGGGCGTAGCCCCAGGAGGGGCGCTGCTCGGTGGCGCGACCGTCGAGCCAGGAGAAGTCCCAGCCGTCGACGGAGACGGTGGCCGCCTCCTGGACGAGGGCCTCGAATCGTGTGCGTTCGGCCGCGGCCGACGCTTCCTCGGATGTTCCGGACATACGGGGATGGTGTCATCCGGGCCTCGCGCGACGCGACTCGATTACGCCGGGGGCGGGGCGTACGGCGAGGTCAGGCGGCCAGGGCGCCGAGCAGCAGGCCCAGCAGCGCGCCCGTGATCATGAACGGGCCGAACGGGATGCCGGTCTTGCGGCCGGCCCGCTTCAGGACCATCAGCCCGAACCCGTACGCCGCTCCGAGCAGGAACCCGGCGAAGCCGCCGGCGAAGACCACGGCCCAGCCGTACCAGCCGAGAACCGTGCCCAGGGACAGGGCGAGCTTGACGTCCCCGAAGCCCATTCCGTTCGGATTGATCAGGAAAAGCAGGAAGTAGAAACCGCCGAGGGCGGCTCCGCCGAGCAGGGCGGACAGCCAGGAACCGGCGTGCTCGGGGAGCAGCGCGGCGGCGCCGAGGAGCACGACGGCCGCCGCCGCGGCGGGCAGGGTGAGCTGGTCGGGCAGCCGGTGGACCCGGCGGTCGATGGCCGCCAGGAGTACCGCGACGGGTGCCAGCAGCAGCCAGACGGCCAGTTCGGGGCGGGGCCCGGTGGCCGCGGCGAGGAGGGCGCAGGAGAGCGCGGTGACGACGGGGGCGAGGACGCCGGGGGCGTAGCGCGCCGTGCGCCGGGTGCCGTCGGGTCCGGCGGCCCGAACGTCCGGCTCCTCGCCGGGGGCGTCCGGCGCCGGTGTACCGCCGGGGGCGTCCGGCATCCGTCCCTCGCCCGGGGCGGCGGGCGCCGGGACCGCCGCGCACGACGCGCACCGGGGGGAGCCGAGCCAGCCGCGGGCGGCGCCGGTCAGGGCATGGCCCTCGGGGCAGGCATCGCGCCAGGGGTCCTCCGGCTCGACGGAGAACCGGTAGGCCGCGCGCGGGACCAGCAGTCCGGCCGCTGCGCCCCAGAGTGCGGCGAGCACTGTCAGCATGGCTTCCACGGAGCGACCCTAAGCGGGCGCCGGACACGGGTCATGGGTCCTGGGGCCCACTGCGCACCGTTCCGGACCCAGCGGCCGTCACGTGGCGCTACCTTCATGGCCATGGCTCAATGGCGCAATGGCAAGGGCACGTTGACGGTCACCGACGCACAGGGAGGGCAGGGGGAGGCGATACCGCTGCGGATCGCGGCCTCGTACCGCGCCCGGAGTCGCGGGCTGCTCGGGCAGGACGGGATCGACGGCGCGCTGATGATCACCCCGTGCGGGAGCGTGCACAGCTTCCGGATGCGGTTCACCATCGATGTGGCGTACCTGGACCGGAAGTTCAGGGTCGTGGCGGTCCACACGATGAAGCCCGGCCGGCTGGGCATGCCCCGGCTGCGGGCCCGGCACGTGATCGAGGCCGAGGCCGGGACGATGGAGAAGTGGGGGATCCGGCCGGGGGCCCGGGTGACGGTCGCCCAGGGCGCGGACGAGATCGACCGGAAGTGAACGTACGGGAGTAGCCGTGCGGGAGTGCCCCGTACGGGAGTGAGCCGTGCGGGAGTGAACGTACGGAACCGGCGGCGCGGGAGCAGACGTACGGGATTGGTCGCGCGGGAGTGAGCGCGCGGGAGTGAGCGCGCGGGAGTGAGCGCGCGGGAGTGAGCGCGCGGGCGCGGCGGGGTCGCACGCCCTCCGCCGCCGTTCACCGGCCCGCGCCCGCGCTCCGACCCTCGCCCTCGCTACGCCCCTCGCCCGCGCCCGGTGGGTCTCAAGGCCGGAGCTTCGTACGGGAGAGCGGCAGGGCGGGCGCGATCGACCAGAGGACCTCGGCCACGTCCTCGCCGGGGTTGTCCCAGGCGTGCGCGGCCCGCGCCGAGAACGTCGTCGAGTCACCGGCCTCCAGGAACCTGGGCTCGCCGTCCACGCTCAGCCGCAGCGTGCCGCGGACCATGTACGCGAAGACCGTCTCGGCCTCCAGGCTGTACGCGCCGCCGGAGCCGCCACCGGGGCGCAGGATCGTCCGCATGACCTGGACGTGCCGCTCCTCGGCGGGGGTGAGGAGGAACTCCTCGATGCCATGTCCGCCCATCTCCAGCTTGGCGCCCAGGCCGCCCTTGACGACGTCCTGGTCCGGATAGTCGAAGAGCGTGGCGATGCCGGTGCCCAGGGCCTCGCAGATGCGGATCAGGGTCGGGACGGAGACCGAGGTCTTGCCGCGCTCGGCGAGGCTGAGAAACCCCTTGGTCACGCCCGCCACCTCGGCGACCTGAGCGAGCGTCAGCCGCTGGGCCAGGCGGAGCTCGCGCAGCCGCGGACCGATCGTGGACATATGGCTGTCAGGGGCTTCGGACATGGCGGACACGCTACCTGTCGGGGATGTCACGGGCAGTGGCCGGGTGAAGGCGCAGGTCAAAAGGGTTTCCGGAAGGGTCTTTACCCATCGAGTTTAGTGCTGTAAAACTTGACGAAAGTTTAATGGCGCTAAACAAGACGCCCCGGCGGGCCTGCTGTGCCCCCTCGCCGTCCCTGTCGCCCTCCCCTCCCCCGTGACCGTTCCGCACCACCCGAGGAGTAAGCCGATGAGCTCCCCGTCCTTCCAAGAGAGCACCGCGCGCACCGTGCGCGGCGTCGTCTTCCGCTCCCCGGGCCAGGAGGTGACCGTCGCCGACATCACCCTGGCCCCGCCCGGCCCCGGCGAGGTCGAGGTCGCCGTGGCCGCGGCCGGCGTCTGCCACTCCGACCTGCATGTCCTGCGCGGCGAGTGGGACCACCCCACCCCGGTCGTGATGGGGCACGAGGGCTCCGGCGTGGTCACCGCGCTCGGCGCGGGCGTCACCGGCCTGGCGGTCGGCGACCACGTCGTCCTGTCCTGGGTCCCGTCCTGCGGCACCTGCCGCTTCTGCCTCTCCGGCCGCCCCGCCGCGTGCAGCCTGGTCGCCGAGGTCGTCGCGCCCGGCGGCGTGCTGTACGACGGCACCAGCCGGCTCTCGGTGGACGGCGAACCCGCCCACCACTACCTCGGCGTCTCCTCCTTCGCCGAGCGGGTCGTGGTTCCCGCCTCCGGCGCGATCAAGGTGCGCCAAGACGCGCCCCTCGATGTGATCGCCCTGGTCGGCTGCGCCATCGCCACCGGTGTCGGGGCCGTCCGCAACACGGCGGGCGTCGAGGCCGGGGCGACCGTGGCCGTCATCGGCTGCGGCGGGGTGGGCCTGTCCTGCGTACAGGGCGCCCGGCTGGCCGGGGCCGGCCGCATCGTCGCCGTCGACGTCGTCCCCGAGAAGCTGGAGCTGGCCCGCCGGCTCGGCGCGACGGACGCGGTCGACGCCCGTGACGGCGATGTCGTCGAGGCCCTGCGCGCCCTGGTGCCGGAGGGCCTGGACTACGTCTTCGACGCCATCGGCAAGATCGAGACCACCGAGCAGTCCATCGCGGCGCTCGGCCAGGGCGGCGCCGCCGTCATCGTCGGCCTCCCGCCGACCGGCCGCACCGCCCGCTTCGACCCGCTCGCGCTCGCCGAGGCCGACCAGCGCATCCTCGGGTCGAACTACGGCTCGGTCGACGCCGCCCGGGACATCCCGGCCCTGGTGGACCTCGTGGTGTCGGGCGAGCTCGACGTGGAATCGATGATCTCGGCACGGCGTCCGCTGGACGAGGCGGGCGACGCCCTGGCCGACCTCGCCGCCGGCCACGCCCTGCGTCAGCTGCTGATGATGGAGGACCGGACATGAGCACCGCCGGAAAGCAGGCCGCCGCCGGAGCACCCGCCGACGGCCTGGCCCACCGCTCCGTCTCCACGTTCGAGGTCGGCGCGCAGAGCGTCGCGAACGTCGCGCCCAGCGCCGTCATCGCGTTCGCCCCCGCCAGCATGGCGGCGTCCGCGGGCAACGGCGCCTGGTTCTCCTTCTTCCTGGCCATGGCCGCCGTGCTCGCCATCGCGTACTGCATCTGCGTCTTCGCGCGCAGGCGGGCCGGGGTCGGTTCGCTGTACGCCTTCTCCCGGCTCTCGCTCGGGGCGCCCGGCTCCTTCGTGACCGGCTGGGCGCTGCTCATCGGGGCGGTCTGCATCGGCTCGGGTTCGCTGGCGGGCGCCGGTTACTACACGGCGCGCGCCCTCGACCAGATCGGCATCGGGGTCTTCACCGGGATCACCGGCCAGATCCTGCTCGACGTACTGCTGGCGGCCGTCGCCATGCGGCTGACCATCGCCAGTGTGCGGACGGCGGCCCGGGTCGCCTCGGTGCTGGAGGTCGTGTCGATCGTCCTGATCGTGGTCGTGCTGCTCCCCGCCTTCTTCAAGAGCGGGAACATCATCGACACCGACCAGCTGAGCCTGAGCGGTTCCACCCTCGACGGCATCGTCTTCGCGGTGGTGCTGGGTGTGCTCGGCTTCGTCGGCTTCGAGGGCGCCGCCTCGCTCGGCGCCGAGGCCACCGATCCGTACAAGGCGATTCCCCGCTCGGTGATGGGCAGCGCGGTGCTGGCCGGCGTGCTCTACATGTTCGCGACGTACGCGCAGGTCGCCGGGTTCGGCGGGGCGGACGCGCTCGGGAGGAGCTCCGACCCGATGGACGAACTGGCGGAGATGTCCGGGCTGGGCTTCCTGAAGTTCTTCCTGCACGCGGGGTTCGCCGCGTCGTTCGTGGCCGTGGTGATGGCCTGCATCACCGTCGCCGCCCGGCTGCTGTTCGGCATGGCGAAGGAGGGAGTGATGCCGGCCCGGCTCGGTGTCGCCCACCCGCGCCACCGCACCCCGTCCACCGCGATCTGGACCATCACCCCGTTCGTCGTCGTCCCGGCGGTGCTCGTGGTCGGCGCCGGTACCGCGCCGCTGAACGCGACGTCGTACATCGACACCATCGGCGTCTTCGGGTACATGCTCAGCTACACCCTGGTGTGTCTGGCCGCGCCACTGTTCGTGCGCCGGATCGGGGCGCGCGGCCTGCTGCTCACCTGGGGCCTCGGGCTGATCGGTGCCGCCGCGATGGTCTACGTCTTCTACCGCAACCTGTGGCCGGTCCCCGAGTGGCCGCTGAACGTGCTGCCGTACGTGTTCGTCGGCGCCCTGGTCGTCGGCATCGTCGGCTTCGCCGTGCTGCGGGTCCGCAGTCCGGAAATCGCCCAGCGCGCGGGGACGTTCGCGGACGACCTGGACTGACCCCGCCGCCCCTCCTCCTCCCCTGTCCCCCTTCCCCTCCCTCTCCCCCGGAGCCCCGGCCCCCGCACCCCGCGGCGGGCCGGGGCTCCGGCCGTTGGGCCCGACTTTGGGGCCAAGGGCCCAGGTCATCCGGCTCGTACATCCGTACGCTCACGTCCACACCCGCATGGCGAACCGCGGGTACGGACAGGGCACTTGGGCGTCGGAGAGGAAGAACCGTGACGGGTGGCGGGGGCTGGGGAAGCGGAAGCGCGGGCCGCGTACCGCCGGGCGGCGGGGGCGGTGGCTCCCCGGCGGGCGGTGGCGTGTTCTTCGCGCTGACCCGGAGCTGGGCCGCCGGCGCGCTGGTCTACATCGCCGCCGGGTACCTGGTGTCGCGCGGGCTCGTCGAACTGCTGGCCACCGACGAACGCCTCGCGAGCTTCGGCTGGCGGCTGGCCCTGCTGCACGTCCCCAACGTCATCACGACCGTCCTCACGGTCCTGGCCTCCGCCCGTGTCCTGCCCGACGAGCACCGCGAGTCCCGGGTGCTCACGCTCGTCGCCTCCCTCACCGTCCCGCTGGCCGCGCTGGTCTACGGGCTCGCCGTGTCCTGGCACCTGGTGGACGTCGAGGGCACGTTGATGCCGCTGGTCTCGCTGGCGACCGGCGCGGCGGCGGGGCTGGCCGTCGACCGGCTGCTGGACGACCGCGCGGACGAGCCGGAGCCCGCCCCGTACCACCCGTACTCCTGGCGGGACGGCGGCGCCACCGCCATGGAGTACCTCGGGGTGGTCGTCCTCGTGGTCACGCTGATCGGCGCGATGGCGATGGCGGGGGTCGGCGGGCAGATCGGCGAACGCATCCGCTGTGCGATCAGCACGATGGGCGGCGGCGGTGGCGGCTGCTCCACGGGCGGCGGCGACACCACCGCGAAGCCGAAGACCGACGCCGACTACGAGCCCAAGATGTGCCAGGTCTCCAGCGTCTCCGACACGGTCGGCGACAAGGTGAAGATCGGCTGGTTCGAGTGGGGCAACGAGTACGGCTTCCAGCAGAAGGTCAGCCAGGCCAAGACGGACGTGAACGGCGACGGCAAGGTCGACGAGAACGACAAGCTGGTCTACATGACGTTCACCGACGCCGCCTCGGCCGGCGCCACCGCCAGCACCCCCGGCGTCAAGCTCGGCAAACTGGGCAAGGCGGATGTGGACGTCGGCGGCGGCATCAAGATCACCAACGGTGACACCTGGGTCTTCAAGAGCGAGGAGGACGCCAAGAAGATGCGGGACGACATCGAGGAAATGAAGATGTGGGAGACCTCCACCAAGTACAGCGGCGGCTACGGCGGCGGCTGGTACTCCGGGATGAAGTGGGCCGACAAGAAGAAGGACGTCGAGAGCAAGATCGGTGACAAGAAGATCTCGTACTCGACCATCGGTCTCAACGCGTACGCGGACGGCGGCCTCTCCATCAGCGCGGGCGACGAGGCCGAGCTGGGCGCGAAGCTCGGCGGCAAGGCGAAGTTCTCCCCCGAGGTCACCATCACCAAGGACGACGTCAACGGCAACGAGTCGTACACGTACACCGCCAAGCTGGAGCTGGAGGGCAAGGTCAGCGGCTCGGCCGGTCCGCTGGGCGGCGCGGCCTCCGCAAAGGACAACCGGACCGGGGCGGTCACCGTCACCCGCGACCAGAAGACCGGAAAGATCGTCCGGATCGACATGACCCAGACCATCGAGAACGGCGCGACGTCCAACAAGGGCGACATCAGCGGCGACAACGGCGAGAAGGGCAAGGACAAGCGCGGCGGCAAGGTCAGCGGCTCGGACTCCTCCGGCGAGACCGGCATCGAGGTCCTGACCAACTCGATCGTCTTCGGCAAGGACACCGACAAGGCCACCGAGGACAAGCGCGCCATCGCCGAGCAGTGGCTGGACGGCTCCGGCAACAACACCGCCCCGTTCGAGTACATGTTCGGCGATCACGCCCTGGAGCAGAAGCCCACCGGGACCGACCCGTTCGACCAGCTGATGTACCAGGACGGCCTGTCGAGCAAGATGAAGTACACCGGTCAGACGGACGCCCAGGAGTTCGGCTTCGAGGTCTCGCTCGGCATGAGTCTGGGATTCTCCCTCTCCGACGAGCACAAGAAGGAGACACTGACGGACGCGGAGTTCCTCGGGGCCCCGCAGGGCGACAAGCGCTCGTACCTGCCGTACAGCTACTGCGCGAAGTAGCCGCAACGGCGGGAGTACCGCTCCGGGGCGTATCGACGTACGGGAGTACGGGGTACGGGGGTACGGAAGTACCGCTCCGGGGCGCGGCAACCACGCACGACGAAGAGGCGATAGGCGATGACGACGACGAAGAAGACGTACCGGACGATCGGCGCGATCACCGCCGCCGCCATCGGCTTCGCCCTGCTCGCCGGCTGCGGCGGGGAGACCGCCGCGCTCCCGGAGGGCTGGGCGAAGCTCGACACCAAGAGCCTCTCCGTCGGCTACCCCGGCGACAAGGGCTACAAGGAGCAGCCCGCCACCGAGCGGGCCGAGGCCAACGCGGCCGTCGCGGTCAAGGAGGAGGGCGGGCTGCGCACGGGCATGGTCTCGGTGCAGCTCGACTTCGCCACGGGCGTGGACAGCGCCGCCGAGGCGGCCTCCGCGGCGGGCGCCGGCATCGGGTTGGGCGCGACCCGCAAGGGGACCGAGGAGGTGCGGCTCGCGGGCGCGGAGAGCGCCCGTGACGCGCGCCGGATCGACTACGAGTTCACATCGAGCGGCAAGGACCGGACACCGGCCCAGGGCACCCGGATGACGGGGGTCGTGGTGGCGGGCGTCGATTCGAAGGACGTGCCGTTCGCGGTCCGGATCAATGCGGTGAAGGGCTCGCTCAGCGCGAAGGACCTCGACGCCTTCGTCGACTCGATCACGGTCAAGTAGCGGATCGGGAGCGCTCGTCCATGCAGATCCTGCCCGGCGGCACGGCCACGTTCCTGCTGCTGTTCGGCCTGTTCCTCGGTGTGTTCGCGATCCGTTCCGCGCTGCGGCTGAACAGGGTGCTGCGGCTGGTGCGGCACGGCGAACGCGCCGAGGGGCGGTGCGCGGACCGCCGGACGGTCGACCGGGGTCCGGGCATGGACCGGAGCCACGCCACCGAGTACGTCTTCGCGTTCCGCACCCGTGACGGCCGCGACATCGAGTTCACCGACCACGCCCCGGGCCCGTTCGGCTTCGGGGTCGGGGCACCGGTCCGGGTGAGCTACGACCCGGCGGACCCGGCGCGCAGCGCCACGGTGGCCGGGCCGGGGGCGTGGGGGCCGGTGGTGATGCCCATGGTGTTCACGCTCGTGCCGGGGGCGTTCGCGGTGGGGCTGCTGCTGGGGTTCGCGGCACTGCGGGGCTGGCTCTGAGGCGCCCGGGTTCTGAGGTGCCCGGGTGCGGGGGCGCGGGTCTGAGCGGTGCGGACTTCGAGGGCGCGCGCTCGGGCGGGGTGCGGGGGCGGCTCCGAGTGGCGGGGCGGGCGGGGTGCGGGCGGAGGTCAGAACTTGTCGCGGTCGATCGGCAGCGGGAGCGGCGTCAGGGAACCGGCTTCCCGCAGTTCCCTGTTGGCCTCGACGATCGTCTCGTTGTCCGGCAGGGTCGTCCCGCCCCGGGTGAGGTCGATGACCAGGCCGCCCCCGGCTGTGGGGGTGTACGTACCGTCAAGGCCCCTGGGGGCCTGCGCCGCACGACGCGCGGAGAGGTAGACCGCCCGGCCGCACCGAGGGTGGGAATTCTGCAGATCGAATTGCTCGGCCACCGCGTCGTACTGGGAATCGTTGTACACCTGACCGGCGTCGATGTCCCATGCCTCGGCAATGATCCGCAGAATCTCGGGCGCCCGCCGGATCACTTCGGTCGATTCGTCCAACTCGCGCGATCGAAAGGCGAGCGAGATCGAATTCGTGACGTACGGCGACGACCCACCCGCGTGAATTGCCGTGGTGACGCGCAATTTCCCGGGGTTATGCGCCCAGAGGGAGGTCGTATAGCCGACCACATCGAGATCGGGCCCTTCGTTCTTGCGCTCGATGTAGTCGGCCAGCACCTCTCCCGACCTCGCGTCCGCGGACGGCAGCACCACAGGGTCGGACGCGTCTCCGCGCCCGGCGTCGCGCCAGTCGCCGAAGGTGGGACCATCCAGCTCCCTGAGCGCAGTGAGAGCCCTCGCCCATCGCCCGCCGATCTCCTGGACGTCCTCTTCTCGGACACCCCAAGTACCGTTGACGACGACATCAAGCACTGAACTCTCCCTCAGCCTTCGGAATTGCGCCCGGCGCCCACGTTCAACCGACGACGTCCCCTGGCGTGTTGATCACCTTAACGTCGATGTTCCGGCTCCGGAACATCTTCCGGGCCGCGTTGGCAACGTCGGGATCGGACAGATGCCATTCGACCGGCTTGCCCCGGGCGGCATCGAGCTGACGAGTCGCCTGGTCGGCCCAGCGGTTCGCGAGATCCTGCGCGAGTTCCCCGGTGTCGGTGTTGTAGTACTTCTTGCCCGTGTACCCGTACTTCGCCTCCAGGTACGTGCCCCGCGAGGCGTCCCAGCCGTCGAAGTCGACCGGCTTCCCGGTCAGCTTGTCCAGCGGGACCCGGTACTCCTTGCCCCGGCCCACCTTGGAGATCTGCTCCTGGTAGCGGGCGCCCATCTCGGTCGGGTAGTTCCAGACGCCGGGCTTGATCTCCTGCCAGTTGCCCGAGCCGCCGTCCTTGGCCCCGGCGGGCGGGTCCTTGAGGTCCTTGTACCAGGCCGGCTTCGGCTGGTTCTGGGCGTCCTGGAGGGCCTTGCGGCGCTTGGCCGCGTCCGCGGCCTTCTTCGCCTCGTCGGCCAGCTTCTGGGCCTCGTCGGCGGCGGACTTCTTCTCCGGGTCGACCTCGTCGCACTTGCCCATGAGGAAGCCCACGGGCACGGAGGCGGGCGGCGCGGCCACGAGGCCGGTGCCCGCGCCGGGCACCCCGATGCCCGTACCGCTGCCGTACGGCACCCGGAGGCGACCGCCCATGCCGACGGTGCAGCCCTTGAGACCGGCCTTCTCGGCCGCGTCGTCGGCGTGCTTCTGCGCTTCCTTCGCGGCCTTCTCCGCGGCCGCGACATCGCCCGCCTTGGCCGCCTTCTTCGCCTTGGTCGCGGCCTCTCCGGCCTTCTCGGCGAACTCGCCCAGCTTGCCGAGTTTCCCGAGCTTGCCCAGCTTTCCGACCTTGCCGACGAGCTTGCCCTCGCCGTATCCGGGAATGAGCAGCGAGCCGATGTTCCAGAGACCGGTGCCGATCGCCTGGCCCTCGTTGCCGTTCTTCCACATGTCCCGGACCTCGTCGCCGATGAACATGTCGTCGAGGACCTTGACGCCGGTGCCGCCGGACGCCTTGGTCCAGTCCCAGACCGCGCCGAGGTAGTCGCCCTTGGACCACTTGTCCCCGGCGTCCTTGGAGTCCTGGCTCCACTTGTCGCCGAGGCTCTTCCCGTAGTCCTTCAGGCCCTCCCACGCCTTGCCGGGGTGGAAGATCGTGTCGAGGGTGCCGGTGACGTCGCCCCAGAGCCCGTCGCCGACCAGGCCCTTGAAGAAACCGCCGGTCTGGTGCGCGGCGCAGGAGAAGAAGGCGCCGACGCCCGAGGTGCAGCTCTCACCGGGCTTGTCGTCGCCGCTGCCGCCGCCGTCGTCCTGGCCGTCGCCGCCGTCGGGCTCCCCGGAGGAGTCCACGTCGTCGCCGCCGTCGTCGACCTGGGTGGCGGTGTCGCCTCCGGTGCCGCCGGAGGCGGCCGAGCCGCCCGAACCGCCGTCGCTCCCGGAGCCGCCGGAACTGCCGTCGCTGCCGGAACTGCCCGAGCCTCCCGAGCTGTCGGAGCCGCCCGTGGTGCTGGTGCCACCGGCCGCGTCGGAACCGCCGGCGGTGTCGGAGCCGCCCGCCGTGTCCGTACCGCCGGAGCCGGAGCCCGACCCGGAGCCTGCCGGTCCCGAGCCCCCGGAGTCCGTACCGCCGGTGGCCACCGAGCCGCCCGTGTCCGTACCGCCGGACGCCGCCGTCCCGCCGGAGTCCTTGCCGTGTCCGGCCTCCACGTTGCTGCCGGGCGCGGGGCAGGAGCTCCCGGTGAGGCGGCAGATCGCGTCCTGCATCCCCCCGGTGATCTGGGCGGCGATGCCCGTGACGACGAGTCCGCCGATGAGGGCCACGACCACCAGGACCATGCCCAGGTATTCCATCGCGGTCTGACCGGCGTCGTCCCGACGCCACTTGATCATGCGCGCGATGCTGAACCGCCGGTGCGGCAGCCGCTGTTCGAGGGGCAGCTCGAACCACTCGCGCGAGCTGGCCCGGAACAGCAGGACGACGACGGCGACCGGCATCACCAGCTGGGTGACCCCGCGCCCGCTGCCCCCGCCGAGGGTCGCCAGCGCACCAAGGACAAGCCAGACGTGCACGGCCAGCAGCCCGCGCCAGACCCAGACGCCGCCGGTGCGCGCGTACAGCGAGAGCACGAACGCGAACACGCTCGGCAGCGCCGCGTACAACAGCAGCCCGAACAGCCGGCCGTCGACCTCGTCGACCGCCGAAGCCACCGTGAGCACGCCGATGCCACCGAGGGCGGCGGCCGCGAAGAGGAGCCGTACGAGGATCAGCACCGCCTGCAACGGACGCGGCAGGGAGTGCCGGCCCCCCTGTCGGCCCATGGCGACACCCCCGCCGGCGACTCCTCCGCCGGCACCGCCCGAAACCGCAAATCCGCCTATGCCAGACACGACGAGTCCCCCAGCTTGCCGGTGTACGGCCACAGTTCAGCCACTCCACGCATCCGACCACACCGGCACCCTTCGGGGCATGGGCCTCAGGACCCAATGCAAGGCTCAAAGTTGCCGATTACGACGGAAGCCGCGGAGCGACGGGCGTCAGGAAGCAGGGGAACCGGGGTCCACACCGCTACCGGACGGGCACCTCGCTCCCGAACAGCATCCAGGGCGACTGGTCGTACGAGGCCACTCCGGCCAACTGCGGCTGCATCGCCGCGATCTCGTGCCGGACGGCCAGGGTGTCCGGCCAACTGTCGAAGTACGTCGTCCCGTTGATGACGACACCGCTCCAGTCCGTCGCCACGGAGGCGCCCTCGCGGTCGACGACGAAGCCGATGCAGAGCACGGAGGCCCGGCCTATCGCCTCCCTGATCGCCCGCGCGGCCACCTCCTGCTCGTCCCGGGTCAGCCGTCCGAAGCCGAACTCCAGCGCGACGACACCGTCCCGCATCCGGCGGACGCGTGCGGGGACTCCGGAACCGCTGTTCACCCACAACAGGAAGTCGACCCGGTCGAGCCGTTGCAGTCCGGCCAGGAGGACGAGCTGTTCCCTGGTCACCCACGACGGGGTGCCCCGCGGGCCGGGCCCGGGACCGAGGAGCGTGACCCGCCGCGTGACCGGGTGGCTGAGCCGCAGCCCCGCCGCGTCGAGATCACTGAAGAGCGACTCGGAGTCCGGGCGGCTCCAGCCGAGGTGGTACGAGTAGAAGAAACCATCACTCATCGACACATCACCCCATGCAAGAAAGGTGGAGCGTGCAGTTCCAGGTGCGTGCGGGCACGCCCGGCAGGGCGCCCGTGCGGGGCGCCGGCCAGGTGGCTCACTCTTGGTCGTGCACGAGCCTAATGAGGCCCGTTCGCCGGGGCGTGGGCCCAGGGACCCAGGGGCGGGCCCCATTGGGCCGCGCTACGGGCGAGGACGGGACGCCGATGCGACGGGGGCGGGCGTCGCGCGACGCGGGCAGGCCTCCGCGCAACGCGTGCGGGCCTCCGCACGGCGGAGGGGGACGGGCCTCCGCACGGCGGGGGGGCGGCCTCCGCGCAACGAGTGCGGCCGAACAATGCGATGGACAGCGGGCGGCCCGTCGCGGATCGTGTACGCCGATGACACGCACCGATTCGCCTCCCGCATGGGACGAGCGCACCCAGTTGGCCACCTTCCTCGACTACGTCCGCGACACCGCACGCGCGAAGTGCGAGGGCGTCTCGCCGGACGACGCCCGCCGGGCCCCGCTGCCCGGCTCTCCCCTGATGACGATCGCCGGGCTGATCAACCACCTCAGCTGGGTCGAGTACCACTGGTTCGAGGTGATCTTCCTCGGCGGTGAGGACGAGGGGCCGTGGACGGACGAGGACCCCGACCGCGAGATGCGCATCGCGGTGGACATGCCGCTCGCCGATGTGCTGTCGCTGTACGAGGAACGGACCGACCGCTACCGCGCGTTGGTCGCCTCGCACGACCTGGACACACGGGCCGCGCTCCCGCGCCGCGACGGCACGCACCCTGATCTGCGCTGGATCGTCCTGCATCTGATCGAGGAGACCGCCCGGCACAACGGCCACCTCGACCTGATCCGCGAGATCGTCGACGGCACCACCGGCGTGTAGGGCCGGGACGAGGGCGAAGGCCGGGGCGGCGGACGGCGTGCGGGGCGCATCGCCTCCGCCGCTGTCAGCGGTCCGCCCCGCTGTCCACCCCGCTCCCGGCGCGGCACTCCGCGTCTGCCCGGCTGCGCGTCTGCTCGACTGCCCGGCTGGCCCGGCTGTGTGTCTGCCCGGCTGGCCCGGCCGCCTGTCCGAACAGCCCTCCGCCCGCCCGTCCGCTATCCCATCGCGGCGACGGCGGGTGCGATGTGCTCGGCGACCTGGTGGACGAAGCTGACCGGGTGCCGGTCGGGCAGCAGTTGGATCTCGCTGATGCCCAGCTCCGCGTACGCCTCCGCGTCGGCCAGGAACGCGGCCGGCCGGTCCAGCACCGGGCCGTTGTACATCACCGTCTTGGCGATGGCGTCGTAGTCGCGGTCCTCTGCGGCGCAGTGGGCGCGCAGCACGTCGAGTTTGCGGGCCACTTCCTCCTGGCCGGTGGCGAAGAGGTTGCACGCGTCCGCGTAACGGGCGACCAGCAGCAGGGTCTTCCGCTCGCCCCCGCCGCCGATCATGATCGGTGGGCGGCCGCCGATCGGCTCGGGCACGCACAGCGTCTCGGCCAGCCGGTAGTGCCGGCCGTGGAACGGGCCGTTGTCGTCGCTCCACATCTGGAGACAGATCCGGATCGTCTCCTCCAGCCGTTCGAACCGCTCGGCGACCGGGACCACGGGCACTCCGAGCCCGTACTGTTCCCGCTCGTACCAGGAGGCGCCGATGCCCAGCCTGGCCCTGCCGCCCGAGAGCACGTCGAGGCTGGTGACGATCTTGGCCAGGAGGCCGGGGTGCCGGTACATCACCCCCGTGACCATGAGGCCGAGCGTCATCCGCTCGGTCAGCGCGGCCACATAGCCGAGGGTGGTGTACCCCTCCAGCATCGGTTCGTCGGCGACGCTCCGCCCGGTCTCCATCTGGAAGTAGTGGTCCATCACGGTGAAGGACGCGATATCCGCCTGCTCGGCGATCCGCACCGACTCCGCGAGCGTGGGCGCGATGAGCGCGGGGTCGGCCGGTGTCGAGTAGTTCCAGTAGTGCAGGCCGAGCTTCATGTCCGGCCTCCACGGGCCGAGGGGGCGGGGCGGGCCGGGTTCCCGTACGAGCTCTCCATCGGCGTACCGCCTCCTGCCCGACGCACTCGACCACCGTGCGTGGTCGGCTGTCACGCTACGCGAGGCGGCGCGCGTCGGCACGTCGGACGACATGCTGGGGAACGCGCCGCGGGGCCGGGCGGGCCGTCTCTTCGCACAGTGGCCTCCGGGGGTCCATGCCCTCGCGGGCCGGGCGGGTCGTCTCTTCGCACAGTGGCCTCCGGGGGGCCATGCCGCATTCATCCCCGCGTCGATCGTTGCGGGCGAAGTGGGGACACCCTTCCCGTTTCTCTCTTCCTGCTCCTGTTCCCTCCACCCCGTCTCTACTCCCTCCCCACCGCCTCTCCCTCTCGCGCTCCAGGAGTCACCCGTGTCCGTACCTTCCACCGGCCTCCGCTCCGGCCCCGGCCCCGGCTCGCGGCCTGCCCTCGCCGCCGTCCTGTTCGACATGGACGGCACGCTGGTGGACACCGAGGGACTGTGGTGGCAGGTGACGCGGGAGGTGGCCGCCCGCATCGGTCACCGCCTCACCGACGCCGACGCCCCCGAGGTCGTCGGCCGGGCCGTCGCGGACACCGCGGCGCACCTGATACGGGTCACGGGCCGGGACGACACGGAGCGGGTGGCGGCGGAGCTCGGGGACGAGTTCTTCCGCCGGGTCGACGCGGGCGCGCCCCTGCGCCCCGGTGTCCAGCGGCTGCTGTCGCAGCTGGAGGCCGAGGGCGTCCCGTTCGCCCTGGTCAGCGCCTCTCCGCGGTCGGTGGTCGATTCGGTGACCCGGGGCGCGCTGGCGCATGTGCCGTTCGCGTTCACCCTCTCGGCCGACGACACCGTACGCACCAAGCCTCACCCGGACCCGTACCGGGCGGCGGCGGAACGTTTCGGGGTGCCCCCGGAGGTCTGTGTCGCCGTCGAGGACTCGCCGGACGGCGCCGCTTCGGCCGAGGCGGCGGGCTGCACGCTCCTCGTGGTGCCCTCGCTGCTCCCCGTACCGCCCTCGCCGCGACGGATCTTCGCCGAGAGCCTCGCCGGGATCGACGCGGCGGACCTGCGCCGCTATGTGGCGCAGGGCCCGCGGCGGGAGAGCTGACCCCGGCACCACCCGCACACTCCCCCGACGGCTCGGCACCCTCCACACACTCCGCACGCCCCCCGACGGCTCAGTCCCGCCCCCCCCCGGCACGCTCCTCCGATGGCCGCGCGCGGCATTGCCCGGACCGTCGCACCGATCGTTCACCGCAACTCCGCACCACGGCTTGGATACCTCAACTATCTTGCCTTCGTGGACCAGTTGATCGCCGAAGATCCCCCTCGCATCGGCCCCTACCGCCTGATCGCCCGCCTGGGCGCGGGCGGCATGGGTCTGGTGTACCTCGGCCGTTCGGAAGCCGGGCGGACCGTGGCCGTGAAGGTGGTGCAGGCCGAATACGCCCAGCACCCCGAATTCCGCAGGCGGTTCGCCCGTGAGGTGGCGGCCGCCCGGCGGGTGGGCGGGACGTGGACGGCGGCCGTGCTCGACGCCGACACCGAGGCGCGGGTGCCCTGGGTGGCCACCCAGTACATCCCCGGCCCCGATCTCACCACCGTGGTCGCCAAGGACTTCGGGCCGCTTCCCGAGCACTCGGTCCGCATCCTCGCCAACCGGCTCGCCGCGGCCCTGGAGTCGGTGCATGGGGCGGGGCTGATCCACCGCGATCTGAAACCGTCCAATGTGCTGGTGACGGTCGACGGGCCGCGGGTGATCGACTTCGGCATCGCGCGCGCCATGGACAGCCTGGCCGGGGACAGCCTGCACACCCGCACCGGGATGCTGATCGGCTCCCCCGGGTTCATGTCGCCCGAGCAGGTGCGCGGACTCGAACTCACCCCGGCCAGTGACGTGTTCTGCCTGGGAGCGGTCCTCGTCCACGCCTCCACCGGCCGCCTGCTCTTCGGTGCCACGGAGACCGGTCTGAACGCGCACCTCTTCCGGATAGCGGAGGAGGAGGCGGACCTGACCGGCGTACCGGAGTCGCTGGTCGACCTCGTACGCGCGTGTCTGCACAAGGACCCGGCACAGCGGCCCACGCCCGCCGAGGTGGCCGCACGCACGGCCGCCGGTCAGGACGGCGAGTGGCTGCCCGGCAGGGTGCTCGCCCAACTCGGCCGTCATGCGGCCCAGTTGCTCGAATTCGCCCCGGAGACCAGGGCCCCGCGGCCGGACCCGCGCATCCCGGCCCAGCCAGGGCCTTCCGACCCGGCGGAGCCGGTCCCCCCGCAGCCCGTGTACACCCCGACGACCCCGGCGGGCGGGCCACCGCACGCCGGGCCCGGGGCGCCCGGTCCGGCGGCCCCTCCGCACCCGGCCGGTGCCCCGGCCCCGCATCCCACCCGGTGGCGGGTCCTGGGGATGGCCTCGCTGGCGCAACTGCTGGTGCTGATGGGTACGACGGTCACGAGTGCCGCGCTGCCGTCCATCTCGGTCGCCCTGGGTGTCTCCGCCACCGACGTCCGCCTGCTCTCCACCGTCTACATGCTGGGCTTCGGCGTACTGCTGCTGTTCGGCGGGCACCTCTGTGATCTCCTGGGCCGCAAACGGGTGTTCGTCATCGGCTCCACCGGTCTCGCGGTCGCTTCCGCCATCGGCGGCCTCGCCTCCTCCAGTGGACTGCTCATCCTCGCCAACGCCCTTCAGGGCATGTTCGCCGCGCTGCTCTCGGTCTCCGCGCTGGCCCTGGTGTCCGCCGGATTCGCCGACCCGGCCGCCCCGAAGGAACGCGGCAGGGCCTTCGGGATCTACGCCGCGGTGGCCGGCGGCGGCATGGCGTTCGGTGTGTTCGCGAGCGCATGGCTGACGGAGGGGCTGAGCTGGCGCTGGTCGCTGTACGCGACCGCCGGGCTCGCCCTGCTCCTCACGGTCTGCGCGGCCCCCCTGCTGCACGACCCCCGTCCGGTCCGGGCTCCCGGCCGCGCCGACGTGCCGGGGCTGCTGCTCGGCACCGCCGGGCTCACCACGCTCGCCTTCGGCCTCGACCGGGCACAGGTGGTCCACGACGGCGTCCCGGCCGGTGCGGGCGGCTGGATCACCCCGCTGCCCCTGACGCTCCTCGTGGCCGGCGCCCTCCTGCTGACGGGGTTCGTGCGGCGGCAGAACGGTTCGCCCGGCGCGCTCGCCCCGGCGCGCCTCTTCAGGGACCGTGACCGGGTGGGTTCCCTCCTCGCCCTGGTCTTCCTCGGTCCGGGCCTGCTCATCACGTTCCTGATCCTGACCAGATACCTCCAGACGGTCCGCGGATACTCCGTGGCCGGGAGCGGCGCGGCCCTGCTGCCCATGGCCGCGGCGGCCGCCGTCTCCGCCACTCAGGTCGCCGCCCGTCTGGTCCACCGGGTGGCGCCCCGCGCCCTGATCGTGCCGGGCCTGCTGCTCACGGCGGCCGGTCTGGCGGTCCTGACCGGGATCGACACCGACAGCGCGTACACCGCCCAGGTGCTGCCGGGCACCCTGCTCATCGGTTTCGGTGCCGGGCCGGCCCTCACCCCGCTGTTCACCACCGCGACCGGCGGTCTCGCCCCGCAGGAATCCGGCGGGACCTCGGCGGTGGTCCTCGCAGCCCAGAGCCTGGGCGGCTGGGCCGCCTGGCCCCTGTTCGGCACCGTCCTCGCCTCGGCGGTCGCCGCCCGGCTGTCCGGCGCGTCGGACCTTCCCGCGCCACTGATCGAGGCGGCCAGGGCCGGTGTCCCGCTCAACGGGCACAACCTGCCGCCCTCGTTCTCCGGCGCCCTGAAGCAGATCGACGCGGCGGTCACGGGCGGGTACTCCGACGTCCTGTGGTGGACGGTCGGCCTCACCCTCCTCGCGAGCCTGCTCGCCGGTCTGCTGGTCACGGCCGGGGCCCCCGTGGACCGCGCCGCAGTAGCTCCCAACGGTCAACCCTGAGAGCCGAGTTGTGCGTCACAGGCACCGAGAGCGCAGCCCCTGCCCTCTCGGTGACCTGGAGGAAAGACGCATGACGCAACGTGCTGCCCGTATCTCCTCACTGCTCGCGCTGGCGGTGACCACGGCCGTGGGGGCGGCGACGCTCGCCCCGCCCGCACTCGCGGCCCCGTCACCCCGCGCGGAGCGGGCGCCGCACGACCACGCGGCGACCCGCGCCGCACTGCGCGACCTGGTCGAGGAGGGCGGCCTGCCGGGGGTGGCCGCCCAGGTGCGCGACGGCGGGGAGAACTGGTACGCGACGGCCGGTCACGCCGACACCGCCACCGGCCGCGAGCGCACCCCCGGCGACCACTTCCGCGGGGCCAGCATCACCAAGACGTTCATCGCGACCGTGCTGCTCCAGCTGGAGGCGGAGGGGAGACTGAGCCTGGACGACAGTGTCGAGTCATGGCTGCCCGGACTGGTGCACGGCAACGGGTACGACGCCGACCGGATCACCCTGCGCAGCCTCCTCAACCACACCAGCGGCATCGCCAACCACACCTCGGACCCGGCGTTCGTGCACGACGCCGCGGGCCCCGGCTTCCCGGAGCACCGGTACGACACCCACACCCCGGAAGAGCTGGTGGCCGTCGCGCTGAAGTACCCCCCGCAGCCCGATCCGCAGAAGGCGCCGCTGTACTCGAACACCAACTTCGTGATCGCCGGGATGGTCATCGAGAAGGCGACGGGCCACTCGTACGCGCAGGAGGTCACCCGCCGCATCATCCGGCCGCTGGGCCTGCGTGGTACGTCGTTCCCCGGCACGTCGCCCCGGATGCCGGACCCGCACCCCGTCGCGTACTCCCGCTTCCACCAGGACGCCCCCGACGCCGAGATCCACGACGCCACCGAGCAGAACATGACCTGGCTGGGCGCGTCCGGCGACGTCATCTCCACCACCGGCGACCTCAACCGCTTCCAACACGCCCTGCTGCACGGCAGGTTGCTCCCGGGCGCGCAGCTGAAGGAGATGCTCGACGAGATACCGTCCGGCGACGGCACCGGTTTCGGCCTCGGCCTCGAATTCGCGCAGCTGTCCTGTGGCGTGAAGGTGGTGGGCAAGAGCGGCCGTACGAACGGCTCGCTGTCCGCGATGGTGGGCACGCAGGACGGGAAGCACCAGTTGACGTTCAACATCAACGGCGACTGGCTGGAGAACGGCGCGCTCTACGTGAACGTGATCGAGGCGGAGTTCTGCGGCGCGGCCCCGACCGCCACGGCAAAGGCCACGCCTTCGACGGCGTTCCTCCCCGCCGCGACCCACGGACCGGCACGCCGAGCGGGCGGGCCGTCGCACTTCGACGTGTCTGCGGCCGCGCGGTGAGCGGGCGCGGCCGGGTCCGGACCTCCGAATCCCGCGCATCTCCCGCTCCCGGTCAGTCGACGAGATAGTGGGCTTCGATATAGGCGACGGTGGAGTCGTACGGCTCCCCCACCGGTTTCAGCGCGTACCGGCGGAAGACCTCGGCCGTGGCGCGGCGGGCCCCCCGGTTGCGGGCGTCGGCGTTGTCCCACGACCGGGCGAGGGTACGAGTGACCACCAGGTCGATCTCCTCGGCGAGGCTGCCCTCCGTGACGGTGAGGCCGCCCTGGGCACGGTCCTTGATGAGCCGTGACAGGACGCCCACATGGTCGTCGTCCAGCACGACAACGGCCTCGTCGGGGTGCTTCTCGGCGTCCACGATGGCGCGGGCCACACGGAGTGCCTCGGCCAGGAACTCCAGGGCGTCCTGAGCGTTCCGCACGATCCGGTCCCGCAGCTGCTTGATCCGCTCCGCCAGGGCGGTGTACTTCGCGGACCCCGGCTCGACGCCCTTCTCCAGCGCGCCCTTGATCTGGTCCAGGATCGCCGCCGCGGACGGCGGTGTCCTGTCCCCGCCGTCGTCCTTGCCGGTCTTGGGGCGCACCAGGGCCAGCAGGTCCTTGAGTGCCGCGATGCCTTGGGCGTCGAGCACGAGGGCTTCGTCCGGGGAAGCGACCACGGAGAAGGAGTGGACGTGGGCGTTGATGATCTCCAGGACCAACGGCCCCAACTCGCCCAGCCGTTCCTTCCGCTCCTCGTCGGAGGACCCCTTGAGGAGGGTCCGGTACACGGAACCGAACAGACCGAAGCCGTCCTGGTACTTCGCCACCCGCTTGTCGGTATTGATGAGCGGGTACAGGCGCGCCAGGAAGCGGTAGTCCTTGGTGAACGCCTCGGCCGCATCGGGGTCGGCGTCCAGGAACGTGTTGATGGCCCGCAGGGACGCGTATCCGTGGGCCGTGAGATCCAGCCCGTCCACGTCCACGAGCAGGTCCTCCACACGGGCGAAGGCGGTGCGGAATTCGGCGACCAGCTCGGACAGGTCGGTGACGAACCCGCCGCCCCTGCTTCCGCCCTCCGAGGTGGGGTCGACCACGGCCCGCTGGACCTCCCCCGCCAGACCGATGTAGTCCACGACCACGCCGATGGTCTTCACGAAACCGGTCGGGGACACCCAGGTGCGGTTCGGACGGGTGATCGTCTGGAACAGGGTGTGGGCCTTCAGCGGCCGGTCCAGGTAGAGGGTGCCCTCGTTGGGGGCGTCGAACCCCGTCATCAGCTTCGCGGTCACCACCAGGAAGCACAGCGGGTCGTCCGGGGTGAGGAACCGCCGCTTCTGCTCCTCCTCCTCGGTCTCCGAGAGCTGGTACGCCCGCATGGCGGGGTCTTCGTCCTTGGCGTCCGAGACGGAGATGTTCACCTCGGCGGTGATCCGCTCGTGCTTCCCGATCCCGGCGAGCACCCGCGACGCTTCGTGGCCGGCCAGCAGCTTGTTGATCCTGTCCGTGTACGCCACGGCCAGTTCGCGGTTGAAGGCGACGACCTGGGCCTTCAGGCCGTTGCGGTAGGCGCCGGCCAGATAGTGGTCCACGATGTCCTGGCAGACCGCGTGGATGCGGTCGGGATTGGCGAACACCGAGGTGAGGCGCCCGAATTTACGGGACAGGGCTTCACGGTCGGGGTCGTCGAGGTCGTAGTCGTCGGCGAACTGGTCGAACTCCGCCTGCAGTGCCTGGTCGGCCAGTTCGAAGTCGACCGGGTGCGAGTCGAGCATGACCGGCACGGTCGCCTCGTCCAGCAGGGACCGGGACACCGAGTACCGGTGCAGCACCCTGTCCGGGTCGCGCTCCTCACCGAAGAGGGTGAACGTGTCGGTGGCCAGGTTCCGCACGGGGGTGCCGGTCATGCCGAAGAACTTGGCGTTCGGCAGCGCGGCACGCATCTGCCCGGCCAGGGAGTTCGACTGGGAGGACTGGGTGCGGTGGGCCTCGTCGACGAGCACGATGATGTTGCCCCGGGCCGAGAGGTTCTCGCCCGCGTCGGCGAACTTGTGGACGGTCGTGGAAATGACGCCGCGTACGTCGCCGGTCAGCAGGGACCGCAGCTCCCGGCTCGTGCCGGGCTGGTGGAAGCAGGCGTCCCCCATGGCGGAGGTGAACACCCCGGAGGTCTGCCGTACCAGCTGAGCACGGTCGGAGAGCAGGATGATCGTGGGTGAGTCGGTGCGGGTGTCGGTCAGCAGCAGCGCGGCCGCGAACACCATCAGCAGCGTCTTCCCGGATCCCTGGTGGTGCCAGATCAGCCCCTTGGTCCCGCCTTTCAGGACACGCTCATGGATCAGGTGCGCGGCCTCCATCTGCGGGTAGCGGGGCAGGTACTTCTTGTCGGCCCCGCCCCCGGAGGTGTCGAAGAGGGCGAAGTTGTCGAGCATGTCCAGGACGGTGACCGGGTTCAGCAGCAGTTCGACGGAGCGCCGCACATCGCCCTGTCCGGACAGCTTCTCGTCGTCGGTGGACCGGAACGGCTGCCACAGGTTGACGGGCGCGCCGGCGGCGCCGAAGCGCAGCTTCAGCCCGTCGGACGCCACAGCGAAGACATTGGGGGTGAAGAACCACGGGTACTCGGCGGCGTACACGTCATTGATCTGCCGGGCGGCGTCGGTCCACCCCGACTTCGAGGTCGGCGACTTCACCTCGACCACGACGAGGGACAGCCCGTTGACCCAGTACACGAGGTCGAACCGGCGGGAGGTCTTGCCGGGGACCGTGATGGTCACCTCGTCCGAGACGACGAGGGAATTGGCGGCCGGGTGTTCGAAGTCGATGATCTTCAGCGCGTGCCAGACGCCGTCGTCGCCCCGGAACTCCTTCCGCCCGCGCAGCAGGTTCAGAACCCGCTCGTTGGCCCGTACCAGGCTGCCGTCGACGTCGTTGACGATCGCCGCGATGTTCTCCACCACGGCGTCCACATCGAACCCGTCGATCACCCCGGGGTTCAGCCGTACGAGGGCGTCTCGCAGGTCCGACGGCACGATCGTCTGCGTGGTCTTGCGCGACAACGCCCGTCCCTCGGTGAAGCTCCAGCCCAACGGGAGGGACCACTGGATCATCAGATCCTTCAACTCACGCTCCCGAATGCCCTTCGCCACGGCTCAGCCCTTTCACTCGGTGGTGGAGTCGATATCGATGGTGCGGTCCAGCAGCCCGGACAGCAGGCCGGCCCGCGCCCTGCGCAACCCGGCGGCTTCGTCACGGATCACCGCGATCTGCTCCTCGATGGCGTCCAGGGCCTCGGCGGTCCGTCGCTGCTCCAACCGGGACGGGACGGGGAGGGCCACCGACAGGAGCTGGTCGGGTTTGAGCCGCTTGCGGCGCTGTACGGTCCCGACGACCCTGCTCTCCATCTCGGCCCACAGCCGAGGCGTCCGACAGACATGTCTGACCCATCCCGGCACGATGTCCTCGGCCAGGGTGAAGGTGGGGAACTCATTGCTCGCGACGAAGCCGTCGAACTCCGCGGGAACCACCGTGATCGGCCCCTCCCAGGCAGTCAGCTGCCGCATCACCACCTGGTTCTCCCGAAGAACGTTCATCGTGGCGTACTCGGTGTCCGCACCGTCGAACTCGCCTTTGTCCACCAGTCCGTTGCCGGCGCTGAGCACTCCGGCGAGGCGGTAGACCGTTCCCGCGACCATCGGTGTCCGTGCGATGTCGAGGCGCATCGCTTCGCCGAGCGGCCGCGCCGCGGCCTCATCGCCCCGGGCCGTGCGCCAGAGCAGTGTCGTCGCCGCCCGGTAGACGGCCGCCAGCGCCCCCGCCTCCGCATCGAGTGCGGTGATCTGGCCGTCGACGGCGCCGATGACCTCCACGATCCGCTCCTGCGCGGGCAGCGGCGGGAGCGGAACCCTGAAACTCCTCAGCGCCTTCGCCGTGATGCTGGAGAACATCCCCGGACTGGAACGCGTGAGAAGCTCGGTGGCCGAATCCTGGATCGCGAGGCGGAGGTAGGCCGTCGTGGCCCGGTCGGTGGACGACACGGCCGCCAGGCCCCGGCCGATGGCCGTGCGCTCGACGGCGAAGTTCGTGTCGCCGACCGGAGCCCTCACACTGACCAGGAGGTCTCCCGGCTCGGCCACCTTCAGGGGAGCGCTGCACCACTTCACCGGAGCGGGCCGGTGCTCACCGAACTCCGCGCTTCCCTGCAGGAACGGCAGGCCGTGGCCGAGCGAGTTGTAGGTGTCCCCCGGCGGCGACGAGCCCATGACGACCGTCGAGGCCTCGCTCAGCGCCGCCTCCCCCCACTCCCCACGGTCACTCATCGAAGCCCTCGATGCCCGCCGCCGCGAGCACTTCGAGCATCCGCTGCTCGGCCTTCCGCCGCTCGGCACGGGCGAGGTTGTAGCAGTCGATCACGGTGCCGAGGTCTTCCTGCTCGGCGACGGTCCGCCTGATGTAGCGGCCGATGGTGAGATCGTGTCCGTTCGCCGCGATCTCCGCGGTGGGGACGAACCGCGACGCGAGACCGCTCCCGCCGGATCCCGAGTCGGGCTCCGCGTCGTCCGAGCCCGGCTCCGGGTCGCGTTCCGGGCCGTAGGCGCTCACCACGGCGGCGATGTCCGCTTCGGTCAGGACGTTGCGGTTCCTGGCCCGGGTGAATCCCTTGGAGGCATCGATGAACAGCACCCCGTCCCGGCGTCCCTCGCTCTTGGTGCCGGGGGCTCGGAACACGAGGACACAGGTCGCGATCGTCGTGGTGTAGAAGAGGTTCGCGGGCAGGCCGATGACCGCTTCCAGCAGGTCATCGTCCAGGACGCGCTTACGGATGGCCGCTTCCTGGCCGCCCCGGAAGAGGACACCGTGGGGCAGGACCACGCCGGCGCGCCCCTTCTTCGGTTTCATCGACGCGATCATGTGCTGCACGAACGCCCAGTCCGCCGCCGACTGCGCGGCGACCCCACCGATGGCGCGCGGGTCGTTGCTCCAGGGCTTCCACTTCAGGCTGTACGGCGGGGCGGCGAGGACCACGTCGAACTGCGCGAGAGACCCGTCCGGCGTCTTGAAGCGCGGGTCCTTCAACGTGTCGCCGACCTCGACCTGGAACTGGGTCAGGTTATGCATGAAGAGGTTCATGCGCGCCACACCGGCCGTGTCCGGCGCGGCCTCCTGCCCGTAGAGATCGAGGGTGTACTGGCGTCCGCCACGGGCCTTCAGAAGGTTCACGGAAGCGATCAGCATGCCGCCCGACCCGCACGTGGGGTCGTACACCGACTCGAAGCCCTTGGGGTCCAGGAGTTCCACGATCAGCTCGACGACGTCCCGTGGTGTGACGAACTGGTAGGCGCGGGTGCCGGACCCGTCGGAGAACCGCTTCAGCAGGTACTCGTAGGCCCCGCCGAGCACGTCGTGGGACATGTTGTCCTCGTGCATCTTCGGGGTGCGGTCCATCGCCTGCATGACCGCTGCCAGCACCTCCGTCGACAGCACCTCTTCGGACGTCCAGGTCATGGCCCCGAAGAGACGGGGGAACTTGTCGGGGTTGGCCGTCTCGATGGCCTGCAAGGAGGCACGGACCCGTTGGCCGAGTCCGGACTGGGTGATGGTGGCGAGGACGGACGACCAGGAGGCGCGTCGCTCCAGGAGGGTGCCAGGACAGATGAACGGGATCTCGAACGACTGGTAGTCGCGGTACTCGATCTCGTGGGCCTCCTCGGGGGAGAGATCCACCCCTTCGTTCTCCACCAGGAACTGCTGGTGCTGGTGCTCCCAGGTATCCGACAGGTACTTCCAGAACATGAGCGGGAAGACGACCGAGGAGTACTGTGCCTCGGCCATCACGGCGCGCAGCTCGTCGGCGGCGTCCCACAACCGGCTCTCGATCTCCTGCTGCGTCACTGCCATCAGTCGGGGGGTGTCCTTGCTGATCGAAGGGGGCGATCCGGGGACCGTTGCGGCTCTACCAGTCATCCTATTTCGGACACGCCCGACACCTGCACACAGCTCTTGGCCTGCCGAAGGGCCGCCGCGCGGGCGACTCGCCAACGGTATCCCTCTCCCGGGCCATGAAATACGGCAGTTGGGCCACCGAGGCCACACCTGTTGGGTCGCTCGGCCGGGCAGCCACCCTCTGCACCCTCCGACCGCCGCCCATGCGGTCTCCCCGGCCACCAGAGGCCGTCAACGGCACCGCTCGCCCGTCGGTCTGCCGGCATGCCGCGGTGCGTCCGGCCCCGGCCCCAAGGCCGACAAGGCCGAGCACCGGCGGTGAGCGCGAGGGCCCGGCCCCGCGACGCGCCGATGCGCTCGCGGTGCCGGGCCCCTGTTGTGGCGCGGTTCCTCAGGAAGACGTGCCGCGCGGGAAGGAGACCTCCACGCGGCGGTTCTTCTTCCGTCCTTCTTCCGTGCTGTTGTCGGCGATCGGGTACTGCTCGCCGTAGCCACGGATCTCGAAGGTGACGGTCGATCCGAGATCCTTCACCAGCACCGCCTGCACCGCGTTGGCGCGCTGCTTGGACAGCACGTCGCCGTGGGCCGACGAGCCGAGGTTGTCGGTGAAGCCGAAGACGCGCACCTTGGTGGCGTTCTGCTTCTTGATCTCGGCGGCGATGGCGGCGATACGGGAGTTGGCGGCGGAGCTCAGCTTCGCGCTGTCCTTGCCGAAGAGGACTTCGGCCTGGAGCGCGAACTTGATGCTCGCGTTGCTGTCCTCACGACGTTCCTCGCCGCCCATGTCCTCGACGACCTGGATGATGTCGAGAACCTTCGCGGGAGCCAGCGTGGCACCGTCGACCATCTTCAGGTCGGGGTCCTTGCCGTCCACCGCCACCGGCGGAGCCGCAGACGCTTCGGTACCCGGCGGAACGCTCGGTCCGTCGTCGGCCAGGGCAGCCGACGCGCCCATCACCGATGTGCCGGCCATCAGCACCACCGTCGCAATGGCCATGCCTGTCAGCCGAACCGGACCGCGTCGCTTGCAGGTGTGTGTCATCTCGCCCGTCACCCGGAGATCTTCAGCGACGTGGTGGCGAAGGTCGGCAGGTTGAAGTCGACCTCGGTCGTCTCGGCGGGCGGCGCCGGGAACTGCATGAACACCGGTACCGATGCGCCGGGTTGTACGGCGGACATCCCGGTCGTGCACAGGCAACGACCATCGGTGTCCCGGAGGATGTAATAGCGCTTCTTCCCGGCCTTGTCCACGAGCGTCGCACCACCGACGGAGTTCAAGTTCTTGCTGACGATGGCGGCCTCGCCGCCGGCCCAGGCGGACGGGTTGACGACGGTCTGACCCTGGTTCTTCAACTCGCCCTGGACCGTGACGAATCCGCCGGAGTCCCGCTTCACCTGGTTGACGACCAGCAGCATGTTCTTGTCGCCCCTGGCCTCAGCGAGCTTCACATTCGGGTCCACATTCTCCCCGGCCGCGGTGTCCTCCTGCTTCTTTCCCTTGTCCTCGTCGGAGGACTTCGGAGACGCGGGGGAGGACGGCGAACCGGTGTCCTTCGTCCCTCCGCCGTCGTCGGCACCGCAGCCGGTGACAGCCAGGGCCAGTGCCGCTGCCATCGAGACGGCTGCCACTGCCCTTCGGGACTTGATGGAGCGCCGAATGCTCATCGCTTCTGATTCCTTTACTCGTCGTTCACTGTCAACTGTCGACCAGGTGCACGTCAAAGAGAATCTTGCTCACCTGTTCCCAGGGCGGGGGGCTGCTCGGACTGATTGCGAGCATCTCTCCTCCCCTGCACGTGAAGAAGTACATGTCCTGGACGGTGTCGTCGTCGTAGTCGACGGACCTCCACTTGGGGCAGCGCCACTCGATGACGGCAGTGGCGTGCCCGTTGGCGAACGTGCGCCTCATGCCGGGAACCACGGACTTGCCCACGGGCTTGAGAGTCTTGACGTCGACCCTGATCTCGTCGCGCTCGCCGCCGGGCGTCGCGATGCAGCCGGGGCCGGTGAGCTTCGCGTCGTTCTCCGCTGCCATCGCATGCGCCGCAGGGCACCCGGTGACCGGGTGCGCCTGAAGGAACAAGTCCAACATGCTCTCGGGAAGTGAAGCGATGAACGGACCCTCGAACTGCCTGCGGGACTCCTGGGCAGCAGCGAGCGCAGCAGCGTCCGCTGCGCCCTGGGCTCCGTTGCGCAAGGCCGCAGCCTTGCCGACGGTAAAGAAGGCAAACGCGAGGAAGAGCAGGCCCGCCACCATCACGACATAGATGGGGAAAGCCTGCCCTGCCTCGCCGCGGAGTTTCGCGATCATTAGCCGGCCTTGATCTGCGACACCAGGTCGGAGATCTTGCTCGAGATCGAGCCGCCGATGCCGGAGGCCGCGATCGCGCCGATGATCGCCACGACCACCAGGATGATGCCCAGGTACTCGAACGCCGTCTGGCCGCGGTCCTTGGCCTCGTAACGCTTCTGGATGGCGCTGACGGCGGTGTTGGCCCAGCCGTTGACGCGGACGGCAGTCTTCAGGGTGATGTTCGACATGGTGTTCCCCTCCGGGTTCGGCCGACCGGAAGCCGGCCGACTCGCAAGTTTCTTGGGTGTCGCCCGCGGTACCGGCTTCCTCCTGGCCGGTGCCGCTGGCGACATGAGAAACATACGGCGACGCGCCCCGCTCGCCGGAGGGTCCCAGGGCCCATTCCCGGGCCCAAAGCGTCAGTTGGGTCTGTGGCACCGATACGCGCGTCCGGGCCCCACGCCCCACGCGCACCGTCACGGTCCTGCTCCCGGTCGGCCGCTCAGCCACGGTGACCACCGGCCTCGCGCGCTCCTTGCCCCGCCGAGGGGGCCGTGCCGAGCCAGCGGGCGATGGCCTCGCTCCGGCTCGCACTGTGCAGCTTGGTGAAGATGCGGTTGATGTGGTTCTTGACCGTCTTCTCGCTGATGAAGCAGGTGGCGGCGATCTGCTGATTGCTCATGCCGGACGCGATCAGCTCCATGACCTCCACCTCCCGTGAACTCAGCCCGTACTGCTGCCTGTTGAACGTCACGCCCGGTTCCCCGGTCATGGAAGACTGTGCCACAACCGGTTGCAGATGCGAAAGACCCTGGGGTGCTCGAACGGGTCGCGGCGCAGGTGGAGACGGTTCGGGCTTGGGTATGTGTGCAGGCGCACCGTGTTGCTGAACGGAACTCGGGGGGTGGCTGTCGTATCCGGGGCCCTGATAAGGAACGCCCGTGGTCAGAGCCGTGCCGAGCCCCTCGGGGAGGGGCTGTCCCTGAGGTCCGGGCCCCTGGCGCATATGGGCGAGGAGGGCGTTGGCGGCGGTGGCCGTGAAGTGGGCCCGGCCGTCCTTCGTGTCGCGTACGGCCTGCACCAGCTGGTCGGCCGTGAACTCGCCGTGGACCAGGTAACCGCTCGCGCCGAGGCGCAGCGCCTCGTGGACGATCTCGTTCTCACGGCTGTAGGTCAGCATCATCACGGGTGCGATCCGCACGAGGTGCGGAAGGGCGGAGATGCCGTCCACGCCGGGCATCCGGACGTCGAGCAGAACGACGTCCGGACGGTGCTGGACGGCCATGTCGTAGGCCTGGCGGCCGTCCGCGGCCTCCGCCACGACCTCGATGTCGTCGCGGCCGGAGAGCAGGACGCCGAGGCCGGCCCGGACCACCGGGTTGTCGTCGGCGACGACGACCCGCAGGGCGCCGGGCACGGCCATGGGTGCCGCCGCGGGGAAGGGAGGTATGGGCTCGGATGCCGCGGACTGCTGGGGGACGGGGAACCCCTGGGAGCTGGGTTCCGAGTTGAGCGGGGTGATGTGCGAGGACGTGTGCTGGGACGCGTGGTGCTGTGCGGCCCGGTTCTGGCCCGACGCGCGGGAGATGTCGTCCGGCATCTGCGACCTCCTCTCAGGTGTCAATGGGGGGTGAGGGTGGAAACGGAGCTGTTCAGCCGGGCTGCTCGGCGCCGGAGGTGGCGAGCAGCGCGGCGATCGGGAGTTCCAGGCGGACCTCGGTGCCCTTGGTCGCCTTCCCCTTTCCGATACGGATGCGGGCCCCGATGGACGCGGCGCGCTCGACCATGCCGACCAGGCCGAAGTGCCCGGCGCGCCGGAGGTCGTCGAGCGTCGTGCCCGGGGGCAGGCCGCGCCCGTCGTCGTACACGCTGACGCGCAGGACGTCGCCCTTCACACCTGCGAGTACGACGAGGTAGGTGGGTTGTGCGTGACGGTGGGCGTTCTCCATCGCTTCGGAGGCGATGGTGAGCAGCTGGCGGGCGACGGCCTGGGGGACCTGCGGGATCGGGGCGTCGTCGAGCAGCCGGAAGGCGGCGGTGAGTCCGTGCCGCCGCGAGAAGTCCTCGGCCCGCGCGCGGAGCTCACGTGCGACGTCCACGCCGCCGTCGAGTCCGGACTCGCGGCGCAGGTCGGAGAGGAGTTCACGGGACTCGGCGGCGGCCCGGCGGGCGGCGCGGGCGACCAGTTCGGCCTGGTGCTTGACGGTGAGCGGGTCCATCCGGTCGGAGGACACCGCCAGGCCGTCCGCGGCCAGGGCCAGGCCGTGCAGGGTCTTGGCCACCGAGTCGTGCATTTCCCGGGCGAGCCTGGTGCGCTCGCCCTCCACGGCCTCGCTGACGGCGAGCCGGGCCCGGGTCTCGGTGAGGGCCTGGCTGGCGGAGCCGAAGCGGAGGAGGAGATTACGCAGGGTCACTCCGACCGCTCCGGCAATCACACAGAAGCCGGGCAGGAGGAACGCCGTCGCGTTGGCGGGCTCCAGCTTCGGGTCCGTCCCGTACACACCGAGGACGATCGCGGTCTGGAGCGCCGCGAAGACCGCGGCGCCCCGCCAGCCGTACACCAGCCCGGCCAGGAGCGGAGTGCACACGGTGACGTAGGCCAGGGTCGATTCCGGCGAGGCGGTGACCAGCAGCAACGCGCCGAAGAAGGCGTCAATGCCGAGCAGCCAGGGATGGCGCAGCAGAACGGGGCCAAAGCGTTCCCAGTCGCGGAACAGCACGTAACTGCCCATGAAGGTGCTGAGAACGGCGGAACCGATCAGCCACGTGGCGAGACCCGAGGCGGTGTGGTCGATGGCGAACGGTGTGGCGATGGCGATCATGGCGAGCCTGAAGCCGAAGACCTGGCGGCACATCGCCTGGAGCGCGTTGAGCTGGATCGCGAACGCGGGGCGTGCACCGGGATCGGCAATCGCCTGACGCACCTGGGCGTTCAGTCCGGTCTGGATGCTGCCGAGCTGGAACGACATGAGCCTGTCACCTCCCTCCGACGGTTCTGCCCACCGTCCGCCTCGTTCACGTCATCCGCCCATGAGCGTGCTGAAGTCGACGTTGACTCCGTAGACGAATCCGACCGTCAGCATCACGAGCGTTCCGGGCAGCAGGAACGTGGTGACCGCGAAGGTCGCCTTGGGAACGGCCCTGGCCGCCTTCCGGCGGGCGTTCTGGGCGTCGGTGCGCCGCATGTCGTTGGCGATCTGGATCAGCGTCTCGACGATCGGCGCGCCGAGCTCCTCGCCCTGCTGGAGTGTGGTCACGAACATCGCGACCTGCTCCGAGTCATTGCGCTTGCGTAGCTGCTCGAACGCCTCGCGGCGGCTGACGCCCATGTCCATCTGGCGCAGGGTGATGCGCAGCTCGTCGGCCCAGGGGCCCTCGTACTTCTCGGCGACCCGGGCCAGGGCCTGCCGGAAGCCGAGGCCGGCGGAGACGACGACGGCGAGCACATCGAGGAAGTCGGGCAGCGTCCGGTCGATGTGGTCACGGCGGATGCGGACCGCGGACCAGATGCCGACCTCGACCCAGAACAGCCCGAAGGCGATCAGTACGAGGGAGAGGAAGATCTGCCCGCGGATGATCATCGAGAACGCACCGAGCAGGCCGAGTCCACCGTAGACGGCGCGACGGGCGGCGTAGCGGTCGATGGTCAGACCGCCCGGGTTACCCGCCATGTCGATCTGGTGGCGCTTCTTGTTGACCGCCTTGGGGCCCATCATCCTGAGCACCATGGGAGCCCAGCGCATGCCCAGGCGGTCGATGCCGGAGCCGACCGCGGTGGTGCGGGTCGAACCGACTTCCAGAGCGATGGCCAGGTCACCGGGGAGCTTCGCATCGGCCCGGTACATGCGGACACCCGCGATGGCGCCGAAGACCGCAAGGCCTATGACGCCTGCCAGCAGCAGATCCATGTGTGCGCCGCCCATCAGACGTCGATCTTGGACAGGCGTCGGATCACGATGAATCCGATCGCGTACAGGGCCAGGGACACGATCACCGCGACCTGCCCGATGAAGGCGCCCGTCATGCGGTCGAGTGCGCCGGGCATGACGGCATTCATCAGGAGCATGGCGCCCAGGCCGAACGCGGGAACGGCATAGGCCGTGACCGTCACCTGGGAGAGCTGGGTCTTGACCTCGCGCCGGGTCTCCTTGCGCTCCTCCAGCGTCTCGGTGAGGTTGCGCAGCGAGCTGACGACCGTACCGCCGGCCCGGTTGGACAGAACCAGGGTGGTCACGAGGACGACGAGCTCGCGGGAGGGCAGCCGGTCGGTCAGTTCGCTCATCGCGTCTTCGAGGGGTTCACCGACGGCCAGGCGACGGGCGACCCTGGCCAGTTCCTCGCCTGCCGGGTCCTCCAGCTCGTCGGCCGCCATTCCTATGGAGGTGCGCAGGGCGAGGCCGGCCTGGGTGGCGTTGGCGAGGATGCGGGCGAGTTCGGGGAGCTGGTTGATGAAGTGCTCCGTGCGTTTGGTCCGTTGCCAGTTCAGGAAGGCATTGGTTCCCCAGAGGCCGACGAGTGCGGCCACCGGACCGAAGAAGCTGGCGAGCACGGACGAGGCGAGCATCCAGAACCCGGCCAGCGCGACGACCGCGTAGACGAAGAACTCGCCGGGAGTGATGTCGAGACCGGTGGCGGCCAGCTTCAGTTCGAGCTTCCGGCCCAGGCCGGTCTTCCGCAACCGGCTGTCCACCGCTCGGAATCGACGGCGTCGGCCGGTCTCCGGGATGTGTCCCGTGTGCGAAAGACGGTCCACCAAGGCGTCCCGGTCTGCCTTGCCCCCGCTGTACGCGTGTAGACCCACGACGCCGGTGACCCCGGCGAGCAGCGTGACGCCGATGGTGAGAAGAGGGAGATTCGTCATGGCACGTTACCTAGTTGGCCTCTCGGGTGGCGAGCTGTTCGGCGGATTCGGCGACCCCGAAGGCCTGCGGGACGGGCTGGCTGGCCATGTAGAGGCGCTCGGCGATCTTGCGCGGGATCGGGAGGTAGGTGAACTCGCCGTTGATCCGCCCCTCGGCGTCCATCGGCTGGGCGTCGAACTTGGCGACGGTGACGATGCGGTAGGGATCGCGCCCGTGCGAGTCGAGGACGGCGATCTCGGTGATCTTCCGGGAACCGTCGGCGTGCCGGGTGAGCTGGACGATGACGTCGACGGCGCTGTTGATCTGGTCGTGCAGTGCCTCGAACGGGATCTCGATCTCGGACATCGAGGCCAGGGTCTGCAGACGCATGAGCGCGTCCTCGGCGTTGTTGGCGTGGACGGTGGCGAGCGAGCCGTCGTGACCGGTCGACATCGCCTGGAGCATGTCCAGCGATTCACCGCCACGGACCTCACCGACGACGATGCGGTCGGGGCGCATACGCAGGGAGTTGCGGACCAGGTCGCGAATGGTGATCTGGCCCTTGCCCTCCACGTTCGCCGGGCGGGACTCCAGCCGGATGACGTGGCTCTGCTGGAGCTGGAGCTCGGCGGAGTCCTCGATGGTGACGATGCGTTCCCTGTCGGGAATGAGGCCGGAGAGCGCGTTGAGGAGAGTCGTCTTCCCGGTACCGGTGGCTCCGGAGACGATCACGTTCAGTTTCGCCTGCACGAGCCCGGACAGCAGGATCAGCATCTGCTCGTCGAGCGAGCCGACATTGATCATTTCCTGGAGTGTGAAGGCCCTCGGGAACCGTCGGATGGTGAGCGTCGCCCCGGTCAGCGACAGCGGCGGGATGATCACGTTGACACGTTCGCCGCTGGGTAGACGCGCGTCGACCATGGGGTTCGACTCGTCGACGCGTCGGTTGACGGTCGAGACGATGCGCTCGATGGTCTGCATCAGCTGTTCGTGCGAGCTGAAGCGCATGGGCAGCTTCTCGACCTTGCCACTGCGCTCGACAAAGATCTGGTCCGGTCCGTTCACCATGATTTCGGTGATGGACGCGTCTTCGAGAAGCGGTTCCAGAATGCCGAGGCCGAGAGCCTCGTCGACGACCCTTCGGATCAGTTGGGTGCGTTCGACGGTGGAGAGGACCGGTCCTTCACGGCTGATGATGTGGCTGAGCACGCGCTCCAACCGCGCTCGCCGGTCTGCGGCGGCGAGCGAGGACATCTCGGCCAGGTCGATCTCTTCGAGCAGCTTGGCGCGGTAGGTGGCCACCATGTGGCTGTCCTCCCGCGCCCCGCCGTTCTTCTCGGGGGCGGTCATGCGTGCCCGCAGACTCATTGCGTAACTCCTCGCTCAGACGTGCTTGTGGTGCTCCGGTTGCGCTGTGCGGGACCCGCTCACCCTCGCGGCATGGTGGAGCTGCGCTTGGCCCAGCCCCAGTCGTCGATGCCGGGCACGACGGAGGGGATCCTGACGCGAGTGGTGTACGTCACCGAGCCGGTCCCGCCCTCGCGCCTGAACTTCGAGTTCTTGTAGCTGCCGAGCCAGTCGCTCATCGCCTCGCGCCCGGCCCGTTCCGAGTCCCCGCGCGACATGTCCTGGGTGGCGGTACGCGCGGCCGCGCGGGCGCCGGTGCCCGCCTGGTTCGCGGCATACGCGGCGACCCCCAGCTGAATCGCGAAGAGGCCCACCAGAAGCAGCAGCGGGATGAAGCCCATGTACTCGATGGCTACTTGACCACGGTCCCGGCGAGTCCCGGCAGCCCTCCGTGTGTGTACGCGCATGCTCATCGCTCAGCCTCCAACGGCGACGCGGCGTTGCCCTCGATGGTCATCGGCCAGTTGAGTACGCCGGGCACCAGGACCGGTACGCGGAGCTTCACCGTGGCCTTGTACAAACCACCCGAGCTCTGGCACGACGTCCGCTTCATCGAATCCCGCCAGACCGTCGGCAGGTCCTCCGCGGCGGCTTCCCGGCACGCCTGTCCCCGCGATCCCTCCGAGATGGCCCCCTTGTGCGCCGCCTCGTCCGCCGAGTTCCCCGCCAGGGAGAACGTGTAGCCGATCAGCGCGCACTGCCAGAGCGCGATGAACAGCAGGATGATCAGCGGTGTGACGCCCAGGAACTCGATCGCGGTCTGGCCGCGGTCCCGTCCCCGGCCCAGGAGGCGGACGCGCATTCCGCCCCGCGCCGGGGCGGCGTCACCGTAACGCCTTCCCCGTATCTCCGTGTCTTTCGTCTCGGTAAGTGCCATTGGTCAACTTGCCCCCTAGGTCGTCGGCAGGTTCCGGGTGCCGTCGCGGTCGCGGCGGCGCCCGATCGAGCCTCGGTCGTTCTTGAACTTCGCGCTGCTCTTCGCGCCGTTCTTTTCCGCCTTCTCAGGAACCTTGACGATGCCGAGCTCGCCCGCAAGGGCCCAGAGGGCCTGTTTGACCGTGCTCTTGGAATCGAGCTCATGCAGCCGGCCCGCGTCGACGACGCTCTGGAGCTCCTTGAAGTTCGCGGGGATCGCCGTGTTGGCCGTGCTGGTGCCGGTGATCTTCTCGATCAGCTGCGGCTGGATCTCGGTGTTGCGGATGAACCGGTTGACGACGGTGACCGTCTCCTCCGCCTTGCGGATCTGGAGCCGGTCCCACATCCGTACGACGCGCTTGGCGCCGCGTACCGCGATCACATCGGGTGTGGTGACCAGGAGCGCCGTGTCGGCCATCTCGATGGCGGCCGCGCTGGCGCCCTGGAGCTGGCTGCCGCAGTCGACCACCAGGACCTCGTAGCGCGAGCGCATCGCGCTGACGATCTGCCGGGCCGAGCGGTCGCTGACCTCCTCGGCGCTCTCGCCCTCGCCGGGGGCCAGGAGCAGCGCCAGACCGGTGCCGTGGCTGAACACGGCGTCGGACAGGACGCGCGGCGATATGTCGGTGATCGTCGACAGGTCGACGATCGACCGCCGGAACTGCACATCGAGGTACGAGCCGATGTCACCGGCCTGGAGGTCCATGTCGACCAGGGCCACGCTGCGCCCGGACGCCTGGGCCGCCAGGGCGATCTGTACGGCGGTGAGCGTGGTGCCGACGCCGCCCTTGGCGCCGCTGACCGTGACGACCGTACCGCCGGGGCCGGTGAACACGTCGTTGCCGGTGGTCAGGTGGCGGCGGACGCCGACGGACCACTGGGCCGCGGATTGAACCCTGTTGGCCAGTTCTTCGTAACTGAGGGGGAGGGTGACGACGCCACGCGCGCCCGACTCCATCGCGGACGAGAAGAGGCCGGGGGTGACATCGGCGGTGATCAGCACGACCCCTATGGCGGGGAAGCGCAGGGAGACCTCCCGGATCAGTTCCAGCGCCGGCACCGGTCCGATCCGCTCGTGGACCAGCACGACCTCGGGCAGATCGTCGAGCGCCTCGCCCGCGAGCCGGGCGAGGGTGTCGATGAGCTGGGTCGAGTCGGTCACGGGAGCGGCCGGCTCGGCGTCGGGGAGCTGGCTGAGCAGGGTGGTGACGGATCTGGCCGCGTCGACGTCACCGACGGCCGGGAGGATCCTGGTGGTCATTCGATCCTCACTTGTCCTTGTCGAGCGTGTAGGTGCGGTCGCCGGGACGGATGGTGCTGTCGCTGCCGGAGGCCAGGAGCGCGAGGCGTACGTGCTCCGCGAAGGACTCGGCGTAGGCGATGCGCTGGGTGTCGAGCGTGTTGAGCGCGAAGGTGATCGGGACGGCCTCGGTGCCCATGTTGGACTTGCCGTCGTGGTTGGGCTCCAGGGCGGTCAGCTTGCCGACGTCCAGGACCTTGGCGTTGGAGACGATGACCTTCGACTGGGACGGGTCGCCGTCGCGCTCACCGGCGAAGGTGGCGTAGATGTTGACGGTGGCACCGGGGGTGATCTTGCCCGCGACGCCGGTCGCGGCGTCGATCATGATGGCGATCTCCTGCTCCCCGGGCTGGAGTTCGGGGCGGCGCTGCATCATGTCGGACTGGAGCAGCGAGCCCTTGCGCAGCTGGGTGACGGCGATCTTGCCGTTCACCTCGGAGAGATCGGTGACCGCGTTGTGGGAGAGCCAGCGCTTGGGCATCGATATCTTCTCGAACTGCCCGGAGGACAGTGCGGTGTAGGGCGCTACGTCGGACCTCAGCTGGTAGGCCGAAACTTCCGGCCCGACCTTGGAGTTGACGTCGCTGATCACCGAGAGCACGCCGGCGAAGGCGCCGAAGGCGCACAGAACCGACAAAAGCAGGAGTATCACGCCGCGGCGCTGACGGGAGTTCATGGACCGGACAACCTCGTTCGATTCGGATGCGTGGGGCAGCGGACGGAAGGGCGTCTACGGAGGAAAGCGGAAGCGCTGGGACTGCGGTGGTACGAGGACTGCCGTGGTACTAGGACAGTGGTGGGGCGAGCGCTTCATGGCTGAGGACACCGGCGGAGTGCATTCGGTTCTCGGCCGCGGGTAGCGGGGAGGAGCAGAACCCGCAGCGATCACCGATGAGGTCCATTCCGCACCAGTGGCAGTTCTCACGGCGTACGGAGGACACCAATTGGTACAGGACGGAGATGTCTGGCAAATAGGCGGCGAATTCCACCAGTTTTCCGGTTCCCCACCATGCCGGGGATTCGGACGGAAGTGCGGACTCGTGAATGGCCTGGACCTGCCACGCGGGCGCGAGGGTCTCCTTCACCCACTCCGACTGCGACTGCCCTTTGGCGGTCATGAGGTGGGTGCCGAATTCCGGGCCGGTCGGCGGGTCGGCCTTCGGGCCGACCCTGACGAGCTGCGGCTCGGGACCCGCGACCACGGCGAACTGCGAACCGGGCACCCAGGACTTCGCATGGGTCCTGAGGTCGACCGGCACCCGGTCGAACCTGGTGACCGAGTGGAGCAGGGCGCCGGCGTGGATGTAGTGCGTCAGCAGCCGGGCGGCGGAGGCGACCACCCCGGGGCTGAAGTCACAGATCGACAACTGGCGCAGCTGCCTGACGAGTACGGCGACGCCCAGCGGCGGGAGGTCCACCTTGACCAGGGCGATGCGGTCGCTCTCCAGGACCGAGCGCACGGAGTAGAGCCGGCGCTCGTGGGCGGGCGGGATGGCGGAGGGGTAGACGGCGACGACATAGCCGTGCTGTTCGAGGAGCACGTGCATGTCACCGATGGCCATCTCCAGCGCCTGGGCATCGGGTGCCTGCAGCAGGGCGGCTGTCGGTGTCTGCTGATCGGTCGGAGGTAGTACCAAGTCAGCACTGGTCACTGCTATTGCGGTCGGCACGCTGTTCCCCGTTTCGGCTCCGGCCGACGCCGGTCATGACGTCGGCCGCAATCGCTCCTGCTCCGCGGTTCTGCCTCAGCACTTTATCCACGTCCTACCTGGCAGAGAACACTTTTCGGAGGCCAGTCCGACAACATGTGCGAGTCGCCCGCGTAACACCTGAGTGCTAAATCGGATCAAATCGAAAATCGTCAACTTCTGTACAACTGCGGAGGGTTACGGATCCACCTGCCGGTCATCTTGCGCCGTGAATTCATCCGCGCACGTCAGCGCGGATACGGATCCTTGCGCACCGGACGCACCCGGGACCCCGGATCGTCACTGTCCGAGCACTCCGCCCCCTCACTCGTACGGGCTTCCGCGAAGTCAACAAAACGTCAATTCACAGGCGCGTCGACTGGACTTCGCCCCTCGCGAGGGGCGCCGCGGAGGGCATCGGGGGGCACAAGCGGAGCGCGTACGGACCCGGCCGGGCCATGCGCTCGCCACGGCTCTCATTGCCAGAGGTCTTGACAACTTGATTGGTCTGGACCAGTTTATCGGCCAGCGGTGGCCACCGTTCCTCAACTCCACATCCCCTTCTTCTCCCCGTCACCTCCCGGACGGCCCGGAGTACCGCCGGTCCCCCGTCGGCTCGTCTCCCGGCACTCCCGGCAGGCATCCCCAACTCCCCCACGGAGGCAGCAAGTGGAACGTTCCCCCTTTAGCGGCCACAGAATCCACGGGCGGCGCGGCCGGGTCCGGATCGGTGCCGCCACCGCCGTCCTCGCGGCCGGCGCGCTGACCCTCACGGGTCTCGCCGGAAACGCCCAGGCCGCCGACATCAACGTCGCCAAGAACGCGGGCTTCGAGTCCGGGCTCGCCAACTGGACCTGTTCCGGCGGCAGCGGTGCCACCGTCTCCTCCCCCGTGCACGGCGGCACCGCCGCCCTCAAGGCCACCCCGTCCGGCCAGGACACCGCCCGGTGCTCCCAGACCGTGGCCGTGAAGCCCAACTCGACGTACTCGCTCAGCTCCTGGGTGCAGGGCGGGTACGCGTACCTCGGCGCGAGCGGCACCGGGACCACCGACGTGTCGACCTGGTCCCCCGGCTCCGGTGCCTGGACGCAGCTCACCACCAGCTTCAAGACCGGCCCCAGCACCACCTCGGTCGAGATCTACACGCACGGCTGGTACGGGCAGGCCGCCTATCTGGTGGACGACGTCTCGGTCAACGGCCCCGACGGCGGGGGCGGCACCGACCCGGAGCCGGGCATCCCGGCCGCCCCGGCCGGACTCGCGGTGGGCACGACCACCTCCTCCTCGGTGGCCCTGTCCTGGAACGCGGTGTCCGGCGCGACCGGCTACACCGTCTACCGGGACGGGCAGAAGGCGACCACAGCCACCGGGACCTCGGCGACCGTCACGGGACTGACCGCCGACACGGCGTACCAGTTCGCGGTGACGGCCACCAACGCGGCCGGTGAGTCGGTCAAGTCCGCGACGGTGAGCGGCCGTACGGCCAAGGAGGGCGGCGGCAACCCCAACCCCGGTACCTCCGTGCCCAAGCACGCGGTGACCGGCTACTGGCAGAACTTCAACAACGGCGCGACCGTCCAGAAGCTCAGCGACGTGCCCGCGAACTACGACATCATCGCGGTCTCCTTCGCCGATGCCACGGGCACCCCGGGTGCCGTCACCTTCAACCTGGACACGGCGGGCCTGAACGGTTACACCGTCGACCAGTTCAAGGCCGACATCAAGGCGAAGCAGGCGGCCGGGAAGAACGTCATCATCTCGGTCGGCGGCGAGAAGGGCTCCGTCTCGGTCAACAGCGACGCCTCCGCGACCAACTTCGCCAACTCGCTCTACTCGCTCATCCAGGAGTACGGCTTCAACGGTGTCGACATCGACCTGGAGAACGGCCTCAACTCCACGTACATGACGAAGGCACTGCGCTCGCTCTCGCAGAAGGCGGGCTCCGGCCTGGTCATCACGATGGCCCCGCAGACCATCGACATGCAGTCGACCGGTGGCGAGTACTTCAAGACGGCGCTCAACATCAAGGACATCCTGACCGTCGTCAACATGCAGTACTACAACAGCGGCGCGATGCTCGGCTGTGACGGAAAGGTCTACTCGCAGGGCTCGGTGGACTTCCTGACCGCGCTCGCCTGCATCCAGTTGGAGGGCGGCCTCGCCCCGTCCCAGGTCGGCCTCGGTGTCCCCGCCTCCACCAGCGCCGCGGGCGGCGGCTATGTCGCCCCGTCGGTCGTGAACGCGGCCCTGGACTGCCTGGCCTCCGGCACCAACTGCGGTTCGTTCAAGCCCTCGAAGACGTACCCGGGCATCCGCGGTGCGATGACCTGGTCGACCGCCTGGGACGCCAAGTCGGGCAACGCCTGGTCCAACGCGGTCGGCCCGCACGTGCACGGCCTGCCGTAACCACCTGATCCCGCCCGCGCCGCCCGCCGCGACCACCGGCCGGCATCAGTGACCAGCAGCGCCGCCGCTCCCCCGGCGGCGCTGCTGCACGTACGGCGCGGGACGCCCGGTGCGGTGCTCGGCCGGGCGGGCCGCTCCGGGCCGCTCCGGGCCGCTCCGGCTGATCGCCGGGTCCCGGGCCCCGTGCTGTAATCCTGCGAACGGCGCCGGGGCGCGCCGACGTGGAGGAGGGGGACTGGACGTGGCTGCTCGAACGGGGCGCGTCGCCGCGATGGCCGTGATGGTGGCGGTCCTGCCGCCGGCCGGTTGCGGCGATACCGGTGGCGGTGGCGGGGACGAGGAGCGCGCGGCGGCCGCGACCGCCGCCGCACGGGCCTATCAGCGGGCCTCGGTGGATCAGGACTGGGAGGCCGCCTGCGAGGGCCGGACCGAACGGCTGCGGCGGAGTTGGGGGGCGAACACCCTGGCGCAGTGCGTCGAGATCACCGGTGCGCCCCGGCTCGGCGCCTACTCGGACGCGCGGGTGAGCACCGGCGAGGCGGTCGAGATCCCGGCCTTCGGTCCGCACCCGGCGGGGATCGGACTGCGGGTGACCTTGGAGACCGGTACGGGGAAGCCCGGCACCCTGCACACCGCGCTGCGGCTCGTACCCGGGGAGCGGGGCACGTGGCTCGTCGATCAGGCGGTCGCCCTCGTCGACGCGGGGCGCACGGACACCGAGGCCGTGCGGTCCGCGCTCGCCCGCAAGTGAGCGGGCCGCCGGAGGCCCCCGCCCCGACCGGGGCGCGGGCCGTCCGGGGCGCGGGCCGCCGGGCCACGGGCCGCCGGGCCACGGGCCGCCGGTGGCCCCCGCCCCGTCCGGAGCACGGGCCACCGACTGACACCGTGTCCGCGCGGGTGCGGTGTCAGGGCCACGGGGCGCCCGGGGCGTGTGCCGGAGGTCCCGTCCGCCGTGTGGACGACGCCGCTTTCGGCACACGCGCTAGATGACCAGGCTGAGCAGCGCCGCCACCGCGAAGCCGGCGATCGACAGGACCGTCTCCAGGACCGTCCAGGACTTCAGGGTGTCGCGTTCGGAGATGCCGAAGTACTTCGACACCATCCAGAATCCGCCGTCGTTCACATGCGAGGCGAAGATCGAACCGGCCGAGATCGCCATGATGATCAGGGCCAGATGGGCCTGCGACAGGTCCTGCCCCTCGACCAGGGGGACGACGATGCCCGCGGTGGTGACGATGGCGACCGTCGCCGAGCCCTGGGCGACGCGCAGCACCACGGAGATCAGCCAGGCGAGCAGGATGACCGGCAGGCCGACGTCGTCGAAGGTCTTGGCGAGCGCGTCCGCGATACCGCTGGCCTTGAGGACGGCGCCGAACACCCCGCCCGCGCCGACCACCAGCAGGATGTTGCCGACCGGCTTCAGGGACGAGGTGGACACCTTTTCCAGGGACTTGCGGGACCAGCCGCGGCGGATGCCCAGCAGGTAGTACGCCAGCACCAGCGCGATCGTCAGGGCGACGAAGGGGTTGCCGAAGAACTCGACGACGGAGCGCGGGGTGGAGGGGTCCAGCGCGATGGAGGAGAACGTCGCGGCGAGGATCAGCACCAGCGGGGTGCCGATGATCGCCAGTACGGTGGAGAGCGCGACCGGCTCCTCGCGCGGGGTGACCCCGGCGGCCCGCTGTTCGGCGACGACCGCGGCCCTGGCCTCCTCGGCGGCCTCGACCATGTCCTGCGGGACGGCGACGAAGATCCGCTTCCCGATCCACGCGGCGTAGCCCCAGGCGGCGAGGACGGACGGGATGCCGACGACGGCGCCCATCAGGATGACCCAGCCGAGGGAGACGTGGAAGAGTCCGGCGGCGGCGACCGGGCCCGGGTGCGGCGGCAGGAAGGCATGGGTCATCGAGAGCCCCGCCAGCAGCGGCATCGCGTAGAGCAGGATCGATTTGCCGGACCGTTTGGCGGCCGCGTACACGATCGGCGCGAGGACGAAGATGCCGACGTCGAAGAAGACCGGGATCCCGAAGATGAGGCCGGTGAGGCCCATGGCGAGCGGGGCGCGCTTCTCGCCGAAGAGGTCGAGCAGACGGCTGCTCAGCACCTCGGCCCCGCCGGAGACTTCGAGGATCGAACCGAGCATCGTGCCGAGCCCGATGATGATCGCCACATGGCCGAGGATGCCGCCCATGCCGGATTCGATGACGGAGACGGCGGCGGACTTCTGGACCGTGCCGAAGAGTTCGGTCACGGAGAGACCGGCGCCCAGGCCGACGGCTATGGAGACGGCGAGCAGCGCGACGAACGGCTGGAGCCTGGCCTTGATGATCAGGAAGAGGAGGAGCGCGATTCCGAGGGCGGCGACGGTCAGCAGACCGGCGGTGCCGTCGACCAGCGGGAGGATGCCACCGGTGTGGGGCGGTGTCTCGGCCGGTGGTGGGGTTGCGGCGAGCAGCATGCGTGACTCCGTGGCGGCGGTTTCGGGTGTGGGGGAGCGCGGCACGGCGCCCCCACGGGGTGGGGCGCCGTGCCGGTGGTGCGGCGGTGCGGATGCGGCAAGTGGATCAGCCGGCTCAGCCGAGGACGGCGAGCGCGTCGATCTCGATCAGCAGGCCCTTGGGGAGGCCGACGTAGACCGTGGTGCGGGCGGCGGGGGCGGCCTTGAGGTCCTGCTCGCCGAAGTAGGCGTTGTAGATCTCGTTCATCTCGGCGAAGTGGTCCACGTCCGTGAGGTAGACGCGCATCATCATCACGTCGTCCCAGCTCGCGCCGCCCTCCTCCAGGATCGCCTTGACGTTGGCGAAGGTCTGGAGGGTCTGCTCGCGCAGCGTCGGACCGGCGGGGGTCGGTGCCTGGCCCTCGACGGCGGGCAGGAAGCCGACCTGGCCGGCGACCTGGAGGATGTTCCCCTTCTTCACCCCGTGCGAGAACTTCGCGGGGGGCGTGGTGTGGGTGCTCGGGGTGAGGGCGGTCTTCTCGGTCATGACAGTTCAGGCCTTCTTGGGTCGGGGGGTGCCGGAGTATTCCCGGCTGATGGAATCGGCGGTGCGGCGCACCAGCGGGAGCAGGGTGAGGAGTTCCTCGGCCGTGACGACGACGTTGGGTGCCGAGACCGACATCGCGGCGACGACCCGTCCGTCCGCACCCCGGATGGGGGCGCCGACGCAGTTGATGGACTCCTCGTGGCCGCCGAGGTCGGTGGCCCAGCCCTGTTCGCGGACGACGGCGAGCTCCTTGAGGAACGCGCCGGCGTTCGGGGTCGAACGGGACGTGTACATGGGGTAGTCGAGCTTCTCGGCGATGGTGCGCCGCTCGGGCTCGGTGAGGTCGGCGAGGAGCAGCTTCGCGACGGCGGCGACGGTGATCGCGACGGGCTTGCCGATCCGCGAGTACATCCTGACCGGGTAGCGGCTCTCGACCTTGTCGATGTAGAGGACCTCCTGCTCCTCGTACACCGCGAGATGGACGGTGTGCCCGCAGTTCTCGTTGAGCTCGACGAGGTGCGGGTGGGCGATCTCCCGTACGTCGAGGTTCTCGACGGCTTCCTGCGCGAGGGCGAAGAGGCGGGCGCCGAGGCGGTAGCGCTGGTCCTGCTGGCGGTAGACGAGTCCGTGTTCGTGGAGCGTACGGAGCAGGCGCAGCGCCGTGGACTTGTGGACGCCGAGCCGCTCGGCGACCTGGCCGAGGTCGGCGGGCCCCCGGGCGAGCAGCGGCAGGATGCTCAGCGCCCGGTCGACGGTCTGACTCATGTCGTACGTACCTCCTGGTCGTCCCCCGTCCAGCCGGGGCCGAGTCGAAGTCTCCCCCAGCCCTCGTCGTCCAGTGCGGCAAGGGCGTCGGCGTGCGCGCGGGACGGCGGGGCGGTGAGGTCGCCGGGGACGGTGAGGACGGCCGCGGCCATCAGGTGGCCGTGCCGGACGCGGTCGCGCACGGGCAGGTCGCGGAGGGTGGCGGAGAGGAACCCGGCGGCGAAGGCGTCACCGGCGCCGACGGGTGCGACGACGTCCACCCGGAGGGCGGGAACGGTGGTGATGTCGTCGGCGCCCGGGACGCCGCCCGGACCGGGGATGCCGTCGGCGCCCGAGAAGACCGTCGCGCCGTCCGCGCCGCGCTTCACGACCAGGACGGACGGTTCCGGCAGCGCCGCGCGGACCGCCGCCGCGCCGGTCAGCCCCCACGCCTCCGCCGCCTCGTCCTCGCCCACGAAGACCAGGTCGCTGCGGCGGGCCAGGTCGAGGAGGACGGTGGGGGACGCGTCGGTGCCGCGCCACAGGCCCGGCCGGTGGTTGACGTCGAAGGAGATCAGCGGGCGGCCGGGGCGGGGCGCGGTCAGGTCGTGGAGCAGGTCCAGGCAGTCGGCGGAGAGGGCGGCGGTGATACCGGACAGGTGGAGCACCCGGGTGCTGGGCAGCGAGGCGTAGGGGACGGTGTGCGGGGACATCGCGGAGGCGGCGGACCCGGCCCGGTAGTAGGCGACCTCGTGCACGTCGGTGGCCCGGTCGGTCGCGGTGCGGAAGTAGATCCCGGTGGGCCGCGCGGGGTCGCGCCGCACGCCGGAGGTGTCGACCCCGTAGCCCGCGATCGCCTCGACGAGATGGTCGCCGAAGCCGTCCGCGCCGACCCGGCCGACCCAGGCCGCCCGGTGCCCGGCGGCGGCCAGCGCGCAGGCCACGTTGGACTCGGCGCCGCCGATGCCGCGGCCGAAGGCGGGTACGTCGGCGAGGCGTCCGGGCTGCGACGGCAGGAACGTCACCATGGACTCGCCGAGGCACACGACCTCGGTGGCCGTGGCGGCGTCGGCGGTCCTGGCCGGGGTTCCGGACACTCGGGGCTCCTCGCGGGTCGGTGGGGCGGTTCGGGGCGTGCCGGGGATACCTGCCATTGACCCGGCGTCGGCTCGGATGTTAGACAGCGGTGAGCGATATACGCAATGGGTGTTGCATATGATGCAACGATGACTTCGAGCGAGGAGACCCCCTTGGCCGCCGCCCGTCCCGTGTCCGGACTTGCCGACGAACTGGTCGACCACCGCTTCAAGGCGCTCCCGCCCGACGCCGAGGGCCTGACCGTCGGCGCCCTCGCCGCCGAGCGGCGCAACCTCTTCACCGGCGGATTCACCACCCCGGTGCTCGCGCTGTCCGCCGAGTCGGTCGAGCACAACCTCGCCCTCCTGGAGACGTACGCGGAGCGCCATGGGCTGGCCTTCGCCCCGCACGGCAAGACCTCCATGTCCCCACAGCTCTTCGCCCGCCAGCTGGAGCACGGCGCCTGGGGCATCACCGCGGCCGTCCCCCACCAGGCGCGGGTCTACCGGGCGTACGGGATCCGGCGGATCTTCCTCGCCAACGAGCTGGTCGACGCCGCGGCCCTGCGCTGGATCGCCGGGGAGCTGGACTCGGACCCGGAGTTCCGCTTCGTCTGCTACGTCGACTCGGTGCGCGGCGTCGAGCTGATGGACGAGGCGCTGGGCGCGGCGGGCGCCTCCCGCCCCGTCGACGTCGTGGTGGAGCTGGGCGCGGGCGAGGGCGCGCGCACCGGTGTCCGTACCGAGGCCGAGTGCGCGGCGGTGGCCGACGCCGTGGCGGCGGCCGGGACGCTGCGGCTGGTGGGCGTGGCCGGTTACGAGGGCGAGGTGCCGGACGCCTCCGGCGAGCGGGTACGGGACTGGCTGCGCCGGCTCGTCGCGCTGGCCGTCTCCTTCGACCGCGCGGGGCGCTTCGCCGCGGCCGGCGGGGAGATCGTGATCAGTGCGGGCGGCAGCGCGTGGTTCGACGCGGTGGCGGAGGTCTTCGCGGAGATCCCGGAGCTGTCGGCGCCGGTGCTGAAGCTGCTGCGCTCGGGGGCGTACGTCTCGCACGACGACGGCCACTACCGCCATCTGACCCCGTTCAACCGGGTGCCGGAGGAGGGCGAGCTCCAGCCCGCCTTCCGGCTGTGGGCGCAGGTCGTGTCGCGCCCGACGGCCGAGCAGGCGTTCCTCAACGCGGGCAAGCGGGACGCGGCGTACGACCTCGACCTGCCCGAGGCTCAGGTCGTGCGGTCCGGCCGGGACGGCGCGGTCCGGCCCGCGACGGGCGTCTCGGTCAGCGGTCTGTCCGACCAGCACGCGTGGGTGCGTACGGAGCCGGGCGCGGAGCTGGAGGTGGGCGACTGGGTGGGGATGGGCCTGTCGCACCCGTGCACCAGCTTCGACAAGTGGCAGCTGATCCCGCTGGTCGCGGCGGACGGCACGGTCACGGAGTACATCCGCACGTTCTTCTGACGCCCGCGGGGCGGGGCGGGGCCGCCTCCCCCGCCCCGCCCCTGCCCCGGTCCCGGGGCCACGCCCCCGGACCCCCGCTCCTCGAACGCCGGAGGGGCCGACCTGCCCCTCCGGCGCCGGAGGGCCTGAACTGGAGCCCCCATGGACCTGGTCATCCGCAACGCCCACGTCGTCGACGGCACCGGCAGCCCCGGCCGCCGTGCCGATGTGGCCATCGCCGACGGCCGGATCGCCGAGATCCGCCCCGAGGACTCCCCCGGGCCCCGCCCCTCCGGCCGCCGGACCCTCGACGCCGACGGGCTCGTCCTCACGCCCGGCTTCATCGACATGCACGCGCACAGCGATCTCGCGCTGCTCCGCGACCCGGACCACAGCGCCAAGGCCGCCCAGGGCGTCACCCTGGAAGTGCTCGGCCAGGACGGCATCTCGTACGCCCCGGTCGACGACCGGACGCTCGCCGAGGTCCGCCGCTCCATCACCGGCTGGAACGGCAGCGGCGACGACATCGACTTCGACTGGCGCACGGTCGGCGAGTACCTGGACCGTCTGGACCGCAACTTCGGCGGCCGGGGCATCGCCGTCAACGCCGCCTACCTCGTCCCGCAGGGCACGGTCCGGATGTACGCGGTGGGCTGGGAGGACCGGCCCGCCACCGGGGCCGAACTGGACCGGATGAAGGCGCTCGTCGCCCAGGGCATGGCGGAAGGCGCGGTCGGCATGTCCTCCGGCCTCACGTACACCCCCGGCATGTACGCCGACGACGCCGAACTCACCGCGCTGTGCCGGGTGGTGGCCGAGCACGGCGGCTACTACTGCCCGCACCACCGCTCGTACGGGGCGGGCGCGCTCGGCGCGTACGAGGAGATGGTGCGGCTCACCCGGAACGCCGGCTGCGCCCTCCACCTCGCCCACGCCACCATGAACTTCGGGGTGAACAAGGGCCGCGCCCCGGAGCTGCTCGCCCTGCTCGACGAGGCGCTCGACGCGGGTGCCGACATCTCCCTCGACACCTACCCGTACACCCCCGGCTGCACCACGCTCGTCGCGATGCTGCCGAGCTGGGCGAGCGAGGGCGGGCCCGTGCCCACGCTCGCCCGGCTCGTGGACGACGCGGCGGCGGAACGCATCCGGCACCACCTGGAGGAGCTGGGCTCGGACGGCTGCCACGGCGTGCCGATCGAGTGGGACACCATCGAGATCTCGGGGGTCGGCACGCCCGCCCTCGCCGGCCACGTCGGGCGCACGGTCGCCGAGTCCGCCCGGCTGCGTGGCGAGGCGCCGTGGGCGACCGCGCGCAGGCTGCTCGTCGAGGACCGGCTCGGCCCGACGATCCTCCAGCACGTGGGCCACGAGGAGAACGTGCGGGAGATCATGCGCCACCGGGTGCACACCGGGGGCAGCGACGGCATCCTCCAGGGCGACAAGCCGCACCCGCGCGCCTACGGCACCTTCCCGCAGTATCTCGGGCGGTACGTCAGGGAGTTGGGCATCCTGTCGCTGGAGGAGTGCGTCGCCCACCTCACCTCGCGCCCGGCCCGGCGGCTGCGCCTGGCCGACCGCGGGTACGTCCGCGAGGGGTACCGCGCCGACCTGGTCCTCCTCGACCCGGCGACGGTGGCGGCGGGCTCCACCTTCGAGGAGCCGCGCACCCTGCCGACCGGCATCCCGCATGTGCTGATCGACGGCCGGTTCGTCATCGAGGACGGCCGCCGCACCCAGGTCCTGGCGGGCCGGGCCGTCCGGGGTACGGGGAGCGCCCGGCGCCGCCTATGAGGCCCCCTCCCCCGCCTGCTCCTTCGCCCAGGCCAGGTCCTCCTCGGTCGGGGCGTCGTCCTGGGTGAGGCTGCGCCGCCAGTACCCGGCGAACCGCACGGCCTCCCGGGGCAGCCCGCGCTCCTCGACCAGATGGCGGCGCAGGGCCCGTACCGCCCCCGCCTCGCCCGCCAGCCACGCGGCCCCGGAACCGGCGGGCAGCCGGGCCGACTTCACGGCGTCCACCAGCGAGCCGCCCCGGTCCCGGTGCACCCAGTGGACGTCCGCGTCACCGAGCGGGCGCTCCTCCGCCGCGTCGGCGACCTCGGCCCGGACGAGCGCCCGCGTCCCGGGCGGCAGGGACTCCAGCAGGGTCCCGATCGCGGGGAGCGCCGTCTCGTCACCGGCGAGCAGCAGCCAGTCGGCGGCGGGCAGCGGCCGGGCGTACAGCGACGAGGGGCCGACCATGCCGAGCACATCGCCGGGCCGGGCGTCCCGGCCCCAGCGGGCGGCGGGCCCGTCGTCCCCGTGGAGCACGAAGTCGACCGTCATCACGTCCAGCCGGCGGTCGTACCCGCGAACGGTGAAGCTCCGCATCGGCGGGCGCTCCGGCTCGGGGATCGCGAGGTACGCCTCGTACCACCGCATGCCGTAGGCGTCGTCGGCGTCCGGTTCCGGCAGCCGGGGCACCGTCTGCCCCGCCCTCGGGAAGCACAGCTTCATCTGCTGGTCGGGCCGGTCCTCCATGAGCTCCGCCAGCGCGTCCCCGGCGAAGGCTATACGGGCCGTCCGCGGAGTGATCCGCTCCACGCCGACGACCCGCACGTACGAAACGGTCAATGCCTGCCCCATCGCGGCTCCCACCCTCTCCCACTGATAGCTTACGTCGTAAGGAATTACCCGGGCGAAGTTACTTTACGTCGTAAGGAGTTGCAAGTGGTGGTCTTTGCCGGACAGGGCGACGCCCGTCGTTCGATGTCGCTGCTGTGGCGCGCCGAGCAGCCGGAGCGGCGGACCGGCCCCGGCCCCAGGCCGGGGCTGAGCGTCGACGCGATCGTCACCGCCGCGATCGCCGTCGCGGACGAGGAGGGCATGGCCGCGCTGTCGATGCGCGCGGTGGGCGAGCGGCTCGGCCGCACCGCGATGGCGCTCTACACCTACGTACCGGGCAAGAGCGAACTGCTGGACCTTATGTACGACGCGGTCCACGCCGAGCTGCCCACGGAGTACGACGGGACCGACGACTGGCGTACGGGGCTGACCCGCTGGGCGCGGGACACGCTGGAATTCCACCTCCGCCACCCCTGGGTGCTCCTGGTCTCCCAGGCCCGCCCGGTCCTCGGGCCGCACGCCTACGCGGGGCTGGACACCCTGGTGCGTCTGCTGGCCGCGACCGGGCTCGAAGCGCGGGCGCTGCGCCGGCTGGCCGGTACGCTGACCCACTTCGTCCGCGGCTGCGCCGGGACGGTCGCCGAGGCGCGGCAGGCCGCGGCGGAGACGGGCGAGTCGGACGAGGCGTGGTGGTTCGCCCGCTCGGCACTGCTGAGCGAGGTGGCCCCCGACTTCGCGGACCGTTATCCGGGTCTGGCCGCCATGGAGACCGGGTCCGCCCCGCCGCGGCCGGACGAGGGGGCCGTGCCGTACCTGGAGCGGGAGGCGCGGGAGACGTTCGAAGCCGGGCTCGGGGTGCTGCTCGACGGGATCGGGACGGCGGTCCGGCGCGCGGGCGCGTCCGGGACCTGAGCACGCCGCCCGGCCCGGACAAGCCGCCGCCGCGGCACCCGGTGGGCACCGCGGCGGCGACGGGTTCAGCGCGTCACGGCTTGGGCAGGGCACACCCCGCACGGTCCAGGTCGAAGACATTGCCGGCGCCGATGCACGGCACGATGCCGTACGTCTCCTGGGCGTAGTTGATGCCCTGGCGCACCGTCACATTGCCGTTCTCGTCGACCTCGCACGGGTTGTTCTCCGTGCACCGCTCGCCGTCCTCGTTGCCGGTGTTGTTGACGGCGACGACCTTGCCGGTCGCGTTGTCGATCACCGGGGAGCCGGACGTACCTCCGATGGTCTGGCAGGCGGAGGTGTAACGGACCGAGTCCTTGAAGGTCCAGTCCCCCTCCTTGAGGCGGTAGACGAAGCCGTCGACGTTACAGGAGTAGGTGCGCTTCCAGTAGGCGGACGCGACGGTGATCGCGGTGCCCTGGACCGGGTGCGCGGTGTCGAGCTCCAGCGCCTTGATGCCGTAGGTGCTCTCGATCTGGGCGTAGGTGCTGGTGAGTTGGTACACCGATATGTCGGTGTCGGTCATCGTCCCGTACGCGATCTTACTGGCCCGCAGGGTGCCGACGCCGCTGCCCGAGGCGTTCAGCAGGGTGAAGCTGCGGGAGGACGGCTGGTTGAACACGACGTCGCCGGGGCCCGGCATTCCGGTCTCCAGGCAGTGCCCGTTGGAGAGCACCAGCGCGTGGTCGCCCGGCTGGGAGTCGGGGGTGCGGATGACGGAGCCGGAACAGTTGCTGAGCGCCACGGTCCCGGCGAAGTTGACCGCCTTGGGCCTGACCTTCTCCTTGACCGCGGTGGGCGCGGCCGCTTCGTGGCCGGTTGCGGCGGTCGCGGGCGCCACGCCTGCCCCGAGGAGCAGTACGGCGAACAGCGCACCGACGAGAGGCTTCTTCATGTGGGGGTCCCCTCAAGTGACCTGGGCAGGGTCCTGATGGCCCCGGCCCACCGAAGTTGCCTTCGGATTTGACATGCGCATGTTGGCGCACCGAAGGGACCCCCACAAGGGGCGGTTTCAAGCCGTTCGGGCGCGAGAGGCGCTTGTGCCGACGGCCCGCGCGGCGCGCACGCGCACCGACCGGCCCGTGCCCCGCGTCGGCGCACCGCTCCCCGGGGACCCGCGCGAAGCCGCGCCGCCCGGTGGCCCGGCCCTGCGGCGACGCTCGCCCCCGGCCCCCGTACGGTCGGCACATGACCTCCGACCACGCGGCCGAAACCGGCCCCCGCCCCGCCCTCGACCTCGACGCCTATCTCACCCGCATCGGCTGGGCCGGGGAGCGCCGGCCGACCGCGCGGGTGCTGCGCTCCGTGCACCGGGCCCATGCGCTGGGCATCCCCTTCGAGAACCTGGACCCGGTGCTGGGCAGCGCGCCCTCGCTGGCGGTCGCGGACCTGGAGGCGAAGCTCGTGCGCGGCGGGCGCGGCGGGTACTGCTACGAACACAACACGCTGCTCGCCGCCGCGCTGACCGCGCTCGGCTTCCGGATCACGCTGCTCTGCGCCCGGGTCGTGGTGGGCGCCGGGCCCGGGGAGATCCGGCCGCGCACCCACATGCTGATGCTGGCGGAGGTGCCGGGCGAGCCGACCCCGTACCTCGCGGACGTCGGCTTCGGCTCCGTCGGCGCGCTGCTGGAGCCGGTCCCGCTGGCCGCCGGTGCCGAGGTGGCCGACGCCCCGCGCCGCCACCGGCTGGTGAACACCCCGCACGACGGGCCGCTCGCCCGGTGGGAGCTCCAGGCGCACACCCCCGGCGGGGCGTGGGAGTCCCAGTACGCCTTCACGGTGGAGCCCTTCGAGGCACCGGACTACGAGGTGATCAACTGGCACATCGCGACCAACCCGCGCTCCCCCTTCAGCCGCCGCCTGTACGCCCAGCGCACCACCCCGGACTCCCACCTGTCGCTGACCGGCCGCACCCTCACGGCCACGGCGCCGGACGGCACCCGCGAGGTCCGGGAGCTGCGGGACGGGGCGGAGGTGCTGCGCGTACTGGCGGACCGCTTCGGCATCCGCGTACCCCCGGGCACCCGTCTGCCGGAGTGAGGGGACGGACCGTGCGCCGGACGGCGGGGTGGCCGGTTCGCCCCTCCGGCGGCTCCGGGGTCGTGGCGCATCTCACCCGTCCGGGTCCGTCACTCCGCCGTTCCACCGCATTCGAAGCCGCTCCCCCGTCCGGGCCCGGCGTTCCCACGGTGCCGGGCAGTGGCCGCATGGCTATGGAAGTCCGCGCGGACCGGGGGACATACCCGGCCGGGGCAACCGGAAGGGAAAGGCCGGGCAACGGGCGCAACGCGGTCGTAAGCTCCCGGACATGCAGGTCATCCAGTCCACGAAGCTCGCCAATGTCTGTTACGAGATCCGGGGCCCCGTGCTCGAAGAGGCGATGCGGCTGGAAGCAGCCGGTCACCGCATCCTCAAGCTGAACACCGGCAACCCCGCCGCGTTCGGTTTCGAGTGCCCGCCCGAGATCCTTGAGGACATACTGCGCAACCTCTCCGGGGCGCACGGCTACGGCAACGCGAAGGGGCTGCTGTCCGCGCGGCGGGCGGTGGTGCAGCACTACCAGACCAAGGGGATCGAGCTCGACGTCGAGGACGTCTACCTGGGCAACGGCGTCTCGGAGCTGATCCAGATGTCGATGCAGGCGCTCCTCGACGACGGCGACGAGGTCCTCGTACCGGCTCCGGACTACCCCCTGTGGACCGCCTCGGTGTCGCTGGCCGGGGGCACGGCCGTGCACTACCGGTGCGACGAGCAGTCCGACTGGATGCCGGACCTCGCCGACATCGAGCGGAGGATCACCGACCGCACCAAGGCCCTCGTGATCATCAACCCGAACAACCCGACGGGTGCGGTGTACGACGACGAGATGCTGCGCGGGCTGACCGAGATCGCCCGGCGCCACGGTCTGGTGGTCTGCTCCGACGAGATCTACGACCGGATCCTGTACGACGGGGCGACCCACACGCCGACCGCGACGATCGCACCCGACCTGATGGTGCTCACCTTCAACGGGCTCTCCAAGAACTACCGGGTGGCCGGATACCGGTCCGGGTGGATGGCCGTCTGCGGGCCGAAGGCGCACGCCTCCTCGTACATCGAGGGGCTGACGATCCTCGCCAACATGCGGCTGTGCGCCAACATGCCCTCGCAGCACGCCGTGGCCACCGCGCTGGGCGGCCGCCAGTCGATCGACGACCTGGTGCTCCCGGGCGGGCGGATCCTGGAGCAGCGGGACACCGCGTACGACCTGCTGACGCGGATCCCGGGCGTGACCTGCGTGAAGCCGAAGGGGGCGCTGTACCTCTTCCCGCGCCTCGACCCCAAGGTCTACCGGATCAAGGACGACCGACAGATGGTGCTCGATCTGCTGCGGGCCGAGAAGATCATGGTCGTGCACGGCACCGGGTTCAACTGGCCGGAGCCCGATCACTTCCGGGTCGTGACGCTGCCGACGACCGAGGACCTGACGGACGCGGTGACCCGGATCGCGCACTTCCTGGACGGATACGGCCAGCCGTAGGGCCACCCGTCGAACCGCACCGGGCGACGGGTGCGCGGAACCCCGAGTCGATTACGGATAACTTTAGACTGAATCCAATGTAGGATGGTTCCACTGCAACACCAGGAGGCCATCCATGTACGAACCGATCCGCACCAAATCGGTCCACACACCGGCCGACCACGCCGACGACTTCCCGCACCGCTCCCGTGAGGAAGAGCTGGACATCCAGCTCGCCGGGCACCTGGCCGCGCTCCTCGCGGTCACCGACGAACTGGGCCTCGGCGAGGCGGGCGACCGCATCGCCGAGCAGGTCGCCAGGCTGCGCGGCGCGCCGCCCGCCCGGCACGCCGGCCGGACCGGGGCACCCGCCCCGGCACTGCACCGCCGCGCCCACGCCCTCGCGGGCCGCGCGCTGGTGGTGGCCGCGTCCCGCGCCGACACGGCCGTCGCGATTCTCGCGGCCGAGCGCATGGACGCACACACCGCGGCGCTCGCCGCCCCCGCTCCGGCGCGACTGGTCGGCGCCCACTGACGGCCCCGGTCCGCGTGCCGTCGAGGCGTGCGGGCCGGGTGCCACCCGCCCCCGAGGCGCACGGCCGGCTGTTTCCGCCGCCGTCGCGCCTCCGTTGCGTTCTGGGATGATTGCTTCACCTGCCGTCCACCCGACTCGGCCTGGAATGTGGGTTTCCGCGAGCAGGCTTCGCGTGTGAGACGCATCGTGGGAATCGTCCTGGCGGTGCTGCTGATCGGCGGAGTGGCAGTGGCCGTCGCAGCAGGCCGCGACAGCAAGGACACGAGCACGGCAACGAAGACCGTGCGTGGCGTGATCGGGTCGGAGAAGGCCGAGTTCTTCGCCGACCCGGACGTGGTGAAGGCCCTGGCTGCCAAGGGAATCACCGTCAAGGCGGAGACGTCCGGGTCCTGGGCCATGGACCGGCTCCCGCTCAAGGGGTACGACTTCGCCTTCCCCGGCTCCAAGGCCCCGGCCGACGAACTCCAGCACGGCTCCGCCGTCAAGGGCGGGCCGCTCAGGCCCTTCTACTCCCCGCTGGTCGTCGTCGCGCACCGCGCCGCCGCCCGGGTCCTGGCGGACAACGGGCTGGCGAGGCTGAGCGGCCCGACCGGCGGGAAGCTGCTCATGGGGCCCTACCTCCGGGCCGCCGGGGCGGACCGGACCTGGCAGCAGCTCGAAGGAGCGGACCAGCACGCCGAGTTGACCGGCACGGTGTTCATCACCAGCACCGACCCCGTCTCGTCCAACTCCGGCGCCCTGTACCTCGCCGCCGCCTCCTACGTCGCCGACGGCGGCCGGGTCGCCGCCGACGACGCCGCCGTCGACCGCACCGCTCCCCTGCTCAAGAAGCTGATCCAGGTCCAGGGGGCACAGCAGACCAGCAGCGACGCCCCGTTCCGGGACTTCATCAGCGGGGTCGGCAACCCACTGGTCCTGGTGTACGAGTCACAGGTCGCCTCGCTGCTGATGCGGCACCAGGACACCGGGGACCTGGTGCTGCTCTACCCCGACACCACCGTCTCCAGCGACCACACCCTGGTACCGCTGACCGACACCGGCCGCAGGCTCGGCGAACTGCTCTCCACCGACCCGGAGCTGCGCCGACTCGCCGTGCGGCACGGCTTCCGGCCGCAGGGCGCGTCCGCCGAGTTCACCGCCGCCACCGCGGACCACACCGACTACATCGACCAACAGCTGACCGGGGTCCGCCAGGCGCCCGTGCCCACCGCGACGGTGCTGCGCACGATGGCCCGGCGGACCCGCGGCTGACGACACCCGCCTCCAGGAGGCCCCAGCCATGACCGAAGAGCCGCAGCCGCTCACCCTCACCCCGCCGGGCGACTCCGCCCCGCCGCTCGTCCTCACCCCGCCGGAGCCGGTCGCCCCGGTCCGCGCCGAGCAGGCCGCCGGTCTCGTACCGGTCGACCCCCCGGTACGGACGGAGATGACGCGCCGCGCCACCGAGTACGTCGGCGGGCTCGCCGGACTCGACGCCCGGTCGCCCGAATTCACCACCCGGATCGGGGAGATCGCCGCGCTCGGGCAGGGCGACATCCGCAGCGCCGCCCAGCAGTCCAACCGGATGCTGGACCGTACCGTCCGCTCGCTCGCCGGGTCCGGCGGCGTGGACGCGCAGAGCCGGGTCGGCTCGTCCCTGGTGGAGCTGCGCCGCACCGTCGAGGATCTCGACCCGCGCGACACCCCGGGCCGCGGTGCCCGCCGGCTGCTGTCCAGGCTCCCCGGCGGCAACCGGCTCCGCGACCACGTCGCCAAGTACGCCTCCTCCCAGGCCACCCTGAACCGGATCGTGGGCTCGCTGCGCGGCGGCCAGGACGAGCTGCGCCGCGACAACGCCGCCCTGCACACCGAGCGCACCCGGCTCTGGGAGACCATGGGCAAGCTCCAGGAGTACGTCGTGCTCACCGAGGCGCTGGACGCCGCCGTCGAGCAGCGCGTCGCGCAGGCCGCGGCCACCGACCCTGCGCAGGCGGACGCGCTGCGGGCGGATGTGCTCTTCCCCGTGCGGCAGAAGCACCAGGACCTGCTGACCCAGCTCGCGGTCTGCGCGCAGGGATACCTCGCGATGGACGTCGTGCGGCGCAACAACGACGAGCTCATCAAGGGCGTCGACCGGGCCGCGACCACCACCGTCTCCGCCCTGCGGATCGCCGTGATGCTCGCCTCGGCCCTGGAGAGCCAGCGCAAGGTGACCGAGCAGGTGCAGGTGCTGCGCTCCACGACCGAGGATCTGATCCGGGGCAACGCGGAGATGCTGGCCGGGCAGAGCGGCGAGATCCAGCGCATCGCGGCCGACCCGGCGGTGGGCGCGGAGACGCTGCGCACCGCGTTCCAGCAGATCTACCGGACGCTCGACGCCATCGACACGTACAAGGCGCAGGCCACCGAGTCGATGGCGTCGACCGTGGAGTCGCTGACCGCCGAACTCCAGCAGGCCGGCGCCCATCTGGCCCGCAGCCGGTCGGCCGGTCCGCTCGATGGCGGGGGCCTGGGATGACGGGCCTCCCCCGGCGGCTGCGGCACCGGGCCGCCCGGTCCTTCGCCACCCTGCTGGCCGCCGCCGTGCTCGCCCCGCTCACCGCGTGTTCGGGTGCGTCCGGCGGGGCGTCCGGCGGGCCGTCCGGCGACCCGGTCAAGGACGACGGCGCGCCACGCCCCGGCACCCTGCGCGTACTGGCCTCCAGTGAACTCGCCGATATGAAGCCCCTGTTGGAGGAGGCCCGCGAGGCCACCGGGATCACCGTGCGGCCCACCTGGACCGGCACGCTGGACGCCGTCGAACTGCTCGGCTCCGGAAAGGCGGACGGGGCGTACGACGCGGTCTGGCTGTCGTCCGACGACTATCTGCGGCTGCACCCGGACGCGGCACGGCGGATCACCTCGGAGACGCCGCTGATGACGTCCCCGGTCGCCCTCGGGATCCGTCCGGCGACGGTGCGGCGGCTGGGCTGGAAGCCCGGGGACGTGACCTGGTCGCAGGTGCACCGGGCGGTCGCCGAGGGGCGGCTGACGTACGGGATGACCGATCCGGCCCGCTCCAACTCCGGTTTCTCCGCGCTGGTCTCGGTCGCCTCCGGGCTCTCGGGGGCGCAGTCCGCGCTGACCGACGCCGATGTCCGCGCGGCGGGCGGGAAACTGAAGGAGTTCTTCGCGGGGCAGCGGCTGACCTCGGGCTCCTCCGGCTGGCTGGCCACCGCGTACATCCGGCGCTCCACCGTCGACGCGCTGATCAACTACGAGTCGGTGCTGCTCTCGCTGAACCGCGACAGCCACACCGGGCTGACCGTGATCCGCCCGCGCGACGGGGTGGTGACGGCGGACTACCCGCTCAGCCCGCTCGCCGCCGCCGACCCGGAAGCCAAGGACGCGGTCCGCGCGCTGACGGCGTACTTCCGGAGCCCGGACGTCCAGCGGAGGCTGACCCGGGACACCTTCCGTCGCCCGGTGGTGCCCTCGGTGCGGCCCGCGGCGCCGCTCGCCGCCGACCCGCGCCGCGAACTGCCGTTCCCCGGCTCCCGGTCCGTCGCCGACGGGCTGCTCCACAGCTACGAGAACAAGCTCCGGCGGCCCTCGCGCACCGTGTACGTGCTGGACACCTCGGGATCGATGGCCGGGGGTCGGCTGTCGGCCCTGAAGGCGGCGCTGACCGGGCTGACCGGGGACTTCCGGGAGCGGGAGGAGGTCACCCTGCTGCCGTTCGGCTCGGCGGTGAAGCAGGTCCGGACGCACACCGTCGACCCCGCGGACCCGGAGCGGGGCCTCGCGGCGATCAGGGCGGACACCGCGGCGCTGACGGCCGGCGGCGAGACGGCTATCTATTCGAGTCTGGAGTCCGCCTACGAGCGGATCGGCGAGGGCACCGAGTCCGCGTTCACCTCGATCGTGCTGATGACGGACGGCCAGAACACCACCGGGCAGTCGGCCGGTGACTTCGCCGCCCACTACCGCGCCCTCCCCGCCGCGCGACGGGTCACCCCGGTCTTCCCGGTCGTCTTCGGGGACTCGGACCGCGCGGAACTGGACCGGATCGCCACGCTGACCGGCGGCCGGCTCTTCGACGCGACGAAGGACCGGGGTCCCGGCTCCCTGGAGGACGCCTTCGAGGAGATCCGTGGATACCAGTGAGGGGAGATCCGTGGATACCAGTAACCCGCCGGGCGGGCCGGGCGGCAGGGCCGCGCACGGATTCCTGGCGTACATCGAGTCGCGGAAGAACCTCGCCGGGAGCGCCTGCGGGCTCGTCGGCCTGGTCCTCACCTTCACCGGGCTCGCGGGGGCGTACTGGCCGGTGGTGGTCGTCGGGCTGTACGGCGCGGGCGCGCTGATCGCCCCGCCCGAGCGGCCGGCGGTCCCGGTCTTCCCCGACCCGTCGACCCAGCTGGACGCGGTGCGCACCGACTACCGCGCGCTGTGCGGCTATCTGGCCGAGGTGGAGCTGCCGCCCGCCGCGGCCGGCCGGCTCACCGAACTGACGGAGCTGCTCGACGGGCTGCTCGCCCCCGGGCCGGTGGCCGAGGCCCTGGCCGCCGACCCGGAGGGCGTCCACGTGCTGGCACGCGCCGTGCGCCAGGACGTCCTGGAGTCGGTCGACGCGTTCGTCCGGATCCGCCCCTGGACGCGGATGGTGCCGGGCACGGAACCACCCGAGCGCCATCTGGAGCGCCAGTTGACGCTGCTGCACCGGGAGGTCGAGGCGCTGGCGACCGCGCTGCGGGAGGCGGAGGCCCGGCGCCAGCAGACCCATACGCGCTATCTGGAGGACCGGGGCCGGAACGGGTAGCGCCCGCTCCGGCCGCGGTCCGGAGCGCCAGCCAGCGGTCCGGAGCGCCGGGGCCCACCTGCACTCCGCACCCTCCGACCAGCAGCACACAGGCCCACCCGCACTCCGCACCCTCCGGCCAGCAGCACACCGGCCCACCCGCACTCCGCACCCTTCCGTCAGCGGCGCACCCGTACCGTCGCCGACGCCGTCGTACCGGCGTGCAGGGCGTCACCGGCGTAGCCGACCTCGTAGGTCACCTGGCCGACGGCCCGGGGCAGGTCGTCGATGGTGAACGTGCCGTCGGCGGCGACGGCGGCCGAGGTCAGCGTTCCGGTGCCCTTCTTGTCGGTGCGCACCACGGACACCGTGATTCCGGCGGGGAGCGCCCGCCCCCGACCGGTCAGGGTGCCGGTGATCGTCAGCCCGGCGCTCTTCGTGGCCTCCGCCGGGGCGGTGAGGGCGAGGGTGGTCGGGGCCCGGTCGACCGCGACGGTGAGCGCGGTGTCCTCGGCCGGGCGGTGGGTGAGGTCGCCGGTGAACGAGACGGTGTAGGTGGCGTCCCCGACCACCGACGGGACGTCGAGGACGGTGAACGATCCGTCGGGGTCGACCTCGACAGGGGCGAGCTTGCGGTCGCCGTTGGCGTCGTGCCGTACCGCCGACACCCTGACCGGCTCGGCGGGGGCGGACCCGTCCAGCTCCAGCCGGCCCCTGATCCCGACCGGTTCGCCGACGACGGGCTGCCCCGGGGTGGTGGAGAGCGTGCCGGTGAAGCGGGAGTCGTACTGGGCGGCCGGGGGCTGGACGACATGCAGCCAGTACTCGCTGCCGGAGGTGTTGGTGGTGATGGCGAACAGGCGCGAGCCGTCCTTCGACCAGCCGAGCCCGCGCGGCGCGACCCGGTCCCCGTCGAGCGGGCCCTCGAAGGCGAACTCCAGCGGGGCCGTGCCGGAGGCCGGGTCGGCCGGCTGCACCAGCAGGTCGACCGTGCTTCCGGTCGCGGCGGCGCCCCGCGCGATGTACGTACCGTCACCGCTGAACGCGACGGCGGACGCCTTCGCCCCCTCGGGCAGCGGCTGGTATCCGGTCGGCGCGTCGGACAGGTCGTCGGCCTCCAGGAGGCGGGTGCCGTAGGCCGCGTCGGCGACGGCGATCCGCCGGCCGTCGGGGGACTGCGCCACGTCCTTCATGTCGAGGCCGCCCTTGCCCCCGGCATCCGCGAACCGCCGCTCCGGGCCGCGCACGAGCGTGTCGCCGCTCGCGTCGAGCGTGGTGAGGAAGGGGTTGGCCTCGCCGGTGCTGCGGGTCTGCGCCATCACGATGCGGTCCGGGGCCCCGGGGCCGCTCGTCAGCCGCAGCCGACTCGCCGCGTTCCAACCGGTGTTGGCCGACCGGCCGTCCGCCGTGCCGTACAGCCAGGTCTGGCGGTTGTCGCATTCGGTGGTGAGGAAGGGCGTCTCGGTGTGCCACTCCTTGCCGCCCGCGAAGGCGACGTCGCGCGGGCAGGGCACGTCGTACGCGGTGTACGTGAGACCGGTGCGCTCCAGGGTCACGGTGTCGAAGGCGAGGATGCCCGAGGACTGCGAGACATGGAGCGTGCCGCTGTCCGCGCTCAGGGCCATCCCGGAGGGCGCGGAGGCGGTGGGCAGCGAACCCACCTTCTGGCCCTGGAAGTTGTAGACGTGGACCTGGTTCGCGTACTGGTTGCGGCGGTCGTCCGTGACGTAGACCCGCTCGTGCACCGAGTCGACGACCATCGCGGAGTACGAGGTGATCGGCAGCTTGGCCACGGTGTCACCGGGTGTGGTGCCGTCGGCCGCGAGGGCGGCGGCCGGGGCGAGCGCGGTGAGCCCGGCGGTGCCGAACGTCAGTGCGGCAAGCGTCGCCGCGGTACGTATGCGGTGCTGGTTCCTTCTCAACTGAGTCCCCCACAAGCTCGGTTGGCCCCCGGCGGACCGAGCCGGAGGCATGTGAAGGAACATGGAACCTTGTGAAGGTGTCGTGTGCAAGGGTGAATCGATGTCGGGCCGTTCTGCCTGAAACCCGCAGGAAACAGGCGGCGGGCGGACCGGGCGCGGGACGGAACACGCGGAACATGGGGCGGCCCCCGGAACCGTGAGGGGATTCCGGGGGCCGTACCGCGGCGGGCTGCCGGCCTCCCAGGTCAGGGCGGATGTCCGGGCCCGGCCGCGGGGGCGTGCGGGGCGCACCCGCGCGGGGTGCGCCCGGGGGCGTCAGCCCAGGCGCCGGACCAGCGCGTGGTACTCGTCCCACAGCTCCTTCGGCGTGTGGTCGCCGAAGGTGTCGAGGTGCTCGGGGACCAGCCCGGCCTCCTCGCGCCAGACCTCCTTGTCGACGTCGAGCAGGAAGTCCAGGTCGGCCTCGGAGAGGTCCAGGCCGTCGGTGTCGAGGGAGCCCTTGGCCGGCAGGATGCCGATCGGGGACTCGACGCCCTCCGCCTTGCCTTCGAGGCGCTCGACGATCCACTTCAGGACGCGGCTGTTCTCACCGAAGCCGGGCCACACGAACTTGCCCGCGTCGTTCTTGCGGAACCAGTTCACGTAGTAGATCTTCGGGAGCTTGGCCTGGTCCTTGTCGGCACCGACCTTGATCCAGTGGTTCATGTAGTCGCCCATGTTGTAGCCGCAGAACGGCAGCATGGCGAACGGGTCGCGGCGCAGCTCACCGACCTTGCCCTCGGCGGCGGCGGTCTTCTCGGAGGCCACGTTGGCCCCGAGGAAGACACCGTGCTGCCAGGTGAAGGACTCGGTGACCAGCGGGACGGCCGAGGCGCGGCGGCCGCCGAAGAGGATGGCCGAGATCGGCACGCCCTTCGGGTCCTCCCACTCGGGCGCGATGATCGGGCACTGCCCCGCCGGGACGGTGAAGCGGGCGTTGGGGTGGGCGGCCGGGGTGTCGGACGCGGGCGTCCAGTCGTTGCCCTTCCAGTCGGTGAGATGGGCCGGAGCGGTCTCCGTCATGCCCTCCCACCACACGTCGCCGTCGTCGGTGAGCGCGACGTTGGTGAAGACGGAGTTGCCCCACATCGTCTTCATGGCGTTGGCGTTGGTGTGCTCGCCGGTGCCGGGCGCGACGCCGAAGAAGCCCGCCTCCGGGTTGATCGCGTAGAGGCGGCCGTCGTCGCCGAAGCGCATCCAGGCGATGTCGTCACCGATGGTCTCCACGGTCCAGCCGGGGATCGTCGGCTCCAGCATGGCGAGGTTGGTCTTGCCGCAGGCGGACGGGAACGCGGCGGCGATGTACTTCGGCTCCTCCGACTCGCCCTGCGGCGGGGTGAGCTTCAGGATGAGCATGTGCTCGGCGAGCCAGCCCTCGTCACGCGCCATGACGGAGGCGATGCGCAGCGCGTAGCACTTCTTGCCGAGCAGGGCGTTGCCGCCGTAGCCGGAGCCGTAGGACCAGATCTCGCGGTCCTCGGGGAAGTGCGAGATGTACTTGGTGGAGTTGCTGGGCCACGGAACGTCCTCCTGGCCCTCCTCCAGGGGCGCGCCCAGGGTGTGGACGGCCTTGACGAAGAAGCCGTCGCTGCCGAGCTCGTCCAGCACGGCCTGCCCCATGCGCGTCATGGTGCGCATGGAGACGGCCACGTACGCGGAGTCGGTGATCTCGACGCCGATCGCGGAGAGCGGGGAGCCGACGGGGCCCATGCAGAACGGCACGACGTACATCGTGCGACCGCGCATCGAGCCGCGGAAGACACCGTTCTCGCCGGTGAAGATCTCCCGCATCTCGGCGGGGGCCTTCCAGTGGTTCGTCGGACCGGCGTCCTCCTCCTTCTCGGAGCAGATGAACGTGCGGTCCTCGACGCGGGCGACATCGCTCGGGTCGGACGCGGCGTAGTACGAGTTGGGGCGCTTGGTCTCGTCCAGCTTGGTGAAGGTGCCCTTGGCCACGAGCTCCCCGCACAGGCGCTCGTACTCGGCCTCGGAACCATCGCACCAGACCACCCGGTCCGGTTCGGTGAGAGCTGCGATCTCGTTCACCCAGGAGACGAGCTCCTGGTGATCGGTGGGGACGGTGAAGGGAGCCGCGATGTCGCGCGCCACGATCGCTCCTTGTTGAGGGTGTCTGTCTGGTAGTTGCCCCGTGGGGGCCGCGACCCGGATGCTTCTACCCCTTCGAATCCCGTTGGCGCTCATCCGGTGCCGACCGCACTCATTTGATCATCCGACCGTTTCGCCCATATGTCCAGGGGGCCGCCCACGTGAGCATGGCCACTCGTACCGGTTACCTACGGTCGCGTAGGTACGATGCGGGAATGACTGCTGCCGCCGCCGCGCCCGGGTCCGCCGGGCTGGAACCAGCCGAGTCCGACACCCTCCCGGCGAAGCCGCGGTTGCGCGGCTGGCTGCACGCCGGAATGTTCCCCGCCGTGATCGTCGCGGGAGTGGCCCTGATCGCGTTCACGGACAGCGCCCGCGGCCGGATCGCCTGCGGGATCTACATCCTGTCCGCGTGCCTGCTGTTCGGTGTGAGCGCGCTCTACCACCGCGGCACCTGGGGCCCGCGCGGCGAGGCGGTGCTGCGCCGGCTCGACCACGCCAACATCTTCCTGATCATCGCGGGCACCTACACCCCGCTGACGCTGCTCCTGCTCCCCGAGTCCACCGGGACGCCGCTGCTGTGGGCGGTCTGGGGAGCCGCCGTCGCGGGAATCGCCTTCCGGGTGTTCTGGGTCGGCGCCCCGCGCTGGCTCTACACGCCGTGCTACATAGCGATGGGCTGGGCCGCGGTCTTCTTCCTGCCCGACTTCCTGCGGACCGGCGGGATCGCGGTGCTGGTGCTGGTCGTCGTCGGCGGGCTGCTCTACAGCGCCGGTGGCGTCATCTACGGCATCAAGCGCCCCAACCCCTCCCCGCGGTGGTTCGGCTTCCACGAGGTGTTCCACTCCCTGACCCTGGCGGCCTTCGTGGTGCACTACGTCGGCATCTCGCTGGTGGCGTACAACCACCGCTGAGCACTGTTCCCTCCGGCACCGGCAGCTGTCGTACAACCACCGCTGAGCACCATTCCCTCCGGCACCGGCGGCGCTCTGGTGCCGGTGCCGGAGGGAATGGTGCCGGTGCCGGTGCCGGACAATGAGGCCCATGGCCGCCACCCCCGTACCCCTCCTGCCCCCGCTCCGGGACCCCCGCCGCGGCCGGGGCTGCGCGAGCGGAAGAAGCTCCGGACCCGGAGCGCGATCCGGGTCACCGCCCACCGCCTGATCGCCGAGCAGGGGTACGGGGCGACGACGGTCGAGCAGATCGCGGCGGGGGCCGAGGTGTCGCCGAGCACCGTCTTCCGCTACTTCCCGGCCAAGGAAGACCTCGTCCTCACCAACGCGGACGCCCCGGCGCTGGAAGCCGCCCTGCGCGCCCGCCCGCGCACGAGCCCCCGCTGGAATCGCTCCGGCACGTACTGACCGCAGCCCTCGCGCCCCCCTGGCGACCGGCCGGCGGGGCCTTAGCGTACGCGGCGGGACCGATGCAAGCCCGGCGGCCCGGCAGCACGGCAGCCCGGCGGCCCGGCAGCACGGCAGCACGGCAGCACGGCAGCCCGGCGGCCCGGCGGCCCGGCAGCACGGCAGCCCGGCGGCCCGGCAGCACGGCGGAGACCCTCACGTACGCAGTGGCACTCCTACAAGCCAGGTGACCTGGCCGTCCGCCGGGGCCGATGACGGCTGACGCCTGACAGCAGACAGACAGCTGACAGCTGACAGCCACGCTCAGTCCGTCGGGGCCCGGCCCTCACACACCCAGCGGTCCGACCACCCACCAAGCGCGAGGCTGCTCACCGCACGCCGAGGCGTTCCGCCAGCTCCCCCGTGTCCGTCGTCGGCGCATCGCACACGAAGTGGCGGCAGACGTACGCCGTCGGCGCCCCGCCCACCATCGGCCGGTCCGCCAGCAGCGGGAACTCCGCGCCGCCGGTCTCCCCCACCGCCACCACCGCGCCGGGCGCCGTGGCCAGCAACGCCGTCCGGTGCAGCTCGCCGCCGACCGGACCGGCGACCGCGACCTCGCGCGGCCCGCCCAGCAGGGCCTCCGCGACGGCCAGGCCCCAGCCGGTGAACCGGGGGGCCCGCGGCCCGAGCGCCTTCACCACGCCCAGCGCCGCCTCCCCCGCCGTGCGGTGGGCCTCGGAGCCGGTGTGCGCCGCGTACGAGAGCAGCGCCCCGGCCGCCGCCGTCCAGCCCGCCGGGGTCGCGTTGTCGGTGGGGTCCTGGGGCCGGCGGATGAGCCGCTCGGCGTCGTCCGCCGTGTCGTAGAACCCGCCGCCCTCGGCCGTGAAGTGCTGGAGCACGATGTCGAGCAGGAAGCCGGCGAACTCCAGCCAGACGCCCTCGCCGGTGACCGAGGCCAGGGCGAGGAAGCCCTCGGCCACGTCGCCGTAGTCCTCCAGGACCCCGGCGTGCCCGCCCGGACGGCCGTCCTTGGACGTACGGTCCAGCCGGGCGACGGCACCCATGTGCACCCGTACCAGCAGGTCGGCGGCCTCGGTGGCGCGCTCGACGAGGTCGGGCCGGTCGAAGTACGCCCCCGTCTCGGCGAGCGCGGCGATCGCCAGGCCGTTCCAGGCGGCGACGACCTTGTCGTCCCGGCCGGGGCGCGGGCGCAGCTCGCGGGCGGTCAGCAGCCGGGCCCGCACCCGGGCGACCCGGTCCGCGTCCGCCCCGGCGCCCACGTGCGGCAGCCGCAGGACCGAGGAGCCCTCCTCGAACGTGCCCTCCGCTGTCACCCCGAAGTACTCCGCGGCGAAGGCGGCGTCCTCCTCGCCGAGGACCTCCCGCAGCTGCTCGGGCGTCCACACGTAGTACGCGCCCTCGACGTGCCGCCCCTCGCCGTCCTCGCTGTCCGCGTCGAGCGCGGAGGCGAACCCGCCCTCGGCGGTGCGCAGTTCGCGCACCATGAAGTCGGCGGTCTCCAGGGCGACGCGGCGGGCCCACTCCGATCCGGTGGCCCGCCACAGGTGCGCGTACACCCGGCAGAGCAGCGCGTTGTCGTACAACATCTTCTCGAAGTGGGGCACCACCCACTCCCGGTCCACCGAGTAGCGGGCGAAACCCCCGCCGAGCTGGTCGTAGATCCCGCCCCGGGCCATCGCCAGACAGGTGTCGGCGGCCATCTGGAGGGCACCCTCCGCCCCGGTACGGGCGTGGTGGCGCAGCAGGAACTCGACGGTCATGGACGGGGGGAACTTGGGCGCCCCGCCGAACCCGCCGTGCTTCTCGTCGTAGTCGCGGGTGAGCCCGAGGAGCGCCTGTGCCTGCTCCGACTCGCCGGGCAGGCCCTGGCCGCCGTGCGCGAGGGTGCGCTGGGTGAGGTCGTGGACGATGCGCCCGGCGACCTCGGCGACCTCCTCGCGACGCCCGGTCCAGGCGGCCGAGACGCCTTCGAGCACCTGTTGGAAGGAGGGCATGCCGTGACGGGGCTCGGGCGGGAAGTACGTACCGAAGTAGAACGGCTCCCCGCCCGGCGTCATGAACACGGTCATGGGCCAGCCGCCCTGCCCGGTGGCGGCCTGCACGGCCTCCATGTACACCGCGTCCACGTCGGGCCGCTCCTCGCGGTCCACCTTGACATTGACGAAGTGCTCGTTCATCCAGGCGGCGACGGCTTCGTCCTCGAAGGACTCGTGCGCCATGACGTGGCACCAGTGGCACGAGGAGTAGCCGACCGACAGCAGGACGGGGACATCGCGCCGTTTCGCTTCCTCGAACGCCTCCGGTTCCCACGGCCACCAGTCGACCGGATTGTCGGCATGCTGAAGCAGATAAGGCGAGGTCACACCAGCCAACCGGTTCATACGCCTCAGCCTCTCACAGCGTCTGCCGCGACCGGTGAAACACTGACGAGCCCACCTCACTTGGCCGAATCGCGCTCATGCGCCATCACGTGGTGGGCGGCTCCTTCCTTTTCCGAGTCGGGCAGCCCGGCACCTCGAAACAGTAGGATTGGCGCAGCGGCGCCACACCTGCCGAGGCCTCTCGAAGGAGGGACACCATGACCGCCGAGATGGTGGCGCCCGCGTGGATGCATTCGCAGATCAGCGCGGAGCAGTACGACTCCTGGTCCGAGGAGCAGTGCGCCGGCATCGAGATCGTGGACGGGATGGTCGTCGGGAGCCCGAGTGCCTCCAAGCGCCACAACCGGCTGGTGCGGATCCTGGCCAACGCCCTGGACGCCGCCGCGGGCCCGGACTGGAACGCGGATACGGACTTCGACGTCCGCCTGCACCGGCACCGTGAAGGCCACCGCACCATTCGCCGTGACGGTCAATCTTGGCGTCCTGTAGGCAATCGGGAAGTCGCCCCGCTATCAACGCTTGATCATTGACGGCCGCATCGTCGTTCTCCGCGAACCGGTCGGGGCGACCGCATACAAAGACGGTCCGTGCTCGGCATCCGGTTAAGACGCTGTCGTAGCCCTTGTCCGTGTGGAGCCTGTCGGGCCTTCGGCGGCGTGGACCTCGGCGGGATCGGACGGGCGGGATGCCACGTACGAGCGGTTCAAGGCCGAGGCTGTCGTGCATGTCCGCGCCGGAGACGCCCAGCGACAGCGGCAGCCCGTTCCGGTCAACGATCAGGTGGATTTTCGATCCAGGCTTGCCGCGATCGGTCGGATTCGGTCCCGCCAGTGGCCCCCTTTTGCGGCCCGGAGGCTCACGGAGTCGATGGCGCACCGGGACCAGTCCAGCTCGCCACGGGCGCCGAGTTCATCGAGAACGACACGGTGGAGCCCCGCCCAGACCCGGTCCTGGCTCCACTGGGCGAAACGTCGGTACACCGTCTGCCGGCACGGACCGAACACCGGAGGCAACTGCCTCCACGTGCAGCCCGACGTTGCCACGAACACGATCGCGGCCAGGGCCTCACGGTCACCCGCCCGACGCCGGCCCCCACCCTGCGGACGCTTCACCTCCGTCGGCGGCACCACCCGCCGAAACAGCATCCACAACTCGTCCGGCACCAGCCGCTCAACCAGATCCGTCATGCACCGTTCAACGAACGACAGTGCCACAAGAAAGGGCGTCTAAAAGCCCGTTCGGTGATTCCGGCCGTGCGGGATGGCGGAGGGGCATCCCGCACGGCCGTCTTGGTTCAGGCAGGGCTCAGGTAGGTGGTGATCACCGTGCCGAGTCCCGCCACCGAGACGAAGGCGGCGCCACCCGTCCCCGGAGAGGTCCGCCGCCATAGCTCTCTCACACAGCGCGGCGCCTCTCTGCCGCCACTTTCCTCACCGGTCCGGAACACCTGGACACGCCTCTCTGGAACATGTGGCCCATGCTCTGAAACACCCGAAGCGGCTGCTGTGGCTCGGCCGCAAGTCCTCTCCGCCTTCGGGGGACTTGGCCCACGGCATCGCCCCCGGGCCTGCGCACCGCCCTCGCGGAAATCAAGGGCGCCTTGACGGTCAGCACCCCAAAGACATTCGGCGCAGCCCTCACTCAGGACATCGGCCACGCGCATGCGTACAGCTGCGGACCGATCCTCGTACGCTGCGCCTTCTCGCCCTGGGGCCGAGGCGGATCTCCGGGGCGGGGCGGCCGGCGCCGGACGCGGGAGTCGTGCTCCGCAGGATCGTCCTCGCACACCTATGGGGGACCACACAGGTCTCCCCGGCCATGGCCTACCAGGAGGGTGAGTCTTCAATGGCGCGGCGAAGGCCGCCGCGCATTTTCCGTCATCGATCGTCGCGAATCGGTTGAGGAGAACGTCACCATCAGGCCTGCGGCGCCTCCACTGGGGCCTGACCAGCACCCTGATCAGACTCGACGAGGACCACTTGGAGCTGACCCGCGATCACGTCTTCGCCCTCCGCCCCCTCCACGAGCCGGCAGACGCTCTTCGGCGAGAACTCGATGCCCTGACGACCGCACGACGGGCCTTGCACACCAGACATCGATCCTCGCATCGAGTTCGTCACCATCGGCGCTCATGGCGGCACCCTGCGGCGTGATGCCTGGTCGGCGCTCAGGGGTTCAGCAAGTGCTCCGGCCTCAGTGGCACAAGCTGCAGCCCACGCCACTCGGCCCTCTGTCATCGCCGCTTCCCCCGTGATCACCGGTCCAACGGGGTGGAGGTGCGTCGGGGCAGGTGGGGCGGCTGCGAGTCGGCCAGTCGATTCATACCGGCATCGCGGCACGAGCGGAAGCGCTCGACGGCGGACGGGCAGGCCGGCGGAGGCGCGCGCCAGGTGGGACCGCACCCGGGGTCCGGTCGCGACACCGAACAACTTTGCGAGCATTTCACTTTGACAGCAAGAGGTTGATCGCTAGGGTGAAATCGATGTGCCCTGAAGGTGAACGCAGGCTTAACGCGCGGCAACCGGCACATCAAGAGCTTCGCTCAGCATTCGCTGTTGCTCCGGGGGGAAGTACTGCGTGGACATCACTCACGTCCTGTGCGGATTCAGCAAGGGACTGATTTCGGACATCGACGATCTGCTGCCGGCCCGGTCCGTGCTCGTGGTGGAGGATCCGTACGTCGCCGCCGCGCGTGACGTGCACCGAAGGGCCTTTCGTCATCGGTGTGTCGCCCAGGTCGTCCACGCGCCGGTCCAGGACGAGCGGGACCCCGCCGGACTGCTGCGCGCGCTCCCCCGGCCCGAGCACGTCCGCGCGGTCGTTCCGGCGACCGAGTACGGCGTGGTCGCGGCGGCAACGTTGTCGGAGGCCTGGGGGCTGCCGGGTGCGGGGAGGCGGGCCGCGGCGGTCCTGCGGGACAAGGTCGCGCTGCGGGCCCACGCGGACGCGGCCGGGCTGCCGCAGCCCGGCTGGCAGCAGGTGGGGAGCGCGCGGGAGGTACTCGCGTTCCGGTCCGGGCACGGGGGACGGTGTGTGCTGAAACCCGCCGATCTCCAGGCCAGTCTGGGGGTCCGGCTGCTCGATGCCGACGACGACGTGGCGCTCGCCTGGAAGACGACGACGACGGCCGGCGAACCGAAGATGCGGGCGCCCCGCACGGCCCCCGGCCGGTTCCTGGTCGAGGAGCGGCTGTCCGGGCCGGAGGTCAGCGTCGAGTGCCTGGTCGACCGCGGTGAGCCGCTGTTCGTGAACGTCACCGAGAAGCTGCTGCATCCGGGGCCGTCGCCGGTGGAGCTCGGCCATGTCGTGCCCGCGTCGCTCCCTTCGGAGGTGACCGGTGAACTGGCCCGTCTGATGCGGGTGCTGATCGATTCGACCGGATTCGGCTCCGGTGTGCTGCACGCCGAATGGATCCTGGTCGACGGGGTGCGGCCGCATCTCGTCGAATGCGCGGGCAGGCTGCCGGGCGACAGCATCGATCTGCTGATCGACCTCGCCTACGGCGGCCGCATCGTGGCCGATCTGCTGTCCGTACTGAGAACCGGCGAGCGGCCCGAACGCGGCCCCGCGCCCAGGGGTGCGGCCATCCGGTTCCTGTCCGCACGGCCGGGTGTGGTGCGCGGTGTCACGGGGCTGGCGGAGAGCCGGGCCGCAGACGGCGTGCACGAGGTCGAACTCACCGCGGAGGCGGGCTCGTCGGTCCAGGAGCTGACGAGTTCCTGGGACCGCGTCGGCCATGTGCTGGCCACCGGTGAGAACGGCGCGCGGGCCGCTCGGAACGCGGCCGCGGCGGCCGGGCTGATCGACATCCGTACCTCATGATCGGGCGGCTTCTGCGGAGTTACGTCCCCGAGTCGTCGGCGGGCCGCGCGTTCGCCCTGGTCGCGCTGTTCGACTCCGTCGGCACCGGGTTCTATCTGGCCGGGTCCGCTATCTTCTTCATCCGTGTGGTCGGGCTGAGCGACGCGCAGGTGGGTCTCGGCCTGGCCGTGACCGGTCTGACCGCCTTCCTGGCGACCGTGCCGCTGGGGGTGCTCGCCGACCGGTGGGGTGCCAAGCGGATGCTGATCGCGTATCAGCTGTGGCGCGCCCTCTGGTTCACGGCGCTCGCCTTCGCGCACGGGCCGGTCGCCTTCTTCGTGGTGTCGGCGCTGTTGGGTCTGGTCGAGCGCGCGGTCTCACCGGCCAGCCAGGCGGTCGTGTCGGTCGCCGTACCGAGCAAGGACCGCACCCGTGCCATGGCCACCATGCGCTCGGTCCGCAACATCGGCTTCTCCCTCGGCGCGCTGCTCACCGCTCCGCTGATGGCCGACGGTTCCGCCCTGGCGTACCGGACGGTCATCCTCGTCGACGCCGCGTCGTTCGTCTGCGCCGCGCTGCTGCTCGTCCGGCTGAAGGTGCCGACGACGCCGCCGCCCGTGCGCCGGGGCGGGCTGAGCTTTCTGCACGGGTTCACCGACCGGCGCTACCTCGGGCTCAGCGCGGTGAACTGCGTTCTCGCGGTGCACATGTCCGTCCTGGCCGTGGCGCTTCCGCTGTGGGCGGTCCGGGAGACGGACGCGCCGACGGCTCTGGTGCCGGTCCTGGTGGTGCTGAACACCGTGCTGGCGGTGGTCTTCCAGGTGCCGCTGGCCAAGGGCGCCGAACGGCCGGGCGGCGGCCTTCGCGCGATGCGTCTGGCCGGTCTCGCGCTGATCGCCGCCTGCGCGGCCTTCGCCGTCGCCGCGGCCCCACTGGGCACGCTCTTCGCCTGCGTCACGCTGGTGGTCGCGACACTGCTGCTGACCGCCGGGGAGCTGTGGCAGTCGGTCGGCGCCTGGGAGCTGTCGTACGCCTACGCCCCGGAGCAGCGCAAGGCCGAATACCTCTCGATCTTCGCGCTCGGCAACAGCGTCCAGGACGTGCTGGGCCCGCCGCTGATCACCGTCGTCGTCCTCGGCTGGGGCGGGGCCGGGTGGGCCACACTCGCCGCGCTGCTGCTCTGCGCGGTCCTCGTACTGCCGCTGCCCGTCGCCCGACTCGACCGACGCCTCGCCACCGCAGAAGGAGCACGGACATCCACATCCTGATCATGCAACGGCCCCATTCGACCGCGGAGTACGACCACTGGATCCGGGAAGCCGCGCCCGGGACCCGGATCACCGTCCTCACCTCGGCCGACAGCGAACGCCGGGCCGAGGACCTCGCGCCGGGCGTCCGCCGGGTGACGGTGGACGACTACGAGGCGCGGACCACGGACGCCGCGTTGTTCCGGCTGTGCGAGGCCGACCGGCCCGACCGGATCTTCGTGAACTCGGAGGACGACGTACTGCGCGCCGCCGAGGCCCGGAGCCTCTTCGGGATTCCCGGTACGGACTCGTCCCTGGCGCTGCGGTTCCGGGACAAGGTCGCCATGAAGCAGCTGTTCGACGGGCTGCCCGTGCCTGCGGTGCCCTACCGCGAGGTGCGCTGCTCCGCGGATCTGCGCGCGGCTCAGGACGAACTCGGCACCGTCGTCGTCAAACCCCGCGACGGCGCGGGATCCGCCGGGGTGCGGGTCCTGCCCGACACGCGGGCGGTCCGGCAGGCGTGTCTCGACGACCCCGGTCTGCTCACCGCCCTGCACGGCGGCGCCCTGATGGCCGAGCAGTACATCGAGAGCACGGTCCACCACGTGGACGTGCTCGTCGACGGCGGCTCGGTGCTCCTGGTCTCCCCCTCGCGCTACCTCAGCCCGCCGCACCGGTTCCGCACGCACAATCTGGGCTCGGTCATGCTCGACGCGGACTCGCCCCGCGCGAAGCTGCTCGTCGACACCGCCGAGCGCTTCGTCGCCGGGCTCCCCGAGGGCCACGGGGTGCACGTGCTGCACATGGAGTTCCTGGAGGACCGCTCGGGCGCCTTCCACGCGGGCGAGGTGGCCTGCCGGACCGGCGGGGCACTGATCAAGAACGCCGTACGGCACACCTACGGGATCGATCTGTCCCGGGCCGCCTGTCTGCTGGCCGCGGGCCTGTGGACACCGCGGGAGCCGGGCACCGGCGCGGCCCGCACCGGCTGGCTGCTGTGGACCGGCGGCCCGGAGCCGGTCGCCCCGGCGGTCCGGCCGGACTGGCTGGTCGGCTTCTCCGCCGCGGACGAGGCCGACCGGCGGCGCGACCCCGTCGACGCGGTGGACGGCAGGGCCCACGTCCTGGTGGAAGGCGCCGACGAGGAACAGGTCGAGGAGCGGCTGCACGCCCTCTGCCGGCGCGGCTGACCGCCCGGCGCGCCCGCCCGTCCCCTCACACATCACAAGATCGGCACTACAGGAAAGAGATCCCCATGCTCTCCGGCGAACTGGAAGTCCACGACGTTGTCGGCATCGGTTTCGGCCCCTCGAACCTGGCCGTGGCCATCGCCCTGGAGGAGTGTGATCAGCCGCTCGACGCGGTGTTCCTCGACCGGAAACCGGGGTTCGCCTGGCATCCGGGCCTCATGTTCCCCGGGGCGGAGATGCAGGTGTCCTTCACCAAGGACCTCATCACCATGCGCAATCCGCGCAGCCGCTACACCTTTCTGAACTACCTCGCCGAGCAGGACCGGGACCGGCTGGGCAAGTTCATCAACCTGCGTACCTTCTATCCGACCCGCGTGGAGTTCAACGACTACTACGCCTGGGCGGCCGCGCAGTTCGACAAGCAGGTCCGGTGGAACACCGAGGTCCTCGGCGTCGGTGCCGTACCGGCCGAGGACGGCGGCACGGAGCTGCTGCGGGTGTCCGTGCGCGACCGGAGCACCGGGGAGACCCGCTCGCTGCTCACCCGCAATCTGCTGATCGCCCCCGGCGGCACCCCGTACGTCCCCGCCGGGGCGGAGCTCGGTGAGCGGGTGTTCCACGCCTCCGAGACCCGGGAGCGCCTGGCCCTCTCGTTCGAGGACCGCTCCGCGCCCCACCACTTCAACATCGTCGGCTCCGGGCAGACCTCGGCCGATGTGTTCATGCATCTGCGCCGGACCTATCCCCACGCGCGGATCACCACGAACATCCGCGGTTTCGCCATGCGCCCCGAGGACGACACCCACTTCGTCAACGAACTGTTCCTGCCCGGCTTCCCGGACTGGTTCTACCGTCAGGACAGCGGATTCCGGCAGAAGATAATCGACGACTACGGTCTGGCCGCCCACACCGGTGTGAGCTACGACGTCCTGCCGCAGCTCTACCGCGAGTACTACGAGGACCAGGTCGCCGGGGACGGCTCGCTCGCCCTGCACCGGTTCACCGAGCTGGTCGGGGCCCGCTCGGAGGCCGACCGCGCGGTGGCCGGCTACCGCCACCTCGACACCGGCGCGACCAGCGAGGTCGAGTCCGACGCCGTCGTCCTGGCCACCGGGTACCGCTACCCGATGCCGATCCCCGCGCTCGCCGAGGTCGACGCGCATCTACGCATGGAGACCCCGGAGCGGTACGCGATCCGGCGCGACTACGCCATCGAGTCCGTCGACGGCTTCAAGCCCCGGGTCTTCCTCCAGGGTTACGCGGAGGCCACGCACGGCTTCAGCGAGGTGCTGCTCTCCCTGATGCCCATGCGGGCCGCCGAAATCGTCCAGTCCATCGCCGAGAACGAGTCCGTCGCGTCTCGTTAGGAGCACCGAAACATGAGCATCCCGACCACGACGGACACCGGACTGCACGGTGTCACCCGGACCGTGTCCGAGGAGGAACGCGCCACGGTCCAGGCGGTGTTCGAGCGGCACGGCACTCCCCTGCCGGAGGGCGCGGTGACCGTGGTGTTCGCCTATCCCGGCCACGGAGTGGGCGAACGACACAGTCGGCTCTCCGGCTGCACCAGCCAGATGCTGCTGCTGTCGAACGCCTCGGCCGGGCTGTCCCGGCTGGGCATCACCGTGGCCGCGGCGAGCACCGAACCGCCGGAGAACCACGCCCATCTGGGTGAACTGAGCCGGTCCGTCGCCCGGTTCACCGAGGACGACGCCGCGGCTCTCCCGCACACCGACCTCCCGGAGGGCCGGTACCTGCTGCGCTGGACCATGGTGCTCGGCGGACCGCGTGACGGTCTCCTGGTCACCGGCATCACCGACAGCGTGGCCCACACCCGGGCGGTCATCGATCTCCTCACCGCCGACCGGCTGCGCGACTGGGCCGGGGCCGCCGGGGCCGACCCCGCCTCCGCGTCGGCCGGGGTGACGGCGGCGTACGCGAACGGCGCCGACTCACGGGGCATCGTGGCCTTCGAGGCGGGCACCCCGCTGGTGGCCAAGGTGGGCCCCCGCGCGGTGATCGACGCGGAGACCGCCTTCGTCTCCGAGGTCAACACCCTGCTCACGGCCCGGGGGGCGGCCCCGCTGTTCCCCGTACTGCACGGCGTGCACCACGAGGGCGAGCAGGCGACGTCCCTGATGGAGCGGGTCGAACCGCTCACCCTGGACCACGTGGTCTTCGGCGACCCGGCGAAATTCGCCCTCGCCGAGGACGCCGTGGAGACGCTCGAACCACATCTGCGGCTCCTGGGCGATCTCTACGCGGCGACGACGGAACAGCGGCGGCCCACCGTCTCCGACTACCTCCTGCGCGAACGCTTCCACTCCGTGCGGGACCACGAGGGCTTCGTCGGCACGTTCCGGTCGTTCTTCCCCGGCTGGGATCCGGAGGCGGTGCTCGGTGCGGACGTGCTCCTTCCGACCGGCGCCCGGCTGCCGGGCTACACGGAGCTGACGCACTGGCTGGACGGGGCCGCGCCCTCGCTGCTGCCCGGCTCCGGCTGTCTCGTCCACGGCGATGTGCATCTGAAGAACATGCTGCGGCGCACGGACGGTTCGCCGGTGTTCGTCGACCCGCGTACGGTCTGGGACGGCCGGGACCGGCCGGACATCGGCTTCGGTGACCCCAGCTACGACTTCGCCACCCTGCTGCACAGCGCGCTGCCGATGAGCGGTCTGCTCCAGGCCGTCGCCGACGGCACCTGTGAGGCCCTGCTGCCGGAGCCGCCCCCGGTGCCGGACGGTGTGCTCGACCTCTCCGGGCTGACGACGCCCTTCACCGTGGACGGGAACCTGAAGCGGCTGGAGGACCGGCTGGTCGCCGGCCTCGGCCCGGACGACGCACCACCGGTGCTCCGCGCCAGGCTGTACATCGGCGCGGCGAACGCCCTGGCCGGCTGGCTGAAGTACGAGCGGGCGCTCGCCACCCCGCGCGCCTGGCTGGCCGTCTACGCCTACGTCCTGTGGTACCTCGACCGCGCGCGGACGGAGCTGCGATGAGCCGGTACCGGGGGCCGGAACGGCCGAACAGAAGGAGTGGGACATGCCCGCGCACGTACTGATGGTCAACTCCGGCAAGGCGGAGGCGGTCGACCGGCTGCGGGCCGTGGCGCCGGACGCCGAGATCGACGTCATCACCGAGAGCGCGTACGCCCGGATGTACGCGCCCGATGTCCGGCTGCACTTCGTCGACGACATCGCCGACCTGACCGCCGTCCGCCGGGTGGCGCTGGACCTCCTGGCCCGGCAGCCGATCGACCATGTGGTGGCGCCCTCGGAACGCAGCCTGCCCGCCGGAGGGTATCTGCGGTCGTTCCTGGGGCTGGGTGGGATCGGCTTCGAGACGGCCAACCGCTTCTCCCACAAGGGGGTGATGAAGTCCGCGCTGACCGCGGCGGGGCTGCCGGTCGCCCCGTACCGGGTGATCGGATCGCTGGCCCAGGCCCCCGCGGCGGCGGCCGGGCTCGGCTGGCCGGTGGTGCTCAAGCCCGCCCTCGGGACCGGCTCGATGAACACCTTCGCCGTCTCCTCGGAGCGGGAGCTGGCCGCGCTGATCGACTCGCCCGCCGCGGACGGTCTGCGCCGTGCGGCGTGCCCGCTGCTGGTCGAGAAGTTCGTCGAGATGGAGGGCGAGTACCACTGCGACGGGGTGGTCTCGGACGGCACGGTCGAATTCGCCGCCGTACAGCGCTACTTCATGCCCCTGCTGGGCCGCACGGACGACTTCACCGGCTCGTACCTGCTCCCCGACGAGGACCCGGACGCCGCGGCCGTGCGCGAACTGCACCGGGCCACGGTGGAGGCCCTGGGGCTGGAGGGCGGTGTGACGCACATGGAGCTGTTCAGGACCGGGAACGGGTTCGTGATCGGTGAGATCTCCTGCCGCCCGGCCGGAGGCGGCATCGTCGACTCGGTGCGGATGAAGTACGGCGTCGACCTGTGGCGGGTCTTCATGGACACCTCCCTCGGCCGCCCGGCCGGTGTGCGCGGGCCGGTGGCACCGCTGCGGGAGGGGACCATCGCCAACTGCGACCTCCCGGTCCGTCCGGGCCGGGTCGTGCGCGTCTCCACCCGGGAGGAGCTGGCGGCGCTGCCGGATGTGATCGAGGCACGGATGTCCACCCGGGCGGGCGATGTCATCAGCCCCCGGCTGCACTCGGCCTCGACCACCGGCCTGGTGTTCCTCGCCACGGCGGAACCCTCGCTGGTGGCGAAGCGCGTCGAGGACCTGGCCCGGGTCTACGTCCTGGAGGTCGAGCCGGTGTAGGGCCTTCCGTTCGGGCCGGGCCCCGCTCCCTGGTCCGGCGTGAACCGGACGAGCGGCCCTAAGGCCTGAGGGCCCTCCGCCGCGCCGTGTCCGGCCGGTCGCGCTCGCGGCCGGCCGGAGCGCGGTCCAGGGCGGCCGCGAGCGCGGCCACCGTCGGCGCGGCGAACAGCTCCCGGACGGCCGGGCGCACGCCCAGTACCGCACCGATCCGGCTCGCCAGCCGGACCGCCGCCGCCGAGTTCCCGCCCAGGGCGAAGAAGTCCTCGTCGGTGCCGACCGACTCCACCCCCAGCACCTGCGCGAACATCCCGGCCAGCAGTTCCTCGACCGGTGTCCGGGGCCCGCGCGCGGCCCCGCCCGAGGGCTTTCCCGGGGACGGCAGCGCCTCCCGGTCGAGCTTGCCGTTCACGGTCGTCGGCAGCGCGTCCAGCACCACGAACGCGGACGGCACCATGTAGTCCGGCAGCCGCGTCCCCAGCGCCCGGCGCAGCCGCGCGGGCAGACCGGCCGGGGTGCCGGTCCCGGAAGCGCCGTCCGCCGCCGGTACCACGTAGGCCACCAGCCGGGCGTTGCCCCGGCGGTCCTTCCGGGCCAGCACCACGGCCTCCGCCACGTCCGGCTGGTCCAGCAGCACGGTCTCGATCTCACCGGCCTCTATGCGGAAGCCCCGCACCTTCAGCTGGCTGTCCGCGCGTCCGGCGTAGACGAGTTCGCCCGCCGTGTTCCAGCGCACCAGATCGCCGGTGCGGTACATCCGCTCCCCCGGCTCCCCGAAAGGGTCGGCGACGAAGCGCCCGGCCGTGAGGGCCGGACGTCCCAGATAGCCGCGCGCCAGCTGCGCCCCGGCCAGGTACAGCTCACCGGTCGCGCCCGGGGGGACCACGCGCAACGCGTCGTCCAGTACATAGACCCGGCTGTTCGCCATCGGCCGCCCGATGGGCGGGGCGGTGTCCCCGGCCGGGGGCAGGCACCGCATGAGGGTGACCCCGACGGTGGCCTCGGTGGGGCCGTAGGCGTTCCAGAACTGCCGCTCCGGCCCCGCCCACGCGTCGACCAGCCGCCCCGCCGGGGCCTCGCCGCCGACGGACACCAGGCGCAGCTCCGGCAGCCCGTCCGGATCCAGCATCGGCAGCAGTGCGGGCGGGAGTTCGGCGACGGTGACGGACTCCTCGCGCATCAGCCGCTGGAGCAGTCTCGGATCGGTGCGCTGTTCATCGTCGGCCAGCACCAGCGTGGCGCCGGAGGTCAGCGCGGAGAAGATTTCGAGGACCGACACGTCGAACGTGACCGCGGCGAAGCCGAGCAGACGGGTCCCGCCGTCGATGCCGTAGGCCTCGTTGTTGGCCGCGACGAAGTTCACGACCGCCCGGTGCTCGACGACGGTGCCCTTCGGGGGGCCCGTGGTGCCGGAGGTGTAGATGACGTATGCGGGGTGCTCGGGCCGCGGGGGGCGGCCGAGGTCGGCCGCGGTGAGGGGGGCGCCGGAGAGGTGGTCGAGGCCGGTGTCGGTGAGGTGCACCGGTGCGGTGGCGGGGTGCACCGGTGCGGTGGTGAGGGGTTCCGCGCGGTCGGTGAGGATCGCGGCCGGGCGGCCGTCGCGGAGCAGGTGTTCCGTGCGCGCCGGTGGATGGGTGAGGTCGAGCGGCAGATAGGCGGCGCCCGCCTTGAGCGTGGCGAGGAGGGCGATGACGAGCCGTTCGGAGCGTGGCAGGGCTATCGCGACCCGGTCCTCCGGCCCGATGCCCTGCGCGATCAGACGGCGGGCGAGCCGGTTCGACTCGGCGTCGACATGGGAGTAGCTGTACTCCCGGCCGCCGAAGACGACCGCGGGGTGGTGGGGGGTACGGGCGGCCTGCCGGGCGAAGAGGTCCGGCAGGACCGTGTCGGGCAGCCCGCGCCGGGTGGCGTTGCGTTCCCGCAGCAGCATCTCCCGGTCCGCGGCCGATACGACGTCGGTGCGGCTCACCGGGGTCGAGGGGTCGGCGGTGACCGCCCTCAGCACCTGGAGCAGCCCGTGGACCAGGCGCCGCGCGGTGGCGGGGTCGAACAGGTCGGTGGCGTAGCACAGCTCGCCGGCCAGCCCGCCGCCCTGGTCGGCGGTGGGCTCCGTGAAGGTGAAGCGCAGGTCGAAGGCGGCCGTGCCGGGCCGGGGGCACTCCAGTGTCACGTCCAGCCCCGGCAGCCGCGGGGCGGGCGCGGGGGGCCGCGCCAGTTCGAACATGACCTGGAAGAGCGGGTGGTGGTTGGTGGAACGGGGCGGGTTGAGCGCGGTGACCACCGCGTCGAAGGGGATGTCCCGGTGGGCGTGGGCGGCCCGGCCGGATTCCCCGACGCGCTCCAGCACCTGGCGGAAGGTGGGGTCGGCGGACAGGTCGGTGCGCAGCACCAGGATGTTGCCGAAGTGGCCGACGACGTCCGGGGTGTCGTCGGCGCGGTCGGTGACCGGGGTGCCCAGCGGGATGTCGTCGCCCGCGCCGAAGCCCCGCAGGGTCACCGCCAGGGCCGCCTGCACCACCATGAGCACGGTGGTCCGGCTGTCGGCCGCCAGCGCGATGACGGCCCGGTGCAGCGGGGCGTCGACGTGGAAGGGGAGCACGGCGCCCCGGCCGGGGGCGTGGGCCGGGCGGGGCCGGTCGCGCGGCAGGGCCAGTTCGGCGGGGAGGCCCGTGAGCGCCCGGCGCCAGAACCGGGTCTGCCGGCTCAGCACGCTGTCGGGGTCGTCGGCCTGGCCCAGGAGGTCCCGCTCCCGCCGGGCCCGGTCCCCGTGACGGTCCGGCAGCGGTGGCCAGTCCGGTGCCCGCCCGGCGCGGCGCGCCGCATAGGCCCGTGCCAGGTCCCGGGTCAGCGGTGCGACGGACCCGGCGTCGCCCGCGACCAGGTGCACCACGATCACCAGGACCGACGCGGTGGGCGAGACCGTTCCCAGGACCATCCGTACGGGCAGGTCCACCGTGATGTCGAAGCCCCGTCGCACGATGGCGTCGATCCAGGTGGTGACGTCGGCGGGCACGGCTTCCTCGGTCACCGCGGACCGGGCAGCCTGCCCCGCCGGCACCACGGCCGGTACCGGTTCGCCGTCGTGCTCGGCGAACACCGTCCGCAGCGCGGGGTGGCGTGCCAGGACGTCCTGGCACGCGGCGCGCAGGGCCGCGCGGTCCACCACGCCCGAGAGCCGCAGCACCACCGGCACCGCGCAGTCCGCCGAACGTCCCTGCCAGGCGTTGAGGAACCACAGCCGTCGCTGGGCGGACGTCAGCGGGACGGCGTCCGCCGGACGCACCGGCTCCGTTTCCCGTCCGTCCGGTCCGGGTGTCCGTGCGCGGCCGTCACGGTGGAGAGATTCCACGATCCGCTGATTCCCGTTGATGGCGAGATCCCGCCCGTCCATGGAGGTCCTGGGCGCTCCGTACCGACCCGGGGCGCGTGGGGCAACGGCCGGTTGCCAGGCACAAGTCGCCTGTGCGGCAAGGGGTTTCCCCGTGATCCACAACCGCTGCTCAGACAGGAGGCTATCGGCCACGCACAGGAGGCACCATCCCCGCGGCCGTGACGGCGATCACAGCTTCTGACCGGCCACCGGACCGCTTCGGGCATCCCCGTACGTCCGTGTCGCCCGGTTCCTGGTCTGCTAGCGTTGCCTCTTCACCCGCCTGACTTCTTTTCACTTGCCTGACTTCTTTCGCAAAGGCCTTCAAGGGACTCGCGTTTGATACAGAACGATCGCTGGACGACTGTCACACCGTGGTTCTTCTCGGACGAGCCGACCGCCATGGAGTCCATCCGGCAGTCCCTCTCCGAGGACGGTCCGCACCGCGCCTGGGCGAACTTCTCCTTCCTCGCGGACTCCGGTCATCTGCACAGCGTGGACCTGCTGGTGGCCGGTCCCGGCGGTGTGCATCTGCTCGAAGTCGACGTATCGCAGGGCCGGTTGCGCAACGAGGACGGCATCTGGCTGCGTACCCGCAGCGGCAACACCAAGGCGTCGGACAGCACCCGCGATGTCGCCGAGGTCAAGGCCCGGCACCTCACGGCGGCGCTGCGCCGGGCCGCGGCCGGCCGTTTCCTGGCCGTTCCCGAGGTGCGCGGGTCGGCGTACCTGAGTGATCCGCGGTCGTCCGTCGACCTCACCGGGCCTGCCGCGCGGGGTGTGTTCGGACCCGACGAACCGGCCAACCCCTCGCTGCCCCGGCTGGCCAGGGATCTCCTGGAGCAGCCCGCGGGCGACCGCGCGGAACGGCCGGGCCGGCGCTTCCTGCGGGCCCTGCCCGGACTGCTGGAGCGGATCGGGATGCATCCGGTCGAGCACTGGCCCCGCGTCGGCACCTGGCAGCTGACCCCGAAGCCCGTCGCGCTGACCGACCGCTGGCAGGACTTCGTGGCCTGGAGCACGGTCTGGGACAAGGCCCCGTGCCGGGTACGCGTCTACGCCCCCGGCGCGTCCCGCACCAGGACCGACGAGGCGGTGCTGCGCGAGTATCTGCTGCTGCGCGAGCTCGACCACCCGGGCATCGTCACCGTGGACACCCTGGAGCACCATCCCCCCGGGCCGGTGCTGATGTTCCACGTGGAGAAGAAGCAGCTGCTCCGCCTCGACCACATCCTGTCCCTCTACCGTTCCCTCTTCACCCCCGAGGTCCGGGCCGACATGATCCGGCAGATCGGTGCGGGGCTCGCCCACGCGCACGACCGGCAGATCGCCCACTGCGCGCTGAGCACGCGCGCGGTGATGGGCATCCCCCGGCCCGCCCAGGGCGAGTCGGTGAACGACGGCTGGCGCGATCCGGGTCTCCAGATCACCGACTGGCACCACGCCGCCGTCGCGGCCGCCGCCACCGAAGACGCCCCGGCGCCCGCCTCGGTGACCCGGGACCTGCGGGGTCTGGTGGCCGTCGCGCGGGAGATCTGCGCCGGGGCGGCTCCGGCGGACGGGTTCGCCGGGCTGCCCGAACACCTCGCCGCGGAGCAGGAGTTCGCCCGGATCCGCCCCGCCGAGCAGGTCCGCCGGCTCACTCACCGGCTGGCCGAGGACGCCCTCTCCCCCGCCGCCGGTCCGGCGGTGCCGGTCACCCGCTGATCGCCGCGTGCACGAGCCCGGCGACCCGCGGGTCCCCGAGCAGTTCGTCGTGCGGGGTGGTCAGCCGTGACGGGTGGTCGGCGCACCAGGCGGGCAGCGGGTGGTCCGCGGAGGCGATCACGGTGGCGTGCTCGACGCGGCCGGTCCGGCGCGCGGCGGCGACCAGATAGCCCAGGTAGTCGGCGAAGCGCGCGCAGAGCATCGCCCGCAGGTGCTCGGGCATACCGGCCCGTGTCGTGGCGTGTTCCACGACGCGCCGCTGCTCGTCCCGCAGCCGCTCGGCGACCGCCGGCAGGTCGTCCGTGTCCGCCACGGCCTCGCAGACGGCGGTGACCTCGGCGAGCATCCGCTCGTCCAGATGCGCCCGGAACGTCTCGGTGGCGGCGACGAACTCCGCCCGCAGCAGTGCCCCGCCCACCTCCGTGGGGTCGATCGTGACCAGGGCGGGCGGGCCGTCCGGGCCGGTGCAGGCCCGCCGCAGCCCGTCGGCGAACGCGGCCCCGGCGCAGAACGTCACGATGGCCCGTACCGGGCGCTCCGGTTCCGGCAGCGCGGCCGCCCACTTCTCCACGTACCGGTCCGGGTCCGCATCGGCCCGCAGGTCCGTGCCGATGCCGGGCGGCACGGTCAGGTGGACGCCCTCCTCGCCCGGCAGGTTCGCGGCGAGCCGGGCGAAGCCCTGCTGGTTGGCCCGGGGGCCGAAGTCGACCGCGAGCACGGTGCCCGCCGCGCCCTCCGGCCCGCGCAGACAGCGCCACAGTTGCTTGCTCATCAGCACCCCTCCTCGCCCGCCACGGCCCGGCGCAGCGCGTGGTGGTCCACCTTGCCACTGAGGTTGAGCGGCAGCTCCGGCAGCCAGGTACAGCGTTCCGGCACGGCGTAGTCCGGTACCAGACGGGCCACTTCATGGCGCGGGTCGGTGCCCGGGGCGGCGTCCCCGGTGAGGACGGCGTGCAGGTGGACGCCCTCGCCGGGGCGCACCACATCGAGCACCACGGCCTCGGTCACGCCCGGACAGCGCCGCAGCGCCGTCTCCACCTCGCCGAGCTCGATGCGCTGTCCGCGCACCTTCACCTGGCGGTCCAGCCGGCCCTGGTGGACCAGTACGCCGTGCTCCCGTGTCACCCGGTCGCCCGGGCGGTACCACTGATCGGCCGGGACCTCGCCGCGCGTCGGTCCGAGGGGCACCCCGTCGGGGCCCATGAAGCGGCCGATGTTGTGTTCGGCGGTGAGATAGCCGCCGAAGCGCTGTGCTCCGCGTACGCACAGCTCGCCGTCGTCCGCCGGGCGGCCGTTCGCGTCCAGCAGGACGGACTCCAGATGCGGGAAGGGCGTACCGATCGGCACGGTGCCGTTGCTGGTCACGGGCCAGTCCCCGGGATCGGCGGGCAGGCGGTGGTCGGCGCAGAGCACGGTCAGTTCGGTGGGGCCGAACGCGTTGGCGATCACACTGCGCGGCGCGGCCTGTGCCCAGATCCTGGCCTGGTCCAGGGTGAGTTGTTCGCCCATGAACACGCTCCACCGCAGGTCGGGCAGGCATCCCGGGGGCAGCGCCCGGTACCGCCGCGCGAGCGTGATCACCGAGGGCACCGAGAACCAGTGGGTCAGCTCACGGCGGCGGGCGTACGTGGCGGGGATCAGCAGTTCGCGCTTCTCCGGCACCACCAGGGTGCCGCCCGCCCCCCAGGTGGCGAAGAGATCCAGGACGGAGGGGTCGAAGGTGAAGCCGAAGGTCTGCGAGACCCGGCTGCCGGGGCCCAGCTCGTAGCGGTCGATCGCGCAGCCGAGGAAGGCCGACACATTGGCGTGGGTGATCGGCACCCCCTTCGGTTCGCCGGTCGATCCCGAGGTGAACAGGATGTAGGCGGGGCGCTCGGCGCGGTCCGGTGCCGGTGCCGCGGCGGGCGGCCCCTGGATCAGTTCCTCCAGCGACCGGACCGGTACGGTCCACGGCTCCTCGCCGTCGGCGGGGCGCAGGGCCCCGGCCGACGGGCGGTCGGCCAGCACCAGCCCGGCGCCCGCCCGTTCCAGGACCGAGCGGTTCCGGGCCACGGGCGAGCGGGGGCTGACGGGGACCACGGTGCGGCCCAGCCGGAGCACGGCAAGGTAGCCGACGTAGCCGAGGAGCGTGCCGCCGGTGCACAGCCCGACCGTGGCGGTGTCGTGCCGGGCCAGGCCGGCCGCCGTCCGCTCGACCAGTCCGGCCAGTTCCGCGTAGGTGAGCCGCTGTTCGGCGGTGTCGAGCGCGACCGCGTCGGGCGTGCGCGCCGCGGTCGCGCCGAACCAGTCGTAGAGCGGGCGGGCACCGGTCATCCGGGTCACGGCCGATCGACCGAGGCCGGCCAGGACCGCTCTTCCCCTATGCGGGAGACCAGCGGGATGTCACGGATGTCGTCGTGCCGCAGCGCCCAGAGGAGGAACCGCTCCAGGCCGAGCCCGAAACCGGAGGTGACCATCGGGGTCTCGTCCTTCATCCGCGCGTACCAGGCGTACTCGTGCTCGGGCACCTTGTGCAGCGTGAGACCGGCGCGCACCTGGTCGCCCGTGGTGTGGCGGTGCCCGGCCCCGACGACCTCACCGATGCCGAAGTAGAGGTCCGCGTTCTCCGCCACCCGTTCGTTCCCGTTCTCGAACGCCTGGTAGAAGGGGACGCTGAGGTGGTCGAAGTGGGTCACCCAGACGAACTCCCCGACCAGTTCCATGAGTCGGCGCTCGGCGGCCCGGCTCAGCGACCGGGCGCCGTCGGCGGAGGTGATGACGCCCTCGCCGTCGAGCAGCCGGACCGCCTCGTCGAAGCGCAGGCGCTCGAAGGGCTGGTCGCCGACGGCCACCCGCTCCAGATGGCCGACGTCGCCGAGCACGGCGCGCAGGGTCTCGTCGTGCTCGGTGAGCACGGCGGTGGCCATGGCCCGTATGTAGCCGTTGACGTAGTCGACGAGGTCGTCCAGGTCGCCGGGGATCTCGGCCTCGCTGTGGACGAACTGTCCGAGGTGCGTCGCGTCGGGCTCGTCGCCGCGGAAACAGGGCAGGATGTTGTGACAGCCCTGCGGCGAGACCCGGCAGCCGTACTCCAGCATGAACTGCATCGAGTCGGCCAGATAGGTCTCGACGCCGTTGACCTGGACCGGCACCGGTACCGAGTCGCTGCCGAGGCCGGTGGGACAGGTGACGGTCCGGGTGGTGATGGGGAAGTGCAGGGCCCGTACCGCGCGGCTGTGCGCGTAGGTGTACGTGGCGCGCACGGCGGTGTCCTGGAGGCCGGCGACGAGCCGTGCCCAGGGGGAGCCCAGCGAGCGGTGGAAGCCTCCGTCGGCGTCCGCCCAGAGCCGGGGGACGTTCAGCGGGGCGGCTGCCGCGATTTCAGCGGTCTTCATTGGGGTCGTCCTTCAGGCGCGAGTGGGCGAGGGGCTGATGTTGTGGTTGCCGCGGAACACATTGGTGGGATCGACCCGCGCCTTGAGTGCGGCCAGCCTGGCGTAGCGGTGGGCGCCGTAGACGTCCGCCGCGCTGCGGCCGCTGCGCTGGGTGTAGTTGACGTAGCTGCCCTCGGACCGCCACGGCCCGAGGTCCCGGATCAGTCCGCCGGCCCAGCCGCGGCCGTGGTCGTCCTCGGCGGGGTCGTCCCAGGCAGCGGAGGCGGAGCAGATGAACGAGGCGTCCCGTGAGGGGAAGGCGGTGGCGTCGTCGTCGACACGTGCCACCGCGCCCCGGAAGTAGCCGAGGTCGATGGTCGAGTAGGTGGTCAGGCCGTCGACCGCGTACCGGACGAGTACGTCGACGGCGTCGGACGGCAGGTCGGCGAGATAGCCGGAGGTGGTGTAGTACCGGCGCCCCGCGGGCTCGCTCCCGTCGCCCATGGACTGGAGGTCGGCGAAGGGGATGATCCGGTCGATCGAACCGGCGGGCGGGCAGTCGGCGAAGAGGTCGGCGGCGGCCTCCGGGCCGCCCTCGGCGCCGAGCCACACGGTGGTGAAGGCCAGCACCGGCTCGCCGTGCAGGTGCTCGGGTATCCAGTCGGCCGCGGGCGCCCGTTTGAAGGCCCCGACCAGCTGGAGGTCGTCCGGCTGCGAGGGCATGGCGTCCCGGTAGGCCCGCAGGGCGTCGGCGGCCTGCTCGATCGGGTACACCGCGGAGCGGATCCAGACGTCGTCCACCGGCCGCAGGCGCAGGGTGAACCGGGTGACGACGCCGAAGTTGCCGCCGCCGCCGCGCAGTCCCCAGAAGAGTTCCGGATGGTTCTCCGCGGAGGCCCGCACGATGCTGCCATCGGCCAGGACGACCTCGGCGGCGATCAGATGGTCGCAGGTCAGCCCCCACTTGCGGGCCAGCCAGCCATATCCGCCGCCGAGCGCCAGGCCGCCGAGCCCGGTCTCGGAGACCACGCCGACGGGGCAGGCCAGTCTGTGCGGCAGGGTGGCGCCGTCGAGGTCCGCGAGCAGCGCCCCGCCGCCCGCGACCGCCGTCCGCCCCGCCGGGTCGACGTCGACGTGCCGCATCGGGCCGAGGTCGACGAGCAGGGCGTCGTCGGCCAGGGCGAGACCGGCGACGTTGTGGCCGCCGCCGCGCACCGTCACCGCGAGCCCTTCGGCGGTGGCGTACCGCAGCGCGGCGGCCACATCGCTCGCGTCGGAGCAGGGGACGATGACGGCGGGCCGCCGGTCGATCATTCCGTTCCACACCCGGCGGGCCTCGTCGTAGCCCGGATCGCCGGGCCACAGGGCAACGCGCAGGGCCTCTTCGGCCGTCCTGCTCATGTGGTCGTTCCTCCGGTCTCTGCGCTGGGCTCGCCGGGGTCTCCGGCCAGTTGGTCGAGCCATGGGTCGGCGCCCAGGCCATCGGCTTCGAACAGCCGCGCCACCCGGGTCGCCACGGTGTGTACGAGAGGGCCCGCCGCGTCCGCGTCCTCGGCCGTGATCAGCACCTTGACGGCGTGGAACGCGGTGTCGGCGCGCGGGGCCCCGTGCTGGGCGACCTCGTCCACCCGCACCACGCCGGGCAGTTCCCGTACCCGGGTCCGGGTGACGGCCGAGCGGACCGGTCCGGACCGCTCAGGGAAGGGCACGTACAGGCTGACCAGCACATCGGGCCGGGTCGGGGCGGAGACCTCGGGGCGGCGGCCCAGGGCCAGGTCGAACGCGGCCGGGACCAGGCCGGAGCCGCCCATCATGCCGATCATCCCGGCCACTTCGCCGCCGAGCCGGCCGTTGACCTCGATGACCTCCACCCCGTCCCGCGACACCCGCAGTTCGGTGTGGCTCACCCGGTCCCGTACGGTCAGCGCGTCCAGTGCCGCGGAGGTGGTGGCGAGCACCGCCTCGTGCACATGCGGCGGGAGCTGCGCGGGCAGTACGTCGCCGGTCTCGCGGACCGCGTGACGGCAGGGACCGTCGCCGCCGGCCACCGCGAGCGGGGTCTTGTCGAAGACCGCCAGATGCGTGTGCTCGCCGCGGTGGGTGACCGTCTCCACCGACACGTAGTCGGCCAGCCAGCGGCGGCCGGACGGATGCGCGGCCCGCTCAATCATCTGTTCGAGCACCAGTCCGGACCAGTTCTCCCGGCGGCCGGGCTCGGCCTCCAGATCGGCGGGTCCGGTCAGGAAGCTGAGGTCCGTGCTGGCGGTGCCGCGGCGGGGTTTGAGAACCGCGGGCAGCCCGACCTCGGCAGCAGCCGCCACCAGCCCCTCCGGCGAGTCGACCGGCGCCGAACGCACCGTGGAGACGCCCGCCGCGTTCAGCAGGCGCCGCTGCACCAGCTTGTCCCACGGCTGGTCGACCTCGGTGGCACCGGGCAGACCCAGGTCGCGCACCGCGGCGTCGTACGTCTCCAGCTCCGCGTCGTGGAAGGTCACCAGGCCGTCCAGGCCGAGACCGGCCAGTTCGCCCGGGATGTCGTCGCCGAGCACCTCGACGGTGGCCAGCGCCCGCCCGAGGCGGATCATGTCCGGTTCGGCCGCGGCGACTTCGCGGCGCACGAGGAGCACGACCTCGCACCGGTCGCGCCCCGCGAGCACCAGGTCCCGCAGGTTCGCCGCCGCGTGCGGCGCGTGCAGCACGCCGAGCCGGGGCAGGGCGCCGCTCACCCGGTCGTCCCCTCGGCGGTCGCGAGCCGTTCCGCGCAGGCCTCCGTCAGGGCACCCAGGGTGCCGTCGATGAACGCGACCTCGACCGGGAACAGAATGCCGAGCCGCTGCTCCACCCGGTCGATCATCGTGGCGATCAGCAGCGAGTTCCCGCCCGCCAGGAAGAAGTCGTCCTCCGGCGAGGGGTCCGTGACGTCGAGTGCCCGGCACCATTCCTCGGTGACGACGGCCGTTGCCCGGTCGACAACAGTCCTACCGACCGGTATGTCCTTGTCCCGCATGTTCTCTCCCGTGCTTCATGCTGGCCGGAGCGGATTCAGCTGTCCGCCGGCTCCGTCCCGGCCCCGGTCCGCAGCACCTCGACGAAGCGCCCGTGCAGGGCCGCGACGTCCGATGAGGTGAGCAGGCCGGGGCGGTAGGTCCAGAAGGCCTGAAGGCTGTCTTCCCCGGCCGCTTCCAGCCAGCAGGTCAGATCGAGCCGGGCCTGTTCGGTATCGGCCTCGCGGCCGGTCAGTTCGAAGCCCTCGCCGCGGTACGCGGGTCTGGCCACGTCCTGCGCGCCGAACGCCACCCGGATCTCGGGCGGGGCGGCGCCCTCCTGCCGGAACCAGGCGCGCACCTGCTCGAACGGCACGTCCTGGTGGCGCGCGACGAAGAGGGTGGCGTCCCGGACCCGGGCCAGTACGTCGGTGAAGGGTTCCGGTCCGCTCGTGCGGACCCGGATCGGCAGCACATTGACGAAGCAGCCGATCGCGTTCTGCGCCTCGGGGGTGGTGCGCCCGCTGAAGGCGGCGCCCACGGCCAGGTCGTCGGTGCCGGTCCGGTCGGCCAGCGCGACCGCGAAGGCGGCGAGACCGACCATGTGCAGCGTGGCGCCGTGCCGGAGCGCGAGACGGCGTACGGCATGCGCGAGGCCGCCGTCGATCGTCTCCCGGCGCTGCGCGCCGACGCCGTCCCTACCGCCACCACCACCGCCGTCGCCGATACCGTCCCCAGCGCCGTCCCCGGTGCCGGAAGGCTCCGTCCGGGGGAACGGGCCGGGAGCGGGCAGCCCGGTCAGGCTCCCGGCGAGCTCCGCGACCGCCCGCCGCCCCTCGGGGCCGGCCAGCCACGCGTGCTGCCGCGCTCCGAACGCGCCGGGGCCGGGCACCGGGGTGAGGTCCGCGACCCCGCCCTCGGCACGGGCGGCGCAGCACTCGCCGAGCTCCCGGACCAGAAGTTCCAGCGACCGGGCGTCGAAGACGGCGTGGTGCACCGTGAGGAGCAGGGCGGTCGCGCGGTCGCCGTCGGTGACCAGCCGGGCCCGGAACAAGGGGGCCCGGTCGAGCTCGACGGGCCGTTCGGCGTCCTCGGCGGCCAGCTCGCGCAGCCGGTCCGCACCGGGCGGTCCCGCTTCGGCCACCCGGGCCACCGGGACGCGCACCGATGCCTCGGCCCGTCGTTCCGGCTCCGTGCCCACCAGCAGGAAGGCCGTCCGCAGCGCCTCGTGCCGGGTGATCACATCGCCCAGGGCGTCCTCCAGCAGGTCCGCGGCGAGATCGCCCCGCACCCGCACCACCACACTGATCAGGTACGCGGTCGCCTGCGGTGCCAGCTCCGCCGCGAGCCACACGGCCCGCTCCGCGGCGGTGAGAGCCCCGCCCTCGGCCGCCACCGGTGCCTCGGCACTCCGGGGGCGGCGCGGCAGCAGCCGCAGATGGGCGACGAGCGCGCCCAGCCGGGTCTGCTGGAAGAGGTCGTCGAGGGTGACGTCGATACCGAGCTCGTCCTGGATCCGGGCGGCGGCCCAGGTCGCCAGCAGCGAATCGCCGCCCAGCTCGAAGAAGTCGTCGTCGTCCGTGACGTCTGCGCCGGCACCGAGAAGATCACGCCAGATCCGGGCCACCGCCGCCGTCAGCTCCGCCTCGTCGCGCCGTCGGCGCCCGGCGCCGTCCGCACGGCGGCGCACCACCGAGGTCCTCCCCGTGTCAGTCAACGAAGGCCAGCAATCTGCGCAGGTTGGCCGCGACCGCGTGCCGGAACCCGTCGTGGCGCTCCGGGGCGGGCACCGGGACCACGCAGTCCCGCCAGGACCAGGCGCGCCAGACGATCGCCGCCTGCTCCCCCAGGGGGAACGCCTCGGCGAGCCGGTCCCGCGACAGGTACGGCGTCCACTGGTCGAGATAGGCGTCGACCAGTGCCCGGCGGACCCGCTCGCCGTCGGCGATGTCGTTCTGCTCGAACTCCCGCAGCACGGTGGTCATCCCGCACAGGGGGTGGCCGATGCCCGTCTCGGCCCAGTCGAAGAAGATGTCCCCCTGCGGGCGGAACGAGACGTTGCCGTGCCAGAAGTCGATGTTGACCAGCACGTCCGGGAGTCCGGTCGCGGCCAGTTCGGCACAGCGGCGGGCGAACTCCGGCCGGAAGTCCAGCAGTCGGCGGTGCTCCTCGGGGGTCAGCCCCCACTCCCGCCCGGCCCCGAGGCGCTCCGGCTCGTCGAGCATCCGCTCGAACAGGCCGGGCAGTACGGCGGGGCGGCGGTCCGGTACGCCCGACTCGGCGAGTTCGCCGAGCCGTTCGGCCGTGGCGCGCTGCATCCGCGCGTACCGCTGGACGGACGAGCGGTACCGGGGCAGGTCCTCGGCGTCCGTCACGTCCTCGATGTAGGTGCAGGCGCCGATGTCCGCGGAGAGCAGCCAGCCGTGCTCCGGTTCGACGGCGAGCACCGGGACGATGTTGTCGGGGAACCAGCGGCCGAGCCGCTCGGTCAGGACCGCCTCGTGCGGGAAGCCCGGCGGCGCGGCCTTGAGGAAGACATGGCCCCGGTCGGTCGGGGCACGCAGGGTGCAGGCCCAGGGCGAGACGAGGAACTGTTCGACCGGACCGGTGAGGGCGGAGCCGTTGTCGCGCAGCCGGTCGGCGAGCCAGCCGGTCGCCCCGGCGTACCAGCCGGGGCGCGCCCACGGCACGTCGGGCAGCGCGTGGCCGCCGTCGAACCAGCCCTCGACCAGCGCCCGGTCCGCCGGATCGAGACCGGCCCGCTCCTCGGTGTCGAAGGCGCTCAGCCAGCGCGTGGACCCGGGGGCGGCCGACGGCTCCGCGCACCACTCGTGTGCGTAGACCGGGCCGGTGTCGCCGCCGGTGTCGGTCAGGGTGCCGAGGCGGACGGTGTCCTCGCCCCAGCGCTCCCGCAGGAGGGCGCGTATGCGCTCCGGCCCTCCGGCGGGGTGGCGCGGCAGCGACCACCGGCCGCCGTCCTCGTGCACCAGAACGCGTTTCCCCTCGTCGGCCGCGACGATGGTGCGCGCCTCGGTCTCAGTCCCCGTCACGTCGTGATCCCCTCACCCGGTGCGGCCATCGCCGCCTACTGTCGCTCACCAGCGGCGCCGGCCCACAAGTGGCGCATTTCGGCACTCGATTCGAGCAGCTCGGTGAGCGTGCCGACCGCCTCCACCTCGCCGTCCTTCAGTACGACGATGCGGTCGGCGCGCTCGAACGCGGCCCGGCGGTGCGAGACGGCCAGACAGCTGCGCCGCGCCCCCCGGTCCAGCAGCCGGTGCCACAGCTCCCGTTCGGTGCCGACGTCCAGCGCGCTGGAAATGTCGTCGAAGACCAGCAGTTCGGGATCGCGGACGAGCATCCGGGCGGCGGCGACGCGCTGCACCTGCCCGCCGGAGAGCTTGGTTCCCCGGGGGCCGACCATCGTGTCCAGGCCGTCCTCCAGGGTCGCCAGGTCGGTGTCGAGGACCGCGGTGGTGAGGGCCCGGACCACCGCGTCCTCGTCCGCCTCATGGCCGACCAGGACGTTGGTGCGCACCGAGTCGCTGGTCAGCCGGGGAACCTGCGAGGTGTACGCGGCCAGCGGCGGCACCAGCTCGTGGACCTCGTTCCCGTTCCAGCGCACCTCTCCGCTCTCCCGGGGCAGCAGCCCGAGGACGGCGCGCAGCAGCGTGGACTTGCCCGCACCCACCCGGCCGGTGACCACGACGAACTCGCCGGCGGCGACGTCGAAGCTGACGTCCGTGACCCCGTGGCCGGACTCCGGGTGCCGGTAGGCCAGCCCGCGGACCCGCAGGGTGTCCAGCGCGGTGCGCGGCGGTGCCGGCGGCACGGGCCCGGGGTCGGGCAGGCCGGTCACCGCGCCCGGCACGGCGTCCTCGATCCGCTGGAGCGAGGCACCGGACTGCATCACCAGGGCGAGGTTCTGGCTGAACAGGGAGGTGAAATCGGTGACCCAGCCGACGTAGACGATGAACAGGGCGAGGTCGCCGACGCGCATGGTGCCGTCGTGCAGATGCGTGGCCGCCAGCACGAGCACCAGCCCGGTGCCGATCGCGGTCGTGTTGTTCCAGATCGCGCCGAGGAAGACGTCGGTGAACAGGCGGCTCTGTACGGTGCGCTTGCGGCGGATCTCGTTGAGGCGGGTGAACCGGGCCAGCACATGCGGCTTCGCGCCGGCCAGCTGGATCGCCTGGATGCTGTTGAAGACGTCGCCGAGGAAGGCGCTGACGTCACCGGCCGCCTCCCGGCCCTGGCGGTGGTACTCCTTGATCTTCTTGCTGGCCATGTTGATCAGGAAACCGGCCACGATCAGCGGTACGCAGACCACCGCGGTGATCAGCGGATCGACGGTGACCATGACGGCGACGGCGATCAGCGCCTGGACGGCCGCCCCGATCACCATGAGCGTGTAGACGACGGTGCTGGACACGGTGGCGGTGTCGTCGGTGAGCCGGGACACCACGTCTCCGGTGGGGTGCTTCAGCCGGGCCGCGCCCGGCTTGGCCAGGACCCGGGCGAAGCCGTTGCGCATCAGCAGCCCGATCCCGGCGGCCTCGCAGATCCCGTCGTACGCCACGCACAGCAGCAGCGAGGCGACCCGGGCCAGCGCGGCGCCCACCAGGATCGCGATGAGCACCCAGAAGCCGGTGGACAGGGTGCCGCCGTCGCTCAGCCGGTTCAGGATCTCCCGGATCACGAGACCGGGCACCAGCGGGAACACACTGCGCAGCAACTGCATCAGCAGGTCGAGCGCGAAGGCGCCCGGTGCGTACCGGGCGATCTGCCGGAAGACGCGGAACGTGTTCATGACGCACCTGCCAGAAGAGCCGAGAACCGGGAACCCTCGGTGCCGGCCAGCTCGCCGCGCGCTCCGAACTCGACGAGCTCTCCGGCGTCCAGGACCGCTATGTGGTCCAGCCGGCCGACCGTGTCCAGGTGGTGCGCGATGACGACCGCGGTGCGCCCCCGGAGCAGTTCGCGTACGGCGGCGCCCACGGCGCGCTCGGTCGCCGGGTCCAGCCGGGAGGACGCCTCGTCGAGCAGGACGACATCGGGGTCGCGCAGGAAGACCCGTGCGAAGCTGAGGAGTTGGGCCTGTCCGGCGGAGAGCGATCCGTCGCTGATCATCGTGGACAGCCCCTCCGGGAGCGCTTCCAGCCACTCCCGCATGCCCAGGGCCGACATGGCCTCCTCGATCCGCTCGTCGCCGATGCCCGGGTCGAAGAGTGTGATGTTGTCCCGGACCGAGGCGTGCAGTACGTGGACGTCCTGGGTCACCACGCCCACCCGGGAACGCAGTTCGGCGAGCGGTACGGTACGGATGTCCACGCCTCCCAGCCGCACCGTGCCCTGCCCGGGGTCCATGCCGCGGTAGAGCAGACGGCCGATCGTGGTCTTGCCGCTGCCGGTCCGGCCGAGCAGCCCCAGCGACTCGCCGGCGGGCAGCTGGAAGCCGACCCCGCGCAGGGTGGGGCGGCCGTCGGCGTAGGCGAAGTCCACCCCCTCGAAGGCGAGCGGGAGCCGGCCTTCCGGCAGGGTGCCCCGGCCGGTGTCCTGGACCGCCGACCGCCGGTCGGAGAGCTCGGCGATCCGGTCCATGCCGGCCATCGCGGTCTGCAGGCCGTCGATGCGGTTGGAGATCCGGAACAGGGTGAGGCTGAGCAGGCTGGCGTAGAAGTAGCTCACGTAGACCGTGCCGAGCGTGATGCCGCCGCCGCGCAGCAGCAGGGCGCTGGCGACCAGGATGGCCGCGGTGGCGGCCGAGACGCTGAGCTCCAGGGCGCTGGACGAGGCACGGAAGGCGACGCTCTCCGACCGCATGGTGCGCCGCAGTCGCTCCAGCAGTGCGTCGAGCCGTCCCCGGGTCCAGGCGTCGCCGCCGTTGGCCTTGATGTCCTCGGTGCCCAGGATCCGCTCCTCCAGGAAGCCGCCGATGTCGGCGTTGTCCTGGCGCAGCCGGTGGAAGTACGGCGACGCCACCCGCTGGGTGCGGCGCAGCACCGGGATCACCACGAGGGAGAAGACCAGGAGGATCAGGCCCAGGCGCCAGTCCACGGCGAAGCTGACGCCCAGGATGCCCAGGGAGAGCAGCAGGTTGGCGAAGATCTGGAAGGTGAACGTGGAGAAGAACTGGGCCAGTGTGGCCACGTCGCCGTCGACCCGCTTGATCAGCTCGCCGGGGGTCTTCTCCTTGTGGAAGCCCAGGTCGAGATCGAGGCAGTGGTCGGTGAGGTCCATCCGCATCCGGTTGGTCGCCCGCCAGCCGAGGTCCTCGGCGAAGTACCCGGCGACGGACACGACGAGCTGGTTGACGATGGTCAGTGCGATGAAGACCAGGGCGATCCGGACCAGTGTGTCGACATCGGCGCCGTCCTTCGCCCGGTCGATGAAGCGGCCCAGCAACTGCGGGTTCCACAGCGACAGTCCGACCTCGGCGAACAGGAGCAGGAGCAGGAGGAGGGCGGTTCGCCAGTTCGGCGCCAGGTAGGACAGGAACAGGTGGAGCCGCTTCCTCATTCGTCCACCGGCCGGTCGGGCACACCCGGCACGCGCCGGACGGCTTCTCGATCGTTCACCACTGCACTCCCTCGCGAGTGAAACCCTTGCCCCGGCTCGACGGAACAGTCCGGCACCGGAGGCCGGCCCGGTCGCCGCACGGACGCGGGAGAGCCGTAGTCCGGAGTAACGGGGCAGGCGGCCGAAAACCGCTCGCCATGATTGGACTCACGCCATAGAAACAGTCACGTCATTAGCCTGTCAACCATTCAAATCCCTGCGTGCCACCACCTGTTAGTGCCTCAACCATTCCGTCACTCGTTGCGGGCACTTCGTCCGGAATGGCCACGGGAACCGAACTTTTCGGCGTCGTCGCTCGGGACAAGGCACGAGGGCGGAGTCATCGGGAACGGACTGCGACACCGCGGACGGAAGGCCCCGGACACCGGTACGACGCTGACAATTGTGGGCGAGGTCGTTAGCCTCGGTCATTCCGCGGTCCGCGGGCCATCCGGCGACGGGCCGCCCGATGCTTCGCGGCCCGTCGAGCGCCGCGACACGCAAGCCGCCTGGAGGACTCGCACATGACTAGCGCAGCCGCCCCCGCCACAGCCGCCGAGGCCCTCGAACGCGTCGACGCCCTGCGCGACACCGTGCGGGCCGGCGGCGAGGAGGCCGACCGCACGGCGAGCTTCCCGGACAAGGGAATCGACGCGCTGAAGGCGGCCGGGCTGCTCTCCGCCGCCATCCCGGCCGCGTACGGCGGGTCCGGGCTGACGGCCCCCGAACTCGCGGAGCTGGCCGCGCGGATCGGCCGGCACTGCGGCTCGACCGGCATGATCTGGGCCATGCACCAGCTCCAACTGGCCTGCCTGGCACCGGCCGCGGCGGACGGTCCGGAGCTCGCGGACTATCTGCGCACGGCCGCCGCCGAACAGCACCTGGTCGCCTCCGTCACCTCCGAGGCGGGCATCGGCGGCAACCTCCGGATGAGCAGGGCGGCCCTGGTCCAGGTCGGCGAGGAGTACCTGCTGGAGAAGCACGCCACCACGGTCTCCTACGGGGAGCGGGCGGACAGCCTGCTGGTCACCGCCCGGCGCGACGACCGGGCGGCCGCCGACGACCAGGTCCTCGTGCTGGTGCGGGCGGACCAGGCACGGCTGCGCCGTACCGGCCCGTGGAACACGATGGGTATGCGCGGCACCTGCAGTTCTCCGCAGCACCTCCAGGCGGTCGTGCCGCGCGGGCAGGTGCTGGCCGAGCCGTTCGGCGCGATCGCCGGGCGCGTCATGGTGCCGCTCTCGCACATCCTCTGGGCGGCTGTCTGGGCCGGGATAGCGACCGACGCCTTCCGTCGCGCCGTGCGGTTCTCGCAGGCGAAGGCCAGGGCGACCCGCCGCGGCGGCACGTTCGCCCCGGACGCCCGGCTGGGACGCATGCACGCCGTGCTGACGATGCTGTGGTCACAGGTCCAGGCGCTCGCGGCGGAGTACGCCGGGAGCCGGGCGGCCGGGGGCGAGCCCCGGGACCTCACCGTGCCGGCCAACGCGCTGAAGGTGTCCGCCTCCGAGGAGTCGGTCCGGGTGGCGGTGCTGGCGCTCGAAGTCTGCGGCATGGCGGGGTACTCGGAGGAGGGCGACTTCTCGGTGGCCCGCCACTTGCGCGACCTCTACTCGGGAAGGATCATGATCGCCAACGACAAGCTGACGGCGGTCAACACCGAACTGCTGCTGACCGGCGAGGACTTCCTCGGCTGAACCGGGCACCCGGGCGGGAGCCGCGGCGGCTCCCGCCCGGGCGAGGCCCCGGGGCCTCGCCCGGACCGGACCGGTTCACCCGGCTCCGGTCGAGCCCGCGGCCCTGATCGTGGCGGCCAGCTCGGCCGCACAGGAATTCCGCATAATCTCCGCGTTCCCAATTTTCACACCGAATCTGCGCTCCACCTTCAGCTGCATGCGAAAGGCGAGGAGCGAGTTTCCGCCGAGGGCGAAGAAATCATCGGAACGTTTGATTCCTGTGACGCCCAGCAGCTCCTCCCAGAGCAGGAGGACAAATTCCTCCTCGGCGCTCCCGGGCACCGCATCCGTCCCGGGCCCGGCACTTCCCGCGGCCAATTCGTCGAGGAGCCCGGAAACATTCCGCTTGCCGTGCTGGTCGGCCGGAATTCGGTCCACCAGGCGGACGTCGCTGGGCACCAGGAAGTGCGGCAGGTTCTCCTCGGCCGCGGTCCGCAGCCCCTGCCGGGTCGCGTCGCCCCCGGCGACCAGGAAGGCGACCAGACGCCGGTCGACGCCGTCCCCGACCGGGGCCACCACGGCGTCCCGGACGTCGGGGAGGCCGAGGAAGAACCGTTCGATCTCGCCGGGTTCGACCCGGTACCCGCGGACCTTCACCTGCCGGTCGGCCCGCCCCAGGAAGTCGATGACGCCGTCGTCGGCGACCCGGACGAGGTCGCCGGTCCGGTAGAAGCGGGTGGCGCCCCCGGGACCGTCCGGCCCGGTGAAGCGTTCCGCGGTCAGATCGGGTCGGCCGAGATAGCCGCGGGCCACCTGCGGGCCGCCGACGAACAGTTCTCCGGAGCTCCCGGCGGGGACCGGTGCCCCCTCGGGGTCGCGCACCTCGGCCACGACCCCGTCGAGCGGGCGGCCGATCGGCACCGCCGGGCGCCGGGTGTCCTCCGGGGTGATTTGGTGGGCGACGCACGCCGTGGTGCACTCGGCCGGTCCGTAGAGGTTGTACAGACCGCCCCCGAAGCCCGCCTCCAGGATCACCCGGCAGACCGCCGGGGCGATCACGTCGCCCGCCACGTGCAGCAGGCGCAGCGCGGCGAACGCGTCCGGCTGCTCGGCGGCGACATGCCCGGCGACCATGGTCGGGACGAGCATGGCGGTGATCCCGAGCCGGCGTATCTCGGTGTCGAAGCCCGCGGCCAGCAGGTCCGGCACCAGCGGGAGCACGGTCACCTCGGCACCGGCGGCGAAACCGTTCCACATCTCCCAGTGGAAGAGGTCGAAGGAGAGGCTGGAGACCTGGCCGATCCGGTCCTGCTCGGTCAGCCGCGGCAGCGCCGGATTGCGGGCGAACGCGACCACGTTGCCGTGCTCCAGCACGATGCCCTTGGGGGTGCCGGTCGAGCCGGAGGTGAACAGGACGCTCGCCGCGTCCCGGGCCCGCGGTGACGGCAGCGGGCCGGTGACCGGCTCCGCGCCGGACAGCGGCACGGACAGCACCCGGACCGCGTCGCGGTCCAGCCGGTCCGCCCAGTCCGGTTCGGTGACGACCACGCGGACGCCGCTCAGCCGCAGCATCAGATCGCGCCGCGCGTCCGGGTAGCGGCTGTCGATCGCGACATACGCGGCACCGGCCCGCACCACGGCGAGCAGCACGACGAAGAGGTCGGCCGACCGCCGGAGGTAGACGCCCACGAGGTCGCCGCGGCCGATCCCGAGCCCGCGGAGCCGCCGGGCCAGCTCCTGGGAGCGCGCCGACAGCTCCCGGTAGGTCAGCGCGTCCTTCCCGTCGCGCACCGCGATCCGCTCCGGATGCCGCGCCACGGTCTCGTCGAAGAGTTCGGTCAGGGTCCGCGCGGTCATGTCGCCGCCCCTCCCGTGGACGTGCCGAGCACCAGCTCCTGGCCGCCGTCGGCGAGTTCCAGCCGTGCCACCACCCGGCCCAGCTCCCCGGTGGTCGCCACATGGGTGCCGCCGCAGAGCGCCGTGACCGGGCCCTGGCGCACCTCGCAGCTGAAGCGCCGCACGTCCGCGAGGCTCGGTCCTTCGGTGCGCACCCGCACCGAGACGTCCGCGGCGACCCACTCCGCCAGCAGTTCGTTCATCCGGGCCTCCAGGTCACCGAGCTCCTCGGCCAGGCCCTCCGCCGTGAAACCCTTGCGCCGCAGGGACTTGCCCATCCGGTAGCGGTCGACGCTGTGGTGGAGGCCGATCCGCGAGCTCACGATGGCGATCTTGTCGAAGTCGGGGGCGCCCAGCGAGTCGAGCGGGGCCTCCTTGCGCCACCGGTCCCGCAGTACGGAGTTGAGCGCCGGCCCGACCAGTTCGCAGCCGGTGTGTCCGGCCGACAGACCGGCCCGCCGCTCCGCGTCGACCGACAGCCGCACCTCGCGCCCCAGCAGGGCACCCGGGTCGTCGGCGAGGACGTGCAGCACGTGCCAGGACCAGTCCGGGTCGCCGCGGCGAACCGGGATGTCCCCGGCCACCCGCACCTCGCCGGTGGACCGGTGCGCGGCGGCGATCACGCTGTCCAGCACCGGGAAGGCCTGGCCGCCGCCCTCCACGACCCCCTGGTCGCCCGGCTGGTCCGGCCAGGTGTGGTCCTCGGGGTGGAACGGGGTGGTGTCGCAGATCAGCCCGTACCGGCCGGTCGGCGAAGTCGCGTACCGCGCGGTCGCGACGGCGTCGAGTGCCCCGGCGGGGAAGGACACCAGGGTGGAGTCGCTCAGAAAAGGTGTGGTGGGCTCGGTCATTCCACTTCCAGGGCGAGCAGGTCGTCGTACGTCTCACGGCGCAGCCACAGCCGTGCGCCGCCGTCCCGGACGGCGACCACGGGCGGGCGGGGCGTGTGGTTGAAGTTGTTCGCCAGACTCCGGCAGTAGGCACCGGTGTTCGGCACGGCGAGCAGATCGCCCACCCGGATGTCGGCGGGCAGGTGGTCGTCGCGCACCACGACGTCACCGGCATCGCAGTGCAGACCCACCACCCGGGAGAGCATCGGTCCGGCATCGGAGCGCCGGCCGGCCAGCACGCCCGTGTACAGGCCGTCGTAGAGGGCCGGGCGGATGTTGTCGCTCATCCCGCCGTCCACCGAGACGAAGGTGCGCAGACCGGTGACGGCCTTGACGGTGCCGACGCGGTACACCGTGATCCCCGAGCGGCCGACGAGGGAGCGGCCCGGCTCGATCGCCAGCCGGGGCGGTTCCGTCCCCAGCTCCGCGCAGCTGCGCCGGGTGAACTCGCGCAGCCCCTCGGCGATCTCCGCGGGCGTACCGGCCCGGTGGTGGTCCAGGTAGGCGATGGCGAAACCACCGCCGAGGCTCACCTCGGGCAGGGTGACCCCGTGCTCGCGGAGGAACTCCGCGCGGACCTCCATGACCCGGCGCACCCCCACCTCGAAGGAGTCCAGGCCGAATATCTGCGAGCCCAGGTGCATGTGCAGACCGACCAGTTCGACCTCGTCCGCCCGGTGGGCGGTCTCGACCGCGGTGGAGGCGTCGCCGGTGCGCAGCGAGAACCCGAACTTCTGGTCGTCGTGGGCAGTGGCGATGTTGGCGTGGGTGTCGGCGTGCACACCGACGTTGACCCGGATGAGGACCTTCGGCCGTACCCCGGCCCCGGCCGCCAGCTCGCGCAGCAGCCGCAACTCGTCGAAGGAGTCCACGACGATCCGGCCGACCCCGTGGCGCAGGCCGGTGGCCAGCTCCTCGGCGGACTTGTTGTTGCCGTGCATCACCAGGCGCTCCGCCGGGAAGCCGGCGGAGAGCGCGATGCGCAGCTCGCCGAGGGAGCAGACGTCCAGGTGGAGTCCGAGTTCGGCGCAGATCCGGGCGACCGGCCGGCACAGGAACGCCTTCCCGGCGTAGTAGACGTCGAAGTCGTCGAAGACGGTGCGGAATTCGGTGCACCGGGCCCGGAAGTCCGCCTCGTCGAAGACGTACATGGGGGTGCCGAACTCGGCGGCGAGGTCGTCGACCCGCAGTCCGCCCAGGGTGAGGACGCCGTCCTCGGCGCGGGCCGCGGACGTCGGCCACAGCTGCTCCGGCAGGGTGTTCAGGTCGGCGGGCTCGGTGAGCCACTCGGGCTGCGTGGAGGTCAGCACCCGTCACGCTCCATTCGGGGCGAAGAAGTCGGAGATCTCGGTGGCCGTGCCCGCCGAGAGGGCCCGGTCGAGGACGAACCGGCCCACGGCGAGGTCGAGAATACCCATGCCGAAGGGGGAGAAGATCACGGGACGGTCGGCGCGGAGGGCGACGTCACCGCGCAGTACCCCGGCGAGTGTCCCGGTGACGAACGACCGGTCGCCGAGCAGTTGTTCGGCGAGATGCGGCGAGGTGTTCTGCTTCAGGCAGTGGTCCACGTCGTCGACGATGTTGTCGGCGTGCAGCAGGGTCTGCGGCTCCAGATCGCGCAGCGACACGTGCAGGACCAGCTGGCCGGGCCGGAAGCGGAGGTCCGCCGGGAGGTGGGGGCGCAGCGCGGTGGTGGCGAGGACGACGACATCGGCGTCGCAGGCGGTGGCCAGGTCGGCGGCGCGCCCGCCGGGCAGCGTGGCCGCGAAGCGTTCGGCGGCCGCGGGGTCCAGGTCGTGGCAGTGCGCCACCGGCGGTGCCTCGGTGGCGGCGGCCAGGTAGTGGCAGATCTCCCGGGCGATCACCCCGGTGCCGATCACGCCCCAGCTGCGCGCCGGGGTGTCCCGCAGCACCCGGGCGGCCAGCGCGGCCGACGCCGCGGTGCGGGCGGCGCTGATCGTCGCCGACTCCAGCAGCGCCGTCGGGTAGCCGGTGCGGTAGTCGTTGAGGACCAGTACCGCGGAGGCCCGGGGCAGTCCCCGGTCGTGGTTGCCGGGGAAGCTGGAGATCCACTTGATCCCGGCGGTCTCGGCCTCGCCGCCCAGGAAGGCGGGCAGCGCGATGATCCGGCTGTCCGGCTTCTCCGGGAACCGCAGGAAGTAGCTGTCCGGGTTGACCGTCCGCCCGTCGTCGTGCAGGAGGTACGCCTCGCGCACCCGCGCGATCACGTCCTGCTCGGCGCCGGCCAGCGCCGCGCGTACGGCGGGTCCGCCGACCACCGAGAAAGTCGTCGTAGTCATGTTCTCGCTCTCCATAGGGGCTGTCCGTGGTCCGAGGCGCACGACGGCTGCCGCCGTGCGCCCGCCGGAGGGTTACGGGACAGGCCTCAGTTCTCCGCGGACCGGTCCGCGTGCCGGTCTCGCGATGTCGCGCAGCAGTTCGTCGCCGAAGTGGGCGGCGACCCAGCCGTCGTCGTAGATGGTGTCCAGGTAGGCGCTGCCGAGGTCCGGGGAGATCGCCAGGACCCTGCTGTCCCGGGGGACGCGATGCCCGTGGGCCATGGCCGCGGCGACCACGGTGCCGGTCGAGCCGCCGACGAGCAGTCCGTAGCGGGACGCGATCGTGCGGCAGGCGACGATGGTGTCCCGTTCGGAGACCAGCACCCGGCGGTAGGCGCCGGGGCCGAAGATCTCCGGGATCCGGCTCGCTCCCATGCCGGGGATCAGCCGGCGGGCGGGCGCGCCGCCGAACGTGACCGAGCCCAGCACGTCGACGGCGACGACGGCGGGCCGGGGGTCGTGGTCGCGGAAGTGCTCCAGGCAGCCCATCAGCGTGCCCGAGGTGCCGACGCCGACGAAGAGCCGGTCGGGTACGCCGAACCCCTCGCAGATCTCGGCCGCGGTGCCGTCGCGGTGGGCGGCCACGTTCGCCGGGTTCGCGTACTGGTTCAGCCAGATGAGTCCGGGTTCGGTGGCCAGCCGGAGGCTGATGTAGGCGATCCGAGAGCCGAGGTAGCCGCCGTTGTCGTCCCGGCGTTCGATCACCACCACCTCGGCGCCGAGCGCCCGCATCTGCTGCACGCTGCGGTAGTTGCTGTTGGGGTCGGTCACGAGGGTGAGGTGGTAGCCGCGGGCCGCGCAGATCGCGGCCATCGCGACCCCGAGGTTGCCCGAGGTGGACTCGATCAGTTCGGCGCCGGGCCGGAGCAGCCCGGCCCGTTCCGCCGCGTCGATCATGGCGGTCGCGGTCTTCATCTTGATCGACCCGGCCGGGTTGCGGGACTCCAGCTTGAGCCACAGTCCGGCGTGCGGCAGCAGGCCGGTCAGCGGGACGAAGTCCTCGCCGGGTTCAGGCACGGTCGGATTGCGCATGGGCCACCTCCGTGGCGGGTGCGAGCAGGGAGGCGAGCCGCCGGGGCCGGGTCCGGTTGAGGTAGTGGCCGCCGTCGGGCACCTCCACCACCCGCGGATCGGCGGCGAGCAGCGCCCAGTTCGGCGCGGTGCCTTCGAGGTCGGGCACCACCGGGTCGTCGGCGGCCACGAGCAGGGTGAACGGCCGCTCCAGTGGTCCGCCGGTGCGCAGCAGCCCGGCCAGGAGCGCGTTGCCGAGCGCGGTGTCGCGGCGCAGGGCGGCCACCTCGTCCGGTGTCAGCGCGGGCAGCTCCCCCGTCCCGGTGCCGGGCACCACCCAGTCCCGGACGGTCTCGTCCGGCGCCCGCAGCACCTCGTGCACGGGATGGTCCGCGGGGTCGGCCGACCGGAGGGTCTTGCCGACGACGACGACCGACACCGGCCGTCCGGCCGGCAGCCTGTGGGCGAGCGCCAGGGCCGGTCCCGCGCCCGAGCAGTGGCCCAGCAGGGCGAGCGGGCCCGGCACCCGGTCCAGCTCGGCCGCCAGGGCGCTCACCAGCCGGTCGGGGTCCGGTGCGGCCCCCGGCGGCAGGTCCAGCACCAGGAGCCGTACGGGCAGCCGGTCCCGCAGGGCGTCGGCGAGCGGGAGGTAGCCGACCGGGGAGCCGCCCGCGTACGGGAAGCACACCACGGTCAGCTCCGGCCGGGCGTCGGCCGCGATCTCGGCGAACAGGCTGCCGCCGTCCTTCGGCGGGGAGGTCCGGGCCAGGGCCTCGGCGGTGCGGTGCCGCAGCAGTTCGCGTACGCCGAACCGGCCGCCGGAGCGCGCCGCCACGGCCATCGCGCTGAGCGAGTGGCCGCCCAGGTCGAAGAAGTCGCCGTCGGCCCCGACGGTGTCGGCCGGCAGGCCGAGTGCGTCGGCGAACAGGGCGACCACCTCCCGCTCGGCCGCCGTCGCGGGCGGCCGGGGGCGGCGCCGCTCCGTCTCCGGCAGGGGCAGGGCGGCGATGGCCGGCCGGTCCGCCTTGCCGTTCGCGTTCAGCGGCACCGACGGCAGCCGTCCGATGACGTCCGGGAGCATGTAGCCGGGGAGTTCGCGGGCCAGCTCGGCCCGGATCCCGGCCGCGTCGAGCTCGGTCCCGCCGCTGTGCCAGGCGGTCAACAGGCGCCGCTCCCCCTGGCGGTGGACGAAGGCGAAGGCGGCGGTGACGCCGGGGATCCGGCTCAGTGCCTGCTCGATCTCCGGCAGTTCGATCCGGTACCCGCGCACCTTGACCTGCTGGTCGCGTCGGCCGACGCAGTCGAGCAGTCCGTCCGGCAGCCAGCGGCCGAGGTCTCCGGTGCGGTAGAGCCGGGGGGAGGTGTCGTCGAGGGTGTTGGGCGGGAAGGCGGCGGACGTCCGCTCCGGATCGTTGACGTAGCCGGCGCCGACCGCCGGGCCGCTCACCAGGATCTCCCCGATGGTGCCGAGGGGGACCGCCGTCCCGTTCTCCCCCACCACGTGCAGGGTGGTGTTCAGGACCGGACGCCCCACCGGCACCCGCTCGGCGTCCACGGGCGCGGAGACGATGTGGTGGGTGATGTCGTCGGAGGCCTCGGTCGGCCCGTACGCGTTCACCATCGGCACCCCGTAGGCGGCGAACCAGCGGCGGGCCAGAGCCGGTCGGAAGGCCTCGCCGGTCACCATGAGGAAGCGCAGCGGGCCGAGTCCGGCCGGGCTTCCCGGGGCGTCGAGCAGGGCGTCGAGCAGTGACGGCACCACTTCCAGGACGGTCACCCCGGTGTCACCGGCCGTCCGCCACAGATCGGCCGGGTCGACCACGTCGTCGACGACGACGGAGGTGCCTCCGGTGAGCCAGGCCGCGAGCAGTTGCCAGACGGAGATGTCGAAGCACTGCGAGGCGGTCTGGGCCACCACGTCGGAGCCGTCGAGCGCGAGGTCCACGATCTTGGCCTGGAGGTGGTTCAGCATGCCGCGGTGGGTCACCGTGGCGCCCTTCGGCTCGCCCGTGGAGCCGGAGGTGAAGATGATGTAGGCGGGGTCGTCGGCCGCCACCGCCACCGTCGGGTCCGGTGCCCGGGTGCTCCCCTCCTTCAGCACCACCTCGTACTCCGCCGGGGTGAGCACCAGGCGGCAGTCGGCCCGGCGGACCATCCGGGCGACCCGTTCGTCCGGGTCCCCGGGCGACAGCGGCAGATATACGGCACCGGCCCGCAGGACGCCCAGGACGGCCACCGCCCACGGCAGGCCCCGCGTCATCCGGACGCCCACCGGCTCGCCCGGCCGTACGCCCCGGGCGTGCAGGCCCGCGGCCAGGTGCCGGGACGCGCGGTCCAGTTCGCGGTAGCGGAGCCCGGCCGAAGCGTGGCGCACGGCGACGGCGTCGGGCCGGGCGGCGACCGTTCCGGCGAACCGGTCGAGCACCGTCGTGCCCGGCACCTCGTGGCGCGGCCCGGTCCGCAGGGCGGCCAGTTCCCGCTCCTCGGCGTCGTCCATCAGCGAACGGGCCGCCGGGGACCGCCGGGGGTCGGCGGCCAGCAGCCGCAGGGCGGTGCGGTAGTAGCCCGCGATCCGGCCGATCTGCGCCGGGCCGAAGGCCGAGCCGTCGTAGTGCAGGCTCAGACCGGCCGTGCCGTCCAGCGCGTCCCGGAAGAACTCGGCCCGCAGCGGGAACTCGGTCTGGCTGTGCACCGCGACCCGGCGCAGCCGGAAGCCGTGCTTCCGGTCGAGGTCGTCCAGCACATGGAAGTGGGTGTAGTTGAAGACCGCCTCGAAGAGGTCGTGGCCCGTCTCCCGGACCAGCTCGCCCATCGGGAAACGCCGGTGCGGCAGCAGCGCCACCTCCGACTCGTGGACCCGGCGGATCAGCTCGGTCCAGCTCGCCGTGTCGACCCGCACCCGCAGCGGCAGGGTGTTGAGGAAGAGCCCGAGGGTGGCGTCCCCGTGCTCCTGCTCCGGCCGCCCGCTCAGCTCGTACCCGGTGGTGACGTCGAGGCGGCCGGACACGAAGGCCAGCACCGCCAGGTGCGCCGCCATCAGCACCGACTTCAGCGGCACGCCGGTCCGGGCGGCGACGGCCATGAGCTCCGTGCCGAGCGCGGCGTCCAGCGGGACGTCGAGCGTGCGCAGCGTCTCCGCAGGGTCCAGGCGGGCGTCGGGCAGCCGGGGCACCGCGGTCAGCTCGGCGCCGTCGAGCACACCGCGCCAGAACGCGCGGTGCTCCCCGGACTCCAGGGCGCGCTGTTCGAGCGCGACGAAGCGTTCGAAGCCCACCGGCTCGACGGCCGCGGCCGGGGCGGCCGTGCCGGAGAGCGCCGCGTACCGGGCGAAGAGGTCGTGCAGCAGCCGGTTGACGCTCCATCCGTCGAGCGCGGCGGCGTGGTAGCTCAGCAGCAGGTGCCGTCGTTCGCCGCCCAGGTCGCAGACGCTCATGCGGACCGGTCCGGGGGCGCCGTCCGGGAAGCCGGTCCTCAGTTCCCGCTGGACCGCCTCCTCCAGCCAGGCGCGCTGCTCCGGTCCGGAGAGGCCGGACAGGTCGACCGGACGGCACCAGTCCGGGGCCGTCCGGTGCACCACCTGGACCGGGACCGGCCGGCGCCCGGGGTGGAAGGAGGCGCGCAGCACCGGGTGCCGGTCGGCCACGTCACCGGCGGCGCGCAGGAACAGCGGCCAGTCCAGCGGGCCGTCGTACCGGTAGCCGGACACGTCGTGGTAGACCGCCGCGTCCCGGGTCGCGACCTCGTAGAGCAGCCCGCGCTGGAGGTGGGTCAGCGGATACGCGTCGACCGCGTCGGCGGGCAGCCCGGTCCTCGCGTCGTCCCCGGTGAGCAGCGCGAACGGCTCGGCCGGCCGGTCCTGTTCCGTCCGCTCGACCCGGCGCACCACCCGGGCCAGCGCGGCCACGGTCGGGTGGGCGAAGAGTTCCTGGAGCGTGAAGTCGAGGCCGGCGGGCCGCGCCGCGGCCAGGGCGCCGATGAAGGTGATGGAGTCGATGCCGAGTTCGAAGAAGTTGTCGTCGGCGCCGACCGGCCGGCCGCCGAGCACCCCCGAGATAATTCCGGCGAGGGTGGTCTCCACCTCGCCTCGGGGTGCGGTGGAGACCGTCCGCCTGCGCAGTCCGGCCAGCGCCTTCAGGTCCCGTTTGCCGTTCGGGGTGCGCGGGATGCCGTCGATCCGGAGGACCGTCGCGGGCACCGCGTACGCCGGGAGCCGCTCGGTGAGCGCGGTCCGCACGGTGTCCTCGATGCCCGGCTCGTCGGCCACCACGAACGCGCGCAGCGCCCCGTCGGCGGCGATGGCGGCGCAGTCGGTGACGCCCGTGACGCCGTGCATGACGTGTTCGATCTCGCCCAGTTCGATCCGGTGTCCCCGGATCTTCACCTGGGTGTCGAGCCGGCCCAGGTACTCCACCGAGCCGTCCTCCCGCCACCGGGCCGCGTCGCCGGTCCGGTACGCGCGCGCGCCGCGCTCCTGGAGGTCCGGTACGAAGCGCTCCGCGGTCCGTCCGGGGGCGCGCAGATAGCCGCGGGCCAGCCCGGCGCCGAAGAGGTACAGCTCGCCCGGCACACCGACCGGTGCGGGCCGTCCGTCCCGGGTCAGGATGCGCAGGCGCAGGTTGTCGATCGGGACGCCGAGCGGCACCGGGCGGCGCGCGTCGTGGCCGGTGCAGTCGTAGTGGGTGACGTCGACGGCCGCCTCGGTGGGTCCGTACAGGTTGATCAGGGCGGGCCCGCCGTCCGGGTACAGCTTCCGCAGCAGGAGTACGGTCTCGGTGCTCAGCGCCTCGCCGCTGGCGAAGACGCGCCGGAGCCCCGCGGGGAAGCGGCCGCGGAGCCTCGGCAGCAGCGCCTGGAGCATCGACGGGACGAAGTGCACCGTGGTGACGGCGTGTTCCCGGACGCGTTCCAGGATGGCCAGCGGCTCGCGTTCGGCGCCGGAGGGCAGCGTGCTCACCGAGCAGCCGGCCATCGACCACCAGAAGATCTCCCAGAGCGACACGTCGAACGAGACCGGCGTCTTGTGGAGCACGACGTCGTCGGCGGCGAGCGGATAGGCCCGCTGCATCCAGGTCAGCCGGTTGACGATGGCCCGGTGCTCGACCATCACGCCCTTGGGCTTCCCGGTCGACCCGGAGGTGTAGATGACGTACGCGAGGTCGTCCTCGCCCGCGAGGTCCGGGAGGTCGCCGCCGTCCAGGGCCGCGAGTCCGGGGTCGGCGGGGTCGACCAGCACCTCGGCGGCCGGGCACCGCGTGCCGACGACGATCCGGGCCCGGCTCTCCTCGATCATGTGCCGGATCCGGGCCTCCGGGAGCGCCGTGTCGACCGGCAGATAGGCGGCGCCCGCCTTGACGATCGCGTAGAGCGCCACCAGTTCGTCGGTCGACCGGGGCACCGCCATGCCGACGATCTGCCCGGGGCCCGCGCCCAGTTCGCGCAGCCGCCTGGCCAGCCGGTTCGCCCGCCGGTTGAGCTGGGCGTAGGTGGTGGCGCCGTCGCGCACCGCCACCCGGTCCGGAAACCGCGCGGCCCCGTCCTGGAGGCCGTGGTGCAGCAGGACGCCCTCGGCCCGGGGCCGGTCGGTCCGGTTGACCGCGGCGATCAGTTCGGCCTCCGCGGGGTCCACGAAGGTGAGCGCGGCGCCCACGGTGGCCGGTCCGGCCGGGTCGAGCAGCCCGGTGAGGAGCCGGGTGAAGACACGTGCCAGTCGGTCGGCCGTCGACGCCAGGAACAGGTCGGTGCGGTACCGCACCGTGAGCCGGCCGGCCGTCAGCGAGAGGCCCAGGGTGCTCCCGGCGGGCGGCTGCTCCGCGTCCGTGGCCAGGACCGCGAGGTCGCTGGGGACGAGGCCCTCGCGCCGGAGCAGGGCCTCGGGCGACACATGGAGGTTGCGGGCCCCGGTGAGGTACGTCTTCCGTACGCCGGACAGCAGCTCCCGTCCGGAGTGCCCGGGGTCGACGACGATCCGCACCGGGAAGGCCCGCCCGCCGGAGTTCGTCAGTACGCAGACGTCCCGGGTGTCCGTCTGCACGGCGGCGAGCAGCGCGGTCACCGCGGTCGTCAGCACCTGGACCAGGGTGGGGTCGTCGCGGGTGAGCGCCGCCGCGCGCGCGGCCGCGGCGGGGTCCAGCTCGGCCGTCGCGGTGGCGGTGGGCCGGTCGGCCCGCTCCGCCCCGAGCAGGTCCCTGCACAGCAGGGTGGCTTCGGGCAGCGCGTCGATCCAGGAGAGCCAGTACGACGTCTCCTCGGGGAACTCGTGCAAGGCCCGGCCCGCGATCACATTGGTCACAGCACCGCTCCGTAGTCGAAATCGGCCTCGTCGGCGTGGTCGGGGACGGCCGGAGGGGGCAGCACCGGCCCGTCCGGCGCGGAGTCCAGCTCCGCGACCGCGGCCAGCACGGAGTCCAGGAGGTGGCCTGCGGACTCCGGCGCGTACAGGTCGGTGGCGTACTCCAGGTCCACGACGAGGCGGTCCGGGTGGGCATGGGCCTGGAGGTTGAGGTCGAACCGGGGGCTGCCGGTCGGCAGCAGTTCCAGCCGGGCGCGCAGGCTCCCGGCGGCGAACGCGTAGATGTCCATGTTCTGCAGGGCCAGGAACGCGTCGAAGAGCGGGTTGCGGGTGCCCGGCCGGGCACCCCGGGCGGCGGCCAGCTCGTCGAAGGCGAGGTGCGGGTGGTCCAGGGCGCGGCGGTGTCCGGCGTCGAGTCCGGCGACCAGTTCGGCCAGCCGCATGCCGGGGGTGATCCGCACCGGCAGCGGCACGGTGGTGACGAACATGCCCACCGTGTCGGCCAGATCGGGGTGCCACCGCCCGTGCATCGGCGCGCCGATCACCAGATCGGTCAGTCCGCCGGTCCGGGCCAGTGTGGTCGCGTACGCGGCGAGCAGCACCACGAACGGGGTCGTGCGGTGCGACCGGGCGACCCGGGTGAGCAGGGACGCGGACACCGGGTCGCGGCGCTCGCGCGCGCCGGTGTCGCCGGGGCGCGGCGGGCGCGGGCGGTCGGTGACGAACGTACCGGCCCCGGGCATGCCGTCGAGTCGCGCGGCCCAGTGGCCGTGGTCCCGGGCGGCCCGTTCGGCGCACCACGCGGCGGCGTCCAGCCAGCGCACCGGGGGCCGGGCCGGGTCGCCGCCCTCGTGCAGATCGAGGAGTTGCTGGACGAGGACGCGCACCGAGACACCGTCCGCGATCAGGTGGTGCAGGTCGAGGTAGAGGCGGGGGCCCGCGAGCCGGGCGCGGAACAGGGGCGGCACCGCCGGGTCGAAGGGGCGCACGAAGCCGTCGAGTTCGGCGGCCGGGTCGCCGGGCGGTACGGTCTCGCACTCCCACGGGACGTCGTCGAGCACTTCCTGGCGCAGCCCGGTGGCGTCGACGTGGAGCCGGGTGCGCAGGGCGTCGTGCCGGTGGATCAGGGTCCGCAGCGCGGACCGCAGCCGGTCGGGGTCGACCGGGCCGTCGAAGTCGATCCGGACGGGGATGTTGTAGGCGAGCGAGGCGGGGTCGGCCTGCCACAGGGTGTAGAGGCCGCGCTGGGCGGGATGGGCCACGCCGGTCGGCCCGGTGCCGGCCGGGACCGCAGGGACCGACGCCGGTGCGGCCTCCACGCGCCGGGCCATCGCGCGCAGTGTGCTCGCCGCGTAGGCGTCGGCGAAGCGCAGGCTGCGCCCCATCCGCCGGTCGATCAGGTCGAGCAGCCGCGCCAGCTTCAGCGAGTCGCCGCCGCTGTCGAAGAAGTCGCTGTCCGGGGTGAGGTCCGAGGCGCGGCAGCCCAGCGCGGCGGCCCACAGCCGGGGCAGGGCCGGGGCGTCCTCGTCGGGCATCTCCTCGGCGGCCTCGGCGGGTACGGGCAGCCGGGCGGTGTCCACCTTGCCCGCCGGTCCGAGCGGCAGCTCGTCCAGGACGAGCAGGTGCGCCGGCCTCAGATGGCCGGGGAGCAGCCGGGCGAGCACCGGGCGCAGCGGGTGCGGTTCCGTTCCGTCGGTGACCGCGTACGCGGTCAGCCGGACCTCCCCGGCCGTGTCCCGGCGGGCGACCGTGTGCGCCCGCAGCACCCCGGGCAGGGTGCGCAGGGCCGCGGTGACCTCGGCGGGTTCCACGAGGTTTCCCGCGATCTTGACCTGCTGGTCGGCGCGGCCGTGGAAGTGCAGGACGCCCGAGGCGTCGCGGGTGACCCGGTCGCCGGTGCGGTAGTGGCCGTCGCGGAAGCGGGCCGCGGTGAGCTCCGGGTCGTTGAGGTAGCCGCGTGCCACCCCGGCCCCGGCGACCCACAGCTCTCCCTCGACGCCGTCCGGGACGGGCTCGCCCCGCTCGTCGCGGACGGAGAGTTCGGTGCCCTCGACGGCGGTGCCGATCGGGATCGGCTCGGGCACCGGGCGGGTGATGCGGTGCACGGTGGTGAACGTGGTGTTCTCGGTCGGCCCGTACCCGTTGCAGAGCGTGAGACCGGGGCAGTGTTCGAGCGCCCGGGAGGCGTGCCGGGGCGAGACCACGTCCCCGCCGGTGATCAGGGTCCGCAGGCCGGTGAACATGGCCGGGTCGTGGTCGGTCATGCGGTGGAACAGCGGGGCCGTCAGCCAGGCGAACGTGATCCGCTCGCGCCGCAGGAACGCCCCGTACAGCGCAGGGCGGGTCATGGTCTCGGTGTCGGCGATGTGCAGGGCCGCGCCGTTGAGGAGGGCGCCCCAGATCTCCAGGGTGGCGGCGTCGAACTCCGGGGCGGCGCCGTGGGCGATCCGGTCCTGTGCGCGGAAGGCGGCGTAGCGCGCGCCGCAGACCAGCCGGATCACTCCGGCCTGGCCGACCACCACGCCCTTGGGCTCACCGGTGCTGCCGGAGGTGAACATGACGTAGGCCGGAACGGCGGCGTCCGGCGCGGCCGGAACGGCAGCGTCCGGCGCAGCCGGGACAGCGTCGCCCGCGTCGCGCAGCTCCGCCGCCGTGACGAGCCGTGCCGGGGCGGGGAAGGCCGTCGCGTCCGGTCCGGGGCTCCCGCCCGTGCGCACCACGAGGCGCAGCCCCGCCTTCGCCACGATGCGGCCCAGCCGGGCCGTCGGGTGGGCCGGGTTGAGCGGCACGTAGGCGGCACCGGCCAGCACCGTGCCGACCACCGCCGTGACGAAGGAGGCCGACCGTTCGCCCATGACGCCGACGAGCGCGCCCTCGCGCACTCCGGCGCGGGCCAGCCCGCCCGCGAACGCCTCGGCGTCCGCGAGCAGTTCGGCATAGGTGTACTGCGCCCCGTCCTCGGACAGGGCCACGCGGTCCGGGTACCGGGCGGCCTGCGTCCGGAACCGCTCGGCGATCGTCACCACCCGTCGTCGCCCTCGTCGGCGGCGAGCCGCTCGGCCAGGTCGTCGATGCCCGCCTCCCGGGCCCGGCGGCACACCTCGGCGGTGAATCCGGCGAGGGTCGGGTGCTCGAACACGGACCGCACCGGCACCGTCAGGTCCAGCAGGTCGGAGAGGGTCAGGGTGATGTCCATGGCCAGCAACGAGTGTCCGCCGAGCTGGAAGAAGTCGTCGTCCGGGCCCACCTCCCCCAGGTCGAGCAGCTGCTCCCACCTGCGCCCCATGAGCGGCAGCACCGCCGTGTCCGGCGCGTCGTCGCCTACGGCTCCCGCATCCGTCGAGGCCCCGGTGCTCCCGGCCGCCCAGGGCAGGCCGAACTCGCTGACGCGGCGCCGCGGGTGGTGCGCGGCCTCGGCCAGCACCTGGAGCCAGCCCGCGCCGATCGCCTCGACGGTGGCGGCGTCGAGGACGTCGGTCCGGTAGCCGAAGGAGGCCCGCAGCTCGCTCCCGGCGTGCTCGACCGCCAGGTCCAGGTCGAACTTGGCCGTCGAGTACTCGGCGGGCAGCGGCTCCACCTCCAGCCCCGGCAGGGCGAGTTCGGCCTCCGCCTCGTCGTCCACGCCGAACAGCACCTGGAAGACGGGGTGGTGGCGGGCGTCGCGCCGCGGGGCGATCTCCTGAACCACCCGTTCGAAGGGCACGTCCTGGTGCTCGTAGGCGCTCAGGGCGGTCTCCCGCACCCGGTCGAGCACCTCGGTGAAGGACGGGTCCCCGGTGAGGTCGATGCGCAGCGCCACGGTGTTGACGAAGAAGCCGAGCAGCGGCTCCAGCTCCAGCCGGGTGCGCCCGGCGGTGGGTGTGCCGATCACCAGGTCGTCCTGGCCGGTGCGGCGGGCGAGCAGCACCCCGAAGGAGGCCAGCAGGGTCATGAACAGCGTCACCCCGTGCGACCGGCTGAGGGCCAGCAGATCGCGGTGGACGTCGGCGGGGACGGCGAGGGAGACGCCCGCCCCGTCCACGCCTCCCGTGCCGGCGGTGCGCGGGCGGTCCAGCGGCAGGGCCAGCAGCTCGGGGGCGCCGGCCAGCCGGTCCTTCCAGTAGGCGAGCTGCCGGAGCCCGTCCGGACCGGCGAGCCAGTCGCGCTGCCAGGCCGCGAAGTCGGCGTACTGCAGGCGTGGTTCCGGCAGGGCGGGCGTCCGCTCCTGCACGGCGGCCGCGTAGAGCTCGCCGAGTTCCCGGTGCAGCACCGACGAGGACCAGCCGTCGGTGACGATGTGGTGCTGGGTCAGCAGGAACACGTGCTCCTGCTCGCCGAGGGTGATCAACATGGTCCGGATCAGCGGTCCCCGGGCGAGGTCGAACGGTGCCCGCTCGTCGGCCCGGATCAGCATGTCGAGCGCCTCGGCGCGCTGTGCCGCGGGCAGTTGGGAGAGGTCGCGGCGGGCCAGTGGCACCCGGAGGTCCTTCCCGACCGTCTGGTGGAGCCGGTGTTCGGACCAGGAGAAGACGGTGCGCAGGATCTCGTGCCGGGCGACGAGGGACTGCACCGCCTCCTCGAAGGCGTCCGCCCGCAGCGGCCCGGTCAGCCGCAGCGCCACGGGTACGTGGTAGCTGACGTCGCCGCCGTTGAGCCGGTCGAGGAACCAGAGCTGCTCCTGGGCCGGTGACGCGGGGAGCGGTGCCCCGTCGCGCGGGACAGTGGCGATGGCCTGTTCCCGCCCCTGGTCGGCGCGGGTGGACAGCTCCGTGGTCAGCGACGCGACGGTCGGGTACTGGTAGATGGTCCCCAGCGGCACCTCGCGGTGCAGCGACCGCCGGATGCGCGAGGCGACCTGGGTGAGCATCAGTGAACTGCCGCCGAGAGCGAAGAAGTTGTCATGGCGGCCGACCCGGTCGACGCGCAGCACCTCCGCCCAGATCTCGGCGAGGCGGCGCTCGACCGGCGTCCGGGGCGGGACGTGGCCGCCGGTGTTGTCGTCGGCGGTCGGTTCCGGCAGCGCCCGCCGGTTGATCTTCCCGTTGGCGTTGAGCGGCAGCTCGTCCAGCACCATGATCACCGACGGGATCATGTAGGCGGGCAGCCATGCGGTCAGGTAGGCCACCAGGTCCACCGCGGCCTCGCCGTCCAGCAGCGTCGCGTAACCGACGAGCCGTGCGTCGCCGCCGGTCGCGGTCGGGCGGACCACCACCACGGCGTTGTCGACCGCCGGGTGTCCGCGCAGCGCCGACTCGATCTCGCCCAGCTCGATCCGGAAACCGTTGACCTTCACCTGGTTGTCGATCCGGCCGAGGATCTCCAGCACCCCGTCCGGGCGGAACTTCGCCAGGTCGCCGGAGCGGTACATCCGGGCTCCGGAGACGCCGGAGAACGGGTCGGGCACATAGCGGCTCGCGGTCAGCCGGGTGTCCCGGTGGTACCCGCGGCCCACCCCGACCCCGCCCACGTACAGCTCGCCCGGCACCCCGACCGGCTGCGGCTGCTGCCACTCGTTGAGCACGTAGAGCTGGGTGTTGGCCGTGGGCCGGCCGATCGGCACGATGCCGTCCTCGTCCGTGGGGCCCTCGTGCCGGGCGAGCGTGGCGTTGTCGATGGCGGTCTCGCTGAGCCCGTACGCGGCCACGATCTGGGTGTCCTGCCGGCACAGGTCACGGACCCGCAGATAGTCCCGGGAGTACCAGATGTCGCTGCCGGCCACCAGCAGGTCCAGGAAGTCCAGCCGCAGGCCGGTGTCCTGGAGGTGGTCGGCCAGCGCCGCGAGGATGGGGGTGATGAACTCGGCGCTGTTCACCTCCTCGCGCACCATCAGGGCGTGGAGATCGGGTGGGGACATCACCGTCTCGTGCGGGACGACGACCAGCTTCGCCCCGCTGAACAGGGCCCGGGTCGCGTCCGCGACGAAGATGTCGAAGGCGAAGCTGGTCATCTGCAGATGCGCGCGCATCGGCGTGTCCCGCAGATAGGTGTGCTCCCAGAAGCGGAAGTAGTTCGCGTAGTTGCGGTGCGTGACCATCGCGCACTTCGGGGTGCCGGTGGAGCCGGACGTGTAGAACATGCACGACAGCTGATCCGGGTCGATGGTGACCCCGGGCGCGGTCGACGGCATCGCCTCCAGCGCCGCCCGCTCCTCGTCGAGCAGCAGCAGGGCGCCCGCCGGCATGGGGACCTCGCGGACCGTGGCGGCGGAGCTCACCACGACGGGCACGGCCGCGTGGCCGAGCATGTACTCCAGCCGGTCGCTCGGATAGTCCGGGTCGAGCGGTACGTAGACACCGCCGGACTTCAGTACGCCGAGGAAGGCGACGACGACGTCCACGCCGCGTTCCATGCAGACCCCGACCGGGGTCTCGGTGCCCACGCCCCGGCTGCGCAGCAGGTGCGCCAGCTGGTTGGACCGGCGCTCCAGCTCGGCGTAGTCGATCCGGTCGGTGCCCTTGACCACGGCGGGCGCGTCCGGTGTCCGGGCCGCCTGCGCGTCGAAGAGCTCCGGCATGGTCAGCAGCTCACCGATGGGCAGTGCGGTGTCGTTCCAGTCCGTGAGCTGGTGGTCCCGCTCCGCCGGGGTCAGCATCGGCAGCGCGCCGACCGGGGCGTCCGGATCGTCGAGCAGTGCGCCGAGCAGCTGCACCCAGTGGCCCGCGGCGCGCTGTGCCGTCCGGGCGGTGAACAGGTCACTGGCGTACTCGATCTCGCCGCGGAAGACGTCACCCTGCTGGATCAGGTCCAGGCTGAGGTCGAACTTGGCCGAGACCTGGGTGTCGGTGAGGGTCTCCACGGTGATGCCCGGCAGGCTCAACTCGCCGGTCAGCTCGGCGGTCTGGAGCCCGAAGCTGGCCTGCACCAGCGGTGAGTAGCTCGGATCGCGGTCGGCCTGCACCGCTTGGACGACCTCGTCGAACTGCACGTCCATGTGCTCGAAGGCGCCGTAGACCGCCTCCGCGGCCGCAGTGACCAGGTCGTCGAAGCCGAGATCGGGCGCGACGTCGACCCGGATCACCAGGGTGTTGACGAAGCAGCCGATCAGATCGTCCAGATCGGGGTCGGGACGGCGGACCACCGGGATGCCGACGGCCAGGTCCCGCTCACCGGTGTAGCGGGCGAGCAGCGCGAAGAACGCCGAGAGCAGCACCACGAACGGGGTCGCGCCCCGGTCCCGGCCGAACTCCTCGACCCGGCGGGCCAGTTCCGCGCCCATCTCGAACTCGGCGACCGAGCCCCGGTAGCTCTGCACCGCCGGGCGGGGGTGGTCCGCGGGCAGTTGCAGGGTCGGCGGGAGCGGGGCCAGCCGCTCCCGCCAGTAGCGCAGCTGTTCGTCGAACTCCCGCGAGCGCGCGCGCTCGGCGAAGTCCGCGTACTGCACGGGCAGTTCGGGCAGCACGGGGGTCCGGCCCGCGAGGTGGGCCGGGTACAGCTCGTTCAGCTCGGAGAGCAGCACGGCCGCGGAGGAGCCGTCGAAGACGATGTGGTGGAACGTCAGCGCCAGCACATGGTCCTCGGGGCCGCAGCGCACCACGGCGGCCCGCAGCGGCGCCTGTCCGGCCAGGTCGAACGGCGCGTGGGTCTCCTCGTCGAGCAGCTCGCCCAGCCGCCGGTCCCGGTCCGGGTCGGCCGTGATGTCGTGCACCGGCACCGGCACGTGGGCACCCTCGGTGACCACCTGCACCGGCACTCCGGCGCGGTCCAGGAACCGGGTGCGCAGGATGTCGTGGCGGGCGACGACATCGCGCAGGGAGCGCTGGAGCACCGCGACGTCCAGCGGGCCGCGCAGCCGCAGCAGCAGGGGGATGTTGTAGAGCGAGCCGTCCGGGTGCAGGCGGTGCATCAGCCACAGGTGCTGCTGCGCCGCCGAGAGCGGCCGGTCCTGCCCGGACGGCGGGGCGGCCGGTCCGGTGGTGTCCGGTCGCTGCCGCCGCTTGCGCGGAACAATGCTCATCGGGGGCCCTCCACGGTGTGCACCGGCGTGATCGCCGCGTCCAGTTCGGCGCGCAGTGTGCCGGCGTAGCTGTCGAGTCGGTCCGCGCCGACCAGGTCGGGGTCGTACTGGACGGTCACCCGCAGGCGGCCGTCGGCGATCTCGGCGTGGGTGGCGACCGCGAAGCCGACGTCGGTGACGCGGTCGCGCTCCCCGATCACATGGGCGCCGTCCGGCGCGCCCCCCGGCTCGAACTGGACGAAGTTGAAGAACGTGTCGAACAGCGCGGTGCCGGGGCCGCAGCTCTGGATGTCGACCAGCGGGAGGGCGTGGTGGCCGATCAGGGACTGCTCGGTGCGCCACAGGTGCGACGGCTCGTCCGTGGCCGTCGCGGCGACCGGCACGGTGTTCAGGAACAGGCCCAGCGTCCGGTCGCCGCCCTCCTCGCCGACGCGTCCGTTCATCACCAGCCCGGTGACCACGTCCGGGCGTCCGGCCGCGGCGGCCAGCGCCCGCACGTGCGCGGTGAACAGCAGTGACTTCACCGGTACCCGGGCGGCCTCGGCGGCCCGTGCGAACACCTCGGCGGGCACCTCGTCGTAGTCGACGACGAGCGCCCGGCTCATCCGCGGGCGGTCGGTCCCGGCCAGGAGCAGCGGCCGGACACCGGCCAGGGCCTCGCTCCAGTACGCGCGGGTGGCCTCGTCGCTCCGGGCGGCGAGCTCCGCCTCGACGTAGCGGCGGTAGGGCAGCGTCGGCGCGGGCTCCGCCTCCCGGCCGGTCCGGCGGCGGTCGTACTCGGCGAGCAGTTCCTCGGTCATCAGCTGGAGGCTCAGTCCGTCGAGCACCCCGTGGAAGTGGGTCTGCACCAGCTCGAAGGTGTCGGGGCCGGTGCGCAGCGCGGCCAGCCGGAGCATGGGTGCCCGCCAGTCGAAGCGCGCGGCCTGTTCCTCCGCGACGAGCGCGGCGATCCGTTCGTCGCGCCCCTCCTCGGTGAGTCCGGTGAGGTCCTCCGTGCGGCAGGGGATCACGACGCGTCCGTGCACCAGTTGCAGCGGCGTCCGGTGGTCGGCGAGGTTGAACGAGGTCCGCAGCACCTCGTGGCGGGCGGCGAGCCGGTCCGCGGCGGTCCGCAGCGCTTCCGGGTTCCAGTCGCCGCGCACCGTGACCACCGTGACGACATGGTGGCTGTCGCTGTCCGGGGACGTCTCGGCGTGGAACACCATGGCGAGCTGGAGCGCGGTCATCGGGTACGCGTCCACGATGTCGTCCGCCAGCCGCGCGCGGTCCGCCGGGTCGATCAGGTCGAAGGCGGCCCGCTCGGGCACGGCCGGTTCGGCGGCCGGTTCCTGGCCGGTGATCTCGGCGGCCAGGGCCCGGATCGTGACGGCGCGGAAGGCGGCGCGCAGCGGGAACCGCAGCCCGGCGCGCCCGGCCACCGCCCGCATCCGGATGGCCCGGATGGAGTCCCCGCCCAGGGCGAAGAAGTCGTCGTCCACGCCGATCCCGGTGCGGCCCAGCACCTCTTCCCAGACCGCGACGAGCGCGCGTTCGCCGGCGGTGGTGGGCCCGGTGACGGCCCGGTCCGGCCGGCCCGGGGCGGGCAGCGCGTCGCGGTCGAGCTTGCCGTTGGCGGTCAGCGGCAGCTCGTCCAGGCAGACCACCTCGGCCGGGACGAAGGGCTCCGGCAGCCGCTGCGCGGCCCACTCCCGCAGCAGCGCCGCGTCGGGCACGGCCAGCGGCGGTTCGGCGACCGGCCGGGGGTCCTCGCGGTACTCCGGGCGGACCGCGTAGACCGCGTGCCGGTCGGTGCCGGCGAGCAGGTCGTCCTGTTCGGCCACCACCTCGAAGCCGCGGTCGCGCAGGTACTCCGCGATCCGCGCGGTCCGGCCGTCCGGCGCGCCGCCGGTGTCGTCGTGCACCTCCAGCGCTATCTGCTGGACGAGCGCGAGGTGGGCGTCGTCGATGCCGTGCAGGACGTCGAGTTCGGCCCGCTGCACATCGATCTTGAGGAGGTCGATCCGGGTCACGTCGGTCTCGGCGAGCACGTCCGAGAGGCGGCGCAGCGTGACCTCTTCGGTGTTCGGGGTGAACCGCTCGGCCAGTACGTCCGAGACCTCGCCGAACAGGGCCTCGTCCCGCCGGTTGGTGAGGAAGCGCTTGACCACCGACAGTTCGGCCGCCGGGTCGGCGTACGCGGCCAGTCCGGACATCATCGAGTAGCCGGGGTACACGGTGAAGGACGCGGTGCCCTCGCGGTCGGACAGGCCGACGGGGAACAGCTCGACGCGGCTCCGGCGGCCCTGGGTGTTCTTCTGCAGCAGCGCGTACGGCTCGGGCAGCGGCTCGAAGGCCAGGATCCGCGCGCCGGGGCAGGTGGCGTCGACGAACCGGGCGAACATGCCGATGTTCGCGCCCACGTCCAGCACCACCGCGTCCTCGCGCAGGGTGATGCCGCCGCGCAGATAGGTGCGCTGGACGAAGATCTCGTCGAAGAGGTAGCGGGTCTCGTGCGGGTTCACCCCGACGAGATCGTCCAGCAGGCCGGAGGTCGCCTCGGGGCGGGGCACCACGTAGGCGGTGAGCAGGTCCGGGCCCGTGGCGGCTCCCGGTTCCCGCGGCCGCCGTTCGACGACCGCACGGGCGAGGGCCGGGTGCGACTGGAGCGCGGCCGCCACCTCGCCCGGTTCCAGCCGGTGCCCATTGATCTTGATCTGGTCGTCCAGCCTGCCCGCGTAGGCGATCCGGCCGTCGTCGAGGAACCGGACCCGGTCCCCGGTCCGGTACGCGCGGACTCCGTCGATCTCGGTGAAGCGCGCCGCACCGGCCTCGTCCGCGGCCCAGTAGCCGCGGGCCACCTGGGGCCCGGCGACCACGAGTTCGCCCTCGCGGCCGGGCGGCACCGGGCGGCCGCCCGGGTCCACCACATGGACGCGGAGGCCGGGCAGCGGCCGGCCGATGGACGGGCCGTCCGCGGCGTCGATCCGGGCCCAGGTGGCGTCCACCGTGCACTCGGTGGGCCCGTAGAGGTTCACCGCGCGCACGCCGTCGAGTCCGGCGAGCTCCTGCCAGAGCGCCTCGTCGATCGCTTCCCCGCCGATGAGGAGCAGCTTCGGCAGGCGCTGGCCGGGCTCCCGGCCGTCCAGGATCACCCGCAGGTGCGAGGGGGTGCAGTCCAGTACGTCGGCCCGGTGCTCGGCGAGCCGGTCCAGCAGGGCCGGGACGTCCCGGCGGGTCTCCTCGTCGACCAGGCAGAGGGTGCGCCCGGCCGCGAGCTGGAGGAGTTGCTTGACCGAGGCGTCGAAGCCGAGCGGGGCGTTGACCGCGACCCGCAGTCCGTCCGGCGCGTCGGCGTAGACGGTCTCCTGGAGGGCCGTGTGCAGGGCGACCGCGTTGCGGTGTTCCACCACCACCGGGCGGGCGGCGCCCGTGGAGCCGGAGGTGAAGATGATGTACGCCGGGTCCGCCGGCCCGACCGGGGCGGGCTCCGCGCCCGTGACCGGCTCGCTGCCGTCGAGCGCCAGGGTGGGGAGCTCCAGGGTGGGCAGCTGCTGTGCGGCGAGGCCGCGCAGCGCCGTCCCGCCGGGCGTGCCCAGCACCAGGGCGGCGTCCACCGCCCGTGCCTGGGCCGCGAGCCACGCGGTGGGGTGAGCGGGGTCGAGGGGGACGTAGACCGCACCGGCGCGCAGCACGCCGACGAAGGCCGCGATCACCGACGCGGTCCGCTCGCCGAGCACGACCACGCGGTCCCCGGGGCGGACGTCCTGTTCGCGGAGCCGGCCGACGATCGCGTCCGCGGCGCGGTCGAGCTCCGCGAAGGTGAGCGTGGCGTCGGGCGCGATCACGGCGGGTTCCGTCCCCGGGGCCGCGGCGAACGCCTCGTCGAGCAGGGCCACCAGGGTCCGTTCGGCGTACGGGCCGGCCGTTCCGGCCCAGCGGGCCAGGGTCCGGGTCTCGGTGGGCCCGGCGCCGCCGCCGGCCAGCTCGGCCACCACGGATTCGAGCAGCATCCGCCCGGCCGCCGGGGCGGTGTCCGGCCCGGCGGCGTGCAGGGTCAGGCGCAGCCGCCCGTCCCGCGCGACGCATTCCAGGTGCAGTGCGGCGGCGGGCGGCGCGGAGGTCACCGAGATGTCCTCGGTGCCCGGCGCGGCGAGCCCTTCGGCGCGCGGCTGCGGATGCAGGGCGAAACCGGCGGCCACGGGCCGGTCCAGTGGCGTGACCCGGAGGCTGCGCTCGCGGGCCCCGGCGAGCAGCGACCCGACTTCGGCCTCGTCGGCCTCCCGGGGCAGGTCGAGCGCGACGAAGCAGCCGAGCGGTCCGACCACGCCGGTGGTTCCGTCGGGGTGGCGGCCCGAGTCGTACCAGGCGAGCGCGAGCGGCTCGGTGCCCGGGTCGAGGTAGCGGCCGAGCGCCCGCAGCCAGGCGGCGAGTACCCGCGGCTCCGGGTCGGCGTCGGGCAGCGGGCACTCGACGGTCCACTCCGCGGGTGCGGTGTCCCGGTGCGGAAGCGTCACGGAGGTGAGGGCGTCGGGGGCCGCGGGCACATCGCCGGGGGCCTCGTCGGCCTGCCACTCGGCGACGTCCAGGAACTGGATGCGATCGGGGTCCTCGGCGGGCGGGGCGCCGCGGTAGTACGCCGCGAACTCGTCGAGGAGCAGCGCCAGGCTCTCCCGGTCTGCCACCAGCACCGAGGCGTCGATGCTCAGGGTGTCGGCCGTGAGGGTCACGGCCACCGGCGCCGGGCCCTCCTCGGTGCCGGTCCCGGTGTCGGCGTCGGTGAGCGGCGGCACGGTGTCCTCGTCGACGACCTGGATCGGCATGCCGGTGCCGGTCAGGTCGCCGATGCGCAGCCGCAGCGCCTCGTGCCGCTCGGCCAGGGCCGCCAGGGCCCGTCCGGCCCGGTCCCGGTCGAGGGGGGTCCCGGTCCGCAGCCGCGCGGTGATCCGGCCGTCCCGGTCGTGGGCCCAGTGCCACCGCTGCTGGGTCGAGAGTCGGTAGCTTTCGGTTACGGACATGGCAGAGCTCGATTCACATAAAGGTCCGACATGGCGACCAGGGTCCGGCGCTCACCGGTGAACGGCTCGCGGCCGTGCGTGGCCAGGAAGTTGTCCACCATCAGGACGTCGCCGCGCTGCCAGGGGAAGGAGACCGCCGTCTCCTGGTACAGGTTCCGGATCAGCTCGACGGCCTCCGGCTCGATCGGTGATCCGTCGCCGTAGTAGGCGTTGCGCGGCAGCCCCTCCAGGCCGAATTCGCCGATGAGCGCGTCCGCCACCTCGGACGGCATGTTGGAGACGTGGAACATGTGGGTGTGGTTGAACCACACCTGCTCGCCGGTGCGCGGGTGGGTGGCCATCGCCTGGCGCACGGCGCGGGTCCGCAATCCGTTGTCGCCGGTCCACCGGAACGCGGTGTTCGACTCGCGGCAGTAGGCCTCGACCTCGGCCCGGTCTGAGGTCTGGAACACCTCCTGCCAGGGCAGGTCGAGGTCCTCGCCGTAGTTGCGCACGTACATCACGCCGTGCCGGAGGAACCGCTCGCGCAGTTCCTTCGGCAGCCGCGGGGTGAAGCGGCGTTCGCTGGCGAGCGGGGTGGCGCCGCCCGTCTCGGCGGGGAGGTCGCAGTAGAAGTACAGCCGGCTGGGCCAGTTGTGGGCGTACGACATCTCGTGGTGCAGCGGGATGACCTGGTCGGAGGCGAACTCCGTGGAGGTGAACACCTTGTCGGCGACCTCGCCCCGCGGTGCCGCCCGTTCCAGGTACCCCAGCAGCTCGGGGCTGACGCCGCGCGCGACGGCGCCGAAGGCCTCCGGGCCGGGCACCTGGAATCCGCGGAACAGGATGGCGCCGTGGCGGTCGAGATCGGCCAGGATCTCCTCGCGGTGGGCCGCCACGTACGGTGCCAGCGGGGCGCCGCCGTCGCTGCGCAGGATCAGACAGAACTCCTCGTCGGCGAACGAGCGGCGCACCGCGTCGGTGCCGCCGCCGGTGCGCGTACGCCGTCGTACGGGGCCGGGGGTCATCGGTCCGCCCCCGTCTCCGGGGCCTGCGACCAGCGGTCCGCCATCGCCGTCAGGATGCGCCGCGGGCCCTCGAAGGGCTCCCGGGCGTGCGCGGCGAGCATGTTCTCCACGAGCAGCACATCGCCCTGCTCCCAGTCGAATCCGACGGTCTCGGCCCGGTACGCCGCCCGGAGACCGGCGATGGTCTCCGCCGGGATCGGGCTGCCGTCGCCGAAGTAGGTGTGGTACGGCAGGTTGTCCTCGCCGACCGCGGCGAGCAGCCCCTCGCCGACCTCACCGGCGAGGGTGGCGTTGTTGAAGAACAGCGCGTGGTTGAACCACGTCTCCTCGCCGGTGCCGGGGTGGCGCCGGATCGCGGGCCGGACCTGCCAGGTCCGCAGCTGTTCGTCGCCGACCCAGGCGCAGGAGATGTCGTGCCGCGCGCAGTACGACTCCACCTCGGCACGGCTGCTGGTCTGGAACGCCTCCTGCCAGCTCAGGCTGATGCCGGGCAGGTAGTTGCGGACGTAGCGCACGCCGAGTTCACGGAAGCGGGCGACCGTCGCCGCGTCGAGCCGGGCCAGGACCCGCCGGCTGTCCGCGAGCGGGGTGCGGCCGCCGGTGGTGGCCGGCCGCTGGCAGCAGAAGACGATCCGCAGGGGCCAGTCCAGTGTGTACGACTGCTCGTTGTGCAGGGCGATGTGCTGGTCCGCGGGGTGGTCGGTGGAGGTGTAGACGCCCTGGGTGATCTCCTGCCGGGGCGAGGACCGCTCGCCGTAGTCCAGTACGTCGTCGGAGAGCGCCGCCATGACGCTGCGGAACGCGTCCGGCGAGTCGATGCCGAAGCCCCGGAAGAGCACGGCCCCGCTGTCGCGGGCGAGTCGGGTGACGGTCTGCCCGTGGTCCGAGAGCCAGGACACGAGGTCGGCCGCGCCCGTGCCGCGGACCAGGGCCGGCAGGGTGCCGCCCTGCCATTCGGGGGCCACCGTGACCATGGTCTTACGGGCACTGCGGCGAGATGGCGCGGTCATTTCACTCCACAGCAGAAGGGAAGGTGCGAGGACTACCGGTCGAGGTGGGCGGGGGCGGGGCGCCCCAGCAGGTCCGCGGTCAGCCCGCGGGTGCGCGGATCGGCGAGCAGGCCCGCCCGGACGCAGTCGACGACGTGCACGTCGAGGGAGCCGGCCCGGATCCAGTCGTCGCTCACCGGGTGGTCCGCCGACCGGATGTGCGTGACGGGCCCCGCGTGGGGTGACGCGGACCCGGCCCGGAACGAGGCCACGAGGAAGGCGATCCAGTCGAGGTAGAAGCCGGACACCCGCGTCGCGGCCGCCACCGCCTCCTCCTCGTCGAGGCCGTCCGCCCGGAAGACCTCGGCCCCCAGCCGGACCACCTGCTCGGCCAGCAGTTCCATGGCCCGCTCGGGGCGGTCCCGCAGCCCGGCGTCCGCCAGCGCCTCGGTGAGTTCGCCGTCGAGCTGTTTGACGGCCCCACCGGTGAGCTGCCGCACAACGGTCCCGACCGTCGCGCGGATCTCGTCCCCGGCGCCCGGTTCCCCGTCGAAGAACACCACCGGGACCGGCCCGTCCCGGCCGCCCAGCAGCGCCGCCAGATCGCGCGCCAGCGGGGCCGCCATGCAGTACCCGAGGACCGCGCGGACCGGCGCTCCGGAGCAGCGCCCGGCCAGGTGCGCCACGTACCGCGAGGGGTCCACCGACCGGCTGAACGGCTCGCTGATCGCGTACAGCACGTCCCAGCCCCGCTCCTCCAGACGCAGGTCGGAGAGGTGGGCCTCGGCGCGGCGGCCCGGGAAGTCCAGCACCACCAGGGTGTCAGCCATGGTCGATCGCCTCCTGGAGCAGCCGGGCGAGCGTCGGTGCCAGCTCGGGTGCGGTCATGACGCCGTAGTGGTCGCCCGGCAGCGCGAGGGTGCGCACCGGCCGCGTGGTCAGGGCGCCCCAGCCGTGGTCGTCCCGGTCGCGGGGTTCGTCGGCGGCCCGGATCAGGCAGACCCGGCCCGGGTACCCGCCGGTGACGGTGAACCGGCGGATGGCGTGCAGATTGATCTCGAACCGGTCGAGCAGCCGCTCCACCAGTCCCGCGTCGGCGAGGGGTTCGAGCAGTCCGTGGTCCCGGGCGCGCTGCCAGAGCTCCTCCCGGGTGGTGGGGGCGGGGCCGAGGCCGGTGCCGACGGCCGCTCCCCAGTCCTCGGCGAACCAGGAGACCAGATCGGCCTCCGTGGGCGGCTCGTCCTCCGGATCGGGGACATGGCTGTCGATCATCAGCACCGGGAGCGCCCTGCCGGTGCGGGCTTCGAGGCGCCGGGCCATTTCGAACGCCACCACACCGCCCATCGACCAGCCGCCGATGGCCAGGGGCGGCTGCGCCGCGGTCTCCAGGGCGGCCAGGTACGCCTCCGCCATCTCCTCGACCGTGTCCAGGCCCACGGCCTCCAGCGCGTAGACCGGACGTCCCAGCGCCCTGGCGAGACCGGCGTAGCAGCCCACGCCGCCGCCGACCGGGTGGACCAGGAAGAACGCCGGTCCGCTGCCCTCGGCCAGCGGCAGCAGCTCGGCCTTGGCCGGGGCGGTCAGCTCGCGGTCGATCGCCCGGCCGAGCCGGTACAGGGTGCGGGTCTCGAAGAGCACCGAGGTGGGCAGGTCCACGCCGTACTGGAGGCGGACCCGGTTGAGCAGCCGGATACCGAGGAAGGAGTGGCCGCCCAGGTCGAAGAAGTCGTCGTCGCGGTGGACCCGCGGGACGTCCAGGAGCTGCTGCCAGAGTTCGGCGAGGTACTGCTCGGTGGGGGTGACCGGCTCCACGGCGGCGACGGGCGCCGGGGCGTCGGGCACGGCAGTCGCCGTGGCGCCCGCCGCGGCCTCGGCCGGGGCGGCCGACGGGTGGTCGCCCAGCGCCCGGTCCGGGTCGTCGAGCGCGGCGGCCAGCAGGCCGAGGAACTCGTCGGCGAGCCGGCGCACCGTGGCGTCGTCGAACAGCTCGGTGGCGTATTCGACGCTGAGAACCATGCCGTCCTCGTCCTGCCACGTGGTGACGAGCCAGTCGAACTTGGCGCTGTCGGTCCGCTCGTCGACCTCCGTCACCCGCAGGTCCGGGGGCGTGTCCCGCTCGGTGATGTCGCCCTGGTGCACGTAGAGCATCTGGAACAGCGGTGACCAGCTGGGCGACCGGGGCGGGTTGACGGTCTCCACCACCCGGTCGAACGGCAGCTCCAGATGGTCGAAGAGGTCGAGCACATGGTCCCGGGTCCGGCTCAGGTGGGTGCGGAACGAGGGGTCGTCCGAGAGGTCGGCGCGGGTGGCGGCGGTGTTGACGAAGCAGCCGATGACCTCCCGCAGTTCGGGCCTGACCCGGCCGGACAGCGGCGAGCCGATGACCACGTCGTCCTGGCGGGAGACCCGGGACACGAACGCCTGCAACGCCGCCAGCACGACCATGTAGAAGCTGGCGCCCTCCGCCTCCGCCAGCGCGTCGACGCCGCGCCGCAGCGCCTCGGGCATCCGCAGCCGCACCTCGCGTCCGGCGTTGCTGGGGCGGGCCGGGCGGGGCCGGTCGGCGGGCAGGGTGGTCAGGACCGGGCAGCCGCTGAGCGTGTCGGCCCACCACCGGGCCTGCCGGTCGAGGACGCCGCCGGCCAGCCGGCCCTGCTGCCAGACCGCGTAGTCGGCGTACTGGACGGCGGGTTCGTCGAGTCGCTCCCCGCGGTACGCCCGCCACAGTTCGCGCCAGAAGACCGGTGCCGATCCGCCGTCGTAGACCGCGTGGTGGAAGCAGAGGAAGAAGAGGTGGTCGTCGGGGGCCCGCCGCTCGATCCGGGCGCGCACGAGCGGGCCCGTGCTCAGGTCGAACGGTGTCTCGGCCTTCCCGTCCCAGGTCTCGTCGAACAGCTCGGTCTCGTCGAGCGGCCGGACGCGCTGGAGCACGCCGCTCTCGTCCTCGCCCTCGACGAGGACCGAGCGCAGCACCCGGTGCCGCTCCACGACCTGGGTCAACGCCCTTTTCATGGCGGGGACGTCGAGCTCCCCGCGGATGCGGACGGTCGATCCGATGTTGTACGTGCCGGGCCGTCCGGTCCGCTCCAGGAACCACATCGCACGCTGCTGCTCGGAGACCGTGGCCTCGACGATCGACGCGTCATGCGTGATCCCGGCCGTGCGGCCGCCCGGGAGGCGCGCCGTCCGCGCGCTCATTCCGCCGCCCGGCCGCGAAGGCCCAGCGGCCGCATGTCCGTCCACACCTGTTCGATGTGGGCGAGACATTCCTCCTCGGGGCGGGCAGAACCTTCTGCGCGCCAGCCGTCCGGTACCGCGGTGCCGACCGGCCAGATCGAATACTGCTCCGCGTCGTTGACGACCACCTGATAAAGGACTGCACGCGAATCGCCCGGCACACGAATCCCTTCCCCGCAAATCAAAAAAATATGCTAACGACACGTCGAAGCACTTCATTTTCGGGGATGGTTCAAAAGGCGCTCGCCCGTGCGACCGCCGTCTTACGTCCCCCGGAAACGATGTGCGGCACCGGAACCGTTCGGCGCACGCGAATGACCCGCAAACGGGCCCTGGGCAGCCGTGAGTCAAGAATTATGAGCACCCGTCACCGGGCTGATCGTCCATCTCCCCCATTGCCGATATCGAGCAGAGTCCGGGCGATCAGAGCATCGCTCAACGGCATCTGACATCTAATTGACGACCACCCGAACCTAAGGCGCTGCCTCCAGCTCCGTCAAGGCACCCAGAGAGCTTTCGAGGGAATCGCCCGTTGTCAACCAGAAGCGGATTAGGTGTTTCTGCGGAGCCGTCAGGAATATTCGCTACCGACCGGAATCGATCGGACACCGATCGTGATCTTGGTCGCCGTGGCCCCGCACCCGCCGGGTGCGGCGTCTCGCGCCGACGGGCCGCAGCCGGGAGACTGGGCCGTGTCTTCGAACCACCGTCTGCCGCGCGAGGCAGCGGCGACCGTCGTATCCGAAGGGGGAGATCCATGCGGGACAGCCATCGGGCCGAGGCCGAAGGGCTGTTGGTGCGCGCCGTCGAGGAGGAGGTGCGGCGCTCGGGCGGGCGGGCCGACGCCGCCGCGCTGACGGCGCGCGGGCGGGCCGCGCTGGATTCGCTGGCGGTCGCCGCGGACGAGGAGTACGCCGCCTACCTCCGGGCACTGGACGCGTCGGAGGCCGGGGCGCAGCCGCTGTCGCAGCGCTTCAGCCGGACGGCGCTGGGAACTCCCCTGCTGGTCACGGGGGTTGCCGCGGTCGCCGCCTTCGGCGCGGACATCGCCTTCGGTACGGCGACGGGGCCGGCCCTGGGCGCGGGCGCCGTCGTGGCGGTCGCGGGGGCCACCGCCACCGTCGCCCGGGTCACCGCCTCGCACTGGCCCGCCGCCCACCGCAGGGCCGGTGCGCTCGGACAGCCCGGCGGCGCCGAACAGCTGCGGTTGCAGTGGCTGGCGGCGCTGGAGGTACGGGGCATCCGCCCGTTCATCGACCAACAGCGGATGCTCACCGCCTCCTCCCGCACCACGGCGAAGAAGGTCCCGCAGCAGTCGCGGACCGCTGCGCCGCTGCGCCGCGCGGACCGCAGCGCGGCCGCCCGCACGCGCGCGCTGCTGGAGCAGTCGTTCGGCCATCTGCCTGTGTCCGACGGGCCGTTCGCGGGGCGGCGCGCCGAACTGGAGCAGATCGCGCGGTGGGTGCGCGAGGCCCGCGCGTCGACGGAGACCAAGCCGACCGTCGTCGTCCTGCACGGCACGCCCGGTTCGGGGCGCACCACGCTGGCGGTGCGGGCCGCGCGCGATCTGAAGGACCTGTTCCGCGGCGCCTGCGTGGTGGATCTGCGCGGCGATGTGCCCGGCGAGGCGCCGCTGCCGACCCGGGACGCGCTGCTGCACCTGCTGAACCGGCTGGGCGCGCCCCGTGAGCAGCTCCTGTTCCGGGACGGGGCGTCCTCCGGCGGCGCGGACCCGGCGGCCCGGGGCCGGACCTCGGCGGAAGCGCAGGTACGGCGGCTGAGCGAGCTGTACCACCAGCATCTGACCGGCACCCCCGTGACGGTCGTCCTCGACGACGCCGGTGACGCGGAGCAGGTCCGCACCCTGATCCCGGAGCGCTCCGACAGCCTGGTCCTGGTCACCGCCCGCGAGCCCCTGGAGCTGCCGGCCGACCTCCCGGCGCGGGTCCACCGGCTGCCGGTCGGCGCGCTCGACGCGGCGGGCGCGGAGGAGCTGCTGCGCGAGGCGGCCGGGACCCCGGAGGAGGGGCCGTACGACTCCCGGGCGACCGACACCGTCGCCGAACTCTGCGGCGGCCTGCCGCTCGCACTGCGCGTGGCGGGCTCCTCGCTCGGCGCGCGCACCCGCGACGACCTGGCCACCGGTCTCGCCGGGTACGAGCGGGTCGGGCCGGTGGAGCGGGCGCTGTGGCTGCGCTACACCGACCAGTCCGAGCAGGCGCGGCGGCTGCTGCGCCGGCTCGCGCTGGCCGGGCGGGCGAGCCTGGGCGCCGCCGCGGCCGCCGCGCTGCTCGCCGCCGACGAGCAGGAGGCCGGGCGGCTGCTGGAGGAGCTGGCCGGGGCCGGGCTGCTGACCCATGTCCGGGGCTCGCGCTACCGGCTGCACGATCTCGTACGGGGCTTCGCCCTGGACCGGCTGCGGGACGAGGAGGAGGCGGCCGACCGCACCGCGGCGCAGGAGCGGCTGATCCGGAACTACGCGGACCTGGCCGGTGCGGTGATCCGCATGGTGGACGGCAAGATGTCCACCCGGGCCGGGCAGTTCGGCTCGCACGGCTTCGGCTCGCTGGACTCGGCCCTGAGCTGGCTGGACGAGGAGTCGAGCTTCATCACATCGGCGCTGCGGCACGCCGAGGGCGTCGACCAGGGCGCCGTGCTGGACCTGCTGGGCGCGCTCTGCGACTACTGCCTGCTGCGCGGCGACCTCTACCGGCTGGGCGAGATCAGCGAGTTGACCCAGGCGGTGGACAAGGGCCTGCTGGAGCGGTCCGTACAGTGGCGCACCGGCATCGCGGCCCGTCAGCTCGGCGAGCTGGACAAGGCCCGGACCACCCTGTCGTCGGTCGTCGGTCTCTACCGCGAGGCGCAGAACGGGGCGGGTACGGCGCTGGCACTCTGCTCGCTCGGCATCACCCTGCACCACCAGGGCAATCTGACCGAGGCGTCGGCCCGGCTGCGGGAGGCGATCGAGCTCCAGTCCTCCGAGGAACAGGCCGAGGACCGGGCCTGGTCGATGCACGCGCTGGCGGCCGTCGAGCGCGACCGGGCCCGGATCGCGGAGGCGCTGACCCTGCTGGACACCGCGCTGGTCCTGCACCGGGAGGGCGAGTCGCTGCACGGCGAGGCGTGGACCCGGTTCCAGCTCGGCCAGACCCTGCTGCGGATGGGCGAGGTGGCGCGGGCCGAGGACGAGCTGCGCAGGGCCCTGGAGCTGTACGGCAGCACCCGGGACGAGCGGGGCGAGGCGTGGGCGCTGACCCAGCTGGCCCGCGCCCGGCTCCTGGACGGCGACCCGGCCCCGGCGGTGGAGCAGCTGAACGGGGCGCTGGCCCGCCACCGCGACAACGAGGACGCGCGCGGCGAGGCTTGGACGCTGTTCTACCTGGGCCAGGCCCTGGAGGAGGACGGCGACACCGACCAGGCGGTCCGGCAGCTGGAGCGGGCCCGCACGATGTTCTCCCGGATGCGGGACGTGTACGGGCTGGCGTGCGCCCGCCACCACTCGGGGCGGGTCACCCGCGACCAGCGGGCCGCCCGGACCGGGAATCTGCGCAACTCCGGCTTCGCCCGCCAGCTCCTGGCGGACGCCCGCGCCGACTTCCGGCGCATCGGGGTCGCCCACGGCGAGGCGTGGACCTGCCTGGAGCTGGCGCTGGTCGACGCGGGCAACAGCCGCGCCCCGCAGGCGCTGGAGCTGTGCGGCGAGGCGGTGCAGCTGTTCGATTCGTATGGTGACGCGCGGGGCGCGGACTGGGCCCGTTTCCTGCGCTGCACGCTGCTGCCCTACGCGTCACCGGGCGGCAGCGAGGTGGGCACGGTGGTGGCCCAGCAGGAGCTGGCCGAACTGCTGCGGGCCGGTCACCCGGCGCGCGACGGCAAGCTGGAGGACTGCGCGGAGGCGTTCACCGTGGTGCTGAACCGCGGCGTGGACCTGGAGGACGGCTGGCAGGCATGGCGGCTGGGCATGACGCCGACGCGCCACGCCCGGGAGGTCATGGGCGTGCCGGTGCCGGCCGCGCACGGCCCGTCCGGCGAGTGAGTACGGCAGCGGGCGCCCCGGGAAACCCCGGGCCGCCCGCGCCGCCCGTCCTACTTCTGCTTCGCGGCGCCCGCCCCGGCGGTGGCGGGCTCCGCCACCGCGTCCGGGTCCGGGGCCTCCTCGAAGTCGACCCTGCCCATGTGCCGGTTCATGGACTTCATCAGCAGCCACACGCCTGCGGCGAGCGCCGCGAAGACGATGAAGCCGAGAACGCCGGGGGTCACCTTGTTCTTGTCGAGCTCATCGGCAAGCGGAACGAGGTCGGTCAGTGCCTGGGTCGCGTACATATCAGGCATTGTCGCGGATGCCCGCGAAGAGGTCGCTCTCGGGGAGGGAGGTATCGACGAGAGACTTCGCCAGCTCGTACTCCTCGGTCGGCCAGACCTCCCGCTGGATGTCCATCGGCACCCGGAACCAGCCGCCGTCCGGATCGATCTGCGTGGCGTGCGCGATCAGCGCCTTGTCGCGGATCTCGAAGAAGTCCGCACACGGAACGTGCGTGGTCAGCGTGCGTTCGTCCCGCTCGAACTCCTTCCAGCGCTGGAGCCACTCGCCGTACGGCGACTCCAGGCCGCGGGCCAGCAGCGCCTCGTGCAGCGCCACCGTGCGGGGCCGGTTGAAGCCCTGGTTGTAGTAGAGCTTCTGCGGCTGCCAGGCCGGGCCGAACTCCTGCTCGGGGAACTTCCCGGTGTCCGCCGCGCCGTCGAAGGCGATCATCGTGATCTTGTGGGTCATGATGTGGTCGGGGTGCGGGTACCCGCCGTTCTCGTCGTAGGTCGTGATGACCTGGGGCCGGAACGCGCGGATGCTGCGGACGAGACGGCCCGCCGCCTTCTCCTCGTCCTCCAGGGCGAAGCAGCCCTCGGGCAGCGGCGGCAGCGGGTCGCCCTCGGGCAGACCCGAGTCGACGAAGCCGAGCCACTCCTGGTCGACGCCCAGGATCTCCCGGGCCTCGTCCATCTCCTTCTTGCGCACCTCGTGGATGTTCTCCTCGATGTACGCGTCACCCTGGAGCTTCGGATTGAGGATGGAGCCGCGCTCTCCTCCCGTGCAGGTCACCACCAGCACGTCCACCCCCTCGGACACGTACTTCGCCATGGTGGCCGCGCCCTTGCTCGACTCGTCGTCGGGGTGGGCGTGCACGGCCATCAGTCGCAGCTGCTCGGTCAAGACTCGATCCTCAGTGATTCGTCGCATGGGCAGGCTTCTATAGTGACCGAACCGGGGGGTGGAAAATTCCTCGATCCCCGGCACGGGAGGAACGATCATGACCGCGGTGCGCGAGGCGACTCCGGAGAACCGCTACGGCCGCTCCACGGACCAACGCGCGGACCGCAGGCTCAAGATCGTCGGATCGGTGCTCGGCGCCCTGCTCCTGGGCGTGGTCGCCTGGATCGGTTACGACTACGTGACCGGCCAGGGCATCAGCGCCGAGGTCATCAAGCGCCAGGTCGTCTCCGACCAGCGGGTCGACATCCACCTCGAAGTGCGCAAGGACAAGGACGCCAAGGGTTACTGCACCCTGCGCGCGCAGCACGAGGACGGCAACGACGTGGCCCGCAAGGACTTCCGTTTCGACGACCGCACCGACCGCGTCGACCGCATCCTGACGCTGCGCACGACGGCCAGGGCGACCAGCGTCGAGCTGCTGGGCTGCACCGTCGACGGCGGGGCGTCGCGTTGACCGGCGCACGCCGGCCCCGATCCGCCCCATACCCGGTCTGACCTGCGCACTCGTACTTCCGAGGCTTTACCTTCTCCCCCTTTTCCTGCGGAATTGTTAGGCTCGTGGTTTCGCCCACCCGTGGAAGCACATGCTTACGGGTAGGGCGATGCTTTGTATTCCCAGTACCGACGAGGAGCACCCTGTGACCCAGACCAGCGAAAACGTCACCTGGCTCACGCAGGAGGCGTACAACCAGCTCAAGGCCGAGCTGGAGTACCTGTCTGGTCCCGCGCGCACGGAGATCGCCGTAAAGATCGCGGCGGCCCGTGAGGAGGGCGACCTGCGCGAGAACGGCGGGTACCACGCCGCCAAGGAGGAGCAGGGCAAGATGGAGCTCCGGGTACGCCAGCTGACCCAGCTCCTGGAACACGCGAAGGTCGGCGAGGCTCCGGCCGACGACGGCGTGGTCGAGCCCGGCATGGTCGTGACGATCGCCTTCGACGGCGACCCCGACGACACCATGACCTTCCTGCTCGCCTCCCGCGAGTACGCCAGCTCGGACATCGAGACGTACTCCCCCCAGTCGCCGCTCGGCACCGGCGTGAACGGCAAGCGGATGGGCGACGACGCCGAGTACGAACTGCCGAACGGCAAGACGGCCACCGTGAAGATCCTCGCGGCGAAGCCGTACACCGGCTGATCCCGCGACACCGACATGGGGGGAGCCTCCGGCCGGCGGGCCGGAGGCTCCCCCGCGTCGTGCCCGGTGCGGGTCAGTCCGTCACGAGATAGCCCGCGTCGCGCAGCGCCGCCGAGACCTCCGCGCAGTGCTCCGGCCCCTTCGTCTCCAGTTGCAGCTCCACCTCGACCTCGGTGAGCCCGAGCCGGGGGTCGGTCCGCACATGGCCGATGTCGAGCACATTGGCGTCGGCCGCCGAGAGCACGGCCAGCAGCGTGGCCAGCGCCCCCGGGCGGTCGGTCAGCCGCAGCCGCAGACTCAGATAGCGCCCGGCCGCGACCATGCCGTGGGTCAGGATGCGCTGCATCAGCAGCGGGTCCACGTTGCCGCCGGAGAGCAGCGCGACCACCGGCCCCCGGAACGACGCCGGATCGCTCAGCAACGCCGCGACCGGGCTCGCCCCGGCGGGCTCGACGACCATCTTCGCCCGCTCCAGACAGAGCAGCAGCGCACTGGACAGCTCGTCCTCGCCGACCGTGCGCACCTCGTCGACCAGCTCTCTGACCAGCTCGAACGGCACATCGCCGGGGCGCCCGACCTTGATCCCGTCCGCCATCGTGTGCAGCGAGCCGATCGAGACCGGACGGCCCGCGGCCAGCGAGGGCGGATAGCAGGCCGCGCCCGCCGCCTGCACCCCGACGATCCGTACGTCGGGCCGGACCGCCTTGACCGCCACCGCGATGCCCGCCGCCAGACCGCCGCCGCCCATCCCCACCACGATGGTGCGCACCTCGGGGCACTGGTCGAGGATCTCCAGGCCCACCGTGCCCTGCCCGGCGATGATGTCCGGGTGGTCGAAGGGGTGGATGAAGACCGCGCCGGTCTCCTGCGCGTACTCCTGCGCGGCGGCCAGCGTCTCGTCGACGACGTGTCCGTGCAGCCGGACCTCCGCGCCGTACTGGCGGGTGGCGGCCACCTTCGGCAGCGGCGCCCCCACCGGCATGAAGACCGTCGACCGCACGCCGAGCAGCGCGGAGGCGAGTGCGACACCCTGCGCGTGGTTCCCGGCGCTCGCGGCGACGACCCCGGCCGCCCGCTCCACCGGGGAGAGGCCCGCGATCCGGACGTACGCGCCCCGCAGTTTGAAGGAGCCGGTCCGCTGGAGGTTCTCGCACTTGAGGTGGACCGGCGCGCCCACGAGGTCGCTCAGGTGACGGCTGCCTTCCATGGCGGTCACCCTGGCCACGCCGTCGAGCATCTTCTGTGCCCCGCGGATGTCGTCGAGGATCAACGGGGGGAAGTAGCCGGTCACGCGGAAGTTCATACGGCAAGTCTGGCAGCTCGGCCCGCGGGGCCTTCGGGCCGGCCGCGCGCGGGCCGCGTGTCCGCGCCCTCCTGGGCCGTTGTCCGCAGGTTTGTGCAGCGCTGGTACGCGTTGCCCCGTGGCCGCGTACTCTGTCCCCCACCCATCCGACACCGCACGAAGAGAGCCCCCGGCCATGCCCCCTCAGGACATGACGACAGCTGCGTCTCCTTCCGGGGGCGCCGCCCCCGAACCCACGGGTCCCGACCACGTTCTCGACGTTCTGCAGCACCAGGTCGCGGTCTTCGCCCGCCGTGCCGAACAGACCCGCCTCGGCGGTGTCGGCCAGGTGCGCAACTCCATGGACCGGGCCGCGTATCTGCTGCTCAACCGCCTGGACCGGGAGGGCCCGATGGGCGTCAAGGCCCTCGCCGCGGGCATGGGCATCGACTCCTCGACCGTGACCCGGCAGGTCGCCCCGCTCGTCGACACCGGCCTGGTCAAGCGCACCTCGCACCCCGAGGACGGCCGGGCCGTCGTGCTCCAGCTGTCGCCGCGCGGGCAGGCGCGGCTGGACGAGGTCCGCAGCTCCCGGCGCGAACTGATGACCCAGGTGACGGAGGACTGGACGGCCGAGGAGCGCGAGACGTTCTGCGCGCTGCTCACCCGGTTCAACTCCTCGCTGGCCGCCCGCCAGACCGCGCACCAGACACCCCCGGCCGGCTGAGCCCCCGCCCGGCCCGGGGCGACCTGCCGCACGGCTCTTGACCGGGAGCCCCCGCAGCAGCTCGTATGTGGACTGTGCGAGAGCGCCAGTCGGGCCGGGAGCGGCGCCGCGCCCAGGAGTTCGAGACCTTCGTCGCGGGCGCGGCCGGACGTCTGCTGCACACCGCCACCCTGCTCACCACCGAGCCCGTGCGGCCGCCGGGCGCGAACCCCCGGGCCCAGCGGCTGCTCACGGCCGCCCTGGCGCACACCTACGCCCAGTGGGAGCAGCTGCGCGGCGAGGACCCGTACGACCGCACCCGGCGCGAGCTGGCCACCCGGTTCGCCCGTGAGGTGTGGCGGCACAAGCGGCCGCGCGGCGGGCTGCTCGGCCCGCTGACGCCGCAGGAACGCCTCGTCCTGGTCCTGCGCCTGTACGAGGGGGTCGCGGAGGAGCAGGCCGCGGCGCTGCTCGGTCTTCCGGTGGAGCGGGTGCGCGCGGTCTGCAACCGCTCGGTGGCCACGATGCGCGGGACCCGCCGTCCCACGGAGCGACGGGGCGTGCCCGGCCGGCCGGGGGCCGTGCGGTGAGCCGGGGCGGTGACCGGGAGGACGAGGTCCGGCGGATGCTGGACGGTCCGCATCCGCAGGTGCCCGCCGATCTGGTGCGGCGGGCGGCGGAGCGCGGCGGCAGGGCGCTGCGCCGGAGGCTGTTCGCCCGTCGGCTGATGCTGCTGGTGGCGTGCGTCGCGGTGGTGGCCTTCGCGGCCTGGGCGGTCACCGTACGCCCCTGGGAGGTGCCTCCCGCCGAGACGACGCCGCTGGAGGGCTGGTGAGCGGGGCGGGGACAGCCCTTACGCTGGAGGGGGCGGCACGCGGAACGCGCCGAGGAGGCTGCCATGACCAGGAAGATCGCCGACTGCCGCAAGCATCCGAGCGTGTCGCACTGCTCACTCACCATCGCGGGTGAGGAGGACGAAGTCGTGCGGGCCGCCACGGACCACGCGGTCGCCGTCCACGAGCACACCGACAGCCCCGAGCTGCGCGAGCAGATCCGGGCGATGCTGGAGGACGAGAAGACCGGCGCCTGACGAGCGGGCCGGTCCCCGAGGCACCACGGGGAACGCCGGGCGGGACGGTCCGCCCGGCGTTCTGCGTATGCTCCGTGCCCAGGGCCTCGCGACCGCACGCGCCGGACACCGCACGGCCCGGCCTCCGGCCGGACGACGGCACTTCGCGGACAGGTCCTAGCCGAGCGCCTGCGTCAGGTCGGCCAGCAGGTCGTCGGCGTTCTCGATGCCGACGGAGACGCGGACCAGATCCGCCGGCACCTCCAGCGGGGAGCCCGCCGCCGAGGCGTGCGTCATCCGGCCCGGGTGCTCCACCAGCGACTCGACGCCGCCCAGCGACTCGCCGAGGGTGAACAGCTTCGCCCGGTCGCAGACCTGGACCGCGGCCTCCTCGCCGCCCTCGACGCGGAAGGACACCATGCCGCCGAACGCCTTCATCTGCTTGGCGGCGATCTCGTGGCCGGGGTGCTCGGGCAGCCCCGGGTAGAGGACCTGGGTCACCTTGGGGTGCCGGGTCAGCAGATCGGCGACCTTGGTGGCGTTCTCGCAGTGCCGGTCCATGCGGACCGCCAGGGTCTTGATGCCGCGCAGCACCAGCCAGGCGTCGAACGGTCCGGCGACCGCGCCCATCGCGTTCTGGTGGTACGCCAACTCGTCCGCAAGCTCGGGGTCGTTGGCGATCAGCGCACCGCCGACGACGTCCGAGTGTCCGCCCATGTACTTGGTGGTGGAGTGGACCACCACATCGGCGCCCAGGGCCAGGGGCTGCTGGAGGTAGGGGCTGGCGAAGGTGTTGTCGACGACCAGCCGCGCACCCGCGGCGCGGGCCACCCCGGCGATCGCGGCGATGTCGGTGATGCCGAGCAGCGGGTTGGACGGGGTCTCCACCCAGATCGCCTTGGTGCGCGGGGTGACCGCGGCCCGGACCGCCGCCACGTCCGAGGTGTCGGCGACGGAGAACTCGACGCCCCACCGCGAGACGACCTTCGCGAACAGCCGGAAGGTGCCGCCGTAGGCGTCGTTCGGGATGACCACGTGGTCGCCGGGGGTCAGCAGCGTACGGAGCAGGCAGTCCTCGGCGGCGAGGCCGGAGGCGAAGGCGAGTCCGCGGCGGCCGCCCTCCAGGGCCGCGAGGTTCTCCTCCAGTGCGGTGCGGGTCGGGTTGGCGCTGCGGCTGTACTCGTAGCCGCCCCGCAGTCCGCCCACGCCGTCCTGCTTGTACGTGGACACCTGGTAGATGGGCGGAACAACGGCGCCGGTGAGGGGATCGGCGGTGTTTCCCGCATGGATCGCGAGGGTTTCGAAGCTGTGCTGGTCGCTCATGGGGCCAGAGCGTAGTTCGTCGCGAGGGCGCCCACCGGGCTACCGGGCCGTCCGGTGACAATGGGGGGCATGGAGATTCTCTGGTTCCTGCTCGCCCTGTGCATGCTCGCCGCGGTCGTCGGCCCCTTCGCGCTGCGCCGCCGGGGCGGAATCCGCCAGGTCGCGCCGGGTTCGCCGGACGCCGCCGACCCGGACGCCTACGGATTCGTGCGCCAGGAGGAGCTGGACATCCGGCTGCCGGGCCCGGACCAGGATCTGCTCGATGTGCTCGATGTCGTGCAGCGTACCCAGGACTGGCGGGCGGCCTCGCAGCTGCTGGCCGGGACGCCGAAGGAGGGCGAGGTGCGGTGGCAGCGGGTGCAGGCCTTCGCGGGGGCCGCCTCGCTGGAGCTGGCGCAGCAGCCCGGCGTCGGTGGCGCGTGGCTGCGCACCTGGCGGGCGGAGGCGCCGAAGGACGCGGGCGGCGCGGCGGTGCACGCCGAGTTCCTGGTGCAGCAGGCGTGGCGTTCGTCGACCGCGGGGACGGACGACTTCCGGATCATCCTGGAGGAGGCCCGTACGGTCTGCGGCGAGGCGGCGCTGCTGGCTCCGGGCGACCCGGTCCCGTACATCGTCGAACTGGCGGCGGGACGCGGACTGGGCTACTCCCCCGAGGAGTTCGACCGGCTCTGGGCGAAGGTGATGGACCGGGCCCCGGCCCACATGGGCGCGCACATCGCCGCGCTGCACTACTGGTGCGAGAAGTGGCACGGCTCGCGCGAGGACGCCGACCGCTTCGCCACCGCGGCGGCCGCCCGCGCCCCGCAGGGCTCGCTGCTGGCCGCGCTGCCGCTCTTCGCGGTGTACGAGCATCTGCCCGAGGTCAATCTGGTGCAGGGCTTCTACCGCGGCCTGGTGGTGACCAAGGCGGTCGAGGGTGCCCTGTTCGCGGTGCACGCGGCGCGCCCCGACGACCCGATGCTGGCGCACGTCCGTCATCTCCTGGTCCTCTTCCTGGTCCGCATGGAGCGCTGGTCGGAAGCGATGAACCAGTTCGTCCACATCGACGGACACGTGGGTGCGCTGCCGTGGACGCAGGACGCGGACCCGGCCGCCGAGTACACGGTGTACCGGGCGCTGGCGGTGGCCGGCTACGAGGCGAACGGCGGCAGCCCCGCGACGCTGCCCCGGTAGGGCCCGCGTCCGGGCCGGGGCGGAATCCACGGCGCCGCCGCCGCGTTGTACGCACTGCACACCCATCCCAGGAGGAGCCCCCGCATGTTCCTGCAACGCCGCACCCCTCAGCTCCCCACCCCGGAGGAGGCCCTGAAGGGCCGCCCCGTACCCGAATTCGCCGTCCCGTCCCGCCACACGGTCCTCGGCAACCCCCTGCTGGGCCCGTACCCGGAGGGCCTGGAGGTCGCGGACTTCGCGCTGGGCTGTTTCTGGGGCGCCGAGCGCAAGTTCTGGCAGACGGAGGGCGTCTGGACGACGCTCGCCGGTTACCAGGGCGGCTCCACCGAGAACCCCGCGTACGAGGAGGTCTGCTCGGGCCTGACCGGCCACACGGAGGCGGTCCGTGTCGTCTTCGACCCGGAGACCGTCTCGTACGCCGAGCTCCTGAAGCTGTTCTGGGAGTCCCACGACCCGACCCAGGGCTTCCGCCAGGGCAATGACGTGGGCACCCAGTACCGCTCGGCGATCTACACCCACTCCCCCGAGCAGGAAGCGGCGGTGGCGGCCTCCCGCGAGGCGTACCAGAAGGTCCTCACGGCCGCCGGGCACGGCACGATCACCACGGAGATCCTCCCGGCGCGGGGCCGCACGTTCTGGCCCGCCGAGCCGTACCACCAGCAGTACCTCGACAAGAACCCGGCGGGCTACTGCGGGATCGGCGGCACGGGGGTCTCGTGCCCGATCGGAGTGGCCCCGGCCGGCGAGTGACGGGTGCGCCCGCGCCGCGTTCCCCGCGGGCCGCGGGTTCACCGGGACCGGCCCGGTGGCTTCCGGGCGGCCGGGGAGGGCCCCTGGCCCTGCTCGCCTCGGAGGCCCCGTCGGGATCGTCCGCCGCGTCCGGCGGGCGGAGGGCCGCCACGCGGTGGTGGCGGACGACGCGGCGGTCGCGCACCGCGCCGACCTCGGCGGGCGCTGACACCCGCGCCGTTCCCCTCCGCCAGCCGGGTGCGACTGCCGCGTCACTGTGACCACTTTGCGTCACATTATGAACACGTTGAGTAACTTCCTCTCTGAGAAGTGGCCCTTCCACTGCGGAATCCACGGCTTCCGGGCGCCCCGGGGCCGACGCAGGAATCCGGGCCCGAACCATTCCCCGCGCGCCCGGCACCGCCGGGCGGTCAGCCCCTTGGAGAGAAAAGATGACGATCCGCTTCCGGCATCCCGGCAGTCTGGCCCGCGTGGCCGCCTCGGCGGCCGCCGCCCTGACCATCGCGCTGCTTCCCGGCATCGCCAGGGCCGACGTCGCCGCCGAGCACCTGCCGCCCGGCGTGGTCAAGCTCCAGGACAACGAGGCGTGCCCGCCCGCCACGCTGTGCCTGTACCGCGACTACAACAACCGCGGCCCGGCCTACGGCGTCGGTGCCGGTTACGACGTCAACCTGCACGAACTGCCCATGAGCGGCGGGGTCCACGGCTCCAGCGCGGCCGACGAGGTCTCCTCCTGGGTGAACAACACCAGCCACCTCGCCATCCTCATCGACAGGGACAAGGACGAGTTCCGTCCGCTGTACCCGCACAGCTCCCTCCAGGAGCCCCCGCAGACGAACGACACGGTCGACTTCATCGCCTGGGCGTAGCCCCCGGGCCGCGGTGCACGGTCTCGCCGCCGGTGAGGCCGTGCACCGCGACGAGGCGGTACGGCCCAGGCGAAGGCGTTGGAGGCGAATCCGCTCGGGCGCAGGATCGTGAACTCCGCTCCGGACGCGCGCACGGCGGCCTCGAAGGCACGCAGCCGGATGTGCGAAGGCGCTTCGGGGCGGGTGGAGTTGATCTGCGAGGAGAGCAGGACGATCCGTTCGACCCCGGCGAGCAGCGGCACCAGGGTCCGTCCGATGTCGCCGGTCGCGCCCGTCACCACGATCATCGCGACTCCACAAGTGAGTGAGTGAGTGAGTTGACTGACCAAGTTGGACGCCGGCACGGGCGCACCGGAGGTTGTCTATAGTCAGTCGGGTGACTGACTCAGTGAAGCCCAGGGCGCGGGCGGCGGCCGACAAGCGTCGGCGGCTGACGAAGGAGGCCGCCCGGGTCCTGCACGAGCAGGGCGTCGAGCGCACCACCCTCGCCGACATCGCGCGCGCGGCCGATGTCCCCGTGGGGAACGTCTACTACTACTTCAAGACCAAGGACGAGCTGGTCCTGGCCGCCCTCTCCGAGCACAGCGCGCACCTCGACGAGCTGACCCACCGTCTGGACCGCCTGCCCGACCCGTACGACCGCCTCAGGGCACTGGTCGAGATCTGGATCGGTCAGCGCGATGTCGCCGCCCGCCACGGCTGCCCCACCGGCACCCTGGCCGCCGAACTCGACAAGCGCGCCGACGGAACCCTCGACGCGGAGGCGGGCCGGGTGATCCGGCGCCTGCTGGAGTGGACCGGCCACCAGTTCCGCGCCCTGGGCCTGCCCGACCCGGACGACCTCGCCGTCACCCTCGTCTCCGCCTACCAGGGCATGTCGCTCCTGGCCAACGCCCTGCGCGACCCGGACCTCATGGCCCGCCAGGGCGCCCGTCTGCTCGACTGGCTCGATGCGCTGCGGGCCGGTCACACCGGCGCGGCGTAGCAGTGCACCGTCACGGTCCGGTCCGGACCCCACTGCTGGTCGAGGGTGGCCAGCAGGCTCCAGCCCAGGCGTTCGTACAGCGCCGTGGCCGACGTGTCGGAGGCCAGGACGTCGAGGACCGGGTGCAGAGCGCGCCGCCGGGCCTCCCGCACCGCCCGCGCCATCAGCAGTGCGCCGATCCCGTGGCCCCGGGCCGAGGGGGAGACGAACAGGCGGCTGATCACGGCGGTGTCCGCGATAGAGACACCTCGGTGGCGGCTCCACACGGCGGGCGCCGCGTCCCCCGCCCCGCCGCGGCACAGGGCGATGTGGCCGACGACGGGCCCGTTCAGCTCCGCCACCCAGGCCGCGTACGGGGAGGGCTGCGTCAGCCACTCACCGGGACGGTCGGGCCAGTACGCCGGATAGCCGTCCGCGGCATGGACCTCGGCGAGCACCTCGACGCACGCGTCGACATCGGAGGCGTCGCGCCGCCGGACACGGCGGGCGGAGGTCGCTTCGGCCGGGGTGCCGTCTGGTCGGTTCACCGGAGCATGAAAACACAACACGGCCTCCCGCTCCCGGCCAGGGCCCGTCTCCCACCGCGAACGCCGCCGTCCCGCCACCGACTTCGCGCCACCGATGCGCGATCACCGCACAGAAGGAGCTCCCACCGATGACCGCCGAAGGCCGCGGCACCCCCGTTCCCCCGGCCGGGGGCCCCTGGTTCATGGCCAATGAAGTCCTGGCGTTCTTCGTGGAGTTGGCGGCTCTGGGCGCCCTGGGGTGGTGGGGCTTCGCCACCGGGGAGGGGGTGGCCGGCCGGCTGCTGCTCGGGCTCGGGGCGCCCCTGGCCGCCGCCGTGGTCTGGGGGATGTTCGCCGCACCGCGGGCGCGTCACCGCCCACCGCTCCCGGGGGTCCTGCTGGTCAAGGCGGTGGTGCTCGGCGGCGGGGCGTACGCGGTGCACGCCGTGGGGCACTCTGGGGCGGCGGTGCTCTTCGCCGTGGTGGTGGTCGTGAACACGGCGCTGGCGGAGACCCTCCGGCGGCGCGTCGCGGCGGCCGTCTGACAGGGCGGTGGCCCGGCCGCGCGAGGCGGCCGGGCCACGGTCGTGGGAGGAGACGGGTCAGATCAGGCCCTGGGCCAGCATCGCGTCCGCGACCAGTTCGAAGCCGGCGATGTTGGCGCCGACCACGTAGTTGCCGGGGCTGCCGTAGCGCTCGGCGGTGGTGTAGCAGGAGTCGTGGATGTGGCGCATGATCTCCGCGAGGCGCTCCTCCGTGTGGGAGAAGGTCCACGAGTCGCGCGAGGCGTTCTGCTGCATCTCCAGGGCGCTGGTGGCCACGCCGCCCGCGTTGGCCGCCTTGCCGGGCGCGAAGGCGACGCCCGCCTCCTGGAGGACGCGTACGGCCTCCGGGGTGGTGGGCATGTTGGCGCCCTCGGCGACCGCCTTCACACCGTGGCGCACCAGCGCCACCGCGTCGGCCTCGTGGAGTTCGTTCTGGGTGGCGCAGGGCAGCGCCACGTCGCAGGGGACGTTCCAGACGCCGGTGCCGGGGACGTACGTGACGTGCTCGCCACGGCGTTCCGCGTATTCGGAGATGCGGCCGCGGCCCGTCTCCTTGATCTCCTTGAGGAGGGCGAGGTCGATGCCCTTCTCGTCGACGACGTAGCCGTTGGAGTCGGAGCAGGTCACCACGGTCGCGCCGAGCTGCTGGGCCTTCTCGATCGCGTAGATCGCGACATTGCCCGAGCCCGAGACGACGATGCGCTGGCCTTCGAGGGATTCGCCCCGGCTGCGCAGCATCTCGGCGGTGAACAGGACACAGCCGTAGCCGGTCGCCTCGGTGCGCGCCTGCGCGCCGCCCCAGCCGAGGCCCTTGCCGGTGAGGACGCCGGACTCGTAGCGGTTGGTGATCCGCTTGTACTGGCCGAACAGGTAGCCGATCTCCCGGCCGCCGACGCCGATGTCACCGGCCGGTACGTCGGTGTACTCGCCGAGGTGGCGGTGGAGCTCGGTCATGAACGACTGGCAGAACCGCATGATCTCGGCGTCCGAGCGGCCCTTGGGGTCGAAGTCCGCGCCGCCCTTGCCGCCGCCGATGGGCATGCCGGTGAGCGCGTTCTTGAAGATCTGCTCGAAGCCGAGGAACTTCACGATGCCGAGGTTGACCGAGGGGTGGAAACGCAGCCCGCCCTTGTACGGCCCGAGGGAGCTGGAGAACTCGACGCGGAAGCCGCGGTTGACGTGGATGTCGCCGGAGTCGTCCGACCACGGCACCCGGAAGATGAGCTGGCGCTCGGGCTCGCAGATCCGCTCGATGATCCGGGCGTCCACGAACTCGGGACGCTTGGCGAGGACCGGTCCGAGGGTCTCCAGGACCTCCCGGACCGCCTGGTGGAATTCCTGCTCGCCCTGGTTGCGCCGGAGGATCTCGGCGTACAGCGGCTCGATGACGCGGCTCTCGGTGGCGTGCGGGGTTACGGAATCAGGGGTGGCCTGCATCAGGTCAAGACCTTCCGTCGATGGGCGTCGCGCGCGAAGACGCCCCCGTCCCGGGAGGCGTCAGCGGTCCCCCTCCCCATTGAGGGCGTCGCCCAGACATCGCACGCTCTGCGGCTCACGGAGGCGACGTACAGAACCGTTGTGGCAGGTCGATTGTCCCAGTCCCCCCGGTGGTCCTCGCAACGGGACCCGTACGGCGCCGGGGCGGGGCTACGGCCGGGCCTCCCGGCGCAGCGCCCACAGACCCGCTCCGGACACGAGGACGGTCACTCCGCTGACCACGCTCAGCGCGATCCGCGGGCCGTTCTGCTCCATCAGGAAGTTCAGCGAGACGTTCGCGGCGAACGCCGCGCAGAGCACGGTCCAGAGCAGTGCCTTCATGGTTCCTCCGAGGTGGATGGTGTCGCGTGATGTCCTCATCCTGTGCGACCGGAGCCCATCGCACGAGGGACCCGGCACCCGGGTCCGTGGTGGAGCCGGCTGTACCCCCGTGCCGTTCGCGCACGCCGCCGGCCGGGGCGAACGGCGCCGTTAGGGTGTGCCGGGTGGGGATCACCGAGAGCACCGCCGCGCGCGGCGCGGAACGGGACGGGGAGCCCGACGGGCCCGGGGGGCGGGCCCCCGCCCGCGCGGGCCGGGTCCCGGCGCGGTGGCGGGTGCCGGGTGTCGCCGTGCTCGTCGTCGTGCCGCTGTACCTGCTGTGGGCGCTGGTGCTGGCGACCGGCGGCGGTGATCTGGCGGCGCAGTACGCCTGGGCCGGTTTCGCCTCCCGGCATCCGGGGTCCGCGTACAACCTCTCCTGGTACGGCGGGACGCACACCGCCAACTACAGCCTGCTGGCCCCGCCGCTCATGGCGGTGTCCGGGGTGCGGACGGTGACCGTCGCCGCCGGGCTCTGCGGGTCGTGGGCGCTGGGGCTGCTCTGCGTGCGCAGCGGGGTGCGGTGGCCGGTCGCGGTCGCCGTGATGGGTTCGCTGGCGCTCTGGTGCAACGCCGCGTCCGGGCGCACCACGTTCGCGCTGGGTGTCGCGATCGGGCTGGTCGCGCTGGTGCACGTCCCGCGCCGGACGGGCGTCGCGGCGGGGTGCGCGGCGCTGGCGACGGCGGCGAGCCCGGTGGCGGGGCTGTTCCTGGTGGTGGCGGGCGCGGCGTACGGGCTGGACCGGCGGTGGCGGCGGGCGGCCGGGCTGGTCGTGCCGCCGTTCGTGGTGGTGGCCGCGACGACGGTGGTGTTCCCCTTCACGGGCGAGCAGCCGATGGCGGCGGGCAAGCTGTGGATGCCGCTGGCGGCCTGCGCCGCGCTGTGGTGCGCGGCGCCGCGCGAGGGCGGCTGGCGGGTGGTCCGGTTCGCGGCCGTGGTCTACGCGGCCGGTGTCGTCCTGACCTTCCTGATCCCCTCCCCCATCGGGACGAACGTGGAGCGGCTGGTGGGGCTGGCCGGGCCGCCCGTGCTGCTGGCAGCTCTGGCGGCCCTGCTGCCCCGGTGGGCGCGGGGCGGGGCATCGGTGCGGCTGCGGGCCGTGCTGCTCGCCGGGGTGCTGGTGTCCGCCTCCGGCTGGCTGGCCGACAAGACCGACGACGACCTCCGGGTCTCCAACACCGTGCCCGCCTGGGCGGAGCACACCGACGGCGTGGTGGCCGAGCTGCGCCGCCTCGGTGCCGAGCGCACCCGGGTGGAGGCCGTACCGGCCCGCAACCACCGCGAGGCCACGGTGCTCGCCCCGTACGTGAATCTGGCGCGCGGCTGGAACCGGCAGCTCGACGTGGAGCGCGGGCGGCTGTTCTACGGGACGGGGCCGAGCCCGGCGGCGTACCGGGCCTGGCTGGACCGGTGGGGCGTGGGCCTGGTCGTGCTGCACGACGGCAGGCCGGACGGGCCCGCCGAGGCGGAGGCGGCGCTCGTCCGGCGCGGTACGGACTGGCTGGAGCCGGTCTGGCGGGACGCGGAGTGGCGGATCTACCGGGTGCGCGGGGCGGTGCCGCTGGTCTCGGCGCCGGGCGCGGTCGTGCGCGGGGACGACGCCTCCCTGGTGGTCCGGGTGCCCGCCGCCGGTTCGGTGACGGTACGGATCGCCTACTCGCCCTGGCTGCGGGCGGACGGCGGCGGCTGCCTGCGGCGGGACGGCGAGTGGACGCGGCTGACGGTGGAGCGGGCCGGGGAGTACCGGCTGGATTCGCGGTACCGGCTGTGGCCGTTCGGGGGCTGCTGAGGGGCGGGCACGGCCCGTCGCGAGGCAGGCGCCGCCCGGGGGTCAGTCCGTCACGCCGAGGTCCCGGCGCATCAGCTCCCGCATCCGGCCGAGGAGGGGGTCGGCCGCCTTCAGGTCCTCCAGGGCCCGTTCGACGTCCTCGCGCTCCCGGGCGCGGCCCCGGTCGAGGCGTTTGACGGTGGCGTCCCCGGCGGCGAGCACCCGGTTGAGGTCGCGGGACGCCTGGAGTATCCGTTCGGGGACGATCATCTGGGCCTCGGCGTAGCGGTCGCGGTGGTCGAGGCGGGCCTCTTCGAGCTGGGTCCGTTCCTGTTCCGTGTAGACCCCGTCGCGGATCCGGTGCAGGGCGTCCTTGAGGAGGGTGTGGAACTGCCGGGAGGCCCGGTTCATGGCCGTGTACTGGGCACGCCGCTCCTCGAACTTCCGCTGCTCGCCCGCCAGTCGGGCCTCCTCGGTGCGCTGACGCGTGGTCAGCCGCTGCGCGAACACCGGGGCGAGGAGTGTGCCGAGCACACCGACTACTGCGGTGATCATGGCGGTGACGGCGGCGGTCATGGCTGCGAGCGTAGTGCGGGGCGCGGGCCGGGCTGTGTGTGTTCGGTTACCGGGCACATGGTGACGGCTCTTCGGCCATGATGCCGTCATGACCATTCCACGGGGTGCGGGGCGCTCCCGCGACCTCTCCGGACCGCCTCTGCCGACGGCTCGCGCGGCCCTTCCGCCCGCGCCCGGGTACCACGCCGCGCACGCCTCGCGCGTACCGCCGCGCGCGGGCGACATGCGCCGCTACCTCGCCGTCGGCCTCGACTGCTATCTCTGCCTGGTCGCCGCCGGCTTACTGGCCCGGCCGTACGTGCACACGGCCGGAGTCACCGAGGCGGTGGGGCTGCTGCTCGGCCCGGCGCTCGCGTTCTCGTTCCTCAACCATGTGGTCCTGACCTCGCTCACCGGGGGCGGCGCGGGCAAGCTGATCATGGGGATACGGGTGGTCAGACTGCCCGACGCCGGGCGCCCGGGGCCCTGGCTGCTGCTGCGTCGCTGGCTGTACGGGCTGTGCTGGCTGCCGCTGCAACCCTGGTACGGGCTGCGCGCGTTGTGCTCCGGCCCGGGGGCCCTGCCGCCCGCCACGCTCTGGAACGGCGGGACCGGCGAGCCGTACGCCGATCCGCTGGGGCTGCGCCAGGTACGCCACAGCGGCCTCACCGCCCACCGGGCCGCGCCGGGCGCCCGCCACTGACCGGACGCCCGCCGCTCCCTCGGCCCCGGCCCGTGTCAGGCCGACGCGTTCTCCGTGATCGTCACCTTGCCCTTGCGGATCGTGGCGAGCCTCGGTGCGCGCCGGGCGATGGCGCTGTCGTGCGTGACCATGACGAAGGTCAGGCCGTGCTCCTTCCACATGGTCTCCAGCACCTCCATGACCTCGTCGCGCATCGACTCGTCGAGGTTGCCGGTGGGTTCGTCGGCGAGCAGCACCTTCGGCCGCTTGACCAGGGCGCGGGCGATCGCCACCCGCTGCTGCTGACCGCCGGACATCTCGCTGGGCAGATGCCCGAGCCGCTCGCCCAGCCCCACGGAGTCCAGCGCCTCGGCGGCCCTCCTGCGGCGCTCGGCCGCCCCGCCGCCGAGCGGCACGAGCGCGGTCTCCACGTTCTCCTGGGCGGTGAGCGTCGGGATGAGGTTGAAGCTCTGGAAGACGAAGCCGATGTTCTCGGCGCGCACCTTGGTGAGCTTGGCCTCGCTGAGCTTCGCGAGGTCGACGCCGTCCAGTTCGACGCTGCCGCTCGTGGGGCGGTCCAGCCCGCCGAGCATCTGGAGCAGCGTGGACTTGCCGCCGCCGGTGGGGCCCTGGATGACCAGCCGGCCGCCGTCCTCGATGGTCAGATCGACACCGGCGAGCGCGTGGACGGTGGACTTCCCGCGCGTGTAGCGCTTGGTGACGTCCCTGAGTGTGTACATGGGTCAACTCCTGCTGAAACCTGGGGGGATGGGGCGCGTGGCGGACTATTCGACGCGGCGCAGGGCGTCGGCCGGCCGCAGCCGGGAGGCCCGCCAGCCGCCGAAGGCCCCCGCGATCAGCCCGCCCGCCACGGCCAGCCCGACGGCGACCAGGATCACGGAGAGCGAGACGGGCGCGGTCAGCGCGATGTCGAGCGTCTTGGACGCGCCCGGCCCGCCCGGTCCGCCCATGAACCGGCCGCCGCCCATGCCACCACCCATTCCGCCGCCCGTTCCGCCGCCGGACGAGCCGAGCTGCGCGGTGAGCGTGGGGCTGATCGCGGTCACGACATAGGCACCGGCGAGGCCGACGGCGATACCGAGAACGCCGCCCAGCAGCCCGTTGACGAGCGCCTCACCGATGACCTGGCGGGTGACCCGGCCGCTCTTCCAGCCGAGCGCCTTGAGGGTGCCGAACTCCCGTACCCGGCGGCTGACCGCCGAGGAGGTGAGCAGACCGGCCACCAGGAAGGCGGCGACCAGCACCGCGATCGAGAGCCACTTGCCGACGCCGGAGGCGAGGTCGGAGGCGGTGGAGAGCGAGCCCGACACGGTGTCGGCGAGATCGGCGGAGGTGGTGACGGTGGTGCCGGAGACGTTCTTCTGGATGGTGGACTTGACCTGGTCGATCTGCTGCGAGTCCGCGGCCTTCACATAGACCGTGGTGACCTTGTCCTTGGCGTCGGCGAGGCTCTGCGCCTGCTTGAGCGGTATGTAGAGGTTGGCGGCCGCGTCACCGCTGTCGGCGGTCGAGACCCCGACGATCGTGAACTTGGTTCCGTGGACGGTCACGGTCTTGCCGACGTCGAGCTTCTTCTCCTTGGCGTACGCGGAGTCGACGACGGCCACCTTCGCGTCGGTCTCGGAGCTCTTGAACGTACGGCCCTTGGTGATCTTCGAGGAGGTCAGCGGGCCGAGTGCCTGCTCGGTGACGTCGGTGCCGTACACCGTGTAGGAGTTGACGTCGAAGGAGGCGCCGCCGCCCCTGACCTCGCCCTGCGGCTGCCCGCCGCCCCCGCCGGGGCCGCCCCGGCCGCTCTGGCCCGCACCCTCCTGCTGCCTGAACTCGCCGCGCTTGAACTGGCCGTCGACCTTCATCACGTTCAGGCTGAGCCCGCCCACGGCACCGGCCACACCGTTCTGTCCGCCGATCCTGGAGACGGTCGACGCGGCCAGCGTCTGGAAGCCCTGGACCATGACCCGGTCGCTGCTCTGTATCGCGTTGTCGTCGTCGCCCTTGGCGTCGAACTCGAACTTGGGCCGCCCGCCGCCCGATCCGGGGGCGGCGGCGGCCTTGGTGACGGTCATGTCGGTGCCGAGGCCGTACAGCGATTCCAGGACCTTGTCCTGGGCCCGGCTCATGCCGGTGGAGACCGAGCTGACGACGATGACCAGCGCGATGCCCAGCGCGAGGCCCGAGGCGACGACCAGCGCCGCCTTTCTGCGGCGGCGCAGCTCGCGCCGGAGGTAGGTGAAGAACATGGCGCGACGTTATGGAGCGCTTGTGATGGCGGGATAAGGCCGCGATGAGAGCCGGATGAGAAGCCGTGCGAACGCCGGAGGCGGCGGCTCCGCGGATCCGGGGGGATCCGGGTGCCGCCGCCTCCGTACGGGATTCGGGCCGCGCCGGGGATGACGCCGTGGGGTCGAACCGGGGTCGGGTCAGGCCTGGGAGCCCGCCGTCCACTCGGCCCAGCTCATGTTCCAGCCGTTGAGGCCGTTGTCGGGGGTGATGGTCTTGTCCGGGGAGTTCTTGACGATGACCACGTCGCCGACCATGGAGTTGTTGTAGAACCAGGCGGCGGGCTGGTTGGCGTCGCCCGCGCCCTTCACGTCGGCGAGACCCACGCAGCCGTGGCTGGTGTTGGCGCTGCCGAAGATCGACCGGGCGCCCCAGTAGTTGCCGTGGATGAAGGTGCCCGAGGTGGACAGCCGCATGGCGTGCGGCACGTCCTTGATGTCGTACTCGCCCTTGCCGTCGTCGTCGGTGAAGCCGACCGTCGCACCGTTCATCCGGGTCTCCTTGAACTTCTCGGAGATCACCATCTGCCCGTTGTACGTGGGGTTGGAGGACGAACCGGAGGAGATCGGGATGGTCTTGATCGTCTTGCCGTCCTGGGTGACGGTCATCATCTTGGTGTTGGCGTCGACCGTCGAGACCTGGTTGCGGCCGACCTTGAAGGTGACCGTCTTCTGCTGGACGCCGAAGACGCCGTCCGCACCCTCGACGCCGTCCAGCGCCAGCTTCAGGGTGACGGTGGAGCCGCCCTTCCAGTAGTTCTCGGGGCGCAGGTCGAGGCGCTGCGAGTTGAACCAGTGGCCGACGACCTGCTGGCCGCTGCTGGAGGTCACGGTGATCCCGGCCTGGACGGCCTTCTTGTCCGTGATCGCCTTGTTGAAGTTGATCGAGACCGGCATGCCGACGCCGACCGTGGAGCCGTCCTCGGGGGTGAAGTTCCCGATGAAGCTGTTGGCGGGCGAGACGGTGGTGAAGGAGGAGTTCTCGTGCGCCTCGCGGCCCTTGGCGTCCTTCGCCGTCGCGGCGATCTTGTACGTGGTCGAGCGCTCCAGCTGGACGTCCGGCTTCCAGCTCTTGCCGTCGGCGGAGAGCGTGCCCTTGACGGCCGCTCCGGCCGCGGTGGTCATGGTGACTTCGGAGAGCGTGCCCTTGGCGACGGTGACCTTCGCGTCGTTGTTGATGCTCGCGTTGGTCGCGCCGTTCTTCGGCGCGATCGCTATCTGGGCCTCGGACGCGTCCTGGGCCGCCGCCTTGTCGACCTCGGCCGCCTGCGACTTCTTCGAGCCCTCGGCACTGCTGTCGCCGCTGTCGTTGCAGGCGGTGAGCACCAGTACGCCGCCGAGCAGTGCGGACGCGGCCATCAGGCCCCTGCGCCGCTTGCTGTCCGTCATCACACGCTTCTCCATCGTTGCCGTATCCCCAAAATCCCCGAGCGGAACCGCCGTCTCCGGCGAAACCCGTCAATGGTCCTAGAACCCATGGAAAGGGTCCCGCGTTCCACATCCAAGAAGGATGTGGGGAACAACACTCAACGACGCGTCCGCGGCGACGGCGGTTCCCGGCGCCGATCGCGTAGGGGCGACCGGCCGACGACAGCGGCCCCGGACCGCGTGGGAAGCGGTCCGGGGCCGGTGTTCACGGGTCCGCGGTCCCGCCGCGCGCGGCGACGTGACCGTCGTCCTCATCCATGGTGCGGTACGCCGACACCGTCCTCCGGGTCGTTCTCGAAGTCCGTCTCGTCGCCCTCGTCGTCCTCGTCCTCGTCGTCGAGGTCCCAGGAGTCCGGGTCGTCCGGGTCGTAGTCGACGGTCTCGCTGCTCCAGGACGCCTGGGCGAGCTCGACCCCGGGTACCTCGCTGACCAGGTCGAACGGGTCGACGAGGGAGGCGAGGGCCTCCGCGCCGTCCTCCCGTACGGCGGCCTCGGCGCGCGTGCGCTCCTCGGCGGACTCGCCGCCCGGCTCGCCGTATTCGGCGGCGATCGACTCCAGCGCGGTGCCGCTGAGGGCGGCGGGGTCCGTGATCTCCAGCACCATTTCGACGCGAAGCCGAACGAACCGTGATGTCTCAGATGTGCTCATGTGCCGGAGCGTAAGCTCCGCGAGCCCCCGGCTTTCCCGCGACCCGCTGCTTTCACTAGCATCCGCACATGCCTAACTCACGGCTGTGACAAGGGGGATCGTTTCCGTGGCCGTCGCTCGCCGCCCGCTCCTGACCGCCACCGCCGCGGCCACGCTGCTGGCCGCCCTGTGGTTCGTCCCGTCCGCCAACGCGACGGACCGGCCGGTCTCCGCACCGGGTGCACGGAGCGCCCCCGCCACCACCGCCGCGGACACCCCGGACACCGGCCCCGGTCCGCGGCCGGCGGAGGCCGGGACCGGTCCGCGGCTGGCCGACACCGGGACCGGGATCGGCACCAGGCCGTATCTGATCGGCGGGATGGCCTTCCTGGGCATCGGCGCGGCGCTGCTCTCGCACGCCGCGCGCCGCCCCGAGGTCCTCCCCGTCTGAGGCCCCGCCCGTCCGGGACGCCCCGGGGCGTGCCCGCGACGGGCCTACGCCAGCGGCCCCGTCACCGGCTCGACCGCCGCGACCAGCTTCCCCGCGCGGACGAACGCGTCCGCCGCTGCCAGGTCCGGCGACAGGAAGCGGTCCGGTCCGGGCCCCTGGACCCCCGCCGCGCGCAGCGCCTCGATGGCGGCCAGCGAGGCGGGCGCGGGGGTGAGGCCCCCGGCGGCGCGCAGCTCGACGGCGCGGGTCGCCGCGTAGAGCTCGACGGCGACGATCCGGGCCAGGTTGTCGACGGCGGTACGGAGTTTGCGCGCCGCCGACCAGCCCATGGAGACGTGGTCCTCCTGCATCGCGGAGGACGGGATCGAGTCCGCCGAGGCGGGTACGGCGAGCCGCTTCATCTCGCTGACCAGGGCGGCCTGGGTGTACTGGGCGATCATCAGGCCCGAGTCCACCCCGGCGTCGTCGGCGAGAAACGGCGGCAGCCCGTGCGAGCGGTTCTTGTCCAGCAGCCGGTCGGTGCGGCGCTCGGCGATGGAGCCGAGGTCGGCGGCGACGATCGCCAGGAAGTCGAGTACGTACGCGACGGGGGCGCCGTGGAAGTTGCCGTTGGACTCGACCCGGCCGTCGGGAAGGACGACGGGGTTGTCGACGGCGGAGGCCAGCTCGCGGTCCGCTACGAGCCCGGCGTAGTCGAGGGTGTCGCGGCCCGCGCCGTTGACCTGCGGGGCGCAGCGCACCGAGTAGGCGTCCTGGACGCGGGGCGCGTCGTCCTGATGGTGACCGGTGAGGCCCGAGCCCGCGAGCACCCGCAGCATGTTGTCCGCGCTGGCGCCCTGGCCGGGGTGCGGGCGGATGGCGTGCAGCTCCGGGGCGAGCACCTTGTCCGTGCCGAGCAGCGCCTCCAGGGAGAGGGCGGCGGTGATGTCGGCGGAGGTGTAGAGGGTCTTCAGGTCGGCCAGGGCCATGACCAGCATCCCGAGCATGCCGTCGGTGCCGTTGAGGAGGGCGAGCCCCTCCTTCTCGCGCAGCTCGACCGGGGTGATGCCGTGGGCGGCGAGCAGCTCGCCGGCGGGGCGCACGGTGCCGTCGGAGCCCTCCGCTTCGCCCTCGCCCATCAGCGTCAGGGCGCAGTGCGAGAGCGGGGCCAGGTCGCCGGAGCAGCCGAGCGAGCCGTATTCGTGGACCACGGGGGTGATGCCCGCGTTGAGGACGTCGGCCATGGTCTGCGCGACCTCGGGGCGTACGCCGGTGTGCCCGGAGGCGACCGTCTTCAGCCGCAGGAACATCAGCGCGCGGACGACCTCCCGCTCGACCCGCGGCCCCATGCCCGCGGCGTGCGAGCGGACGATGTTGCGCTGGAGCTGCGTGCGGAGGTCCTGGCTGATGTGGCGGCTGGCCAGTGCCCCGAATCCGGTGGAGACGCCGTACACCGGCTCGGGCTTGGCGGCGAGCGCGTCCACGATCTCGCGGGCCGCGGCGAGCGCGTCGACGGCGGCCGCGGAGAGCTCGACGCGGGCGTTGCCGCGGGCCACGGCGATGACGTCCTGAGCGGTGGTGCCGGACGTCCCCACCACGACTGTATGCATATCCATATTCAGAAGCGTACGGATTGAATCCCTTCATGTCACTAGTGGTCGAGCGGTTGACCCCTTACCGGGGCACCCCTCCTCAGGGGCGGCTGCCGCGCAGATGGCGGCGGTCGTGCGGGGACCTGGGCGGCGCGTCGGCCAGCCGGATCACCTCACCGTCCCGCCCGGCCACCACGGGCTTGGCCGAACGGGCCGCCTTCGCCCGGTACTGCGCGGCGTCCGCCAGCCGGAAGAGCCGTCGCGCCGACACCACCGGGCCGATCGGATCGCCGGTCGAGACCAGCCCGCACGCCACTCCGTCCCCCAGCTCCAACTCGGCCGCCCGCTCGCAGAGTTCGGTGGCCACCCGGACCACCTCGTCCGCCTGCGGCCCCACCGTGAGCAGACAGAACTCATCACCGCCGAGCCGGGCCGCCAGCGCGCCGGGCAGCATGGCGCCGCAGCGGGACAGCACCGAGCCGAAACGTTCCAGCAGGCGGTCGCCGACCGCATGGCCATGCGTGTCGTTGACCTGCTTCAGGCCGTTGAGATCGCAGACGACCAGGCTGACCACCGCCCCGTCCGCCCGGTGCCGTTCCACCGCCTCGTCCAGCCGCACATCGACGGCGCGGCGGTTGGCCAGCCCGGTGAGCGGATCGGTGAAGGCGAGCTTGCGGACCTCTTCGAGCCGCTCCGTCTGGGAGATCCCCGCGGCGACCACCGCGGCCAGCACGGTCGCGAAGTCCGCGTCCGCCCGCCCGAACACCGGCGCCCCCACCGGCCGGGCCACGTACAGCTCGCCCCAGGCCCGCCCGTGCAGCACGATCGGCGCGACCACGCAGCAGCCGCGCCCGCGCCGGCGCAGCGCGGCCACCCGCTCCCGGCCGTACCCGCTCCCGTACTCCCGCAGCCCCGCGCCCCCGTCCGGCGGCGCGCCCGCCGGGCCGTCCGCGGTCTCGACCCAGGCGTCCGGCTCACCGCCCCCGGCCCACCGCTCGTGCAGGAACTCGGTGATCTCCGGGAACTGGTGCACCGGATACGCCTCCGCCTCGGGGAATTCCTCCTCCCCCTCGGCGCGTTCGCCCGCGTTCACCAGGACGCGCAGCTCCCCCCGCCCGCGCTCCCACACGGAGAGCGCGGCGAAGCTGCCGCCCAGTGCCTCGCACGCCCCCAGCGCGGCCGCCCGCCACGATCCCCGCGGGGTGTGCGCCGCCGCCATCGCCTGCGCCAGCGCCACCACGGCCCGCAGCCGTGCATCATCACCACCCATCGTTACAGCTTATGTAGATTTGGGGTGATTTGATCAGTTTGAGCCATCCCTCGCGTGCACTTCGTGTCCATTCGGTGACGCGAGGTCACTCTGCGTCACTCGCCGGGCCACTCCGGCTTCCGCTTCTCGTTGAACGCGGCCACGCCCTCGGCCCGGTCTCCGGAGAAGGCCACCGACCGCCAGGCGGCGTCCTCCACTTCGAGTCCGGCCCGCAGATCCAGGCCGTGGCCCAGCCGCAGCGCCCGCTTGGCGGCCCGGAGCCCCACCGGGGAGTTGGCGGCGATCCGGCCGGCCAGCGCCAGCGCGGCCGCCCGGTCCTGCCCGGCCTCCACCAGCTCGTCGACGAGTCCGGAGTCGAGCGCCTCGGCCGCCTCCACCCGCCGGGCCGTGAAGACCAGCTCGGCGGCGCGCGCCGCTCCGATCCGCCGCGGCAGCAGCTGTGTACCGCCACCGCCCGGGATGACACCGACCGACACCTCGGGCAGCCCGACCACGGCCGTCCGGTCGGCGACGATCAGGTCGCAGGAGAGCGCCAGCTCGAAGCCGCCGCCGAGCGCGAAGCCGTGCACGGCGGCGATCGTCGGCATCGGCAGTTCGAGCACCCCGGTGTACGCGGACCGGGCGGTGGGGCGCTGACGGAGCAGATCGGCGTCGGTGAAGGAATTCCGCTCCTTCAGGTCGGCGCCCACGCAGAAGGCCCGCTCATGGCTGGAGGTGAGGACGGTGACCCGCACGCCGGGGTCGGCGGCGAGCGCGGCACAGGCGGCGGCGATCGAGCGGGCCATGTCCGTGGACACGGCGTTCATCGCCCCCGGCCGGTCGAGCACCAGCTCGGCGACGTGCTCCTGCCCCTCGTGGACCCGTACGACGACGAATTCCCCGAACCGCTGCTCGGACGTGACGGTCATGACTTCACCCCTCCGGTTAACGAGCGTTACCGGAGGGATCCTATGGGGCGGCCCGGACGGCGGACCCGGGCGAGTCCGGGTGCGGACGAGGCGGCGGAATGCGGGGGCATGGCGGGGCCGGGGTCAGGACGTGCCGCGGCGGGCCAGCAGCCAGGGTTCCACCACGCCGAGCCCGCGCACCGGGCGCTGCCACATCGGCTGGAGCCCGTAGCGGTACGTGGGCGCCGCGGTCGGCTCCATGCCTTCCCGGCGCTCCTTCTCGGCCACCGCGGCCTCCTCCGCCGCCTGCGCCTCGGAGGCCGGGGCGTCACCGGTGCGGGTCAGCTCCTCGGCGAAGGCCCCGTCCACCAGCACGGCGTCCTTGGGCGCTATCGACGTCAGCCGGCTGGCGAGGTTCACGGTCGTGCCGAAGACATCGCCCATCCGGGTGGTGACCGTGCCGAACGCGATGCCCACGCGCAGCGCGGGCATGGTCTCGTCCTGGGTCATCGCCTCGATCAGACGCAGTGCGATCTCGGCGGCGGTGCCCGCGTCGTCGGCGGCGAAGAGGACCTCGTCGCCGAGGGTCTTGATGAGACGGCCGCCGTGGGCGGCCACCAGGTCGGCCGAGGTGGTCTCGAAGGCCTCGACCAGCTCGCCGAGTTCCTCCTCCTCCAGCCGCCGGGTCAGCCGGGTGAACCCGACGAGGTCGGCGAAGCCGACGGCCAGACGGCGGTCGACCATCTCCTCGTCGTCGGCGGCCTGCACGACCCGCCCGGTGGCGGCCGCCAGTTGGCGCCGCCACACATAGACCAGGAACTCCTGGAGCTCCGGGAGCAGCAGCTCGATCAGCGGGTACGTGACCTCGGTACGGGTCATGCCGGGCTCGGGCGGCTCGGTCAGCCCCTCCAGGAAGGAGTCGATCTGCCACTCCGCCAGCCGGGCGGTGGTCTGCCCGGTGGACCGGGCCACCTGGATCGCCATCGGTTCGCTGAGCAGCCCGGCCTCGACGAGACCGGCGAGCCGGCGCAGCGCCAGCACGTCGGCCTCGGTGAGCGCCTTGGCCTGCCCGATGTCGGCGAAGCCCATGGCCCGCCAGAAACGGGAGGCCAGGTCCATCGAGACACCGGCGGTACGGGCCGCCTGGAACGGTGTGTAGCGGCGGTCGGCGCCCAGGATCAGCTGTTCCAGCCGGATCGCGAGGGGGTCGTCGGTCGGCTCCGCCGTGTGGTCGACCTCGTGATGCGGTGTCGCGTGGACCGAGGGGCCCGACGGGGGCTGTGTGCCCGCACCGGAGGTCGTGTCGTCGACGGTCACCAGCCGCCTCCTGCCCGTTCCCTGCGCACTGCCCTGCCGATCTCTCTGTCGGTGGATCGCCTCAACGATACGGCAGGTGTGCCGTGGCTCACGCCCCTGAGTCCTCCCGGAAAGCTCCTGGGTGGGCCGGGGGGCGTGGGCGGTGACGGCCGGTGGGCGGTTTCCGGCAGGACGCGGATTCATACCCCCGGCCCTCCCGGAAGGGCCCCTGGGCGGACCGGCGGGCGTGGCTGGTTCCGGCCGGTGGACGGTTTCCGGGAGGGCACGGATTCATACCCCGAGTACGTGTTCGGGTGAGCCGGAGGGCCTGGCGGGGCGAGCACCTCCCCGGGGGCGCGGGCGGGCGCCCCGGCCATCGAGGGCTCCGCCCGGGTGGCTACGACTCCCTGCGGCTCCGGGCGGGCCCCGGTATGTGCCGCGACCGCGTACGACAGCTGAGGCACCCCCCGCAGGCGCGCGCAGGCGGCTGCACTCCGCCGCCGCGCCACCCGCCGAACCGGCACCCCCTCGCAGGCAAGGGCGGGCGCCACGGCCATCGAGGGCTCCCCCCAGGTGGTACGACTCCCCGCAGGTGCGGGGACGGCGCGCCTACCCGCCCGCGGCCCGTCGCGACGGGCCGGCCGTCCCGGCCGACTCAGACCAGGCCGCCCTCCACGCCCCGCAGATGGACGATGTCACCGGCCGACACGGGTTCCTGGAGGCCGTCCTCGGTGGACAGGACCAGTCGGCCGTCGCCGTCGATCGCCACCGCCTCGGCGACCAGCGTGCGGTCGCCGGGCAGCTGGGCCCGCACCGTCCGGCCGAGCGTGGCGCAGCCCGCCGCGTACGCCTCCTGGAGGCCGCTCGCCGCCGCGTCGCCGTCCGCCGCGCGCCACTGCCCGTACCAGTGCTCCAGCGAGCGCAGCACGCCCCGCAGCAGCGTCTCGCGGTCGGTGGAGACGGCCCCGGCCAGGGCCAGGGAGGCGGCCGTCGGGGAGGGCAGCTCCTCGGCGCGCAGGGAGACGTTGAGGCCCATGCCGATGACGACGCCGTCCCCGGCGCGCTCGGCCAGGATGCCGCCCGCCTTGCGCTCCACGCCGTCCACCGTGACCAGGAGGTCGTTGGGCCACTTCAGGGCCGTGTCGACGCCTGCGGCCCGTGCCAGGCCGGTCGCCGCGGCGACGCCGGTGAGCAGCGGCAGCCAGCCCCAGCGCTCGGCGGGGACGCCGCCCGGCTCCAGGTAGACGGAGAAGAAGAGGCCCGAACGGGCCGGAGCCGTCCAGGTGCGATCGAGTCGGCCGCGGCCCGCGGTCTGTTCCTCGGCGACCAGCACGGTGCCCGCGTCGAGCCCGTCCGCCGCACGGCGGGCGAGCTCGGAGTTGGTGGACCCGATGGTCTCCACGACGTCGAGCGAGGTCCACAGTCCGCCCGGCCGCAGCAGTCCGCGGCGCAGCGCGGGGACGTTCAGGGGCGGCCGGTCCAGGTCCGACCAACGGTTCCGTGGCGCATCCGAAGGTGTCATGCAAGCCAGACTAGGTGTGGCAAAGGACGCACTGCCGATCCGTATCGGCGCCGATACCCTACGGATCAGTAGGTGTTCTGCACCTGATCAGCAGCAGCACAGTCGTCCCCCGTGACCAGGCAGGGAGCCGCCACCCGATGTCCGAGCCGGAAGAGACCGACATCCACACGACCGCTGGCAAGATCGCGGACCTGCAGCGCCGGATCGACGAGGCGACGCACGCGGGCTCCGCGCGCGCGGTCGAGAAGCAGCACGCCAAGGGCAAGTTGACCGCGCGCGAACGGGTCGATCTGCTGCTCGACGAGGGTTCCTTCGTGGAGCTCGACGAATTCGCCCGGCACCGCTCCACCAACTTCGGCATCGAGAAGAACCGCCCGTACGGGGACGGTGTCGTCACCGGATACGGCACGGTCGACGGCCGCCCGGTCTGCGTCTACTCGCAGGACTTCACCATCTTCGGCGGCTCGCTCGGCGAGGTCTACGGTGAGAAAATCGTCAAGGTGATGGACTTCGCGCTGAAGACCGGCTGCCCGGTCATCGGCATCAACGACGGCGGTGGCGCCCGGATCCAGGAAGGCGTGGCCGCGCTCGGGCTGTTCGCGGAGATCTTCCGCCGCAATGTGCACGCCTCGGGCGTCGTGCCGCAGATCTCGCTGATCGTCGGACCGTGCGCGGGCGGCGCGGTCTACTCCCCCGCGATCACCGACTTCACGGTCATGGTCGACCAGACCTCGCACATGTTCATCACCGGCCCCGACGTCATCAAGACGGTCACCGGCGAGGACGTCGGCTTCGAGGAGCTCGGCGGCGCCCGCACCCACAACACCACCTCCGGTGTGGCGCACCACATGGCGGGCGACGAGAAGGACGCCATCGAGTACGTCAAGTCGCTGCTGTCGTACCTGCCTTCGAACAACCTGTCCGAGGCGCCGGCCTTCCCCGAGGCGGCGGACCTCGCCACCACGGACGAGGACCGCGAGCTCGACACCCTCATCCCGGACTCGGCCAACCAGCCGTACGACATGCACTCCGCCATCGAACACGTGCTGGACGACGGCGAGTTCCTGGAGACCCAGGCGCTGTTCGCGCCGAACATCGTCACCGGCTTCGGGCGCGTCGAGGGCTATCCGGTCGGCATCGTCGCCAACCAGCCGATGCAGTTCGCGGGCTGCCTGGACATCAACGCCAGCGAGAAGGCCGCGCGCTTCGTCCGCACCTGCGACGCCTTCAACGTGCCGGTGCTGACCTTCGTCGACGTCCCCGGCTTCCTGCCCGGCGTCGACCAGGAGTACGGCGGCATCATCCGCCGCGGCGCCAAGCTGATCTACGCCTACGCCGAGGCGACCGTCCCGCTGATCACGGTGATCACCCGCAAGGCGTTCGGCGGCGCGTACGACGTCATGGGCTCCAAGCACCTGGGCGCCGACATCAACCTCGCCTGGCCGACCGCGCAGATCGCGGTGATGGGCGCGCAGGGCGCGGTGAACATCCTGCACCGCCGTACGATCGCCGCCGTCACGGACCCCGCCGAGGCGGAAGCCACCCGCGCCGAGCTGATCGCCGACTACGAGGACACCCTGCTCAACCCCTACGTGGCGGCCGAGCGCGGCTACGTCGACGCGGTGATCATGCCGTCCGACACCCGCGCCCACATCGTGAAGGGGCTGCGCCAGCTGCGTACCAAGCGGGAGTCGCTGCCCCCGAAGAAGCACGGCAACATCCCCCTCTAGAAAGGGTCCTGGCCATGATCAAGGTCGTACGGGGCAACCCGACCCCTGAGGAGCTGGCCGCCGCGCTCGCGGTGGTGCGGGCGCGCGCGGCGGCGACGGCGTCCGACGCGCCGGCCGGTGCGCCGGCGCTGCCCGGCCAGTGGTCCGACCCGGGACGCATCGCGCGGAGCACCCGCCATCTGCCGGGGCCGCGGGCCTGGGCCCGGACGTACTGGCCCGGGTAGCGCCCGCCGTCTTTCCCCGCACGTTTCCGGAGGTCCGGGCCCCTTGGTCCGGACCTCCGGTGCGTCCGGGAGCGATCTGGTCCCTACGCACCACGGCGGCTGAGTACCCGTACTCAGGCGCGCCGCCCGCCGCCGCAGCAGGATCGTTTCCATGCTGTGGTCCGACCCGGAGAACAAGCCGCCGAAGGAACTGCGCGACGCCCAGGCCATGATGCGTCGCGCGGGGCTGCTGCTCGCCCTCGCGATGATGGTCGGGATGCTCGCGGTCGGGATCCGCTGAGCGGGACCGGGTCGCTGCAGGGGTCGGGGGGCGGGTCGCGGCGGGAGCCGGGGTGCGGGTCGCGGCAGGGGCCGGGGTCCGGGTCGCGGCAAGGACCGGGGGGCGGGTCGCGGCAAGGACCGGGGAGCGTGTCGCGGCAGGGACCAGGGTCCGGATCGCGGCAGGGACCAGGGTCCGGGTCACGGCAGGGACCAGGGTCCGGGTCGCGGCAAGGACCAGGGTCCGGGTCGCGGCAGGGACCGGGCCGCTCGCCTCTTCTCACGATGACGTGTCTTCTACGATGACGTGCATGACTGATCAGCGCCGTCTCGTGCTCGCCTCCGCCTCCCCCGCCCGCCTCGGTCTGCTGCGGCAGGCCGGTTTCGCGCCCGAGGTGATCGTGAGCGGGGTGGACGAGGACGCGCTGGACGCCCCGACCCCGTCCGAGCTGGCGCTCGTGCTCGCCGAGGCCAAGGGCGCCGCGGTGGCCGGCCGGGCGGAGGCGGCGGGCGCCCTGGTCATCGGCTGCGACTCGGTCCTCGAACTCGACGGCGAGGCGCTCGGCAAGCCTGCCGACGCCGAGGAGGCCGTCGCCCGCTGGAAGTCCATGCGCGGCCGCGCCGGAGTGCTGCGGACCGGCCACAGCGTGACCGACACCGCCACCGGCCGCACCGCTTCGGCGACCGCCTCCACGACCGTCCGGTTCGGGGAACCGACCGACGACGAGATCGCCGCCTACGTGGCCACCGGCGAACCGCTCCACGTCGCGGGCGCCTTCACCCTGGACGGCCGTTCGGCCCCGTTCGTCGACTCCATCGAGGGCGACCACGGCAATGTCATCGGGCTCTCGCTGCCGCTGCTGCGTCGCCTGCTGGGCGAGCTGGGGATCTCGGTCACCGAGCTCTGGGCCTGAGCGGCCACGCGTCCGGGCGGGTGCCGCCCGGACGGGTGCTTCCGGTCAGGCCCGTGCCGGAACGTCCGTCCCGGCGCCGTCGGCGGGCTCGTCGGACCCGGCGCCGTACGCCACCAGCGTCAGCACGATCAGCCCGAGCACCACCATCAGGAACGCGAACGCGGCCCAGCCGACCAGCCCGACGGTCAGCGCGCCCAGCACGCCGTGCACCACCGCGCAGACGATCAGGACGATGCGGGCGAGGCGGCCGGGGGCCCGGTCGCGGACGCCCGCCAGCAGCAGGAGCAGCCCGCACAGCAGCAGGTAGACGCCGAAGACCCCGCCCATCACCCAGGTGCCGCCGGAGACGACCGCGGGGTCGGTCCCGGCCAGTGACATGTCCTGGTTCTTCACGACCGTCGCCAGGACGCCGTTGATGAGCACGATGCCCACGGCTTCCACGAACAGCACGATCGCGGCCACGAACGCCACCGGTCTGCGCACCACGGTGCTCACCCCCTGTTACCTGCAGTACGTGCGATAGCGCGGACCCTACTCATGGGTAATGCCCGGGACAAGAGTTCCGGCGATCCCCGATTTCACTCCGCGCGCGTGGCGCGCGCGGGCGTGCGCTCCCCACGCCCCCTTGTCGTGGCTCCGGTACGTCGGGCAAAGAATCGTTCGCCCATTAGTGGGGACTCCACAAAGAAACGCGAGAAGTCGCAGGCCGTACGAACAGAGACCTGGACCACACCTTGTGGCTACTGTGCGGTTATGAAACCCGGCGTACCGTGGTGCCACAAGGGATTTCGCGACTTGAGCAAGCCTCGAATCACACTCCGTGTGGGCAAGCTCACCATTGGGGACGGGTCGTAGGGCCGTGTCGGTAGTCCCTAAACTCAGCTTGTTTCAAGGAGGGAGCCATCGTGCGCAAGGTGCTCATCGCCAACCGTGGCGAAATTGCTGTCCGCGTTGCTCGGGCATGCCGGGATGCCGGGATCGGGAGCGTGGCCGTCTACGCAGACCCGGACCGCGACGCTCTGCATGTGCGTGCGGCCGACGAGGCTTTCGCTCTGGGCGGTGACACCCCGGCCGCCAGCTATCTCGACATGGCCAAGGTGCTCCAGGCGGCCAAGGACTCCGGGGCCGACGCGATCCACCCGGGCTACGGCTTCCTGTCGGAGAACGCCGAGTTCGCCCAGGCCGTGCTGGACGCGGGCCTGACCTGGATCGGACCGCCGCCGCAGGCGATCCGGGACCTCGGCGACAAGGTCGCCGCCCGGCACATCGCGCAGCGCGCCGGTGCTCCGCTGGTGGCCGGCACGCCCGACCCGGTGTCGGGTTCCGAGGAGGTCGTCGCCTTCGCCGAGCAGCACGGGCTGCCGATCGCGATCAAGGCCGCCTTCGGCGGCGGCGGCCGCGGCCTGAAGGTCGCCCGCACGCTGGAGGAGATCCCGGAGCTGTACGACTCCGCGGTCCGTGAGGCCGTCGCGGCGTTCGGCCGGGGCGAGTGCTTCGTGGAGCGCTACCTCGACCGCCCGCGCCACGTCGAGACCCAGTGCCTGGCCGACACCCACGGCAATGTCGTCGTGGTCTCCACCCGCGACTGCTCCCTCCAGCGCCGCCACCAGAAGCTGGTCGAGGAGGCCCCGGCCCCGTTCCTGAGCGAGGCGCAGAACGCGGAGCTGTACGCGGCGTCCAAGGCCATCCTCAAGGAGGCCGGCTACGTCGGCGCCGGCACGGTGGAGTTCCTCGTCGGCACGGACGGGACCATCTCCTTCCTGGAGGTGAACACCCGCCTCCAGGTCGAGCACCCGGTCACCGAGGAGGTCACCGGCCTCGACCTCGTGCGCGAGATGTTCCGCATCGCCGACGGCGAGGAGCTGGGCTACGGCGACCCGGCCGTGCGCGGTCACTCCTTCGAGTTCCGGATCAACGGCGAGGACCCGGGCCGCGGCTTCCTGCCCGCTCCGGGCACCGTCACCACGTTCGCGCCGCCGACCGGCCCCGGTGTCCGCCTGGACGCGGGCGTCGAGTCCGGTTCCGTCATCGGCCCCGCCTGGGACTCGCTGCTGGCGAAGCTGATCGTGACCGGCGCGACCCGCGAGCAGGCGCTCCAGCGCGCCGCCCGCGCGCTGGCCGAGTTCAACGTCGAGGGCATGGCCACCGCCATCCCCTTCCACCGCGCGGTCGTGGTCGACCCTGCCTTCACCAGCGAGCCGTTCCAGGTCCACACCCGCTGGATCGAGACCGGCTTCGTCAACGAGATCAAGCCCTTCACGGCCACCGCCGACGCGGAGGCCGAGGAGGAGGCCGGCCGTGAGACGGTCGTCGTCGAGGTCAGCGGCAAGCGCCTGGAGGTCTCCCTCCCGTCCTCGCTCGGCATGAGCCTGGCCCGGACCGGACTCGCCGCGGGCGCCAAGCCCAAGCGCCGTGCGGCGAAGAAGAGCGGCTCGGCGATCTCCGGCGACACCCTGGCGTCCCCGATGCAGGGCACCATCGTCAAGATCGCCGTCGAGGAGGGCCAGGAGGTCCAGGAGGGCGATCTGATCGTCGTCCTGGAGGCCATGAAGATGGAGCAGCCGCTCAACGCGCACCGCTCCGGCACGGTCAAGGGCCTCGCCAGCGAGGTCGGCAGCTCGGTCTCCTCCGGCGCCGTCATCTGCGAGATCAAGGACTGATCGAGCGGCACCCGCACGACGGGGCCCCGGCGAGGTCGTACAACTGCGCCGGGGCCCCGTCGTGCGGTCACTCCCCCGGACGCGCGGTGGCATCCTGGACCCCGAGGCGGAAGAAGGGATGACCGCGCCATGGCGAGCAGTACGGCACAGACGCCGCCCCGGCCCATGCGGGCCGACGCGCGCCGGAATCACGACCGGCTGCTGAACGAGGCCCGGGTCGCCTTCGCGAAGCACGGCACCGACGCGTCCCTGGAGGACGTCGCGCGCCGCGCGGGCGTGGGCATCGGCACGCTGTACCGGCACTTCCCGACCCGGCACGCGCTGATGAACGCGGTCTTCCAGGAGGCCCTGGCGTCCCTGCTCACCCGCTCCCGGGAGCTCGCGCGGGCGGAGCATCCGTGCCGGGGCCTGGTGGAGTGGCTGGGGGCGATCATCACTCACGCGGGTGAGTACCGAGGGCTCGCGCAGGCCCTGATGTCGACGTCGCGGGACGAGACTTCGGCCCTGGCCCAGTGCAATGTGCCGCTGCGCGAGGCGGGGGCGGTGCTGTTGGCGCGGGCGCAGGTGAACGGGGCCGTGCGGCCCGACGTGTCGATCGACGATCTGTTGCAGCTGACCAACGCGATCGCACTGGCCGCCGAACAGGCCCCCGACGACCCGGAGTTGGCGGGACGACTGCTGACGCTGACCTTGCAGGGACTGAAGGGACCGCACGCGGAAGCCTGCTGAGCAGGTGCGGGCGGGCGTTACAAGCGGTCCGGGCAGGGCGGCGCGGGCGGTCCGGGCAGGGCAGCGCGGAAACGCCGTGGCCCACTGAACCGACCACACTCCGAAGCCTGCCGAGCAGATGCGGGCGGGCGTTACAGGCGGTCCGGGCAGGGCAGCGCGAGCGATCCAGGCGGGGCGGCACGAGCGATCCGGGCAAGGCAGCGCGGAAACGCCGTGGTTCGCTGCGCGGAGCGCCGTAGTCCCCTGCGCGAGGCTGCCCCCCCCCCTGCGAGCCCCTGCGCGAGGCTGCCCCCCCCTGCGCGCCCCCGCCCGCGCCTCCGGCCGGTCCTACCGGCGCCGCAGGTCCGCGACTCTCGACCGGTCCCCCGGGCCCTGGCCCGGCTCCGCCAGCGAGGCCGCGCTGCGCAGCTGCTGCGGGCCCTGGCCCCCGGGGCCGCCGTGCGGCGTACGGCGCTGTCCGGGCAGCGGCATGTCGCGGCGGCCCTGTCGGCCGTGCGGCAGCGGCTCGGCCGCCGTGGGGCCGCTTCCCGCACCGGCCACCGCGATCTGCACCCCTTGGTCCGCCAGGGCCTGGAGCTCGGTGGCGGCGCGGTCGTCGTGGCCGGGGGGCTCGTCCGTCACCAGGCGCGTGACGAGGTCCGTCGGCACCGTCTGGAACATGGTGTCGGCGCCGAGCTTGGTGTGGTCGGCCAGGACCACCACCTCGGCGGCCGCCTGCACCAGCGCCCGGTCCACGCTCGCGGAGAGCATGTTGGACGTGGAGAGGCCGCGCTCGGCGGTGAGCCCGCTCCCGGAGAGGAACGCGCGCGAGACCCGCAGCCCCTGGAGGGACTGCTCGGCCCCGCTGCCCACCAGGGCGTAGTTGGAACCGCGCAGCGTGCCGCCGGTCATCACCACCTCCACCCGGTTGGCGTGGGCCAGCGCCTGGGCGACCAGGAGGGAGTTGGTGACCACGGTCAGACCGGGGATCCGCGCGAGCCGACGGGCCAGCTCCTGCGTGGTCGTACCGGCTCCGACGACGATGGCCTCGCCCTCGTCCACGAGACCGGCGGCCAGGTCGGCGATGGCCGTCTTCTCCGCGGTGGCGAGATGGGATTTCTGCGGGATGCCGGACTCCCGCGTGAAGCCGCCCGGCAGTACCGCACCGCCGTGCCGGCGGTCGAGGAGTCCTTCTGCCTCCAGTGCCCGCACGTCCCGCCGTACGGTCACTTCGGAGGTCTGGACGACGCGGGCGAGCTCACGGAGCGATACCGCCCCGTTGGCACGCACCATTTCGAGGATCAACTGACGACGTTCTGCAGCGAACACGAAACTGACAGTAACGTGACCGCCCGAGTGTTTTCAGCAGTTTGCGCCGAATAACGGAAGTTGTACATACAAGGGGCCGCCAAGTGGTATAGGCGGCCCCGTTGTTGTTCTGTACTGATCGGACGGCGGTCGTCACACCGCCCGAACTGCCGGAAGTCGCCGGGGATTCCCGGCTTCCGGAGGGCGCCTACGCCTCGCCGGCGCGCTTACGGGTGTGCAACTGCCGTGCCACTTCCGCGATCGAACCCGACAGGGACGGGTACACGGTGAAAGCATTTGCGATCTGTTCCACCGTCAAATTGTTGTCGACCGCGATCGAGATGGGGTGGATGAGTTCGCTCGCGCGCGGCGCGACGACACAGCCGCCGACCACGATGCCGGTGCCGGGGCGGCAGAAGATCTTGACGAAGCCGTCGCGGATGCCCTGCATCTTGGCGCGCGGGTTGCGCAGCAGCGGCAGCTTGACCACCCGGGCGTCGATCTTGCCCGCGTCGACATCGGCCTGGGTGTAACCGACGGTGGCGATCTCGGGATCGGTGAACACGTTCGAGGAGACCGTCTTCAGATCCAGCGGGGCCACCGCGTCGCCGAGGAAGTGGTACATCGCGATCCGGCCCTGCATCGCGGCGACCGAGGCGAGGGCGAAGATCCCGGTGACGTCACCGGCCGCGTACACGCCCGGCGCGCTGGTGCGGGAGACCTTGTCGGTCCGGATGTGGCCGGACTCCTTGAGCCGGACCCCGGCCTCCTCCAGGCCCATGCCCGCCGTGTTCGGGATCGCGCCGACCGCCATGAGGCAGTGCGAGCCGGAGATGACCCGGCCGTCGGCGAGGGTGACCTCGACCCGGTCGCCGACGCGCTTGGCGGCCGCGGCGCGGGAGCGGGCCATGACGTTCATGCCGCGGCGGCGGAAGACGTCCTCCAGCACGGCGGCCGCGTCCGGGTCCTCGCCCGGCAGCACCCGGTCGCGGGAGGAGACGAGGGTGACGCGCGAGCCGAGCGCCTGGTAGGCGCCCGCGAACTCGGCGCCGGTGACGCCGGAGCCGACCACGATGAGCTCCTCGGGCAGCTCGTCGAGGTCGTAGACCTGGGTCCAGTTCAGGATGCGCTCGCCATCGGGGAGCGCGTCCGGGATCTCCCGGGGGTGGCCGCCGGTCGCGATCAGCACGGCGTCGGCGGTGAGGGTCTCCTCCGTGCCGTCGGCGGCGGTCACGACGACCTTGCGGGAGCCGTCGGCGGCCTGGAGCCCCGCCAGCCGGCCGCGGCCGCGCATCACCCGGGCACCGGCGCGGGTCACGGAGGCGGTGATGTCGTGGGACTGGGCGAGCGCCAGGCGCTTCACCCGCCGGTTGACCTTGCCCAGGTCGACGCCGACGACGCGGGCGGCCTGTTCCACGTGCGGGGTGTCGTCCGCGACGATGATGCCCAGCTCCTCGTACGAGGAGTCGAAGGTGGTCATCACCTCGGCCGTCGCGATCAGGGTCTTCGAGGGCACGCAGTCGGTGAGCACGGACGCGCCGCCGAGGCCGTCGCAGTCGACGACGGTCACCTCCGCACCGAGCTGGGCGCCCACCAACGCCGCCTCGTAGCCGCCGGGTCCGCCGCCGATGATCACGATCCGGGTCACGAAAAGTCCGCCTCGCGTATGTCATCCCGCGGCCGTCTGCTGCCCCGGCCGGGGGTCCGGGGGAGCGCCCCGGGGGAATGCAGTACGTACTTCATTGTCCCGCACGCGCCAAGGTGCTTCGCCCCGGGGCCCTCCATACGTGCGCCGGGGCGTGCGCGCCGGGGCCCGGGGACGGCTCGCGGAACCCCGTGCAGGGGTCTTCCGCAGCGGAGTCGACGTTCCCCCCTTCCCCTCCCGTACCCTCGATCCCATGTCGCTCTACGCCGCGTACGCCGGCAACCTCGACGCGCGGCTGATGACGCGCCGCGCACCGCATTCCCCGCTGCGCGGCACCGGCTGGCTCAACGGCTGGCGGCTGACCTTCGGCGGGGAGCAGATGGGCTGGGAGGGCGCGCTCGCCACCGTGGTGGAGGCGCCCCGTTCCCAGGTCTTCGTGACGCTGTACGACCTGGCGCCGATGGACGAGGACTCCATGGACCGGTGGGAGGGCGTCGGCCTCGACATCTACCGCCGGATGCGGGTGCGCGTGCACACCCTGGACGGCGAGGAGCCGGCCTGGATGTATGTGCTCAACGGCTACGAGGGCGGGCTGCCGTCCGCCCGCTATCTGGGCGAGATCGCCGACGCGGCGGAGTCCGCGGGCGCCCCGCACGACTATGTGATGGAACTGCGCAAGCGTCCCTGCTGACGGGCCGACCAGCCCTTTTGTGTGAAAGTACGAGTAAGTTCGGGCAGACTCTGTTCATGGGCATCTACGCGCGTAGGGAATCACCGGCTACCCTCGTCCGCGTGAACGCATCAGTTATTCCGGACCACATCCAGGGCGACCCGTACGCCGCCGCCGCCGACGCCGCCGCCCGCCTGCGCGAGCTGACCGGCGCCGAGACCCACGACGTCGCGCTCGTGATGGGTTCCGGCTGGGCCCCCGCGGGCGATGCGCTCGGCACCCCGGAGGCCGAGTTCCCGGTGACCGAGCTGCCCGGTTTCCCGGCCCCCGCCGTACAGGGTCACGGCGGCGCGATCCGCTCGTACAAGATCGGTGAGAAGCGCGTCCTGGTCTTCCTCGGCCGTACCCACTTCTACGAGGGCCGGGGCGTCGCCGCCGTCGCGCACGGGGTCCGTACCGCCGTCGCGGCGGGCTGCCGGACCGTCGTCCTGACGAACGGCTGCGGCGGCCTGCGCGAGGGCATGCGCCCCGGTCAGCCGGTGCTGATCAGCGACCACATCAACCTGACGGCGTCCTCCCCCATCGTGGGCGCCAACTTCGTCGACCTGACGGATCTGTACTCGCCCCGGCTGCGCGCGCTGTGCAAGGAGGTCGACGAGACCCTCGAAGAGGGCGTGTACGTGCAGTTCACCGGCCCGCACTACGAGACCCCGGCCGAGATCAACATGGTCCGCGTGATGGGCGGCGACCTGGTCGGCATGTCCACCGTGCTGGAGGCCATCGCCGCGCGCGAGGCCGGTGCCGAGGTGCTGGGCATCTCGCTGGTCACCAACCTCGCGGCGGGGCTGAGCGGGGAGCCGCTCAACCACGAAGAGGTGCTCCAGGCGGGGCGGGACTCGGCGACCCGGATGGGTTCGCTGCTGGCCCGGGTCCTCGACCGCCTCTGAGCCGGCCCCGGCCGGTCTCGCGCACCCACCCACGAAGCACCCGCAGGAAGGCGGACACCGTGCAGCAGGACCTCATCGCGCAGGCCAGGACATGGCTGGCGGAGGACCCCGACCCCGAGACCCGCGACGAGCTCGCCCGGCTCATCGAGTCCGGGTCCGTGGAGAGTGCCGAGGAGCTCGCCGCGCGGTTCGCCGGCACGCTCCAGTTCGGCACCGCCGGACTCCGCGGTGAGCTGGGGGCCGGCCCGATGCGGATGAACCGCTCGGTCGTGATCCGCGCGGCGGCCGGGCTCGCCGCGTACCTGAAGGCGCAGGGGCAGGGCGGCGGGCTCGTCGTCATCGGGTACGACGCCCGGTACAAGTCCGCCGACTTCGCCCGCGACACCGCGGCCGTGATGACCGGCGCGGGACTGCGCGCGGCGGTGCTCCCCCGCCCGCTCCCCACTCCCGTCCTCGCGTACGCCATCCGGCACCTGGGCGCCGTCGCGGGCGTCGAGGTGACCGCCAGCCACAATCCGCCGCGCGACAACGGCTACAAGGTCTACCTCGGCGACGGCTCGCAGATCGTCCCCCCGGCGGACGGCGAGATCGCCGCCGAGATCGCCGCGGTCGGCCCGCTCGACCGCGTGGCCCGCCCCGAGGAGGGCTGGGAGGTCCTCGGCGACGAGGTCCTGGACGCCTATCTGGCCCGTACGGACACCGTCCTGGCCGCCGGGTCGCCGCGTACCGCCCGGGTCGTGTACACCGCGATGCACGGGGTCGGCACGTCCGTGCTGACCGCCGCCTTCGAGCGGGCCGGGTTCCCCGCGCCGGTACTCGTCGCCGAACAGGCCGAGCCCGACCCGGCGTTCCCCACCGTCGCCTTCCCCAATCCGGAGGAGCCCGGCGCGATGGACCTCGCCTTCGCGACGGCGCGCCGGGCGGACCCCGACATCGTCATCGCCAACGACCCGGACGCCGACCGCTGCGCCGTCGCCGTGCCGGACCCGGGCGCCGACGGCGGCTGGCGGATGCTGCGCGGCGACGAGGTGGGCGCGCTGCTCGCCGCGCACCTGGTGGACCGGGGCGCGACCGGTGTCCTCGCCGAGTCGATCGTGTCGTCCTCGCTGCTGGGCCGGATCGCCGAGAAGGCGGGGCTGGGCCACGAGGAGACGCTGACCGGCTTCAAGTGGATCGCCCGGGTGGACGGCCTGCGGTACGGGTACGAGGAGGCGCTCGGCTACTGCGTCGACCCCGACGGCGTCCGCGACAAGGACGGGATCACGGCCGCCCTGCTCGTCGCCGAGCTCGCCTCGGCGCTGAAGGAGCGGGGGCGCACGCTCCTCGACCGTCTCGACGACCTCGCGGTCGACCACGGGCTGCACGCCACCGACCAGCTGTCGGTCCGGGTGGAGGACCTGTCGGTCATCGCGGACGCCATGGCACGGCTGCGCGAGCGGCCCCCGGCCACGCTCGCGGGCCTCGCCGTCATCTCGGCCGAGGACCTCTCGCGGGGGACGGAGCAGCTGCCGCCCACGGACGGGCTGCGCTACCAGCTCCAAGGCGCCCGGGTGATCGTCCGCCCGAGCGGCACGGAACCGAAGCTGAAGTGCTACCTGGAGGTCGTGGTGCCGGTGGGTTCGGCGGACGAGCTTCCGACGGCCCGCGCGAAGGCGTCGGAGCTGCTCACCGGAATCAAGCGCGACCTGGCGGCCGCGGCCGGGATCTGAGCGCCGCGGCCGGGCGCGGTCGGGGCGACCCGGCGCGGACGGGCGCAGACGGCGCGGAGGGGCACGGTCGGACGCGGACGGGCACGGTCGGCGCGGCCCAGCGCGACCCGGCGCGGACGAGGCAGCTCGGCGCGGACGGGCGCGACCGGGGCCGTCCCGGCGCGGACGAGGCAACTTGGCGCGGTCGAGGCGGCCGGAGCGACCCAGCGCACCCGCGCCGCCTCGACCACGGCCGCACGGTCCAGGCGACAGGGGCGGCCCGGCGCGACTGACACGGCCCGGCACAGTCAAGGCAACAGGCGCCGGTCCGGCACGCCTGGCGCGACCCGGCACGGTCGAGACGGCCCGGCGCAGACGGGGGCAACCCGGCGCGGACGGGTACGGACGGACGCGGACGGACGCGGATGAGCACGGACGGGCGCGGTCGGCGCGGAGGGGCACGGAGGGACGCGGACGGGCGCGGAAGGCGCGACCCTGCGCGGACGGGCGCGACCGGGGCCGTCCCGGCGCGGTCAAGACGGCCGGAGCACACGAGGCGGCCGGAGCGACCCGGCGCACCCGCCACCACCTCATCCCTGTCCGCGCGGCCGGCGCGACCCGGCGCACCCACCAGTACCGCCTCGAACGACTGTCCCGGCATCGGGACCGGGCAGGCCCGGAAAGGCCCGTACGGGAGAGCCCGGACAGGCGGAAGCCCGCACCGGAGAACGCGGTGCGGGCTTCGTCGGACCAGGCTCCCGTACGGGCCTTTCCGGCCGTCCTCAGCCGGTCGCCAGCAGCACCACGAGCAGCACCGCGCCCACCACCGCCGGTGCGATCACCTCGTACGCCCAGCACACCGAGACGGACGACGGCTCCGGGGCCCCCGCGGCGCCCGCCCCCGTCCGCGCCCGCTCCGCCAGCTCGCGCAGATCGGCCATGGTCTGGTCGGCCGACGCCGTCCGGGCCCGGGTGTCGCGTACATCGGCCTGAACGGACGTGCGGTCGTACGGGTCGTCCAGCGACCGCCGGGACTGCTGCCGGGCCGCCTTCTTGCGCTGCCGCAGCGAGACCGGCACCGCCCACAGCTGGTACTTGGCACCGCCCTCGGTGAACAGTTCGCTGGAATACCCGGCCCGCAGGTCGGAGACCTCGGTCCACGGCAGGGTGATCGTCCGGAACGGGTTGCGGATCCGGATACGCCGGTCACTGGCGAGCACCACGGGTCGCAGCGTGAACGCGACGACCATCGGCACCGAGGTCAGCATCCCCGCCAGCGCCAGCCACGGCACCCGGCCGTGGCCGCGGATCGCGGCGTCCCCGCCGATCCAGAAGATGAGCAGAAGCAGCAGGACGCCCCCGACGATCCCGGCGGGCGAGCGGAAGGTCCGGTCGGCGTAGACCGGCTCGGCGGGTGGTGTGGGGCTCGTCATGGGCCCGATTCTGCCTGACGGGCCCAGGGGCCTGCCCGGCGGACCGGAGCCGGTCGCGGAGAAGCGGTCCCCCTGTACAGGTCGCTACGCGCGTAGATATGCTCCTCTGGTGACCATGCCCACCACAGCACCCTCCCCCAAGCTCTCGGCTGCGTTCGAGCAGGGCGGTACCCCCTTCGCCGACGCGACCGGGTCCGACAGTGCGCTGCGCCGCTTCCTGCACGGGCTGCCCGGCGTCGACGCCGTCGGCCTCGAAGCGCGCGCCGCCTCCCTCGGCACCCGTTCGATCAAGACGACGGCCAAGGCGTACGCCATCGACCTGGCCATCTCGATGATCGACCTGACGACGCTGGAAGGCGCGGACACCCCGGGCAAGGTCCGGGCCCTCGCCGCCAAGGCCGCCCATCCCGACCCGACCGACCGCACGACCCCGCGCACCGCGGCCGTCTGCGTCTACCCCGACATGGCGGCGACCGCCGTCGCCGCGCTGGCCGGCTCCGGTGTGAAGGTGGCCTCCGTGGCCACGGCCTTCCCCGCCGGCCGCGCCGCGCTCGACGTGAAGCTCGCGGACGTCCGCGACGCCGTGGCCGCCGGGGCCGACGAGATCGACATGGTGATCGACCGGGGGGCCTTCCTCTCCGGCCGCTATCTGAAGGTGTACGAGGAGATCCTCGCCGTGAAGGCGGAGTGCGCGCGGGCCGACGGCCCGGACGCCCGGCTGAAGGTGATCTTCGAGACGGGCGAGCTGTCCACGTACGACAACATCCGCCGCGCCTCCTGGCTCGGCATGCTGGCGGGCGCCGACTTCATCAAGACGTCGACCGGCAAGGTCGCCACGAACGCCACGCCCGCGAACACCCTGCTGATGCTGGAGGCCGTGCGCGACTTCCGCGCGCAGACCGGCGTCCAGATCGGCGTGAAGCCGGCCGGCGGCATCCGCACGTCCAAGGACGCGGTCAAGTTCCTGGTGCTGGTGAACGAGACCGCGGGCGAGGACTGGCTGGACAACCACTGGTTCCGCTTCGGCGCCTCCAGCCTGCTGAACGACCTGCTGATGCAGCGCCAGAAGCTCAGCACCGGCCGTTACTCCGGCCCCGATTACGTGACGGTGGACTGATCCCCATGGCATCTGCATTCGAATACGCCCCCGCCCCCGAGTCGCGCTCGGTCGTCGACATCGCCCCCTCGTACGGGCTGTTCATCGACGGCGAGTTCACCGAGGCGGCCGACGGCAAGGTCTTCAAGACCGTCTCGCCGAGCACCGAGGAGGTGCTCTCCGAGGTCGCGCAGGCCGGTGCGGCCGACGTCGACCGGGCCGTGAAGGCGGCCCGCAAGGCGTTCGAGAAGTGGTCGGCGCTGCCCGGCTCCGAGCGCGCCAAGTACCTCTTCCGGATCGCCCGGATCATCCAGGAGCGCAGCCGCGAGCTCGCCGTTCTCGAAACCCTCGACAACGGCAAGCCGATCCGGGAGACCCGCGACGCGGACCTCCCGCTGGTCGCGGCGCACTTCTTCTACTACGCGGGCTGGGCCGACAAGCTGGACCACGCGGGCTACGGCGCGGACCCGCGCCCGCTCGGCGTCGCGGGCCAGGTCATCCCCTGGAACTTCCCCCTCCTGATGCTGGCCTGGAAGATCGCCCCGGCGCTGGCCACCGGCAACACCGTGGTCCTCAAGCCCGCCGAGACGACCCCGCTCTCCGCGCTGTTCTTCGCGGACATCTGCCGCCAGGCGGGCCTGCCCAACGGTGTCGTCAACATCCTTCCCGGCTACGGCGACGCGGGCGCCGCCCTCGTCGCGCACGAGGACGTGAACAAGGTCGCGTTCACCGGCTCGACGGCGGTCGGCAAGGCCATCGCCCGCCAGATCGCCGGTACGGACAAGAGGGTCACCCTCGAACTGGGCGGCAAGGGCGCCAACATCGTCTTCGACGACGCCCCCGTCGACCAAGCCGTCGAGGGCATCGTCACCGGCATCTTCTTCAACCAGGGCCAGGTCTGCTGCGCGGGCTCCCGCCTCCTCGTCCAGGAGTCGGTCCAGGACGAGCTGCTGGACGCGCTGAAGCGCCGGCTGAGCACGCTCCGGCTGGGCGACCCGCTGGACAAGAACACCGACATCGGCGCGATCAACTCCGCGGAGCAGCTCGCCCGGATCACCGCGCTCACCGAGACGGGCGAGGCGGAGGGCGCCGAGCGCTGGTCGGCCCCCTGCGAACTCCCCTCGGCCGGTTACTGGTTCGCCCCGACACTCTTCACCAACGTCACCCAGGCGCACACCATCGCCCGCGACGAGATCTTCGGCCCGGTGCTGTCGGTGCTGTCCTTCCGCACGCCCGACGAGGCGGTCGCCAAGGCCAACAACAGCCAGTACGGCCTCTCGGCCGGCATCTGGACGGAGAAGGGCTCCCGCATCCTCGCGGTGGCGAACAAGCTCCGGGCGGGCGTCGTCTGGGCCAACACGTTCAACAAGTTCGACCCGACCTCGCCCTTCGGCGGCTACAAGGAGTCGGGCTTCGGCCGCGAAGGCGGCCGCCACGGCCTGGAGGCGTACCTCGATGTCCGATAACCGTCTGAGCGTCTTCAAGACCTACAAGCTGTACGTCGGGGGCAAGTTCCCCCGCTCCGAGAGCGGCCGGGTGTACGAGGTGACGGACTCCAAGGGCAAGTGGCTGGCGAACGCGCCCCGGTCCTCCCGCAAGGACGCGCGCGACGCGGTCGTGGCCGCCCGCAAGGCGTTCGGCGGCTGGTCGGGCGCGACCGCGTACAACCGCGGCCAGGTCCTCTACCGCGTCGCGGAGATGCTGGAGGGCCGCAGGGAGCAGTTCGTACGGGAAGTGGCGGACGCGGAGGGCCTGTCGAAGTCCAAGGCGGCGGCCGTCGTCGACGCGGCGATCGACCGCTGGGTCTGGTACGCGGGCTGGACCGACAAGATCGGCCAGGTCGTGGGCGGGGCGAACCCGGTCGCGGGCCCGTTCTTCAACCTGTCCACCCCCGAACCGACCGGTGTGGTCACGGTCCTGGCCCCCCAGGAGTCGTCGTTCCTGGGCCTGGTCTCGGTGATCGCCCCGGTGATCGCGACCGGCAACACGGCGGTCGTCGTCGCCTCGGCGGACGCCCCGCTCCCGGCCCTGTCGCTGGGCGAGGTGCTGGCCACCTCCGACCTGCCGGGCGGTGTGGTGAACATCCTGTCCGGCAGCACCGCGGAGATCGCGGCACCGCTCGCCTCCCACCAGGACGTGAACGCGATCGACCTCACGGGCGCCGACACCGCGCTGGCGAAGGAGCTGGAGATCGCGGCGGCGGACAACCTGAAGCGGGTCGTCCGCCCACAGGCTGTGGACGGGGGTTCCGCCGACTGGACGGCCGCCCCGGGCACCCACCGCCTGACGGCCTTCCTGGAGACCAAGACGGTCTGGCACCCGACGGGCGCCCTGGGCGCCTCGGGCTCCTCGTACTGACCGGCGCCCCGCGCCGGCCGATCCACGCACGACGGCGGCCCGTTCCCCCGGAACCGGAACTCCGGGGGAACGGGCCGTTTCCGGTCCGGCTCCGGCTCAGCCGCCGTGCAGCGCCGTCACCACCGGGCCGACCAGCGGCAGGTCCTTCAACGCGCCACCGCTGGTCAGCGGGTCGGTGACGGCGGCCGTCGAGACCGGCTTGAAGTCCGCGATCTGCGTCCCGACCGCGTTGTCCAGCGGGTCCGTGCCCGTGCCCGCCAGCGGGTCGAGTCGCAGATGCGTCACCGGGGCGATGCCGCCCCTGAGGGAGTGCCCGAGCGCCCCGGTCACCGCGCCCCCGGCGGCCTCTCCGGCCTCCCCGAGGCTGGTGTCGCCGAGACTGGTGCCGGCGCCCACGACCGGCAGGTGGGGCAGCGGCGCCGCCTGGGCCGCCGCACCCCCCGCACCGAGCGCGGCACCCACCGCGGTGACGGTCAGCCCTGCCCTGAGCAGGGCGCGGCGCCGGGACTTGGAAAGTGCGTGACGTGCCATGGAATTCCCGCCTGATCGAGACCATCGAGTAATCGTCTGGACGCGTAGAGTAGTTGAGGTGTGATGCTCGATACCAACACGGGCACCGGGGGATCCCCTGCGTGGGTCAATGCCTCACACTCGTGTTCTGTGAATTCCCAATCGATCCCGACCCGCGTGGTGCTGCTCGCGGGCCCCTCCGGCTCCGGCAAGTCCTCCCTGGCCGCCCGCACCGACCTGCCGGTGCTGCGCCTGGACGACTTCTACAAGGAGGGCGACGACCCCACGCTGCCGCTCGTCCCCGGCAGTACGGACATCGACTGGGACTCCGCACAGTCCTGGGACGCCGACGCCGCGGTCTCCGCGATCATGGAACTGTGCCGCACCGGGCGCACCCACGTCCCGGTCTACGACATCTCCACCAGCTCCCGGGTCGACCGGGAGGCCCTGCACATCGAGCGCACACCGCTGTTCGTGGCCGAGGGGATCTTCGCGGCGGACATAGTCGAGCGCTGCCAGGAACTCGGCGTCCTGGCCGACGCGCTCTGTCTGCGCGGCCGCCCGACCACGACGTTCCGCCGCCGCCTGCTGCGGGACCTGCGCGAGGGCCGCAAGTCGGTGCCGTTCCTGCTGCGGCGCGGCTGGCGGCTGATGCGCGCGGAGCGCCGGATCGTGGCCCGCCAGACGGCCCTGGGCGCCCACCCCTGCGGCAAGGAGGAGGCCCTGGGCCGACTGGCCGCCGCCGCGGCGGGACGCTGCCGCCGGGCACCGGTGGGCACCCCGGTCCCGGAGTAGGCCGCCCCCGCCCACCGGCACCTCGCGCACGGGCCTCCGGCCCGGCTCGGCCCGGATACGCCAGGGTCCCGCGGCAGGCCGAGCCCTGCCCGCCCACGCGCCGGCTCCCGTCGCCACGAGCCCCTCGACGCCCTCCCGTGTCGACGCATCGCGAAGTGGCAACACGTCGCGGAGTGGCAACACGTCGCGGAGTGGCAACACGTCGCGGATCACGGCGTAGGCGCCGGGGTCCTCGGACACCGCCCGGACCACCGGCAGCAGCACGGTCTTCCGGTCCACCGAGACATGGACACCGGCCCCGTCCTCCCCGGCGGGCTCGGCGGGAAGCCCGCTCCTGACGTGGGCGGCCGAAGTCAGCCCCATGTTCTCCCGCGCGTCCACACGGCAGTCGGCGAGAACCTGCCCGAGCGGCAGCCTCGGACCGGCATCCGGCACGCCGTCCGTCCTGTCAACGCTCTCCGCGACCACGGGGAGCACGTCCTTCATCGCCTGCGCCTGCACCTGTGCCTGTGCCTGTGCCTGTGCCTGTGCCTGTGCCTGTGCCAAGGAGTACCCCGCCCGCCCCGGTCGGGTCAGCCACGTACCTGGCCGCGAGCGCACCCCGGCATGGAACTCCCCGCGTACGCCGACGAGGCCGGACAGGCCCCCCGGCCCATCCGACCCCGCAGCACTTCCCCCGTACTCCGCCGCCTCCCCCGAAGCAGCGGCCCCGTGTCCCCCTTCGTTCCCCCTCGGTCTCCCCCGTGTTCCCCCGTTCCTCAGGCCACCAGCTCGCCGAAGGACTCCTCCTCGTCACGGCCGAAGCTGAGGACCTCGTCCTCGCGCAGCCGGCGGAGCGACCGCCAGATGCTGGACTTCACCGTGCCGACACTGATGTCGAGGATGGACGCGATCTCCGGATCGGTGCGGCCCTCGTAGTAGCGCAGGACCAGCATCGTGCGCTGGAGTTCCGGCAGCCGCGCCAGCGCCTGCCAGAGCACGGCGCGCAGTTCCGTGCCGCGCATCGCGTCCGTGTCGCCCGCCGTCTCCGGCAGTTCCTCGGTCGGGTACTCGTTGAGCTTGCGCCTGCGCCAGGCGCTGATGTGCAGGTTCGTCATGGTGCGGCGCAGATAGCCGCCGACCGCCGCCTTGTCGCTGATCCGGTCCCATGCCCGGTACGTCGAGAAGAGGGCGCTCTGCAGCAGGTCCTCGGCCTCGAACCGGTCGCCGGTCAGGTGGTAGGCGGTCGCGTACAGGGAGGCGCGGCGCTCCTGGACGTAGGCCGTGAACGCCGCTTCGGCATCCCCGCCCTGCGCCGGAACCTTCCGCTCCCTCGTGCTCTCCCCGTACGCACGGCCCCCGTTGTTCCCCCCGCTGTCCCCCGCAGGCGCGTCAACCACCGTCATGTACGAGGTGTGCTGACGCCCGGCGCCACGAACGCACCCCCGTCCACTCCCGGCGCCGGACTTCTCGGTGCTCCGGCCGACGTCGTGGAGACGCGTGACAACTGCGCTTGCGGTGATGCTGTGAGTTGCGTTCATCTCGCGCCCCCCATCGGTGGAGTCCGTCCGTTCCTTGTGCCAATGAGCTTGCCGGGGCAGTTTCATGACGCTGTCCGCCGACTGTCACAGCCCTGTCACAGGCCCCGTCGGCCCCGTGTCCGGGCCGTGCCGGACGCACGAGTCGGCCCCAACTGTCGAACTGGGGCTCTGCCATGGGTCAGAATGACCAGCGTGCCTTTCCTGTTGCTGATCGAGGACGACGACGCCATCCGCACGGCCCTCGAACTCTCGCTGTCGCGCCAGGGCCACCGTGTGGCCACTGCGGCGACGGGAGAGGACGGCCTGAAACTGCTGCGCGAGCAGCGGCCGGACCTGATCGTGCTGGATGTGATGCTGCCCGGGATCGACGGTTTCGAGGTGTGCCGGCGTATCCGGCGCACCGACCAGCTGCCGATCATTCTGCTGACCGCCCGTAGCGACGACATCGACGTCGTCGTCGGGCTGGAGTCCGGTGCCGATGACTATGTGGTGAAACCCGTGCAGGGCCGGGTGCTCGACGCCCGCATCCGCGCGGTACTGCGCCGCGGCGAGCGCGAATCGACCGACTCCGCGTCCTTCGGGAACGTGGTGATCGACCGCTCCGCGATGACCGTGACCAAGAACGGGGAGGATCTGCAGCTCACGCCGACCGAGCTGCGACTCCTGCTGGAGCTGAGCCGCCGGCCGGGCCAGGCCCTGTCGCGGCAGCAGTTGCTGCGGCTGGTCTGGGAGCACGACTACCTCGGTGACTCCCGGCTGGTCGACGCGTGCGTGCAGCGGCTGCGGGCCAAGGTGGAGGACGTGCCGTCCTCGCCGACGCTGATCCGTACCGTCCGGGGTGTGGGCTATCGACTGGACTCGCCTCAGTGAGCGATGCCGTCAAACGGGGCCTGCGCGCCGGGCTCCGCTGGACCAGTCTGCGACTGCGCCTGGTCGTGGTGTTCGCCCTGGTGGCGCTGACCGCAGCGGTCTCCGCGTCGGGGATCGCGTACTGGCTGAACCGCGAGGCCGTGCTGACCCGTACCCAGGACTCCGCGCTCGGGGACTTCCGCCAGGAGATGCAGAGCCGGGCGGCCTCGCTGCCGCTCCACCCCACCAGGGACGACCTCCAGAACGCCGCCGTGCAGATGGCGAACAGTTCGCCCGGCTACAGCGTGCTCCTGGTCGACGAGCGCGACACCGGCAAGCCGATCGTCGGCAACTCCGACCTGGACAGCTTCACGCTCGACAACGTACCGGCGGCGCTCCAGAAGGCGGTCAACAAGAAGCAGCCGGTGGAGGCGGGCAACAAGTACGAGTACCACCTGTTCTGGCAGCGGACCAGCATCCGCGGCACGCCCTACCTGGTGGGCGGCACGAAGATCATCGGCGGTGGCCCGACCGGCTACATGCTGAAGTCGCTCGACCAGGAACGACAGGACCTCAACTCCCTCGCCTGGTCCCTGGGCATCGCCACCGGCCTCGCCCTGATCGGCTCGGCGCTGCTCGCGCAGGCCGCGGCGACGACCGTGCTGCGGCCCGTGCAGCGGCTCGGCGACGCCGCGCGCAAGCTCGGCGAGGGCAAGCTCGACACCCGGCTCACGGTCTCCGGCACGGATGAGCTGGCCGATCTCTCCCGTACGTTCAACAGGACCGCGAGCGCGCTGGAGAAGCGGGTCGCGGACATGAGCGCGCGGGACGAGGCGAGCCGGCGGTTCGTCGCCGACATGTCGCACGAGCTGCGTACCCCGCTCACCGCGCTGACCGCGGTCACCGAGGTGCTGGAGGACGAGGCGGACAGCCTCGACCCGATGATCGCGCCCGCGGTGCGCCTGGTGGTGAGCGAGACCCGGCGCCTCAACGACCTGGTGGAGAACCTGATGGAGGTCACCCGCTTCGACGCGGGCACGGCCCGGCTCGTCCTCGACACCGTCGACGTCGCCGACCAGGTGACCGCCTGCATCGACGCCCGTGCCTGGCTGGACGCGGTGGACCTGGACGCCGAGCGCGGCATGATGGTCCGCCTGGACCCGCGGCGGCTCGATGTGATCCTGGCGAATCTGATCGGCAACGCGCTCAAGCACGGCGGTTCGCCGGTACGGGTCGCGGTGCGGACCGAGGGCGACGAACTGGTCATCGAGGTCCGCGACCACGGCCCCGGTATCCCCGAGGACGTCCTGCCCCATGTCTTCGACCGGTTCTACAAGGCCAGCGCCTCACGGCCGCGTTCCGAGGGCAGCGGTCTCGGTCTGTCGATCGCCATGGAGAACGCGCACATCCACGGCGGCGACATCACGGCCGCGAACTCGCCGGACGGCGACGGCGCGGTGTTCGTGCTGCGCCTGCCGCGCGATGCCGAGCAGCTCACCCGTTCCGCCGGTGGGCACGGTGCCGGGGACCGGGACGAGGAGGGCGACGCCACGTGAGGGACAGCGTGAGAGGCAGTGCGAGGGGCAGCGGCAACCGCCGGGTACGCCGTTCCGCCCTGGCACTGGCCGCGGCCGTGACCGGGGCCGTGCTGGCCGCGGGCTGCGGCATCAGGTCCACCTCGGTGCCGGTGGACGCCGGGGCCGCGCCGTCCCGGGTGCCGTGCACGATGTCGGCGGACGACGTCACGACCCAGGCCGTCAAGGGCGTGCCCGTACAGATCTATCTGGTCTGTTCCTCGCAGCTGGTCACGGTGGACCGTACGGTGCACATCGACCGGACCGGCGCGGACCGGCTCCAGGTGGCACAGGCGCTCCTGGACGAACTGCGCCGGAAGCCGCCCGCCGCCGAACGCCGGGCCGGGTACTCCACCGCCGTCCCGAAGAACCTCCGGGTCGGCGCGGCCCGCGGCGGCGACCGGCAGGGCACCCTGCGCCTCAGCGAACAGCCGGAGGACCTGCGGTCCGAGGCCCTGGCCCAGATCGTGTGCACCTACGCGGAGAGCGACGCCCTCGCCCCGGAGGGCACGGTGGTCCTGGGCGGCCCCGGGAACTACGCGCCGCGCGGGTACATGTGCACCTCGGAAATGAAGGCACGACCCAAGTCCGCCTCGACGCCGGGGACTGGAACGGGGACGGGCATGAGCACGGGAACGGGAACGGGCCTGGGGACGGGCCTGGGGACGGGCACGGGGGGCTGAGGCTGAGGCGAGGGGGCGTGAGGCGGGGGCGTGAGGCGGGGGCGCAAGGTGCGGGCCTGGGGTACGGGGCGTGCCTGAACTGCCCGGTCTTTCCCGGCCTTCCCGGCCTGCCCGGTGTCTGAGACGCGACCTGAAACGCCGTCTGAAACGCCGTCTGAGGCTGGGCTGAGGGCAGGCAGGCTTCGGCGAGGGCCGAGGCAGGGGCTGGAGCAGGGACTGAGGCGGGTCCCCGACCGAGCTAGGTACCGGCCCGACCGAGCTGCCCCGGGAGCCGAGGTACAGGCCCAAGTGTGCTACCCCGAGGGCCGGGACCCCCGCCCTCCCGTGGTCCGACCGGCCGCCCCGGTGGGACGGATTCCGGGGTGGCGGAACCGATCCTGCCGTTCGTCGCGTCTTGGGTGGCGTGCGTCAAGGTCCGGACGGCCAGGCCGTCATCCGCTTCCGCGCGACCGGGGTCTCTCTCGTTCTCGCGCATCTGCTGCTTGTCGGGTGGCTGACTCTGCGCCCGCTCGATGTGCCCTGGGTGACCGCCTCGAATCTCCATCTCTTCGCCGGTATCAGGGCCGATCTGTCCCTCGGTCCGGTCGAGGCCGCCCGCCGGATCGGTGAGGGGCTGCTGCTCCTCGCTCCGCTGGGCGTGCTGCTGCCCATGGCCGGGGGCCGGCTCACCGTCTCCCCGTGGGCCTCGCTGATCCGCACCGTCGCGGCGGGGACGCTGATCTCGACGACCATCGAACTGGCCCAGACCGGGGTGCCCGGACAGGTCGTCGATGTCGACTCGCTGCTGCTGAACACCATCGGCGTGGCCCTCGCCCACCTGCTCGTCGTCCCCATGTGCCGGGCGCGGCTGCGCCGCAGGAAGCAGGAGCGGGTAGGAGTGGCACCCCACCCCAGGGACGAGGCGGCCCAGGGTACGACCCCGACGATTCCCAGGGTCGGGATCGCCCCGTAGAGCGACGCTTTGCCCCTGTTCGCCGGGCCACCATGGAGTCATCGGGAGCACGACGGAGCTGCTCCCCGGCGACGTTCGCGAAGGAGCCCACCATGGCCGCACTTGCCCGCCCCCTCGAAGGACGCATGATCGGCGGAGTGTGCGCAGCGCTGGCGCGGCGCTTCGGCACCTCCGCGGGAACCATGCGCGTCATCTTCCTGGTCTCCTGCCTGCTGCCGGGGCCCCAGTTCCTGCTCTACCTGGCGCTGTGGGTGCTGTTCCCGTCCGAGAAGTCCTCCTCGGCGCCCGCCGCCTGGTGACCTTCGTACGGAAACTTCGTACGGAAACGCCTGTGGGGCGGACACCCGGTCCGGGTGTCCGCCCCACAGGTGGGTACGGGTGTCAGCCGCCGAGCGGAAGGCCGTTGGCCGACAGGCCGCCGGTCTTCAGGCCACCGGTCGGCAGACCGCCGAGCAGGCCCTTGACCGGGGTGGTGGCGTCGCCGACGAGCTTCTGCTGGCCGGTGCCGAGGAGCTTGGTGGCCGTCTCCTGGACCGGCAGGCTCTGGGTCGCGGTGTCCAGCGCCGCGCCCGCGACCGGCAGGGCGGTGGTGGCGACGTCGGTCGGCAGCACCGCGGCGGAGGCGGTACCCGCGGCGGCGGCGGCGAAAGCGGCACCGAGAGCGGCGACGCCGAGAGTCCTGACAGCAGACTGCTTCATGTGAAATTCATCCTTGGGGAGAGGAACGTGGGGGGCTCCGCAACGTAGCCATTCCATCGCCCTCATCGCAATCACGTCGACACGCGGAAAGCGGCCAGGAATTCACATCCCGGCCGCTTTCCCTCAAGGCGTCGATCAGCTCACAGAATTGGAAGAAACGCTGGTCGCGGTGGTCTGCTCGAAGAGCCACTCGGACTTCAGCTCGGCGTATCCGGGCTTGATCACATCGTTGATCATCGCCAGACGCTCATCAAAAGGAATGAATGCGGACTTCATCGCATTGACGGTGAACCACTGCATGTCGTCGAGCGTGTATCCGAAAGTCTCGGTCAGCTTCTCGAATTCGCGGCTCATGCTCGTACCGCTCATCAGCCGGTTGTCCGTATTCACGGTGGCCCGGAAATGCAGCTTGCGCAGCAGTCCGATGGGGTGCTCGGCGTACGAGGCGGCGGCGCCGGTCTGGAGGTTGGAGGTCGGGCACAGCTCCAGCGGGACGCGCTTGTCCCGTACGTAGGAGGCGAGGCGGCCGAGCTTCACGGCACCGTCCTCGGCGACCTCGATGTCGTCGATGATGCGGACCCCGTGACCGAGCCGGTCGGCGCCGCACCACTGGAGCGCCTGCCAGATCGACGGCAGGCCGAAGGCCTCGCCCGCGTGGATGGTGAAGTGGTTGTTCTCGCGCTTGAGGTACTCGAAGGCGTCGAGGTGCCGGGTAGGAGGGAAACCGGCCTCCGCGCCCGCGATGTCGAAGCCGGCCACGCCCTGGTCGCGGTAGCGGTTGGCCAGCTCGGCGATCTCCAGGGAGCGGGCGGCGTGCCGCATCGCGGTGAGCAGGGCGCCGACCCGGATGCGGTTGCCGTCCTGCCGGGCCCGCCGCTCACCCTCGCGGAAGCCCTCGTTGACCGCCTCGACGACCTCTTCGAGGCTCAGTCCGCCCTCCAGGTGCTGCTCGGGGGCGTACCGCACCTCGGCGTAGACGACACCGTCCGCGGCCAGGTCCTCGGCGCATTCGGCGGCCACCCGGACCAGGGCGTCACGGGTCTGCATGACGGCGCAGGTGTGCGCGAACGTCTCCAGGTACCGCTCCAGGCTGCCGGAGTCGGCCGCCTCGCGGAACCAGATGCCGAGCTTGTCGGGATCGGTCTCGGGAAGTCCTTCGTATCCACTCGCCAGAGCGAGGTCGACGATCGTTCCCGGGCGGAGTCCGCCGTCGAGATGGTCGTGCAGAAGCACCTTGGGGGCACGCCGGATCTGATCCTGGCCGGGCACATGAGGGGTCGGGCTCATCATCTGCGCACTCTAATCCCTACGCGCGTAGATTGTCGCTCGCCGATACGTAACAGTGACCGCCAATACAGGTGGAGTACACCCACCCTTCTGACACTGTTCTGTCATGGCACAGAGCGCACTCCCCCTGCCTGCCGCAAGACTCGGACGGGCCGTCAGAACGGCCGGAGGCCCGGCCTCGGTCAGCGGCGTGGTCCTGCTGCTCCCGGACGGCGAGCCCGACTCGCACCGCCGCCCCTCCCCTCTCACCTACGCCCTCCAGCTGCCACTGGCCCGCGCCCTGGCCCGCGCCGGGCAGGAGGACGGCCTCGCCGCACACGTCGTGCGCTACCGCTGCCGGGGCTGGAACGCGACCGACGCGCACCTGGCGGCGGACGCCGAGTGGGCGGTGGACGAGGTCGTACGGCGATACGGCGACGTCCCCGTCTGCCTGGCGGGCCACGGCATGGGCGGCCGCGCCGCACTCCGCGCGGGCGGCCACCCCGCGGTCGGCTCCGTCCTGGCGATGGCCCCCTGGCTGCCCGAGAACGACACGGACGCCCCGGGCGGCCCGGAGCCGGTGAAACACCTCCTGGGCCGCCAGGTACTCCTCGTCCACGGCACCAACGACGCCCGCACCGACCCCGAACTGTCCTTCCGCCTGGCCGAGCGCGCCAAGAAGGCCAACCGCGACACCTGCCGCTTCGAGGTCCACTCAGACGGCCACGCCCTGCGCCAGCACCGCGCCGAAGTAATGGCCCTGGCCTCGGACTTCGTACGGGGCTCCCTGTTCGGCCGCGCCTACGCACGCCCGGTGGCCGACGCCCTGGCGGCGCCGCCGCCACTGGGGTTGCGGATGCCGCTGGCGGCGGGGTTCGGGAAGTCGTTGCGGGGGTGACGGGGTGTTCGGCGGCGACGCATCGCTGCTTGGGGCGGGGAGGGGAGAGGAGGTGCCACTTATGTTCCGTATGCCGGATTCAACAGAAGTGAAGAAAAACAGCACTTCCCTCCGATAAAGTCGCAGGTCACGAACGGTGGTCCCCGCGCGTGCGGGGGTGGTCCCGGGGGCGGCCCCCGGCAGGGCTCCACACCCACGGTGGTCCCCGCGCGTGCGGGGGTGGTCCCGCGCAGGTCAGAGCGGTGATAGGGCGGTCTATGTGGTCCCCGCGCGTGCGGGGGTGGTCCCTGGTCCATCATGTCGCCGAGGTACTTGGCGGAGTGGTCCCCGCGCGTGCGGGGGTGGTCCCAGGCATGGGTGTCCCCCGGTCGATGTGCACGGGTGGTCCCCGCGCGTGCGGGGGTGGTCCCAGCAGATCCCCGGGTTGCAAATCGCCCTTGCTGTGGTCCCCGCGCGTGCGGGGGTGGTCCCGTCATCGATACCACGTACAGCGGCCCGCGACTGTGGTCCCCGCGCGTGCGGGGGTGGTCCCCCTGGGCGCGTTCCCCCTCCAGCAGGGCGGTGGGTGGTCCCCGCGCGTGCGGGGGTGGTCCGGTGTCCACGACGGTTCCCCTTCGGCTTGTCAGGTGGTCCCCGCGCGTGCGGGGGGTGGTCCGCACTCGACGATGTCGGCGAAGTCGACCAGGTCGTGGTCCCCGCGCGTGCGGGGGTGGTCCGGACGGGCCCGCTGTCCCGACCCCCCGCCCGGCGTGGTCCCCGCGCGTGCGGGGGTGGTCCGTCGGCGCCGTACAGGGGCTGCGGGTTCTACTCGTGGTCCCCGCGCGTGCGGGGGTGGTCCTCATGGGGAGCTTCGGCATCCCGAGCACGCCCGGTGGTCCCCGCGCGTGCGGGGGTGGTCCGTGCGCTGGAGTTGGCCGGGCCTGACCTCCGGCGTGGCCCCCGCGCGTGCGGGGGTGGTCCGCGTCAGGAGGCCGCCGACCAGCGGGAACGGGAGTGGTCCCCGCGCGTGCGGGGGTGGTCCTCAGGGCCAGTTGCAGCGGACGCACGGACTGGCGTGGTCCCCGCGCGTGCGGGGGTGGTCCGCCACTTGTCGACTTCCCGCGTGGCGGGCGGCCGTCGTCCCCGCGCGTGCGGGGGTGGTCCGGACGGACGGGCGCCCGACTCCGCGTACTGGCTGTGGTCCCCGCGCGTGCGGGGGTGGTCCCCGCGGGCAGATAGCTAGTCGTACCGAACGGCAGTGGTGCCCGCGCGTGCGGGGGTGGTCCCAGGTTCTGTACGCCCAGGTCCCAGTCGAGCAGGTGGTCCCCGCGCGTGCGGGGGTGGTCCCCCCGAACAGCGGGCGCCGTCATCACCGCCGACGTGGTCCCCGCGCGTGCGGGGGTGGTCCCGGACCGTCCGGGCTGAAGGCGCACGACCCGCGGTGGTCCCCGCGCGTGCGGGGGTGGTCCGCTCGAATTTCAGCGCCGTGGCGCCCCGCACATGTGGTCCCCGCGCGTGCGGGGGTGGTCCCCGGCCTGAGCAGAACGCCTTGATCAAGGACGAGTGGTCCCCGCGCGTGCGGGGGTGGTCCTGCGGAAGGTCCGGGGCCTGGACGCTAAGGTCGTGGTCCCCGCGCGTGCGGGGGTGGTCCCCCGACGATCAGCCAGTCCGACGCGGCGTCGTTGTGGTCCCCGCGCGTGCGGGGGTGGTCCTGTCGTCAACATGGGTGGCGAAGGTGAGCTTGATTGGGCCCCGCGCCTGCTGGGGTGGTAGTCCCCCGGGCCCGGCCAGGGGGTCAGGCGCCAGTAGTGGTTCCCGTGTATGCGGCGGTGGTCCCCGCGCGGGGCTTCGTGGCCCGGTCCGGGTCCGTCAGTCCGGCAGCAGGTGGCCCCGTCTCGACAGCAGGAAGCGTTTGAACGCGGCCACCGGTGGGGTGTCGGGGTGGCCGTCCAGCCAGGCCACGCCGATTTCCCGGGCCGCTCTCGGAGCCGTCACGGTGAGTTCGACGACGCCGGGGCGCGGCACGGCGGGAGGCGGGAGGAGGGCGACGCCCAGGCCGGCCGCCACCAGGCCGCGCAGGGTCTCCGCCTCCTCGCCCTCGAAGGCGACGCGGGGAGTGAAGCCCGCCTCCGCGCACAGGTCGTCCGTGATGCGGCGCAGGCCGTAGCCGGGTTCCAGGGTGACGAAGGTTTCCTCGGCGGCCTCCGCCAGGCGGATGCGGCGGCGGCTGGCGAGGCGGTGGTCCTCGGGGACGACGAGGCGCAGGCGCTGTTCGTCCAGGCGGCGGGCCACGAGGTCGGGTGCGTCCGGGACGGGTGAGGTGAGGCAGAGGTCGAGGCCGCCTGCCCGCAGGCGTTCGATCATCGCCTCGCCGTAGTTCTGCACGAGCTGGAAGCGGACCCGGGGGTGGTCGACGCGGAAGGCGCGGATCAGGGCGGGGACGGTCTCCGAGCCCATCGTGTGGAGGAAACCGAAGGCGACCCTGCCGGTGGCCGGGTCGGCGTCGGCGCGGACCGAGTCGGCGGCCTTCTCGACCTCGGCCAGGGCCCGCTCGGCCGAGCCCAGGAAGGTACGGCCCGCCGGGGTGAGCGAGACCGTGCGGCCCTTGCGGGCGAACAGGGCGACTCCCAGGTCCTGTTCGAGCCTGACCATCGACCGCGACAGCGTCGACTGCGGTACGCCGAGTTCCTGCGCGGCGCGTGTGACGTGCTCGTGGCGGGCCACCGCCTCGAAGTGGGCCAGTCGCGGCGCGAGCACGGCGCGAATGTCTTCTTCGTAACTACTCGGTGACAGCCGGGGCTGTGAGCTGTGTTCATGCGCCATGGGATTGATTATCGCCACTTCGTGCATTGGACGCATGAAACCGGAGAGCCTACTTTCGAACCATGCCTCCTGCCAGTACCGGGGCGTCCACGCTCATCGTGGCCGCCTCGCCCCAGCCGTCCCCCGTCGCCGCCGCCACCGCCCCCGCCACCACCGCTCCGGAGCGGCTCGAACCGGGCCGTCCCGGCTACCGCCGGATGAGCTTCGCGCTCTTCGCCGCAGGTGTCGCGACGTTCGCACTCCTCTACTCCACGCAGGCTCTGCTGCCCGCCGTCTCCGCCTCCTTCGGCGCCACGGCCGGGCAGGCCAGCTGGACGGTCTCCGCGGCGACGGGCGCACTGGCGCTGTGCGTACTGCCGATGAGCGCGCTCTCCGAGCGGTTCGGGCGGCGGCAGATGATGACCGCCTCGCTGACGGTCGCCGTACTGGTCGGGCTGCTCGTCCCGTTCGCCCCCTCCCTGGGCTGGCTGATCGTGCTGCGCGCCGTCCAGGGCGCGGCACTGGCCGGACTGCCCGCCTCGGCGATGGCGTACCTGGCCGAGGAGGTACGGCCCAAGGCGCTGGTCGCCGCGATCGGACTGTTCGTCGCGGGCAACAGCATCGGCGGCATGAGCGGCCGCATCCTCACCGGGTGGATCGCCCAGCTGTGGGGCTGGCGCGCGGCGCTCGGCGCGGTCGGGGTACTGGCCGTGGCCTGCGCGGTCGTCTTCCACTTCATGATCCCGAGGGCGCGGAACTTCACCCCCGGGACGCTGAACCCGAGGGCCCTCGCGAAGACGGTGGGCGGGCATCTCGCCGATCCGCTGCTGCGCAGGCTGTACGCGATCGGCGCGCTGTTCATGACGGTGTTCGGCGCCGTGTACACGGTGATCGGCTACCGCCTGGTGGAGGCGCCGTTCAACCTCCCGCAGGGCGTCGTCGGCTCGATCTTCCTGGTCTACCTCGTCGGTACGGTCTCCTCCGCCGCGGCAGGCAAGCTGGTTGCCCGGCTCGGCCGCCGGGGCGCTCTCTACCTGGCCGTCTCCACCACGGCCGCCGGTCTGCTGCTCTCGCTCGCCGACCGGCTGGCCGCCGTGCTCCTCGGTCTGGTCCTGATCACGGCGGGGTTCTTCGCCGGGCACGCGGTCGCCTCCTCGTCCGTGAGCCGGACCGCGACCAAGGGCCGCGCCCAGGCGTCGGCGCTCTACCAGTCCGCGTACTACCTGGGCTCCAGCGCGGGCGGCACGCTCGGTGCGGTGGCCTTCCACGCCGGGGGCTGGGCCGGGACCGTGTCGCTGGGACTGCTCGCGGTCCTCGGTGTCGTCTCGATCACGCTGTACGGGACGCGCGCAGCCCGCGCCGAGCGGCGCCGGCTGCTGCCGGTGGCTTCCGTACAGAACTGAGACATACGGCGCACAACCAACGACTCCCCGACGCGCGTCTAGCTACCGGAATCACCTCACGGCGCGCGAAGGGGAGTTGGCGTACATGAGAGTCGCGGGGAACATACGGGGGGCACGGCTGCGGCGCGGGCTCGCGCTGTCGGTCGCGGGCCTGACGGCCGTACCGGCCCTGGTCCTGGCCGGCGGCGGTTCGGCGCAGGCGGCGTCCTGCACGACGTCCACCGGGCCGTACCAGAAGCAGGTCGAGAAGTATCTGCACCGGCCGGTCGACGGCAAGCAGTCGGCCGCCGACTGCAAGGCGATCCGGTCCTTCCAGAGCACCTACGGGGTCACCCCCACCATCGGGTACGCGGGTCCGGTCACCTGGCGCACGATGAAGACGCTCACGGCCCAGAAGGCGGCCGGAAAGAACCCGAACAAGGACAAGAAGTGCCCCACCAACAAGGGGCGCATCGCGTGCGTGGACCTGACCCGGCAGCTGAGCTGGATCCAGGACGGCAGCAAGCTGAAGTTCGGGCCCGTGCCGGTGCGGACCGGGCGGGACAAGTACGAGACCCGCACCGGGGCGAAGAAGATCTACTGGCGGCACATCAACCACGTCTCGTCGATCTACCACGTGTCCATGCCGTACTCCCAGTTCTTCGACGGGGGTCAGGCGTTCCACGCGGTGGGCGTGAAGATGTGGAACCCGCCGGGGTCGCACGGCTGCGTCAACATGCGCACCGCCGACGCGAAGTCGTACTGGAACCTGCTGAAGAACGGCGACGACGTGTACGTGTACGGGCGCAAGCCCGGAACGTGACCGGGAGCGTGACCGGAATCCGGGCTGCTTCGCTGCTTCCCGCCCCCGTTGTCAGTGGCCTGCGGTAGCTTCCGAAGTGCTGAAGTGAGCGGTGTCACAGCGCAACAGGGGTGGAGCGATGGGTGATCTGACAGCGACGACGGATATCGACAGCCGTCTGGAGGGACACCGGATCGAGCTGACCGGCTACTGCTACCGGATGCTCGGCTCGGCCTTCGAGGCCGAGGACGCGGTGCAGGACACGCTGGTGCGTGCCTGGCGCAGCTTCGACAAGTTCGAGGGGCGTTCCTCGCTGCGGTCCTGGCTGTACCGGATCGCCACCAACGTCTGCCTGGACATGCTGAACGCCGGGAAGAAGCGGGCCCGTCCGGTCGATCTGACGGGCCCGACCCCCCTCGCCCAGGCCGCGCTGAACCCCCTGCCGGAGAACACCTGGCTGGAGCCGATGCCGGACGGCCGCATCCTGCCGACGGTGGCCGACCCGGCGGAGGCCGCCGTGGCGCGGGAGTCGGTGCGCCTGGCGTTCGTCGCCGCGCTTCAGCACCTGCCGCCCAAGCAGCGGGCCGTGCTGATCCTGCGCGAGGTACTGGCCTGGAAGGCGAGCGAGGTCGCCGAGCTGCTCGACACCTCGGTCGCCTCGGTCAACAGCGCCCTCCAGCGGGCACGGGCCACCCTGACCGAACACGAGGGACAGCCCGTCGACGCCGCGAATCCGCTCGACGAGGAACAGCGCAAGCTCCTCGAACGGTACGTGGCCGCCTTCGAGGGCTACGACATGGCCGCGCTGACCGCGCTGCTCCACGAGGACGCCGTGATGACCATGCCGCCGTTCGACCTCTGGCTCCAGGGGCACGACGACATCACCGGCTTCATGCTCTCCATCGGCGCGGGCTGCGCGGGCTCCCGCCTGGTGGCGACGTCGGCGAACGGCACCCCGGCGTTCGCGCACTACAAGCCGAATCCGGACGGGGACGGGTTCGTGCCGTGGGCGGTGCAGGTCATCGACATCTCGGAGGGCGCCATCACCGGGATGCACTGCTTCCTGGACACACCGCGCTGGTTCCCGCTCTTCGGGCTGCCGGATCACCTCGACGCCGACGCGGTGTGAGACACGGCGTGAGACGCGGCGTACGGATCGGGCTGGTGGCCGGATGGGTGGTGCTGGCGGCCGGAGGCTGGGGGCTGTCCCAATGGATGGGCGAGCCCTCCGCCACCCGGGGCCCCGAGCCCGGTTCGGCCCGGCCCTCCTGGACGAAGGCCGAACCGGGGCCGCAGCCCGAGTCCGTCTGCGACGACCTCGTACGCGCCGCGTCGCCGCGCCCCGGCGCCACGCCCGCCGCGCTCCTCAAGGCGTCGGCGGCCCCGCTCGACTCCGGGACCGCCCATCTCCGGGCAGTGGTCTGCGACCGGGCTGAACCCGCGGACTGAGCGGAGAGGGGTGGGAGCGGGGCCGGGAGTGGGGGCGGGAGTGGGAGTGGGAGTGGGGGCGAGACCAGGCCGGGCACAGGCGGGACGGGGCCGGGCGGAGGGCGTGACGGGGTTTGACCGAGGCCGGGCGAAGGCCGGGCAGAAGACCGGGCAGAGGGCGTGACGGGGTTTGGCCGAGGCCGGGCAGAAGACTAGACGGAGGTCGGGCAGAGGGCGTGACGGGGCTTGGCCGAGGCCGGGCGAAGGCCCGACAGAAGCCGGGCAGAGGGCCGGAACTGAGGCCGGGCAGAGGGCCGGGACTGAGGCCGGGCAGAAAGCGGGGCGGGGCCGGGCGGAGGGCGTGACGGAGGCCGAGCGAAGGCCCGACAGAGGCCGGAACTGAGGCCGGGCAGAAGGCGGGACGGGGTTTGGCCGAGACCGGACCGGAGCCCGACCCGGGCGGCTCGTACGCTCAGCTGCCGCCCTCCCCCGCCTCCTCGGCCTCCGCTTCCTCGGCCCCCGCCCCGTATCCCACGTCCACCACCTCGGCCAGACCGACCAGGTCGAGCAGGCCCTTCAGTTCGGGCGGCACACGGCGCAGCCGCAGCCTCCTGCCGCCCGCCCGGCGCGCGACGAGCCCCAGCCGCGCCACCGCCTCGACCAGGGCCAGGTCCACGTGCACGACCCCGCCGACATCACAGTCCACCCACGCATCCGGGACACGGGGGCCAGAGGCGCGGGAGCCAGGGGCGCGGGGGCGGCTGTCCGGCTCCCGGATGTCCGGCCCTCCGGCGTCCGGGGCGCGGGCATCCGACCCTTGGCCGTTTGAACCCCGGGCATCCCAACTACAGGCCGCCCGCTCGTCGTCGGCGGCATCGGCGGCGCCAGCACCGCCGTCAGCGGCGGCAGCGGCGGCAGCGGCGGCGTCGCCGTCCAAGTCGTGCAGCAGCGCCTCCAGTTCGGCGCAGAGTTCCGGCACCATGGCCCGGGTGACGCGGCCGGTGACGATGAGAGCGTTCGGGGTCATGGGTTCCACATCAGGGAGACCGGACCGGCGGCCGAAACTCATCGCTGCCCGACCGCCGTTCTCAGCAAGTCTCCCGGCCCGGTGAAACGGCCGCGTACCCGCCCGGCGGCTGCCCGCACGACCCGCGCACCCACCCCGGGCCCGGCTCCGCGCACCGCGCCGAAGCGGTGAACTTCCGTCAACTCCGGTGGTCTGTGAGCTTTCTGTGAACCCCCGCAGCCGATTCCCCCTCTAGATACATGAACCGGCCGGCACCGGCGTCCCTGCGGTGCCGACTGACCAGTGGCCCCTCGGGGCCGCCTGATTCTCCAGGGGGAGAGTTGCGCAGACACGTGAAGAACGCGTGTGTTTCGACCGTCGCCGCGGCCGCCGCCGTGGCACTCGCGGCCGGGATGACCACCCCGGCCATGGCACAGCCCGACGCCGCCCGCCCCGGCACCCTCCGCCCGGCCGGCGGCGGGTCCGCCGCCGGGCACGAGCTGACCCTCATCACCGGCGACCGCGTCACCGTGAACGCCAAGGGCGAGTTCCTGGCCTTCCGGGCCGCCAAGGGTCGCGAGCACATACCCGTGCAACGGCAGATACGCGACGGCCACACCCTGCTCGTGCCGGCCGACGCACACCGGCTGATCAGCTCCGGCAAGCTGGACCGCCGGCTGTTCGACATCACCGAGCTGAACCGTGCGGAGAACCGCCGGGCCCAGAAGGCGGGCCTGAAGCTGATCGTCTCCTACCGGGGCGCCCAGGCCGCGACCGCCAGGACCGAGGTCCGGAACGCGGGCTCCACCCGGGTCGGCCGGACCCTGAACTCGCTGAACGCCCAGTCGGTGACCACGCCGCAGCGCGACGCCCAGGACATCTGGCAGGCACTCACCGCCAAGGCCGCGCACAGCGCGCAGCGCACCACGGCCGCCGGTATCGACCGGGTCTGGCTGGACGGCGTCCGCCGGGCGAACCTCGACAAGAGCGTGCCGCAGATCGGGACCCCCGCCGCCTGGAAGGCCGGTTACACCGGGAAGGGCGTCAAGATCGCGGTCCTGGACACCGGTGTGGACGCCACCCACCCCGATCTCAAGGGCCGGATCCTCGGCACGAAGAACTTCACCTCCTCGCCCGACACCAAGGACCGGGTCGGCCACGGCACCCATGTCTCCTCGATCGCGGCCGGTTCGGGCGCCAAGTCGGGCGGCAAGTTCAAGGGGGTGGCCCCGGACGCCAAGCTGCTGGAAGGCAAGGTGCTCGACGACGACGGCTTCGGCGACGACTCCGGCATCCTGGCCGGCATGGAGTGGGCGGTCGCGCAGGGCGCCGACGTCATCAACCTGAGCCTCGGCGGCAACGACACCCCCGAGGTCGACCCGCTCGAAGCGGCGGTCAACAAGCTGTCGGCCGACAAGGGCGTCCTGTTCGCCATCGCGGCGGGCAACGAGGGCGACATGGCCGGCACGGTCGGTTCCCCGGGCAGTGCGGACGCCGCGCTGACCGTCGGCGCGGTCGACGACAAGGACCAGCTGGCCGATTTCTCCAGCCGTGGCCCGCGCGTCGGCGACGGGGCGATCAAGCCCGACGTCACCGCGCCCGGTGTGGACATCACGGCGGCGGCCGCGCCCGGCTCCGCCATCGACCAGGAGGTCGGGCAGAACCCGCCCGGCTACCTGACGATCTCCGGTACGTCGATGGCGACCCCGCACGTCGCGGGCGCCGCGGCGCTCCTCAAGCAGCAGCACCCGGACTGGAAGTACACCGAGCTCAAGGGCGCGCTGACGGCCTCGACCAAGCCGGGCGCGTACACACCGTTCGAGCAGGGCTCGGGCCGGATCGCGGTCGACCGGGCGATCACCCAGACCGTCGTCGCCGACCCGGTCTCGGTGAGCTTCGGGGTGCAGCAGTGGCCGCACACCGATGACACCCCGGTCACCAAGAAGGTGACCTACCGCAACCTCGGTACGGCCGATGTCACGCTGGACCTGGCGGTGAAGGCCACCAACCCGAAGGGCAAGCCCGCCCCGGCCGGGTTCTTCGGCCTCGGCGCCACCAAGGTGACCGTTCCCGCGGGCGGCACCGCCGATGTGCCGCTGACCGTGAACACCAAGCTCGGCGGCACGACGGACGGCTCCTACTCCGCGTACGTCGTCGCCACGGGCGGCGGCCAGAGCGTCCGCACCGCGGCCGCGGTCGAGCGGGAGATCGAGTCCTACGACCTCACGGTCAAGACCATCGGACGCGACGGCAAGCCCGCCGAGTTCGTCGACACCGACCTCTTCGGCCTCACCGGCAAGGCCAACGGCGAGTGGTTCAACCCGACGAGCACCGCCGGTACGGCCAAGCTCCGTGTCCCCGCCGGCGGATACACGCTGAACGCGGGTGTCACCGTCGACCCCGAGGACTACGCCAAGGGCACCGACTGGCTGGCCCAGCCGAAGCTCGACGTCACCAAGAACCTCACCGTGACGCTCGACGCGCGCAAGGCCAAGCCGGTGAACATCACCCTGCCCACCACCGGGACGACGTCCCTGCTGGCCGCGCCCGACCTCCAGCGCATGACCGAGGACGGCGGCTACACCTACGGCTGGGTCCTCGACACGTACAAGAACTTCCGCACCGCGCACTTCGGCCCGAAGGTGACCGACGGTTCGCTCTCCCAGCACTGGATCGGCAGCTGGGTCAAGGGGGCCTCGACCCGGTACGACATCGTGGCCGGCGGACGGGTGACCCAGGCGGCCACCGGTTTCGAGCGGAAGTACGCCGCGAGCCAGCTGGCCAAGGTGGGTGTCTCCCTCGGCTCGCCCGCCAAGGGCAAGACCGGTGAGTTCACGGCCGCGGGCCTGCTGCCCGGGGAGGACGGCAGCTGGTCGGCCTGGTCGCTCCACAAGATCCCGGGCAATATCACCTCCTATGTCTCCACCGCCGACAAGGTGAAGTGGAGCTTCGAGTTCGAGCAGGACGGCGGGCTCGACCCGGACGGCTACCCGGTGGTCGACGCGTCGTACTCCCTCGGCGACCAGCAGAGCCTCAAGGCGGGCAAGTCCTACACCAAGAAGGTCAACACCGCGGTGTTCGGCCCCGCCGTCACCTCCGAGTACGGCGTCCTGCGCGACGGCAACAACATCCTCGGCGTGCTGCCGCTGGTGGCCGACGGACAGGGCAACCTCGGTGGTTCCGCCTACAGTTCGGTCAAGACGGTGCTGTACCGCAACGGCAAGAAGCTCGCCCAGAACGAGGACCCGCTGCTGGGTGACACCCCCATCGCCGTTCCGTCGGCCGCCGCCGACTACCGGCTGACGACCTCGGCACGGCGCAGCGCCAAGCTGTCCCCGGTCTCCACCCGGATCGACGCCAGCTGGACCTTCCGCTCCCAGCGGACCTCGGACCCGAAGATGCTGCCGGTCTCCACGGTCCGCTTCACGCCCAATGTCACCGCGGACAGCAGGGTGACGGCCGGCCGGACCGCTTCCGTGCCCGTGACGGTGCAGGGTGCGGCCGCCGGTAAGAACCTCAAGTCGCTGACGGTGTACGTCAGTTACGACGCCGGCAAGACCTGGAAGAAGTCCACGGTCAAGGCGGGCAAGATCTCCGTGAAGAACCCGGCGAAGGGGAAGTCCATCTCCTACCGGGCGAACGTCACGGACAAGAAGGGCAACAAGTCGTCGGTGTCGATCTACAACGCGTACTTCGGCAAGTGACCGGCCACCGGTGAGCCACTGAGCCCACCGGCCCCATGACGGCGGCCCGCCGGGACGGATCCCCCCTGTCCCGGCGGGCCGCTCCGCGTCCGTGACCCGTCGGGAGCACCGGCGCCGCGGCACCGCGGCGCCGCTCGCTCAGCTGACCGGGAACATCCCCGTGTCCAGGTCCAGCCCGAACGGCTCGGGCAGCGTCAGCTTCTCCCCGTACTCCACCGTGTCCAGCACCCGGTAGGTGCCTTCGTCCGGCTCGCCGTAGAGGGTGGCGGTGGGGCGGCCCGAGTGCCACGGGTCGAGCAGCAGGAACAGCGCGACTCCGGCCTTCGCGTACCCGTACACCTTGCCGATGCGGTCGTGGTTGGCGTTGGCCTGCGAGGTGATCTCGACGACGAGCCGGGCCTCCTCGGCCGGGACGCGGTTGCCCGGCCCGGTCGCCACGGCACGGGGCACGACGACGAGATCGGGGATGTAGAGTCCGGCCCGCCCCGGCACGGAGACGCCGAGGGTCTGGTAGATCCCCCACTCCTCCGGAATTACGGTGTACAGCCTGCGCTGAAGCAGTTCCGCGGTGGTGTTGTGGTCCTTGGACGGCGGTGGCGACACGGTGACGATCCCCTCGATGATCTCCACCTTGCAGCCCTCGGGTGCGTCCGTCTCCTCCCAGATCCGGACGAGGTCGTCCCACTCCTGGCCGTGGCCGGGGGCGGGATCGACGGTGAGTGCGCTCATGGCGGTCTCCTCTTATCGGTGCGTCACCGAGTCCAGCATGCCGAACGGGGCCGGTGGCAGTCCACCGGCCCCGTTCACCCGAATGAGAAATTCGCAGGTCAGGCGATACGTTCCCGCACTACCGGAGTAGCGGTGAAGGCCGTGCCGACCGGGGCGATGTCATACGCGTCGGGCAGGGCGCCCAGGGCGTAGTCGAACTTCTCGGGGGTGTCCGTGTGGAGCGTCAGCAGCGGCTGGCCGGCCGTCACCGTGTCGCCCGGCTTGGCGTGCAGCTCGACGCCGGCGCCCGCCTGGACCGGGTCCTCCTTGCGGGCCCGGCCCGCGCCGAGGCGCCAGGCGGCGACGCCGATGTCGTACGCGTCCAGGCGGGTCAGCACGCCGGTGGACGGGGCCGTGACCACGTGCTGTTCGCGGGCGACCGGGAGCGGGGCGTCCACGTCGCCGCCCTGGGCGGAGATCATCCGGCGCCAGACGTCCATCGCGGAGCCGTCGGCGAGGGCCTTCTCCGGGTCGGCGTCCTTGAGCCCGGCCGCGTCCAGCATCTCGCGGGCGAGGGCCAGGGTGAGGTCGACGACGTCCTTGGGGCCGCCACCGGCCAGGACCTCGACCGACTCGCGGACCTCCAGGGCGTTGCCCGCGGTCAGGCCGAGGGGGGTGGCCATGTCGGTGAGCAGGGCGACCGTGCGCACTCCGCTGTCGGTGCCCAGGGCGACCATGGTGGAGGCCAGCTCGCGGGCGTCCTCGATGGTCTTCATGAAGGCGCCGGAGCCGACCTTGACGTCCAGGACGAGCGCCCCGGTGCCCTCGGCGATCTTCTTGGACATGATGGAGCTGGCGATGAGCGGGATGGCCTCGACGGTGCCGGTGACGTCGCGGAGCGCGTAGAGCTTCTTGTCGGCGGGGGCGAGGCCGTCGCCCGCGGCGCAGATGACGGCGCCGGTGGTGTCGAGGACGTCGAGCATCTCGGCGTTCGAGAGGTGGGCGCGCCAGCCGGGGATGGACTCCAGCTTGTCCAGGGTGCCGCCGGTGTGGCCGAGGCCCCGGCCGCTGAGCTGCGGCACCGCGGCGCCGCAGGCGGCGACCAGCGGGGCGAGCGGCAGGGTGATCTTGTCGCCGACGCCGCCCGTGGAGTGCTTGTCGGTGGTGGGCCGGGAGAGCGAGGCGAAGTCCATCCGCTCGCCGGAGGCGATCATCGCGGCGGTCCAGCGGGCGATCTCGGTGCGGTTCATGCCGTTCAGCAGGATCGCCATGGCCAGCGCGGACATCTGCTCGTCGGCGACCTCACCGCGGGTGTACGCGTCGATGACCCAGTCGATCTGCTCGGGGGTCAGCTCGCCCCGGTCGCGCTTGGTGCGGATGACGGAGATGGCGTCCATGTCCTGGGAGTCCTTCCGGCCGGTACGTACGGTACGCAAGAGTCCCGAATGACTCTACGCGCATAGAGGGTGGAGATGGGGGTGGCCCTCCCGGCGGGCGGGAGGGCCACGGTGGACGCGCTGCGGGCGTCCGTTACTTCAGATGGTCCGGGCCGAACGCCTGCGGCAGCATCTCGTCGAGCGTGCGCAGTCCGTCCGGTGTCTCCAGGACGAGTTCGGGGCCGCCGAACTCGTACAGCAGCTGCCTGCACCTGCCGCACGGCACCAGGATCTCGCCCGCCCCGTCCACGCAGGTGAAGTGGGTGAGCCGACCGCCGCCGGTGGCCTGGAGCTGGGAGACCAGCCCGCACTCGGCGCACAGCCCGATGCCGTACGAGGCGTTCTCGACGTTGCAGCCGGAGACCGTACGCCCGTCGTCGACGCGCGCGGCGGCGCCGACCGGGTAGTGCGAGTACGGGACGTACGCGCGGCTCATCATCGACCGTGCGGCGCTGCGCAGCGCCGCCCAGTCGACCTCCGCGGCGGCCGTCACTTGCCCTGGCCCTTGCGGTAGCGCATGCCGTCCGCCTTCGGCATCCGCAGCCGCTGGGCGGAGAGCGAGAGGACGAGCAGCGTGACGATGTACGGGGTGGCGCTCACGAACTCGGTGGGCACGGTGTCCGTGGAGAGATACCAGACCAGCACGGCGGCGGCGATGACCGCGCTGACGCCGCCCTGGACGAAGCTCTTGCGGTAGAGCTTCCAGGCGGCGAGCACGGCCAGCACGACCACGAGCAGCAGGAGCAGCGCGTGGACGGACTCGCCGCCGTTGCGCAGCTGGAGCGCGTCGGCGAAGCCGAACAGTCCGGCACCCATGGCGAGCCCGCCGGGCCGCCAGTTTCCGAAGATCATCGCGGCGAGACCGATGTAGCCCCGGCCGCCGGTCTGGCCCTCGTTGTAGATGTGCGAGGTGACCAGCGAGAGGAAGGCACCGCCGAGCCCGGCCATGCCGCCGGAGACGATCACGGCGATGTACTTGTACGTGTAGACGTTCACACCCAGCGACTCGGCGGCGACCGGGTTCTCGCCGCAGGAGCGCAGCCGCAGCCCGAACGAGGTCTTCCACAGCACGAAGAACGTGAGGGCGAACAGGACGATCGCCAGGATCGTCAGCAGCGACACATTGGTGACCAGGCCGCCGAGGACACCGGCCAGGTCGGAGACGAAGAACCAGTGGTGCTTCTCGATGGAGTGCAGCCAGTCGGAGAGGCCCGGGACGGTCACCGAGGTGATGTCGTCGGCCGGCGGGGACTGCTTCGGGCTGCCGCCCTTGGCCGCCGCCTCGCCCGAGTTGAACCAGAGCTTGGCGAAGTAGGTGGTGAAGCCGAGCGCCAGGATGTTGATGGCGATGCCGGAGATGATGTGGTCGACGCCGAAGGTGACGGTCGCGACCGCGTGCAGCAGCCCGCCGAGCATGCCGCCGACGACTCCGGCCAGGACGCCGAGCCAGGGGTTGGTCTGCCAGCCGGCCCAGGCGCCGAAGAAGGTGCCGAGGATCATCATGCCTTCGAGGCCGATGTTGACCACACCGGCCCGCTCGGCCCAGAGACCGCCGAGACCGGCGAGACCGATCGGCACGGCCATCGCGAGGGCCGCGCTGATCTGGCCCGCCGAAGTGACGTCCTGGGCGCCGGTGATGGCGCGCACGGCGGACAGCGCGAGCAGCACGCCCGCGATGATCAGCAGGACGACGGGGAAGGAGAGGCGGGTGCGGCCGCCCTTGCCGCCGGAGACCTCGGGGGCCGCGGGGGGCGGGGTGGAAGTCGCCGTGGCGCTCACGCCGACACCTCCTGCTGGTCGTTGTTACGGGCGGCGGCCTGTGCGGCGAGTTCCGCGCCGACCTTGCTCTGCTGGCGCTTGAGTCCGTAGCGGCGGACGACTTCGTAGGCGATGACGACGCACAGGACGATGACGCCCTGGATCACGCCGACGATCTCCTTGTCGTAGCCCTCGAATTCGAGCTTGCCGGTGCCGCGCTCCAGGAAGCCCCAGAGCAGCGCGCCGAGCGCGATGCCGACGGGGTGGTTGCGGCCCAGGAGGGCGATGGCGATGCCGGTGAAGCCGATGCCGACCGGGAAGTCCCCGCTGTACTCGTAGCTGTCGTTGAGGAGGGTCGGCATGCCGATCAGACCGGCCACCGCGCCGGAGATGAGCATCGAGGTGATGACCATCTTCTTGACGTCGACGCCGCTGGCCTCGGCCGCGGAGCCGGACTGGCCGACGGTGCGCAGGTCGAAGCCGAAGCGGGTGCGCGAGAGCGTGAACCAGTAGGCGACGCCCGCGACGACCGCGACCACGATGAAGCCCCAGACGGGCGACGGGGTGGTCGGGAACTCGAAGAAGTGCGAGGACTCCGGGAGCGGCTTGGTGGAGATCTTCGTGCCGGCCTCGTCCAGGTGGCCGAGGCGGCCCTGCTGGAGGAGGTAGCCGATGACCGCGGTCGCGATGGCGTTGAGCATGATCGTCGAGACGACCTCGCTGACGCCCCGGGTGACCTTGAGGACACCGGCGATGCCCGCCCACATCGCGCCGACGATCATCGCGGTGAGGATGATCAGCGGGATCTGGAGCGCGCCGGGCAGCGTCAGCGCGCCGCCGACCGCGGCGGCGAAGAACGCGGCGAGGCGGTACTGGCCGTCGACGCCGATGTTGAAGAGGTTCATCCGGAAGCCGACGGCCACCGCGAGACCCGCGAGGTAGTAGGTCGTCGCCTTGTTGAGGATGTAGACCTGGCTGTCCGACTTCAGCCCGTAGTCGAACATGATGCCGAAGGCGCTGAACGGCTCCTTGCCGGTGGCGGCCAGCACGAGTGCGGTCACCAGGAAGGCGACCACGATCGCGAGTACGGGGGCCGCGATCCCCAGGAGCAGCCGCTCCTTGTCGATCTTCTTCATCGGTCCTCTCCCCCGTTCCGGGGGTCGGTGTCGGTGCTGTCGGCGGATCCGGCGCCGGGCGCCGTCGACTCGTCCGGCGCTTCCAGGTGGCCGGTGGCCGCACCCGTCATCGCGGAGCCCAGCTCCTCGGGGGTGATGGTCGCCGGGTCGGCGTCCGCGACCAGCCGGCCGCGGTACATGACGCGCAGGGTGTCGGAGAGCCCGATCAGCTCGTCCAGGTCGGCGGAGATCAGCAGCACCGCGAGGCCGTCGCGCCGGGCCTCGCGGATCTGGTCCCAGATCTGCGCCTGCGCGCCGACGTCCACGCCCCGGGTGGGGTGCGCGGCGATCAGCAGCTTCGGGCCGTGGCTCATCTCGCGGCCGACGATCAGCTTCTGCTGGTTGCCGCCGGAGAGCGAGGCGGCGGTGACGTCGATGCCGGGGGTGCGCACGTCGTACTCGCGCACGATCCGTTCGGTGTCCGCGCGGGCGCCCTTGAGGTCGAGGAACGCGCCCTTGCTGTTGGGGCGTTCGGTGACGTGGCCGAGGATGCGGTTCTCCCAGAGCGGGGCCTCCAGCAGCAGTCCGTGCCGGTGGCGGTCCTCGGGGATGACGCCCATGCCGTCCTCGCGGCGCTTGCGGGTGGGCGTGCGGGAGATGTCGGCGCCGTCGAGGGTGACCGTTCCGGCGTCGAGCGGGCGCATGCCCATGATCGCGTCGACCAGTTCGGACTGGCCGTTGCCCTCGACGCCCGCGATCCCGAGGACCTCGCCCTTGTGGATGGTGAAGCCGATGCCGTCGAGGACCGAGCGGACCACGCCGTCCGGGTCGGTGGCGCTCAGCCGCAGTCCGTCGACGGTCAGCATCGGCACGTCGGTGACGGTGGACTCACGGGTCTCGGGCGAGGGGAGTTCGCTGCCGACCATCAGCTCGGCGAGCTGCTTGGTCGTGGTGTTCCCCGGGTCGGCGGTGCCCACCGTCGTACCGCGCCGGATGACGGTGATCTCGTCGGCGACCGACAGCACCTCGCCCAGCTTGTGCGAGATGAAGATGACGGTCAGGCCCTCGGCCTTGAGCTCGCGCAGGTTGTCGAAGAGCGCGTCGACCTCCTGCGGCACGAGGACGGCGGTGGGCTCGTCGAGGATCAGCGTGCGGGCGCCGCGGTAGAGGACCTTGAGGATCTCCACGCGCTGCCGGTCGGCGACCCCGAGGTCCTCGACCATGGCGTCCGGGCGGACCCCCAGGCCGTACGAGTCGGAGATCTCCTTGATCTTCGCGCGGGCCCGGTCGCCGATCCCGTGCAGCTTCTCGGAGCCGAGAACGACGTTCTCCAGGACGGTGAGGTAGTCGGCAAGCATGAAGTGCTGGTGCACCATGCCGATGCCGCGCGCGATGGCATCACCGGGGTTGTGGAACGAGACCTGCTCGCCGTCCACCGCGATGGTGCCCTCGTCCGGCTTCTGCATGCCGTAGAGGATCTTCATCAGGGTGGACTTGCCGGCGCCGTTCTCACCGACGAGGGCGTGGACGGTGCCACGGCGCACGGTGATGTCGATGTCGTGGTTGGCCACGACCCCGGGGAACCGCTTGGTGATGCCGCGGAGCTCCACGGCATGGGGACTGCTGGACGCGTTGATGGCGCACTCTCCTTGGCAGGAGCGGAGGGCGGAGGCGGTGGGAGCGTGAAAGGTATCGCGCCCGGCGGACGCTACGCGCGTAGCGCCACCGAATCGTTGGCCACCTGATGACAGGTGGCGGACCGTGTGCGTACGGCTACGGCGGGGCAGCCGGGCCCGTACGTGAAATCGGGGCCCGAGTGAAGCCGAAGCGGCTCACCCGGGCCCCGATCGACGGTGGATCAGGTCGTGGTCTTGACCTTGATGGTGCCGTCGGCGATCTTCTTCTTGGCCTCGTCGAGCTTGGCCTGGATGTCCTTCAGGTGGTCACCCGTGGTGGTCAGGCTGACGCCGTCCTTGGCCAGGGTGTACGTCTGCGTGCCGGTCAGCGGCTTGCCGTCCTTGACGGACTTGACCAGGTCGTAGACGCCGCCGTCGACGTTCTTGACGACGGAGGTCATGATCGTGTCCTTGTACTTCGCCAGGGACGGGTCGAGGGCCTGGTCGGAGTCGACGCCGATGGACCAGGCGCCCTTCTTGCCCGCGACGGCCTCGATCGAACCGGCACCCGAACCGCCCGCGGCGGCGAAGATGACGTCGGCGCCCTTGTCGAGCATGCCCTTGGCGGCGGCCGAGCCCTTGTCGGGGCTGCCGAAGCCCGAGAGGTCCGAGCCGGTGGAGAGGTACTGGACCTGCACCTTGGCCTTCGGGTTCGTCTCCATGACGCCCTGCTGGAAGCCCGCGGCGAACTTCTTGATCAGCGGGAGGTCCACACCGCCGATGAAGCCGACCTGGCCGTCCTTCGACTTCAGCGCGGCGGCGACACCGGCGAGGTAGGAGCCCTGCTCCTCGGTGAAGACGATGCTGTCGACGTTCTTGGCGGAGGCGACCGAGTCGACCAGGCCGAAGTTCACCTTCGGGTACTTGGCGGCGATCTTGTCGACCGCGTCCTTGTACGCGAATCCGACGGCGACGACCGGGTTGTAACCACCCTCGGCGAGCGACTCCAGGCGCTGCTCACGGTCGGCGGGGGTCTCACCGGTCTTGGCGGTGAGCTCCTTGGTCTCGGCGCCGAACTCGGACTTGGCCTTGTCCAGACCACGCGCGGCGGAGTCGTTGAACGAGTTGTCACCACGGCCGCCCACGTCGTAGGCCATGCCGATCTTCATCTTGCCCTTGTCGGAGCCGGAGCTCTCGGTGGACGACTCGCCGCACGCGGAGGCGGTGAGGGCGAGGGCCGCAGTGACGGTACACGCAGCGGTGATCTTGGATACCCGGCGCAAGGGAAGGCTCCTTCAAACCTGACCGAAGCGCCTCTTCCGGCGCTGGTTTCGCGGCGATCGTAACGCGCGTAGATGTCAGATAAAGCCCTGTACGGAAGCCGTTATCGGATCGTCGCGAACGAGGGGCGACCCATCCGACTACAGGTGGTTGCCGCCGGGTGACGCGGAGACGGCGAGCGGCTCGACGACACGGTACTCCGCCGGGCGCGGGCGCCGTTCGGCGGTCGGACCGGGGGCGGGACCGGGGGCGGGACCGGTGGCCGGATCCGGGTGGCACCGCCCCGCCGACGGACCACGACGGACGGCTCGGCGACCGCCGCTTCCGCCCGGTCCACGCCCGCCCGCTGCCGCCCGGTCCGCGCCGCTTCTGCTGCCACCCGGTCCACGCCCGTGCGTACCCGCCCGGTCCACGCCCGTGCATACCCGTCCGCTGCCGCCCCGCCCTCCGTACCCCCGTCCGCTGCTGTTCAGCCGGAGCGGACGGAGCGGCCGTTCAGCAGCGCGGAGGCGGTGAACAGCTCGACGGCGACCGTGATCGACTCCTCGTCGGCGTCGAAGTCACCGCGGTGCAGATCGAGCCGGGCGGTGTCGCCGGGGGTGCGGACGCCGAGCCGGGCCATGGCGCCGGGAACGTGCTCCAGGTACCAGGAGAAGTCCTCGCCGCCCAGGCTCTGTTCGGTGTCCTCGATCGCGTACGAGCCGCGGCGCTCGGTCATCGCCGTGGCGAGCAGATCGATCGTGGCGGCGTCGTTGACCACGGGCGGGACGCCCCGGACGTAGTCGATCGCCGTCTTGGCGCCGTGCATCCCGGCCACCTCGTCGATCGCGGCGTGCACCAGGTCGGGGGCGTCCCGCCAGGCGCTCAGCTCCAGACAGCGGACGGTGCCCGACAGTTCGGCGTGCTGCGGGATCACATTGCAGGCGTGACCGGCCTCCAGCCGCCCCCAGGTGACCGCGAGCCCGGCCCGCGCGTCGACCCGGCGGGCCAGCAGGGCGGGCACCTCGGTGGCGACCTTGGCGGCGGCGGTGACCAGGTCGGTGGTCAGGTGCGGGCGGGCGGTGTGTCCGCCGGGACCGTCGAGCGACACCTCCAGCCGGTCGCAGGCCGAGGTGATCGCCCCGACCCGCAGCCCGATCCGCCCGACGTCCACCTTCGGGTCGCAGTGCACCCCGATGATCCGCCCGACGCCCTCCAGCGCCCCGGAGAGAATCGTGTCGGGCGCCCCGCCGGGCAGCACCTCCTCGGCCGGCTGGAAGATCAGCCGCACGGGGTTCGGCAGCAGACCCTGCCGGTCGAGCGCGGCGAGCACCAGCCCGGCGCCGAGCACCGAGGTGGTGTGGATGTCGTGCCCGCACGCGTGCGCCCGGTCGGGGACCGTGGAGCGGTACGGGACACCGGCCTTGGTGTCCGGAATGGGCAGGGCGTCGATGTCGGCGCGCAGCGCGAGCACGGGCGGGGTGGACTCGTCCCGCGTCCCCACGTCGCAGATGAGCCCGGTTCCGGTGGCGAGCACCACGGGCCGCAGACCGGCCTTCTCCAGCCGGGCCTTGATGGCCGCGGTGGTACGGAACTCCTGGTTGCCCAGCTCGGGGTGCATATGGAGGTCACGCCGGAAGGCGATCAGCTCGGCGCGCAGGGCCTCGGGCAGGGTGCCGGGGAGCGGTTCGTGGTGGGCTGTCGGCTCGGCGTCGGACTCGCGGGACATCAACTGGTTCACCTGGTGAAGGGTAAGGCCCTTCCCCCTTCAACTGACCATGAAACAAGAAAAGTTCAGCCACATAGACGAACAAAAGATGGTGTGACGGCGAGTGATGCACAGGGCCGATGGGTAAACTCCACCGCCGCGCGGGGGGGGCGTACGTCCCGGCCGCCGCGACGTTCCGGCGACACGTCCGCCGGGCGGGGGCCGCCGCAGGAACCACGGGCCGCGAGGCCCCCGGGACGACCGCGGCGAGAGCTCGGCGGTGGCCGGACGCGCGGACGACACACCGGCCCGGACTCCACCGTCGAGATCGGCGCGAAACCACCGCTTCCCTTGCCGCTCCGCCCGGCAGCGGACCGCACAGTACGGCGACCACCTGGGACGGAACCGCCGCCCCACGACCGACGGAACACACCGGCACGGCCAGGATCCCGCCACTCCGGGGCCCGTCGGGCGCCCGCACCCTTTACCATCCTTTGACTCTGCGGGAGATGGTCGGGATCTTTTTTCGTACGGCCGCCTCACCAGGGGGGAGAGGCACGGCCCGCATCCCGGGGGACGCCAGAATGCTGCGTATTCACTTCACCACCGAGGACCTGACCCGCATCCGGATCGCGCGGACGCCCGACCCGCTGTGGGAGATCGCCTTCAGTCTCCACCGGCTCCAGAGCGCACGCGGCCGCTGGGCCTTCGCCGAGTGGCACCGCGCCGCCCGGACGAAACTGACCGGTACGCCGCTGGGGACCGCCGTCCGCAGGGTCCTGCTCCAAGTCCTGCCCCGAGCGCGCTACTTCCCGGACTTCCTCACTCCGCCCGAGGCCGAGGAGGGGCTGGCCGCCGGCTGCGCGGCGATCCTGGACACTCCGCCGGACCGGGTCCGGCGGGAGGTGGCGGCCCTGGACCGGATCGTCGGGGCTCCGGCCTGGGCGGCGCGGCTGACGGAGCGGCGGCCGCGCGAGGAACTGGTGAGCGCCCTGCGCGCGTACCACTCCGCCGTGATCGCACCGCACGACGACCGGATCCGGGCGAGGATCGACGGACAGCGGGCGCTCCTGGGCCGGACCGTCCTCGACGGCGGCCTCGACGGCCTGCTGGCGGGCCTGAAGCCGGGCATGCACTGGCGGCCCCCGGTGCTGGAGGTCGACTACGCGGACGACCGCGACATGTATCTGAACGGGCGCGGACTGCGCCTGGTGCCTTCGTACTTCTGCTGGCACCGTGCGGTCACCTTCGCCGATCCGGGGCTCGGTCCGGCCCTGCTCTATCCGCTGCACCGCTCCAGGACCCCCGGCCCCGCGCTCCCCCGCGACGTCTCGCTCGGCGCGCTGCTCGGCCGGACCCGCGCCGCCGCCCTGCGCACCGTCGTCCTCGGCGCCACCACCTCGGAGCTGGCCCGTGCCCTGGGCGTCTCCCCCGCCACCGCCACCCACCACGCCTCCGTACTGCGCGACGCCGGGCTGATCGACAGCAGGCGGTACGCGAACACGGTCCTGCACACGGTGACCCCGGCGGGAGCGGCGTTGCTGCGCCCGCCTCGTTGACTCTCCGGTCACCCTCCGAGCTGCCTCTTTGGAGCAGCGTCGAATGTCCTGTCGGGGTCGCGGAGGGCCGCGCCATCGTGGTCGTACGACAACGGGCCGCCCGCCCGGGGGGAATGCCGGGGCGGGGGACGCGGCCCGGACGAAGGGGGTAACGCATGCGCACGACCAGGAAGTTCGCGGCCGTGGCCGGTGGGATCGCGCTGGCGGGTGGCCTGCTGGCCGGGGGCGCGGGCACCGCCGGAGCGGCGGAGGTCACGCCGGCGGCCGCGTCGGACTGCCCGTCGGGCTGGTACTGCGTCTGGTCCGGGGAGAACTACACCGGCAGGATGCAGAAGGTCGAGGGGACCAACGCGGACCTGACCGGGTTCTCCGTCTTCCAGGGCTTCAAGTCCCGGTACCAGCACGGCAAGAGCTGTGACTTCAAGTGGTACTCGGAGAAGAACTACAAGGGCAGCAGCGGCGTCATCAAGCGGGGTGCCAAGCTGACCGGGTCCACCACCCACTTCATCAAGTCCAACAAGTGGGTCAACTGCGTCTGATCCATCGCCCCGCCGCGGGCCCACCCGGGCCCCCTCCGCGACCGGTTCACGGAAGGGGCCCGGGCGCGCCACCGCCCCGCATCCGGTCAGTGGGACAGCCCCCGGCGCACCGGCAGCAGGGCCGCCCCGAGGCACAGGGCGCCCACCGGCAGCAGGTCCAGGTTCACGGCCATCGCCACCGTCCCCGCCAGCACCAGCACCGGGGTCCAGGCCGGGACCAGGTCGCGGCGGAGGAAGGCGAGCAGGGTGAGGAGGGCCAGCAGCCCGAGCCAGAACAGCATCGGCACCACGGTGTACACCAGCGGCATCACACCGGGCACACCCTGCACCCGGTCGAACATCTCGCTCATGGCCTCCTTGTCCGCCGAGACGAACCCGGCGGTGAGGTCGATCACCGCCTGCGCCACCACGGCCGCCGCGCCGACCAGCCCGGTCCAGGCGGCCACCTCACCGGCGCCCCGCCTGCCGCCGCGCTCCCCGGCGAGCCCCCGCAGCCCCAGGAAGACCGGCACGAAGGCGAGCACCCCGGCCAGGAACAGCAGATGCGCCACCGCCCACCACACCCCGGGCCCGTAGTCGCTCACGACCCGCCCGACCAGCCGCACCACCCCGTAGCCCGCCATCAGGACCGGCCCCGCGAGCAGCGCCGCCCCGACCGGCATCCGGCCCGCACCGGACCCCGCCCGGCCTGCACCAGTCGCATCGGTCGTACCAGTCGCACCGGTCACCCCGCCCGCACCGGCCGCCCCACCCCGCCGCTCCGTCGCCATCCGCCTCGTCGCCATCCGCCTCGTCGTCATGCGCCTCGTCGTCATGCGTCGATGCTCGTGCCGGGCCGCCCCTGCCCGCTATCGGGGCTCACCCCCAACCGACCCTGGGACCGGGCCACTTACGGCTCAGGGTGATCCATGACGCCGACGGGGCGGCCGCTCCCCCGGACCCCACAAGGACGCCGAAGAACTCCGGTGCGTGGTGCGCCGGCAGTTCACCACCACCGGCCGGAGCCCTGCCGAGGTCGCGGCCGCCATGGCCGACTGGCTCACCAACGGCTCGGAGTGACACTTCCTGCGAGTGGCCGAGACGTTGGCGGGAGGGAAGACCAAGGACAGGATCCGGCGTAGTCCGTCTGAGGACCCACTTTCGCAACAGGCCCTGGCGGGATGCTCCACAGCCGCTCACGGAGCGAACACGCGGAGTGCGATGTGACGTGCGGAACGAGGGGCGGACATACCTCTGAGCCTCGGCATGGTTCGCGACGAGGCTCAGTCGGTGGAGACGTTCGGCCGCGGGCGCTGCCCGCTCCTCGCGTCAGGCGGGTTACGCCTCCGTCACCGCCGTCGCCCGCCAAGGGGCCAGGCGCTGGACGTCGCGGGCGGTTTCCGTGACGCCGCTCAGGAAGCCCTGGGCGCGCGGGGAGGCCGTTTCGCGGAGCCATTCCGGGGCGATGTCGCAGACCGCGACCTTCACCTCGGTGCCGGCCAGGGCCAGGGGCAGGGTGTGGACGACCGTGGAGGGGAAGCTCAGGACCGTGCGGCCGATGGGGCCCCGGCGGGCGATGAGTTCGAGGGGGAGGTCGGGGCGGACGATCTCCAGGCCGGTGGCGGCTTCCAGGGCGTGGAGCTTCTCGGTGGACTCGCGGCGGTGTGCGAAGTAGCGGGTCGCGCCATGGGTGCGGGACAGGGACGCGACCGCCTCCAGGTACTGGTCCCGGTCGACCACGCCCGTCTCCACCAGTGACGTGCCGACCAGGTCCGCGCCCTTGGTGAGCAGCGGCGGGCCGAAGCGGGCGCGGGTCCAGGCGAAGGTGTTGGGGGTGACCGTCACGCCGGGCGGAGCCTCGACCGGCATCGCCGTGAAGACCTCGACCGTGCGGGTCGCGGACGGGGTGAAGCGGCTGCGGGCGCGGGCGGTGACCGGGGCCAGGACCAGGTCGCGCGGGCCCGAGCTGCCCTTCCGGTGCCAGCGCACCAGGCGTTCGCCGCGCGCCAGTTGGGCGACGAACTCCATGGTGGCCGTGCCGTCGTCGACCACGGTGAGGCGGCGGGCGCGGACCATGGTGAGGAGGAGTTGTACGTACCGGGAGAACGGGTCGCCGATGACGATGTGCTGCGCCCTGCGGACGAGTCCGGACAGGTCGCGCAGGCTCTTCAGGGGCGCGCCCGCACCGCCGCGCGCCTCCTGCCATCGGACGTTGATGCCCTCGTCGCGGGCCAGCTCCGCCATCCGGCGCAGCTGACCGCGCGACATCGGGTCGACCGGGGGGAGGACGACGACCGTGATGTCCGTGAGGACCCGGTCGTCGCCTCCCTCTGTGCAGGCCCACTCCAGGACGTTCAGGAGCTGGACCGGGCTCTCGACGAAGGCGAGGTTCACCGGTCGGCCCGTCAGACCGCGACCGGCTCGGCGGCCGGGGCCGCCTCGGCGTTCTCGGCGACGACGCCCGCGACGCGGCGGAGCTTCTTCATCGGGCCGAGCTCGGACTCGTACACCTTCTTGACGCCGTCGCCGAGCGAGGCCTCGATGGTGCGGATGTCGCGGACGAGGCGGGTGAGGCCCTGCGGCTCGACGGAAGCGGCCTGGTCGGAGCCCCACATGGCGCGGTCGAGGGTGATGTGGCGCTCGACGAACGCGGCGCCCAGGGCGACGGCGGCGAGGGTCGTCTGGAGGCCGGTCTCGTGGCCGCTGTAGCCGATCGGGACGTTGGGGTACTCCTGCTGGAGGGTGTTGATGACCCGGAGGTTCAGCTCCTCGGCCTTGGCCGGGTACGTCGACGTGGCGTGGCAGAGCAGGATGTTGTCCGAGCCGAGGACCTCGACCGCGTGGCGGATCTGGCGCGGGGTCGACATGCCGGTGGAGAGGATGACCGTGCGGCCGGTGGCACGCAGGGCGCGCAGCAGCTCGTCGTCGGTGAGGGAGGCGGAGGCGACCTTGTGGGCGGGGACGTCGAACTTCTCCAGGAAGGCGACGGCCTCGGTGTCCCACGGGGAGGCGAACCAGTCGATGCCGCGCTTGGCGCAGTGCTCGGAGATGGCCTGGTACTCGGCCTCGCCGAACTCGACGCGGTGGCGGTAGTCGATGTACGTCATCCGGCCCCAGGGGGTGTCGCGCTCGATGTCCCACTGGTCGCGCGGGGTGCAGATCTCCGGGGTGCGCTTCTGGAACTTGACGGCGTCGCAGCCCGCTTCGGCGGCGACGTCGATCAGGGCGAGGGCGTTGTCGAGGTCGCCGTTGTGGTTGATGCCGATCTCGCCGGTGACGTAGACGGGGTTGCCGGGGCCGGCGGTGCGGGTGCCGAGGGTGCGCAGACGGGAGGTGCTCATGAGGTGTGTTTCCTTAGCTCGGATGAGGTGGTGGGTTTGGGGGACCCGGAGTTACTGGAGTTGCTTGGGGGGACTGGCGTTACTGGAGTTACTGGGGTTGCTTCGGGGACTGGGCGGTGGGACTCGTGAGGGTGGGGCCGAGCAGCCAGGCCGCGATCTCGCGGATGGCGCCGGAGCCGCCGGGGGTGGTCGTGACGGCGCGTGCGGCCGCCCTGACCGAGTCGTGGGCGTTGGCGACGGCGACCGGCCAGCCGGCGAGTGCGAAGCACGGCAGGTCGTTGACGTCGTTGCCGACGTAGAGGACACGTTCGGGAGCGATGGACTGTTCGTCGCACCACTGCTTCAGTGCCAGGTCCTTGCGGTCGATGCCGTGCAGGACCGGGATGCGGAGTTTGTGGGCGCGGGCGGCGACGACCGGGTTCTGTTCGCTGGAGAGGATCAGCAGCGGCATTCCGGTCTTGCGCAGGGCGGCGATGCCGAGGCCGTCGCCGCGGTGGACGGCGACGATCTCGCGTCCGTCGGCGTCGATGAGGACCCGGTCGTCGGTCTGCGTGCCGTCGAAGTCGAGGACGACCGCGTCGACGTCGTCGAGGGTGGGCAGCGGCGAGGGGTCGAGCAGCGGCGCGAGGGCGCGGGCGCGGGCCAGGTCGTGCGGGTCGTCGATCTCCAGGGTCCGCGCGGCGTCGGTGCGCACCAGGGCGGTGTGGCCGAAGAAGCGGTGCCGGTGGGTGCGGAAGCCCGCGGCGTCCATGGCGTACGCGGTGCCCGTTTCGAGGAGGTCCTCGGGGCGGTCCTGGCGCATCTGGCGTACGGACTTGTCGTGGTTGACGCCGTAGTTGTCCTCCTCGATCGCGCTGCCGTCGCGCCAGAGGAAGCCGTGGAAGGGGGCGACCGTGACCGCGGTGTCGGCGCCGTCGCGGGCGACCGCGGCGGCGACGCCGTCGATGTCCTCGCGCCGTACGAAGGGGCTGGTGCACTGGACCAGCAGCACCACGTCGGCGGTCCGCTCGCGCATCGCCTCGTAGGCGTCCAGGGCGTGCAGCACCGCGTCCTCGCTGCTGGACTTGTCCCCGGCGATGGCCGCGGGGCGCTGCACGATGTGCAGCCGCTCGGGGGTGCCCAGCGTGTCGCCCGCGGCGCGGGCCGCCTCCGCGATGGCCGCGTCGTCGGTCGTCACGACGACGTCGGTGACCTCGCGGGAGGCCAGGCAGGCGCGTACCGCGCGGGCGATCAGCGGTACGCCGCCGACCTGGGCGAGGTTCTTGGCGGGTACGCCCTTGGATCCGCCACGGGCGGGGATCACGGCGAGCACGGTGGGGGTCGGGGTCATCTCTGCTCCTGAGGTGGTGTTCACAGCTCGCCCATCCGTCGGATCACCGGGGCGACCCGCTGGACGCCCTGCCGGTACGCGCCCCGCGCCGCTTCCCGGACCGCCTCGCGCACCGCGCCGCGCACCCCGCCGGTCTCGCGCGGCCGTTCGGCGCCCGGCAGCGGCCGGCCGTCGGGCGCGAGGTGGTGGCGGGCGAGGATGCCCGGGAGGTAGCCGGGCGCGGTGGCGGGTGTGTAGTACGGGGCGAGGTCGGGCAGCCGGGCGGCGCCGAGCAGGTCGGTGACCCGGGCGCGGGCGTGGTCGTAGGCACCGGCGTACGTGCCGTCGGCGGCGACGCCCTGGCCGGCCAGCCACCGCGGGGCGGGCTCCGGGCGGTGGCCGCCGTCCAGGTGGTCCCAGGAGGTGAGCAGGCCTGAGCCGACGAAGTGGTGGTTGCCGAGCGCCTCGCGGACGCCGAGGTCGGTGAGGACCGCGGTGGGGATGCGCCGGTGCAGGGACTCCAGGGCGGCGGTCGAGGAGACCGTGACCAGCAGGTCGGTACGGTCCAGGACCTCGCCCATGTGCCCGTACACCAGGCGGAAGTTGGGCGGCAGGCCGCCGGGCAGCTTCTCGGCGAGCCGCTGGTACGGAAGTTCCTCGATGTGCGTGGTGTGCTCGCCGGGCTTGGAGCGCAGCTTCAGCAGCACCTCGCGGTCCGGGTACAGCCTGGCGTGCTCGACGAGCCTGCGCAGCAGGTACGTCCGGTCCTCGCGGGAGGCCGGTACGGAGGGCTGGGCGGCGAAGACGACGGTGTCCCGGCCGTCCTGCGGGCGGTGCGGCTCGCCGCCGAGGAACGGCAGGGCGGCCTCGGTGACGGACGAGGCATCGGCGCCCACTCCCTCGTACACCGCGCGGAAACGCTCGGCGTCGTGGCGGGAGTTGGCGAGGACGATGTCCGCGCCGTGCCGCAGCAGCAGTCCGTCGGCGAGCTTCTCGTAGACGACGCCGACGTAGCCGGTGACCACGACGGGCCTGGCGGGCAGCCGCAGGGCGGCGAGTCCGTGCAGCATCGCCTGGACGGCGCCGCCGACGAGGGCGAGGACGACGACGTCGTACCCCTCGTCCCGCACACCGTGCAGGAACTCGACGGCCGTGACCTCGCGCACCCGTCCGGCCTCGATGCCGACGTCACCGACCTCGGCGAGCTGGCGCGGGGTCGGGGTGGCCCGGCCGCGCAGCAGCAGTCCGCTGATCTCGACGTCCTGCGCCGACGCCCGGGACGCACCGGAGGTGAGGCGGCGCGCGGTGAGCGCGCCCCATTTCCACCGGGTGTCGGAGTCGGCGAGCACGGCTACCCGGAGGGCGGTCGTCTTTTCGGTACGTGGGGGCACGTCCCAGAACTTAGGAAGGCATTCCGATTCGCGGCCCAACGTGACGGCAACAGCTGGTTAACAGCCTGCCGACGCTTGGCGAATCGCCTTCGCAAAGGGGATGCAATCGCCCATGAATCGGCCTGGTTCATCATTCCGACATTCGCCGTTCACCCGACGTCCCTCCCGGGGCCAAGGCAAATGACGGGCTCGCGCCTAGCGTGAGACGTGTGGTTAAGCTCTCGGTCATCGTGCCGTTCTACAACGTGCAGACATACGCCCCCGACACCTTGAGAAGCCTGCGGGCCAACGCCCGCGAGGACTTCGAATTCATCCTCGTCGACGACTGTTCGACCGACGGGACCGCGGACATACTGCGCCGCGCCGAGGACGAGATTCCGGGGGTGGTCGTACGCAGACACAAGCAGAACGGCGGACTGGCCACCGCCCGCAACACCGGCCTGGACGCCGCGCGCGGCGAGTACCTCGCCTTCCTGGACGGCGACGACTGGCTCGCTCCCGGGTACTACGCCGAACTCCTCGCCCGGACGGAGGAGTTGGGGTGCGACTTCGTCCGTACCGACCATGTCCAGGTCGAGGGCAGGAACCGCACCGTGCACCGCGTCCCGCACGGCAGACGGGGCGAGGTGCTGGACCCCCGGGACGCCATCCTGCCCGCCGAGCGGTCCACCTCGGTCGACTATCCGTACGCCTGGGCCGGGCTCTACCACCGGCGGCTGCTGGACCGCGGGCTGCTGCGTTTCACGGACGGTCTGCGCACCGCGGAGGACCGCCCGTGGATCTGGCGGCTGCATCGCGAGGCGGATTCCTTCGCGGTGCTGGGACTTCTCGGAATTTTCTACCGGCGCGGGGTCGCCTCTTCACTCACACAGATCGGCGACGTACGTCAGCTCGATTTCATTCGCTCGTTCGACCAGGTCATTCGGGAAACCGCGGAAGACCGTGACGCGCACGTACTGCTGCCGAAAGCGGTCCGCACCTATTGCGCGATCATTTTCCACCACATGAGCTCGATCGAAAGGTTCGAACCCGCCGTGGCCCGCACACTGAAGTCCATGAGTGGAGCCGCGCTCAAGCGAATGCCCCAGCAGGTGCTCGACGAAGCGCTCGACTCGATGGACGTGCAGCGCGCCACCGTGCTGCGCCGGCTGCGCCGCCGCCCGGCCGCCACGGGCACCAAGGAGGTGACGGCCGCGTGAACACCGTCCGGTCCCGCACCACGCAGATCTTCCTCGCCTCCACCCTCTACGGCACCGCCACGCTCGCTGCCGCGCTCGACGCGGGCTGCTTCCCGGACGCGGACCGCCGCATCCTGCTCGTCTCGAACAACGCGGCCGTGCCGGAGACGACGGCCGCCCTCGACACGATGCCCGGGTTCGACGCGCTGCGCGGCCGCTTCGACGACGTGGTCTCGTGGAACACGACGATCGCCCCCTTCCACCCGGGCGGCTGGGCGCCGCGCCCCGACGACGTACCGCTGTGGGAACGGCATCTTCGGCTGGCCTGGGGGCTCGGCGACGACGACGACATCGAGCTCGCCGTCGAGTCGATCCAGGTCAACCCCGCGATGGCGGTCGCACAGATCTTCACCGGCGCTCCGGTCGACGTGTACGCGGACGGGCTGATGAGCTACGGCCCCACCCGCAACAAGCTCGACCCGCTGGTCGGCACCCGGGTGCGCCGGCTGCTCCACCTGGACCTGGTGCCGGGGCTGAAGCCGCTGCTGCTCACGGAGTTCGGGGTGGCGCCGCAGATCGTGCCGAGCGACGTCTTCCTGAAGGTGCTCGGCGAGCTGGCGGACGCGCCCGGCGCCCGGGACGGCGTGCCGGAGGTGGAGGCGCCCGCGCTGCTGCTCGGCCAGTACCTCTCGGCGCTCGGGCTGATCAGCGCGGCCGAGGAGGAGGAGCTGCACCTACGGATGATGCGCGGCGCGGTCGCGCTCGGCCACACCCGCCTCGTCTTCAAACCGCACCCCACGGCCCCGGCGCAGTGGTCGAAGGCGCTGCGGGAGGAGGCCGTGAGCCTCGGCGCAGACCTGACGGTGCTGGACGACGGGGTGCTCACCGCGCCGGTCCTGGCCGAGGTGCTCTACCAGCGGATGCGGCCCGCGCTGGTGGTGGGCTGCTTCTCGACGGCGCTGCTCACCGCTTCCGCGTTCTACGGGCTGCCGGTGGCCCGGGTCGGCACCGGGATGCTGCTGGACCGGCTCGCCCCCTACGAGAACAGCAACCGCGTCCCGGTCACGCTGGTGGACGCGCTGGTGCCGGAGGTCACGGACCGGGCGGCCGTCGAGCGGGCGGGGCCGGAGCCGGGCGCGGAGCCGGTGGATCCGGCGGATCTGACCGGGCTGGTCACCGCGGTCGGGTTCGCGATGCAGCCGAAGATCTACCCCGGGCTGCGGCCCGCCGCCGAGCGGTATCTGGCCGCGCATCTGTCCACCGCGACCTGGCGCTACTTCAAGCGCAGACGGCTGACCTCGCTGGCGCTGCCGGGGGCGGTGCCGGCCCAGCTCGCGTTCCTGCCGCGCAACGCGGTGGTGCGCCGGGTGGCCAGGTCGGTGCGGCGCCGGGTGGTACGGCAGTAGCGGCCGCCGAGGAGGGCGGGTGGGGGCGGTGGGCCGGGCACGGCCCCCGCCCCCGCCCCGTCCTCCGGACCCCTCAGGCCGGCACGCCGCCCTGGATCACCCTCAGGTCCGCCGCGTTGGCCTCGGTGACCTTCCAGAGTTCCCGCTGCCGGCCGTGCACATCGGCGACCGTCGCCGCGTGGTCGTCGAGCAGTCCGGCCGCCCGCTCGGCCAGCCGCGCCCCGAGGTGCCGGTCGTGGACCGAGATGCCCCACTCCGGGCGGTCGATGTCGGCCAGGAAGTACGCCATCTTCGGGTGCGAGATCAGGCTGATGATCGGCGTACCGCAGCCGAACGGGATCATCCCCGCGTGCCCGCGCATCCCGATGACCAGCTTGGTCCGGGCGTAGGTGTCCCGGATCTCGTCGTTGCCGAAGTCGTACATCGGGATCACCGGCAGCGCGATCCCGTGCTCGCGGCGCAGGTCGAAGGCGATCCGCTCGTCGTCCAGCGAGTGGGCGACGCACCGGACCTCGGCCCGCTCGCCGAGCTCCCGCACCGCGGTCGCCATCTCGGCCAGGAAGTGCCCGTAGTCGTGCCCGAAGCGGAGCCCCGAGCGGTCGTACGCGGCGTTGACCAGCACGGTGTCCTCGCGCCGCTCCGGGTCCTCCCAGCCGTCCACCAGCTGCCGGGTGACCGTCGTCGGGCACGGCTGGAAGCGCACCTTGTCCTGGAGCGAGGCGGGCAGCAGCGCGCGGACCTTCTCGATGGAACCGTGGTTGCGCAGCCCGAAGAACGAGGCCCGTTCGACGAGCCGCCGCAGGCTGGAGAGGAACCGGTCGCGGCCGTGTCCGTACGCCTGGCCGTCGAAGGCGTTGAAGCCGACGGCGTACACCATGACGGGGACGTCGATCCGGTCCAGGAGCGCGTCCGGGACGTTCCACTGCCAGCCGCTGTTGCCGTTGGGCGCGGTGTCCGGGATGAAGAGGCCGCCGCCGCCGATGACCAGGCCCCGGCGCTCGTTGACCCGTTCCAGCGCGGCCTCGTCGAAGAGCCGGTGGGCGTGGATCGAGTGCCAGCGCCGCGGTCCGGTGTCCCGGCCGAAGGCCAGCCGTACGCTCTCGGGCAGCAGCTTGTCCCCGGCGTTGCCCTGGCGCTCCATGTAGAAGGCGACATGGGCGAGCTGCCCGGAGGCCGGGCCCTCCGCGGGGGCGACGGCCTCCGCGGTGCGCTTGCGCATCAGCCGGTTGGCACGGTGGGTGGGGTCGACGGCGAGACCCTTCAGGGCGTACCCGGCCGCCGCGTCGTCGTCGCCGTGGATCCAGGCGATCTGGGCGAGGCGGGCGAAGGCGGTCGCGGCCCGGTTGGGCGCCGCGGTGGCGAGCAGCAGCCGGGCGCGGGCCTCCTCGTAGCGCGAGACGCTCATCAGGGCGTGGCCGAACACCTCGTGCGGCCAGGCCTCGTCGACGGGAATCCGGACCCGGCCCAGCAGATCGGCCGCCTCCTGGTACTCGCCCGCCGCGATATGGGCGGAGGCGACCTTGCGGGCGTCCTCCGGGGAGCCGGTGCGCTCCACGTGCGGGGTGCCGTAGTGGACCAGCAGGTCGTGGTGCTTGGCGCCGGGCAGCGCCAGGTACGCGGCGTGGAACTCGGCGTCGGACAGCTCGAACGCGTGCCAGCGGCTCTCGGCCTCGCCGTAGCCCGCCTCGCCGCCCTGCCAGGGCTTGTGCCGCCCGGTGAAGTGCAGGATCGCGGTGGAGTCGGGGACCGGGAGGTCGCCGGAGAGCCGCCGCTTGACGAAGTTGTAGCGGGAGTCGAGCTGGACGAAGTCGCCGTCGAGCACGGCGTTGAGGATGCCCTGGTCGTGCTTGTCGAGCTCGTACGTGCCGGCCCGGCCGACCTCGTCGATCCTGGCGCAGAACGCGTCGCTCAGGTACTCGCGCTGGATGACCAGCAGTCCGCTGTTGAGTTTGTGCTGCCCGTAGAAGAACTGCGGCACGGCGGCCAGCCCGTCGCGCAGGGTGAGCAGTTCACCGAGATCGCCGAGGACCACCATGTCGGTGTCCAGGGTGATCACGGTGTCGTAGTCGCGGACCCGGAAGACGTCGAGGATGAAGTAGGCCTTGCGCACCAGGTAGTTGTCCTGGTCGCCCTTGGCGTACGTGTCGTAGTGCGCGGCGTCGACCCGGCGGAAGTCGACGCGCGGGTGCAGGGCGCGGATCTGCGCGACGGACGCGGGACGCAGCCCGTCGTGCAGGACGAGGAAGTCCTCGCAGACCTCCGGGTTGGAGAGCGCCAGACTGCGCAGCAGGGCGAGGAACCCGGGCAGGTAGTTCTCGTCGACGAAGCCGGCGAAGGCGACCCGGCGCTTGCCGGTGAGCGAGTTCGCGGGCGCGGGGGCCGCCATGGCGGAGGCGGGCGGGGCGGTCGTCGTCATCGCAGTCGGATCCTCATGTCGGTGACGCTCAGGGCGCGTTCCATGACCCACGCCTTTTCGCTGGTGTACTCGTGGACGGAGGTGATGGGCATCCGCATCGCGCCGGGCAGGCGATAGGCGCCGCTCTCGTAGAAGTCGAAGCCGATCAGGTCGAGCCGGCTGCTGACGTCGAGGTGGTCGAGGAGCCACAGCATGTTGAACCCGGTGGTGGGGATGGCCGGCCAGACGTCGGCGCCGACGCGTCCGATGTCGCGCAGCGGCCAGCGCAGCGACTCGTCGCCCAGGTACTGCTGGGCGCCCGGGACGAGGCGGTTGCGCAGGGAGTGCTTCCAGTCGCCGGAGACCCCGCCGAAGACCAGCCGGGTGTGCACCTTCTGGTCCCAGTTGAACCCGTGCTTGTGGATGGTGGCGTGGATGTCGGTGCGCTGCCCGGTCGCCGCCGGGTCGATCCGGTACGAGTTGAAGCGGACGACCAGGTCGTAGCCGTCGATCTCGGCACCCATCGAACTGGTGCCGACGCGCTGGGAGTTGGCGACGAGACAGATGGAGCGGCCCGCGATGCGGTTGCGGAACTCACCGACCGTGGTCCACTCGACGCCGCCGAAGGTGGGGTCCTCGACCGGGCCGCGCATCCGGCTCCGGCGCTGTTCGGCGTAGAGGCCCGCGAGCTCGGTGAGCCGGGCCACGGCGGCGGGGTCGGTCCCGGCCGCCTCCATGGCCAGACCGAGGTACTGGGAGGTGGCCTCCTGGAGCTCCGTCACCGGGGCCCCGGTGCGCTCCTGGGCGAGCAGGGCGCCGATCAGCCGGGGCTCCGCCGCCTCCCGGTCGCCGCGCGCCCGGAGGGCCAGCCCCTCGGCCCAGGACTCGGTGACGGGCCGGCCGGCGTACTCGGCGGCGGCGGGGCAGTCGCGTTCCAGCCGCCGCAGCAGCTCCTCATGGTGCCGCGCCCCGGCCCGCAGGCCGACGACCTTGGCCGCGACGCCGAAGCCGTCGTCCTCGGTGAACGAGAGGTAGCGCTCGTACGCCTCGACGGCCTCGGTCTCCGCACCCATCGCCTCCAGCGTCCTGGCCCGCAGCCGCCAGCCGGCCCGCGAGCCCTTGCGCTGGGTCAGCACGGCGTCCGCGACGAGCAGCGCGAGCTTCAGCTCGTCCTCGTAGCCGCAGTCCAGCGCCTTGTTGCCGACGGCGAGCAGCGGGTCGAGGAGTTCGTCGGCGAGGGGCGCGGCGGTGGCCGCGGCGGCCTTGCCGGAGCGGCGCATCAGCGGGATCGAGGACGCGGCGGGGGCGGTGCCCGCAGGCGTCGCGGCGTGCGTGGACAGCAGGTGCCGCAGCGCCTCCGCGAGTGCGGCGCGCCGCCGGTCGAGCCCCGCCACCAGCTTGGTGCTGTGCGCGGCACAGGCGCGCAGGCAGACGTCCGCGTAGGTCGGGGTGACGGAGGCGAGCGGCGAGGCGGCGTCCCCGGGCGGGGCCGCGTCGCGTTGCCGTGGCCAACGGGTGCGGGCTTCTCTCATGGCGCTCCAAGCGTCTGGGCCCGTGGGGGGAGGGGGCGTGTCCGGTCGTGCGGTCACCGGAGCGCACCGGGCCCCGCCCGTCGGGGGCGGATGTCCGGCGCGCGCGTTCGGTTCCGCGTCACGCTAAGAAACCTGAACGGCCACCGGATGAACTCGCCCTGTCGGTCCCGGAAACTGCGCACCGACCCCGCAGGTACGCGCCCCGGTACATGCGGTGGCAGATGCGGGGTCGGCGCGCACGTACGCGCACCGGTACATGCGAGGTCGGCACGCACGTACGCGCACCGGTACATGCGAGGTCGGCGCACAGGTGCGCGCCCCGGTACATGCAGGGTCGGCGCACAGGTGCGCGCCCCGGTACATGCGAGGTCGGCACGCAGGTACGCGCATCGGCACCCGCACCGGTCAGCGCGGTCCGTACCGTGCCTCGATGCCCGCGACGATCAGCAGCAGCCCGTCCTCGAACCGTTCGTCGTAGCGGGCGAAGATCTCGGCCCCGGCCTCGGCGGCGAGCGGGTACGCGGCCATGCGGGCGGCCCGTTCACCGATGTCGAAGCCCTCCCGCCGCTCGTGCGGCATGGGGTGGACGCCCTGTTCCTCGGTGACGAAGCCCATCGTGTACGCGTAGGCGGTGGTGCCCGCCCGGACGGCCTGCCACAGCTCGAACCCGGCGTCGACCATGGTGCGCAGATGGGTTTCGAGGCCGTCCGCGTGGTCGGTCCCGGTGAATTTGGCCCCGCTGTAGACCTTCGCCCCGTCGCGGTAGCGGAGCAGGGCGGTGCGCAGGGCGCTGTTGTACGCGACCAGCTGGTCCTGCCAGCGCTCCGGCCCGGGGCCCGGCAGGTCCTCGACGAGCATCCGGCGGTACATCACCGTGGCCATCTCGTCGAGGAGCGCCTGCTTGTCCTTGAAATGCCAGTAGAGCGCGGGCGCCTTGACGTCCAGCTCCCGGGCGATGGCGCGCAGGGTCAGGCCGTCGAGGCCCACCTCGTTCAGCAGCCGCAGCCCGGTGTCGGCCACCCGCGCCCGGTCGATCTTCGTCGTACCCACCTTGACAATTTAACAGCGTTAAGCGCACACTCCGAATCATGGAACTTAACAGCGTTAAGGAGACAGGGCTCCCGAAGAACGGCGGGGCCCCGGAGGCGAGCGGGATACCGGAGGCCGGCGGGATGCCAGAGGTCGGCGGGATCCCGCAGGAGACCGAGGTACTGATCGTCGGCGCCGGCCCCTGCGGCCTGGCGCTCGCCTGCGACCTGGCCCGGCGCGGCGTGCGCGCCCTGGTCGTCGAGCAGGCGCCCGCGCTCTTCCCCGGCTCGCGCGGCAAGGGCATCCAGCCCCGCACCCGGGAGGTCCTGGACGATCTGGGCGTGGGCGAGGCGGTGCGCGAGTACGGCGGCCCGGCCCCGGTCCGGATGGTCTGGCAGGACGGACGACGGCTGGGCGAGCAGGACATGTTCCGCCGCGCGGCCCCGACCGACTCCGAGCCGTACGGGGAGCCGTGGATGATGCCGCAGTGGCGCACCCAGGAGATCCTGCTGGCCCGGCTGCGCGAACTGGGCGGCGACGTCGTCTTCTCCGCCGCGCTGACCGGCCTGGACCAGGACGCGGACGGGGTCACCGCCCGGCTGGCCACGGGTCCGGTGCGGGCCTCCTTCCTGGTCGCGGCGGACGGCGGGCGCAGCACGGTCCGGCGTGCGCTGGGGATCGCGATGGCCGGTGAGGAGGTGGACCCGGCGCCGATGCTGGTCGCCGACGTACGGGTGGCCGAGGGCGCGCTGGACCGGCTCAACTGGCACGCGACCCAGGGGGAGCAGGGCTTCCTCACGCTCTGCCCGCTGCCCGGCACGGCGGACTTCCAGCTGGTCGCCCAGTTCAAGGAGGGCGCGCCCGACACGTCCCCGCAGGGCGTGCGCGCGGTGGTCGCCGCCCGCACCCATCTCTCGGCCGAGGACATCACCGAGGTCCGCTGGTCGTCCGACTTCCGGCCGCGCGCCGCGCTGGCCGAGCGGTTCCGCGAGGGCCGGGTCTTCCTGGCGGGGGACGCCGCGCATGTGCACTCCCCCGCCGGTGGCCAGGGGCTGAACACCAGCGTGCAGGACGCGTACAACCTGGGCTGGAAGCTCGGGCTCGTCCTGCGGCAGGGGGCTCCCTCGGCGCTGCTCGACAGTTACGAACAGGAGCGCCGCCCGGTCGCCGCGGCCATGCTCGGCCTCTCCACCCGGATCCACCGGGGCGAGCAGGAGCGGGGCACGGCCACCCAGCAGCTCGGCCTCGGCTACCGCACGGGCCCGCTGTCGGAGGGCCGGGCCGGGGTCCTGCACTCCGGGGACCGCGCCCCGGACGGCCGGACGACCGGGGGCCGCCGCCTCTTCGACGTCTTCCGGGGCCCGCACTTCACCCTGCTGGCGGTCGGCACGGACGCCCCGCTTCCGGCATGCGACGGCGCACAGCTGCGCGTGCACCGCACGGACGCCCAGGAGGCGTACGGCAAGGGCCTGTTCCTGGTCCGCCCGGACGGCTACGTCGGCTGGGCGGGCGAGGACGCCTCGGGGCTGGTGCGGTATCTGGCCCGGTTCGGCCTCGCCCCGGTCACGGCGTCCTGAGCCGGAAGGTCACACAGTGCCGATCCGGAGGGCCGTACGCTGCCGATCGGAAGGCCGTCCGCTGCCGATCCGGAAGGCCGTCCGAAAGGTCACACGCTGCTGAGCGAGAGCTTCGCCGCGAAGCCGAGGAAGAGCAGACCGGCCGCCGAAGTGGCCCCCGCCGACAGCCGCTTGCGGCGGCGGAACGCGGCGGACAGCCGGGTGCCGCCGAATATCAGCATGGACAGATAGAGGAAGCTGGCCAGCTGCAGCAGGGTCCCCAGCACCAGGAACGACAGCGCCGGATAGGCGTACCCCGGATCGACGAACTGCACGAAGAACGAGATCAGGAACAGGATCGCCTTCGGGTTGAAGAGGCTGACGACCAGCGCCCGGCGGTAGGGCCGCTCCATCGCCCCGGCGGCCGCGGGCCCGGTGTCCTCCTCGGTCAGCTCGGCCATCCGCCGGTGCCGCTCGCGCCACATGGTCACGGCGGTCCGCAGCATGCCGATCGCCAGCCAGGTCAGATAGCCCGCGCCGGCGAACTTGACGACGGCGAAGAGCACCGGCGTGGTCTTCAGCAGCGACGAGGCGCCGAGCGCGGACAGGGTCATCAGCACGGTGTCCCCGGTCCACACCCCGGCGGCAGCCACATACCCGGTCCGCACCCCGCGCCGGGCGGCGACGGAGAGCACGTACAGCGAATTCGGCCCCGGCAGCAGAACGATCAGCACCAGGCCGGCGAGATAGGTCGGAAGGTCGGTGACACCCAGCATGGAACGGAGTGTCGCACGCGGGTACGACACTCCGTCCAGGGGGTTTCGGGAAGGTGCGGGGTCAGTCCTCGTCGCCGTCGAGGAGGCGGTCGACGGAGAGCTTCATCTCGACGCCGACCACGTCCGGCACGGTGAACGAGGTCCCGCGCTTGTGGTGCACCTTGTTCTTGTACTCGCCGCCCCGGGGATCGGTGCAGAGCAGCACCTGGTCGTGCTTGCGATCGGCCACCACATAGACCGGAATGCCCGCCTGGGCGTAGTCCTCGACCTTGGGGCCGAGGTCGTCCGCCCAGTTGGTGGACGTCACCTCCACGACCATGCGGAAGACGTGGGCGGCGTAGCAGTTCTTCATGGCGTGATGGTCCCGGAAGTCCGCATCGACGACCGACAGGTCGGGAATCGCGTAGTCCTCGGGGCCGGTGGGCAGCCACAGCCCGACGCCTTGGACGAGTCTGAGCCCCGACTTGCGCGCCCGCGCACCGAATTCCTCGCCGAGCCAGGACAACGCCAGAGCGTGCGTTCCGTCCGCCGGCGGTGTCGCAGTGAGCCTCCCCTGGAGAATCTCCACGCGATGCCCAGGCAGCGAGTGTGCGAGCTGGTCGGCTGCCTCGCCGAGCGTCAGCTCCGGCTGTTCCCGCACGTGCACCTGCTCCTCGTGCTGTATTACGGCCACGGCATCCTCCTTTCGGGGACCACTGTTCATGAGCTTGTCCACGGTCGCGGACATTCGGCGAGAGATCACCCGTGCGAGTACCCGCCCCCTCAGAACGCGTCCGACGGCACGTACCTCCCCCAGACCTCGCGCAGCGCGTCGCACACCTCGCCCACCGTCGCCCGTGCCCTGAGCGCGTCCTTCATCGGGTACAGGACGTTCTCCGTGCCCCCGGCCGCCTTCCGCAGCCGGGCCAGCGCGCTGTCCACCGCGCCCCGGTCGCGTCCGGCGCGCAGCTCCGCCAGCCGGGCCGCCTGCTCGGCCTCGATCGCGGGGTCGACCCGGAGCGGCTGGTACGGCTCCTCCTCGTCGAGCCGGAAGCGGTTCACGCCGACCACGACGCGTTCCGCGCTGTCGGTCTCCAGGGCGATGCGGTACGCGGAGCGCTCGATCTCGCTCTTCTGGAAGCCGCGTTCGATCGCGCTGACCGCACCGCCCATGTCCTCGACCCGGGCCATCAGCTCCAGGGCCGCGGCCTCGACGTCGTCGGTCATCGACTCCACGACGTAGGACCCGGCGAACGGATCGACCGTCGCGGTGACATCCGTCTCGTACGCCAGGACCTGCTGCGTGCGCAGGGCCAGCCGGGCGGACTTGTCGGTGGGGAGGGCGATGGCCTCGTCGAAGGAGTTGGTGTGCAGCGACTGCGTACCGCCGAGGACCGCGGCCAGGCCCTGCACGGCGACGCGCACCAGGTTGACCTCGGGCTGCTGGGCGGTGAGCTGGACGCCCGCGGTCTGGGTGTGGAAGCGCAGCATCAGCGACTTGGGGTTCTCGGCGCCGAACTCCTCCTTCATGACCCGGGCCCAGATCCGGCGGGCCGCGCGGAACTTGGCCACCTCTTCGAGGATCGTGGTGCGGGAGACGAAGAAGAAGGAGAGCCGGGGCGCGAAGTCGTCGACGTCCATGCCGGCCGCGACGGCGGTACGGACGTACTCGATGCCGTCGGCGAGGGTGAACGCGATCTCCTGCACGGGCGAGGCCCCGGCCTCGGCCATGTGGTAGCCGGAGATCGAGATGGTGTTCCACTTCGGGATCTCGGCCCGGCAGTACTTGAAGGTGTCGGCGACCAGCCGGAGCGAGGGGCCCGGCGGGAAGATGTACGTGCCGCGCGCGATGTACTCCTTGAGCACGTCGTTCTGGACGGTGCCGGTGAGCTTCTCCGCCGGGACCCCCTGTTCCTCGCCGACCAGCTGGTACAGCAGCAGGAGGAGCGCCGCGGGAGCGTTGATCGTCATGGACGTGGAGACCCGGTCCAGCGGGATCCCGTCGAACAGGACCCGCATGTCGTCGATGGAGTCGATCGCGACCCCGACCTTGCCGACCTCGCCGGAGGCGATCGGCGCGTCGGAGTCGTGACCCATCTGGGTGGGCAGATCGAAGGCGACGGAGAGACCGGTCGTGCCGTGGGCGATCAGCTGCTTGTACCGGGCGTTGGATTCCGTGGCCGTACCGAAACCCGCGTACTGGCGCATCGTCCACGGCCGACCGGTATACATCGTGGGGTAGACGCCGCGCGTGAAGGGGTAGGCACCCGGCTCTCCCAGCTTTTCGCCGGGGCTCCAGCCGTCGAGCGCCTCCGGTCCGTAGACCGGCTCGATGGGCAGTCCCGACTCCGTCTCACGCGTCATCTGCTGTGCCTTCCGCTGAAGCTGCCCGGTGGATCCGCTGATCGGTGACCGGGGTTCCCGCGACGGACCGCGGTGGCGGGCGCGAGACCGTCCCAGGGGCCGGGGCCTGCGCACAGCCCCTGCCCGACGGCCCCGTTCCCGCTCCCCTCATCATGCGCGGGACCGTCACCGCGCGCGGGCTTTGACGACCGGGCGGAGCGGGAATCCGTCCAGGGGAACACCGCAGACACAGGGGGCCGAGATGATGAACAGCACCAGCAGGAGCACATCGCGCACCGCGGTACGGGGCCGGGCGGGGACCGCGGCGGTGCTCGCCGTCCTCGCCGTCGCCGCCGCGGCGGGCTGCAAGGCACAGGTCACCGGAAGCGCACCGGCGGCCCCGTCCGCGCCGCCCCGGGCCACGGCCACCGACGACGGGAAGTCCGCCGCCCGGCCGCCGTCGCCGTCACCCGCCCGGTCGACGCCGGCGGCCGCCGCCTCGTCGCCCCGGGCCACCGCGTCCCCCACGCCGGAACCCGATCCGCAGAGCACAACGCTGATGGCGAGCGGATCCGAGAGCGGGCAGGTACGGGAGCTCCAGGCCCGGCTGCGCCAGATAGGCCACTTCGACCGCAGCCCCACCGGCTACTACGGGTCCGTCACGGTCGCCGCGGTCCAGTCCTTCCAGGGCAAGCGCGGCCTCTCCCGTACGGGCAGGACGGACACCCTGACCTGGCGCAAGCTGCTCGGCATGACGCACGAGCCGACGGCCGCCGAGCTGAATCCGCCGACCACCCGGCAGGTCGCCGATCCGGACAAGCGGTGCATGACCGGCCGGGTGCTCTGCATCAGCAAGAACAGCCGGACGCTGTCCTGGATGATCGACGGCCGTGTCGTGTCGTCGATGGACGTCCGCTTCGGCTCCCAGTACACGCCGACGCGCGAAGGCACCTTCTCCGTCTACTGGAAGTCCCGCCACCACGTGTCGACGATCTACCACACGGCCATGCCGTACGCGATGTTCTTCAGCGGCGGCCAGGCGGTGCACTACTCGGCGGACTTCGCGGCCCGCGGCTACGACGGCGCCTCGCACGGCTGCGTCAACGTCCGGGACGAGGGGAAGATCGCCTCGCTCTTCGCCCAGGTGAAGAACGGCGACAAGGTCGTCGTCTACGGATAGCACCGGGACGGCGGAGAGAGGCGGGAGAGAAGAGGCGCGGACGGGACCGGGGGAACGTGTCCCGCCCGCGCCATGTGCGCTGAGCCGTAGGTACGGGGGGAACCCCGGCTCTGTGCGCGGCCGATGACCAGTCGGCTCACTCCCTACTGCGTCACGGCCTCAAAAAATGTCACACCTGGCGGCGGAAGGCTGGAAAAAGCCTGTCGCGCGGGGCTTGGGGCGGCTCGGCTCAGTCCGGGGTACGGGCCGAAGGGGTCAGGGAAGCCGGGGTCGGGGGCAGCCGCACACCCTGGGCGAACCGGACCGACGAGGGCAGACCGGAGCCGAGGGCGCCGTCGCTGTTCCAGTTCCAGCCGTCGTCGCCCTGGCCGTCTTCGCCGTCGTCGCCCTGACCGTTCTGGCCACTCGAACCGTTCTGGCCGTTCTGGCCGTTCGGGCCGTTCTGTCCGTTCGGGCCCTTGCCGGACCTCGCGATCAACCGGTCGCAGAACCGGTCCAGATTGCGGGCACCCTTCGCCAGCGCTTCGAGCTTGCGTCTACGCATGTCATCCAGCTTGCCGTCGCGGTAGTCGCGGCACGCCGTGAGCGCCTTGGCGTACCACTCGCCGGAATCGGCGGTACCGGACGTACCGGGCAGCTCGCCGGTCCGGGCGCTGCCGACGGAACCGCTCGCGGAGCCGCCGGGCTTCCGGTCGCCGCCGCCGTGCTTCTTCGTCCGGCCCGAACCACCGGGGTCCGGGTCACCGGGCGGGACGGAGGGGCGGGCAGGGGGCGAGGAGGTGTCCGCTCCTGGCGTGGTGGACGGCGAAGGCCGCGGGTTCTCCTGCTCGGTGAACCCCGAACCGAGCTCCTCGGGCGTCGCCGCGGCAGAGACGGAGGTGGCCGGCACGGGCGCGTGCTCGCCGAACGGTCCGGGAAGCATCCCGGCCCCCGCCGCCACGGCCACCCCGCCGAGCGCGCAGCCCGCGAGGGAGGCGACCAGGCCGAACCGGACGGGCCGGCTCCAGCGCGCGGGGCGGCCGGGGCCCACGGACGGGCCGGAGGCGTGCGGGGCGGCGGATCCGATGCGGACCGGTTCGAGCAGCTCGGCCCCGGCCGACCCGCCCGCCTGCCCCAGGGCAGCCCTCGTCCGCGCGTTCACCCGGGTCCTCGGGTGCGCGGAGCGGGTGGCGGTGCGGAAGGCGGCCAGCGCGGCGGCCTCGCCGGGAAGTTCACCGGTGGCCGGGCGGGCGCTGCGGGCGGCGGCGTCCAGTGCGGCCGCCAGCCTCTCGGCATCCGTACACGAGTGACCGCCGACGGGATCGACCGGCTCGCCGCGGAGCAGTTTCTCCGCGGCGCCCTTGTCAAGCCATTCGTACCGCTCGTCGGCCATCACATGTCCTTCTGCGTCCACGGACGCGAATGCGTCACACCCGCCGGGGCCGCCAGACCCTTGCGGACGGGGCGCTGGGCGGGCACTCCACCGAGTTCCGCCGTCCGGCCCGCCGCACCCGGCAGCGGGCCGGAGGGGTCCGCGTTCCCGGCCCCGGCGGTGTCGGCGTCCGCGCCGTCCGTGCCCGCTGCGCTGCCCACGCCGTAGGTGCTGTCCGTACCGTCCACACCACCCACACCACCCACACCATCCGCGCTGTCCGTGCTGTCCGCGCGCAGCAGCTCGGCCAGCCGCTTCAGTCCGCGGTGCGCGGCGGTGCGTACCGCTCCCGGGCGCTTGCCCAGCGTCTGCGCGGCGCTCTTCGCGTCCAGACCCACCACCACCCGGAGCACCACGGCCTCGGCCTGGTCCTGCGGCAGCCGGGCGATGAGCGACATGGTGCGGCCGGTGGCCAGGGACTCCATCGCCTCGTCGGCGGTGTCGGACTCGGCCGCCTTCTCGGACAGTTCCGACTCGTCGCCGCCGACCGCGGGGCGCCTGCCACGCATCCGCAGGTGGTCCAGCGCACGGTTGCGGGCTATGCGCGCCGCCCAGCCACGGAAACGGTCGGCGTCGCCGCTGAACCGGTCGAGGTCGCGCGCTATCTGAAGCCAGGACTCGGACGCGACGTCCTCGGCGTCCGGCTCACCCACCAGCGTCCGTATGTAGCCCAGCAGCCGTGGCTGCACAGCGCGGTACACAGTACGGAAGGCGTCCTCGTCCCCGTCCTGTGCCGCGAGTACCGCGGCAGTGAGCTCCGCGTCGTCCCCCAGCACTCCCTCAACCCGCCCTGCTGTCCAAAATCGCAGCTGGTCATCACTGCCGCGCCACCCTGCGCGACTCAGCACGCTACGTCCTCGGCGGGGGTCACGTCCATGACTTGTACAACCCGCAACATTCCTCGGAGACCGGTGCGGTGTGACAGAAAACGCAGCGACGACGCTGAGTGGAGTACGGGGTCGTCCTACGGCCCCGCGGAAGACGACCGGGGCCTCTCCTGTGGGGGGTGGCGGCCCCGGTCGTCCTCGTTTTCCTACCGCTCTGACCAGGCGATATGTGGGCCGCCCACCTCCTCCGTGACCAACGGCGTGACCAACGCGCCGACGGACCCTTCCGGGTGAACCCGTTCTCGGACCCCAGGTATCCGAGCTCAGAACAAGCTCCTGGCACCTTCCACTCGGCGCCGAAAGCCGCCGACACGAGAAGCCCGCCGGAAAGTGCAATCCAGGCGTTCCCGTCGCCTGGACGACCCCGGACGATTACCGGACAGCAGCCGCTAGAGTGCCCGGAGTGAACACCACGCCTCAACCGACGACCGCCTTCCGCCTGATCGTGACGGGAGGCGGCACCGGTGGTCACACCTACCCCGCTCTCACCGCGATCCGCACCTTGCAGGCACGCCTGGCGGCCTCCGGTCGCACCCTCGACGCCCTGTGGATCGGTACGGCGGAGGGCCTGGAAGCCAGGATCACCAGCGCGGAGGGCATCCCGTTCACCACCGTCGCCACGGGGAAGATCCGGCGTTCCTCGAACCCGTTGAAGATGGTGTCTCCTGCCAACGTCCGGGACATGGCGCGCGTGCCGCTCGGGGTCGCCCAGGCGCGCAGCGCCGTCTCCGCCTTCCGGCCGGACGTCGTGCTCGCCACGGGCGGTTACGTAGCCGTGCCGGCCGGGCTCGCCGCCAGGATGTGCCGGGTCCCGCTGGTCCTGCACGAACAGACCGTCCGCCTCGGCCTCGCCAACCGTAAGCTGGCCGGTTCCGCCACGAGGATCGCCGTGTCCTCGGAGTCGACCCTGCCGCTCCTGCCGGAGAGCGTGCGGTCGGCGGCGGTGGTCACCGGCAACCCCGTACGACCGGAGGTCCTGTCCGGTCACCCGGACAAAGCAGTGGCCGCCCTCGGTCTCCACGCCTTCGACCGACGCCTTCCGACGGTGTACGTCACGGGAGGCGCGCAAGGCTCACAACAAATCAACGACGTGGTCGGCGGCCAACTGCCGTGGCTGCTGGAGCGCGCCAACGTGGTGCACCAGTGCGGCCCGGCCCACCAGGAGGCGCTGTCCGCGCGCGCCGCAGGGCTTCCGGCCTCCCTCGCCGCCCGCTTCCACCTCACTCCGTTCGTCGGACCGGAGCTGCCGGACCTCCTGGCCCTGGCCGATCTCGTGATCTCCCGCAGCGGCGCGGGCACCCTGGCCGAGCTGACCGCCCTGGGCAAGCCCGCCGTATTCATCCCGCTCGCCACGGCGGCCGGCAACGAACAGGCCCACAACGCCCGCCACCTGGAAGAGTCCGGGGCAGCGGTCGCCCTCCTCGGCGAGGTCACCGGCGGGCACCTGCGCGAGGCGGTCAGCCCCCTCCTCGACCATCCCGAGCGCCGGGCCACGATGGCCGCAGCGGCCAGGGCGCACGGTCGCCCGGACGCTGCGGAAAGGCTCGTGGACGTGATCCTTTCCGCAGCGGCGCAGTAACAGCGCGGCCCGCGGTGGGTTACGTAATCCGTCCACCGGTACGGAGCACGGTGCCGACTTCAATGAGCACAGCGCATTCGTGGAACGCGGCGTCGTCCTGGCCCATCGGGTCAGGCACGTCGCGGTCTCCGAGGTAGAGGCGCAGTTTGTTCTCGTTCTCCGGACCGCAGACGGCTCGGAGGGTGGCAAGGACGGAGACGTCCATGGCGAGTACTGTGTCCGCCCACTCCAGCATGTCCAGGCTGATCTGCTGGGCGCGGTGGGCAGTGAGGTCGTAGCCCAGCCGCCGCGCGGCGTCGATCATGGCGGAATGGGCCGGCCGGTCCTGCCATTTGCCGATCAGTCCGGCCGAGCGGACGGCCATATGTGGTCCGCCCCGTCGAGCGAGAGCAAGCTGAGCGAAGGGGCTACGACAGTAGTTCCCCAGGCACACGACGAGCAGATTCGACATCATGAGCCGCCTGTGGCCTTGAGTGCGTGTCCGAGGGCGGTCACCACTCGGTGGACGTCTGCCTCGGTGAGGTGCTGGTGGAAGGGCAGGCTCAGGATTTCCCGGCTGACCCGTTCGGTGGCGGGCAGATCACGCGTCCAGCGCGCGAAGGCGGGCTGAAGGTGGTTGGGCGGGTAGTGAACGCCGACGCCGATGCTCCTCGCCCGGAGGTGGGCGAATACGTGGTCCCGGTGCGGCACGCGTACCTGACACAGGTGCGGCACCGTGTGGTCAAGGTCGACGTCGACGAGCGTCACCCCCTCCAGCGCGTCCAGCGCATCGCTGTAGGTGCGCCACAAACGCCGCCGGGAGCGCACGGTGGCGTCGAAATGGTCGAACTGCGCCAGACCGATGGCGGCGTTGATGGACGAGAGCTGATACCGCAGGCCGAAGTCCTCCACCTGGTAGCTGGTGGTCTCAGCGCGCTCGCTCTGGGACTGCGTAACGCCCAGCATGCGAAGTCGGCGGACAGCGGCGGCCTCCTCGGGCGAACGGGGGATGACGGCCCCGCCTTGGCCACACGTCAGATTCTTGACCGGCCCGAAGGAAAAGCACGTCAGGGCCGTGTCGTCGGCGCCGACGTGTTTGGATCCGCAGTGAGAGCCGAAGGCATGGGCGGCGTCCTCGATGACCACGGTGTCCCGCCGCCGTAGCGTCGCTCCGCGCCGCCCCCGGAAGCGGACTTCCGGCTTCCTTGCCTCGTGCCTTTCGCGGGAAACACCGCGCAACGCCGCGGCCGTCGCCCGCTCCCGTCGTTCTTCACCCGGAAATCCCGGCGGTCCGGTGTGAAGCCTGTGGCAGACGGGCAAGGCTTGACGGAATTGGCAGGTACATGTGGCGAACCAGTGAACGCCTTGGGGGGCGGGGTGCGGGGAGACCGGTCCGGCGCGCGAAGTCGGGGCAGTGGGCGGTCGGCGTCGGCTTCTCTCGTGGCTCCGCATCCTCCCGTGGCTCCGAAAGGGTGCGCATGAAGCATTTCCGGCTGCTCGTTCTCGGTAACGGCGTTTCCGCGTACGGCAGTTATCTGAACATGGTCGCGCTGAACGTCTTCGTCTACGACGTCACCGGGAGCGCCCTGGCCGCAGGGCTGTTCATGGCGGTACGGCTCGGGACGAGCGTGGGCGCGGGGTTCGTGAGCGGGCGCCTCGTCTCCGCGTACGACCGCAAGCGGCTGATCGTCGGTGCCGACCTCTGTCAGGCGCTGGCGCTCCTGGCGCTGCTCCTGGCCCCGGAGGCGGGCCGGGTCTCCCTGCTGTACTGCCTGGCGGTGGTGACCGGGGGCTGTTCGACGCTCTCGCAGGTCGCCCTGCGCAGCAGCATCCCGGAGATCGTGGGGGCCGAGCACCGCAGCCGCGCCAACGGCCAGCTGGTGACCGGCCGTTCGCTCGCCATGATCGCGGGGTTCGCCTCGGCGGGGGTGGTGGTGGCGCAGCTCGGGTACACGGCGGCCTTCGTCCTGGACGCGGTCACGTTCCTGTTCTCCGCTTCGGTCCTGCTGATGCTGCCGATCCGCACGAGGGCCCGGTCCGAGGGGCCCGGGGGTGCCGAGGACGGTGCGCGGGACGCCGGTCGTCACTCCCTGCGGCTGCTGTGGGCCGGTGCGCCGGTGCTGGTGGCGATGATCGCCGTGCGGGCCGTCGACGGGCTCGGGTCCTCCTCGCACAACGTCGCGCTGCCGGTCTACTCCAGCCTGCTGGACCCCGGTCATCCGGCGACCTTCATCAGCCAGTTCTGGGCCACCTGGGCGGTCGGCACCATCATCGCCCAGCAGGTACTGGCCCGGTACACCCGCCGGACCGGGCGCACCCTGGGCGAGCGGGCCTTCGCGGTCGGCGCCTGTGTCATGTCGGGGGCGTTCATCGTCGTGTTCAGCGGGCTGCCCACCGTGCCGACGCTCGCGGCGGCGCTGCTCGCCGGGGCGGCGGACGGGGTCACCGAGATCGTGTACGTGTCCCGGCTCCAGACCGTCCCCGACGAGCAGCGCGGTCGCCTCTTCGGGCTCTCCGCCTCGGCCGAGAACGCCGGGTTCGGGCTGGGGATGCTGGTCAGCGGATCGCTGCTGGAGTCCTTCTCCCCGTTCCAGGTGGTCGCCTCGCTGCACGGCCTCGCCATCGTGCTGTGTCTCGCCCTGCTGGCGCTGCTCCTGCTGCACCGTTCCCCGGCCGGTTCCGACGGGGTGCCACGGCCCGGCGGCTCCACCCTGCGCGAAGGCAGCGGCCGATGAGCGGCGGCGGGCGGGACCCGCGCATCGCCGTGGTCGGGATGGCCTTCCGGCTGCCGGGGGCCGACACGCCGGAGGAGTTCTGGCGCATCATCCGCGACGGCGAGGACCGCTTCACCCGCTTCACGCCGGACGAGCTGAAGGCCGCGGGCGTCCCCGAGGAGCTCTACGGGCGCGACGACTTCATCGGGGCCTCGGCCGTCCTGGACGACATCGCCGGGTTCGACGCCCGGCACTTCGGGATGAGCGCCCGCGAGGCCCGGCTGACCGACCCCCAGCACCGCCTGTTCCTGGAGTGCGCGCAGCACGCCCTGGAGAACGCCGGCTACCCCGACGAGCGGGACGGCAAGCGGATCGGGGTCTACGCCAGCACCGGCTACCACCTCTACAACATGCAGTCGTATCTGCTCAACAACGTCCTGCCGAACGAGGACATCGCCGACTGGCTGGCCGGCATGCAGGTTCTGGTGGGCAACTTCACCGACTTCAACGCGACCCGGGTCGCCCACCGGCTCGGTCTCACCGGACCGGCCGTCAACGTGCAGACGGCCTGCTCCAGTTCGCTGGTGGGGGTGCACCTGGCCGCCCAGTCGCTGCTGCTGGACGAGTGCGACGTCGCGCTGGTCGGCGCGGGTGCCGTCCATGTACCGCAGGTCCTCGGCTACCACTACGTCAAGGGTTCGATCCTCTCCAGGTCCGGCCGGCTCCGGGCGTTCGACGCGGCCGCCGACGGGACCGTCGGCGGCACCGGTGTCGTGGCCGTCGTACTGAAGCGGCTGGACCGTGCGCTCGCGGACGGCGACACCGTGCACGGCGTCATCCGTGGCTGGGGCATCTGCAACGACGGCGCCGGCAAGCAGACGTTCGCGGCGCCCAGCGCGCGCGGCCAGCAGGAAGCCGTACGCCGGGCGCTGGACCACGCGGGCGTCGGCGCGGAGACCATCGGCTATCTGGAGGCCCATGGCACCGGCACCCTCAAGGGCGATCCCATCGAGCTGGCGGGGGCGGGCGCGGCGTACCGGCAGGACACGGACCGGACCGGCTACTGCGCGCTCGGAGCCGTCAAGGCCAACATCGGGCACCTCGATGTGGCGTCCGGGCTCGCCGGTCTCGTCAAGGCGCTGCTGGTGCTCGGACACGGCGAGATCCCGCCGATCGCGGGCTTCAGCGACCCCAATCCGCTGCTCGGGCTGGAGGACAGCCCGTTCTACGTGCCCCGCGCCCCCCGGCCGTGGCCCGAGACCGGCACTCCCCGGCGGGCGGGGGTCACCTCGCTCGGGATCGGCGGCACCAATGTCCATCTGATCCTTGAGGAGCCCCCCGCACCGGCGCCGCGTCCCGCCGCCACCGCCGCCCCGCCCGATGTGCTCCTGGTCTCCGCGACGAGCCGGGAGGCCCTTCTCGACAACGTACGGTCCCTGCGCGACCGGCTCCGCGGGCGGACCGCCCCGGCCCTGGCGGATCTGGTCACGACCGCCGCCCTCGGGCGCTCGCACGGACGGCACCGGATCGCGGTCCGGGGAGGCTCGCCGTCCGCTCTGGCCGACGCCCTCGACGCCTGGCTGTCCGGCCCCGCCCCGCTCACGGCCGGCGCGGACCCGGGGCCGCCGGGGGAGGCGCCCGCCCGGGTGGTGTTCCAGTTCACCGGCCAGGGCTCCCTGCGCCCCGGAGCGGCGGCGGCCCTGTACGAACGGTTCCCCGTCGTGCGTGAGGTCCTCGACGCCTGCGAGGCATGGCATCGCGATCTCACCGGCGAACCGTTGACGACCGGTCTCCTCACCGGGTCGGCGGGCGCGCCGGGGGACGTCTGGCCGACCGGGACCGCGCAGCCGGCCCTGTTCGCCCTGCAGTGCGCCCTGGTCCGGCTGTGGGAGGAGGCGGGCATCGGGCCGTGGGCCGTGACGGGCCACAGCGTCGGTGAGTACGCGGCGCTCTTCGCGGCCGGGGCGCTGTCGCTCGCGGACGGCCTGGAACTCAGCGCGCACCGGGGCCGGTTGATGCGGGACCAGTGCCCTCCGGGCGCGATGGTGGCGGTCGCGGTGGAGCGGGGGGCCGCGGCCGAGCTGGCCGCGTCGCTGCCCGGACTGGAGGTCGCCGTGACCAACGGGGAGCGTTCCCAGGTGCTGGCGGGCCCCGTCGCGGCGGTGGACCGGCTGTGCGCCTCGCTCGACGGCCGGGGCGTCCCGTACGAACGGCTCGCGGTGGAGCGGGCCTTCCACACCGCCGCCACGGAGCCGATGCTCGACGCGTTCGCGGCGGTCCTGGCGAAGACCCCGTTCACCCCGGTACGGACCCGCTTCATCAGCTCTCTCGACGGCCTGGTCCGCGAGCCCGGCTGGCTGCCGGACCCGGGGCACCTGCTCCGCCACGCCCGCGAGCCGGTGCGCTACGACGCCGCGCTGCGTGCCGTCGCGGGTGAACGGCCCGACGTACTCCTGGAGATCGGCCCGCACTCCACTCTCAGCAGCCTGGCCCGGCGTTCCCTGCCCGCCGTGCGGGCCACCCCCTCCCTGCGCCGGGGCACCGGGCTCACGGCGCTCTTCGGCGCCGCCGCTGCCCTGCACTGCGCGGGGGCGGACGTCCGCTGGGAGACCTTCCTGTCCGACACCGGAGGGCGGCGCGTCCCGCTGCCCGGCTACCGCTTCCAGCACCGACACCACTGGGTCGGGGCCCCACCCAGGCCCCGCGAGCCCGTTTCCCCGGCGAGAGAGGAACGCATCATGACAGCAGAAGCGACGGAGACCGGACAGCTCCTCGACAGCATCCTCGGCGTGCTCTCCAGAGCCTTCGGGGAGGACCTCACCTCGATCCCGGCCGACACCTCGTTCTTCGACCTCGGCGCGGACTCGCTCCTCATGATCAACGCACTCCGGGAGATCGAGGAGGAGCACCACGTCAAGGTCACGATGCGCGAGCTGTTCGACGAGACGGGCACGCCCCGGCTCCTCGCCGGACTCGTCGCCGCGCGGCTGGCCGGACGGCCCGTGACCGCTCCCCCGCCGCCCGCCGCGCCCGCCGCCACCGTCCCGGCGCCCGAGGCGGCGCCCGCCGCACCGCCCCTGCTCCAGCCGCCCGTCCCGCAGTCGTCCATCCCGCGGCCCTACGCGGCGGAGCCCTCCCCGGCGCCCGCTCCGCACCCGTTCGCCCACCCGCCGATACCCGCGCCGCCCTCCCCCGCCGTACCGCCGGGCCCGGCCGCCGCCACCGACGCCGGTCCCGTCACCCGGCAGGAGCTGCTGGAACTGGCCCAACGGGTCCAGCAGCTCTCCCGGATCCAGCTCCAGATGCTCACCCAGCTCTCCCAGATCTCCGAGCTGCTCGCGGACCGGAACGGCGCGGCGGCCCTGCCGCACGACGAGGTGGCCCGGTGACCGAGCAGCAGAGCCTCACGGCCGCCCTGGACCAGGACCTGGCCGCCATGGCCGGACTCTCCCGGCGCATCACCGAACGGATCGACGCGGAGCGGGCCGGGGCCGGAAGCACCCCGCGGCCCCGGGCCCACGGGCCGCGCGTGGAGATCGCCCCCGACGCCGGTATGGTCCGCCCCACCTCGCCCCGCACGCAGCAGGAACATCTCGACGACCTCGTACGCCGGTACACGGCACGGACGGCGGCGTCCAGAGAGCTCGCCCAGCGCCACCGCCGGCGGCTCGCCGACAGCCGGGCGGTCGTCGGATTCCGCAGATCGACCAAGGAGATGCTCTATCCCGTGGCGGCCCGCCGCGCGGACGGCGCGCGGATCGAGGACATCGACGGCAACAGCTACACCGACATCACCATGGGCTTCGGGGTGCTCCTCTTCGGCCACGAGCCCGGCTTCGTCCGGGAGGCCGTGCGCGAGCACCTCTCCCGGGGCATCCGGCTCGGCCCCCGCAGCGTCGAGACGGGGGCGGCCGCCGAGCTGCTGTGCGAGCTGACCGGAATGGAACGGGTGGCCTTCGCCAACTCCGGTACGGAGGCCAACGCGGCGGCGATCCGGCTCGCCCGCGCCGCCACAGGCCGCGACCGGATCGTCACCTTCCAGGGCTCGTACCACGGCCATGCCGACCAGGTGCTGGGCCGGCAGGCCGGGCGCGGTGACCAGGAGGGGACCGTGCCGGTCTCCCGGGGCATCCCGCACAGTGCCGTCTCCGAGCTGACCGTCCTCGAATACGGCAGCGAGGAGGCCCTGCACGCGATCGAACGGGACGCCTCGCGGATCGCGGTGGTCATCGTCGAGCCGGTGCAGAGCAGACATCCCTCGCTCCAGCCCGCGGCGTTCGTCCGCAGGCTGCGCGAACTGACCGCCCGGCACGGCATCGTGCTGATGTTCGACGAGATGCTGACGGGGTTCCGCCCCGCCCTGCGTGGCGCGCAGGAGCTCTACGGAGTCACCGCGGACCTCGCCACCTACGGCAAGCTCCTCGGCGGCGGGTTCCCCATCGGCGCGATCGCCGGCCGCTCCGACATCATGGACGGCGTCGACGGCGGCCACTGGTCCTACGGGGACGACAGCGGTCCGACCGCCGACACCACCTTCTTCGGCGGCACGTACCTCCAGCACCCCGTCTCGATGACCGCGGCGCACGCCGTACTCACGCATCTGAGGGAAAGCGGTCCGCGCCTCCAGGAACGGCTCAACGCCCGGACGACGGAACTGGCCACCGGGCTCAACGCCTTCTTCGAGGCCGAGGAATTCCCCCTGCGGGTGGGCTGGTTCGGCTCCCAGTTCCGCTTCGAGCACCGCGCCGACATGGAACTCCTCTACTACCACCTGATGCTGCGGGGCGTGCATGTGTGGGAGTGGCGCAACTTCTTCCTCTCCACGGCGCACACCGACGGCGACATCGAGCACGTGGCCGACGCCGTGCGGGGGTCGCTGAGGGAGCTGCGGGAGGCCGGTTTCTTCCGCACCGGCACGACCCCGCCCCGCCGGGCCGCCGTCGCAGCGCCGGCGGCCGGAGCGCAGGCCGCGCCGACGGCCGCCCAGCCTCCCGTGGCCGTTCCCGTTCCCGTGGCCGCTCCCGTTCCCGTGGCCGTTCCCGTTCCCGTGGCCGAGGCGGTGCCCGCCACACCGCCCGCGGCCGCCCCGGCCCCCGTCGCGACCGCGACCCCGCGCCGCGCCGACTTCAGCCTCTACTTCTTCGGCGACTACCCGGAGGACGGTGCCGGTCCGCAGGAGGGCCGCTACGAACTCCTCATGGAGGCGGCCCGGTTCGCCGACCGCCACGGGTTCGAGGCGCTGTGGATGCCCGAACGGCACTTCAACTCGTTCGGCGGCCTCTTCCCCAACCCCGCCGTCCTGGCCGCGGCGCTGTCCCGGGAGACCCGGCGCATCCGCCTCAACGCCGGTTCGGTCGTGCTCCCGCTGCACGACCCGATCCGGGTGGCGGAGGAGTGGTCCATGGCGGACAACCTCTCCGGCGGACGCGTCGGCCTCGGGGTGGCGAGCGGCTGGAACGCCAACGACTTCGTCTTCTTCCCCGAGCGCTTCGGGCCGCACAAGCAGGAGATGTACGACCGGCTGGAAGAGGTGCGGAGCCTCTGGCGGGGCGAACCCCTGCGCCGTACCACCGGGGACGGCGAACGGGAGGTCCGGCTCTTCCCCCGCCCCGTCCAGCCGATGCCGCCGCTCTACACGGCGGTGGTCGGCAACCCGGAGTCGTACGAACGGGCCGCCGCGCACGACCTGGGCATCGTGACCAACCTGATGACCCAGGACATCGACCAGCTCCGGGAGAACATCGCCCGCTACCGCCGGACCCGCGCGCTCCACGGCCTCGACCCGGCCGCCGGGCGGGTCGCCGTCCTGCTGCACACCTACCTCGGCGAGGACCACGACACCGCACGGACCGAGGCCTTCGCACCGATGGCCCGCTACATGCAGGCCTCGCTGTCCCTGTTCAGCAACGTCACCAACAGCCTCGGGGTCACCACCGACCTGAGGTCGCTCAGCGAGGACGACCTGGACGTGGTCTTCCGGCGCGCCTACGGCCGCTACTGCGACCAGCGGGCCCTGATCGGTGACGTGGACAGCGTCCTGCCGGTGGTCGAGGCGGTGACGGACGCGGGCGCGGACGAGATCGTGGCGCTGGTCGACTTCGGTGTCTCCGCGGACCAGTTGCGCGCCGGGCTCCCCCGGCTGGACGCCCTGCGCCGACGCCACCGGGAGGGGCGGGCGCCCGAGCCGGGTGCGCCGCTCTCCCCGGGACAGGAGCGGATCTGGTTCCTGGAGCGCCTGCTCCCGGGCCGCACCGCCTACAACGAGGTGAAGGCGATCCGCCTGCGCGGCGCGCTCGACACCGGGGCGCTGCACACCGCGCTGCGCCGGCTCGTCGACCGCCACGAAGTGCTGCGCACCGTCTTCCGGCCCGCCGGTGACTCGGCGGTCCAGCTGGTGCGGGAGGCCGCGGAGCCCGGCTTCGAGGTGGTGGACGGCACGCCGGGGGCCGAGGCCGCCGTGCGGGAGGCGCTGGCGGCCGAGAGCGCCCGCCGCTTCGACCTGGAGAACGGGCCGCTGTTCGTCAGCAGGGTCGTACGGACCGCCGCCGACGAACACGTGCTGGTCCTGTCGTTCCACCACATCGTGGTCGACGCGGCCTCGGCGACCGTCCTGTGCCGGGACCTGGCCGCCTTCTACCGCGCGGAGCTGGACGGCACGGACGCCGGTCTGCCCGCGCTCACCTGGAGCTACGCCGAGCACGCCCGGGAGCAGCGCGCCGCCGCGGACGGCCCCGCCAGGGCGCGGGACCTGGACCACTGGCTGCGCGTGCTCGGCGGTGACCTGCCGGTCCTCGAACTGCCCACCGACCGCCCCCGCCCGGCGGAGATGACCTCCACGGGCCGCGCCGTCTTCCGCACTCTCGGCCCCGGCCTGTCCGAACGGATCAGGAGGATGAGCCGGGACCGCCACGCCACCCTGTTCATGACCCTGGTGGCCGGGTGGGCGGCGATGCTGCGCCGGGTCACGGGGCAGGAGGACGTCGTCATCGGCATCCCGGTCTCGGACCGGCCGCAGCGGGCCTCGGAACTGGTCGGCTTCTTCGTCAACACCCTCGCGCTCCGGGTCGACCTCACCGGCGACCCCGGATTCGCGACGCTGCTGGACCGGGTGCGTGCCGTCGCACTCGACGCCTACGACCACGCGGAGACGCCGTTCGAGGAAGTGGTGCGCGCGCTGGCGCCGCCCCGCCGGACGGACCGCACCCCGGTGTTCCAGGTGTGCGCCGAGTTCCAATCGGCGGAGCCGTTCCGCCTCGACCTCCCCGGCGTCGAGGCGGAGCCCCTGGAGGCGGGCCCCGACAAGGCGCTGACCGACCTGACGGTCTACTTCACCGACCGGCCGGAGGGCGTCCGCTGTCATCTGGAGTACAACGCGGACCTGTTCGAGCCGGGCACCGTCGACCGGTTCTTCACGGTCTTCCACGATCTGCTGGCCGCCGCCGTCGACGAGCCCGGCACCCCGCTGTCCCTGCTGGCGCGCGCGACGGCCGAGGGCGACGAGGTGCCGGAGAGCTGGGAGCACGGCCCGGTCCGGCCGGTCGCGGACACCACCGTGCACGACTGGATCGCCCGGCGGGCGGCGGAACACCCCGCGCGGACCGCGGTGGTGGGCGAGGACGCCGAGCTGACCTACCGGGAGCTGGACGAGCGCGCCGGCACGCTCGCCGCCGTGCTCGCCGCCCACCGGGCCGACGCCGGACAGGAATCCGTGGTGGCGGTGTGGCTGCCGCGCTCCGCGGAGTTCGTCGTGGCGCTGCTCGCGGTGGTGCGGGCCGGTTGCGCGTATGTACCGCTCGACCCGTCGCTCGGTGCCGTCCGCGCCGCGCAGGTGATCGCCGAGAGCGGCGCCCGTACGGTGATCAGCGGCGCGGACGGGGCCGAGGAACTGCGGCTGCCCGGATCGGTGAGGGTCGTCGCCCCGGACGCCGCCCCGATCGGCGCCCCGATCGGCGCCCCGGTCGGCGCCCCGATCGGCGCCCCGGTCGGCGCCCCGGCGGCAGGCCCCCGGCCGGGCATCCGGCCGACGCCCGCCGCCGGGGCCTCGTCCCCCTTCGCCGTCGTCTACACCTCGGGCAGCACCGGCACGCCGAAGGGGGTCGTGCTCACGCACCGCGGGGTCGTGGACCTCTGCCGGTGGCACCACGAACGCTTCGCGTTCACCGGGAACGACCGGAGCGCCGTCGTGTGCAGCCAGAGCTTCGACGCCTCCCTCCTGGAGATCTGGCCCGCGCTGACGGCGGGTGGCACGGTCGTCGTGGCCGGTGAACCGGTCCGCCGCGACCCGCTCGCGCTGGCCCGGTGGTACGCGGACCAGGACATCTCGTTCGGCTTCCTGCCGACGGCCCTGGGCGAACAGCTGCTGCGCCTGCCGGCGGCCGATCAGCCCCCGTTGCGCCACCTGCTGCTGGGCGGCGAGGCGCTCCGGCTCCGCCCCTCGCCCGCGGCGCCCTACGAGACGGTGAACGTCTACGGCCCGACGGAGACGACCGTGCTCTGCGTCGCCGACACGGTCGCGCCCCGGGCCGAAGGGCCCGCCCCGGACGGGGAGACGGACGTGATCGCGATCGGGCGTCCGGTCGACAACGTGACGCTGCGCGTGGTCGACGCGTCGGACAAGCCGGTGCCCATCGGTGCCGTGGGAGAGCTTCTCGTCGGCGGCCCGGGGGTGGCCGCGGGCTATCTGCACCGGCCTGACCTCACCGAGGAGAGGTTCGTCGCCGACACGGCGGGCGGGGAGGGGACCCGCTGCTACCGCACGGGCGACCTGGTCCGCTGGACGGCTGACGGGCGGCTCGTGTTCGTGGGCCGTACCGACGACCAGGTGAAGATCCGCGGCTTCCGGGTCGAGCCGGAGGAGGTGGCCCGGGTGCTGGGACGGCTCGACGGTGTCCGCCGGGCGGCCGTCGTCGGGCGGCGCCGTGCCGACGGCGAGACCTTCCTGGCCGCCTATGTCGTGCCCGCCGAGCCGGGCTGCGACAGTGCGACGGAGCAACGGTCGCGCACGGACCGGTGGGCCGGGGAGCTGCACCGGCATCTGCCGGAGTACATGGTGCCGCGCGCCTGGCGGGTCCTCGGCGAACTGCCGCTGACCGGCAACGGCAAGCTGGACCGGTCCCGGCTCCCGGCCGACGTTCCCCTCCTCCCGCCGGACGGGGAGAGCGTCCGTCCGGCGGACAGGGAAGACGTACGCCCGGCGAGCGGGGAAGGCTCCCGCCCGGCCGCCGGGGAAGGCGTCCGTCCGGCGGGCGGGGAGGACGTACGTCCGGCCGCCGGGGAGGATCCCCGTCCGTCGGACGCGAAGGACGCACGTCCGACGGACGCGGAGGACGTACGCCCGGCCGCCGGGGAGGACGCCGGTCCGGCCGCCGGCCCGTCGTCGGAGGCCGCGTCCCCCGGTGCGGCGGAGGACGGGATCCGTGATCTCTGGGCGGCCGAGTTCGGCCTCCCCGCGTCGGGCGTCGATCCGGACGTCTCCCTCTTCGACCTGGGCGGCCATTCCCTCACCGCGATGCGGCTGGTCAACCGGATCAGGGAGGTCTGGGGCATCGAGTACCCGCTGTCGCGGCTCTACCAGGAACCCACGCTGCGCGCCCTCACGGAGTTCGTGCGCGGCTCCGGACCGCGAAGGGTCCTCCGCCGGGGCCCGGCCAGCCACCAGCAGTCGCGCTTCGCCACCGTGCACGCCCAGCACACCAGACCGCAGGTCTTCAACGTGGCCCTGCGGATCACCTTCTCCGGCCGCCTGGACCCCGGCGCGCTCCGCACCGCGCTCCAGGCGCTGACGGACCGCCATGAGTCCCTGCGCACCCGGCTGGTACGGGAGGACTCCGGTCCCTGGCAACAGGAAGTGCTCGAACCCCGCCCCCTCGGCCTGCCCGTCGACGACCTCACCTCACGGCCGGAGCCGGAGCGGCGGGCCGAGGTGGCACGGCTCGCCCAGGAGGCGGCGGAGACACCGCTCGACCTCTTCGAGGGGGACGTGCTCTCCACCCGGCTGCTGCGCACCGGCGCCGAGGAGTGGGTGCTGCTGCTCGTGCTGCACCACTGCACCTGCGACGGATGGGCCCTGACCACGCTGCTCAAGGAGCTCGCCGCGTTCTACCGTGCGGCGGTCACCGGAACCCCGCACGGTCTGCCCGACCCGGCGCAGCAGGTGGAGTACGCGCACTGGCAGGCCGCCCATCTGGCGGCGACCAGTGGGCCCCGCACGGACTACTGGGTGGACGAACTCGTCGACGCCCCCTTCGTCGCGGGGCTGCCGCTGGACCGGCCGAGGCCGGACGCCCTCAGCGGGCGGGGCGGCGTCATCGAGTTCACCGTGCCCGCCGAGGTCCGGGCCGATGTGGAACGGCTGGCCGTCCGGCGGGCGACCACTCCCTTCGTGGTGACCGCGGCGGCGCTCGGCCGGCTGATGGGGGCCAAGGCCGAGCAGGACGACGTGGTCATGAGCATCTCCTACGCGGGCCGGGAGAGCCGCGAGTTCGAGTCCCTGGTGGGCTGCACGGCCATCGCGTTCGCCCTGCGGGTCCGTGACGCGCGCGCCGGTACGTTCGCGGCGCTGACGGACCGGGTCACCCGTACGACGGTCCTGGGCATGGAGCACGCCATGTCGCCGCGCCAGGTGGCTCCGGCGATACGGGAGCGCAGGGGCGTCGAGATGCCGGAGAGCCTGTCCATCGGTCTGGCCTACGAGAGTTCGCTGGACACCGGGATCGAGCTGCCGGGACTCACCACCACGGTGGCGGAGATCGCCCCGGCCGCGTCCCGGTCGGAGTTCATCATGGTGCTGACCCCGGCCGAGGGCGTTCTCCAGGGTGCCGTGGAGTACTCGGCCGACCTGTGGGACCGGGCGACGGTCGAGACATGGACGCGGGAGTACGTACAACTGCTGCGGGAGGAGGTCGGAGCGGCGCTCGCCGACGGAACGGACTGACCCCCGGGCGCCCCGGGGCGACGGGGGCCCGACGGCCGATGTCTCGCATCGCACGGCGGATGACTGCGGGCGCCCCGGAACGACGGGGCCCGACGGCCCCCACCGGGGCGCCCGACCGACGGGACCGCCACACGGAAGCCTTGCGACAGCCGGGCCCCTGAAACCCGGGAGGCCCGGGGGCCGGGGGCCTGAAGCCCGGAAACCCAGGAGGTCTGGATCCCAGGGCCCGGGAAGTCTGGATCCCGGGGGCCGGAGGCCCGGAAACCCAGGAGGTCTGGGGCCCGGAAGATCCGGGAGGCCCAGGAAGTCTGGAGGCCGGGAGGCCCGGAGGCCCGGGAGGCCCGGGAGGCCGGGAGGCCCGGAGATCCCGAGGCCCGGAATATCCAGGGGCCCCGAAGGCCCGGAAACCCGGAAGTCGCGCGGCAGTTCCCGGGCCCGTCCCCTGCTCCCGCCCGTCCCCTACTCCCGCCCGCGCGCCCGGCGTGAGACCGCCGCGCGCAGTACCCGTCGGCCCTCCGCCGACAGGTCCAGCGCCTGGCGCAGTCCGGTGCCTGCCACCGGGGTGTCCGCGGTCTCCGTCAGCAGTTCCAGGATCCGGATCTGGCGGCGCAGTTCCCCGGCCGTCAGCGGGCCGGACCCGGACCGGTCGCCCGCGCGGCAGCGGCGTGCCGCCTCCGCGTCGGCGGCCGGTGCCGCGTCCGGGCCGAGGTGGGCCTCCAGGGCCAGCAGCGAGCATGCCTCGGCCCATGCCCGCAGCTCCGGCGCGGCCCGGTCCGCGGGCGCCTCGGCCAGCAGCTCCCGGATCCGTGGGGCGGCGCCCTCCTCGTCGGCCCCGGCGTCCAGCGCCGCGCGGGCCCTCGCGAGACGGTCCGGCCAGAGCGCCGGGTCAGCGCAGCCCGCCCGGAGCGGGTGGAGCGGGTCCGGGTCCGCCCCGGCCGGGGGCTGCGGCAGACAGCGGTCGAGGCAGGCGACCGCGCTCACCGCGAGCCCGCGCTCGTCGGCGGCGGCGATCAGTTCCAGCAGGCTCATCGGCGTCTCCCGTCGGCACGTCCCCGGGTGCGCACCCGGGGACGAAGCGCTTCCTGTACCGCGTACAGCGCCGAATGGCTCAAAATCGTCACTGTCGGGGCCGAATTGCATCGGTCAGTGGGCGCGGTCCCAGCCCGCGCGCACCGCCGGGCCCGGCGTGCTCAGCGGAAACACCCCGAGGGCCGCCCGCTCCCCCTGCATCCGGGTCAGCTTGCGCACGAAGAGGATGGCGAGGACCGCGGCGACGATGTCGAAGGCGTCGGCCGCCACGAGCAGGCCCGTGGTGTCCACGATCTCCTGCGGCTGCTCGGCCTTGAGATACAGCCGGTACGAGATCTGGGAGAGGAGCAGGGAGCAGACCCAGGCGCCCCACCACAGGTTCATCACCGTGGTCGGCACCGACCGCCGACTGCCGTCGGTGCCGGTCTGGGCGCTCGCGGTCCAGACACCGCCCGCGATCCGGCGCGGCAGCACCAGATTGGCGATCGGGACGAACCAGGCGCCGACCGCCCAGCCGGGCCTCATCGACTGCATGCTCCGGTCGAACACCTCGGCGTTGAGCCGTACCCGCCGGAACCAGATGATGAAGACGACCGCGGTGGCCAGGCTCAGGAGGGTCTGCAGCACGCCCGCGGTCCCGGACATGTTGTCCGCGAGGGTCGCCTCCGCCTCGTCGTACGTCTCGAAGTCGCTCGCGATCCCGGCCGCGATCACGCGCCGGACGTTCAGATCCGCCGCCACGGCGAGCAGATCCGCCACGGCGACGAGCGTCAGCAGCACGACGACGGCCTTCGCGAGCCCTTCGGGCGAGCGCAGGTACTGCTGCGGGGCGTAGAAGGCCGGGGCGGGCGGCACCGGAGCCGTCGCCGGTCCGGCCGGTCCGGCACAGGGCAGACAGCGTCCGTCGTCGGTGACCGGCGGTCTGAGACGGCAGGTGGAACAGAGCATGGAGCGGAACCCCCCAAGGTTCTGAGCACGGGTCCGAGCCCGGGGTTCCGGGCCCGGACATGAGAACGCGCGCCCCTCCCCCGGAACGCGCGGCATCCGGAACCTAGCCGCCACCCACCCCGCTGTCCACGCGGATTCCGCTCAGCCCGCCCGGTCGATCCGGGTGGCCAGCTCCCGGAACCGGTCCCAGCTCAGGGCCGGTTTCCCCGGGACCCACAGCTTCTGCGCGACCGCCCGCAGCGGCATCCGGATGCCCTGCGCCACCTGCTCCGTGGTCTGCGCCTGCGGGAGGTCGCCCCAGACCGCGAACCGGCCGCCGAGGATCTGGCCGGAGTAGCGTGCCGGGACCGGCTGGGTGCCGCGCAGGACGAGCGGGGTCCACTGCTGGTAGATCCGCTCGCCCGTCGGGTAGACGAAGTTGTTGGGCTGGCCGAGCACGTAATAGAGGTACTCGTCGTTGAGGTTCACCAGGCGCCGCCCCTCGCCCAGATACTCCTCGGGCTGCCGGGCGCCGTACTCCTTGCCCGTCCAGTACTCGACCTCGATGTCCTTGTCGGCGTGGACCACCCCGCCCCGGAAGAAGCCGTCGTTCCACGCCTTGGGCCGCTTGCCGTGCGGGCGCACCACCGCCGCGCGGTCGTTCAGCCAGCCGGTCGCGAGGTCCTTGATACCGGCCTGCGCGCCGTACTTCTGCTGGGCGGCGCGCTGGAGCTGCGGATACGAGGCGGCCGGGTCCCGTGCCATCAGCGCGAGGTACTCGTCGGCGCCCAGATGCCAGTACGCGCCCGTGAACAGCTCGGTGTACTCGCCGAGGAGTTCGTCGACGAGCTTCGCCGAGCCCGGCTTGGAGATGTCGAGCGAGCCGGGCGAGGGCGTGCCCGACGCATTGCGCAGCTGGAGGTCGGGGTGGGCCCGCAGCACCGCGCCGAGGTGCCCCGGCGAGTCGATCTCCGGGACGACCTCGATGTGCAGCCGGGACGCGAGGTCGACGATCCGCCGCACCTCCGCCTGGGTGAGGTGCTGCGGCGACACCACTTCGGGGTGGGTGCGGGACTCGATGCGGAAGGCCTGGTCGTCGGAGAAGTGCAGCCCGAACTGGTTGAGCTTGAGGTCGGCCATCTCGCGCAGCCGGTCCTCGATCCAGCCGACGGAGTAGAACTTGCGCGCGATGTCGAGGTTGAAGCCGCGCTGCGGCCGGTCGGGGCGGTCGCGCACCTCGCCCTCCGGCATCACGCCGTCGGCGCGCACCGACTGCTTCAGGGTGCGGGTCCCGTAGAAGACCCCGGCCTGGTCGGGGCCGCTGATCCTGACCCGTCCGTCGTGGACGTCGAGGGTGTACGACTCGGGGGTGCCGGCGCCCGGGGCGAGGGCCAGCTCCACATCGCCCGCGCGGGCCGGGACCTCGCCCCGGTAGTGGATCTTCAGCTCCCGGGCCAGCAGCTGCCCCTCGTCCGCGAGCGTGCCGCTGCCGTCGGCGACGACGACCCCGCTGTCCTTGCCGGGCCGCCAGCCGGGGCCGTGGGCCGCGGTGTGCTCCCGTACGGCGGGGATGGTGCGCGGGGCGGTGGAGAGCGGGTAGCTCCGGGTGGGCGAGGGGGCGGGCGCGGGGGTGCGGGGGTTCGAGGACTCGCCGGCGAGCCCGGTGCCGGAGCCCTCCGGCCAGACGACGACGGCGATCGTCGCGGCAGCCGCCGCGGTGAGGACCGCACCGGTCACAAGAGCGCCGCGTGAGGGCGACATCGTTCAGAAACCTCCGTTGTATACGGAAACGAGGCGGAACAGCCGGAACCAGGCAGAGTCAGGCAGACAGCCGGGCATTCTCCTGGGATCTCGGTTCGTCAGGTGTGTCGAAACTCTCCCGTCCGGGTGAAGTTCGCGCATTTGTCGGACGTCCGTTGCCCCTCCTCGCTAGCTTTGAGGCACATTCGTCTCTCCCTTCACCCCGCATCTGCCTGGTCCCGTCCACCCCTTTCCGCTCCAGGGTCACAGATGCCGTTGATCCGAGGAGCCCACGCTGTCCAGGTCCAGCGAGTCCCCCGCAGGCCTCCCGGAGCAACTGCGGCAACCGGCCACCCGGACGGCCGTACCCGCCCAGAGTTCCGGCTCCGCGCCCGCCCCCGGCCTCGACCGCTTCAACGCGGCGCCGCCCGCCGATGCCGAGGCCGCCCTGCTGGAGTGCTGCGGCAGCCACCGCTGGGCGCAGCGGCTGACCGCCCACCGCCCCTACCCCGACCTGGACGCGCTGCTGGCCGCGGCCGACGAGGCGGGCTACGACCTCTCCCCGGCGCACCTCGCCGAGGCGCTCGCCGTCGAGGTCTCCCCCGGTCTGCACGACGCCGCGCCGCACTCCGCGCACCTCGCGCTGCGGGCCGCGCACGCGGCGTACGAGTCCCGCTTCGGCCATGTCTTCGTGATGTGCGTGGACGGGCTGGATCCGGCCGAGCAGCCGGACCAGGTGCTCGCCGGGATCCGGCGGCGGCTGGGCCACGAGTCCGATCAGGAGCGGGTCGTCACCGCGGAGGAGATGCGTCGGCTCGCCCGGGGCCGCATCATCGAGCTGGTATCGGATCCATAACGGAACGGGCTCGGTGGACCGGGTCGGCCACGTCATGACCGAGCCCACCTAGCCCGTCCGTGCCTGTTTGATTGCCACTTTGATCACACCGCGGGCCCCCGCGCGAACGAACCGACGAACCGTCGCTACGATGGCCGGGGCCGGTGGACCGTACCCGGCCGGGTCAGACCGACAGTCAAGCCGGCCGGCCCCAATCCCCGCTCCCGGAGGGTTCTTCCGTGCCGGCTGGAACGCTGTACCGCGGCCGGGAAGGCATGTGGTCCTGGGTGGCTCATCGAGTCACCGGTGTCCTCATCTTCTTCTTCCTGTTCGTACACGTCCTGGACACCGCTCTCGTCCGCGTCTCCCCCGAGGCCTACGACGACGTCGTGGCCACGTACAAGACGCCGATCGTCGCGCTCCTCGAATACGGCCTGGTGGCCGCGATTCTCTTCCACGCGCTGAACGGTCTCCGGATCGTCGCCGTGGACTTCTGGGCCAAGGGCCCGCGCTACCAGAAGCAGATGCTCTGGTCGGTCGTGGGCATCTGGGTCGTGCTGATGGTCGGGGCGCTGTACCCGGTCCTCGGCCACGCCGTACGCGAAGTATTCGGGAGCTGAGGCCAATGTCCACCGAGTCCTCCGCCGCGATCGGCTCCGTCGAGGGCGTGAGCCTGTACGACGTAGACAACCCGGCCCCGGTCATCGAGCCGCCGCGCAAGCGGACCGGCAAGACCCCCAAGGGTTCGCGCACCAACTTCGAGATGTACGCCTGGCTCTTCATGCGCCTGTCGGGCATCGTCCTGGTCGTCCTGGTCCTGGGCCACCTGCTGATCCAGCTGGTGCTGGACGGCGGTGTCTCCAAGATCGGCTTCGCCTTCGTGGCGGGCCGCTGGGCCTCGCCGTTCTGGCAGCTCTGGGACCTCGGAATGCTGTGGCTGGCCATGCTGCACGGCGCCAATGGTCTCCGTACGGTCATCAACGACTACGCCGAACGGGAGAACACCCGCTTCTGGCTGAAGATGCTGCTGTACACCGCCACGGTCTTCACCGTCCTGCTGGGCACGCTGGTGATCTTCACCTTCGACCCGAACATCCGCTAGGCGCCGGGCCAGAGGGACCAGAGGAAATCATGCAGATCCACAAGTACGACACCGTCATCGTCGGCGCCGGCGGCGCCGGTATGCGCGCGGCCATCGAGTCCACGAAGCGCAGCCGCACCGCCGTGCTCACGAAGCTGTACCCGACCCGCTCCCACACGGGCGCCGCGCAGGGCGGCATGGCCGCCGCGCTCGCCAACGTGGAGGAGGACAACTGGGAGTGGCACACCTTCGACACCATCAAGGGCGGCGACTACCTGGTCGACCAGGACGCCGCCGAGATCCTCGCGAAGGAGGCCATCGACGCCGTCCTCGACCTGGAGAAGATGGGCCTGCCCTTCGGCCGTACGCCCGAGGGCAAGATCGACCAGCGCCGCTTCGGCGGTCACACCCGCAGCCACGGTGAGGCCCCGGTCCGCCGTGCCTGCTACTCGGGTGACCGCACCGGCCACATGATCCTCCAGACGCTGTACCAGAACTGCGTCAAGGAGGGCGTGGAATTCTTCAACGAGTTCTACGTCCTGGACCAGCTGGTCGTCGAGGAGGACGGCGTCAAGAAGTCCGCCGGCGTCGTCGCCTACGAGCTGGCCACCGGCGAGATCCATGTCTTCCAGGCGAAGTCGGTCATCTACGCCTCGGGCGGCACCGGCAAGTTCTTCAAGGTGACGTCGAACGCGCACACCCTGACCGGTGACGGCCAGGCCGCCTGCTACCGCCGGGGCCTGCCGCTGGAGGACATGGAGTTCTTCCAGTTCCACCCGACGGGCATCTGGCGCATGGGCATCCTGCTGACGGAGGGCGCCCGCGGTGAGGGCGGCATCCTCCGCAACAAGGACGGCGAGCGCTTCATGGAGAAGTACGCGCCGGTCATGAAGGACCTCGCGTCCCGTGACGTCGTGTCCCGCTCCATCTACACGGAGATCCGTGAGGGCCGCGGCTGCGGTCCCGAGGGCGACCACGTCTACCTCGACCTCACGCACCTGCCGCCGGAGCAGCTGGACGCCAAGCTCCCGGACATCACCGAGTTCGCGCGCACGTACCTCGGCATCGAGCCCTACACGGACCCGATCCCGATCCAGCCGACCGCGCACTACGCCATGGGCGGCATCCCGACCAACGTCGAGGGCGAGGTGCTGGCCGACAACACCACCGTCGTCCCGGGCCTGTACGCCGCCGGCGAGGTCGCCTGTGTCTCCGTGCACGGCGCCAACCGGCTGGGCACCAACTCGCTGCTCGACATCAACGTCTTCGGACGCCGCTCGGGCATCGCCGCCGCCGAGTACTCCGTGAAGCACGACTTCGTCGAGCTTCCCGAGAACCCCGCGCAGATGGTCGAGGAGCAGGTCGAGCGGCTGCGCAACTCGACGGGCACCGAGCGCGTCGCGGCGCTCCGCCTGGAGCTGCAGGAGTGCATGGACGCCAATGTGATGGTGTTCCGCACCGAGCAGACCATCAAGACGGCCGTCGACAAGATCGCCGAGCTGCGCAGGCGTTACCTCGACGTGTCCATCCAGGACAAGGGCAAGCGGTTCAACACGGACCTCCTGGAGGCCATCGAGCTGGGCAACCTGCTCGACCTGGCCGAGGTCATGGCGACCTCCGCGCTGGCCCGCAAGGAGTCCCGCGGCGGTCACTACCGCGAGGACTTCCCGAACCGCGACGACGTCAACTTCATGCGCCACACCATGGCGTACCGCGAGGTCGCGGCCGACGGCACCGAGTCGATCCGGCTCGACTACAAGCCGGTCGTCCAGACCCGCTACCAGCCGATGGAGCGTAAGTACTGATGGCAACCCCGACTCTGGACAAGGTCGAGGCGCAGTCCGCCGCCTCGCCGTACATCACGGCGACCTTCCGGATCCGCCGCTTCAACCCCGAGGTCTCCGACGAGGTCCAGTGGCAGGACTTCCAGATCGAGGTCGACCCGAAGGAGCGTGTGCTCGACGCCCTTCACAAGATCAAGTGGGACATCGACGGCACCCTGACGTTCCGTCGCTCCTGCGCGCACGGCATCTGCGGTTCCGACGCGATGCGGATCAACGGCAAGAACAGGCTCGCCTGCAAGACGCTGATCAAGGACGTCGCCCCGGAGAAGCCGATCACGATCGAGGCCATCAAGGGCCTCACGGTCCTCAAGGACCTCGTGGTCGACATGGAACCCTTCTTCCAGGCGTACCGCGACGTCATGCCCTTCCTCGTCACCAAGGGGAACGAGCCGACCCGTGAGCGCCTGCAGTCCCCCGAGGACCGCGAGCGCTTCGACGACACCACCAAGTGCATCCTGTGCGCCGCGTGCACGTCCTCGTGCCCGGTGTTCTGGAACGACGGCCAGTACTTCGGCCCGGCGGCGATCGTCAACGCGCACCGCTTCATCTTCGACTCGCGCGACGACGGCGGCGAGCAGCGCCTGGAGATCCTCAACGACCGTGACGGGGTGTGGCGTTGCCGCACCACCTTCAACTGCACGGACGCCTGCCCGCGTGGCATCGAGGTCACCAAGGCGATCCAGGAGGTCAAGCGGGCGCTGATCACGCGCCGCTTCTGACCGCCACCGGCATGGCGAGAGGCCCCGTTCCCGCGGCAGCACCGCGGGAACGGGGCCTCTTGCTGCGCCGCCCGGACCGTGGCGGTACGGTCGTGCGGAACCGGAGACCGGTTCGCCGTCACCGGGCAGCAGGGCCCGGGGCGCGCGGGCCCGACCGAGAGCGGGGCACGTTGAGCGATCCCAGTCCCTACGCGGACGACTCGTACAAGTGGGGGCCTCCCCAGCAGCAGCCGGGCACCCCGCCCCCCGTCGACGGCCAGGCCCCGGTCCCGGGCGCGCCGGCCTACGGCTACCCCCAGCCGCTGCCCGGCTACGCCCCCGGCGCCCCGGCCCAGCCTGCCGTGGCCGGTCAGGGCTTCCCGCCGCCCGGCGGGCAGCCCGGCCCCGGCATGCCGGTGCTGGTGTTCGGTGACATCGCCGTCATGCAGGACCAGATCATGACTCCGGCCGGTCCGATGCCGCTCAAGGGGGCGGTGTGGACGGCGACGGACCTGTCGCGCACCGAGGAGAAGATCCCGACGGTGGGGATCGTGCTCGCGATCGTCTTCGCCCTGTTCTGCCTGGTCGGTCTGTTGTTCCTCCTGATGAAGGAGAAGCAGACGACCGGCTTCGTCCAGGTCTCGGTGACCAGCGGCGGGCGCCACCACTCGACGATGATCCCGGCGGTCGGGCCCGACACCTTCCCGATGGTGATGGCCCAGCTCAACACGGCCCGCGCGATGAGCCTCTGACGGCCGTCGCCGATGACCCGCCTCCACCGCATCGTCACCGTCCGCGCGCCGGACCGTGAGCGGATCGAGGCGTACGCCGGGCCGGTCCGGGACCTGGTCGAGTCCGCACGGGTCCGGGACCGGTCCGTGGTCCTGCCGGCCGGGAGCGCCGCGGCCGGTCCCGGCGAGAGCGCCGACAAGCCCCGCTGAACGCGCGGCCGAGCGCCCGCCGTCCTCAGTCCCAGTCGGCGTCGCCCCGGTCCTCCGCGACCACCATCACGCGCCGCAGCATGTCGTTGAGGAGCGTGCGTTCGTCCTTGTCGAGGACGCCGAGCAGCCGGTACTCCTCGTGCCCGAGGACGTCCATCGCACCCAGCCAGGTCGAGCGGCCCGCGTCGGTCAGCTCCACGTCGACCCGTCGGCGGTCGGTGGTGGAGGGCGTGCGGCGGATGAAGCCGCGCCGTTCGAGCGCGTCCAGCCGGCCGGTGACGGAGGCGGGCGCGAGGTCGAGGTCGGCGGCGAGTTCGGAGGGGGCCGCCTTCCCGCCGCGTCCGGCCAGCTTGTGGAGCGTGTCGAACTCCTGGCGGTCCAGGTCGAAATCGACCAGGGACTGCTCGCGCACCCGGCGCAGGTGGACGGAGAGCTTCTTCATACGGGTCACCGCGCCCTCGACCTCGGGATCGAGGCCGGGAAGCACGGGCTTCCAGCGCTCCACATGTCCATCGGTCCAGTCACGTCGCTCCATGGGGAGAGCCTACGCCCGGCCACCAAGAATCCTTCGGATCCAAATATTTCGTTGACGAATAATTCGGTACCGAAATAGATTCGCACGCATGCCCCACCCCTTGCGCACGCGCGCCTTCCGCCTGCTCTTCATCGGCCGCACCCTCTCGCTCCTCGGTGACGCCGTCATCCCCGCCGCGCTCTCCCTGGCCGTCTACCTGGCCACCGGCTCGACCGGGGCGCTCGCCCTGGTCCTGGGCTGTGCGATGGTCCCCAAACTGCTCCTGCTGCCCCTGGGCGGCGTCGTGGGCGACCGGTTCAACGCCCGTACGGTCGCGCTCACCACGGATCTCGTACGGTGCGCGACCCAGCTCTTCGTCGGCGTGGAGCTGCTCGGCGGCGACCCCGCGCTCTGGCAGATCGCCCTCGCCGAGGCGCTCGGCGGGGCCGCCGGGGCGTTCGCGATGCCGACCGCGTCACCGCTGATCCGCGGCACCGTGGCGGAGTCCGGACTGCTGCGCGCCAATGCGCTGATGGCAGTCGTCAACAGCTGCACCCGGCTCGGCGGACCGGCCCTGGCCGGGGTGCTGATCCTCACCGCGGGTCCGGGCTGGGCCTTCGTGCTGGACGGCGCCAGCTTCGCGGTGAGCGCCGCGCTGCTGTCCGTCATCGACGTGCGGCACGTTCCCCTGCCCCGGCGTTCGCTGCTGAGCGATCTGAAGGAGGGCTGGAGCGAGGTCCGGGGCCGCGACTGGTACTGGACGAGCCTGATCGCGCACGGCGCCTGGAACGGCGCCGCGGCCGTCCTGATGACGGTCGGCCCGGCGCTCTTCGTCCGGGAGCCGGGCGGCAAGGGCGTCTGGGTCGCCCTGCTCCAGACCGGCGCGGTCGGCCTGCTCCTGGGCTCCCTGCTGGCGGGCCGCATCCGCCCCCGCCGCCCGGTCCTGGTGGCCAACCTGGGCCTCGCCACCTACGCCCTGCCGCTGGGCCTGCTGGCCGCCCACGCCCCGGTCGCCCTCACCATCGCCGCGTACGGCGTCGCCCAGGCCGGCCTCGGCTTCCTCGGCCCGGTCTGGGAGACCTCGGTGCAGTCCGCCGTACCGGCCCACGCCCTGGCCCGGGTGACCTCGTACGACTGGCTGCTCTCCCTCGGCGCGATGCCGCTCGGCTATGCCCTGGCCCCGCTCGCGACCTCGGCCTGGGGCGCCGAAGTGCCCCTGACGGCCGCTGCCGTGGCGGTCGGCGCGGCCTGCCTGGGGACGGCCGCGGCGCCGGGCGTACGACGCTTCCCGGCGCCGGGCAGGCGGACGGAGCGCACCCTCGCACCGCAGACTTGAACATGTTCAGAAGCGGGTCTACAGTCCATGACAACAGCTTTTGAACGCGTTCAAAGGAGGGTGGGGCATGGACCTCACTGTGGTCGCGTATGTCATCTATCTGCTGATCAGCGTGGCGCTGACCGTCTGGGTCGCACGCACGCTCAGCCGCAACGGGAGGGTGTTCCTCGCCGATGTGCTGCACGGGAACGAGAAGCTCGCCGATGCCGTCAACCATCTGCTGGTGGTCGGCTTCTACCTGGTCAACCTGGGCTTCGTCACCCTCTACCTGAGGAACTCCGACGCCGTCCTCGACGCACGCGGGCTCTTCGAGGCACTGTCGGTGAAGCTCGGCGTCGTCCTGCTCGTCCTCGGTGTGATGCACCTCGGGAACGTCTATGTGCTCAACAAGATCCGGCGCCGCGGCCTGATGGAGCGTGAGCAGACCCCGCCCGTGGCCCCCCAGGGCTGGACGGGGCCGGCCACCGGCCCGTGGGCGACGCCCGCCCCGAGGGCCTGAGCGCCGTGCCGGACGGACCGGGCGGGCCAAAACTCCCCGTCGAGCGCCTCACGGTGCTCTACGACGCCGGGTGCGCGCTCTGCCTCCATCTGCGGCAGTGGCTGATGAATCAGCGTCAGCTCGTCCCGCTCGACCTCGTCCCGGCCGCCTCCGAGGAGGCGCGCCGCCGCTTCCCCGGGCTCGACCACGCCGGGACGCTGGACGAGATCACCGTGGTCGGCGACCGGGGGCAGGTCTACCGCTCCACCGCCGCGTGGATCGTCTGCCTCTGGGCGCTGGCCGAGCACCGGCCCAGGGCCCACTGGCTGACCACCCCGGCGGGCCGCCCGTTCGCCCGTGCCACCGTGCTCGCCGCGGCGAAGTACCGCTCCCTGACCGCTGCGCCGTGCGGCGGGCGGGACGGGGACGGCGGCTGCGCGGTCCCCGGAACCGAGGGCTGACGGGGACGGATACCCTCGGGACTGTGGTGAAGGAAGCGAAGGACGTGAAGGAAGCCAAGGCCCCCAAGAGCGAGCAGACCCGCACGCTCATCCTCGAAACGGCGCTGCGGCTCTTCCAGGAGCGCGGCTACGACCGGACGACGATGCGGGCCATCGCCCAGGAGGCGGGCGTCTCCGTGGGGAACGCCTACTACTACTTCACGAACAAGGAACACCTCGTCCAGGGTTTCTACGACCGGCTCGCCGCCGAGCACGAGGCGGCGGTGCGGCCGGTCCTGGAGGGCGACAAGGACCTCGCGGTGCGGATGCGCGGGGTCCTGCTGACCTGGCTGGACGTGGCGGAGCCGTACCACCGCTTCGCCGCCCAGTTCTTCAAGAACGCCGCCGACCCGGAGAGCCCGCTCAGCCCGTTCTCCGCGGAGTCGGTCGCGGCCCGCGAGGCGGCGATCGCCATCCACCGGCAGTGCCTGGCCGGGTCCGACACCAAGACCGATCCCGAACTGGCCGAACTGCTGCCGCAGTTGATGTGGCTGATACAGATGGGCCTGGTGCTGTACTGGGTGTATGACCGGACGGAGCACACCGCGCGCAGCCGCCATCTGGTCGAGCGCGCCGCCCCGATCGGCGCCCGTGCCATCGCGCTCTCCCGGTTCCGGGTGCTGCGACCGCTGGTGCGGCAGATCCACGACGTGCTGGAGGAGTTCCTGCCCGGCGCGGCGCGCCGGACGACCGCGTGACGACGGGCCCCCGGGCCGCCGTACGAACGCGGCGGGCGGCCGCCCGGCAGTGCCGGTACGACCGCCCGTGCCCCGTCCGGCGGACCGCCGGGACCGTCAGATCCGCTTCAGCTCCCACAGCCGCCAGAGGCCGGTGCCGTCCGAGAGGTACTGCGAGCCGGAGACGTCCGTCGTGCTGACGACGTAGTCCTTCTTCTGCCACAGCGGGACCAGCGGCACGTCCTCGCCGACCTGCGCCTGGATCTCCTTGAAGTCGGCCGCGGTGCGCCCGCGGTCGCTGTACTGGAGGGTGGAGCCGATCAGGCTGTCCACCTTCTTGCTGGAGTAGCCGTTGTGGAGGCTGTTGTCGCTGCCGACCAGCGGCTGGCTGAAGGTGTCGGAGTCCGGGTAGTCGGGAAGCCAGCCGACCGTGTACGCGTCGTACTTGCCGGCCGCGTAGTCCTTCTGGAACTTCTTCCACTCGACGGGGTGGACGGTGACCTTGAACAGCCCGTCGGCCTCCAGCTGGCGGCGGAGCTCCGCGGTCTCCTTCGCGTAGGTCTCGTCCCCGCCGCGGTAGCCGAAGCTGATGTTCACCGGCGTCTGCACACCGGCTTCCTCCATCAGCTTCTTGGCCCGCGCGCGGTCGGGCGAGGGGTAGGCGTCGAAGAACGGTGTGCTGTGCCCGATGTAGCCCTGCGGGATCAGCGAGTAGAGCGGCTCGACGGTGCCCTTGTAGATGCCGGTCACCAGCGGGCCGCGGTCGATGATCGAGGCGATGGCCTGCCGGACCTTCTTGTTGGCCAGCGGGGCGCCGGGCCGGACGTTGAAGACGAGGTTGCGGATCTCGGCGCTGTCCGCCTCGGTGACGCGCAGGTCGGGGTCGCCGGGGTTCAGCTCGGCGAGCGTGGCCGGCGGCAGTTCGCGGTGCGTGACGTCGAGCTGCTTGGCCTTCCAGGCGGCCTGGAGGTCGTCCGACTTGTCGTAGTAGTGCACGGTGACCGGGACGCCGGTCTTGCTCAGCGCGCCCTTGTAGAGGGGGTTGGGGACCAGCTCGGCGATCTCGCCCGACCGGTAGGTCTTCAGGAGGTACGGGCCGGAGCCGTCGACGGTGTCGCCCTTGCGGAGCTTGTTCGGCGGGTACGACTCGCGGTCGACGATCGATCCGGCTCCGGTGGCGAGCTTCTGCGGGAAGGTCGCGTCGCGCGCGGAGAGGTTGAACGTGATGGTGCGGCCGTCGGCCACCACGTTCTTGAGGCTCGGGAACAGCACCCACGGACCGACGTCCGTCTTGATCCTGATCATGCGCTCGATGGAGTACTTGACGTCCTCGGCGGTGATCTTGCGGCCGTTGGAGAACGTCAGGTCGTCACGGAGCCTGCACTGGTACGTCTGGAGCTTCTGGCCGATGAATCCGCAGCTCTCGGCGGCGTCGGGTTCGGGGACGATCGCCCCGGACTTGAACGTCATGAGGGACTGGTAGATGTTGCTGTACATCGCCCAGGAACCGGCGTCGTACGCACCGGCCGGGTCGAGCGAGGTGACCTCGTCGGTCGTGCCGACCGCGATGGGATCCTTCTTCACCTCGTCCGAGGGAAGCAACTGCCAGGCGACGACGCCTGCGATGACCAAAACCGCGAGAATCGCGAGAATCCGTAGCCGGATCGACCGCATTGCCGTGCTCTCCCTTACCAGCCCCACCTCGGCGTTGCGCTCAGATCCGCACATCACCTCATGCTCACGATCAGCCAATCACACGAATTTCACATCTGGAAGAGCAAAACTGTGACTCATAGCCTTTTGTTCGGCAGTTGAAACCTTCGGCGCGTGCGAACGTCCGGAACCTGTCGTCGACGGAGAGTCACGCCCGGAGCGAGGCCAGCTCCACGACGGTGATGTCGGAGGGGGCGCCGACCCGTACGGGCGGGCCCCAGGCGCCCGCGCCCCGCGAGACGTACAGCTGGGTGTCGCCGTAGCGGTCGAGTCCGGCACCCGTGGGATTGGCCAGATCCGCGAGGTAGTTGCCCGGCCAGAGCTGGCCGCCGTGGGTGTGGCCGGAGAGCTGGAGGTCCACTCCGTGGGCGACGGCGTCGTGGATGACGACCGGCTGGTGGGCCAGGAGGACCGAGGCGCGGGTACGGTCCCGGTCGCCGAGCGCGCGGGCGAAGTCGGGCCCCTGCCCCTCGCTCTCCCCGGCGACGTCGTTGACGCCCGCGAGGTCGAAGGAACCGATCTCGACCCGGGCGTTCTCCAGCGGATGGAGGCCCAGTTCCCGTACCTGGTCGACCCATTCGGCGGCGCCGGAGTAGTACTCGTGGTTGCCGGTGACGAAGAAGCTCCCCTGCCGGGACCGCAGCCGGGCGAGCGGCTCCGCGGCGGGCCCGAGGTCGGCGACGGTTCCGTCGACGAGGTCCCCGACGACGGCGACCAGGTCCGGCTGGGTCCGGTTGATCGTGTCGACGATCCGCTGCGTGTGGGCGCGGCCGAGGATCGGGCCGAGGTGGATGTCGCTGACGACGGCGATCCTGAAGCCGTGTGCGGAGCGCGGCAGTTTGGCGAGCGGCACGGTGATCCGCTTGACCCGCGGGCCGCGCAGCACTCCGTAGGTGCCGTAGCCCACCGTGCCGAGCCCGGCGACTGCGGCGGCGCCCCCGACGGCGCGGGCGACGAAGATCCGCCGCGTGGGGGCGTCGGGACGGCCCGGTGCGGGGGCGTCGGCGGCGGGAGCCGGGGGCTCCGCGGCCGCCGCGGAGCGCACACCGTGTGAAGAAGGTGTGGGGGGCGTGCTCCCCGCGGGCACGGGGTCCGGGTCCGCGACCGGGGCCGTGTCCCGGGCCCGTGTCCGGGCCGCCCGGCCCGCGAGGGCCCGGCGCAGCAGCGGCCGTACCGCCTCCCCCACCAGCAGAGCCAGCGTCAGGTACAGCACGGCGGCCAGCCACAGATAGCCCGGCCAGGCCAGCACCCGCTGGAGCCAGAAGGGCGCGCCCGCGCGGCCGGCGACCAGCGCGCCGACGCTCAGCAGCGGCAGGACGTACGCGGCCGCCGTGCCGGTCCTGCGCAGGGCGCTGCCCCGGGCCGTCGTGTCACCGACCAGGCGGCGCCAGAGGTAGCGGTGGACCCCGGCGAGCAGTGCGAGCACCGCGATCACCGCGACCACGAATCCGGCCACTGCCATGCGTTCCCCGTCTCCCGTCGTACGGCTCGTTACGCCTGTGCGCGGCGGAGCGCCCTGACGCCACGGAACCCGATCACACCGACAGCCGTCCCCAGGAGAAAGGACGTGATGGCGAGCAGCAGATGTACCCAGAAGTACGCAGTCGGGTCACCCGCGTCGTCGAAGGCGAGTCCGCTGCCGTCCTTCCACAGGTTCTTGACGAAAGTGATCCAGATGAACCAGCTCCACACCCCGAAGGCGAGCAGGAACCAGGAGACGGGGCGGCTGAGCTTCATGGCCCCAGTATCTCCGCCGCGCTCCGGCCGGGCGGCACGGGGTGGGCTGTCCCGGCGGTACACCCGGCGGGTCAAGCCATCCGTACCCATTTTCATATCTTCTGCATGTACGTTTCCGACCGTGCCTGCTCTCAAAAAGACCGCGATGACGGTCATCTCTGCCGCCTTGTTGTCCACTTTTGTTGTCAGCCCGGCATCGGCAGTCGGCAAGGACGCCTCCGACGACCAGCCCAAGCCGCCCGCGGACATGTCCCAGGTCGGTGGCGAACTGCTGGGCCGGGCCGGCACGCAGGTGACGCTGGGGCCGGACGCCCCGGTGCTGCCGAAGGGCCTCACGGGCAGGTCCTGGATCGTCGCGGACGCGGAGAGCGGCCAGGTCCTCGCCTCGCACAACCCGCACTGGCGGCTGCCTCCCGCCTCCACCCTGAAGATGCTCTTCGCGGACACCGTGATGCCCGCGCTCCAGCCGAAGACCCAGAAGTACACGGTCAAGGACGAGGACCTAGCCGACGTCGGCGAGGGCAGCAGCCTGGTCGGCATCAAGGAGAAGCTCACCTACACGGTCCACGACCTGTGGCTCGGGGTGTTCCTGCGCTCGGGCAACGACGCGGTGCACGTGCTGTCCTCGATGTACGGCGGCGTCCCCAAGACCGTCGACGCCATGCAGGCGCACGCCGAGGAGTTGCAGGCCCTCGACACGAAGGTGGTGTCGCCCGACGGGTACGACGCGCCCAAACAGGTCTCCAGCGCCTACGACCTGACGCTGTTCGCCCGCAGCGGGCTCCAGAAGGCGGACTTCCGGGAGTACTGCTCGACGGCCGAGGCGCAGTTCCCCGGCGAGGAGAAGAACGGGAAGCGCGAGAGCTTCGCCATCCAGAACACCAACAAGCTGCTCACCGGCGCGGGCGGCGTCGAGCCGTACAAGGGCATCGCGGGCGTCAAGAACGGCTACACCACGCAGGCGGGCAACACCTTCACGGGCGTCGCCGAACGCGACGGCAAGGTGCTGCTCGTCACCGTCATGAACCCGTCGTCCGAGAAGCCCCACGCCGTCTACGACGAAGCCGCCGACCTGCTCGACTGGGGCTTCGACGCGAGCGGCAAGGTGACCCCGGTCGGCGAACTGGTGGCCCCGAGGTCCGCCACCACCGACACCGGGAAGGGCCCGGCGGCCGCCCAGGGCAAGGGCGAGGGCCGCAACGGCCCCGCGCACGGCTCCAAGAGCGCCGCGTCCGAGGACGGGGGCGGCGGTGTCGGGGTCGCGCTGGGCATCGTCGGGGGCGTCCTGGTGCTGCTGGCCGGCGGGGTGTTCCTGGTCAACCGGCGCTGGCCGCTGCCGGACCTGATGCGCCGCCGTCCCCGCCCCTGACGGCCGCGGGCGCCTCCCCGGCCTCCTCGCTGTTCTGCGTCGCCGTCCAGGCGGCGCAGAACAGCAGCAGCCGCGCCGAGAAGTTGATCCACAGCAGCAGCGCGACCGGCACCCCGAAGGCGCCGTACATGCTCTTCGACGCCACGCTCTGCATATAGCTGCCGAGCAGCAGCTTGAGCAGTTCGAAGCAGACCGCGCCGATCGCCCCGGCGACCAGCAGCCTGCGCCGCGGCGGCTCGACGCCGGGCAGCAGGGTCAGCAGATAGAGCAGCAGCAGGAACCCGGCGAGCGCCGCCACGACCAGGGCGGCCACCCGCAGCACCACCCCGCCCGCGCCCCGGTCCGAGATGCCCAGCAGATCCGCGGCCCGGCCGACGGCGACGGAGCCGACCGACGACACGGCGAAGGTGGCGAGCGCCGCCCCGCCGAGGCCGAACAGCAGCCCCGCGTCCTTGAGCTTGCGCAGGACCGGATTGCCCAGGCTCACGTCGTCCAGGCCCCAGACGGCGCGCAGACAGTCCCGCATCGAGCCGATCCAGCCGATGCCGGTGAGGAGCAGCAGGGCACCGGCCACCAGACCGACCGTGCCCGCGTGGGTGACCAGGCTGTCGATGCCGAGCTGGTCGGAGATGCCCGGCACCTGCTCGGCGAGCTTCTCCTCGATCCGGTGGAGCTGCTCGGTGGAGAGCAGCGCGGCACCGATCGCCGCGCCGACCGCGATCAGCGGGAAGAGCGCCAGAAAGCTGATGAAGGTGATCGCGGCGGCGAGCCTGGTCCAGTGGACCCGCTCCAGCGTCTCGTAGGAACGCCAGGCGTGCGTCGCCATCAGCCGGGCGACGATCGGCCCGATGACGGGGAGGTTTCTCAGCCAGTCCATGACCGTACGACTACCCTCCCGGCTCCGGAAAACCGGCACCGGGCCCCGCCGCCGTACGGACTGACCCCCTCTCAGTAACCCATACCGGTGAGTGTTGTAACAAATACCTCAAAAGGGTTTTCCCGGGCGATACGGTCACGGTCATGTCTGTCGACACCGTGTCCCTGACCGGCTGGGGCCGTACCGCCCCGACGACCGCCCTGCGCTTCCGCCCCCGTTCGTACGAGGAGGCGGCGGCGACGGTACGCGGCTGCGGGCCGCGTGGCTCCATCGCCCGGGGCCTCGGCCGGGCCCATGGGGACGCGGCGCAGAACGCGGGCGGCTCGGTCCTCGACATGACCGCGCTGAACCGGATCCGCACCATCGACGCCGGTTCCGGACGCGTGGTCTGCGACGCCGGGGTCGGCCTGCACCGGCTGGCGGAGGTCCTGCTGCCGCTCGGCTGGTTCGTCCCCGGCACGCCCACGACCCGTCACGTCACCGTGGGCGGCGCGATCGGCGCCGACATCCACGGCCGCGACCAGCACCTCGCCGGCTCCTTCTCCCGGCACGTCCAGGAGCTCGAACTCCTGACCGCCGGGGGCGAGATCCGTACGGTCCGGCCCGGCACCGCCCTCTTCGACGCGACCGCGGGCGGCCTCGGCCTGACGGGGGTGATCCTCTCGGCCACGCTCCAATGCCACCACGTCACCAGCTCGTGGATGTCGGTCGACACCGAACGCGCCGTGGACCTGGACGACCTGCTGGACCGGCTCACCGCCGGGGACCACCGCTACCGCTACTCGTCCGCCTGGATCGACCTGCGCGCCCGGGGCCGGGCGACGGGGCGCGGCGTGCTCACCCGGGCGGAGCACGTACCCCGGTACGCACTCCCGGCGCGCGCTCGGCGCGCACCCCTCTCGTTCCGACCGGGGCCGCCGGCCGCCGCCCTCGCGCCGGAGGCGCTGCTCGGGGGTGCCCCGGCCACCCTCTTCAACGCGCTCCGGTACCGGAGCGCGCCCCCGTACCGGATCGGCGAACTCCAGCGGATCGCCCCGTTCTTCCACCCCCGCGATGGTCTGCCGCGGTGGCACCGGACCGCCGGACGGGCCGGGTCCGTGCGCTACCAGTTCGCCGTGGGGCACGGCCAGGAGGAGGTGCTGCGCCGGATCGTGCACCGGATCTCCCGGCGGCGCTGTCCGGCGTCGGACGCCGTGCTCAAGCGGTTCGGCGCCGGGGACCCGGGCTGGCTGTCCTTCCCGGTGCCCGGCTGGACGCTCGCCCTCGACCTGCCCGCCGCGCTGCCCGGTCTGGCCCGGTTCCTGGACTCGCTGGACGAGGAGGTGGCGGGGGCGGGCGGCCGGGTCTGCCTGGCGAAGGACTCCCGGCTGAGGCCGGAGCTGCTGGCCGCGATGTATCCGAGGCTGTCCGACTTCCGGTCGCTGCGCGCCGAGCTGGACCCGGACGGGGCCTTCCGCTCGGACCTCTCGCGCCGCCTGTCGCTCTGAACCACCGCAGTCCGCCCCATCCTCCCCACCCTCGCAAGGAGTGTTCCCGTGAAGGACGCCTTCGGAGCCCCCCAGTCCCTGCTCGTCCTCGGCGGCACCTCGGAGATCGCCCTGGCCACCGCGCGGCGGCTGATCGCCCTGCGGACCCGCACGGTCCGGCTGGCCGGGCGTCCCTCCCCCGCGCTCGACGCGGCCGCCGCCGATCTGCGGGCCCGCGGCGCCGACGTCCGTACGGTCGGCTTCGACGCCCTCGACGCCGAGTCGCACGAGGCCGTGCTCGGCGCGGTCTTCGCCGAGGACGACATCGACATGGTGCTGCTCGCCTTCGGCATCGCGGGCGACCAGGGGCGCGACGAGGAGGAGCCGCTCGCCGCGGTCCGGGTCGCCCAGACCAACTACACGGGGGCGGTCTCCGCCGGGCTGGTGTGCGCCGGAGCCCTCCAGGCGCAGGGACACGGCTCGCTGGTGGTGCTCTCCTCGGTGGCGGGCGAACGCGCCCGGCGCGCCGACTTCATCTACGGGTCCAGCAAGGCGGGCCTGGACGCGTTCACGCAGGGGCTGGGGGACGCGCTGCACGGGACCGGGGTGCACGTCATGGTCGTACGCCCCGGCGTCGTACGGCCCGTCGCCGCTCCGGCGCCGGGCTCGGGGCCGGGCACGGAGGCGGGGGCCGGTGCGCCGCAGGTGACGGCCCGGGGCGGGGCGGGGCTGCTCGCGCCGGAGCGGATCGTCGCGGCCCGGTCGGCCTCGGCCCGGTTCGCCTCGGCGCCGCTGGAGGCGCCACCGCTCACCACCACGCCGGAGGCGGTCGCGGAGGCCATCGTGACGGGGCTGCGGCGGCGTTCGGAGACGGTCTGGGTGCCCGGATCGCTGCGTGCGGTGATGTCGGCGCTGCGGCATGTGCCGCGTCCGTTGTTCCGGCGGCTGCCGATCTGAGCGGACGCTCCCGGCGGACGCCGCCGGAGGTCGGTGCGGCGGACGGCAGCGGCGGGCAGCGGCAGCGGCGGGCGCCGGGCCCGGCGGTGAGGCGGGCGGCAGCCGCGCCGACAGCGCCGCGCCGGTCAGTACAGGGAGGGCGCGTCCACGGCGGAGCCGCCCTGCGCGGGCACGGCGGAGGCGGCGCCCCCGGCGCCGAACGGGAACTCGTTGATCTTCCGCCAGACCCGGTCGGTGCCCTGCTCGTACAGCGCGAAGGAACCGCAGGTCCAGGCGGCCTCGTAGTCGGCGAGCTCCGTGTACGCCCGGTCCATCGCCTCCTCGGCGATGTCGTGCGCCACGGTCACATGCGGGTGGTACGGGAACTGGAGCTCGCGCACCAGCGGCCCGGAGGCGTCCCGGACCCGCTTCTGGAGCCAGGTGCAGGCCGCGGCGCCCTCGACGACCTGGACGAAGACCACCGGCGAGAGGGGGCGGAAGGTGCCCGTGCCGGACAGCCGCATCGGGAAGGGCCGGCCGCCCGTCGCGATCTGGGCGAGGTGCGCCTCGATCGCGGGCAGGGCGGCCGCCTCGGCCTCGGTCGGCGGGAGCAGGGTGACGTGGGTGGGAATGCCGTACGCGGCAGGATCCCCGAAGCTCGCGCGCCGCTCCTGGAGCAGGCTGCCGTAGGGCTCCGGGACCGCGATCGAAACGCCGAGCGTTACGGTCCCCACGTCGTCCTCCTCAATCCTCGATGATCGATGGCCTGTTTTCGGCCATCGGCCGATTCGACTTCCCGTCGCCAGTGTGACGCCTGCGGTCGCGAAACCGCCAGGGTCCTTGGACTCAGTGCTTCGCGGGCAGGAAGCCCATCCGGTCGTACGTCAGGGCCAGGGTCTCGGCCGCGACGGCACGGGCCTTCTCCGCGCCCTTGGCCAGGATCGAGTCCAGCGTCTCCGGGTCGTCCAGGTATTCCTGGGTGCGGGTCCGGAACGGTGTGACGAACTCGACCATGACCTCGGCGAGGTCGGTCTTGAGCGCACCGTAGCCCTTGCCCTCGTACTTCTGCTCCAGATCCGCGATACCGGTCCCGGTGAGTGTCGAGTAGATGCTCAGCAGATTGCTGACGCCGGGCTTCTCGGCCCGGTCGAAGCGGATGACCGTGTCGGTGTCGGTGACCGCGCTCTTCACCTTCTTGGCGGTGGCCTTCGGCTCGTCCAGGAGGTTGATCAGGCCCTTCGGGGTCGGCGCCGACTTGCTCATCTTCGCCGACGGGTCCTGGAGGTCGTAGATCTTCGCCGTCTCCTTGAGGATGTACGGGTCCGGCACGGTGAACGTGTCGCCGTAGCCGCCGTTGAACCGCTCGGCGAGGTTGCGGGTCAGCTCCAGGTGCTGGCGCTGGTCCTCGCCGACCGGGACCTGGTCGGCCTGGTACAGCAGGATGTCGGCCACCATCAGCATCGGGTAGGTGAAGAGACCGACCGTGGTGCGGTCGGCACCCTGCTTGGCGGACTTGTCCTTGAACTGCGTCATCCGCGACGCCTCGCCGAAGCCGGTGAGGCAGTTCATGATCCAGCCCAGCTGGGCGTGCTCGGGGACATGGCTCTGGACGAACAGCGTGCAGCGCTCCGGGTCGAGACCGGCGGCCAGGAGCTGGGCGACGGCGAGCCTGGTGTTCGCGCGCAGCTCCGCGGGGTCCTGCGGGATGGTGATCGCGTGCAGGTCCACGACCATGTAGAAGGCGTCGTGGGATTCCTGCAGCGCCACCCACTGGCGGACCGCGCCGAGGTAGTTGCCGAGGTGGAACGAGCCTGCGGTGGGCTGGATTCCGGAGAGCACGCGGGGGCGTTCAGAGGCCATGGAACTCATTGTCTCAGGTGCGGGCACCGGCCCCCGACCGGCCTGGCGCGCCGCAGAATACAGGTTTCCTCACCACGGATCCGACCGACGATACAAAGTGGGCACCACCCCGCCCACGCCGCACGACGAACGGAGATCCCGTGTCGACCACGGAAACCGCCATCGCCTCCGCCGAGGCGCACAGCGCGCACAACTACCATCCGCTGCCCGTCGTCGTCGCCACGGCGGACGGGGCCTGGATGACGGACGTCGAGGGCCGCCGCTACCTCGACCTGCTGGCCGGCTACTCGGCACTCAACTTCGGTCACGCCAACCGGCGCCTGATCGACGCCGCCAAGGCCCAGCTGGAGCGGGTGACCCTCACCTCGCGCGCCTTCCACCACGACCGGTTCGCCGACTTCTGCACGCGGCTGGCCGAGCTGTGCGGCATGGAGGCGGTGCTGCCGATGAACACCGGCGCGGAGGCCGTGGAGACCGCGGTGAAGACGGCGCGCAAGTGGGGATACCGGGTGAAGGGCGTCCCGGACGGCATGGCGAAGATCATCGTCGCCGCGAACAACTTCCACGGCCGGACGACGACGATCATCAGCTTCTCCACGGACCCGGAGGCGCGGCAGGACTTCGGCCCCTACACCCCAGGGTTCGAGATCGTGCCGTACGGGGACCTCACGGCGCTCCGGGAGGCGATGACCGAGAACACCGTGGCGGTGCTCATGGAGCCGATCCAGGGCGAGGCCGGGGTGCTGGTGCCGCCGCCGGGCTACCTCCCGGGGGTGCGGGCGCTCACGCGGGAGCGGAACGTCCTGTTCATCGCGGACGAGATCCAGTCGGGCCTGGGCCGGACCGGGCGGACCTTCGCCTGCGAGCACGAGGGGGTCGTGCCGGACATGTACGTGCTCGGCAAGGCACTGGGCGGCGGTGTGGTGCCGGTGTCGGCGGTGGTCTCCTCCCAGGACGTGCTCGGGGTGTTCCGGCCCGGCGAGCACGGTTCGACGTTCGGCGGCAATCCGCTGGCCTGCGCGGTCGCGCTGGAGGTGATCGCGATGCTCCGCACCGGCGAGTACCAGCAGCGGGCGGCCGAGCTGGGCGAGCACCTGCATCAGGAGCTGGGGCTGTTGACGGGCGGCGGCGCGGTGGAGGCGGTACGGGGCCGCGGGCTGTGGGCGGGCGTGGACATCGCCCCGGCCCTCGGCACGGGCCGGGAGATCTCCGAGAAGCTGATGGACCGCGGGGTGCTGGTCAAGGACACCCACGGCTCGACGATCCGCATCGCCCCGCCCCTGGTGATCAGCAAGGAGGACCTGGACTGGGGCCTCGAACAGCTCCGCGCCGTCCTGCGCGGCTGAGACGGGGGGCCGGGGCGGGCCCGGCAGCGGAGGCCGGACGGGGCCGAGGGCCGGGCCCCGTAACCGGGGGCCAGGCGGCGCCAAGGGCCCGTACCGGAGGCCCGGCGGGGCCGAGGGCCGGTACCGGAGGCCCGGCGGGGTCGCGGGCCGGACCCCGTACCGGAGGCCAGGCGGGACCGCGGGCCGGACCCCGTGACCGGAGGCCGGGCGGGACCGCGTGCGGGGTGCCCTGGCAGACTCGGCGCCGTGGAACCTGACCTGACACTGCTGCGCGAACTGGTCGACGCCTCGCCGGGGTTCGGCCGCGGAACGGCCGGCTCCGTGCCGGAGGCGCTGATCGCCGCGGCCGAGGCCCGCGTCGGCCCACTGCCGCCGTCGTACCGCTGGTGGCTGGCGGAGTTCGGCCACGGCCGGGCCGGGGACGCCGACATCGCGACGGCCGGGCCCGCCGACGACACGGACGACATGGACGAGGCCATCACCGCGGGGTGGCGGCTGACCGGCGACCGGCTCTGCTTCGCCGTCGAGCCGGACTGCGGCGACTCCTTCCACTTCGCCCTCGACCGGAGCGGGGAGGCCGGGGACGGGGAGTACCCGGTGGTGTGCCGGGACGGCGCCGACGGGAGCGAGTACCCGGTGGCGGAGTCCTTCGCCGGGTTCCTGGCCGTCCAGGCGGCACGGCTGCGCGGGCTGCGGGACGGGCCCAATCCCGCGGTCGCCCGGCTCTGGCGGTCGACGCCGGGCGTGCTGCTCGGCAACGGGGTGCACGTCTACGGCCCGCAGAGCATCGGGGAGCGCAACGAGACCTTCGAGGTGCCCCGGTACGCGCCGGACTGGGTGCTGGTCGGCGACGACAGCGGGGGCGGCGGGCTCCTCATGCGCCGCCACGGCCGCGACCGCGTCTCCGTGCACCGGCTCGGACTGGGCGCGATCTGCGCGGACGCCGAAGCGGCGGGCGAGTGGGTGACGGACGACCTGCCCGGCTGGCTGCGCGCGGGCGGTCCCCTGCCCGGCTGAGCCGCGCCGGTCCGGACGGACCGGGATCATCCGGACGGGCCGAATCGCGCCGGGTCCGCGGGCGCGATCCCCGGTCCGGTCAGGGCGTACGGCCCGGGAGACGGGAGAGCGGAGAGGGCTGCCGGGCACGACAGGAAGCAGGGGGAGCCGCACCGTCCGCGAGTAGAGTCCCTCCGTGCTCCTCGGAATGATCTGCGCGCTCGGCGCGGCCGTCTGCTTCGGTACGGCCTCGGTCCTCCAGGCCGTCGCCGCGCGGGCCGCCGCCGAGCCGGGGTCGGACGCCGGGGTCGATCCCGCGCTGCTGCTGCGCGCCCTGCGCCAGTGGCGCTACCTCGCCGGACTCGCCCTGGACGGCTGCGGCTTCGTCCTCCAGATCATCGCCCTGCGCTCCCTGCCGATCTACGCGGTGGGCGCCGCGCTGGCCGCGAGTCTCGCGGTGACCGCGGTGGCCGCCGCCCGGCTGCTGAGGGTGCGGCTGAGCGCCGTGGAGTGGAGCGCGGTCGGCGTCGTCTGCGCCGGTCTCGGCATGCTGGGGCTCGCCTCCGGCGGCGAGGGCCGCGGGACCGGTTCACCGGCCCTGGCCTGGTCGATGCTGGGCATTGCCCTCGGCGTCCTGCTGATCGGCGCGGCGGCCGGGCGCCTCCCGGAGAAGCCCCGGGCGCTCGCGCTGGGGCTCGGCGCGGGCTGCGGTTTCGGGGTGGTCGAGGTCACGGTCCGGCTGATCGACGACGTGTCCCCGGTGGCGCTGCTCACCAACCCCGCCGCGTACGCGCTGCTGCTGGGCGGCGGTTCGGCGTTCCTGCTGCTGACCTCGGCCCTGCAACGCGGTTCGGTGACCACCGCGACGGCCGGCATGGTGCTCGGCGAGACGGTCGGCCCGGCGCTGGTGGGCGTCGTCTGGCTCGGCGACCGTACCCGTACGGGGCTGGAGTGGCTGGCGGTCGCCGGTTTCGTGGTGGCGGTGGCCGGGGCGCTGGCCCTGGCCCGGTTCGGCGAGGCCCCGGCGGACGGCCCGGACCCGGTGGTCCCCGGACACCGCTGAGGGGCGTGCCCCGGGGCTCAGGGCAGCACCCGGCAGAGCGCGTCCAGCGCGCCCGCCCAGGCGCTGTCGGTGGGGGTTCCGTAGCCGATGACCAGCGCGTCGCGGTCCGGCGCGGCGTCCGGGTGCCGGAAGCGGGACATCCCCTCCAGCGCCAGCCCCTGCCAGGCCGCGGCCCTGAGCACCGATGCCTCGGTGCCCCCGGGCAGGTCGAGAACGGCGTGCAGCCCGGCCGCCATACCGCTGACCCGGACGCCGGGGGCCCGTTCCGCCAGTGCCGCGACGAGCTCGTCGCGGCGGCGCCGGTAGCGCAGCCGCATCGCGCGCACATGGCGGTCGTACGCGCCCGACGCGATGAACTCCGCGAGCGTCAGCTGGTCCGGCGCGCTCGACGACCAGTCGCTCAGCCCCTTGGCCTCGATCACCTCCCCCACCAGGGCCTCCGGCAGCACCATCCACCCCAGCCGCAGCCCGGGGGCCAGCGACTTGCTGGCCGTCCCCAGGTACACCACGTGTTCGGGGTCCAGGCCCTGGAGCGCGCCGACCGCCTGCCGGTCGTAGCGGAACTCGCCGTCGTAGTCGTCCTCCAGGACCAGCCCGCCCGTGCGGCGCGCCCAGTCCACGGCCGCGGCCCGCCGGTCGGGGTGGAGCGGCACCCCCGTCGGGAACTGGTGCGCGGGCGTCATCAGCACCGCGCCCGCGCCGCGCAGCCCGGCCAGTTCGCCGGTCACCGCGCCGAGTCCGTCGACCGGCAGGCGGGGCAGCCGCAGCCCGGCGTCCCCGAGGAGGTTCCAGTGCACGTCCAGTCCGTACGACTCGACGGCCACCTCCCGCACCCGCCGCCCGCGCAGCACCGGCCCCATCAGCTTCAGCGCCTGCACGAAACCCGCGCAGATCATGATCCGTTCCGGGTCCGCGTACACCCCGCGGGCCCGTGCCAGGTAGTCGGCGAGCACGGTGCGCAGCTCGATGCGTCCGCGCGGGTCGCCGTAGCCGAAGGCTTCGTCGGGTGCGGCGGTCAGGGCGCGCCGGGACGCCTTGAGCCAGTCGGCGCGCGGGAACGTCGAGAGGTCGGGCGACCCGGCCAGCAGGTTGTGGGTGGGCCGGGACGGCACCGCGCGGGTCCGGATCGCCCTGGCGGGCGACCGGCGCGGCTCGGCCCGCCGGGCCACCCGGGTGCCGGAGCCCTGCCGGGCGGTGAGCCATCCCTCGGCGACCAGCTCCGCGTAGGCGTCCGCGACCGTGTTCCGGGCGACGCCGAGGTCGGCGGCGAGGCCGCGGGACGACGGGAGGCGGGTCCCGGGGGCCAGCCGTCCCGTCCGTACGGCCTCGCGCAGGGCGTCCATGAGGCCGGCCCGCAGCCCTGCGGCGCCGGTCGTTTCGAGATGCAGGTCGGCCCCGAAAGTGGCCCATGGATCTGTCATGGAAATGGACCATACCGGTATGCCATCCGGCGCCTAGTGTCGTACCCATGACGACCAACGAGCACAGCCACCCGACCTCCGACCTCAACCCCGAGCACACCCCGCGCCTGTCGTGGGCCCAGCTCGCACCCGATGTCTACAAGGCGATGGTGCGGCTGGACGCGGCGTCCCGCCGGGGCGTCGACCCCGTCATCGGGGAGCTGGTGAAGATCCGCTCCTCGCAGCTGAACCACTGCGCGTTCTGCCTCGACATGCACACCAAGGACGCGCTCGCGGCGGGCGAGTCCATCGAGCGGATCGTCCAGCTCAGCGCATGGGAGGAGTCGAAGCACTACTACACCCCCAAGGAGCTCGCGGCGATCGAGCTGACCGAGGCGGTCACGGTGCTGACCGACGGTTTCGTGCCGGACGAGGTGTGGGAGCGGGCCGCCAAGCAGTTCGACGAGACCGAGCTGGCCCACCTCCTCGCCGCGATCAACACGATCAACGCCTGGAACCGCTTCGCGGTGACCACCCGTATGGTCCCCGGCCACTACAAGCCGGGCGACATCAAGCACTGACCCGGTGCGGCCGGCCCCGCGGGCCGGCCCGTGCCTGTGTCCGTATCCGTGTCCCACCGCCGCCCGACGCCCCAGGAGCCCCGCGTGACCGCTTCCGTCCTCCGCTCCCTGCACCACGACCGCGCCCCCGGGGACCCACTGGTCGTCCCCGGCCCGTGGGACGCGGCGAGCGCACGCGTCCTCGTCGACGCGGGCTTCCCGGCGCTCGCCACGCCCAGTGCCGGGGTCGCGGCCTCGCTCGGCTACGAGGACGGGGCGACGCCCGCCGACGAGATGTTCGCGGCCGTGGCCAGGATCGTGCGTGCCGTCCCGGCCTCCGTGCCGGTCTCGGCGGACATCGAGGCGGGTTACGGACTGGCCCCGAAGGAACTCGTGGAGCGGCTCCTCGACACCGGAGCCGTCGGCTGCAATCTGGAGGACTCCACCGACGGCGTGCTCGTGGACGCCCGGCGGCAGGCGGACCGGCTCGCGGAGGTGCGGGCGGTCGCGGGCGACGCGCTGTTCGTCAACGCCCGCGTGGACACCTATGTCCACGGTGTCCCGGACGGCACGGACCCGCAGGCGGAGACGGTCCGCCGCGCGCTGCTGTACGTGGCGGCGGGCGCGGACTGCGTCTACCCGATCATGGCCCCGCCCGAGGCGCTGCCCGCGCTGGCCGCCGCCGTCCCGGGTCCGCTCAACGCGCTGGCCCGGCCGGACGGCCCGGCTCCGCGCCGGCTGGGCGAGCTGGGCGCCACCCGGATCACCTTCGGGCCCGGACTTCAGCGCCGGGCCATGGCGGCGCTGCGCGGGATCGCGGACGGACTGCGCGAGGCGTAGACCGGACCGGGCCCGTCCGCCGCAGGGCCGCCCGGGTACGCCACCGCCCCCGGCGACGGGTGCTGCCGGGGGCGGTGGGGGTACGCGTGGAGTGCGTACGGATCAGATCAGGCCGAGCTCGCGCACCGCGTCGCGCTCCTCGGTGAGCTCCTTGACCGAGGCGTCGATGCGCGCACGGGAGAACTCGTTGATGTCCAGCCCCTGGACGATCTCGTACACGCCGTCCTTCGTGGTGACCGGGAAGGACGAGATGATGCCCTCGGGCACGCCGTAGGAGCCGTCCGAGGGGATGCCCATGGAGGTCCAGTCGCCCGCGGCGGTGCCGTTGACCCAGGTGTGCACGTGGTCGATGGCGGCGTTGGCGGCGGAGGCGGCCGAGGACGCGCCACGGGCCTCGATGATCGCGGCGCCGCGCTTGGCGACGGTCGGGATGAAGGTGTCGGCCAGCCACGCCTCGTCGTCGACGAGCTCGGCGGCGTTCTTGCCCGCGATCTCCGCGTGGAAGATGTCGGGGTACTGGGTCGCCGAGTGGTTGCCCCAGATCGTCAGCTTCTTGATGTCGGAGACGGCGGCACCGGTCTTGGCGGCCAGCTGCGAGATCGCGCGGTTGTGGTCCAGGCGGGTCATCGCGGTGAAGCGCTCGGCCGGTACGTCCGGGGCGGCGGCCTGCGCGATGAGCGCGTTGGTGTTGGCCGGGTTGCCGACGACGAGGACCTTGATGTCGTCCGCGGCGTTGTCGTTGATGGCCTTGCCCTGGGGCTTGAAGATGCCGCCGTTGGCGGAGAGCAGGTCACCGCGCTCCATGCCCTTCGTGCGCGGGCGGGCGCCGACGAGCAGGGCGACGTTGGCACCGTCGAACGCCTTGTCGGCGTCGTCGGTGATCTCGATGCCGCGCAGCAGCGGGAACGCGCAGTCGTCGAGCTCCATCGCGGTGCCCTCGGCGGCCTTGAGGCCCTGCGGGATCTCCAGGAGACGCAGGTTGACCGGCACGTCCGGGCCGAGCAGGTGGCCGGAGGCGATGCGGAAGAGCAGCGCGTAGCCGATCTGGCCGGCTGCGCCGGTCACGGTGACATTCACGGGAGTGCGGGTCATGGCGATCTCCGTTAGACAGCTGGCGGTGGGGGTTCCTGGCCCCTGGTGCTGGACATCCCTGAATCTTGATGTGAAGAGATATCCAGCGGTCAGGCTATCCGACCCGGGGCCTCCCGGCCGCCCTGCCCCCTGTGGGACCGCACACAACGCGTCACACGGCGCTCACCCGGCCGGACCCGGTCGTCCGGGAGGCGGCGGAGCCCCGGTGGCGGCGCCGGTGCGGCCCGGTGGCGGGGCCCCGTCCGGGGGTTCCGTTGCCGGACGCTCACACGGTGGCGGAATGGTCACTTCCGTGCCACAGGCCCCAGTGATTCCTTGAACGGGCCCACCCCGTCGACCAGGCTGAACTCCGGTCGGGGCAGGGCCGCCCACGTCACCGCGTACCAGGACGTTCGCGGTCCGGTGGGCTCCGGTACCGGTGTCCGTCCCTCCTCGGGGGAAGGGACGGACACCCCTCCGGTCGGCCCGGCCGACCGTCCGGCCCGGCTCAGCGGATGGTGAAGTGGACCGCGTGTTCCAGGAACGGGATGTCCAGCCACGGCTTGGGCTGCGCCACCAGAGCGAGCATCACGATGAGGAAGCCGAGCAGCCCGTACGTCACCAGGTCGGTGAAGCGGGACCGCACCGCCAGCATGCCCACCGACGGCACCACCAGCCGCAGCACGGCGCCCCCGACGAGGGCGACGCCGATCAGCATCGTGCCGACCCGGAAGGCCTCGGCGAACGGGTTGACCGCGACGATCAGCAGCCCCACCCCGGCCGTGCAGAGCACGGCGAGCAGCGGCCACTGACGGGCCGGGGCGGGCGCGTCCCCGGACGCGGCCCTGCCGCCGCCCTCGGGGCGCGCGGTGTCCCGGGTGAACGACGGGAACCGCCGCGACGGCCGCGTACCGCCGGCCGCCTCCTCGCCCGCGGCGTCGTCGGGGGACGCGGCCCCGGTCCGCCCGGGGCCGGTTCCGTCCGCCGCCCCCTCGTCCGACGCGTCGGGCTCTCGGGGCCCGGCCGTGTCCGATGCGGACGTGTCCTTCGTCCCCTCGTCCGCCGTCCCCGCGTCCGCGCCCGGCCCGGCCGCGTCCGGTGCGTCCGCGCGCTGCGGCGCCGCGGACGTGCCGTCCGCCTCGGCGGCCGGGTCGGCCGGACTCGTACCAGCACCCATGGGGTTCCCTCCGGATCGGGTCGGACGGCTCAGACCGCGGCGGCCGCGTCGCGCTCGGCCGCCTCGACCACGTTGACGAGCAGCTGGGCACGGGTCATCGGGCCGACACCGCCCGGGTTCGGGGAGATCCAGGCGGCGACCTCGGCGACCCCCGGGTGGACGTCCCCGACGATCTTGCCGTTCTCGTCCCGGCTGACGCCGACGTCGAGCACGGCGGCCCCCGGCTTCACGTCCTCGGGCTTGATGATGTGCGGCACCCCGGCGGCGGCGACGATGATGTCGGCCTGCCTGAGGTGGGCGGAGAGGTCACGCGTACCGGTGTGGCACTGGGTGACGGTGGCGTTCTCGGACTTGCGGGTCAGCAGCAGCGGGATCGAGCGGCCGATGGTGACGCCGCGGCCGACGACCACGACGTGCGCCCCGTTGATCTCCACGCCGTGGTGGCGGAGCAGCTGGACGACGCCCTGCGGGGTGCAGGGCAGCGGGCCCGTCTCGTTCAGCACGAGCCGGCCGAGGCTCATCGGGTGCAGGCCGTCGGCGTCCTTGGCCGGGTCCATCAGCTCCAGGACGCGGTTGGTGTCGATGCCCTTGGGGAGGGGCAGCTGCACGATGTAACCCGTGCACTCGGGGTTGGCGTTGAGCTCCCGTACGACGTCCTCGATCTCCTCCTGCGTGGCGGTGTCGGGGAGTTCGCGCTGGATGGAGCCGATGCCGACCTGCGCGCAGTCGCGGTGCTTGCCGTTCACGTACCACCGGCTGCCCGGGTCGTCTCCGACGAGCAGGGTTCCCAGGCCAGGGGTGATGCCCTGCGCCTTGAGGGCCGCCACGCGGACGGTGAGATCGGACTTGATCGCGGCTGCGGTGGCCTTGCCATCGAGAATCTGGGCAGTCATGTCCCCATACTCGCGGATGACCCCGCCCGCATACCAATTGCGGCCGCCGGGGGCGGCGCGAGGTTGCACTTGCGCAACATCCACCAACGGTGACTGGACAAACTTATGTTCTGCTTATAACGATTATGGCCGCAGTGCCGCAGAAGTACCGGGGGGCGGACCACTGACCTTTCTTTCCTCCGTGCGGCCGCATCGTCCCCGCACGCACGTTGGAGGAACGCCCAGATGAGTTTCGGCGACCCGAACCCGAACCCGAACAACCCGTACGGCCAGCAGCCGAACCAGCCGCCGCAGGGTCAGCCCGGTTACGGCTACCCGCAGCAGCCGCCGCAGGGCCAGCCGGGCTACGGCTACCCGCAGCAGCCGGGCCAGCCGCAGGGTCAGCCGGGTTACGGCTACCCGCAGCAGGCCCCGGGCACCCTCCAGGCCAACAACGGCTACATCAACGTCCCGGTCCTGGGCACCGTCCAGGTGGCCTCGATGGGCCGCCGCCTCGGCGCGCGCTGCATCGACGCGGCGGTCATCGGTGTCCTCTACGGCATCCTCAGCGCCATCGGCGTGGCCAGCGCGATGGGCATAGCCAAGAGCGTCGACGACTGCGGCTCCTCCCTCGACCCGGGCTACCAGTCCTGCGTCAACGAGGCGAGCGGCAGCATCATCGCCACGATGCTCGGCATGGTGGCGATCTTCGGTCTGATCACGCTGCTCTACGAGTGGCTGATGATCTCGCTGCTCGGCGCGACCCTCGGCAAGATGGCCCTCAGCGTGAAGGTCGTCAAGGAGAACACCGGCCTGAACCCGGGCCTCGGCGCCGGCTTCATCCGCTGGATCATCCCGATCGTCGGCGTGTTCCTCTGCTACATCGGCGCGCTGCTCGTCTACCTCTCGCCGTTCTTCGACAACTCCGGCAAGCTGCAGGGCTGGCACGACCGTGCCGCGGGCACCCTGGTGGTCAAGAAGTAACGCACACCCCGTACGGCGCGAAGGGCCGGAACTCCGCGAGGAGTTCCGGCCCTTCGCCGTAAGGATCAGTGGAAGAAGTGCCGGGTACCCGTGAAGTACATCGTCACTCCGGCCTTCTTCGCGGCCTCGACGACCAGCTCGTCGCGGACCGAACCGCCCGGCTGGACCACGGCCCTGACGCCCGCGGCGGTCAGGATCTCCAGCCCGTCCGGGAACGGGAAGAACGCGTCGGAGGCGGCGTACGAACCGCGTGCACGCTCCTCACCCGCCCGCTCGACGGCGAGCTTCGCGGAGTCGACACGGTTGACCTGGCCCATGCCGACGCCGACCGAGGCGCCGTCCTTGGCGAGCAGGATCGCGTTGGACTTGACCGCGCGGCAGGCCTTCCACGCGAAGGCGAGCTCCTTCAACTCGTCCGCGCCCAGGGCCTCGCCGGTGGCGAGGGTCCAGTTGGCCGGGTCGTCGCCCTCGGCCTGGAGGCGGTCGGTGACCTGGAGCAGCGCACCGCCGTCGATCGGCTTGACCTCGACCTCGGACGACGGCGCCTCGGGGCAGCGCAGCACGCGGATGTTCTTCTTGCGGGCCAGCACCTCGACCGCGCCGTCCTCGTACGCCGGGGCGACGATGACCTCGGTGAAGATCTCCGCGACCTGCTCGGCCATCCCGACGGTCACCGGGCGGTTGACGGCGATGACACCGCCGAAGGCCGACAGCGGGTCGCAGGCGTGCGCGTTGCGGTGCGCCTCGGCGACGTCGTCGGCGATCGCGATGCCGCACGGGTTGGCGTGCTTGATGATCGCGACGCACGGCTCGGCGTGGTCGTACGCGGCCCGGCGCGCGGCGTCGGTGTCCGTGTAGTTGTTGTACGACATCTCCTTGCCGTGCAACTGCTCCGCCTCGGCGAGGCCGCCGGAGCCGGAGGTGTAGAGCGCGGCGGGCTGGTGCGGGTTCTCGCCGTAGCGCAGGACGTTCTCGCGGGCGTACGTCGCACCGAAGAAGTCGGGGAAGCCCGAGTCGTCGGCGGCGGCGTAGTCGGCGGCGAACCAGGAGGCCACGGCCACGTCGTACGCGGCGGTGTGCTGGAACGCCTCGGCGGCCAGCCGCTTGCGGGCGGCCAGGTCGAAGCCGCCCGCCGCGACGGCGGTCAGCACGTCGGCGTACCGCGCGGGGCTGGTGACGACGGCGACCGACGGGTGGTTCTTGGCGGCGGCGCGGACCATGGAGGGGCCGCCGATGTCGATCTGCTCCACGCACTCGTCGGCGGAGGCGCCGGAGGCGACGGTCTCCTTGAACGGGTAGAGGTTGACGACCACCAGGTCGAACGGCTCGACGCCGAGCTCGGCGAGCTGCTCGCGGTGGGCGTCGAGGCGGAGGTCGGCGAGGATGCCGGCGTGGACGCGCGGGTGCAGCGTCTTGACGCGGCCGTCGAGGCACTCGGGGAAGCCGGTGAGCTCCTCGACCTTGGTGACCGGGACTCCGGCGGCGGCGATCCTCCCGGCGGTGGAGCCGGTGGAGACGAGCTCGACACCCGCCTCGTGCAGACCGCGGGCGAGGTCTTCCAGCCCCGTCTTGTCGTAGACGCTGACCAGGGCGCGGCGGATGGGCTTATTCACCGACATGACCGAGATGAACCTTTCGTCCCTCAATGCGATGGCCGTCACGGGCGAGCCGCCCCACGGCCTCGACGAGCAGCTTGCGCTCGATTTCCTTGATGCGTTCGTGGAGAGCGGCTTCGCCCTCCGCCGTGTCCTCCTCGGTCACCTCGACCACGCCCTGCGCGATGATCGGACCGGTGTCGACACCGTCGTCGACGAAGTGGACGGTGCACCCGGTGACCTTCACGCCGTACGCGAGCGCGTCACGCACTCCGTGGGCACCGGGAAAGCTGGGGAGCAGGGCGGGGTGGGTGTTGATGAACCGGCCGCCGAACCGGGCGAGGAACTCCTTGCCCACGATCTTCATGAACCCCGCGGACACCACGAGGTCGGGGCGGAACCGGGCGGTCTCGGCCGCGAGCGCGGCATCCCACTCCTCGCGGGTGGCGTGGTCCTTGACGCTGCACACGAAGGTCGGCAGTCCGGCGCGCTCCGCCCGTTCCAGGCCGACGATGCCGGAGCGGTCGGCGCCGACCGCGACGATCCGTGCGCCGAAGCCCTCGGGGTCGTCCTCGATGGCGTCGAGCAGGGCTTGGAGGTTCGTACCCGAACCGGAGACCAGCACGACCAGACGGGCCGGGGCGGCGGAGGGGGGCGGGGAGGCCACGGCTGGGCCCTTTCTCGCGTGATGAAGCGGAGCGGCGCTGATTTGTATGGTCGTACGAAAGATCCGAGCCCCTCGATACGGGGAACTCTACGAACCAGCCGACCGTCAGCAACGATACCGGCACCTCGGCGGGCCCCCTCGGGACGGGGGTGGGCGGCCGCGGGCCGGACTCCGGGGAGGGGCGGCGGGCGCGGGCGGAGAAGATCGGCCGTCCGGGCCGCGCTCCCAGCTTTCGGCCGCTCCTGGCCGGGAGGTAGCGTCAGGGGACAGCGAACCGTCCGCAGGGCGGAAATGACGAGATGGGGAAGACGTTCACCACATGCCGGACCGACGCCACCGCACCGCCTTCCGCCAGCCGCTGCCCGAGCGGACCTCACTGCTGATGCGAGAACGCCAGTCCTCCACGGGCCCTTCCTCCTCTTCCTCCTCTTCCTCTTCCGGCTCCTCTTCCTCTTCCGGCCGGCCCGACGACAACCCGTTCGCCGCGCCGCCCGAGAACCGGCCCGACCAGCCCTGGCAGCCCCGCCGCCCCGCGAACACCGACGACGAGAACGGCCGGGGCGAGGGCGACGGGTCCTCCGAGGGCGGCTCCTCCGGCGACCGGCCGGTCTGGGGCGGCCAGTGGAGCAGCAAGCAGCCCGGCCGCCAGAGCGGCGGATTCGGCGGCCGCCCCGGCGGTCAGGGCGGGAACGGCCAGGGCGGGCCCGAGGGCAACCCCGGCGGAATGCGCTGGGACCCGACCGACCCCGCCCAGCGCCGTGCGCGCTACGCGCTGCTGTCCGGGATGTGGGCCTTCTTCTTCGCGCTCTTCGACTTCCCCGAGATCGCCCTGCTGCTCGGCGCACTCGCCGTGTACTGGGCGATCAGCGCGCTCCGCTCGAAGCCGAAGAGCGCCACCGCGGCCGAGGGCTCCGCCCCGGCAGCCGGTGCCGACGCGTCCGGGCGCGCTCCGGCGCCCGGATCATCCGGGCCGGGCACCCCCGCGGCGGCTCCGGTCGGCGGCAGACAGCAGACCACGGCCGCCGTCAGTGGTCTGGTGACCGCGCTGCTCGCGCTCTCGATCGTCGCGACGACCTTTACGGTCCAGCTGGTCTACCGCGACTACTACACCTGTGTGAACGACGCCCTGACCAAGACCGGCCAGCTGTCCTGCAACGACCAGCTGCCGAAGCCGCTGGAGCCCTTCTTCGGCGTCAAGGACTAGGCCTTCGTCCGGAGCGGGCCGGTTCAGGCGCCGGGCCACACGAACCCGGCGCGATCCAGAACAAATGGCCCCGGATCCGGATCGGGCCGGGAGCGGGCCGGGCAGAGCCCCCGGCATTCAAGCGGATTCAGGCGGTCCGGCCTCCTCGGGCCGGGCCGTCCGCTCGTGCCAGGGGCCGATCGGCAAGAAGTCGTACGGCGCGACGCCCCCGGCCTCGTCCCCGCCCTCGCCCCGGTCCGGCGGACGGGTGGCGGGTGGCACCGCACCCGGCAGCGGCGCCGCCACCGGTCCGGCCGCGAGGGACGCCGCGACGGGGGTGCGCCGGGGCGCGGGCCCGTCCTCCGGTACCGGCCCGGCCGCCTCGCCGCCCCCGGCCCCGCTTCCTTCGCCGTTCCCTTCGCCGTTCCCGCCACCGGAGCGCCGCCACCACCGCCGGCCACCACCGCCCTGCTCCCGCGAGGCGTCCCCGGACGACGGCTCCGGCACCACGGCCTTCTCCGGCACCGCCGCCTTCTCCGGCACCGCTGCCTTCTCCGGCACCGCGGCAGCGGAAGCCCCGGCGGGGGCGTACGCCTCCTCCCCCTCGCCCGTGCGCCGCCCGTCCCCGTCGCGCCGCAGCCGCCAGGCCCTCAGCAGCAGCGCCCCGGGGACGCCGAGCGCCGCCGTCCACGCCAGGGCCGCCGCGCCCGTGAGCCACCACACCGGCCCGAACTCCGCCAGCGCGCGGGTGCCGAGCGGCCCCCCGGCCGCCACCGCCAGCACCGCCGTACCTGCCCCGCACCCCACCGCCGCCAGGGCCGCCACCAGCGCGGTCCCCCACGGGTTCCAGGCATCCTCGCGCGCGGTGTCCGGCGGCACGGCCCGCCGGGCCGTGAACCAGGCGATGGTCGCCCCGGCCGCGACCGGCACCGCGGCGGCCGACCAGTTCAGGACCGTTCCCGGGCCCTCGGCGGGCACCGCGGCCAGCAGCGGGAAGGCGGGCACCGCCGGGCGCCCCGAGAAGACGAGCGGGGTGACCGTGGCCCCCGTACCGAGGGCGAAACCCGGCCCGAGCCCGTACGCCGCGCCCCACACCGCCGCGTTCGGCACCAGCACCAGCGCGAGCAGCAGCACCGCGACCCGGCCCGACCAGTCGCCCGAGAGCTGGACGAAGGACCGCTGTGCGAGGTGCGCGTGCCACACCAGCGCCACCGCGACGAGCAGCGCCCCGCCGCCGAGCAGTGCCGCCACCCCGGCCGCCGCCGCGCGCCACACCGTCCCCGCGCGCTCCCTGAACCGTCTGCGCGCCAGCATCTCGTGCAGACCCACCGGTGCCCAGGACGGCGGCGGCCCGATCGGCCGCCCGGAGGCCGTCCAGACCCCGGCCGCCGCCGCGCCCGCCACCACGGCCACCGGGAAGAGCAGCGACGGCAGCCGCACGGACAGCCAGCCGCCCCGCACGTAGTACGCGGCGACCGCGCCGACCAGCAGATATCCACCGACGACCAGGCCGAAGGCGCCCACCCCCGAGAGCGCCGGGCGCCTCACGTCCGGCACCAGCACGTCCCGCGCCGCGCGGTGCACCAGCCACACCGGGACCACCGCGAGCAGCAGCGGGACGACGCCCACCGGGGCGGGGATCCCGCTGAGCGGGTGGGCCCTGGTCAGCTCGGCGCCATGGGCGAGCAGCCAGAGCCCGGCCGCCGTGTGGAGCGCGCCGCCGGGGCTGCTCTCGGAGGTCGGGGCGCTGATCCACAGGGCCAGGACCAGGACGGAGACGGAGCCCAGACCGAGCCCGGCCGCAACCGCTCCACGCAGAAGGGCGAGGGCCGCCACGGCGGACCGCTCGTGCTCTGCCGACAACGACGGGCTGCTCTCGGTCACTTGGGTCACGCGGCCATGCTGCCAACGACACGCGCTTAATCCGTGTAACGGGCGAATGGCCGCTGTGTCGCTCAATATACGTTTATGTACTTTTTCACCCGGTGCAGTGTTACGGGGGGTTCTTCATGACGCGGAGCTCGACGGATACGGCCTCTGTCCCTCCGCTCCCCTCCCCCAAGGAGCGGCGCAGACTGCGTGAGGCGAAGTCACTGAGTGAGGAGCAGGTCGCGACGGTGGTGGGCGTCACCCGCGCCACGGTCCGGTCCTGGGAGACCGGCCGCACCAGCCCCCGGGGGCGGAAACGCGAGGCATACGCCAGGCTGATCAGCGGCGGCCGGCCGAGTCCACAGGCCAACCCGCCGAGCGCCCGGACCAAACCGGCCGCCCCGAACACCCGGCCGAAGGCCGCCGTCAAACGTGCGGCCCGCCCGACGGCACCGACGTCGGTCGCGAGGCTGTCCAAGCCGGTGACGTCCACGAAACCACCGTCGAAGCCACCGGCTCCCGTCGAAGCCACCGGGAGTACTTCCATGGCCCCGACCAAGCCCGGCACCACCCCGGATCCGCCCAGCACCACCGGCACGTCCACCACCCGCACCGCACCGGCCGCACCGGCTCCACCGCTCACGCCGTCCGACTCCAATGGCCTATCCACGAGACCCGGAACCGAAGCCGGAACCGAAGCCGTGCCCGGGACCGGAGCCGCCGGGACCGGGGCCGCATGGCCGGCCCCGCCCGAGGGGCCCACTCCTGCCGAGGAGGCGTTCGACGCGCTGTACCGGCACTCCTCCGAAGCCCTCTTCCGCCAGACGTTTCTGCTGACCGGGCGCCGGAGCCTCTCCCGGGAGTCCGTCGCACGGGCCTTCGCACTGGCCTGGGAGCGCTGGCCCGAGGTCGCGGTGGACCGGGACCCGGCGGGCTGGGTGCGGGCCGCCGCGTACGAGTACGCCATGTCGCCTTGGCACCGGATGCGCCGCGCCCACCGGCGGCTCGACCCGCCGCCCGCCGAGCCGGAGCCGCGCGCCCTGCTCGACGCGCTGCTGGAACTCCCGCCCCCGTACCGCCGCACCCTGCTGCTCTACGACGGGGTCGGCCTGGACCTGCCGGAGACCGCGGCGGAGACGGAGGCGAGCACCCCGGCGGCGGCGAGCCGGCTGACGAACGCCCGCGCCGCCGTCGCCGAGCGGCTGCCGGAGCTGGCGGAGCGCCCGTCGCCCGCCGAACAGTCGGCGTTCCTGAACGAGCGGCTCGGCGCCCTGGTCCTGGCCCAGTCCGCCGGTACGCTTCCCCCGCCCGCCGCGGTCCGCGCGGAGAGCGAGCGCAGGGCCGAGCTGTGGACCCGGGCGGTCGCCGCCTTCACGGTGCTGCTCATCGGACTGACGCTGTTCACGCTGGCGACGGCCCCGACGCGGTACGAGACCCCGGAATCACCCGCCCAGCGGGTCGACGGGGTGCCTCCGCGAGGCGGCCCGCAGAAGCTGACGCCGCAGGACGCCGTGGTGCGCAAGGCGCTCCACGACGCGTTCGCGCGGGGGCCGGAACGGCTGGTCCCCGAGGCCGGCTGAGCGGAGAACACCTGCGCCGTCCGCAACAGGGGCGGCGCACACGGAAACGGCGCGGGCCCGTACCCCCGATCGGGGTACGGGCCCGCGCCGTCTGTGCGGTGTCGCGATACCGCGCTGCCGCTCCGGAGTGGTGGAGCGATCAGGCGCCGAGGATCTCGCGAGCCAGCTTGGCGGTCTCGGTCGGCGTCTTGCCGACCTTGACGCCGGCGGCCTCCAGGGCCTCCTTCTTGGCCTGGGCGGTGCCGGAGGAACCGGAGACGATGGCGCCCGCGTGGCCCATGGTCTTGCCCTCGGGGGCGGTGAAGCCCGCGACGTAGCCGACGACCGGCTTGGTGACGTTGGCCTTGATGAAGTCGGCCGCGCGCTCCTCGGCGTCGCCGCCGATCTCGCCGATCATCACGATCAGGTCGGTCTCGGGGTCGGCCTCGAACGCCGCGAGGGCGTCGATGTGCGTCGTACCGATGACCGGGTCGCCACCGATGCCGACGGCGGACGAGAAGCCGATGTCACGGAGCTCGTACATCATCTGGTAGGTCAGCGTGCCGGACTTGGACACGAGACCGATGCGGCCGGGCTTGGTGATGTCGCCCGGGATGATGCCGGCGTTGGACTGGCCGGGGGTGATCAGGCCGGGGCAGTTCGGGCCGATGATCCGGGTCTTGTTGCCCTTCGAGCCGGCGTACGCCCAGAAGGCGGCCGAGTCGTGGACGGCGATGCCCTCGGTGATGACGACCGCGAGCGGGATCTCGGCGTCGATCGCCTCGACGACGGCGGCCTTCGCGAAGGCCGGCGGCACGAAGAGGACGGACACGTCCGCGCCGGTCTTCTCCATCGCCTCGGCGACGGAGCCGAAGACCGGTACCTCGGTGCCGTCGAAGTCGACGGAGGTGCCGGCCTTGCGCGGGTTCACGCCGCCGACGATGTTGGTGCCGTCACCGAGCATCAGCTTGGTGTGCTTCATGCCGGTGGCACCGGTCATCCCCTGGACGATGACCTTGCTGTCCTTGGTGAGGAAGATTGCCATGGTGTTGGAGTCCCTCGTCCCTTACTTCGCAGCCGCGGCGAGCTCGGCGGCCTTGTCGGCCGCGCCGTCCATGGTGTCCACGCGCTGAACCAGCGGGTGGTTGGCGTCGGAAAGGATCTTGCGACCCAGCTCCGCGTTGTTGCCGTCGAGGCGCACGACCAGCGGCTTGGTGACTGCCTCGCCCTTGGACTTGAGCAGTTCGAGCGCCTGGACGATGCCGTTGGCGACCTCGTCGCACGCGGTGATACCGCCGAAGACGTTGACGAAGACGGACTTGACGTCCGGGTCGCCGAGGATGATCTCCAGGCCGTTCGCCATGACCTCGGCGGAGGCGCCGCCCCCGATGTCGAGGAAGTTGGCGGGCTTCACGTTGCCGTGGCTCTCACCGGCGTACGCGACGACGTCCAGGGTCGACATGACCAGACCGGCGCCGTTGCCGATGATGCCGACCTCGCCGTCGAGCTTGACGTAGTTGAGGTTCTTGGCCTTGGCGGCGGCCTCCAGCGGGTTGGCCGCGGCCTTGTCCTCCAGCGCCTCGTGCTCGGGCTGGCGGAAGTCGGCGTTCTCGTCGAGCGACACCTTTCCGTCGAGCGCGAGGATGCGGCCGTCCTTGGTCTTCACCAGCGGGTTGACCTCGACGAGGAGGGCGTCCTCGGCGACGAAGGTGTCCCACAGGGTCACCAGGGCCTCGGCGACACCCTCGGCCACGTCGGCCGGGAACTTCGCCTGGGCCACGATCTCGCGGGCCTTGACGATGTCGACGCCGTCAACGGCGTTGACCGGGACCTTCGCGAGGGCCTCGGGGGTCTTCTCCGCGACCTCCTCGATGTCCATGCCGCCCTGCACCGAGGCCATGGCCAGGAAGGTGCGGTTGGTGCGGTCGAGGAGGTAGGAGACGTAGTACTCCGCCTCGATCTCCGGGGACAGCTCGGCGATCATCACCTTGTGGACCGTGTGGCCCTTGATGTCCATGCCGAGGATGTCGGTCGCCCGGGCGACGGCCTCGTCGGCGTCGGCGGCCAGCTTGACGCCACCGGCCTTGCCGCGGCCGCCGACCTTCACCTGCGCCTTGACGACAGACTTGCCGCCCAGCCGCTCGGTCGCCTCGCGGGCTGCCTCAGGCGTGTCGATGACTTCACCGGCCAGCACCGGTACACCGTGCTTGGCGAAGAGGTCCCTCGCCTGGTACTCGAACAGGTCCACGCGCGTCCGTCCCTTAATCAATGGTCTCGCGGTTCGTTTTCTGCGTGGGCGTGCCGCGAGGGGCAACGTGACTGCTCTGTCACCAGGGATGCGCACACGGTGACCCCGGATACGCGGCATGTCCATCTCGCAGGTTATCCCCGTGGTCCGCAGGACCCTAAATCAGAGCTCCTGCCTGGGCGGTGATTACGGTCACAGATCACGCTGGTGGCCGGGTCGTAGTGGACAGCGCGGGCCCTCCGGCCCCGGTGACCGGGGGTTTCCCGGTGGTCGGCGGGGGGGCTAGCGATGGGCCTCCTGGTCCGGTACGGGAAGCGGCCGCTTCTCCAGGGCGGCCGCCATCACCTCGGGGAAGAGGTCCGGGGTGCACGCGAAGGCGGGGACGCCCAGGGCTCCGAGCGCCGCCGCGTGGTCGCGGTCGTAGGCGGGCGTGCCCTCGTCGGAGAGCGCGAGCAGTGTCACGAACTGCACGCCGGAGGCCCTCATCGCGGCGACCCGCTTCAGCATCTCGTCGCGTATCCCTCCCTCGTAGAGGTCGCTGATGAGGACGACCACGGTGTCGGCGGGCCAGGTGATCCTCGACTGGCAGTAGGCGAGCGCGCGGTTGATGTCGGTGCCGCCGCCGAGCTGGGTGCCGAAGAGCACGTCCACGGGGTCGTCGAGCTGGTCGGTCAGGTCGGCCACCGCCGTGTCGAAGACGACGAGCCTGGTCCGCAGGGTGTGCATGGAGGCGAGGACCGCGCCGAAGACGGAGGCGTGGACGACGGAGGCGGCCATCGATCCCGACTGGTCGACGCAGAGGATCACGTCCTTCTTCACGGAACGGGCGGCCCGTCCGTAGCCGATGAGCCGTTCGGGGACGACGGTGCCGTGCTCGGGGAGGTAGTTCTTGAGGTTGGCCCGGATGGTGCGGTTCCAGTCGATGTCGTAATGACGGGGCCGGGCGGTCCGCGCCGAGCGGTCCAGCGCGCCGGTGAGCACGGCCCGGGTACGGGCGGCGAGCCGCTTCTCCAGGTCCTCGACGACCTTGCGCACGACCGCTCTCGCGGTCTCCTTCGTCGTCTCCGGCATGGCCTTGTGGAGCGAGAGGAGGGTGCCCACGAGGTGGACGTCCGCCTCGACCGCCTCCAGCATCTCCGGTTCGAGGAGCAGCGCGGCGAGACCGAGCCGGTCGATCGCGTCCCGCTGCATGACCTGGACGACGGAACTGGGGAAGTAGCTGCGGATGTCGCCGAGCCAGCGGGCCACGGCGGGGGCGGAGGCCCCGAGTCCGCCCGCGCGGCCGCCCCTCCCCCGGCCACCGGCCCTGCCTCCGTCGCCGGTCCTTCCCGGATCGCCGTACAGCGCGCCGAGCGCGCCGTCCATCGCGGCGTCGCGCCCGGTGAGGCTGCGACCGGTGCCCTCGGCACCGTCCCCGCCCAGCACCAGCCGCCACCGGCGCAGCCGCTCGTCGTCCGCCTGACCGCGGGAAGTACGCGCTCTCCGGGGCGAGTTGGACGGGCGGTGCGGGTGGGGTGGCTGGAGTGGGCGAGGTGATTGGGATGACTGGGATGGCTGGGATGAGTGGGGTGACTGAGGTGAGTGCGGTAGCTGGGAGGGGTGCGGTGGTTGAGATGGGTGCGGTGACTGGGAGGGCAGTGGTGAGCTGGATGAGTGCAGTGTGTGCGGTGAGTGCGGTGCGGTGCCGGCTGTGTCCCTGGTCATCCCGTTGCCCCCAGTGGTTCCTTGGTGTGCGCGGTGGGCCCGCCCTGCCCGGACGGAGCGTCGCCTTCCGGGCGTGAAGGGTCCGGATCGGGGTGCGGACCGTGGGCCGGGGCCTCGGGTGCTCCGAGCAGTAGGCGCAGCACCGCCTCGACGGCGTCGGCCCGTGTCTCGTCCAGCACCGGGGCGAATCCGGGTGCCGTCGCGCCGGGCCCCGTACCGCTGTCCGCGCCCGCCGGGCCTCCGGCTGCGGACGGGCCCCGTCCCACGAGCTCGCCCAGGGTGCGCCGCACGCCCGCCTCGTACGCCGAGAAGGTACGGCGCAGCAGTGGCAGCACGTCGTCGAACAGGTCGGCGGGGACCCCGGTGAGCCAGGCGTCGACCAGGCCGAAGAGCCGCTCGTCGTGGACGAGCAGCATGCCTCCGCCCGCGGCCCCGCCGACGAACCCCTCGATCCAGGCCGCCGCGTCGGCCGGGGGTGTGCCGGGTGAGAGGGCCAGGCCCATCAGCCGTGCCGCGTCGTCCTCCGCGAGCCGTCCTTCGTCGAGCAGCAGGCGGGTCGCGCGTCCCCGGACGAGCCCCGCGACGGCGTCCCGGGCGGCGAGCTTGTGCAGGACGGCCGTCCAGCGCTCGCGGAGTCCGTCCGGGTCCATGCCGGGGTGGGTGGGCGTGGCCCCGGTGAGCAGCCCGATCGCGGTGTGGACGGCGTCCGTCCGGGCACGCAGCGCCTCGGCTCCGTCCGCGTCGAGCCCGGTGCAGGCGGGTGGCAGGCCGACGCAGATCCGCTCGGCGAGCCCGGCGGCGACCTCGCCGAGTGCCGCGGTGTCCGTGGACCGGACGTCGCCGTAGCGCAGGGTGCGGGCGAGCGCGGGCAGGGCGTCGGCGAGGTGGCCGACGTCGGCGTCGAGCGCCGCGCGGTCGGCGAGGGCCCGCATCACGACGGGGAGCGCGTCGGGCAGTTCGGCCAGGAGGCACTGTTCGGCGAGTGCGGTGATCTCGGCGAGCGCGGTCGCCGACGCCGCCTGGGACGCGGCCTTGGCGGTCGCCGCGGAGAGCACGGTGGTGCCCCAGGTCCCGGCTTCCGCGACCTGTACGTACAGCTCGGGTTCCCAGCGCAGCCGCCAGTTCTCCCGGAAGGTGCCGGTGCTCGCCCGGCCGGTGGCGGGCTCGCCCCAGTCGACGGCGAGGACGCGCAGCCGGTGGAGCAGTCTGCTGCGGGCCGCGTCGTTCTCCTTGCGCAGGTCGAGTTCGAGCTCCCGCTCCGTCGCCTCCGGTTTGAGCCGGAGCGTGCGCTGGCGACGGGTGAGGTCGCGCTGGAGCGGGACGGCGGGGGCGGTGTCCGGCACCTGGCCGAGGGCCTCCCCGACGGTCAGCCGGTCGTGGACGAGTGCGAGCGGCACATCGGATCCCTCGCACATCACGGCGCGGATCGCGTCGGTCGTCTCGCCCAGTCCGGCGAGCGGGCGGCCGCGCAGGGCGGCCAGGCTCCCGGCGAGCCGGACGGCCTCGATGACATGGGCCGGCGACACGAACCTGTCCTCGTCGCGCAGGAGTCCGGCGGCCTTCGTCATCCATCGCTCGATCGGGCGGTCCGGGGCGTCGAAGAGGTGGCCGTACCAGCCGGGCGCGTCGATGCCCGCCCCGTATCCGCTCCGCCGGGCCAGTCGCCGGTGCGACCAGGGCACCCAGGTCAGCTCGGCCTTGACCCTGGGCAGTCCCTTGAGCAGGGCGCGGTCGGCGGTGAGCGTGGTCCGCGTACCGAGCGCGGGGACGTGCCAGGCGCCGCAGACGACCGCGATGTCGTCGCCGAACTCCTTCGCCGCCTTGCGCAGTTGGATCCGCATGTACGCCTCGCGGACGGCGTCACGGGGGTGCCCGCCGTCGCCGTGCACCTCGCGCAGGGCGGTCATCGCCTCGGCGAGCGCGGCGAACGGCGCTCCGGGGTCGACGGCTCCGCCGTCTCCGGCACGGTGTTCGACGACGTCCTCCCACCAGCGCTCCGGGTCGTCGTGGCCCGCCGCCTCGGCGAGGACGCCGATGGGGTCGACCGGGGCACGTGCGGCCGGTCCGGCTTCGCCGGGGGCGTCCGCCAGGCCCGCCACGCCGTCCGTCTCCCCGGGCCCGTCCCGTCCCTCGTCCCCGGCGCCGTCCGCCGCGTGTTCCGCGGCCCGCGCCATGGCCAGGGAATGCGCGGCGGGCAGGTCGATGAACCGTACGGGGACGCCGTGTTCGAGGCCCCAGCGGAGCGCGACCCACTCGGGCGAGAAGGCGGCCATCGGCCAGAACGCCGACTGCCCCGGGTCGTCGACGGCATGGGCGAGCAGCGCGACCGGTGGCCGCATCCGCTCGTCGGCGGCGAGCGACAGCAGCGCGTCCGCCTCCGGGGGACCCTCGACGAGCACGGCGCGCGGGCGGGCGTCCTCCAGCGCGGCGAGCACGGCGCGGGCCGAGCCCGGTCCGTGGTGCCGCACCCCCAGCAGCAGCGGTCCCCGGGGGCGCCCGGCCCGGGTCATGCGGATACCTCGCGGCAGGCCCGGTAGAAGTCCTTCCACCCGTCCCGCTCGCGGACCACCGTCTCCAGGTACTCCTGCCAGACCACACGGTCGGCCACCGGATCGCGGACGACCACGCCGAGGATGCCCGCCGCCACGTCGCCGGGGCGCAGCACTCCGTCCCCGAAGTGGGCGGCCAGGGCGAGCCCGTTGGTGACGACGGAGATCGCCTCGGCCGTCGACAGCGTCCCCGAGGGGGACTTGAGTCTGGTGCGGCCGTCCGTGGTGACTCCGTCGCGCAGTTCGCGGAAGACCGTGACGACGCGCCGGATCTCGGCCATGCCGTCCGGCGCGGCCGGGAGGTCGAGCGAGCTCCCGATCTGGTCGACGCGCCGGGCCACGATGTCGACCTCGGCGTCGGGAGTGGCCGGCAGCGGGAGCACCACGGTGTTGAAGCGGCGGCGCAGCGCGCTGGACAGCTCGTTGACCCCCCGGTCGCGGTCGTTGGCGGTGGCGATGACATTGAATCCGCGGACCGCCTGGACCTCCTGGCCCAGCTCGGGGACGGGGAGCGTCTTCTCCGACAGGATCGTGATGAGCGAGTCCTGTACATCGGCGGGGATACGGGTGAGCTCCTCGATACGCGCGGTCGTGCCGCCGGACATGGCGCGCATGAGCGGACTGGGCACCATGGCCTCGCGGCTGGGTCCGTGCGCGAGCAGCTGGGCGTAGTTCCAGCCGTAACGGATGGCCTCTTCGGGGGTGCCCGCCGTGCCCTGGACGAGCAGGGTCGAATCGCCGCTGACGGCGGCCGCGAGATGCTCCGACACCCAGGTCTTGGCGGTGCCAGGAACGCCGAGGAGCAGCAGGGCCCGGTCGGTGGCGAGGGTGGTCACGGCGACTTCGACGAGGCGGCGCGGGCCCACGTACTTCGGTGTGATCACGGTGCCGTCCGGCAGGGCACCGCCGAGCAGGTAGGTGGCGACGGCCCATGGGGAGAGCTTCCAACGGGCGGGGCGCGGGCGGTCGTCGGCCGCGGCGAGGGCCTTCAGCTCATGGGCGAAGGCGTCCTCGGCGTGCGGCCGGAGCGCCTGTGCGCCGACAGCGGCGGTGGCGGTGGTTTCGGACACGGTCATGGAATCCCCCTCCGGATCGGTCGACCCGATGTGCTCACCACCGTGCACCACGCCACTGACAATCGGTCATGTCCGCAGGTCAGGGCGATTGTCAGTGGGGCGCCCTACCGTCGTTGGCATGCTGCTATCTCACGGGGGAGAACCCTTGCGCGCCGCCGGCCGGGTGGCGTGCTGGACGGTGGAGCAGGTACTGGCCCTCGCTCCTGACGACGCGTCGCGCGGGGCGGGGAGCGCTCTGGGTGCGTCCGGTTCCTGGTCGGGCGGCGGGTGCGACGGTTCGGGTGCGGTGTGGGGCGTGTACAAGGGGGGCGGAAGCACGCCGTACCGGACGGTGGTGGACACCACCGGCCCCGCGTACAGCTGTAGTTGCCCCAGCCGGAGGCTCCCGTGCAAGCATGCGCTGGGGCTGCTGCTGGGCTGGGCGTCGGGCGCATCGGCCCTGCCCGCGGGCGAGGCGCCGGACTGGGCCGGTGAGTGGCTGGCGGGGCGCCGCGAGCGGTCGGCGGGGGCGGCGGAGCAGCGGACGGCGGGCGCCCCGGCCGCGGGCCCGGCCGACCCGGAGGCCGCGCGGCGGCGGGCCGAGCGCCGCGCGGAGCGGATCACCGGCGGCGCGCAGGAGCTGGAGGAGCGGCTGGCCGATCTGCTGCGCGGTGGGCTGGCGGCGGCCGATCAGCCGGGATACGGACTCTGGGAGGAGACGGCGGCCCGCATGGTCGACGCGCAGGCGCCCGGACTGGCGGCGCGGGTGCGGGGGTTGGGCGCCGTCGTCGCCTCCGGGCCGGGCTGGCCGGTGCGGCTGCTGGAGGAGTGCGCGCTGCTGCATCTGCTGGACAGCGCCTGGCTGGGGATCGGCCGGCTGCCGGAGCCCCTGGCGGCCACGGTTCGCGGCCGGGTGGGGCTGACGGCTCCCGCCGAGGGGCCGCCGGTCCGCGACCACTGGCTGGTCCTCGCCCGGTACGACACCCCGGACGGCCGGATCGTCGCGCGGCGCATCTGGCTGTACGGCAGGAATTCGGGCCGCACGGCCCTGCTGCTCTCCTTCGGGGCGGCCGGACGCTCCCCCGGCCCGGCACTGGCGGTGGGCGACACGGTCGACGCCGAGCTCACGCCGTACCCGGGCGCGGGCCGGCTGCGGGCGGAGCTGGGACGGCAGTTCGACATGCCGCCCCCGGCCGATGCGCCCGCCCCGCCGGGCTCCACGACAGCGGCCGCGATCGGGGCGTACGGAGACGCCCTGCGGGAGGACCCCTGGCTGGACGCCTGGCCGGTGGTGCTCCGCGACGTCATACCCGTGCCGTCCGGGGACGGCTGGCAACTGGTCGACGCGGTGGACGGCGCAGGGGACACGGCGGGCGGTGCGCTGCCCGTCGCCCCGGCCGCTCTGTCGCGGCCGGGGCTGTGGAGGCTCGTCGCACTCTCCGGGGGCGCTCCGGTCACGGTCTTCGGCGAGTGCGGCCACCGAGGCTTCGAGCCGTTCGCGGCCTGGTCCACCGACGCCGGGGACGACGCGGCGTACGGGCCCGTGGCGCTTGTCTGACGGCGGGACGGCGCCCACGCCCGACGACGAACCGCGCCACTCGCCCGGCCGCAGGGCAGCGCCACTCGCCCCACGACGGAACCGGTCCCGCTCGTCGTCACTCACCGCCCACCACTCACCCGGCGACCGGCCCATGCCTCCATCGGCATCAGCCACTCGCTACTCATCGCTCATCGCTCATCGCGCACTACTCACCGTTCGCCGTTCGCCGTTCGCCGTTCGCCGTTCGCCGTTCGCCAGACGTTGGATCCGAAGATTCCGGAGGGGGACTCCATGCCCGGCACCGTCACATCCATCCTGTGGGAAGAACTCGTCACCACGGCACTGCTCGGCACCGACCGGCGTCCGGCAAGCGCGGGCGGCGGGCCCGCCGGGCTGCTGGACGCGGCGGCGCGGCACACCCTGCGGCGCAGGGCGGGGCTCCTGCCCGCCGCCCCCGCCGCCCGGCCCGATCCGGCGCCCGCCGACCCGCGACCCCCGCTGCCACCGGCCGCCCGGCGCAGACTCGCCCAGCTGCTGGCCGACCGGTCGGCATCGGGCGGCTCGGGCGGTCGGCGCGGTGCGGCCCCCGATCTCACGGAGCTGATCCCGCAGTGGCTGTCCACCGCCAACCAGCAGGGCTTCCGGGCCCCCGCCGAACTGCTCCCGGCCCTGCTCGACGCGGCCAGGGCCCGTACGGATCTACGGCCGCACGCGCTGGCCTTCGCCGGACCGCGCGGGCTGTGGCTGGCCGGGCTGAACCCCGAGTGGGCCTTCGCTCTGCGCGGCTCCTCCGGCGGCTCCCGGCTGCCCGGCCCGGCCGAGCCGGAGGCGGTCGCCCGGCTGTGGGAGGAGGGCCTGTTCGCCGAGCGGGTCGCGGTGCTCGGGGCCGTCCGGGCGCACGACCCCGCCGGAGCGCTCGCCCTGCTCGGGACCACCTGGACCACCGAGCGTGCCGAGGACCGGCTGATGTTCCTCGACTCGCTGCGCTCCGGGCTCTCCCCACTGGACGAGCCCTTCCTGGAACAGGCCCTCTCCGACCGCAGCCGTAGCGTCCGCTCGACGGCCGCCGAACTGCTCTCCGCGCTGCCGGAGTCGGCGCTCGCCGGCCGGATGGCGTCCCGCGCTCTGTCCTGTGTCGGTCCGGACCTCAACGGCGACGAGCCCTCGGTCGCCGTGGAGGCGCCGCACGAGTGCGACGCCCCGATGGAGCGCGACGGCGTGGTGGCGGTGCCTCCGGCCGGACGGGGTGAACGGTCTTGGTGGCTGGGCCAGTTGGTGGAGGCGACGCCGCTCGCCACCTGGCCCGCGCGGTTCGGCGGGCGCTCGGCGGCGGAGATCGTCGGCCTCCCGGTCGCGGACGGCTGGGCCGAGGAGCTGCATGCGGCCTGGTGCCGGGCCACGGTGCGGCAGCGGAACCCCGAGTGGGCCCGCGCGCTGCTCGGGGCGCCCTCCCTGCCCCCGGCGAGCGGTCCCGGTACGTCCTCGCTCGCCGAACGGGCGAAGCTCCTCGGCATACTCCCCGCCGCCGAACGGGGCGGCTGGGTGGCCGACTTCATCGCCGCGCACGGGCTGTCGGAGGCCTTCCAGCTCCTGGGGGTCTGCCCGACGCCCTGGGTCGAGCCGCTGGGCCGCGCGGTGGTGGACGCCTTGGACATCGCCCGGGACGCGGGCAGCTATCCCTGGAGTTTCAGCGGAGTGATGGGCCTCGCCGAACGCTGCCTCAACCCGGCCGAGGCGGACCGGCTGGAAGTTCTCACCACCACTCCGGACGAACCGGAGGACGCCTCGCCGGGCGCCAATGGCTACTGGTCCGAGGCCTTCCAACGGCTGGTCTCCACCTTGCGGCTGCGCGCGGCGATGGACGCGGAGCTGATACCGGCCTGAAACGCGACCGGCGCCGGAGCGGCCCCGGCCCGGACCCGGCCGCCCCGTACGGGAGGGGCCGAACGGGCGACGACGGGGCGGGCGCCGACCGCACCGAGCACCTGGAACCATGGGGCGCGGCCCCCAGACCACACGCCTCAGGCCCTGGACACGACCCGCAGAGCCACACACCGCAAGGCTGGACGCGACCCGCAGGACCAACCGCCTCAAGCCATGGCCACGAACCCCAGAGCCACACACCGCAAGCCCTGAAACCGCCCCGCAGAGCCACACACCGCAAGGCTGGACACGCCCCGCAGTACCAACCGCCGGAAGCCCTGCCCTGGCCTGCGTGGCCTGCCCTGGCCTGGCCTGTCCTGCCCTGGCCGCAGCCAGGGGCCCGGATGCCTCAGGCTTCCGCGGGGTGGCGGACGTTCGCGTTGACCCACTCGACGATCGACGTCGTGGTGGCGCCCGGGGTGAAGATCTCCGCGACGCCCTGGTCCTTCAGCGGGGCGATGTCCTCCTCCGGGATGATGCCGCCGCCGAAGACCTTGATGTCCTCCGCCTCGCGCTCCTTCAGCAGTTCGATCACCTTGGCGAAGAGGGTGTTGTGCGCGCCGGAGAGGATCGAGAGGCCGATCGCGTCGGCGTCCTCCTGGATCGCGGTGTCCACGATCTGCTCGGGGGTCTGGTGGAGCCCGGTGTAGATGACCTCCATACCCGCGTCGCGCAGCGCCCTCGCGATCACCTTGGCCCCGCGATCATGGCCGTCCAGGCCCGGCTTCGCCACCACCACACGGATCGGACCGGTCACACCCATCACTGCCTCCACATGCGTCTCCCGTGCCTGAAGGGCCGGGGATGTGAACGAACGTTATCTACAGCATCCCGCAAGCCGTCGTTTCGCGGTGGACGGGGAGGGGGAAATCACACATGGGACATGTTCACCGGGCGCCGTTCCCGCATCGCGCGGCACGCCTGCCGCGCGGGACCGGCCGCCAGGGGAGCCGCGACGAGGTCGCCGTACCACCGTGCCGCCAGCCGCGCGGCACGGTGGTACGGGCTGCCCGTTCCGCCGGCCGAGGGTGCGCCGGAGGTCACGGAGCCGCCTCCCCGCCCACCGAAGCAGGAGGTCGGCCATGGAGGTCCTGCCTTTCCTTCCGTCGCTGCTGCGCCTGCCGCGTCCGTGCCCCGCCCCGCCATCGGTCCCGCTGCTGAAGGCCACCGCGCTGGAGCTGCTGGTCCTCACCGGCCATGTGCTCCTCTACCCCACGGGCATCACCGGGGAACGGCGGGCCGCGCAGCCTCCGCCGGGTCCGCGCACCGCCCCCTCCGGCGCCACCCCCACCGCCCCGGCCGGGGCCCCCGCCCCGCCCGCCGGGGACGACGAGCGTCCTCCGGTCATCCTTCTGCACGGTTTCATCGACAACCGCTCGGTCTTCGTCCTGCTGCGCCGTTCCCTCGCCCGGCACGGCTGGCGCCACCTGGAATCGCTCAACTACTCACCGTTGACCTGCGACATCCGGACGGCGGCCGAGCTGCTCGCACGCCATGTCGAGGAGATCTGCGCACGCACCGGTCACCAGGAGGTCGACATCGTCGGGCACAGCCTCGGCGGCCTGATCGCCCGCTACTACGTCCAGCGACTGGGCGGCGACCAGCGGGTCCGCACCCTGGTCACCCTCGGCGCACCGCACGGCGGCACGGCCGTCGCCCCGCTGGCGAGCGCTCACCCCATCGTGCGGCAGATGCGTACGGGATCCGCGCCGATCGAGGAGCTGCGCAGGCCCGCACCCGGCTGCCGCACCCGGTTCGTCAGCTTCTGGAGCGAGCTCGACCGGGTGATCGTCCCGGCCGAGGCGGCCCGCATCGACCATCCGGACCTGGACGCGCAGAACGTCCGCGTCACCGGGATCGGCCATCTCGCGCTGCCCGCGCACCCGACGGTCGCCGCCGCGGTCCGGCAGGCGCTGGAATCCCGCGCACCGGCGCCCGGAACGATCGGAACCGCGGGGGCCGCGTGAGCCGCACCGACGGCCAGGGACACCACAAATAGAACGGGTTTCGAACATAGAGCCAAGGCTGTGTGCGCAGTCCGTCGAAAGACGGCCGATTGCCCGTTTCCTGAGTCGCCCACGGCCGCCGAAGATTGTCGGCGTCAGGTACCGCCGGGTACAGTCGCGGCCACTGCTCCCCCTGGGATTCCCCCGCCGGAACCCAGAGCAGAGGTCCTGCTGCCGAGGCGAGAGAGAAGTTGGTGAACGACCAGCACCCCCACGCCGGGTACGCCGGATACGACAGCGAGGCGACCGGCAGCTTCGACGCCGACCCGCTCTTCGGCTCGCTCCCCGGCGGCCACGACGGCGCGTACGGCAACGGCTACGGTGCCGGGCAGTCCGGTTACAGCGGCCAGTACGACTCCACCCAGTGGGACACGGGAGCACACCCGACCACCTCGTACGACGCCTACGCCCCCTACGCCGCGCAGCCCCAGCAGCAGTACACGGCGGACCCGGCCTACGGGACGACGGCCGCCTGGACGCCCACGGCCGACTACGGCACGGACGCGACCACCGCCACCGCCACGTTCCCCGGCATTCCGGCCCAGGGCGGCGCCCAGGACAGCACGGGACAGTGGGACACCACCGGCTGGCACACGAACGGCCAGTGGGCCACGGGCGACACGACCGGGTACGACAGCGGCGCGTACGACGCCACCGCCTGGAACACCGGCGCCACGCCCGACCACGACCAGCATCTGACACACCCCGCGGAGACCGCGGAATTCGCACAGGTGTCGCATGAAGCGCCGCCCGCGCCCGAGGCGCACAAAAGCTACGGGACCGGGACCTACACCGACCTGGGCTCCTACGAGTCCTACCTCGACGACGGACCGGACGACACGGACCACCTCGACCGCACGGGCCACGTCGATCACATCGACCGCACGGACCACGTCGACCACGTCGACCACGACCACCGCACGGGCCACGACGACCGCATGGACGACGCGGACGAGCCCGGCGGCACCGGGGTCACCGACGCCGCGGACGCCGTGCCCGGCTCCCGCCGTACCGTCAGCCGCCCCGCCACCCGCAACGGCGGCGGCCGCAGCCGGCGGCGCTCCCCCGCGAAGCGCTCCGCGCTCCTCACCGTCGCCATCCCCTCCGCCTGCGTGATGAGCGTGGCCGGTATCGCCGCCGCCTCCGTGGGCGGGCTGGGCGGCGAGGACACGAAGGACGACAACACCGCGATGGCGGCGGCCGACTCCGGCACCGTCAAGCCGGTCGCGGCCAACAACAAGCTGGACACCCAGCTCGCCAACCTCAGCGCCGACGCCGAGAACTTCGCCGACCGGGCCAGCCGCACCCAGGAGCGCATCGACCTGCGGGAGCGACAGGCCGCCGAGAAGAAGAAGCGCGAGGCGGAGGCCGCCCGCAAGGAGGCCCTGCGTCCCAAGTTCGTCCTGCCGGTCAAACGGCACGGCCTCAGCGCGTACTTCGGCCAGGCGGGCGTCAACTGGATGTCCGTGCACACGGGCATCGACTTCCCCGTCTTCGAGGGCACGCCCGTGATGGCCGCGACGGACGGCACCGTGCGCACCCAACTGAACAGCGCCTACGGGAACATGGCCATCGTCACCATGGCCGACGGGACCGAGACCTGGTACTGCCACCTCAGCAGCACCAAGATCCGCTCCGGCCCGGTCAAGGCCGGTGACGTCATCGCGTACTCGGGCGACACCGGGAACTCCACCGGCCCGCACCTGCACTTCGAGGTGCGCCCCGGCGGCGGCGCGGCGGTGGACCCGCTGCCCTGGCTCCGCAGCCACGGCGTCAACCCGACCTGACCCCGCCACGACGGGTCCGCCCCCGAACCGGCCGCCCCGGACGTCCGGGCGGCCGCCCCGGACGTCCGTCGCTCCGGGACGGCTCCGCCTACAGCTTCTCGACGCCTACAGCTTCTCGACCGGCGCGTACCGCAGCAGCAGCTTCTTCGGCCGCTCGTCGCCGAAGTCGACCGTGGCCTTCGCCTGGTCGCCGATGCCCTCGACCGCCGTCACCGTGCCGAGCCCGAACTGGTCGTGGGTGACCCGGTCCCCGACGGAGAGGCTGATCGTCGGCTTGTCCGAGCTCCGGCGGGTCGCGAAGCCCGAGGGGCCGGAGCGCGCACGCGACGAGGACAGCGAGGACGTGATCCCCGAGGTGGGACCGGCCGGAGCCGCCATCGGCCCGGTCCGCTTCCACTCCAGGTGCTGGTCCGGGATCTCCTCCAGGAACCGCGACGGCGGGTTGTACGAGGGCTGCCCCCACGCGCTGCGCATCGCCGCCCGGGTCAGATACAGCCGCTCACGGGCCCGGGTGATGCCGACGTAGGCGAGCCGCCGCTCCTCCTCCAGCTCCTTCACCTGCCCCAGCGCCCGCATGTGCGGGAAGACGCCGTCCTCCATGCCCGTCAGGAAGACGACCGGGAATTCGAGGCCCTTGGCGGTGTGCAGGGTCATCAGCGTGATGACGCCGGAGCCGTCCTCGTCCTCGTCGGGGATCTGGTCGGAGTCGGCGACGAGGGCGACCTTCTCCAGGAACTCGGCGAGCGTGCCCGTACCGGCGCCGGTGGCCGGGGCGGTCTCCTCGTCCGCCGCCGCCCGCTCCTGCTCGAACTCCAGGGCCACGGAGGCCAGCTCCTGGAGGTTCTCGATCCGGGTCTCGTCCTGCGGGTCGGTGGAGGCCTGGAGCTCGGCGAGGTAGCCGGTGCGCTCCAGGACGGCCTCCAGGACCACCGCCGGGCCCGCGCCCGACTCGACGATCGTGCGCAGCTCCTCCATCAGCGTGTTGAACCGCTTGACGGCGTTGGCCGAGCGGGCCGCCATGCCGTACGCCTCGTCGACCCGGCGCAGCGCCTGCGGGAAGGTGATCTTCTCGCGCAGGGAGAGGGCGTCGATCATCGCCTCGGCGCGGTCGCCGATGCCGCGCTTGGGCACGTTGAGGATGCGGCGCAGCGGGACGGTGTCCTCCGGATTGGCGAGGACGCGCAGATAGGCCAGGATGTCCCGGACCTCCTTGCGCTCGTAGAAGCGCACGCCGCCGACGACCTTGTAGGGCAGGCCGACGCGGATGAAGATCTCTTCGAAGACACGGGACTGCGCGTTCGTCCGGTAGAAGATCGCCACGTCGCCGGCCTTGGCGTCGCCCGCGTCGGTCAGCCGGTCGATCTCGTCGGCGACGAACTGCGCCTCGTCGTGCTCGGTGTCGGCGACGTAGCCGGTGATCCGGGCGCCCGTTCCGGCGTTGGTCCAGAGGTTCTTGGGGCGGCGGCTCTCATTGCGTTCGATGACCGCGTTGGCGGCGGACAGGATCGTCTGCGTGGAGCGGTAGTTCTGCTCCAGGAGGATCGTCGTCGCGTTCGGGTAGTCCTCCTCGAACTGGAGGATGTTGCGGATGGTCGCGCCGCGGAAGGCGTAGATCGACTGGTCCGCGTCACCGACCACGCACAGCTCGGCCGGGGCGTCGTCCTCGCCTGCCGGGCCGACCAGCTCGCGCACCAGGGTGTACTGGGCGTGGTTGGTGTCCTGGTACTCGTCGACCAGGACGTGCCGGAAGCGGCGGCGGTAGTGCTCGGCGACGTCCGGGAACGCCTGGAGCAGGTGGACCGTCGTCATGATGATGTCGTCGAAGTCCAGCGCGTTGGCCTCGCGGAGCCGGGACTGGTACATCGCGTAGGCCTGGGCGAGGGTCTTCTCGAAGCCGTCCGCAGCCTGGCCCGCGAAGGTCTCCTCGTCGATCAGCTCGTTCTTCAGGTTGGAGACCTTGGCCGTGAACGACTTCGGCGGGAAGCGCTTCGGGTCGAGGTCGAGATCGCGGCAGACCAGGGCCATCAGCCGCTTGGAGTCGGCGGCGTCGTAGATGGAGAACGAGGAGGTGAAGCCGAGCCGCTTCGACTCGCGACGCAGGATGCGCACGCACGCGCTGTGGAAGGTCATGACCCACATGGCGTTGGCGCGCGGTCCGACGAGCTGCTCGACGCGCTCCTTCATCTCGCCCGCGGCCTTGTTGGTGAAGGTGATCGCCAGGATCTGGCCGGGGTGCACCCCGCGTTCCGCGAGGAGGTGGGCGATCCGGTGGGTCAGCACCCGGGTCTTGCCGGACCCGGCCCCGGCGACGATGAGCAGCGGGGAGCCCGCGTGGACGACGGCGGCGCGCTGCTCGGTGTTCAGCCCGTCGAGAAGCGCCGCGGGGTCGATGACGGGGCGGTGCGCGCCGTCGCGGTAGTAGGCGTCCCGGGGCGGCGGGGGCCCGTCGAACACGCCCGCGAAGAGGTCCTCCGGCACCGCTTCGGGTGCGGAGTCCTCGGGGGGCGGCGGGGGCTCTTCCTCCGAGTGCTGGAGGCCGGCCAGGAAGCTGTCGTCAAAGAGGCTGCTCATCGCTTGTCGAGTCTAGGCCCTGTCTTCACACTGCCGTCTGCCGTTCGAAGACAGGGCCCAGGCCGCCGCACCGACACCCGGGGGCCGCATGACCAACCGCACACGGCCGGGGCACACAGAGAGAGCGCACGCCCACTCCCCGTGAGGGAATCCGGCCGTCGGCGCCCCTCCTCTGCAAGGTCACGAAAATGTATCGGGCATATCGAACATCAACCTTCACAGCAGCGCCACGGGTTGGCTAGCGTGCTCGGCCGGGCGGCCCGTACCCCCTTGAGGCGAACCACGCCGAGCGGGCGCCCCCGCCGAATCCGGCCTGCCCGCACGGGAGTCCGGAACCGGGGACCCAGACGCAGTACCGGGGTGAATCGGTCCTTGTCCCCCACTCGGACCGTAGGGCAGCCTTCCGATCCGCCCGAACCCGACAGCTAACCCGGTAGGCGGTCCACGGAAGGAGATGCCGTCGTGGCATCGCATCGCAAACCGCGCCCCCGGGTGCGCACCACCGGACCAGCCGTCGGGCTCACCACTGCGGCGCTGGCCTCCGTGACCCTGCTCTCCACGCAGAGCGCCGTGGCCGCGCCCGGCCCGAAGCCGAGCGTCGAGGACGTACAGAAGAAGGTCGACGCCCTCTACCGGCAGGCGGGCACCGCGACCCAGCAGTACAACCAGGCGAAGGAGGCCGCCACCGCCCAGCGCGCCAAGGTCGACGCCCTGCTGGACGATGTCGCCCGGCGTGCCGACAAGCTCAACGACGCGCGCAGGGAGCTGGGCACCTACGCGGCCGCGCAGTACCGCAGCGGCTCCCTCACGCCGAGCGCCACGTTCTTCCTGGCCGACGACCCGCAGTCGTACTTCGACCAGAGCCAGCTGATGGACCGGATGACCAGCCGGCAGCAGAAGGCGGTCACGGATTTCCGCACCGAGCAGGCGAAGGCCGCCAAGAAGCGCTCCGAGGCGGTGCGGAGCCTGGAGACGCTGACGACGACGCAGGCGGCGCTGCGCACCAGCAAGCAGGACGTGCGGAAGAAGCTGGGCGAGGCGCGCACGCTGCTGTCGAAGCTGACCGCCGAGGAGAAGGCGCGGCTCGCGGAGATCGAACGGAAGAAGGAGGCGGAGGCCCGGCGCAAGGCGCGGGAGCTGGCCGAGCGGCAGGCCGCCGCGAAGGCCGAGGCGGACCACAAGGCCGAGGAGGACGCGAAGGGGTCGGGCGGCGGTACGGGGACGGGCACCGGGACCGGCTCGGGCAGCGCCGCCACCACCAAGGCCGGACAGGTCCTCGCGTTCGCCAGGGCCCAGCTCGGAAAGCCGTACGTATGGGGCGCGACGGGCCCGGCGTCCTACGACTGCTCCGGGCTGACCCAGGCCGCGTGGAAGTCCGCCGGGGTGGACATACCCCGGACCACCTGGGACCAGGTCAAGACCGGCACCCGGGTCGCCACGGCGGACCTGCGGCCGGGAGACCTCGTCTTCTTCTACGACGACATCAGTCACGTCGGCATCTACAAGGGCGACGGGATGATGATCCACGCACCGAAGCCCGGGGCGAACGTCCGCGAGGAGTCGATCTACTACATGCCGATCTACGGCAGCGTGCGCCCGGCGTAGCGGCCCCGACGCGTCGCGCCGCCCGGGTGCCGGGGGCGGCGCGGCGCGGGCGGGATCAGGTCCAGAGCGTGGCGATGAAGATGTTGAGGACCGTCAGCCCGCCGACCGCCGCGAAGGCGCCCTTGTCGGCCTTCTCGTCGTCCCGCTTGACGTAGACGAGCGCGAGGACGACGACCAGGACCAGCAGCTTGACGCCGATCTTGATGTTGTTCACATGGTTGCCGTCGGCCTCGTTCAGCCCGACCAGCGCGACACCGGTGACCAGCATGGTCAGCGCGCCGTGCAGCATCGCCGGGACGAACCGGGCCGTGCCCGCGCCCATCGCCTTCATCTGGGTCAGGAACCCTCCCAGCAGCGAGGCGATGCCGATGATGTGCAGGGCGACGAGGGCATGAATGAGTACGTCCATGAGGCCGCAGCCTAGCTCCGGTCATATCACCACTCGGAAGGCAGGTATACCTTTCCTGGCACCTCACAGGGGCCCGTACCAATTGCCTGACTCTGATGGCATTTCTCCGGTCACTTGGCGACAATGCCACGCCAAGTTCGGACAATAAGCGTCATTACGACTCCTGCCCGTGCCCTGGGTTTAGCGTCCTTGAGCAGGTGACCGGCTTCACCGCCGCTCCGTACGCGGACGGCGCACCGGTCGCCCCGCCGAGGATTCCGGTGGCGGGCCGCTCCCCTTGCCGAGGCCCGCCACCGCCCCCGGCGGGCCCGCCGGTAGCCCCCGACGGGCAGTCGTCAGGAAGGACGCACGCCCTCGTGGCAGCGCACCGAAAACCCAAGCAGCGCCCCTGCACCGGCCCTGCTGCCCGCACCGCCGCGACCCTCGCCCTGGCCGGGGCCGCCACCGCCGCGGCCCTGCCGGGACCGGCGCACGCCGACCCGCAGCGCACCCCCGCCCAGGTCAGGAGCGAGGTCGACCGGCTGTACCACGACGCGGAGGTCGCCACCGAGCAGTACAACGGCGCGAAGGAGAAGGCGTCCGCCGCCGAGGACGCCCTCGACGAGCTGCGCGACGAGGCCGCCCGCAGGACCGAGCGCCTCAACGCCTCGCGCGACGCGCTGGGCTCGTTCGCCGCCGCGCAGTACCGCGGCGGCGGGCTCGACCCGTCCGTGCAGCTGGCCCTCTCCTCCGACCCCGACCAGTACCTGGAGCGGGCGGCGTACCTGGACCGCGTCGGCGACCGCCAGGCCACCGCGCTCGACAAGGTCCGGCGGCAGGTCGCCCGGATCGCCACCCTGCGCGCACAGGCCAAGGACGAGCAGGCCGCGCTGGCCGCCCGCCAGGCCGAGCTGAAGAAGCACCGGGCGACGGTCACCGCCAAGCTGGCCGAGGCGCGCCGGCTCCTCGCCCGGCTGACCCCGCCCGAGCGCTCCGCCTACGAGGACTCCGGCCAGGGGCGCGACACCGGCCGCGCCGACCGCTCCACCGCGCGCGGCCCGGTCCGCGCACCGAACGCCCGCGCCGCCGCGGCCGTGGCGTTCGCGTACGGGGCCCTCGGCAAGCCGTACGTCTGGGGCGCCACCGGCCCCTCCTCGTTCGACTGCTCCGGGCTCACCCAGGCCGCCTGGCGCTCCGCCGGGGTCTCCCTCCCCCGGACCACGTACACCCAGATCAACACCGGGCGGCGCGTCTCCCGCTCCGAACTCGCCCCGGGCGACCTGGTGTTCTTCTTCTCCGGCATCAGCCATGTGGGGCTCTACATCGGTAACGGGCAGATGATCCACGCCCCGCACCCCGGGGCTCCGGTCCGGATCGCGCCGATCGACCAGATGCCGTTCGCCGGGGCGGCGCGGGTGGCATAGGCCCCTCCCTTCCGGCCCCCGCCGGTACGCGCGGCACCGGGGCACGCGGGCCCGGCCTGATCCGACCGAGGTCCGGGCCGATCGCACCGTGCGCGCATGCCGACGAGACGTCAACCAGACGTCCGGGCGGCGCTGTTGGCCGCCGCTCTCCGGTGCGGGCGGTCGCGCGGAGCGACAGCCCGGTCGGCGCGGTGCACCCGGGGCCGGAGGCCGGATCGCGGCAACGCGGTCACCCGCTCCCGCCCGGACGCCGTCGCCGCGCAGCGAGCCGACTGCCCGCGAAGGGCCCGGCCCGTCACGGCCGGTGACCCGAGCCGGAGAACCGGGGAGCTTCCGGGGCGGGACAGCCCTTAAACCCTGTCCTAGACTCCCGACTCCGACCGGGTCGGCCCGTCACGGGTCGGCCCGCCGCCGACCAACCGGCCGAAGGACGACCCCACATGCCCATGGACGCCGATGTCCAGACCCATGCCCGTACGCTCGCCCAGCGGTCCCCGGACCACCTCCGGGTCGGGCCCTTCACCGTGCGGTACAACCCCGGCTGGTCCCTGAAGTACGCCAATTACGCCATACCCGACCAGGGCGCCGAGCCGACGGCCGAGGAGGTCGACGCGCTGGTCGCGGCGTTCCGCGCGCACGACCGGCTGCCCCGGCTGGAGTTCCTGCCCGGCACGGCGCCCGCGGTCGAACCCGCGCTGCTCGCCGCCGGATTCACCGTCGAGAACCGGGCCCCGATCATGGCCTGCGCGCCGGGCGGGCTGGTGCCGCCGAAGCAGGTGGACGGCCTCACGATCGCCGAACCGGCCACCGACGAGGAACTGGCCGCCGCCGCGCTCGTCCAGCACCACGGATACGGCGGAACCGGCGAGCCCGAGGCCGGTGTGGCGGACTGGCTGCGCACGGCGGCCCGGGACGGCGGGGTCGCGGCCCTCGCCACGGTCGACGGCGCACCGGCGGGCGCGGGCGGCTGTTCCGTCCCGGTCGACGGCCTGACCGAGCTGGCCGGTCTCGCCGTCGCCGACGGCTTCCGGCGCCGCGGCATCGGCGCCGCGCTCTCCGCCCATCTGACCGCGACCGCCTTCGCACGCGGCTGCCGGGTGGTCTGGCTGGAGCCGGGCGACGCCGATGTCGAGCGGATCTACGCGGCCATCGGCTTCCGCAGGGTCGGCGAGAAGCTCAACATCTCGCTCGAACCGGCCTGACGGGGCCCCACCCGTCGGGGCTCAGACCAGCCGCCGGGCGGTGGCCCACCGGGTCAGCTCGTGGCGATTGGAGAGCTGGAGCTTGCGCAGCACCGCCGAGACGTGCGACTCGACCGTCTTCACCGAGATGAAGAGCTGCTTGGCGATCTCCTTGTACGCGTAGCCGCGGGCGATCAGCCGCAGGACCTCGCGCTCGCGCTGGGTGAGACGGTCCAGGTCCTCGTCGACGGGGGGCGCGTCCGTGGAGGCGAAGGCGTCGAGGACGAAGCCGGCCAGCCGGGGCGAGAACACCGCGTCGCCGTCCTGGACCCGGAAGACCGAGTCGACCAGGTCGGTGCCGGTGATGGTCTTGGTGACATAGCCCCGGGCACCGCCGCGGATGACGCCGATGACGTCCTCCGCGGCGTCCGAGACGGACAGCGCCAGGAACCGCACCGGGTTCTCCACGGCCCCCATCAGCGGGGCGCAGCGGCGCAGCACCTCGACGCCGCCGCCGCCGGGGAGATGGACGTCGAGGAGGACGACCTCGGGGCGGGTCGCCGTGATGACGTTGACCGCCTGGTCGACGTCGGCGGCCTCGCCGATCACCTCGACGCCGGTCTCCTCGGTGCGGCCGATCTCGGCCTGGACGCCGGTGCGGAACATCCGGTGGTCGTCGACGAGCACGACCCGTACCCGGCGCTCCGGGCCCCCGGCCGCTGCCTCAGTGGTCTTGGTCATCGCTCGCCCTCTCCATCTCCAGTTCGACTTCCGTGCCCCCGCCGGGCACCGGACGCAGACGCGCCGTCCCGCCGTTGCGCTGCATCCGGCCGATGATTGATTCTCGTACGCCCATTCTGTCGTCCGGCACGGAATCCAGGTCGAAGCCCGGACCCCGGTCGCGTACCGAGACGAAGACCGTGCGGCCCTCGACCTCCGCGTAGACCTGCACGGCGCCGCCCTCGCCACCGTACTTGGCGGCGTTGACCATGGCTTCGCGGGCGGCCTGCATCTGTGCGGTCAGCCGTTCGTCCAGCGGGCAGTCGCCCACGACGACGACCTCCAGCGGGACGCCGTGCTTGTCCTCGACCTCGGCGGCGGCGCGCTTGACCGCCTCGGCGAGGGTCGCGGGTTCGTCGGCCTCGTCCTTGCCGGTGCCCTCGGGGTTGTAGAGCCAGTTGCGCAGCTCGCGTTCCTGGGCGCGGGCGAGCCTGCGGACCTCGCCCGCGTCCTCCGCGTTGCGCTGGATCAGGGTGAGGGTGTGCAGCACGGAGTCGTGGACGTGGGCGGCCACCTCGGCACGTTCCTGGGCCCGGATGCGCATCAGGCGTTCCTCGGAGAGGTCCTGGGTCATGCGGACGAGATAGGGCCCGGCCAGCAGCGCGATTCCGGTGAGGACGGCGATGGCCGCGGTCAGGACGTTGCCGAGCTGGGCGGCGGAGCCGCGCACCACCATGAAGACGGCCAGGCCCAGGCCGACCAGGGCGACCCCGGCCAGTCCGCGGGCCAGGTGCAGGACCCGGCGGCGGCTGCCGACCTCCATCCAGCGGGCGCGCCGGGCGTTGTCGGCCTGCCGCCACACCAGTACGGAACCGGCGCCGATCAGCAGCGTGGGCCAGATGTAGCGGTTGGCCCCGCTGCCCATGTCGACGTTGCCGACGAAGATCATGGCGCCGAAGAGCAGCGCGATCAGGGCGAAGACCTGGCCCTTGTCGGGTTTGCGGAGCCGGCGCCGGCCGTCCGGGGCGGTCTCGAAGACCGAGCGCGGCGCCTCGACGCCGCCGACGCCGAGCGGGACGACGATCCAGAAGACGGCGTAGAGCAGCGCGCCGAGGCCGTCCGCGAAGAACAGGCCGAGGAAGACGAACCGCACCCAGACGACGGGCAGCCCGAGATGTCCGGCGAGGCCGCGCGCGACACCGCCGAGCAGCCGTCCGTCGGCGCTGCGGTACAGCTTGCGCTGCGGTGGCTCCTCCGGGTCTGCGCTGCGGGGGCTGGTGGCGCGGGTCGTGGCGGCTGGCATGCCCCGATCGTCACATGTCCGCGCGGGTGGTGGCATCAGGGTCGGTCCCCCAGTCGACCCTGAGCCGGGACCGGTGCGAGGGTCCGGCCGGTTCCGCCCGCGGACGGGCCCGGTCTCGGGGGCCGTCCGGCCAATATCAGGGAACGGCCAGGGTCGGTGCGGGTCCCGGTCGGGCTTCCGGCCCGTCACCATGGAGGCATGACCGTTCCCCAGGATGCCTCCCCCGGTGTCGCTCCGCCCCCCGATCCGGCGCCTCTGCTGCGGCGCAGTCCGCAGCACAAGGTGGTGGCCGGGGTGTGCGGCGGGCTCGGCCGGTACTGCGACGTCGATCCGGTGATCTTCCGGATCGTGCTCGGTGTGCTCTCCGTGACCGGCGGCATCGGGCTGATCTTCTACGGCTTCGCCTGGCTGCTGGTCCCGGTGGACGGCGAGGAGGAGAACGAGGCGCGCAGGCTGCTGTCCGGCCGGGTGGAGGGGGCCTCGCTGATCGCGGTGCTGCTCGCGCTGATCGGCTGCGGGCTGTTCCTCTCGATGCTGGGCAACGGCGGCACGCTGGCGTTCTCCGCGATGCTGTCGCTCGCGGTCGTCGGCTTCGCCGTGTGGACGCAGCACCGCAGGACCGCGGCGCCGGAGGGCCCGCTGCATCCGGCGACCGCGCAGGCGGTGGCGGACGCGCCCCCGGAGGTGAAGGCGCCGCCGTCGCCGGGCAGCCCGTCGTGGTGGCGGGACCCGATCGTCAAGGACGGCTCCTCGGGGCCGGTGGCCGCCGGCTATCTGTGGGGCCCGGCCGACGCGGCGCCCGTGGCCCATGTGGCACGGCCCACGCAGGACGCCCCGTTCCGCCCGCCCCGGCACGAGCCCGGCACCCGGGGCCCGGCCTCGATCGGCGGTCCGGTGTTCCTGTTCGCCCTGATCGCGGGGGGTCTGGGCACGGGGCTGACGTGGGAGTCCCATCCGTTCGGTACGAGCCTGCAGTTCGGTCTGGCCGGCGCGCTCGCGGTGTTCGGGCTCGGGATGCTGGTCAGTTCGTTCCTGGGCCGCACGGGGTTCGGCACGGTCATGCTGGCGATGGTGACGGCCGCCCTGCTGGCGGGCGCGTCCGCGCTGCCCAAGAACATCACCACCCAGTGGGTCCGCGAGGGCTGGCGGCCCGCCTCGGTGGCGGCGGTCCAGCCGCACTACCGGCTGGGTACGGGGGTGGCGCGGCTGGACCTCACCGGGATCAAGGTCCCCCGGGGCACCACCCTCACGACGGAGGTGAACGTCGGGGCGGGCCGCGCGGTCGTCGTCGTGCCCGAGGACGTGACGGTGAAGGTGGACGCGCGGGCGACCATCGGCGACATCTCGCTGCCGACCGGCAGGCCGGGCGAGGCCCGGACCGAGAGGCCGCGCGAGGTGGACGTCGACCCCGACCGGCGGGAGCGCCGGACGCTCCCTCCCGCGCCGGGCGCCCGCCCGGCCGGAACGGTCGACCTCAGACTCGAAGTCGGCATCGGACAGGTGGAGGTCACCCGTGCTGCGTCATGAGATCCGGCCCGGACGGGCGGTGGCGGGCGTGGTCATGCTCGCGCTGGCGGCGGGCTACGCGGCGGACGCCGCGGGGGCCTGGGACGCCCCGTGGGTCTTCTTCGTCCCGCTGTTCTTCGGCGGCCTCTGGCTGGCCGCCACCGCGACCTGGGTGAACTACCTGATCCGTCGCCGCCGTGACGCGCGCAGGGCGTCCGCGGAGAACTCCGCGGCCCCGCCGAGCACCAGCGGCAGCCAGGCCATGAGGTAGGCCAGGTCGTTGCCGAAGTAGTACGGCGTGACCTGCCAGCTCACGGTCAGCCACAGGCTCAGCGAGATCAGCGCCCCGCCGAGCGCGGCGAGCCGGGCCCACAGCCCGAAGAAGGTCCCGAGGCCGACGGCGAGTTCACCGATGGCGATGGCGTAGCCGAAGGCGCCGGGGTTCTTCAGCGCGAGGTCGACGAGGCCCGGGATCGCGGACGAGTCCCGCACCGCGTGCATGGTCTCGCCGATGGAGCCGGGGCCGCTCGCCCGGAAGAAGGAGCGGTCCGTCAGCTTGTCGAGCCCCGCGTAGATGAAGGTGACGCCCAGGAAGATCCGCAGCGGCAGCAGGGCGTGCTGCCGCGCCACGTCCTTGAGCCCCCTCGACTCACCCAGTCCGCGCACGTTCGTGCCGTATCCCCGCATGTGACTGCACCGCCTTCCGTAGACCCGTCACCAGACCTTACGTACAGGGCGAACGCGCTGCTCACCCGGTGGGGCGTCCGGCCGGTCGTGCGTCGCGGGCGGTCAGTCCGTCACGTCGATCTCGACCGGGTTGGTCTCCACTCCGGCGGCGGTCACGACCTGGACCTCCACCACCCCTGGCTCGACCTCCACCGGTACCGGCACGGTGAGGACGCCGTCGGCCGGGTTGGCGAAGCCGCCGGGGACCGGGATCAGCGGTACGTGCACATGGACCCGGCCGATCCGGACGACCACGCGGGCCAGCCGGTCCGGTGTCCCGGCGCCGGGCGGCACGAAGCCCGCGCCGCGGATCTCGATGTCGTCGCCGGTGCGGACCGGCGCGTCCAGGTCCCCGGCCTCACGGGCCCGCACCACCGAGAGGATCACCGGACGGCCGCCCTCCGCGTACTTCCCGGCGAAATAGGCGAGCGCCGAAACGGTGACCAGCAGCGCCAGCCCCCAGGGCAGGTCCGGCAGCTGCTCGGGCCGGCGGGCCAGCCGGACCGCCGCGAACAGCACGGCGACCGTGCTCACCAGCACGTACTGCACATCCGTGAAGCTGCCCCGCCCGGAGTCGTCGGTGAGCAGATCGGCGGCGCGCGGCCGGTCGGCCCGCAGCTTCTGGAGCCGCCCGGCCAGGGAGCGTACGGTCACGACCCGGCGTACGACGACGGCGACGGCGCACACCAGCGCGAGCACGGTCACCACCCCGGCGCCCCGGGCCAGATCCAGTCCCTCGATCAGCGCGTCGCGTTCGGCGTGGCGGGAGGCGCCCGCCAGCTGGAGCGCCAGGACGAGTACGGAGAACACGGCGAGCAGCACCCAGGAGACGGCGACCGCCCGGGAGGTGGAGAGCCGGTTGTCCTCGCCGATCAGCGGGGCGAGCAGACCGCCCCGGGCGCGGTGGACATGGGCGGCGCCGCTCAGCAGGGCCGCGGTGACGAGTCCGGCGATCAGGCCCGCCGTACGGGCGTTGGTCCAGCCCGCGCCGATGGCGGTGGCGCACTCGCCGACGACCAGCAGCGCGACGCTCCCCCACACCACGGTCAGGGTGCGCCGCCAGACCCGGTACAGCCAGGCGTCGCCCGCCTCCCGGCCCCGTTCGGCGACGGTCCTGGCGGACTGGGTGAGCTCGTCCGAGACCCACTGGCGGGTCGCGGAGGCGGACCGGGCCACGCCGGGCGGCAGCCCCTGGCCCGCGGCGAGTTCGTCCCGCTTCGCCAGGAACGCGGCCACCGCGCGCCGGTGGCCCTCGCGCGCCCCGTGCGGGCAGTCGCCGCACATGCAGCCGCCCCCGTGCGCGCTGCCCGCCCTCGCCTCGTCCAACGCCACTGGGAACGCCGCCCTCTCCAACCCGGTACAGCCAACTCGGCTGCCATTTCAGCGAATTGTGCCGCACGGCGGGGCCCCGGACCGCATCGGGGCGGTCCGTCGGCGCGTATCGTCAGAATGTGCGACTGATCCGGCGCCACAGGGGCTGGTAGTTGATCCACGCCACCAGGTCGCTGCCGAGCTGATCGCGGGTGGCGACCGCGTCCCGGTGCTCGATGAGCACGGGTTTCCCGGCGGCCCGCGCGGCCAGTTGCACCTGGCAGGAGCGCTCCAGCGTGAGGAACCACCAGGCGGCCGCGTCCACCGAGTCGCCCACGGTCAGCAGCCCGTGGTTGCGCAGCACGATCGCCTTGCGGCCGCCGAGCGCGGCGGCGATCCGGCGCCCCTCGTCCTCGTCGACGACGACCCCGGTGTAGGCGTCGTACAGGACGTGGTCCTCGTAGAAGGCGCAGGATTCCTGGGTGATCGGTTCGATCAGCTCGCCGAGCGCGGCCAGGGCCCTGCCGTGCACGGAGTGGGTGTGCGCGACGGCGACGACGTCCGGGCGGGCCCGGTGCACCTGTGCGTGGACGGCGAACGCCGCCTGGTTGACGTGGTGGTGGCCCTCGACGACCTGTCCCTCGCCGTTGACCAGGATCAGGTCGTGGGGTGCGAGCCCGTCGAACGGGGCCCCGAAGGGGTTGACCCAGAAGCAGTCGGCGAACTCGGGGTCCCGGGCGGTGAGGTGGCCGGAGACGCCGTCCTCGTACCCGTACTCCCCGAACAGCCGGAGCGCACCGGCCAGCCGCTCCTTGCGGTACGCGCGCTCGTCGGCCGCGCAGTCGTGGACGGGCGGCATCGCGAAGTGGAGCTGGTCCACGGGTATGGGGGTGGGCTCGGACATGGCGGCTCCTCGGGGCTCCCAGGGCGTACGTGCGCCAGCGCACGGGATCGGAAGTTACCGCCGGTTGCCACAAGTGGCCAGGGATGCGGGGCGGTCCGCCGGGGGACCGCCCCATCGCGTCGTCTATCGCCGCCGCTGGTTGATCGCGGTGAGATCGATGTCGACGGGGAAGGGAACGTCAAGCTTCAGCCTGTTGTGGTGAATGCCCGTCGGCGTGTAGGCCTTCAGCGCCGGATCGAGCTCGTAGACATACACGATGGGCAGACCGTCCCCGCCCGCCTCCACCCTCCAGAAGTGCACGACCCCGGCAGCGGCGTACTTCCGGGGCTTGACCTCCCGATCCCTGTCCGCGGACTCCTCCGAGACGACCTCCACCGCCAGGATGACGTCCTCCGGCCTGAGTGAGGTCTGCTTGGGGCCCGTATCCGCTCCCAGGGGAACCACCAGTACGTCCGGCTCGGGCCGGTTCCGGCGGTCCAGCCTGACGCTGAATTCGCGAAAGACATCGAGTTCGTCCGGCGCCTGTTCGAGGAGAGAGGTCTCCAGCAGACGCATCGTCCGCATGTGAAACCTGGTCTGCGGACTCATGAAGACGAGACTCCCGTCGATCAGCTCGGTGCGCCGCGGCAGGTTCGGAAGCCGGTCGAGATCATCTGCGGTCCAGCCCTGGGGAGGGGGGACCGGGTAGTTGTACTTCTCGTCCAACTCGTACTCGGGTGCAGCGCTCATGATTGCTCCCATGGGGCAGAGTCTCGTCTCCGCAACCAGCGTACCCAGCTCATACGACGATGCCGTCGCCCAAACGAATGAGCGACGGCATCGGTGTTTGACCTCGTGGGAGGTCACTCCCACTCGATGGTGCCCGGCGGCTTGCTCGTCACGTCGAGCACGACGCGGTTGACGTCGGCGACCTCGTTGGTGATGCGGGTCGAGATCCGGGCGAGCGTCTCGTAGGGCAGGCGCGACCAGTCGGCCGTCATCGCGTCCTCGGAGGAGACCGGGCGCAGGACGATCGGGTGGCCGTAGGTGCGGCCGTCGCCCTGGACGCCGACCGAGCGGACGTCGGCGAGCAGGACCACGGGGCACTGCCAGATGTCGCGGTCCAGTCCGGCGGCGGTCAGCTCCTCGCGGGCGATGGCGTCGGCCTCGCGGAGCAGGTCGAGCCGCTCCTTGGTGACCTCGCCGACGATGCGGATGCCGAGGCCGGGACCGGGGAACGGCTGGCGCTGGACGATCTCCTCCGGCAGGCCGAGTTCCTGGCCGACCATCCGGACCTCGTCCTTGAACAGCTGGCGCAGCGGCTCGACGAGCTGGAACTCGATGTCGTCGGGGAGGCCGCCCACGTTGTGGTGCGACTTGATGTTGGCGGTGCCGGTGCCGCCGCCGGACTCGACGACGTCCGGGTAGAGCGTGCCCTGGACGAGGAAGGCGACCTCCTCGCCGTCGGCGGCGCCCTCGGCGACGATCTCGGCCTGGGCCTGCTCGAAGACGCGGATGAACTCGCGGCCGATGATCTTCCGCTTCTGCTCGGGGTCGGAGACCCCGGCCAGCGCGGTGAGGAAGCGCTCCTCGGCGTCGACGACCTTCAGCTGGACGCCGGTGGCGGCCACGAAGTCCTTCTCGACCTGCTCGGTCTCGCCCTTGCGCATCAGGCCGTGGTCGACGTACACGCAGGTCAGCTGGGAGCCGATGGCCTTCTGTACGAGGGCCGCGGCGACCGCGGAGTCCACGCCGCCGGACAGACCGCAGATGGCGCGCTTGGTGCCGACCTGCTCGCGGATCAGCGCGATCTGCTCCTCGACCACATTGGTCGTGGTCCAGGTCGGCTCGATACCCGCGCCGCGGTAGAGGAAGTGCTCCAGGACCTGCTGGCCGTGCGTGGAGTGCAGCACCTCGGGGTGGTACTGGACGCCGTAGAGCTTCTTCTCGTCGTTCTCGAAGGCGGCGACCGGCACGACGTCCGTGGAGGCGGTGACGGTGAAGCCCTCGGGGGCGGCGGAGCAGGCGTCGCCGTGCGACATCCAGACCGACTGCTCGGCGGGGGTGCCCTCGAAGAGCGTGGAGCCGCTCTTGGAGACGGTGAGCGGGGTACGGCCGTACTCACGGGCACCGTTGTCGTCGACGGTGCCGCCGAGCGTGGTGGCCATCAGCTGGAAGCCGTAGCACATGCCGAAGACCGGGACCCCGGCCTCGAACAACGCGCGGTCCAGGGAGGGCGCTCCCTCCGCGTACACCGAGGAGGGGCCGCCGGACAGGATGATCGCCCGGGGGTTCTTGGCCAGCATCTCGGCCACCGGCATGGTGGACGGGACGATCTCGCTGTAGACCCGGGCCTCACGGACGCGTCGGGCGATGAGCTGGGCGTACTGCGCGCCGAAGTCGACAACGAGAACCACGTCGGTGGTGGTGTCGGGGGCGGCGGGGGGTGCTGCTGGCACGGGCGGCCTTCCGGCGGTGAAAGGGGGGGTCTGTTTTGTCGATTCTACCGGGGTCGCGGAGTCCGCCGACGTCCCGGCCGCGCGGGGGTCCGGGGACGGGCTGGGGCGGGGCGCGCCCGGACACGGTGTCTCAGCATCCGGGCGCCGGGTTGGTCCGGCCTTCGCGGCCGGGCCATACTGAGGGCATGCGTCAGCACACGACCTTCGTCTTTACCTATGGCATCCGGCCCGCCGGCTGCCATGGTCGTGCTGCTTGATCCACTGACAAGCAACGTTCCAGGCGCCCCGGGCCGAAAGGCCCGGGGCGCCTCGGCGTTTGCGGACCGACCGGCCTCGGGGACCCGACCCACGAGGAGTCACCACCATGACCAGCACAGCCCCCGCGGAAACCGCCCCCGTGAAGACCGCCGCCGAGAAGACCGGCGCGCGTACCGAGGAGGCCGCCGCGCTGATCGACGACGCACGGGCCCGTATCGACACCCTCGACGACCGGATCATCGGACTCGTCCAGGAGCGGATGGCCGTCTCGGCGGTCATCCAGGAGGCCCGGATCACCTCAGGCGGCCGCCGGATCAGCCTCTCCCGCGAGATGGAGATCCTCGCCTCGTACCGGGACGCGCTCGGCAAGCCCGGCACCTCGCTGGCCATGACGTTGCTGGAGCTGTGCCGGGGCCGGGCCTGACACCCGGCGGGGCGGGGGTCCCCCGGCGTATCCCAGTTCGGGCCGATTCTCACCCGTACGGCGCGTGACCGGGCCCGGCGCGGCTTCGTTGGTCCCGGTGTCCGTGCCAGCCAGGGGCGGTTCCGAAGAAAACCGCGTGTGGCTCCGCTGGAGCGTGTGGCGTACCGCATGTGCGCCGTGGGACCACGCCCCAGCGTGCGTGACCGGTCGGCAGGGGACAGCAGACCGGTCACCCCAGGAAACGGCCGGCTCCGGGGACGCCCGGGGCCGGCCGTTTCCATTGCCTCCGCCGCCTCCGCGCCGTACCCCTGCTTCCGTCGGCCCTCTTCCCGTCGCCGGCCCTCTTCCCGTCGCCGCTGTGCCGCCGCCGCTGTGCCCGTCGCATCCGTTTCCGTGGCCTCTTTCCGGCGGGGCCGTCGGCGTGAGCGGCGTCACATCGGAGTTCGGTGAGCATCCGGACAACCATTGCGGCGGACCACGGGTCAACCATGCGGAACCACCGGCCCCGCTCGTGTCCCCCGCGGCGGGCCCGTCCCGCAACCGTGGCACCCATCGCGCCGCGCAAGGACTCCCGAGGTCGCCATGAAGTTTCGCCGCGCCCTGGCGCTGGCCGCCGCCACGGTGGTCGTCGCGCCCGCCGCGATTCTGGCCGCGCCCGCCGCGTCGGCCACGGCGACGGACGGGACCGCTGCCGCCGGGGCCACCGGTACGCCCCCGCCGAGCGAGCCCGGGTCCCCGGCCGCCTCACCGGATGCGTCCGCCACCACGCCCGTGGAAGAGCCGGGCGGGAACCCGGGCGAGGGACCGGGCGGAGATACGGGCGACGGAACCGGTGAGGACTCCGGCGAGGCGTCCGCGAGTCCCGGAGCGGGCGGGCCCGGCCCGTCCACCGCCCCGGACGAGTCCCCCGGACCGACCCCGAGCGGCACGCCGGGCGCCCCGGCGTCCCCGTCCGCCTCCCCGTCCGCCTCCTCGTCGGAGTCCGAGGACCCGGCGCCGCCGGCCGTGTGCGCCACGTCCGACCTGGACGTCTCCGTCCACGGCCTGCCCGGCCGGATCGCCCGGGGCAGCGGCCGGCACGCGTTCACGATGAACGTCTACAACTCCTCGCGGTCCACCGTGAAGAAGATCGACTACTTCGCGGGCGCCTCCTCCGACAGGGCGGGCGACGACCTGTTCCGCTCGGAGCAGGTCAGCCTCCAGGTCCGTGATCCGGAGACCGGCGCTTGGGTGGAGCTCGGCGAGGACGGGCGCGCGGTCGGTTACGTCGGCCGGTCGGACGAGATGCCTCCCGGGTACGAGGTCGACATCCCGCTGCGCATCGAGGTGAAGCGGACCGCCCCCGTCGGCGCGGGCTTCACGCTCGGTGCCGGTCTGTACGTGGGCGACAAGGACTGCGTGGGCGTCGGCGACGTCGCGTACCGGTTCCGGATCGTGGAGTCCGGCGGGAGCGGTTCGACGCCGCGGACCGGCGGCCGTGCCCCGGTGCCGTCCGCGGAACCGGCCGCCAACCCGATGGGCCGGGTGACCGGCCGTCTCGCGGAGACGGGGCCGTCCTCCGCGCTGCCGGTGTTCGCCGCCGCGGGCGGTGCGGCCGTGATGCTCGGCGCGGGCGCGATGTACCTCGTGCGGCGCCGCGGGCACGGTGACGCCGACGTGTGACGCGTCGGTACGCCGTGGACGTGGAAGGGGCTGCACTCGGAGGGGGGTGCAGCCCCTTCCACCGTTCCCGAGCCTCCTGCGGCCGCTTCACGGCTGCTTCAGGGCTGCCTCACGGCTTCTTCGGCGGGACGGCCGGCATCCCGAGGAACGGCAGCTTCAGCGCGCCGAAGGCGTCCTCGGGCACGGCGGGCGAGCGCGGTTCGACCGCGGCCAGCCGTTCGTACGCCTCGCCCTGAGCCGGACGCGGGTCCTTCTCGCCCTTGTTGGGCCAGAAGGACATCGCGCGCTCGGCCTGTGCGGTGATGGTGAGCGACGGGTTGACGCCGAGGTTCGCGGAGACCGCCGAGCCGTCGACCACCGAGATGCCGGGGTGCCCGTAGAGCCGGTGGTACGGGTCGATCACCCCGTCGTCGGCGGTGGCGCCGATGGGGCAGCCGCCGAGGAAGTGCGCGGTGAGCGGGGTGCCCATCAGCTCGCCCACGTTCGAGCCCGCGAAGCCGTTGATCTCCTCGGCGAGCAGGGCGGCGGCGCGGGTCGCCTCCGCGATCTGGGTCGGGTTGGGCGTGCCGTGCCCCTGCCGGGCGGTGAGCAGGCCCTTGCCCACGCCGCCCGGCTTGCGGTACGTCGTCAGCGAGTTGTCGAGCGACTGCATGACCAGCCCGATGATGGTCCGTTCCGACCAGTGGTGGTTGGAGAGCGAACGCAGGGCGAGGGCCGGGTGCCTGGCCATGTTGCCGAGCCAGCCCAGCACCCTTCGGCCGCCGTAGGGCACCTGGAGGATGGACATCGAGCCCATCGCGTTGGAGCCCTTGCCGTAGCGGACCGGCTCGATGTGGGTGTTCTCGTCGGGGTGGATCGAGGAGGTGATCGCGACGCCCCGGGTGAAGTCGGCCTTCGCGGTGCCGTGCTTCCTGCGGTAGCGCCGGTCGCTGGTCTGCGAGCCGACCAGCGCCTCGGAGTTGGTACGGGTCAGCTCGCCGAGCCGGGCCGAGAGCCGGGGCAGCAGCCCCTTGTCCTTCATGGTGTGCAGCAGGGTCTGGGTGCCGTACGTACCGGCCGCGACGACCACCTCGCGGGCGCGCAGCCGGGTGGGCCTCGCCTTCCTGCGGCGGTCGGTGGGGACGGTGACGACGCGGTAGCCGCCCTCCGGGTCGTCGGTGACCGCGATGACGGAGGTCATCGGGTGGATGACGGCTCCGGCCTTCTCCGCGAGGTGGAGGTAGTTCTCGTTGAGGGTGTTCTTGGCACCGTGCCGGCAGCCCGTCATGCACTCGCCGCACTCGGTGCACGCCTTGCGGGCGGGGCCCGCGCCGCCGAAGTACGGGTCGGGGACCGTGCCGCCGGGCTTCGCCCGCGCCGTGCCGTCGGCGTCCTTGCCGTCGCCGAAGAAGACGCCGACCGGGGCGAGGTGGAAGGTGTCGCCGACGCCCATGGCCTGAGCGGCGGCCTTCAGATGGACGTCCGAGGGGGTCGTCGTCGGGTTGAGCCGCACCCCGAGCATCCGCTCGGCCTGGTCGTAGTAGGGCTTCAGCTCGTCGTGCCAGTCGGTGATGTCCGCCCACTGCCGGTCCTCGAAGAACGGCGCCGGAGGCACGTACAGCGTGTTGGCGTAGTTGAGCGAGCCGCCGCCGACGCCCGCCCCGGCGAGCACCATCACCTTGCCGAGCAGATGCACCCGCTGGATGCCGAAGAGCCCGAGCGCGGGGGCCCACAGGTAGTTCCTGAGGTCCCAGGAGTTCTTGGGGAGGGTGCCGGGGGTGAAGCGGCGGCCCGCCTCCAGCACCCCGACCCGGTACCCCTTCTCGCTCAGCCGCAGCGCCGACACCGCACCGCCGAAGCCCGAGCCGACGACGAGCACGTCGTAGTCGTAGGCGTCGTCGTCGGTTCCTTCCGGCGCGGCGGGCCGGTTCTGGGCAGGGCTGTCCTGGGACATGGCTCTCCTCGGTGCGGAACGGGCGGAAGGTGCTGCGGGTACGACCGGGGTCAGCGCAGGCGGAACGCCTTCATCGCCTTGAGGCTGACGCTCATGAACGCCGCGTACTTCTCGTCGTCCATGCCGAAGGACGGGGCGAGCGGGATCAGCCGCTGCTGGGCGACGGTCTGCGCCTCGGTGTACTTGAGGATGCCCTCCGAGCCGTGCCGGCGGCCGAGGCCGGAGTCCTTCATGCCGCCCATCGGGGACTGCACGCTGCCGTACGCGGGGGCGTACCCCTCGTTGATGTTGACCGTGCCGGTCCGCAGCCGGGCGGCGACCCGGTGGCCGCGCCGGGAGTCCTTGGTCCAGACGCTGGAGTTCAGGCCGTACGGGGTGGCGTTGGCGAGGGCGACGACCTCGTCCTCGTCGGTGAAGCGGTAGATGGAGACGACCGGGCCGAAGGTCTCCTCGCCGCACACGGCCATCGGCGCCTCGACGCCGTCGAGGATGGTCGGCTCGTAGAACAGCGGGCCGATGTCGGGGCGGGCGACGCCGCCCGCGACGAGCACGGCGCCCTTCTCGACGGCCTCCGCCACATGCCGGGTGACGGTCTCCAGCTGGCGTTCGCCGACCAGCGAGCCCATGTCGGCCCCGTAGGCGAGGGAGCTGCCGAGCCGCATGGCCTTCGTACGGGCGGCGAAGCGGGCCACGAAGTCGTCGGCGATCGACTCGTGGACGTACAGCCGCTCGATGGAGATGCAGAGCTGGCCCGCGGAGGAGAAACAGGCGCGGACGGCGCCCGCGGCGGCCTTCTCCACGTCGGCGTCCTTCAGGACCAGCATGGCGTTCTTGCCGCCGAGCTCCAGCGAGACGCCGACGAGCCGGGCCGCCGCGCCCTGGGCGACCTCGCGGCCGGTGCGGGTGGAGCCGGTGAACGAGACGTAGTCGGCGTGCTTGACGACCTCGGGGCCGACGACGGGGCCCTCACCGAGCACGACCTGGAAGACCTCGGCGGGCAGTCCGGCCTCGATCAGCAGGTCCCGGGCCCAGAGCGCGGTCAGCGCGGTCTCCGTGTCGGGCTTCATCACCACGGCGTTGCCGGAGACGAACGCGGGCAGCGCGTCGCCGACGGACAGTTCGAGCGGGTAGTTCCACGGCGCGATCTGCCCGATGACGCCGCGCGGCTGGCGCAGCTCGGTGACCTTGGTGAGGGTCGGGACGACCCCGGTGTGCCGCTTCGGCTTCAGATACGCGGCGGCCCTGCGCCCGTAGTGGCGGGCCGCGACGGCGACGGCCTGCACCTCCTCGTGGGCGTGCAGCCGGGCCTTGCCGGTCTCCAGCTGGATGAGGTCGAGCACCTCGGCCTGGCGGCCGAGCACCAGGTCGTGGAAGCGGAGCAGTACGGCGGCGCGCGCGCGGACGGGGGTGGCGGCCCAGGCGGGCTGCGCGGCGCGGGCCCGCTCGAAGGCGCCCGCCACGTCCTCGGGGGTGGACTCCGGCAGGTCGGCCAGCTTCTCCCCGGTGAAGGGGGTGTGGTTGGCCGTGCGGCCCGATCCGGCCACTCCCCGGGTCAGCTGGGCGACCACCTCGGGCGTCACCACATCGGCGGCGGTGCGCGCCCCCGCGGGGGCGGCGGCCACCGGGTTGGTGCCGAGCGGGGCTGCGGAGGTGGACGTGGGCGCCTGCGAGTCCGTCATGAGGGCGAGAGTACGTCCAGCCGCACACTTTGGGTACCCGTGGGTAACGGGTTTTCACACTCCCCACAAACAAGCCAGCGTTCACTGGCAACAAAGCCCCTGATCAGGAGCCCTTCCCCTGCGGCACGGCCCGGCGGACCTCATCCGGAGCTGTCGGGCGCCCGCCATCCGCGCAGCATCGTGTCGAACTGCGACCGGGTCGTGTCCCAGTCGTCCGCCGGTCCCGTCATGTACAGCGCGTACTCCGGACCGCCCTCCTCGCCGAAGTACATCTGGTCGATGGCGTGGCGCGGGCCCGGGTGGTTCTTGGTCTCGGTCCAGGTGAACTCCCAGAGCGAGCCGGGCCGGTCCCGGTACGTGTTGGAGTGCAGCGTCTTGCGCTGGTAGCCGGGCAGCCGTTCGGCGAGCTGCTTCTCCAGGCTCAGCATGTGCATGTACGGGTTGTCGAAGTCGGGGTCCGGGTCGTTGCTGATCCGGATGTAGTGCACGCCGTCGTCCGGGGTGTAGTCGACCTGGTTGCCGTCCGCCCGGCGCTCCCAGCCGTCGGGCACCACCAGGCTGAAGCCCTCGGGATCGTTCACCCGGTGCCAGCCGTCGGGCACCTCCTTCACGGGCTTGTCGGGCTTCTCCGACTCCGGCGAGGGCGTGGTGCCGGGCTTCTCGGGGGCGGCGTTCGTGTGCCTGGCCGTTTCCTCGCCCGCGGCGTCGCCCGTCCGGTCCCCGTACTTCATCGCGGCGACTCCCGCGCCGCCGCCGACCAGGGCCGCGGCGGCGATGACCAGGACCACGGTGCGCCAGCGGCTGCGCCGGGCGGGCGGTGCGGGCACCGGTGCGGCCGCCGGTGCCGGGGCCGGGTCCGATGCCGCCGGGTGGGGCATCCGGGTGGTTCCGGGCGCGGCCGGGCCGTCCCCGTCCAGGGAGCGTATGACCTCGTCGGGGACCCGCTGCGTCGGCACGTACGCCTGCGCCGCCACGGGCGCGCGGCCCTCCATGGCGTCCAGCAGCATCCGTTCCGTCTCCGCGGCCGTCGGGCGCTCCTCCGGCTCCTTGCGCAGCAGCGCGGTGATCACGGAGGTCAGCGGACCCGCCTTGGCGGGCGGCGGGGGCTCCTCGGCCACGACGGCCTGCATGGTGGAGATCGGGGAGGTGCGGCGGAACGGCGAGCGCCCCTCGACGGCGGTGTAGAGCGTGGCGCCGAGCGACCACAGGTCGGAGGCCGGCCCGGGGTCGCCGCCGCGGACCCGCTCGGGTGCCAGGTAGTCGATGGAGCCGACCAGCTCACCGGTCCGGGTGATGGTCGAGTCGCCCTCGATGGCGGCGATCCCGAAGTCGGTGAGCAGCACCTGGCCGTCCTTGGCGAGGAGCACGTTGCCCGGCTTCACGTCCCGGTGCAGGACCCCCGCCCCGTGGGCGGCGCGCAGGGCGCTCAGCACGTGGAGGCCGATCCTGGCGGCCTCGCGGGGCTCGATCTCACCGGACTCCTTCGCGGCGTCGGCGAGGGACGGACCGTCGACGTACTGCATGACGATCCAGGGCCGGTTGTCGTACTCGATCACGTCGTGCACCGTGACCACGCCCGGGTGTGTGATCCGGGCGGCCGCGCGGGCCTCCTTCTGTGTGCGGGCGTGCAGCACGATCCGATCGGCCTCGGCGACATAGAGACCGGCGGTCAACTCCTTGACCGCGACCGTACGGTGCAGCACCTCGTCGTGGGCGCGCCAGACCTTGCCCATGCCGCCGCGCCCGAGGACCTCGCCCAGCCGGTACCTGCCGGCCAGCACCAGTCCCGCGTCCGTTCCCTGTGATCGATCCACGTATCCCCGCCCCGTTCCTCGGGTGCCAGATTACGGAGGGGATGCACGGCCACGGAACCTCGCACCCCCCACGAGACCGCACTGTGATGCTTGTCGCTCCGTCACCGGGGGGTGGATTCACCCAGAGGGTTCACGGCGTCACACGGTAGGAGGAGATGGCTTGTTCGTAGATGTCCGAAACCTTGTCGCGCCGGTTCTCCGGGCCGATGACCTGGATGACGTGGTAGCGGCCGCCCACGACCATCACCAGATTGCGGGCGTAGACCTGGCGTCCCGACGCGTCCTGCCAGGTGAACTGGCCCTCCGCCATGGCCTGTCGCCCCACGTCGATCCGGCGCAGCCCGCTCGACCCGGACCAGGTGGAGTCGCGGAACTGCTGCAACTCCAGTTCCTTGTCGGCCTGGTACGCCAGCGGGTCGTCGCCCTTGGCCGCGACCGTGTCGCGCCCGGGGACGATCAGCAGGCTGAAGCCGTCGCTGCCGTAGCGGATCTGACGGTCCGCGTTGGCGGGGGTACGCCGCCAGCCCTTGGGCGCACCGACCTCGAAGCCCTCCGCGTCCTTGCGCAGGGTGTAGCCGGGGGCGAGCGCGACGGCGGAGCGGCTGGTCTGCGGCTGCTGCGCACCGGAGGACCCCGAGGACGCGCCGCTGCCGGAATCCGGCGCACCGGACACCGACGCACCCGGGCCCGTGGAGCGGGCGCCCTCCCGGTCGCCGGACTTGGGCAGGAACATCACGGCGTACGCGACGGCCGCGGCGAGGGCCAGCAGGATCAGCACCAGGAGCAGCCGCCCCAGCCGCCGCGGCGCCCGCCGCTCGCCGTCGTCGCGGGGGCGGGGCGGGGTGCGCAGCGCCTTGGGCCCCTTGGGCTCGCGCGGCGGTCTGGGCGCCCTGGCGGGCGGCAAAGGGGCTTGGGGTTCCTGGGACACCGGGGCCTGGAAACCCCGCTCCGCGACGGGCCGGTCCTGCCGGTCCTTGGTGTGGCGGTGGCGGCCGTGGGACGCGTTCCTGCCGCGCCGTCTGCGGACCAGCTCTCCCCTGCGGCGTACGACGGGGAGCCGGGCGGTGTCGGCGGACGGCAGGGGCACGACGTCCAGACCGGCCTCGGGCTCCGGCGCCGAGCGCACCAGGGAGCGCAGCCAGCCGCTCAGCTCCTCGAAGTCCGGCCGCTCGGTGGGGTCCTGACGCAGCAGGGACTCGACGACGGGGCGCAGCGGGCCGCACTCCTCGGCGAAGGCGGGCGGCTCGCCGCAGACCATCTGGACCAGCTCGGCGGCGTTCTCCTCGGGGTACGGGGCGTGGCCCTGGACTGCGCGGTAGAGCAGGGCGCCCAGCGCCCAGAGGTCGGTGGCGGGGCCGATCGGGGGCGCCAGCCGCCAGTTCTCGTGGACGGGGCCGGCCTGCTCCGGCGCCCAGCGCTCGGTGACCGCGCCGACCACGGCGATCCGGGCCTGCCGGGCGCGCTCGGCGGCGAGGGGGGTCTCCGGGCCGCGGTAGACGGAGTCCGTGTCCGCGCTCCCGGCGCCCTCGTCCCAGCGGCCCGGCCCCGGCTGCCCGCCGGAGCGGGGCGCGGGAAGTGCCGGGGGGCCGCCGCGCCGGGCGTCCGAGCCTCCGGCGGGGACGGGCCGCCCGGACGTGGGGCCGTCGCTCCAGGAACCGGTGAGATGCAGCCGCCGCGCGGGCGGCGGACCGTCCTCGTCGCCCTCGTCGTCGTCCCGGTCGTCACGGGACGCGTCGGCGTACGGGGAGCGGGCGTGCGCGTCCTCGGCGTACGGGTCGTCGGCGTACGGGTCGTCGGTGGCGTGGCTCCGGGGAGCGGGCGGGCCGGTCTCCTCCGGCCGCGCGGAACGCTGGAGGGGCAGGCTGCCGGTGTCCTCCACGCTCCCCGCCCCGGCGCGGCGGCGGTCCTCGCTGACGCGTGCGGCGGCGCGGGCGCCCTCCCGGTAGGCGGCGATGGCTCCGGCGCGCTCGGCCCGCAGGTGCGCGGCGTCCGCCGTGCCGTCGCGAGGGACATCGCGCCGGAAGCGGTCGCCGGAACGGCCGGCCGGGCCCGAGCGGTCGTCCGGGTCCTCACCGTCTTCGTGGTGGTCGTCCGGGTGGTCGCCGTGGCGGTCGTCCGGGCGGCGGCCACCGCCGTACGGGAAGCCGTCCCCGTACGCATCGCCGTCGCCGTCGTCGTACGCCCCGTCGCCGTGGCGGTCCTCCGTCACCCGGGCCGTCTCGATCGCCGCAGGAACCCGCGCGGCCGGCACCTCGGCCGGTGGTGCGGGGCTCGGCGGCAGGAGCGGCGGGGGCGGGGCGGCGGGCCGGGGCGGGGCGAACACGCCCGCCGGATCCGCGCCGGGCGCCGGTGGCCCGAACCCGTCCTCGTCGCCGAACCCGCCGCCGTGCCCGTCCTCGTCCTCGTCGGGCCGCGGTGTCGGGACGTACCCGCAGAGCGCCTCCTCCGCCGCACCGGCCGCCAGCCCGGTCAGCACGACGCGGCCGTCGTCGCAGATCAGCACCGTGCGGACGGTGATGTTCCGGTGGGTCCAGCCGTGGGCGTGCAGCACCCGCAGCGCGGCCAGCACGTCGGAGCCGATCTCGGCGGCCCGGAACGGGTTGAGCGGGCGGTCGGCGAGCAGCGCGGCGAGCGGGCGGGCCGCGACGAACTCGCTCACGATCCAGAGCGACCCCGCCTCGGCGAACACGTCGAAGACCTGGTCGAGCCGGGGGTGGTCGGGCACCTGGGCGGCCGCCTGCGCCGCTTCCACCGCGCGCCGGACGGCCGGGTCGGCGGGTGCGCGCCCCGCCCGTCCGGTGGTCCGGCGGGACGCCGGGACCGGATCGCCGGGGTCGAGCACCTCGGCATCCACCACCTCGGGCAACGGCACCTGCCGGACCAGGACTTCCTGTCCGCTGTACGTGTCGAACGCCCGGGTCTGGACCGGTTCGTACTCATCGGCGGAGGACAGCGGAAGGCGGTAGCGGTCGGCAAGCACCCGACCCGCGTAGTCGTCCACGACGCCTCCCCCGACGGACCCATCGGTCGCCTCGCCACCGTGCCCGGTCCCTTGCGCACACCCCAGGAATGCCACCACTCACGATACGTGCTCGAAAGGGACGGGGCACGGGGATGGGAGATCTGACGGACGCATCGGCCGTGCGCGTACCGCACTGCGCGCGTCAAGTCCCGTGCGGCGAGGCCCAGTAGGAGTGTCCGACATGTGGTCTAGGGTGAAGTTTCAGACAACGAGGCTGTGTACATCTGTGCACACGGGACCCAGGAGTTGCGTTGAACACTGGCAGACGAGTCGCCCTGGCCGCGAGCACGATCGCCCTGTCCCTGGGCGGCGTAGCAGCCACCGCCGGCCCCGCCGCGGCCGTCGACACCGGCAACTGCAGCAGCATCCACAAGACATGCATGGTCTTCTACTACAACAGCAACTACGGCGGTTCCGCGTTCATCGCCTCCGGCGACATCCCCAACCTGGGTGATTTCAACTTCACCACGGCGGGCGCGGGCAAGGGCCTGAAGGTCAAGAACCAGGCGGCGTCCGCCAAGTTCCGTGCCCACAACAGCTCGCAGGTCAGCTACGGGGCGATCTTCTTCAACAGCGGGTACGCGGGCCCCTGCGACCTCTTCGGGGGAATGGAGAACAGCGTCGCGTCCGCGCCGAAGCTCGCCAAGACGTACAACAACAACGCCTCGCTGCGCTTCTACCCGTACGTTCTGCCCAAGCTCCCGTCCGGGTGCAAGTCGTGGTGGTGACCCCGGCGCCATGACGGCCTCGTGAACGGCTCCCGCCCCCTGCCGGGGCGGGAGCCCTCACCGGGCGCGGTGCGGCACTTCGGCCCGACGGCGGCCGGCGAGGGACGTCGTCTCAGTCCCGGAGGACCTGCCGGGCGAAGCCGGTCTCCTGCCGCTGCGCGTCCTTGAGCCGGCCGAGGACGGCGCGGTGCTTCTGGATCAGCTCCCGCTGGATGGCCGCCTCCGCGGACATCCAACGCGCGACGAGCCCGGTGCGGACCTTGCAGTCCACGTCGGCGACGGCCACCGCACGCTCCTTGTCGGACGCCGTGCCGGCCCCGGTGAAGGCCCGGTCCGCCACGGATTCCAGCGGGCTCCCGTACGTCAGGCCCTTCTCCTTCATGCAGGCGGACCAGTCCTTCACCGCCGCCCCGACCTTTTCGTCCGTCAGGGACGTCTGGAAACTCTGTGTGTCGATGTCCGAGGCGACAGCGGCGGCGTCCTCCGCGCGGTAGCGCGTCCGCGTCCGGTACGCCGCCTGACCGGCACAGCCGTGTTCGGGGATCTTCTTTCCGTCGTACGTCCGCGCGCGCTCGCCGTTCTCCTTCTCGCCGGACAGCACCATGCTCTGCGCCGCGGTGAGCCGTCCGCCCGGGGCCGTGTCGGGGTGGGGCGCGAGGTGGTAGCCGTACCTGGCGGCCAGGGACGCGTCCGAGATCCCGTAGCGCCTGTTCTCCGTCGCGGCGGCGTCCTGCGGGGCCTTCGGGGGTTCGTACCGGAGCGAGAACCCCTTCATGCAGTCCTGGGTGAGCTTCGCCCCGGCCCGCGCGACCAGCGCCATGTCCTCGTCGCTCAGCGCGTAGGCGTCGATGGGCAGCCTCACCGGGGGCACGTCGCCGTCCGGCATCTCCCCACCGGGCCGCGCGGACCTCGTCGGGCTCTTCCCGGCGGGCTCTGGACCGGCGGTCTCTCCGGACGTGTCCGCCGTGCAGCCGCCGAGCACCACCACGGCCACCGCCGCGGCGACCGCGGCGGCCATCGCTCCACCGCGCCCCGTTCCCTCAGTCATGATCAGCGGCTCACGACTTGGGCGTGAACGAGTCGGCGAGGGTCTTCCAGGTGGCACGCCGCAGGCCGTCGTCCCAGTCGGCCGCGCGAGCGGTGTACATGAGCCCGTAGCCGAGGCGGTCGTTCACCACGAAACCGCGGTCCACGGTGTGGTACTTCACTCCGCCGTCCCGGTAGGTGAACTCCCAGTCGGCGGTGTTCCAGCCGCGGAAGTCGACCTTGTCGATCCGCAGGCGCTCGTAGTGGCCGCGCCTCATGTAGGACTCCTGGGCCTTCCAGTCCGCCACCGGGTCGCTCTTGGGGGTGGAGGTCCAGCCCACGAGGAGGCGCTGTTCGTCCGGACCGGTGAAGCGCGCCCCGGCGGCTCCGGTCGACTGGTACTTCCAGCCCTCCGGCAGACTGATCGAGAACCCCTGGGCGTGCTCGTAGCGGGTGGACTTCTCGTCGTCCTTCCCCTGCTCGGCGGACGACGTGGCCGAATTCGCCGGTTTCGACGGAGTGTTCGGGTTCTTTCCCTCGTCCTTGCCCTTCTCCGCTCCCTGGTCCTTCCCCTTGCCGCTGTCGGTCTCCGGGGAGCTGCCGCCGGTCGACGCCCCGGCCGAGGTGGACTTGTCGTCCTTGCCCGCGCCCTTGCTCGCGTCGTTGTCGTCGCCGCCGCCGAGCGTGAGCGCGAGGACCGTGCCGAGCACGGCGAGCACGATCACGGCCGCGATGATCACCAGGGTGCGGCGCGGCACCACGTCCGTGATGGAGGCCCGGGGCGGGGTGGCCGGTGACGCCGCCGGACGCTGCGGCGGCACGGCGACGGAGGCCGTGGCCGCGGGCCGGGAGGGCTTCGCGGGAGTGGCCGGGCCACCGGTCGACGGGGAGTCGGAGGGCTTGGGCGGCACGGAGGCCGAGGCGGCGGCGGTGGCGGCGGCCGGTGCGCCCTTCGCGTTCCGTACCGAGCGCAGGGCGCCCCGCAACCGGTCCCGTGTGCCCTCGCCCTGTTCCGCGGAGGGCGTCGCCGACTTGGCGCGGGGTCCGGCCGGGGCCCCGGGCAGTGCCATGATCTGGGTGGCCTCGGCGGGCGGGGGCGCCACCGGATCCGGCTTCTCGGCGGCGTGGATCACCTCGTTGAGCAGGGCGCGGGCGCCCGCGTCGTCGAGCCGCTGCTCGGGGTCCCGGGCGAGCAGGCCGTAGATGACCTCCTTCAGCGGACCCGCGTTCTTCGGCGGGTCGAGCGGTTCGGTCATCACCGCGGTCAGGGTGGCGATGGCCGACCCCTTGTCGTACGGCGGGGAGCCCTCGACGCTCGCGTACAGCAGTCCGCCGAGCGACCAGAGGTCGGCGGGCGGCCCCGGCTTGTGGCCGCGGGCGCGCTCGGGCGAGATGTAGGAGGGGGCGCCGACGAGCATGCCCGTCGAGGTGACCGACGGGTCGCCCTCGACCTGGGCGATGCCGAAGTCGGTCAGCACGACCCGGCCGTCCTCCGCGATCAGTACGTTGGACGGCTTCACGTCGCGGTGCAGGATGCCTTCGCGGTGCGCCGAACGCAGCACGTCGAGGATGGCGAGGCCCACCTCGGCGGCCCGCTTCGGCGTCAGCACGCCGTCCTCGCGCACGGCTTCGGCGAGGGACTTGCCCTCGATGAGCTCCATCACGATCCACGGCCGGTCGTCCTCGTCGACCACGTCGTAGACGGTCACCGCGCCGTTGTTGCGGATCCTGGCGATCGCCTTCGCCTCACGCAGCGTGCGCGTGATGAGGCGGCGCTTCTCGTCGTCGTCGATGGCCGAGGGGAACCGCAGTTCCTTGACCGCGACCGTGCGGCCCAGCGTCTCGTCGACGGCCCGCCAGACCGTGCCCATACCGCCCCGGCCGAGCACCTCCCCGAGCCGGTACCGCCCCGCAAGGAGACGTCCGTCCTTGTCCCGTTGGGGCTCCCGTGCCTGCTCCGCCTCCGACATGCGTCCCCTCTGCGATCAACCCGCCCTGGCAGAGCGTTCATTGTCCCTCACCCCGGCACCGGTCGTGGTGCGGGGTCCGCGGGCCCGTCATGATGTGCCCGGAGAAAGGGAATCCCACCATGCCGATGCCCAGGGCACTGTTCGTCGCCCCTTTGCTGCTGACCCTGTTCGGTCTGGGATCGGCGCCGCTGTCCAGCGAACCACATCCGGACCCCGCGGCCGCCCGTCTTCCCCCGCTCGTCACCGAGGGCGGCGCCCACGCGGCGGCGCTGCTGGCGCACCGCGTCTCCTCCGCACCGTACGACACCTATCGCTTGGCCGGTCCCGGTATCCGACGGTCGGACAGATTCCGCGCGGGCAGCATCACCAAGACGTTCGTCGCCACGGTCGTGCTCCAACTCGTCGGGGAACACCGGCTGCGCCTGTCGGACCCGGTCGAACGACTGCTGCCGGGGCTGGTGCACGGCAACGGGAGCGACGGCCGCCGTATCACCCTGCGCGCGCTGCTCGGCCACACGAGCGGCCTCTACGACTACACCGCCGACCCGTCGGCCCACCCCCTCTCCGCCACCGCGGCGCTCCACGTCGCCCTGGCCCACCGACCGACGAACACCCCCGGCCACTACGCCTACTCCAACACCGACTACGCCGTACTGGGACTTGTCATCCGAAAGGTCACCGGACACTCCTACGCCGCCGAGATCCGCCACCGCGTCCTCACCCCCCTCCGCCTCACGGGCACCTCGCTCCCCGGGGCCCGTACCTCGCTGCCCTCCCCGCACGGCCGCGGCTACACCCGCGACCCGGCCGACGGCAGCCTCCGCGACACCACCTCGATCGACCCGCGCACGGCGGGCGCGGCCGGCGAACTGATCTCCACGCTCGACGACCTGAACCGCTTCTACGCGGCCCTGCTGGGCGGCCGTCTCCTGGCACCCGCCCAGCAGGCGGCCCTGCTGAACACCCGCGCGTCGCACGGCGTGTACGGCCTGGGCATCTACCCGCAGAAGCTCTCCTGCGGCCTCACCGTCTGGGGGCACAACGGCCGCATCGCGGGCAGTCACGTCCGGACCGCCGCCACGCGCGACGGCGGACACACCCTGACGTACCGCGTCGACACGGACGCCTCGGCCGACTCGGAGGCCCTCGGAACCGCGCTCGTGGACGCGGAGTTCTGCGAGGCGTCGCCACCGTCGCGCCCCGGGCCCTGAGGGCCGCGGCCCACGGAGCCCCGCCGGGACGGCCCGTCAGATCGGCACGATGTCCGGCGCCCCGAGGCGCGCCGCGTCGGCCGTGAGGTCGTCCGGCTGGCGCTGCGACTCCCGCTCCGCCTGCACCCGCTTCTCGTAGTGCTCGACCTCCCGGTCGATCTGGCCCTCGTCCCAGCCCAGCACCGGCGCCATCAGCTCCGCGCAGAGCCTGGCGCTGCGGGTGCCCCGGTCGAAGGTCTCGATGGAGATCCGGGTCCGCCGGGTCAGGACGTCGTCGAGGTGCCGGGCGCCCTCGTGCGAGGCGGCGTAGACGATCTCGGCCTTCAGATAGTCGTCCGCCGCGGGCAGCGGCTCGCCCAGCGTGGGATCGCCGAGGATCAGTTCGAGGATCTGCTCGGTCATCGAGCCGTACCGGTTGAGCAGATGCTCCACCCGGGCGACATGGAGACCGGTGCGGGCCGCGATCCTCGCGCGGGCGTTCCACAGCGCCGGGTAGCCCTCCGCGCCCAGCAGCGGGATCTCCTCGGTGACGCAGGCCGCCACCCGCTGGTCCAGGCCGTGCACCGCCTCGTCCACGGCGTCCTTCGCCATCACCCGGTACGTCGTGTACTTGCCGCCCGCCACGACCACGAGGCCCGGCAGCGGATGCGCCACCGTGTGCTCGCGCGAGAGCTTGCTGGTGGCGTCGGACTCGCCGGCCAGCAGCGGGCGCAGCCCGGCGTAGACACCCTGGACGTCGTCCCTGCTCAGGGGGGTGGCCAGGACCGAGTTGACGTGTTCGAGCAGATAGTCGATGTCGGCGCTGGACGCCGCCGGGTGCGCCTTGTCCAGGTCCCAGTCGGTGTCCGTCGTCCCGATGATCCAGTGCCGTCCCCACGGGATGACGAAGAGGACGGACTTCTCGGTGCGCAGGATCAGGCCGGTCGAGGAGTGGATGCGGTCCTTGGGGACCACCAGGTGGATGCCCTTGGAGGCCCGGACGTGGAACTGTCCGCGCTCCCCGATCAGCGCCTGGGTGTCGTCCGTCCAGACCCCGGTGGCATTGACCACCTGCTTGGCCCTGACCTCGTACTCCCCGCCCGCCTCGACGTCCTCCACGCGGGCGCCGACGACCCGCTCCCCCTCCCGGAGGAAGCCGATCACCCGGGCGCGGTTGGCCACGTGCGCGCCGTAGCCCGCGGCGGTGCGCACCAGGGTGGCCACGTAGCGGGCGTCGTCCATCTGCGCGTCGTAGTACTGGAGGGCCCCGACCAGGGCGTCCTTCTTCAGCGCCGGGGCGACGCGCAGGGCGCGGCCGCGGGAGAGGTGGCGGTGCACGGGAAGGCCCCGGCCGTGGCCCGAGGAGACCGACATCGCGTCGTAGAGCGCCACTCCGGAGCCCGCGTAGAGCCGCTCCCAGCCCTTGTGCCGCAACGGATAGAGGAACGGCACCGGCTTCACCAGGTGCGGGGCCAGCCGCTCCAGGAGCAGCCCGCGTTCCTTCAGCGCCTCCCGGACGAGCGCGAAGTCGAGCATCTCCAGATACCGCAGCCCGCCGTGGATCAGCTTGCTCGACCTGCTCGACGTGCCGGACGCCCAGTCGCGGGCCTCGACCAGGCCGGTCGAGAGACCTCTCGTCGCCGCGTCCAGCGCCGTACCGGCGCCGACCACGCCCGCTCCCACGACCAGCACGTCCAGTTCGCGCTCGGCCATCGCGGCCAGCGCCTCGGCGCGCTCCGCAGGTCCCAGTGTCGCTGTCCTCACCGCTGCCTCCCGGGTAGATCGGGGTGGTCCGGCACAGGACGCCCTCCGGCCCGGCGGCCGGGGCGGCCCGCGCCCACCTCTCGATTCTGTCCGCCGTCCACGACTTCGGCCACCGCCTGTGGACAACACCAGGTCGACAGGAGGCCCACAATGCGACATATAGGTCATATTTAAGCCTAGTGTGACATTGCGCTGTCCACAGCGGTTGCGCTTTCTGCCCTCATGGTCTGGACCGACCGGGAAGGACGGCCCCTCCACATGCCCGCAGACCTCGCCGTCATCGGACTCGGCCACCTCGGCCTGCCGCTCGCCCAGGCCGCCGTGGCCGCGGGCGTGCAGACCGTCGGCTACGACACCGACCCACGCGCCTGCACGGAACTCTCCGCGGGCCGCACCCCCGTCGAGGGTTCGCTCTCCGCCTCGGACGTCCGCCGGATGCTCTCGGGGGGCTTCCGGCCCACCACCGACCCGGCCGAACTGGGCCGGGTCCGTACCGCGGTGATCTGCGCGCCCACCCCGCTCGGCGCCGACCGCACCCTCGACCTGACCGCCGTCGGCGACGCGGCCCGCGCGCTCGCCGCCCGGCTGCGCCCGCACACCACCGTCCTGCTGGAGTCGGCCGTGCCGCCGGGCACCACCGAGAACCACCTGCTGCCGCTGCTCGAAGAGGGCTCGGGGCTGCGCGCCGGCCGCGACTTCCATCTGGCCTGCTCCCCCAGCCGCCTCGACCCCGGCAACCGCACCCACGTCTACGCCAACACCCCCAAGGTCATCGGCGGCCTCACCCCCGCCTGCACCGAATCGGCCGCCGCCTTCTACGGACGGCTCACCGACAAGGTCGTCCGGGCCCGCGGGCCGCGCGAGGCCGAGATGACCAAGGTCCTGGAGACCAACTTCCGGCATGTCAACATCGCCCTGGTCAACGAGATGGCGGTGCTCTGCCACGACCTCGGCGTCGACCTGTGGGACGTCATCCGGTGCGCCGAGACCAAGCCCTTCGGCTTCCAGCCCTTCCGCCCCGGCCCCGGCGTCGGCGGCCACGGCGCACCCGTCGACCCGGGCTACCTCCCGTACCACAGCCGCACCCCCGGCCACCCGCTGCGGATGGTCTCGCTCGCCCAGGAGATCAACGACCGGATGCCGCAGTACGTGATCCAGCGCTGCGCCACCCTGCTGAACGAGCACGGCAAATCCGTGCGCGGCGCCCGGGTGTTGCTGCTCGGGGTCACCTACAAGCCCGACCTCGCCGACCAGGAGAGCTCCCCGGCCCGGGAGATCGCGAGCAGGCTGATGGACATGGGCGCCCAGATCGGATACCACGACCCGCACGTCCTGGACTGGCGGGTACGCGAACTCCCGGTGCCGCGCGCCGACTCGCTGTACGAGGCGGCGGCCGGCGCCGACCTCACGGTGCTGCTCCAGCACCACCGTACGTACGACCTCCAGGGCCTCGCGGTGAAGGCCCAGCTCCTCCTGGACACCCGGGGCGCCACCCCGGCGGGGGCCGCGCACCGGCTGTGAGGTCCTTCGCCCCGGGGATTTCGGTGGGAGATGTCACAGGCTGCTGCTAGCCTGCGGCGTCACTTCTCGCACAATCGTGCGTATCCGTCCCAGGGGGGATATCTCCATGAGCCAGCCCGTGCCGCCGTCGGACCAGCCGCAGCAGCCGTACAACGCCCAGCCCGGCGGCAACCCGTTCGCGGGCCAGCAGCCCGGCGGCGCCCCGACCGGCAACCCCTTCGCCGGCCAGCAGCCCGGCGCCCCGTTCGGCGGCGCGCCGTTCGCCCCGCCGGCCCCCGCGCGCGACAACATCGCCCTCGGCCTGGTCGCCGCCGTCGTCGCGGCCGTGGTCGCCGCCGGCATCTACGGGGCCATCATCGGCGCCACCAAGCACGAGATCGGCTACGCGGCCGTGGGCGTCGGCTTCGTCGTCGGCTTCGCCTCCGGCAAGCTCGGCGGCCGCAACCCCGTGCTGCCGGTCGTCAGCGCCGTGCTCGCCCTGGTCGCCGTCTACTTCGGCCAGCTGCTCGGCGAGGCGATGATCGCGGCCAAGGAGCTTCCGGTCACCGTCTCCGAGCTGTTCTTCGACCACTTCAGCCTGCTGAACGAGGGATGGAAGGCCGACTCCAACTTCCTCACGTACGTCTTCTTCGTCATCGCGGCCGTCGCCGCGTTCTCCGGCGCCAAGAAGGCCGCCGCCTGATCGCGGACCGCGACACACGGGAGGGCCCGGACCGCGCCTGCGGTTCCGGGCCCTCCCGTCATGTCCGGGGTGTTCAGCGGCGGTGCTGCGAGTCCGCCACCGTGACCTCGACGCGCTGGAACTCCTTGAGGTCGCTGTAGCCCGTGGTCGCCATCGCCCGGCGCAGCGCCCCGAAGATGTTCATCGAACCGTCGGGGGTGTGCGAGGGACCGGTCAGGACCTCCTCGGTGGTGCCGACCGAGCCCAGGTCCACCAGCTTGCCGCGCGGCACGTCCTCGTGGACGGCCTCCATGCCCCAGTGCCGGCCGCGGCCGGGCGCGTCCGTCGCGCGGGCCAGCGGGGAGCCCATCATCACGGCGTCCGCACCACAGGCGATGGCCTTGGGCAGGTCGCCGGACCAGCCGACGCCGCCGTCCGCGATCACGTGCACGTACCGGCCGCCGGACTCGTCCATGTAGTCCCGGCGGGCACCGGCCACATCGGCGACCGCGGTCGCCATCGGGACCTGGATGCCGAAGACGTTGCGCGTGGTGTGCGCGGCGCCGCCGCCGAAGCCGACGAGCACACCGGCGGCGCCGGTGCGCATCAGGTGCAGCGCGGCGGTGTACGTGGCGCAGCCGCCGACGATCACCGGGACGTCCAGCTCGTAGATGAACTGCTTGAGGTTGAGCGGCTCGGCGGCGCCCGAGACGTGCTCGGCGGAGACCGTCGTACCGCGGATGACGAAGATGTCCACGCCCGCGTCGACGACGGCCTTGGAGAACTGCGCGGTGCGCTGCGGGGAGAGCGCGGCGGCGGTGACGACGCCGGAGTCGCGCACCTCCTTGATGCGCCGGCCGATCAGCTCCTCCTGGATCGGGGCGGAGTAGATCTCCTGGAGGCGGCGGGTGGCCGACTCGACGGGCATCTCGGCGATCTCGTCGAGCAGCGGCTGGGGGTCGGCGTGCCGGGTCCACAGCCCTTCCAGGTTGAGGACGCCGAGGCCGCCGAGCTCACCGATGCGGATGGCGTGCTGCGGGGAGACCACGGAGTCCATGGGAGCGGCCAGGAACGGCAGCTCGAATCGGTAGGCGTCGATCTGCCAGGCGATCGAGACCTCCTTCGGGTCGCGGGTACGGCGGCTCGGAACGACGGCGATGTCGTCGAATGCGTACGCCCGGCGGCCGCGCTTGCCGCGCCCGATCTCGATCTCAGTCACGATGGTGTGGCCTTTCCCTCTACGTCTGCGCTGTCCAGTATCCCCGACACACGGCTGAGGGGCGGTCCCGGGAACCCCGGACCGCCCCTCGGCTGCGCCGTCGTGTTACTTCCTGCTGTAGTTCGGCGCCTCGACCGTCATCTGGATGTCGTGCGGGTGGCTCTCCTTGAGGCCCGCGGACGTGATCCGGACGAAGCGGCCCTTGGTCTCCATCTCGTCGATGGAGGCGGCACCCACATAGCCCATGGTCTGGCGGAGACCGCCGACGAGCTGGTGCAGCACGTTGGCCAGCGGGCCGCGGTAGGGCACCTGGCCCTCGATGCCCTCGGGCACCAGCTTGTCGTCCGAGGCCACGTCGGCCTGGAAGTAGCGGTCCTTGGAGTACGAGCGGCCCTGCCCGCGGGACTGCATCGCCCCGAGGGAACCCATGCCGCGGTACGACTTGAACTGCTTGCCGTTGATGAAGAGCAGCTCGCCGGGGGACTCCTCGCAGCCCGCGAGGAGGCTGCCCAGCATCACCGTGTCGGCGCCGGCGGCGAGCGCCTTGCCGATGTCGCCGGAGTACTGGAGACCGCCGTCGCCGATGACCGGGACACCGGCCGCGCGGGCGGCGAGGGCGGCCTCGTAGATCGCGGTGACCTGCGGGACGCCGATGCCGGCGACCACGCGGGTGGTGCAGATGGAGCCGGGGCCCACGCCGACCTTGACGCCGTCGACACCGGCGTCGATCAGGGCCTGCGCGCCGTCACGCGTCGCGACGTTGCCGCCGATGACGTCGACGCCGACGCTGGACTTGATCTTCGCCATCCAGTTCAGCGCGTTGCTGTTGTGGCCGTGCGAGGTGTCGACGATGAGGAAGTCCACGCCCGCGCCGGCCAGCGCCTGCGCGCGCTCCAGGGCCTCGGGGCTGGCGCCCACGGCCGCGCCCACCAGGAGGCGGCCCTCGGCGTCCTTGGCGGCGTTCGGGTACTGCTCGGCCTTCACGAAGTCCTTGACCGTGATGAGGCCCTTGAGCACACCCGCGTCGTCGACCAGCGGAAGCTTCTCGATCTTGTGGCGGCGCAGCAGCTCCATGGCGTCCACGCCGGAGATGCCGACCTTGCCCGTGACCAGCGGCATCGGCGTCATGACCTCGCGCACCTGGCGCGTGCGGTCGGACTCGAAGGCCATGTCGCGGTTGGTGACGATGCCGAGCAGCTTGCCCGCCGGGTCGGTCACCGGGACGCCGCTGATGCGGAACTTGGCGCACAGCGCGTCGGCCTCGGCCAGCGTCGCGTCCGGGTGCACGGTGATCGGGTCGGTCACCATGCCGGACTCGGAGCGCTTCACGAGGTCGACCTGGTTGACCTGGTCCTCGATGGACAGGTTGCGGTGCAGGACACCGACGCCGCCCTGCCGCGCCATGGCGATGGCCATGCGGGACTCGGTGACCTTGTCCATCGCCGCGGAGAGCAGCGGGATGTTCACGCGTACGTTGCGGGAGATGCGGGACGAGATGTCGACCGCGTTGGGCAGCACTTCGGATGCGCCCGGCAGCAGCAGCACGTCGTCGTATGTCAGCCCGAGCGTCGCGAATTTCTCGGGCACTCCGTCGACGTTTGCAGTCATGACACCTTCCCCAAATGGCCTTGATCGGTGCGGATGTCCATGCTAACGGCCTCCGGGGGTGTCTCATTCCACGAGCAAGATCACCCGGATGTTCTGTGGCTTCGTACAGAACCGTCCGCACGGGCCCAGCCGGGTCCGTTCACTGCTCGGCGAGGGCTCTCAGCCTGCTCAGGGCGCGGTGCTGGGCGACCCGGACCGCGCCCGGTGACATGCCCAGCATCTGTCCGGTCTCCTCGGCGGTCAGCCCGACGGCGACCCGCAGGACGAGCAGCTCGCGCTGGTTGTCCGGGAGGTTGGCGAGGAGCTTCTTGGCCCAGGCGGCGTCGCTGCTGAGCAGGGCGCGTTCCTCGGGACCGAGCGAATCGTCCGGCCGCTCGGGCATCTCGTCGGACGGCACGGCCGTCGACCCCGGGTGCCGCATGGCGGCCCGCTGGAGATCGGCGACCTTGTGGCCCGCGATGGCGAAGACGAAGGCCTCGAAGGGCCTTCCGGTGTCCTTGTAGCGCGGCAGTGCCATCAGCACCGCGACGCAGACCTCCTGCGCCAGGTCCTCCACGAAGTGGCGGGCATCACCCGGCAGCCGGCTCAGCCGGGACCTGCAGTAGCGCAGCGCGAGGGGGTGGACGTGGGCCAGCAGATCGTGCGTGGCCTGCGCGTCGCCCTCGACGGCACGGTGCACCAGGGCACCGATTCCCGTCGTCTCGTCGTCACGCATCGGACCATGGTGCCCCGGAGCCGCGTCATCCGCGGCGCCGCGGCCGTAGTTGTGCACCGAAGCGTTATGAGCGGGTGCGCCGGAAGTCATGTCCTGCGCCCTCCCCTTCCGCTCGACCGAATCGTTCCCGAGGAACTCCACGTATCAAGGATGCGGCATCGGCCGGGAAGCGTCACATGTCCTCGGCGCGACGGGCTCCGCCGGTGGAGCGGAGCCCGTCCCGCACACGTCGGTCATGTCACCCCGGCCGCCGGTGCGCGGACGGGGAATCGATCGACTGCCGGCCACGACCGGCCCTCAGCGGACCAGGCCCCAGCGGAAGCCGAGCGCCACGGCGTGTGCCCGGTCCGAGGCGCCGAGCTTCTTGAACAGACGCCTGGCGTGCGTCTTCACCGTGTCCTCCGAGAGGAACAGCTCACGGCCGATCTCGGCGTTCGAGCGGCCGTGGCTCATTCCTTCGAGCACCTGGATCTCACGCGCGGTGAGCGTCGGCGCCGCGCCCATCTCGGCCGACCGCAGCCGGCGCGGGGCGAGCCGCCACGTCGGATCGGCCAGCGCCTGGGTGACGGTGGCGCGCAGCTCCGCGCGGGAGGCGTCCTTGTGCAGATAGCCGCGGGCACCGGCGGCGACCGCGAGCGCGACACCGTCCAGGTCCTCCGCGACGGTCAGCATGATGATCCTGGCGCCGGGGTCGGCGGAGAGCAGCCGCCGCACCGTCTCCACACCCCCGAGACCGGGCATGCGTACGTCCATCAGAATCAGATCCGAACGGTCGGCGCCCCAGCGGCGGAGGACTTCCTCGCCGTTGGCCGCCGTCGTCACCCGCTCGACGCCGGGCACGGTCGCGACCGCGCGACGAAGCGCTTCTCGGGCAAGCGGGGAGTCGTCGCAGACGAGGACGGATGTCATGACCGTCCTCCGAAGCCGATGCGCGTCACCTTGAGCCTCCAGGCTGTTACATGTCGTCACCTGTGCGGTTGACACTCTCGGACACCTGCCCGATCGCTTTTTTCGTCAACCGCTTCCGCCCTCTCAACGATGGTCACTCGAAAGAGTTACGGGTCGGACAAGCGGGTTCGGCACTCTACGTGAGGGGCCGCACACGGAGGAGAACGGCGCGGATCATCCAATCCTCAACCGAAACTTCGTATGAAGCTATGCCCCATTTAGCGGGTTTTCTTCCCTTTTGCTGGTGTCTGTGGATAGATTCGCAATCAGTCATATTTACATCTGCTTACACCGTAGATGTACGGTCGTTGGCACGGTCGATGACGGAAGACAACGACGTTTCCGACTCAGCACGGTTTCGAGGGGACAAGCAATGGCAGATTTCTCCCGCCTTCCCGGACCCAACGCCGATCTGTGGGACTGGCAGCTGCTGGCGGCCTGCCGCGGGGTGGACAGCTCGCTGTTCTTCCACCCGGAGGGCGAGCGCGGGGCGGCCCGCAGCGCCCGTGAGAACTCGGCGAAAGAGGTCTGCATGCGATGCCCGGTGCGCGCCGAGTGCGCGGCGCACGCCCTGGCGGTGCGCGAGCCCTACGGAGTGTGGGGCGGACTGACCGAGGACGAACGCGAGGAACTCATGGGACGGGCCCGCAGCCGGCTGATCGCGGCCGCGCCCGCGGGCGTCCCGTCCCCGGCGGGGCACGGCTGATTCCGCCGGTCCCGTACGGCAATAGAGAAACGTTTCCGCACCTCACCCGGCCACCGGTCGTGGCGTGGGCCGGGCCGTCGGCGTGCCGCTCAGCGGGCGGCCGCCAGGGACAGCCGGTCCAGGGTGGCCGCCACCGCCGGGACCTGGGCCAGGTCGGGCAGGGTCAGTGCGACGATCTCGCGCTCGATGGCCGGTTCCACCGTCACCGCGCACGCCCCCTTGGGACGCACCGACTCGATCGCCAGCTCCGGCAGCACGGCCACGCCGAGCCCGGCGCCGACCAGGCCGACCACCGCCGGATAGTCGTCGGTGGCGAAGTCGATCCGCGGGGTGAAGCCCGACTCCTCGCAGACCTCCACGAGCTGGCGGCGGCAGCGCGGGCAGCCCGCGATCCACGACTCCCCGGCCAGGTCGGCGATGCCCACGGCGGCCGAGCCCGACAGCCGGTGCCCCTCGGGGACCAGGCCGATCAGCCGGTCGGTGAGCAGCGGCCGCACGACCAGGTCGTCCCACTCCGCGCCGGAGGCGCCGTAGCGGAACGCCAGCGCGATGTCGCAGTCGCCCTCCCGCAGCATCTCGACCGAGCGCGGCGGCTCGGCCTCCACCAGCGAGACCCGGGTGCCGGGGTGGGCCTCGCGCAGCGCGGCCAGGGCGCCGGGGACCAGGGTGGAGCTGCCGCTGGGGAACGAGACGAGCCGGACCCGGCCGGCCCGCAGCCCGGCGATCGCGGCGACCTCCTCCTCGGCGGCGGTGAGCCCGGCGAGGATGCCGGAGGCGTGCCGCACGAGGGCCTGGCCGGCCTGGGTGAGCCGCATCTCGCGTCCCGTACGGATCAGCAGGGTGGTGCCCGCGGAGGCCTCCAGGGCCTTCATCTGCTGGCTGACCGCGGGCTGGGTGCAGCCCAGCTCGCGGGCGGCGGCGGAGAACGAGCCGGTGGCGGCCACGGCGCGCAGGACACGGAGATGACGGGCTTCGATCACCCCTCAACCATAAGCGCCTCTTGGGTCTGGCGCGTATTAATACCGCACATCTTTGAGGGTGGAGTGGTTAGCGTCTCCGTATGACGTCCATGGAACCGACAGAGCCGATGCGGCTGCTGACCGTCAACGCGGGACGAGCGGAGCGCGTCGGCCACACCGACGCCCCGGGGGGAACGACCGGTATCGACAAGCGGCCCGTCGAGGGCCCCGTGCGCGTCGACGACCCCGGGCCCAAGGGCACCGGCGGCAGCGGGCTGGCCGGGGACGCGGTGTGCGACCTGCGCCACCACGGCGGCTCCGACCAGGCGGTGTACGCCTTCGCGCGCGAGGAACTCGACCGGTGGGAGCGGGAGCTCGGCCGCCCGCTGGCCAATGGCGCGTTCGGCGAGAACCTGACGACCCGTGGGCTCGACGTGAGCGGCGCCAGGATCGGCGAGCGCTGGCGGATCGGCCCCGATCTGGTGCTGGAGGTGACCTCGGGGCGGATTCCGTGCCGTACGTTCGCCGGTCATCTCGGCGAGCGGGGCTGGGTCAAGCGGTTCACCCGGGCGGCCGCTCCGGGCGCCTATCTGCGGGTGATCGAGCCCGGCGAGATCCGGGCGGGCGATCCGGTCGCGATCGTGCACCGGCCGGACCACGACGTCACCGTGGTGATGGAGTTCCTGGCCTCGACGACCCGGCGGGACCTGCTCCCGCGACTGCTCCCGGCCGGGGAGGCGCTGCACCCGGAGGCGCTGCGCGCGGCTCTGAAGTATGTCGGGAAGCAGGCGGTGGACAGCTGATCGCCCGGTGTCGCCCAGGCACTAACGTGCCGCGTATGACGACTGCACTGATTACGGGAGCGACCGCGGGGATCGGTGCCGCCTTCGCGCGGCGGCTCGCGGCCGACGGGCACAACCTGGTGCTGGTGGCACGCGACGCCGAGCGGCTGCGCGAGCAGGCGACCGAACTGCACGACCGGCACGGCATCGAGGCCGAGGTGGTGCGGGCCGACCTCTCCGAGGACGAGGGGATCGCTGCGGTGGAGGACCGGTTGACGGACCGTCGGCACCCGGTGGACCTGCTGGTCAACAATGCCGGGTTCGGCAACAAGGGGCACTATCTGGACGTGCCCATGGCCGATGAACTGAAGATGCTGAAGGTGCACTGCGAGGCGGTGCTGCGGCTGACCTCGGCGGCCGCGGCCGGGATGCGGGAGCGCGGCCGGGGCGGCGTGGTCAACGTGGCCTCGGTGGCGGCCTTCCTGCCGCGCGGGACGTACGGCGCGTCCAAGGCGTGGGTGGTGCAGTTCACCCAGGGCGCGGCGAAGGACATGGCCGGCTCGGGGGTACGGCTGATGGCGCTGTGCCCGGGGTTCGTCCGGACGGAGTTCCACCAGCGGGCCGGGATGGGGACGGGCAACATCCCGGGCTGGATGTGGCTCGACGCGGACAAGCTGGTGGAGGCGGCCCTCGCGGACCTGGCGCGCGGGAAGTCGGTCTCGGTCCCGGACCCCCGGTACAAGGCGCTGATGGGGCTCGTGAAGGTGACGCCGCGCGGCCTGCTCGGAGGGGTCGCCTCCAAGACAGGCCGCAAGTACGGTCCCCGGTGAGCGGTCGGTTACCGCACCCCGCGGCCCGCGTAGGCGCCGATGTTGGGGGCGCCGGGCTTGAGCCGGTTGCCGAAGTAGTCCTTGCCGCCGTTGTTCTCGATGACGGCTCCGGCGGCGAGGGCCGGCGAGCCCGCGCCGAGCCGGAAGTCGGCCCGGAGCTTCGGGTCGGCCGTGATGCCGCCGGGGTTCGGGCGGGTCATGTCGATGCCGTAGAAGGCGTTGTGGTCGAAGGAGAGCCCGGGGGTCGGGTTCTTGAAGGCGTAGCCGCCGGTGCCCTCGCTCACGAAGACGTTGTTGCGGATGGCCAGTTCGTGCTGGGTGGTGGCGGGGCTGCCGGCGTCGTCCTGGACCAGATAGCCGGGGATCTGTTCCTTGTTGTGGAAGGTGTTGTTGTAGATCTCGGTGCCCAGGATCGGGCCCCAGCAGTTCTGGACGAGGCGGGCGCCGTCGTCGCTGCTGACGTTGTAACGGGCGACCGTGCCAATGGTCTTGGCGCCGCTGTACGGGCAGATCAGCAGGAAGCCGCCCTTGTTGTCGTGGCTGTAGTTGTACTGGAAGACGGTGTTCTGCGAGGCGCCGTCGGCGTCGAAGGACATTCCGTCGTGGGTGTTGCCGCCGCCCGAGACCTCGTTGTACTCGACGGTGGTGTCGTCGGTGTTGAAGGTCCAGATGCCCGCGTTGGCGGAGGGCGAGCGGAGCTGGAAGCCGTCGACCCGGTTGTGGTCGACGCGGGCGCCGCTGGTGGTGTCGAGCTTCATGCCGTCACCGGCCAGGGACTTCAGGATGTTGTGGTGGATCCGGACGCCGGTGCTGGGCGTCCACTCCCCCGGGTACACGTTCGGGTCCTGCTGGTCGCCGACCAGATCGCGCTTGGAGAACGTCGACTTGAAGTAGATGCCCTCGCGGTCGACGTCCTCGATGCGGTTGCCGCCGATGTCCAGCCCGTCGTACCAACTGGCCTTCGCCGTGCCCTCGACGGCGATGTGGATCGCGCTGGAGCCGGAGACCGTCTTGTAGTCGCCGCCGCGCACATCGTGGATGTAGAGGCCGGAGATGTCGAAGCCGCGGGCGACGCCGTAGTCGGTGAGGCGGAGCCGGACGCCGTTGCGCTCGCTGCCGGGGTTGTCGGCGTTGGTGATCTCCAGCGCCTTGAGGTGCACGTACTGGGTGTTGGCGAGCAGGACGACGTCGTGGGCGCCCGCGCCGTCGAGCCTGGCGCGGGCCGGGCCGTTGCCGTAGTCGGCGATGGTGAACGGGGCGCGGGCGGAGCCGGTGCCGGTGGGGGCGAGGGTGCCGGTGCAGGTGGCGCCGCGCTTGAAGAGGAGCCGGTCGCCGGGGCCGTAGGTGTGCGCGTTGGCCTCGGCGAGCGAGGTCCAGGGGTGCTTCTTGCTGCCGGTGGCTCCTGCCGGGTCCGCGGCGCAGTCGACGTGGAAGGTGCGGCCGGCGGGCGCGGCCTGCGCGGCGGTCTGGCCGGCGACGGTCAGTCCGGCTGCGGCGGTCAGGGCCGCGAGCGCGGCGGCGGTGACGCGATGTCTCACAATTCCTCCGTACGAACGGTCAGGGTCGGGACGAACAGTCGGTGGCGGAGCGGGGCGAGTCCGCATCGCCGGAATCCTGGACTCGGATTGATCGAACGTCAATGGATTGCGTTTGAATGATCGAAACTCCCATCGTTCGATCACGTTGGTCTAGGGTTCTTTGTTTGAACGGGCCCGGCCCGGTCCGAGCGAAGGACCCCGGGGTCGGACGACGGCCCCGGCACCGGCCGGACCGCGGGCCGGGTCACACACTGCGAGGGGACTGCCGCCGTGCGCGAAAGTGCTGCTGAACGTCATGACCGCCTGCTCGGGCTGGTACGGGAACGGGGTTCGGCCCGGGTCTCGGATCTGGCCTCGCTGCTGGGCGTCTCGTCCGTCACGGCGCGCCGGGACGTGGAGGAGCTGGCGGGCCGGGGCCTGCTGGACCGCGTCCACGGATCGGTGTCCTGGCCGCAGGAGACCGGGCCGGGCAGCGGCTCCGGTGCCGGCTCCCCGCGCGGCGGCCTGGTCCTCGGCATGCTCGCGCCCTCGTCGACCTACTACTTCGCCGAGGTCATCCGGGGGGCCCACGAGGCCGCCGCGCGGGCCGGGGCCAGGCTCGTCCTGCGGATCTCCGACTACCGCCCGCAGGAGGACCACGCGCGCACCGAGGGGCTGCTCTCCGCGGGCGCCGAAGGGCTGCTGGTCGCGCCCGGCTGGCAGGATCCGGGCGACCCCGCCGCGTTCGGCGGCTGGATCGCCTCGCTGCCCGTGCCGACCGTGCTGCTGGAGCGCAGGCCCACCGCCGGCTCCCCGCTGGACGGCCTGGACCGGGTCTGCTCGGACCATGCCCACGGGGTGCTGCTGGCGGTGCGTCACCTGGTGGAGCTCGGGCACGGGGCGCCGCTGCTGATGGCCCGCGCGGACTCGCCGACCGCCGTCGCGGTGCGTTCCGGGTACGCGGAGGCGCTGGCGGTGCTCGGGCTGCGCGCCCCGCAGGACGTGATCGACTCCGTACCGGCCGAGCTGGCCCCGGACGCCTTCGAGCAGGCCGTACGGGCGCTGCGCGAGGCGGTCCTCTCGGGGGTGGCGACGGCGGCGCTGATCCACAACGACGTGGACGCGATCCAGGTGGTGCAGCGCCTGGCCGAACTGGGCGTGCGGGTGCCGGAGGACCTGGCCCTGATCGCCTACGACGACGAGGTGGCGGCGCTCGCGGACACCCCGCTCACGGCGGTGGCGCCACCCAAGCGCGAGGTGGGCCGCCATGCCACGGAACTGCTGGTGGAGCGGCTGGGCCAGAGCACGGACGAGCCCCGGCGCCATCTGACGCTGCTGCCGCAGCTGAGGGTCAGGGACTCGTGCGGGGCGCGCCACCGGTAGCCGGGTCCGCCCTCGGGGACGGTGTTCCCGCGAGCTTCATGCCCGGTTCCGCAGAGTGTCTCCTGTGCTTCCGTACGTAACTTATCTGATCTTTTTTCGATCAATCGATCTTTCGCTCTTGACTTCGGTCACGACTGGTCCAAGGATCACGGCCAACGCCAATGTCGCCGCCAGTTCAGGAGCCTCGCTGTGAGCCGCAGTCCGAGCAGAACGTCCCTCGCCGTAGTCGGCACCGCCACCGCCCTCGCCCTCCTCACGGCCTGTGGCGGCAGCGGCGACGACGACACCGCCACCGGAAGCGACGGCAAGCCCGTCAGCATCACCTTCTGGGGCTGGGCCAAGGGGTCCAAGGAAGTCGTCGACGCGTTCAACGCCTCGCACAAGAACATCAAGGTGGTGTACGAGGAGATCCCGTCCGGCAACGCCGGCGGCTACGCCAAGATCTCCAACGCGGTGAAGGCGGGCAACGCCCCCGACCTGGTCTCCATCGAGTACCCGCAGCTTCCGGAGTACGTCAGCCAGGGCGCGCTCCAGGACATCGGCCAGTACTTCACCGAGGACATCCGGAAGAAGCTGCTGCCGCAGGCGGTCGAGCTGACGACGCTCGGCGGCAAGAACTGGGCCGTCCCCTTCGACGCCTCGCCGCAGTCCTTCTACTACCGCAAGGACCTGTTCGAGAAGTACGGCGTCGAGGTCCCCAAGACCTGGGACGAGTTCCGCAAGGCCGCCGAGAAGATCAAGAAGGCCGACAAGAAGGCCCGGATCGGCACCTTCTTCCCCGACGACCCGACCACCTTCCAGGCGATGGCCTGGCAGGCCGGCGCCCAGTGGTACAAGCCCGAGGGCGACACCTGGAAGGTCAGCACCGCCGACGCGGCCACCAACAAGGTCGCCGACTACTGGCAGGGCCTCCTCGACGACGACCTGATCCGCGCGAACGCCTCGTTCAGCCCCGAGTGGACCAACTCCCTCAAGAGCGGCGGCACCGTCGGCTACCTCGGTGCCGCCTGGGGCGCGGGCGTCCTCAAGGGCACGCTGCCTGAGCAGAGCGGCAAGTGGGCCGTCGCCCCGATGCCCAGCTGGGACGGCAAGCCCGCCAGCGGCATGCTCGGCGGCTCCACCTTCGCGGTGACCAAGACCAGCAAGAAGGCCAAGGCCGCGGTCGAGTTCGCCACCTGGATGTCGACCACCGAGGAAGGCATCAAGGCCCGCATCGAGTCCGGCACGTCGAGCGCCTTCCCGGCCGCGGCGGCGCTGCGCCCGGTGGCCAAGAAGTCCTTCGACGCCGGCTTCTACGGCGGCGAGGACATCTACCAGGTCTTCGAGGGCGCCGCGACGTCGATCGGCCAGAACTGGAACTGGGGCCCGACGACCGGCACCACGAACACCACCATGAAGGACCAGTTCGGCAAGGTCGCGAGCGGTGGCACCACCATCAAGGACGCCGTCAAGGCCGGGCACGACGCCACGGTCGCCGAGCTGAAGAAGCGCGGTCTGAAGGTCGAGGACGCAGGCTGATGAAGCGCGCCCGGACGACCAGAGCCGCCGCCATCCTGCTGGGGCCCTTCTTCGTACTGTTCACCCTGGTGATGGTTCTGCCGATCGGTTACGCGGTCTGGCTCAGTCTGTTCACCGAGAAGCAGTCCGGCCTGGGCTTCGGCGGCACCGAGACCGTCTTCAGCGGACTCGACAACTACACGGCGGCCCTGGGCGACCGGGCGTTCCGCGAGGGCTTCGGCGTACTCCTCGGATACTGCCTGTTCTACATTCCGCTGCTGCTCGTCGGAGCACTCGCCCTCGCCCTGCTGCTGGACTCCACGCTGGCCCGCGCCCGCCGGTTCTTCCAGCTCGCGCTCTTCCTGCCGCACGCCGTGCCCGGCATCATCGCCGCGCTGATCTGGGTGTACCTCTACACCCCGCAGCTCAGCCCGGTGGTCAGCGCCATGGAGTCCGGCGGGATCGGCTTCGACTTCCTCTCCCCCGACGGTGCCCTTCCCTCCATCGTCAACATCGCGCTGTGGGAGTGGCTCGGCTACAACATGGTGATCTTCTACGCCGCGTTGCAGGCCATCGACCGCTCCGTGCTCGAAGCGGCCACCGTCGACGGGGCCGGTGCCTGGCGTACCGCGCTCAGCATCAAGGTGCCGCTGATCCGCTCCTCCCTGGTGATGGTCGCGCTGTTCACGATCATCGGCTCGCTCCAGCTGTTCACCGAGCCGCTGATCCTCAACATGGGGACCGGCTCCGCCGTCACCTCCACCTGGACGCCGAACATGTACGCGTACACCGCGGCCTTCGGGCGCAACGACTACGGACTCGCCGCGGCCTCCTCCATCCTGCTGGCGCTCACGGCCGCGCTGCTGTCCTTCGTCGTCACCCGCTTCACCGGCCGGAAGGGCAAGAAAGCATGAACTCCCCCGCCTCCCGAAGCCGCTGGATGTCGAAGACCGCCGTCAACGGCTTCCTCCTGCTCGCCGTCGTCTACATGCTCTTCCCCCTGGTCTGGCTGGTCACCGCCGCCACCAAGGACACCGGCGGGCTGCTCGCCGGCAACGCCTTCTCCTTCGAGGGCTTCAACCTCGGCGAGAACCTGTCGAACCTGGCCTCCTACGGCGACGGCATCTACTTCCGCTGGTACCTCAACAGCCTCCTGTACGCGGGCGGCGGGGCGCTCGTCTGCTCGCTGATCTGCGTCGCCGCGGGCTACGCCTTCGACAAGTACGAGTTCCGCGGCAAGGAGAAGCTGTTCGGTCTCGTGCTGATGGGCGTGCTCGTGCCGACGACCGCGCTCGCGCTGCCGATGTACCTGCTGGCCTCCAAGACCGGCTTGGTCAACACCTACTGGTCGGTCCTGATCCCGGTCCTGGTCAACCCCTTCGGCGTGTATCTCGCCCGGGTCTTCAGCACCGGCTACATCCCGAACGAGGCACTGGAGGCCGCCCGTATCGACGGGGCCGGCGAGCTGCGCGTCTTCTGGTCCATCGGACTGCGCATGGTCATGCCCGGATTCGTGACCGTCTTCCTCTTCCAGTTCACCGCGATCTGGAACAACTTCTTCCTCCCCCTGGTGATGCTCTCGGACCGCAAGCTCTTCCCGCTGAGCCTCGGTCTGTACTCCTGGAACACCAACACCCACGGCGAGCCGAGCTTCTATCCGCTCGTCGTCACCGGCTCCCTCCTCGCCGTCATCCCCCTGATCGTCGCGTTCGTCTCGCTTCAGCGGCACTGGAAGGCCGGACTGACCGCCGGCAGCGTCAAGTGACTCTCACCGCGAGCCCGAGGAGTACGAGTTCCACCATGCCCCACGCCACTGACAACCGGCCGACGGCCCTGCTCGCGATGGGGCCCGGCATCGCCGACCGCCTCCTCGCCGACCGCCACCGCACCCGGCTGGCCGCCCTCGCCCGCACCGACCCGCACCTCGTCGCCCACGACCTGGCCGACCCGACGCCCGAGGTGGCCGCCGCGCTCGCCGAGGCCGAGGTGCTGTTCACCTGCTGGGGAGCGACACCGCTCACCGAGGAGGTGCTGGCGGGCGCGCCCCGGCTGCGGGCCGTCGTGCACGCCGCGGGTTCCGTGAAGCACCACATCACCGACGCCTGCTGGGAACGCGGCATCGCCGTCACCTCGGCGGCCAACGCCAACGCGCTGCCGGTCGCCGAGTTCACCCTCGCCACGATCCTGTTCGCGGGCAAGCGGATCCTGCACACCGCGCACCGCTACCGCGAGCTGCGCACCGACCACGACTGGCTCTCGGAGCTCGACGGGGCCGGCAACTACCGTCGTACGGTCGGCATCGTCGGCGCTTCCCGCATCGGCCGGCGGGTGATCGAACTGCTGCGCCCCTTCGACCTGGACGTGCTGCTGTACGACCCGTACGTGGACGACGCGGAGGCGGCACGGCTCGGCGTGCGGCTCGCCCCGCTCGACGAGCTGTGCGCGAGCAGCTCCGTGGTCTCGGTGCACGCGCCGCAGCTGCCGGAGACCCACCATCTGATCGGTGCGGCGCAGCTGTCCGCCATGGCGTCCGGGACGACGCTGATCAACACGGCGCGGGGTTCGCTGATCGACGAGGACGCGCTGCTCGCCGAGCTGACGACCGGCCGGCTGCGCGCGGTGCTGGATGTGACCGACCCCGAACTCCCGCCCGCGCACTCGCCGTTGTACACGCTGCCCAATGTGCTGCTCACTCCGCACGTGGCGGGTTCGCTGGGCGACGAGCTGCACCGGATGGCCGATCAGGCACTGGACGAGCTGGAGCGCTTCGGATCCGGTCTGCCCTTCGCGGACCCGGTGTTCGCGGGGGCGCTGCCGCGCTCGGCGTAGGGCGTATACCGAAGTGCCGCCGTCCGGATCGGGCACCGGGCGCGCGAGCCCGGCACGATCCGGACGCGTAGCCCTGACACGGACGGTCCCGGCCGGTCGGCATCCCCCGAGCCGACCGGCCTTCTCCGTGCCCCGCTCCCCCGGGGTACCGGTGCACACCGCGTACGGTGCGCGGCTACCCGCCGCGGGGCGATCCGGTGGCCGATGACGCCTGCCACCCGGGCGCCCACTCTGCCGGACGGCGTACGGAGATCACATGGGGAGTTCTGCGTATTGACAGCGCCCGGACGAGCTGCGATGCCGAAGGCTTCCGGTGGCCCCCGAACGCCGAAAGGCCCCCTGTCCCACCGTCGAGCGGTGGGACAGGGGGCCTTCTGCGGCTGTGCGCCCCGAGCGGTTACGCGTCAGTGGGCGTGGCCGTGACCGCCGTGGGCGGCCTCGGCCTCTTCCTCGGCCGGCTTCTCGACGACCAGGGTCTCGGTCGTGAGCAGCAGCGACGCGATGGACGCGGCGTTCTCCAGCGCGGAGCGGGTGACCTTGACCGGGTCGATGACGCCGGCCTTCACCAGGTCGCCGTACTCGCCGGTCGCGGCGTTGAAGCCCTGGCCCTTGTCGAGCTCGGAGACCTTCGAGGTGATGACGTAGCCCTCGAGACCGGCGTTCTCGGCGATCCAGCGCAGCGGCTCGACGGCGGCGCGGCGCACGACCGCGACACCGGTGGCCTCGTCGCCGGTCTTGTCGAGGTTGCCCTCCAGGACCTTGACGGCGTGGACCAGAGCGGAGCCACCACCGGAGACGATGCCCTCCTCGACCGCGGCGCGGGTCGCGGAGATGGCGTCCTCCAGACGGTGCTTCTTCTCCTTGAGCTCCACCTCGGTGGCGGCACCGACACGGATCACGCACACGCCGCCGGCCAGCTTCGCGAGGCGCTCCTGGAGCTTCTCGCGGTCCCAGTCGGAGTCCGTGGCGTCGATCTCGGCCTTGATCTGGTTGACCCGGCCCTTGACGTCGCCGGGCTCGCCGCCGCCGTCCACGATCGTCGTGTCGTCCTTGGAGACGGTGACGCGACGGGCGGTGCCCAGCACGTCCAGACCGGCCTGGTCGAGCTTGAGGCCGACCTCCTCGGCGATGACGGTCGCACCGGTGAGGGTGGCGATGTCGCCGAGCATGGCCTTGCGGCGGTCACCGAAGCCCGGGGCCTTCACCGCGACGGCGTTGAAGGTGCCACGGATCTTGTTGACGACGAGGGTCGACAGCGCCTCGCCCTCGACGTCCTCGGCGATGATCAGCAGCGGCTTGGAGCCACCGGCCTGGATGACCTTCTCCAGCAGCGGGAGCAGCTCCTGGATCGAACCGATCTTGCCCTGGTGGATCAGGATGTACGGGTCGTCGAGGACGGCCTCCATACGCTCCTGGTCGGTCACCATGTACGGGGACAGGTAGCCCTTGTCGAAGGCCATGCCCTCGGTGAAGTCGAGGTCCAGACCGAAGGTGTTGGACTCCTCGACGGTGATGACACCGTCCTTGCCGACCTTGTCCATCGCGTCCGCGATGAGCTCGCCGACCTGCGGGTCCTGCGCGGAGAGCGCGGCCACGGCGGCGATGTCGGTCTTGTCGTCGATCGGGCGGGCGGTCGCGAGGAGCTCCTCGGACACGGCCTTGACCGCGGCGTCGATGCCCTTCTTCAGGGCGGCCGGGGAGGCACCGGCGGCGACGTTGCGCAGACCCTCGCGGACGAGCGCCTGGGCGAGCACGGTGGCGGTGGTCGTACCGTCACCCGCGACGTCGTTGGTCTTGGTCGCCACCTCCTTCACCAGCTGGGCACCGAGGTTCTCGTACGGGTCGTCGAGCTCGACCTCGCGCGCGATGGTGACACCGTCGTTGGTGATGGTGGGAGCGCCGAACTTCTTGTCGATGACGACGTTGCGGCCCTTGGGGCCGATCGTCACCTTGACCGTGTCGGCAAGCTTGTTGACGCCGCGCTCAAGGGCGCGACGGGCGTCCTCGTCGAACTTCAGGATCTTCGCCATGGGAGCTGAGCTTTCCTCTCGAACGAACTGCGCCCCCGGCCGCCCGGCTGGTTAGTTCGCAGGGGGCCAGGGGCGCAGAACAGAAAACGTGGGTGAATTACTTCTCGATGATCGCGAGGACGTCGCGAGCCGAGAGGACGAGGTACTCCTCGCCGTTGTACTTCACCTCGGTGCCGCCGTACTTGCTGTACAGCACGACGTCGCCGGTCTTGACGTCGAGCGGAAGGCGCTCGCCGTTCTCGAAGCGACCCGGGCCCACGGCCAGGACGACGCCCTCCTGGGGCTTCTCCTTGGCGGTGTCCGGAATGACCAGGCCGGAGGCCGTGGTCTGCTCGGCGTCGAGCGGCTGGACCACAATGCGGTCCTCGAGCGGCTTGATCGCAACCTTGGTGCTGGCGGTCGACACGATCCGGTCTCCCCCTTCGGAGATCTCACGGGGTAACAGTCTTGGGGTGGCGACCAGGCCGATCCGTCGTCGCGGGTGCCGGACCTGCCAGTCGCGCAGTACTGCTGGCACTCTCCAGTGGTGAGTGCCAGCACCGAGACTATGACCGGGATTAGCACTCGGTCAAGCGGAGTGCCAATTCGCGCGATCGTGGCGTCGCCGCCGCGGCGGCCGGGCATCGTCCGGACAACGGTCCGGACACCGTGGGGACAACGTACGGACGGACCGGACCGTTCCGTACGGCCGTGGGGACATGACGCGTCCCCCGCACCCCGCTCCGCGCCCGCGTCCGGACCCGCGTGCCGGGCGGCCGTACGCGTCGCGCGCCGTGAACGGCTGCCTCGATGTGGCGCTCGGGCCGCTGCCGATCCCGCTGGAGGCGCCGATCGGCGCGGTCGCGACGCTCCGGCCGGCGCTCTCCCGGACGGATCCCGGCGGCCCGGGGCCGACGGAGCCGCCCGCGGCGGCCCGGACGCCCGTCCCGGTCTTCGGCGGGATCACCGCGGCCGCCCGCCTCTTCGCCGTCGTGCCGATCCGGGCGCACCGGCCCCGGGCGGGCTCCAGGTGCCGACGCCGTGCGTGATGACACCGCGGGCCGAGGACGGGGCTACGGCCGCCCACAGCCGGTGCCCGCGCCCGTTCCCTCGTACGAACCCGGCGGGGACGGGGCTACGGCCGCCCGCAGCCGGTGCCCGTGCCCGTTCCCTCGTACGAACCCGGCCGGGCCGGCCACCAGTGCCTCAGCGGCGGCGACGGCCGCGAGCGCCGGGTCTCCGGCGGCCGACGGCAGGCGATCACGACCAGGGAGCCCGCCCCGCCGTGGTCGCCGTGCACCGGCGCCTCCGGCGGACGGTTCACCCGCTGGGCGGCCTTGCGGCCCAGCCGTTCGATCGGGTCCACCGACTGCGCGCAGCCGGTGGTGGTGAGGAGCGCACCGACCAGCAGCAGTCCGGCCGCCGACCGGTGCGCGCGTCTCATACGTAGTCCTCCAGCCGGGCCACGGCGTAGCCGCGGTCCGTGACGGTCTTCATGACCGCCCGGACCAGGTCGGCCATGCTGCCGCCCCATTCACCGCGCCCCCGGAAGTGCGTGAGGATGATGTCGCCCGGGTGCAGGTCCTCGTCCTCCTCGCGCCACTCCATGTGGTCGGGGAATGCCTCGGCGTTCCAGAGGGGCACCGCCTTGATCCCGCAGGACCGCGCGATGCGGAGCGTGTCCCCGTTGTAGTTGCCGTAGGGCGGGCGGAAGAGGACGGGCCGCTTCCCGAACTGCTTCTCGATGATGTCCTGCTGATGGCAGATCTCGCGCTTCTGCTCGGCGTACGAGAGGCCGGGGAGATAGGGGTGGGTGAGCGTGTGGTTGTCGAGGGCGACGCCCAGCCGCTGGGCCTCGCCGAAGTATCCGTAGTTGTCGTTCACCTCGTAGTCGCTGAGGAACGCGCTGTACGGGATGTCCAGCTCGTCCATCATCTGGAGCAGCTCGGGGTCCTTGTCGGAGCCGTCGTCGATCGTCAGGAAGACGACGCGGTCCTTGGTCGGGACGGTGGTGAAGACCGGTGGCAGCGAGTCGTCGCCGCCCTCCACCTCGAAGCCCTCGCGGGTGGTGATGCGCGGCTTCACCAGGGGCGGCGGCGGTGCGATCAGCGGTGTCTTCTCCAGCCCCCACTTCTTGGCGAGCGTCGCGCGCACGGCCGGGGCGAGCTTCGCGTTCTCGTGGGCCTCGCCGGGCTCCCGCGCCTGGGGGGCGCGCTGTCCGGGGCCGCCCGGACGTCCGGCGCCGGGGTTCGTGCCCGCCTCCGCTCCCGGGAAGCCGACGACGGGCCGCTCCCGGTGCTCGTCCTCGCCGCCCGCCCCGGAGGCGCAGCCGGAGCCGACCGCGGCGACCAGGAGGGCGGCCAGGACGGCGCAGGCGGGCCGGTGCCCGCCCGGACTCCGGCCGCGTCCGGTGCCCGATACGGAGGTTCCGTGACGCTTCATTGTGTTTTTTTCGTTTTGTCGTACTAGTTGCATGGCGCCGCATCCTGCCAGCACGCGATCGGCCTCCCGGCCCGACACCGCCGCCGGGCCCGCCGGTCTACCCGGCTGGCTCACAATGGGACGAGTGAACGCTCTCGCCCCGAACGACCCGTCCGCCGCCGGCCGGTCCGACGCCCCCGACCCCCTCGCCGCCTTCCAGGCCCTGCGCACCCCCGAGGGCGCCGCGCTCCTGGACGAACTGCGGACGTACGACCCCGCCCAGGAACTCGCCACCGCCACCCGGCTGCGCCGCAGCCACCCGGCCGCCCTGGTGTCGGCGGCGCTGGGACAGGCCCGGCTGCGACAGCGGGCGGTGGCGAAGTTCGGCGCCGAGGACGCGTACCGGATGTTCTTCACGCCGAACGGCGTCGAGCAGGCGACCCGTACCTCGGTGGCCGCCCATCGCGCGCGGCGGTTCGCGGAGACGGGCGGGGTGCGCCGGGTCGCCGACCTCTGCTGCGGGATCGGCGGCGACGCGATCGCGCTCGCGCGGGCGGGCATCGGCGTGCTCGCCGTGGACCGCGACCCGCTGACCGCCGAGGTGGCCCGCGCCAACGCCGCAGCCCTGGGCCTGGACGGTCTGATCGAGGTGCGGTGCGCCGATGTCGCCGACATCGACACCTCGCCGTACGACGCGGTCTTCGTCGACCCGGCCCGGCGCGGCGGCCGGGGCCGGATCTTCGACCCGGAGGCCTACTCGCCGCCGCTCTCCTGGGCGACCGGCGCCGCGCTCGCCGCCCCCCGCGCCGCCCTGAAGATCGCCCCGGGCATCCCGCACGAGGCGATCCCGGCGCAGGCGGAGGCCGAGTGGATCTCGGACGGCGGCGACGTGAAGGAGGCGGTGCTCTGGTTCGGCGAGGGCTTCGCGGCCGGTTCGTACCGCGCCACCGTGCTCCCGGCCGGGGCCTCCCTGTGGGCCGGGGCCCCGCTGCCCGCCCCGCCGGTCGGCCCGGTCGGCCGCTATCTCCACGAGCCGGACGGCGCCGTCATCCGCGCCCATCTGGTCGCCGACCTCGTGGCACGGTGCGAGGGCAGGCTGGTCGACGAGACCATCGCGTACATCACGAGCGACCGGCCGTACGCGTCCCCGTACGTCTCCGGGTACGAGATCACCGACCGGCTGCCGTTCAACATGAAGAAGCTGAAGGCGCTGCTGCGGGAGCGGAAGGTGGGCGTCCTGACCGTCAAGAAGCGCGGCTCGGCGGTCGAACCGGAGGAACTGCGCCGCCGGATGAAGCTCGCCGGGCCGAACTCCGCGACGGTCTTCCTGACCCGGGTGGCCGGAGCGCCGACGATGCTGCTCGGCCACCCGCTGACCGGCCCGGCCTGAGACCGGCGGCCGTCAGGCGAGGTCGGTCAGGTCCTCCGCGTACACCTGCGAGAGCGGCTGGGGACCCACGTACTGCTGGCAGTTGCACTGGCCGGACTCGAAGCGGACCGGCTTCTTGGCCTCGTCCCAGGCCGTCGGCACCTCGATCCGCTCATGGCACTTGCCCTGCTTGTCATGCTTGGCGAGATGGTGCGTGCAGCCGCAGATCGGCTCCGGCGGCCGGTTCGCCGCTTCGAGCGCCAGCCGTTCCTGCCTGGCCGCTTCGAGGAGTTCGAGCTTGCGGGCGTGCCGGTTGCGCAGTGCCGTACGGACGTTGTCGACGGCCCATCCGAAGCCGCCCGTCCAGAAGATGATGAGCACCCACCAGTACCACTCCATGTCGTCCTCCCCCTGACGTGATCCATGTGTCACGCCAGGATAGGACCGGGGTCAGCGGTGAGCGCCTCCTCCTACGGAGAACAGCGGCTCCGGCGCGGGTGCTCCGGCCAGCACCCGCAGCACCCAGCGCCGGTGGGCGAACGCCTTGACCAGGCCGATGAGTCCGACGATCCAGGCGGTCACCCCGAGCCCCATGACCAGCACGGCCAGTCCGTAGGGCTCGCCGTTCAGTCCGCCGCCGGCCGGGACGGCGACGCAGGCGTACAGCCCGACCGCGCAGAGCGCGAAGGACATCAGCAGCCAGGCGAGGGAGACGCCCGGCATCCGCAGGGCCGCGTCGCGTGCCGGATCGCGGTCCAGGCCGCCCCAGGCGTCGAGCAGCCGGCGGATCCTGCCGTCCCGGCGCAGGCCGATGACGACGACGATGACGGCGGGCACCACACAGCCGACGCCCATGGCGACGATGACCACCCCGACCGCGGCGCTGATGACGTCGTAGGACTCCTCGAAGGTGATCAGCGCCGTGCCCACCAGCAGCCAGCCGAGCGCGCAGAGCGCCCCCCACAGCCACAGCAGCGCCAGCCGCCCCGGTGCCACATGGTCCCGGACCAAGGCGTCGAGCACCGCGGCCCGGTCGGCGAGCAGGGCCTCCCGGTCGGGCCAGGAACGTATGCCCACGGGAGGCGGTGGCGGCGGCAGAGGTGCGCGGGGAGACATGGTGCAGACCCTACCGACCGTGTGTGCGGGGCCGGTTCGGGAGCGGCGCTTCCCGGGGCGCGGCTTCCGCGGCGCGGCGCGCCGGCCGGTGACGGGCGGTCAGCGGCCGTCCCGGGCCGGGTGTTCCGCGCGGGCCAGCAGCAACGCCCGTTCCCGTGCGTTGCGGGTCAGCCCGGCCGCCCGCGTGAACTCCGCCCGTGCCTCCGCCAGCCGCCCCGTCCTGGCCAGCAGGTCCCCGCGGACGCTGGGCAGCAGATGGTAGCCCCGCAGCGCCGGGTCACCGGCCAGCGCGTCGACCAGGGCGAGACCGGCCGCCGGTCCCCGCGCCATCGAGACCGCCACGGCCCGGTTCAGCCCGACGACCGGGGACGGGACGATCGCGGCGAGGCGGTCGTAGAGGGCGGCGATGGTGTCCCAGTCGGTGTCCTCGTACGTCGCCGCCCGCGCATGGCAGGCGGCGATCGCGGCCTGCACGGTGTACGGGCCGAGCCCGGCGCCCCCGCTCCGGGCCACGGCCCGCTCCAGGGCGGCGACCCCGCGCCGGATCAGCAGGCGGTCCCAGCGGGCCCGGTCCTGGTCGGCGAGGAGCACCGGCGCACCGTCCGGCCCGGTCCGGGCGGCGGTCCGTGCGGCCTGGAGCTCCAGCAGCGCGGCCAGTCCGTGGACCTCGGGCTCCTGTTCCATCAGACCGGCGAGCACCCGGGCCAGCCGCAGCGCGTCCTCGCAGAGCGCGGGGCGCAGCCAGTCGTCGCCCGCGGTCGCCGCGTACCCCTCGTTGAAGATCAGGTAGATCACTTCGAGCACCGGACCGAGGCGGGCGGCGCGCTCCGGCCCGTACGGCGCCTCGAAGGGGATGCCCGCGCGGCCCAGGGTCCGTTTCGCCCGGACGATGCGCTGGGCGACGGTCGGTTCCGGGGCCAGGAACGCGCGGGCGATCTCTTCGGTGGTCAGGCCGCCGAGCAGACGCAGGGTGAGAGCGATCCGGGCCTCGGTGGCGAGCACCGGGTGGCAGGCGGTGAAGATCAGCCGGAGCAGATCGTCGTCGATGCCGTCCGTCCCGGGGGGCTCGGGCGGCGGCACGTCCGCCAGGGAACGGCCCACCTCGGCCAGCTTGCGCGCGTAGGTCTCCTTGCGGCGTACGAGATCGATCGCGCGGTGTCTGGCGGTGGCCATGAGCCAGGCGCCCGGCCGGTCCGGGACACCTGACTCCGGCCACTGCTCCAATGCGGCCACCAGGGCGTCCTGCGCGATCTCCTCGGCCATGCCGACGTCCCGCACGATGCGGGCGACCGCCGCGATGATCCGCGGGGACTCGATCCTGAAGACCGTCTCGACCGCCCCGGTCGCGCCTGCTGCCGTCACGGTCACCCATCACAGCAGCCGCACCGGGGCGGGGCAAACGGGACCGGTCAGGCGCCCGGGGTGCCCTCGTCGATCCGGCGGACCTCGGAGGTCACGGTCCAGCTCTCCGGGTGGGTGCGCAGGAAGCGCCGGGTCCACTCCAGGGCCTCCTCCTCGTCCTTGACCTGGAGGATGGCGTAGCCGCCGACGACCTCCTTGGTCTCGGTGAAGGGCCCGTCGGTCCGGCTGAGCTTCCCGCCGGACCAGGTGACCCTGGTCCCTTGGGAGGTCGGGGCGAGCCCGGCCGTCTCCAGCATGACGCCCGCCTTGGTGATCTCCTCGAACAGGGCGCCCATGCGCTTCTCGAACTCGGGGTCCGGTTCGGGGAAGGGGTGCTGCTCGTCGATGCGGATCAGCGACATGAAGCGTGGCATGGTGCCTCCTGGGTCCGGGGGCGGGGTCGGTCCCCGCCTCTCACCCTTGCGTCGAACGGGACCCGGCCGGATCGACAGGTCCCGGGAAATTCTTCCGGGAACTCTCCGGCCCGGCGACCGGAGCGGTCTCCGGCTCGGGCGCCTCGGCGCTCTCCGGCGCCGGGGCGGTCCGCTGCACGGCCGCCCTGCCGCCCGGAAGCAGCACCAGGGCCACCAGCGCCGCCACCACGAGCAGCCCGGCGCAGACCCAGAACGCCGCCGCGTACCCGGCCGCGAGGTCGGCGGGCCGTGCCCCGTCCCCGGTGACCCGGGCGGCGACGGTGACCAGCACGGCGAGCCCCAGCGAGCCGCCCACCTGGCGGGCGCTGTTCATCAGCCCGGAGGCCATGCCCGTCTCCTCGGGCACCACGTCGGTCGTGGCGGCCGTGCCCAGCGGCACGAAGCACATCCCGACGCCGACGCTGCACACGAGGGACGGGCCGAGGATCGAGTAGAGGAAGCTGCCGTCCGCCTGCGCCGTCGCCGCGAACCCGGCCAGGCCGAGCGCGGCCAGGACGCCGCCGAGCGCCAGCAGCCGCCCGGTGCCGAGCGCCGCGACCGCACGGGTGGCGATGAGCGATCCGGCGACGACGCCCGCCGAGAACGGCAGGAAGGCGGCCCCGGCGGCGGTCGGCCCGTAGTCGAGGACCTGCTGCATGTAGAGCGAGACGAAGTAGAAGGCGGCGAACTGCCCGGAGCTCAGCAGCAGGCAGAAGATGTTCGCGGTCAGGACCGGCCGCTGGGTCAGCAGTCCGGGGCGCAGCAGCGGACTGCCGGTCCGCAGCTCGACGACGACGAAGGCGGCGAGCAGCAGCACGGCGGCGCCCAGCGTGCCCAGTGTCCGGGCCGATCCCCAGGCGTCGGTCGACGTCCGTACGAGCCCGAGGACCAGCAGCGTCGTGCCCGCGGTGGCCAGCAGCGCGCCCGTCACGTCGAGCCGGGCGCCGGTCCGGGCCCGGCCGCCGCGCAGTCCGCTGCGCGCGGCCCCCACCATCGCGAACGCCACGATCGGCACGTTCACCAGCATCACCGCGCGCCAGCCCGCCGCGTCGGTGAGCACCCCGCCCGCGAGCACGCCGACCGCGCCGCCCGCCGCGCCCGCCATGCCCCACAGCCCGAGGGCGCGGGAGCGGGCGGGTCCGGCCGGGAACGCCAGGGCGATCAGCGCGAAGGCGACCGGGGCGAGCGCGGCGGCCCCGGCCCCCTGGACCGCCCGCGCGGCGATGAGCGCGCCGGGCGACTGGGCGAAGCCGCCGGCCAGGCTGGCGACGCCGAACAGCACCAGGCCCGCCGTCAGGACCCGGCGGCTGCCGAGCAGATCGCCCAGCCGGCCGCCGAGCATCAGCAGTCCGCCGAAGGCGAGCGCGTAGGCGTTCACCACCCACAGCAGCCCCTGGGGCGTGAAGCCGAGATCGCCGCGCATGTCCGGCAGCGCGACGTTCACCACGGACATGTCCAGCGCCACCATGAACTGCACGACGAGAGCCACCACCAGCAGCCAACGCGTATGCCGCGACTGATCCTCCACGACTCTTCCCTTCCCTCTGGTCCATCCGGTCGAATGATTACTATACGCGTATAGAAATTGAGCACACGGGGGCCCGGGAAGGGGCCGGAACGGCGGCACGGGAGACAATGCCCAGGTGGCAGGGACAGAGAAGAAGCGGGCACCCGCGGCGAAGGCACCCATAAAGAAGGCGCCTGCGAAGAAACAGGCGCCGGCAAAACGATCGGTGGGGCGGCCGCGCCGGCTCGACCCGGACACGATGGTCGCCACCGCGCGCCGCATCGTCGAGGAAGAGGGCGTGGACGCCCTGAGCATGCGGCGGGTGGCGAAGGAGCTGGGCTCCACGCCGATGGCGCTCTACCACTACGTGCAGGACAAGGACGAGTTGCTGATGCTCACCCTGTCCGGCACCGCGGCCGCCTTCCCCCGTCCCCGGCTGCCCGAGGACCCGCGCGAGCGGCTGCTCGCCGTGGCCGTGCACATGCACGACATCCTGTCCCGGATCCCGTGGGTGCTGGACATCCTGGCGCTGGGCGAGCTGACCGACCGCAACGCGCTGTGGATGGTCGAGGAGATCGTCGACTCGGCGATCGCCTGCGGTCTCTCCCCCGCCCAGGCGGTACGCGCCTACCGGACGGTCTGGAGCTATGTCTACGGCGACCTGGTCTTCCGCCGGGCGGCCGAACGCCGAGCGGAGAATCCGCCGGGCAGGCACTGGTTCCCCGAGATGGTGACCGAGGAGGACGCGGCGACGCTGCCCCGGCTCACCGCGATCAAGGACGACTGGCGCGCGTACGCCGCCGACTACGAGGTGGCGGACGAACTCGACGCGATCGTCCGGGGACTGATCGACCGCGGGACGTCCACCGCCTGAGGAACCGGCGGAGTGACGGGCGGGACACAGGCGGGGAACCGGCCGGGTGGCCGCTGCCCCGGAGCGGGTCGGCCGCCGGTCAGACGGACGCGTCCGCCCCGTCCGCCCCCAGCGACTCGAAGCGCCAGCGGTGCACCGGGCGGGTGACCAGTGCGGCGTCCGGGTCGGGGAGCTCGGGCAGCTCGTCGCCGTAGCCGCCCGCCCACCAGGTGATGACCAGGACCCGGTCCTGCGGGGCGCGCAGCAGTTCGCGGCGGAGGGGTCGGCGGGCCAACTCGGCCGAACGGGCCCGCGCCCACTCCAGGAGTTCGGCGCCCCGTCCGGTCACGGCGCGGGCCTCCCACATCAGGGCGACGGTCATGAGTAGAGGTTGTCCTTGCTGATCTCGTGGACGTGGTCGTGGTCGTGCGCGTGGGCGCCCGGCACATGGGGGTCGGTCACCGGGAGCGAGGAGTCGGCGGACAGCTCCAGGTCCGAGGCGGGCCTGCCCCGGGCGACCATCTCCGCGCCCAGCGCCGCGACCATCGCGCCGTTGTCCGTGCACAGCCCGGGACGCGGCACCCGCAGCCGGATGCCGGCCCGCTCGCACCGCTCCTCGGCCAGCGCCCGGAGCCGCGAGTTGGCCGCGACCCCGCCGCCGATCATCAGGTGGTCGACGCCCTCGTCCTTGCAGGCCCGGACGGCCTTGCGGGTGAGCACGTCCACCACGGCCTCCTGGAAGGACGCCGCCACGTCCCGTACCGGCACCTCCTCGCCCGCCGCCCGCTTGGCCTCGATCCAGCGGGCCACCGAGGTCTTCAGGCCCGAGAAGGAGAAGTCGTAGGCGGGATCGCGCGAGCCGCTCAGACCGCGCGGGAACGCGATCGCCTTCGGGTCGCCCTCCCTGGCCAGCCGGTCGATGACCGGGCCGCCGGGGAAGCCGAGGTCCAGCACCCGGGCGATCTTGTCGAAGGCCTCGCCCGCCGCGTCGTCGATGGTCGCGCCCAGCGGCCGCACGTCGGCGGTGATGTCGGGCGCGAGGAGCAGCGAGGAGTGGCCGCCGCTGACCAGCAGCGCCATCGTGGGCTCGGGCAGCGGGCCGTGCTCCAGCTGGTCCACGCAGATGTGCGAGGCGAGGTGGTTCACCCCGTAGAGCGGCTTGTTCAGCGCGTAGGCGTACGCCTTCGCCGCCGAGACGCCGACCAGCAGCGCGCCCGCGAGTCCGGGGCCCGCGGTGACGGAGATCCCGTCGAGGTCGCGGGCGCTGATCCCGGCCTCCTTCAGGGCGCGCTCGATGGTGGGGACCATCGCCTCCAGATGGGCGCGGGAGGCGATCTCCGGGACGACGCCGCCGAAGCGGGCGTGGGTGTCGACGCTGGACGCGACGGCGTCGGCGAGCAGGGTCGTGCCCCGGACGATGCCGACGCCGGTCTCGTCGCAGGAGGTCTCGATGCCGAGTACGAGCGGTTCGTCAGCCATCAGTCAGTCTCTGTTCCCTGTACGTGCTCGTGCACGTGCTCTTGTACGTGGAGGCGCATGACGAGTGCGTCGACGTTGCCCGGCTGGTAGTAGCCGCGGCGGAAGCCGATCGGTTCGAAGCCGAAGCGTTCGTACAGCTTCTGGGCCCGGGTGTTGTCGACGCGGACTTCGAGGAGCACCTCGGCGCACTCGAAGGCCGTGGCGTGCTTCAGCAGGTCGGTGAGGAGTTCGGAGCCGAGGCCGCCGCCCCAGTGGTCGCGGGTGACCCCGATCGTCTGCACGTCGGCGAGGTCCCCGGCCGCGGCGAGGCCCGCGTAGCCGACGAGCCGGCCGGTGGCGGGGTCCTCGGCGACGACATAGCGGCGGGTGGCCCGCGGGCCGCGGGAGTACGCCAACTCGGACCAGAACATGCCGGCCGACCAGGCGTCGTCCGGGAACAGCTCGTGTTCGAGCTCCAGCACCGGATCGATGTCCCACCAGCGCATCTCGCGCAGAACGGCAGTCGTGGTCGTCACTTCGGGGTGACCACCTTGTAGTTCTTCGGCACCTGGGCGTCGGGCCTGCGGAGGTAGAGCGGCTGCGGCGGCAGCAGCTCCTCGCCCGCGGCGAGCCGCTCGGCGGCGAGGGCGGCCAGCGCCCCGGCGCTGACGTGCTCGGGCTCCCGGGCGTCCGGAAACGCCTCCGGGTAGAGCACCGCGCCCGCGCCGACGACGGGCAGCCCGGCGAGCTGTGCGGCGATGTCGGCGGGCCGGTCGACGGCGGGAGCGGTGGCCCGGGTGCGCGGGTCGTCGTACCTCGCCCAGTAGACCTCCTTGCGGCGGGCGTCCGTCGCGACGGCGAACGGCCCCTCCAGCCCGGCCCGGCCCGCGGCGTACGCGAGCCCGTCCAGGGTGCACAGCCCGTGCACGGGTACGGAGAGGGCGGAGCCGAAGGCCGCGGCGGTGACCAGGCCGACCCGGAGCCCGGTGTACGGCCCGGGACCGACGCCGACGACCACGTCCGTCACGGCGTCCAGGGCCGTCCCGGCCTCGGCGAGGACCCGGTCGACGGCGGGAAGCAGCAGCTCCCCGTGCCTTCGGGCGTCGACCTGTCCGGATTCGGCGACGACGGATTTCCCGTCGTGCAGGGCGACGGTGACGGCGGGGGTGGCGGTATCCACGGCGAGCAGGAGCACGCAAACAGCCTACGGCTCCGCCGGGGGAGGCACGGCGCCCCGTACGGCGTCCCGGCACGACCGGCCCCTGCTGCTACCGTCAGCGCGTACACGCGGGTACGACGTACACGCTAAACGCTTGTACGACATGCGGAAGCGAAAGGGGCGCGCACGGTGTCTAGGGGCAGCTCGGGAATCGTGGCCGGGCTCACTGCCGCGGCGCTCGTCGCGGTCGGCGTCCTGGCCTTCCAGGCGTCGGCGAACGCCCCCGCCAGTGTCGCGGCCCCCAGGCCGAAGGCGACCGGCAGCGCCGATGCCACCGCGCACGCGAAGCCGAAGGAGAAGCCGCGCCCGGCCGCGCTCCCCCGGCACTCCGGCACCGGGAAGCGGGTAGTGTACGCCCTGGCCGACCGCCGGGTGTGGCTCGTCGACGCGGCCGGGAAGGCCGTCCGGACCTTCGAGGTCATGCCGAGCGCGCTGAATCCGCGCCCCGGCACCTATCAGGTGAACACCCCGCGCCAGGGCTCCCCCACCAAGGGCTCGGACGGCGTGATGATCGAGCACGTGGTCCGGTTCGCGATGGTGGACAACGTGGCCGTGGGCTTCAGCGCGGCGGTGGACGGCTCGATGGAGAGCCCGGACCCGACGCTGAAGACGGGCGGCGTGCGGATGTCCCGGGAGGACGGGAACGCCATGTGGGACTTCGCGATGGTGAACACGAAGGTCGTCGTCCTCCCCTGAGGCGCGACCGCGGAGCCCCGCGCGCTCAGCCCGCCCGTCGTTCGGGGCCGGTGCCGGAGCGCTGCGCGGGAGCGGCGGCCGGGGTCTCCCCGCCGTCCGCGCCCTCGTCCTCGTCCGCGGACGGCGGCGGTGTGGAGACGGCCGAGGCCGCGGCGCAGGCCGCCAGCAGGTCTCTCATCGATGGCGGCGGCGGCACTTCGCGTTCGGCGGACGTCGTCATGGATGCCTCCCGAGGCTCCGGTGGAAGGCGTGGTTAGGCAGACCTAACCCGCTCTCGTCATCCATGTGACCACGCCCCTGCCGCCCGGCGCAACAATTTACCGACAGCCTGTCGGAACCCGGCTCCGCGCTCAGACCTCGCGCAGTCCCGCCCAGCGCGCGCCGATCCCGACCAGCGTCACCTCGCGCCGCTCGTCGTCCGTGTCGCCGACCGCGCGGTCGATCACCACGTGCAGCCGGTCGTCGGACAGCTCCTCGACCTTGCCGTCGCCCCACTCCACGACCACCACGGACTCCGGCAGCGACACGTCGAGGTCCAGGTCCTCCATCTCGTCGAGCCCGCCGCCCAGGCGGTACGCGTCGACGTGGACCAGGGCCGGGCCACCGGTCAGCGACGGGTGGACACGGGCGATCACGAAGGTGGGCGAGGTGACCGCGCCGCGCACGCCGAGGCCCTCGCCGAGCCCCCGGGTCAGCGTCGTCTTCCCGGCGCCGAGCTCGCCGGTGAGCATCACGAGGTCGCCGGGGAGCAGGACCGCGGCGATCCGGCGGCCGAGTTCCTGCATCTGTTCGGGGGACTCGACGGCCAGCTCCAGGGTGACGGTGCCGGGCACGGCGTCCCCGGCGGTCTCAGTCGTCAGGCTGTTGTGCGGTGCTTCCATGTCCGCCAACGTTAGCCGTTGCCGGTACCGCTCCGACGCGGACGAGCAGGTCCGCCAGCCGGTCCGTGACCGTCTCGGGGTGCTCCAGCATCACCAGATGACCGCCGTCCGGCACGATGACCAGCTCCGCGTCCGGGAGCTGGTCCGCGATGGCCTCGCTGTGCGAGCTGGGCGTCACCAGGTCCTTGTCGCCCGCCAGGATCAGCACCGGGACGTCGCGGAAGGCGGGCAGCGCGCCGCTCTTGTCGTGTTCGGTGAAGGCCGGGTAGAACTCGGCGACCACATCGATCGGGGTGGCCTCGATGAGGCGCTCGGCGAACCGTTCGACCACCGGGTCGACGTCCCGCGAACCGAACGAGTACCGCTTGATCAGCCCGGCGAAGAGGTCCGCGGTCGCCCGGCGGCCCCGCTCCACCAGCTCCGCCTGGGAGCCGAGCGCCCGGAGCACCCCGGGCAGCACCCGGCGCACCGCGTTCACGCCCGCGACCGGCAGCCCGAAGTCGACCTCGCCGAGCTTCCCGCTCGATGTGCCGACGAAGGCGACGGCGGCGACCCGGTCCCGGATCAGCCCGGGGTACTGGTCGGCGAGCGCCATCATCGTCATCCCGCCCATCGAGTGCCCGACCAGCACCAGCCTGCCCTCGGGGGCCGCCGCGTCGATCACCGCCTTCAGATCGCGGCCGAGCTGGTCGATGCCGACCGCCACCCCGTCCGCCTGGGCCCGGCCCCGCTCGGAGCGGCCGTGGCTGCGCTGGTCCCAGTGGACGGTGCGCACCAGGCCGCGCAGCGCCGCCCGCTGGAAGTGCCAGGAGTCCTGGCCGAGGCAGTAGCCATGGCTGAAGACCACCGTGACGGGCAGGGGGTCCTTGCGCCCGAAAAGCCTGCGGCGGCGCGGGCCGGTACCGGCGGTGTCGCCCGCGCCGTCCGGGGCGCCGCCCGCGCCACCGGCCGGCTCGACCTCGTCGACCTCGTAGTACAGCTCGGTGCCGTCGTCGGCGGTGGCCCGGCCCGGCAGTCCGCGCAGCGAGCCGTAGGGTCCGGTGGCGTCCAGCGCCAGCCTGGCCCGTCTGCGCATGCCCCGGCCGACGGTGAGCCGCTCGACCGCGACACCGGCGGCGGCGCCCGCCGCGATCACGCCTATGGCGGCTCCGGCGATGCCCGCCCGGCGCCAGCCGACCGCCGTGGCGGCCGTCGTCACCGCGTCCCCCGCGCTGATCTCGCTCACCGTGCCGCGCTCCTCGTCGGTCGTGTCCGTCAGGTCAGGGCCGGTACGTACCGGTCGTGATCAGATCGTGCCCGGTCGGCGGCGCACCGTCGATCAGGACTCGGCCGGGGTCGCGTGGAGATGCACGCGCGGTACGCGGGCGCCGATCCGGGTGACGATCTCGTACGCGATCGTGTCGGCGGCCCGCGCCCAGTCCTCGGCGCTCGGCTCGCCCCGGTCCCCCGGGCCGAAGAGCACCGCCTCGCTGCCCACCTCCACCTCGTCCCCGTGGAGGTCGACGACGAACTGGTCCATCGCCACCCGGCCGGCGATCCGCCGGGTGACGCCGCCGACCAGGACCGGGCCCCGGCCGGAGGCGTGGCGCGGGATGCCGTCCGCGTAGCCGACCGGCACCAGGCCCAGGGTCGTCTCGGCGGAGGTCGTGTAGTGGTGGCCGTAGCTGATCCCGTGGCCGGCCGGGACCCGCTTGACCAGCGCGACGGAGGCGACGAGCCGCATCACGGGGCGCAGCCCGAAATCGGCCGGGGTGCCCAGCTCGGGGCTGGGCGAGACGCCGTACATCGCGATCCCGGTGCGCACCAGGTCGAAGTGGGCCTCGGGGACCGTCAGCGTCGCCGGGGAGTTGGCCATGTGGCGCACCTCGGGTGCGACGCCCTCCTTCTCCGCGTACTCCACCATGTCCCGGAACACGGCCAGCTGGGCGGCGATGGAGGGGTGGCCGGGCTCGTCGGCGCAGGCGAAGTGGGACCACAGGCCGGTGATCCGGACGGCACCCGTCCGCTCGGCGGCGCGGGCGGCGGCGACCAGCTCCGGCCAGTCGGCGGGCTGGCAGCCGTTGCGCCCGAGGCCGGTGTCGGCCTTGAGCTGGATCCTGGCCGGGAGGCCCGCCTCCGCGGCCGCGGCGACGACCTCGTCCAGGGCCCACAGCCCGCTCACCGACACATCGATGTCGGCCTCGATCGCCTCGCGCCAGGGGCCGCCCGGGGTCCACAGCCAGCACATCACCCGACCGCCCAGTCCGGCCGCCCGCAGGGCCAGCGCCTCCTGCGGCGTCGCGGTGCCCAGCCAGGTCGCCCCGGCCTCCAGCGCGGCGCGGGCGCAGGGCACCGCCCCGTGCCCGTAGGCGTCGGACTTGACCACGGCCATGAGCTGCGCTCCGCCCGCCCGCGCGCGCAGTACGCGCACGTTGGCGCGCAGTGCGTCGAGGTCGATCTCGGCACGGGCTCTCAAGGACGCTGTCTCGTTCATCGCGCCCAGTCTCTCAGAGGCGTGCGGCAGGACCCTCGGGCGGCGGGTCGCCCGGCCGTCCCTCAGTGCCGGCCCAGCTCGTGTTCCAGCTGGTCGACGATGACCGGGACATGGCTGTGCGGTACGTCCTTGACGGCGGTGACCAGGGTCACCGGGCCGCCCGCCCGGACCAGTTCGACGAGTTCGCCGACGGCCTCCGCGTGGACGGGATCGGAGAGTTCCGCGCGGTAGCGCTCGACGAACTGGTCGTAGCGGGTGGCGGTGCGGTCCTGGTGGTACCAGTCGCGGAGCTCGTTCGACGGGGTGATGTCCTTGAGCCACCTGTCGATCGCGGCCTTCTCCTTGGACTCGCCGCGCGGCCAGAGCCGGTCGACGAGGACCCGGGTGCCGTCGCCGTCCTCCTTCGGCTCGTACACCCGGCGTACGCGTACCTCGCTGCTGCCCACGGTCGGCCCTCCTGTCGGCTGCGGTCGGTCCTCCGCTGCGCCCAGGATCACTCAGGCCCGTACGTCCCGCCATGCCGCCGGGATCGCCTCCGCGACGTCCTGCGCGGAGACCGGTGAGCCGTCGGAGGCGTGGCGGGCGGCGAGCCCGTGCAGATGGGCGGCCACCGACGCGGCGTCGCGCGGGGCGAGGCCCGCGGCCAGCAGCGAGCCGGTCAGCCCGGAGAGGACGTCGCCGCTGCCCGCCGTGGCCAGCCAGGAGGTGCCGGTCGGATTGACCCGTACGGGGGTGGCCGGGTCGGCGGCGGCGACCAGGGTCGTCGAACCCTTGAGCAGGACCGTGGCGCGGTAGCGGGCGGCCAGCTCCCGCACGGCGGCGAGCCGCCCCGCCTCGACCTCCTCGCGCGGGACGCCCAGCAGCGCGGCGGCCTCGCCCGCGTGCGGGGTGAGCACGGTCGGCGCGGTGCGCGCGCGGACGGCACCGGCGTCCAGCAGCCGCAGCCCGTCCGCGTCCACCAGCACCGCGACCTCCGCCGCCAGCACGTCCCCGATCGCCTCGGCGGCCTCCGTGCCGTCACCGAGCCCCGGCCCCACCACCCACGCCTGCACCCGGCCCGCCTTCGACGGCCGCCCCGCGTGGACCAGCGTCTCCGGGTGCCGGGCGATCACCGTGTCCGCGCCGGGACCGACGTACCGCACGGCCCCCGCACCGCCGCGCAGCGCCCCGGAGACGGCCAGCACCGCCGCTCCCGGGTAGCGCGCGGAACCGGCGACGACGCCGACCACCCCGCGCCGGTACTTGTCGCTCTCCGCGCCGGGGACGGGCAGGAGCGCCGCGACGTCCGCGTACTGGAGCACCTCCAGATCGGGCGTGCCGGGCAGTTCGGGCCGGAGGCCGATGTCGACGAGGTGCAGCGCGCCCGCCCGCGCGGCGGCCGGGTCGATGAGCAGGCCCGGCTTGTACGTGCCGAAGGTGACGGTCGCGTCGGCGCGCACCGCCTCGCCGAGCACCTCGCCGGTGTCGGCCTCGACCCCGCTGGGCAGGTCCACGGCGAGCAGCGGGGCGCCGGTCGCCGCGAAGGCCCGCACCAGCTCGGCGGCGTCCGGACGCAGCCCGCCGCGGCCGCCGATGCCGGTGATCCCGTCCACCACCAGGTCGATGCGGCCGCCCCGGACGTCGGCGCCCTCGGCGAGCCGCCCGCCGGCCGCGAGCAGGGCCGCGAGGCCGCCCTCGTGGGCCCGTCCGGGGGCGGTGAGCACGGCGCGCACACCGGCGCCCCGGCGGGCGAGCCGGGCGCCCGCGTACAGCGCGTCGCCCCCGTTGTCGCCGCTGCCGACGAGGAGGACGACGCGGGACCCGTAGACCCGGCCGCGCCGTCGCAGCACATCGGCGCAGGCCGCGGCGAGCCCGGCGGCGGCGCGCCGCATCAGGGCGCCCTCGGGCAGCTCGGCCATCAGGGCCCGCTCGGCGGCCCGTACGGTCTGAACGCTGTAGGCGGTACGCATGTGCTCAACCCTCCGCGATCACCACGGCCGACGCCACTCCCGCGTCATGGCTGAGGGAGACGTGCCAGTGCCGTACACCCAGCTCGGCGGCGCGGGCGGCGACCGTGCCGCGGACCCGCAGCCGGGGCTGCCCGCTGTCCTCGACGTACACCTCGGCGTCCGTCCAGTGCAGTCCGGCGGGCGCGCCGAGCGCCTTCGCCAGGGCCTCCTTCGCGGCGAACCGGGCGGCGAGCGAGGCGATGCCGCGCCGCTCGCCGCTGGGCAGCAGCAACTCCCGTTCCACGAAGAGCCGGTCGGCCAGCTGCGGTGTCCGTTCCAGCGCCGCGTCGAACCGTTCGATCTCGGCCACGTCGATCCCGACCCCGATGATCACGGGCGTTCCCTCATTCCTGACTGGCTTGCATGCGTGCAAGCAAGCTAGCCGGAGCGGGGGCGGCTACTCCACGGTCACCGACTTCGCCAGATTGCGCGGCTGGTCCACGTCGTTGCCGCGGGCCGTCGCCAGCTCGCAGGCGAAGACCTGGAGGGGCACGGTCGACACCAGCGGCTGGAGGAGCGTGGGGGTGACGGGGATCCGGATCAGGTGGTCGGCGTACGGGACGACCGCCTCGTCGCCCTCCTCGGCGATGACGACGGTGCGGGCGCCGCGGGCCCTGATCTCCTGGATGTTGGACACGATCTTGTCGTGGAGCACCGACCGGCCGCGCGGCGAGGGCACCACCACGACGACCGGGAGGCCCTCCTCGATGAGGGCGATCGGGCCGTGCTTGAGCTCCCCGGCGGCGAAGCCCTCGGCGTGCATGTAGGCGAGCTCCTTGAGCTTCAACGCGCCTTCGAGGGCCACCGGGTAGCCGACGTGGCGGCCCAGGAAGAGCACGGTGCCGTGACCGGCGAGGGAGCGGGCGAGCGCGCGTACCGGCTCCATGGTCTCCAGGACCCGTCCGACCGCGCCGGAGATCTCGGAGAGCTGGCGGATGACGGTGCGGATCTCGTCGCCCCACTTCGTCCCGCGGAGCTGTCCGAGGTACAGGGCGACGAGGTAGCAGGCGACCAGCTGGGTGAGGAAGGCCTTGGTGGAGGCGACGGCGACCTCGGGTCCGGCGTGCGTGTAGAGCACGGCGTCGGACTCCCGGGGGATGGTGGAGCCGTTGGTGTTGCAGATGGCGAGGACCTTGGCGCCCTGTTCGCGGGCGTGCCGCAGGGCCATCAGGGTGTCCATGGTCTCGCCGGACTGCGAGATGGCGATGACCAGGGTGCGGTGGTCGAGGATCGGGTCGCGGTAGCGGAACTCGCTGGCCAGCTCGGTCTCGCAGGGGATGCGGGTCCAGTGCTCGATGGCGTACTTGGCGATCATCCCGGAGTGGAAGGCGGTGCCGCAGGCGACGATGACGACCTTGTCGACCTCGCGCAGTTCGTGCGGCGGGATGCGCACCTCGTCCAGGCGGAGCGAGCCCTCGCCGTCGATCCGTCCGAGGAGCGTGTCGGCGACGGCCCTGGGCTGTTCGGCGATCTCCTTGAGCATGAAGGAGGCGTGGCCGCCCTTCTCGGCGGCGGAGACGTCCCAGTCCACGTGGTACGCGCGGACGTCGGCGGGCCGCCCGTCGAAGTCGGTGACGGTGACGCCCTCGCGGCGCAGCTCGACCACCTGGTCCTGCCCCAGCTCGATCGCGGAGCGGGTGTGCGCGATGAAGGCGGAGACGTCGGAGGCCAGGAACGCCTCGTCCTCCCCCACCCCGACCACGAGCGGCGAGTTGCGCCGGGCCCCGACCACCGTGCCGGGCGCGTCCGCGTGCACGGCGACGAGCGTGAAGGCGCCCTCCAGCCGACGGCAGACCAGCCTCATCGCCTCCGCCGCGTCGGCGCAGGAGGAGTACGCCTCGGCGAGCAGATGGGCGACGACCTCGGTGTCGGTGTCGGAGGCCAGCTCGTGGCCGCGCTCGGCGAGTTCGGCGCGCAGGGCGGCGAAGTTCTCGATGATCCCGTTGTGCACGACGGCGACGCGGCCCGCGTTGTCGAGGTGCGGGTGGGCGTTGGCGTCGGTGGGGGCCCCGTGGGTGGCCCAGCGGGTGTGTCCGATGCCGGTGGTCCCGGCCGGGAGCGGCGCCTCGGCCAGGGCCTTCTCCAGATTGACGAGCTTGCCCGCCTTCTTGACCGCGGCCAGACCGCCGTCCGCGAGCACGGCGAGGCCCGCCGAGTCGTAGCCCCGGTACTCAAGGCGCTTGAGACCCGCGACGACGACGTCCTGCGCCGACTGCCCACCGACGTAACCGACGATTCCGCACATACCGTTCCCTTCCTGGCCATCCGCCCCTCTTCTTCGCATCGTCGCAGAAGGCGAACGGAGCGGCAGGGAGGACGGCGGCCCGCGCGGTGGCGCGGACGGCGGAGTCCGGCCGGAAACGGCCCCGGCGGTACCCCACGTGACCGAGCCCACCCCCCACTCCATGCGAACTCCCGCGACAATGAACCCCGTGATCACTTCGCCGCCACGGAGCACCCACCGACGCGCCGAGCACGCGGCGACGCCGTACGTCGATCTGTCCCGCGCCGAGTGGAGCGCCCTGCGCGACAAGACGCCGCTGCCGCTGACCGCCGACGAGGTGGAGCGGCTGCGCGGGCTCGGGGACGTCATCGACCTCGACGAGGTGCGGGACGTCTACCTGCCGCTCTCCCGGCTCCTCAATCTCTACGTCCAGGCCACCGCGGGTCTGCGCGGCGCCCTGAACACCTTTCTCGGCGACGCGGGCAACGGCCACGGCGAGCAGCGCGGCACCCCGTTCGTCATAGGCGTCGCGGGCAGCGTCGCGGTCGGCAAGTCCACCACCGCGCGCATCCTCCAGGCGCTGCTGGCCCGCTGGCCGGAGCATCCGCGCGTCGAGCTGGTGACCACGGACGGGTTCCTGCTGCCGATGAAGGAGCTCCGGGCCCGGGGCCTGATGTCGCGCAAGGGGTTCCCGGAGTCGTACGACCGGCGCGCCCTGACCCGTTTCGTCGCCGACATCAAGGCCGGCAAGGACGAGGTGACGGCGCCCGTCTACTCGCACCTGATCTACGACATCGTGCCCCGGGAGCGGCTCACCGTGCGCCGCCCCGACATCCTGATCGTCGAGGGGCTGAACGTGCTCCAGCCCGCGCTGCCCGGCAAGGACGGCCGGACCAGGGTCGGCCTCGCCGACTACTTCGACTTCAGCGTGTACGTGGACGCGCGCACCGAGGACATCGAGACCTGGTACCTCGACCGCTTCCGCAAGCTGCGCGACACCGCGTTCCAGGACCCGTCCTCGTACTTCCGCACGTACACCCAGGTCTCCGAGGAGGAGGCCATGGAGTACGCGGCGACGATGTGGCGGACCATCAACAAGCCCAATCTGGTGGAGAACGTGGCGCCCACCCGGAGCCGTGCCACCCTGGTGCTGCGCAAGGGCCCTGACCACAAGGTCCAGCGGCTGTCCCTGCGCAAGCTCTGAGCCAGCGAGCCTCCTGGGAGTGGCCCCGTGCTGCATCTGCGCCTGATCGTCCCCGCCGCCCGCACGGACGAGGTGGTGCACCTGGTGGAGAACACCCTCGGTACGACGCATCTCGTCGTGCTGTCCGGTGCCGCCCGCAATCCCGCGGGCGACGTGGTGCTGTGCGACGTGGCCCGCGAGGCGGGTGACGAGCTGATCTCCGCGCTGCGCCGCCTCGGCATCGACAGATCCGGTTCGATCACCGCCGAGAACATGGACCTGACGCTCTCCGACCACGCCGACCGGGCCGAGGAGGCCGCGCCGGGCGATGGCGCCGACGCGGTGCTGTGGGAGGAGCTGACGGAGGTGACCCACGAGGAGTCGACGTTCAGTGTGACGTACGTGGCGTTCCTCACCGTCGCGACGATGCTCGCCGCCTGCGGTGTGATGCTCGACAACGCGATCCTGATCGTGGGCGCGATGGCGGTCGGCCCGGAGTTCGGGCCGCTGGCCGGGATCTCCACGGCCCTGGTGCAGCGTGCGCCGCGGCTCGCGCTGCGTTCGCTGTACGCGCTGATCGGCGGGTTCGCCCTCGCGATGGCGCTGACGGTCGGGTTCGCCTGGCTGATGGACGCCCTGGGGCTGTTCACCCGCTCGATGGTCGAGGGCGCCCGTCCCAACACGGCGTTCATCTGGAAGCCCGACGCGATGTCGTTCGTGGTGGCGTTCCTGGCCGGGATCGCCGGGACGCTCTCGCTCACCTCGGCGAAGTCCGGGGCGCTGATCGGGGTCGCCATCTCGGTGACGACGGTGCCGGCCGCGGCCAACGCGGCGGTGGCGTTCAGCTACCACGACTACCACCAGATGACGGGCTCCGTGACCCAGCTGCTGGCCAACCTCGGCGGGATCGTGGTCGCGGGGACGCTCACCCTGCTGGTCCAGAAGGCGCTGTGGGCGACCCACCGCCGCATGACCCGGCCCACGCCCCCGCCCGACGGCCTCTGAGCCCGCGGACAGCGGGGGCCGACCGGACGGATCGGGGCCGGCCGGGCCGCCGGGACCCGCGAGCCCGGCGCGTTCCGCACGAGAGGCCCCAGGGTCTTTCGTCCGGATCAGGCCGGATCAGTGAGCGGGGTCCGCTGCGTGCGGTCGCAAGGCGGAGGAGGGAGTCGACGCGGAGCGTCGGCGACCGACGACAACGCCACGAGCGCACGTGCCGGGGCCCGCGAGCCCGGCATGAGCCGCACGAGAGGCCCCAGGGTCTTTCGTCCGGATCAGGCCGGATCATTGACCGGGGTCCGGTGCGTGCGGTCGCAAGGCGGAGGAGGGAGTCGACGCGGAGCGTCGGCGACCGACGACAACGCCACGAGCGCACGTGCCAGGGCCCGCGAGCCCGGCATGAGCCGCACGAGAGGCCCCAGGGTCTTTCGTCCGGATCAGGCCGGATCATTGACCGGGGCCCCGGTGCGTGCGACCGCAAGGCGGAGGAGGGAGTCGACGCGGAGCGTCAGCGACCGACGACAACGCCACGAGCGCGCGTGCCGGGACCCGCGAGCCCGGCATGAGCCGGACGAGAGGCCCCAGGGTCTTTCGTCCGGATCAGGCCGGATCAGTGAGCGGGGCCCCGGTGCGTGCGACCGCAAGGCGGAGGAGGGAGTCGACGCGGAGCGTCAGCGACCGACGACAACGCCACGAGCGCGCGTGCCGGGACC
>NZ_JBHVJA010000002.1:153726-164712 GCF_042799335.1 Streptomyces sp. NPDC057697 | reverse complement strand
CGCGAGCCCGGCATGAGCCGGACGAGAGGCCCTAGCCCAGCGCGGACTTCACCACGTCGGCCAGCCGCCCGGCGACCGCCCGCGCCTGCTCGATGTCGGCCGCCTCGACCATGACCCGCACCAGCGGTTCCGTACCCGACTGGCGCAGCAGCACGCGTCCGGTGGAGCCCAGTTCGCGCTCGGCCTCGATCACGGCCGCCGCGATCTCCGGGGAGGTCGCGACCCGGGACTTGTCGACGTCGCGCACGTTGATCAGCAGCTGCGGCAGCCGCTGCATGACCCCGGCCAGATCGGCGAGCGTACGGCCCGTGCCCGCGACCCGGGCCGCCAGCAGCAGGCCGGTCAGCGTGCCGTCGCCGGTCGTGGCGTGGTCCAGCACGATGACGTGGCCGGACTGCTCGCCGCCGAGCGCGTACCCCTCGGCCTTCATCGATTCCAGGACGTAGCGGTCGCCCACGGCGGTCTGGACGAGGTGGATGCCCTCCCGCTCCATCGCGATCTTGAAGCCGAGGTTGGACATGACCGTGCCGACCACGGTGTCCTTGCGCAGCTGACCGGCCTCGCGCATGGCGAGGGCGAGAACGGCCAGGATCTGGTCGCCGTCGACCTCCTCGCCGTTGGCGTCCACGGCCAGGCAGCGGTCCGCGTCGCCGTCGTGCGCGATACCGAAGTCGGCGCCGTGCTCGACGACGGCGGCCTTCAGCGGCTCCAGGTGGGTGGAGCCGCAGCCGTCGTTGATGTTCAGGCCGTTCGGGTCGGCACCGATCGTGATCACGTCGGCGCCGGCCCGCGCGAAGGCCTCGGGCGAGACCCGGGCGGCCGCGCCGTGCGCCTCGTCGAGCACGACCTTCAGCCCGTCGAGCCGGTTCGGCAGGACCGCGACGAGGTGGGCCACGTAACGGTCGAAGCCCTCCGCGTACTCGGTGACGCGTCCCACACCGGCACCGGTCGGGCGCTCCCACGGCTCGCCGGTGCGGTGCTGCTGGTAGATCGACTCGATCCGGTCCTCCAGCTCGTCGGAGAGCTTGTGACCGCCGCGGGCGATGAACTTGACACCGTTGTCCGGCATGGAGTTGTGGCTCGCGGAGAGCATCACCCCGAGGTCGGCGCCGAGTGCGCCGGTGAGGTACGCCACCGCCGGGGTGGGCAGCACGCCGACGCGCAGGACGTCCACGCCGGCACTGGCGAGACCGGCCACCACGGCGGCCTCCAGGAACTCTCCGGACGCGCGTGGGTCACGGCCCACCACGGCCGTCGGCCGGGTCCCGTCGAGCGTGCTTTCCTCGGCGAGAACATGCGCCGCCGCGACCGAGAGACCGAGCGCCAGCTCGGCCGTCAGATCCGCATTGGCGACACCGCGCACACCGTCCGTGCCGAAGAGTCGTCCCACTGGTGTCCTCCGAAGATGCTCCGAAACCGCACAACCAAATCAACCAAAGCGACACGGCGGACCATGCGCACGACACCGCGCGCCGCCCGCCGGGCAACACGGCACCACGTGACCGGCGCAGCGCCATATAAACAAGCCTATGAACGTCTTATGCCGTTATACGCCTAGGGGTGCCGATAAACGAACGCCCCGGCAGCACGAAGAGTGCCGCCGGGGCGAACGTGTAAAGCGATGAGCAGGCGGATCAGCGCTTGCTGTACTGCGGGGCCTTACGGGCCTTCTTGAGACCGGCCTTCTTGCGCTCGACCGCACGGTCGTCACGCGAGAGGAAGCCGGCCTTCTTCAGCGGGGCGCGGTTGTTGTCCACGTCCGCCTCGTTCAGCGCACGGGCCACACCGAGACGCAGGGCGCCGGCCTGACCCGAGACGCCGCCACCCGAGATGCGGGCGATGACGTCGTAGCGGTTGTCGAGTTCGAGCACCTTGAAGGGCTCGTTGACTTCCTGCTGGTGCACCTTGTTGGGGAAGTAGTCCTCAAGGGTGCGACCGTTGATCTTCCACTTGCCGGTGCCCGGAACGATCCGGACGCGGGCGATGGCGTTCTTCCGACGGCCAAGGCCGGCGGCGGGCTGCGGGTCGCCGAAGCGGGAGGCCAGCGACTCGCTGGTGTACTCGCCCTCGACGGGAACCTCGGACTCGAAGGTGGTCACCTCGGCGAAGACCTCTTCGCCCTCGGTGCCCTCGACGGGGTTCTCAACAGTGGTCTCGGCCACGATTCTCCTCAGATCTTTCTTTTGGTCTTAGGGGGAGGCCGGAACTACTGCGCGACCTGGGTGATCTCGAACGGGACCGGCTGCTGAGCAGCGTGCGGGTGCTGGTCGCCCGCGTAGACCTTGAGCTTCGAGAGCATCTGACGGCCCAGGCTGTTCTTGGGGATCATGCCCTTGATGGCCTTCTCGACGGCCTTCTCGGGGCTCTTGGCCAGCAGCTCGTCGTAGCGGACGGAGCGGAGACCACCCGGGAACCCGGAGTGGCGGTACGCCATCTTCTGGGTCTTCTTGTTGCCGGAGAGGTGGACCTTCTCGGCGTTGATGATGATGACGAAGTCGCCCATGTCCATGTGGGGGGCGTAGATCGCCTTGTGCTTGCCGCGGAGGAGGTTCGCAGCCGTGGTGGCCAGACGGCCCAGGACGATGTCCTGCGCGTCGATGATGTGCCACTGGCGCGTCACATCGCCGGGCTTGGGGCTGTACGTACGCACGTCGTAGCCTTCGCTTCTTCAGTGGATGGGGTCCAGACACATGGCACCTCTGAAGCGATCATGCAGCTGGGGCCCACAATGCCGGGAACACTGCCCGTATGCGAGCCACTGGTGACTGCTCCAGAGAACCTACGTAAGGCCCTTCGCGTGAGAACGACGAAGCCAATACGTATAACAATCGTCGAGACTACCCCGCCCTGCCCCGGAGGGTCAAAACGCGCCCCACGGCCGCCCCGGAAGCCCCCCCCCCCGGCCACCTCCGGGGCTAACGGGCCCGCTCCACCCTCCGCTCGTCCCACACCGGCTCCGTCGTCTCGCGCACGACTCCGTCCGAGCCGAACACCAGATAGCGGTCGAAGGACTTGGCGAACCAGCGGTCGTGCGTGACGGCCATCACGGTTCCCTCGTACGCCTCCAGACCGTCCTGGAGCGCCTCCGCCGACTCCAGGTCCAGGTTGTCCGTCGGCTCGTCCAGCAGCAGCGCGGTCGTACCGGCCAGCTCCAGGAGCAGGATCTGGAACCGCGCCTGCTGCCCGCCGGACAGCTTCTCGAAGGACTGGTCCCCCTGCCGCTCCAGCTCGTAGCGGCGCAGCACGGACATCGCCCCGCCGCGGTCCTTGGCGTGCTCGGTCCACAGGATCTCGACGAGCGTCTTGCCCAGCAGCTCCGGGTGGGCGTGGGTCTGCGCGAAATGCCCCGGCACGACCCGCGCCCCGAGCTTCCACGTCCCGGTGTGCGCGACCTGCTCGCCCGCGAGGAGCCGCAGGAAGTGCGACTTCCCCGAGCCGTTCGAGCCGAGGACCGCGACCCGTTCGCCGTAGAAGATCTCCAGGTCGAACGGCTTCATCAGACCGGTCAGCTCAAGGTTCTCGCAGGTCACCGCCCGCACCCCGGTCCGGCCGCCGCGCAGCCGCATCTTGATGTCCTGCTCGCGCGGCGGCTCCGGCGGCGGGCCCGCGTCCTCGAACTTCTTGAAGCGGGTCTGCATCGCCCGGTAGCGGGACGCCATGTCGGGGCTGATCGCCGCCTGCTGCCGCAGCCGGTGCACCAGCGCCTTCAGCCGGGCATGCTCCTCCTCCCAGCGCCGCAGCAGCTCCTCGAACCGGGCGAACCGGTCCTTGCGCGCCTGGTGGTACGTGTCGAAGCCGGCGCCGTGCACCCATACGTCGCTGCCCGCCGGGCTCGGCTCCACGCTGACGATCTTCTCGGCGGCCCGGGACAGCAGCTCGCGGTCGTGGGAGACGAACAGGACCGTCTTGCGGGTCTCCTTGAGCTTCTCCTCCAGCCACCGCTTGCCGGGCACGTCGAGGTAGTTGTCCGGCTCGTCGAGCAGCAGCACCTCGTCGGGGCCGCGCAGCAGCGCCTCCAGCACCAGCCGCTTCTGCTCGCCGCCGGAGAGCGTGCGCACCTCGCGCCACTGCGCCTTCTCGTACGGGACGCCGAGCGCGGCCGTGGTGCACATGTCCCACACCGTCTCGGCCTCGTAGCCCCGGGCCTCCGCCCAGTCGCTCAGGGCCTGCGCGTACGTCATCTGCGCGGCCTCGTCGTCGACCGCGAGGATCAGCTCCTCCGCCCGGTCGACCGCGCGGGCCGCCTCCCGGATGCGCGGCTGGGAGACCGAGACCAGCAGGTCGCGCACCGTGCGTTCGTCCCGCACGGAGCCCACGAACTGCTGCATCACCCCGAGCCCGCCGCTCACCGAGACGGAGCCGCCGTGCGGCTGGAGGTCCCCGGCGAGCAGCCTGAGCAAGGTCGTCTTACCGGCCCCGTTGGCCCCCACGAGGGCGACCACGGCCCCGTCCGCCACCCGGAACGAGGCATCGCCGAGCAGCACCCGCCCGTCCGGTAGGTAGTACTCCAGATGGCCCGCTTCAAGATGTCCCATGACAGCATTGTCACGGCCCGCGAAGCCCTGGCCCAACCGGTTTATGTCTCCTCTAGGATGCGCGGCATGAGCTTTGGGGATGGGGGGCCCTCCTGGGGGCCCGGGGGCGCGCAGACCCCGGACTGGGCAGCGCTGGCCGACGAGTCCGCCGCGCGCAACCGGCGCAGGAAGTGGCTGCTGATCGGCGGCGGCGCGCTCGCCACCGCGGCGATCGGCGCGATCGTGGCCACGGCGGTCATCTCGACCAACAAACACGACCGCGACAACGGCAAGAACGCCGGCGAGCTGCCCGCACCGACCGATCTGCCGGACGAGACCGCCGAGCCCGAGCCGTCCTTCTCCTCGGTGGCCCCGCCGCCCCCGCCGGACCCCAAGGACTACGTCTCCGACCCGAAGAAGGACCGGGCGCCGATCACCGTCGACACGTTCTTCCCCGGCAAGAAGCTGACGATGGGCGACCGGGTCTACGTCAAGGGCGCGACGCAGCAGACGAAGAACTGCGCCGCGACCACCAAGGGCGCCCTCGGTTCGATCCTGGTGGCCAACGGCTGCGACCAGGTCGTCCGGGCCACGTACAGCAAGGACGGCGTCGCCGTCACCATCGGCGTCGCGGTGTTCCGGACGGAGGCGCGGGCCAAGAAGGCGGCCCGGCAGTCCAGCGGCAGCATCGCCACACTGAGCGGCGCGGGCGTGCCGGCCTTCTGTCCCCCCGGCTCGGTCTGCCGCCGCACCTCCAACTCCTACGGCCGCTACGCCTACTTCGCCATCAGCGGGTTCACCAACGGCAAGAGCGTCACCGGCGCCGACAAGAACGTCTACGCCACCGGCAACGACCTGACGGACTTCACGTTCCGTCAGATCCGTCGCCGAGGCGAGCTCCAGGCCTCGGCCGCCGCCACCGCGCAGTCCGGCTGACGGGACGCGCCCGGCGCCGCCCCGGCGGACGGACCACCGGCCGGACGCCCCGTCACCGCGCTCAGCAGCAGCCCCCGCCGCCGCCCTCCGCTCCGGGCAGCGTGCGCACATTGCGCGCCTCCCGGGCGCGGGCGGCCAGCAACTCCTCGGCGGGGTAGGCCACTTCCTCCAGCGTCAGTCCGTGCGGCCGCACCACGTGCACCCCGGGGTCCCGGACCCGGGCCGCGAGCACCTGGGCCGGCCACTCGGCCGGCCGACGCCCGTCCCCGACGAAGAGCGCGGCGCCGATCAGCGCGCGGACCATGTTGTGGCAGAAGGCGTCCGCCTGCACGGTCGCCGTGAGAATCCCGGTCGCCCCGTCCCGCACCCAGCCCAGCTTCTGCAGCGTACGGATGGTCGTCGCGCCCTCGCGCTTCTTGCAGTACGCCGCGAAGTCGTGCTCCCCGACCATCCGGGCGGCCGCCTCGTTCATGGCGTCCAGGTCCAACGGCCGGTCGTGCCACAGCACATGACCGCGCACCAGCGGATCCACCCCGCCGGGGCGGTCGGCGACGCGGTAGGCGTAACGGCGCCACAGCGCGGAGAACCGCGCGTTGAAACCGGCGGGCGCCGGAGCGATCCGCCAGATCCGTACATCGGGCGCCATCCGCCCGGCCATCCGCCGCAGCAGCTTGTCCCCGTGCTCCGCCCACACCTCGTCCGGCAGGTCCACATGCGCGACCTGGCCCCGCGCGTGCACCCCGGCATCGGTCCGCCCGGCCACCGTCAGGTCGTACGTCCGCGAGGACCGTGTCACGGTCCGCAGCGCGTCCTCGATCTCCCCCTGCACGGTCCGCCGGGAGGTCTGCTTCGCCCAGCCCGAGAAGTCCTTGCCGTCGTACGCCAGGTCCAGCCGCACCCGTACGAAGCCGGGCTCCACGTCGTCACTCACCCAAGGATCCTTTTCCGCAGCTGCTCGCAGGTACATACGGAACGGGCCCGCACCGCCCCGAAGGGTGGTGCGGGCCCGTCCAGTGGTCTCAGAACGCTCAGGCGTCCTTGGACTCGGCGTCGTCGGCCGGCTTGGCGTCCTCGACGGTCTCGGCCGGAGCCTCGTCCTTCTTGAGGGCGTCTTCCTTGACCGCGCGCTTCGTGGCGGCCTCGGCCTCACCGGTGGCCTGCTGGGCCACGGTCAGCGCCTCGACCAGCTCGATGACCGCCATCGGGGCGTTGTCGCCACGACGGTTGCCGATCTTGGTGATGCGGGTGTAGCCACCGGGGCGGTTCTCGTACCGCGGGGCGATCTCGGTGAAGAGCGTGTGCACGACGCCCTTGTCCGTGATCGACTGCAGCACCAGGCGACGGTTGTGGATGTCGCCCTTCTTCGCCTTGGTGATGAAACGCTCGGCGACCGGACGCAGGCGACGGGCCTTGGCCTCGGTCGTGGTGATGCGGCCGTGCTCGAACAGCGACTTCGCGAGGTTGTTGAGAAGAAGCTTCTCGTGCGCAGCGCTGCCGCCCAGACGGGCGCCCTTGGCGGGCTTCGGCATGGTGTTTCTCCTTGTGTGCTGCACCGGCCGTATCAGGTACCGGTGTCAGTTCCCGTGCGACGGTCGCCGCACGGAAGTTCAAGAGCCGACGGGCGACACCGCGCCCGTCCGGCGGTCGAGGCCGTGGCCTCACCCCGGTCCGGGGCGCCCGGTGGAACCCGGGCGCCCCGGCCGGAGGCGGATCAGTACTGCTCGGTCTCCACGAAACCGGCGTCCGCGTCGTCGTCGGCGCCGAAGGCGTCGGCGGCGGCGGTCGGGTCGAAGCCGGGAGGCGAGTCCTTCAGCGCGAGGCCCATACCGGCCAGCTTCGCCTTGACCTCGTCGATCGACTTCGCACCGAAGTTGCGGATGTCGAGCAGGTCGGCCTCGGAACGGGCCACGAGCTCACCCACGGAGTGGATGCCCTCGCGCTTGAGGCAGTTGTACGAGCGGACCGTGAGCTCCAGCTCCTCGATCGGCAGCGCCAGATCGGCGGCGAGCGCGGCGTCCGTCGGGGACGGGCCCATGTCGATGCCCTCGGCGTCGATGTTGAGCTCGCGCGCCAGGCCGAACAGCTCGACCAGGGTCTTGCCGGCCGACGCCATGGCGTCACGGGGACGCATGGCCTGCTTGGTCTCGACGTCGACGATCAGCTTGTCGAAGTCGGTGCGCTGCTCGACACGGGTCGCCTCGACCTTGTACGTGACCTTGAGCACCGGCGAGTAGATGGAGTCGACCGGGATCCGGCCGATCTCCTGGCCCACCTGCTTGTTCTGGACGGCGGAGACGTAGCCGCGACCGCGCTCGACGGTCAGCTCCATCTCCAGCTTGCCCTTGCCGTTGAGCGTGGCCAGGACCAGGTCCGGGTTGTGCACCTCGACACCGGCCGGCGGCGCGATGTCGGCGGCGGTGACCAGGCCGGGACCCTGCTTGCGCAGGTACATCACGACCGGCTCGTCGTGCTCCGAGGAGACGACCAGCTGCTTGATGTTGAGGATGAGGTCGGTGACGTCCTCCTTGACGCCCGGCACGGTGGTGAACTCGTGCAGGACACCGTCGATCCGGATGCTGGTGACAGCGGCACCGGGGATCGAGGAGAGGAGCGTACGGCGAAGAGAGTTGCCGAGGGTGTAACCGAAGCCCGGCTCCAGCGGCTCGATGACGAACCGGGAGCGGAACTCGTCAACGACCTCTTCGGTCAGCGACGGACGCTGAGCGATAAGCATGTTGCGTTCCTTCAGTCGTGGGCGCCCACTATTTGACGCCCCCAGATACTGACAAGGGTACGGGCGGCACGACCCCGAAGGGGCCGTACCGCCCGGACCCACGGGCTACTGCGCGCGGCAGAGCCCGGCGGAGATCAGACGCGGCGACGCTTGGGCGGGCGGCATCCGTTGTGCGGGGTGGGGGTGACGTCCTGGATCGAACCGACCTCCAGGCCGGTGGCCTGGAGCGAACGGATCGCGGTCTCGCGGCCGGAGCCCGGACCCTTGACGAAGACGTCGACCTTGCGCATGCCGTGCTCCTGCGCGCGGCGGGCGGCCGACTCGGCGGCCATCTGCGCGGCGAAGGGGGTGGACTTGCGCGAGCCCTTGAAGCCGACGTGGCCGGCGGAGGCCCAGGAGATCACGTTGCCCGAGGGGTCCGTGATCGAGACGATGGTGTTGTTGAACGTGCTCTTGATGTGCGCGTGGCCGTGAGCGACGTTCTTCTTTTCCTTGCGACGCACCTTCTTGGCTGCGCCCTGACGACCCTTGGGGGGCATGTCTTGACTCCAGATGGAGAGGGGAGGTGATCGGTCCTACAGCGAAGACCGCTGGTTGCTGCGACTGGCCGGTGGCCCGGACACCCGCAGTGCGTCCGCTGAGGACTACTTCTTGCCCGGCTTCTTCTTGCCGGCGATCGCGCGACGCGGGCCCTTGCGGGTACGAGCGTTCGTGCTGGTGCGCTGGCCGTGGACCGGCAGGCCGCGGCGGTGACGCAGACCCTGGTAGCAGCCGATCTCGACCTTGCGGCGGATGTCGGCCTGGATCTCGCGACGGAGGTCACCCTCGGTGCGGAGGTTGGCGTCCACGTACTCGCGGATCTTGACCAGGTCCTCTTCGGCCAGGTCGCGAACGCGGGTGTTGGGGTTCACGCCCGTGGTGGCGAGAATCTCCTTGGACCGGGTGCGCCCGATACCGAAGACGTAGGTGAGGGCAACCTCCACGCGCTTTTCGCGCGGGATGTCAACACCTGAAACGCGTGCCATTCAATGGCTCCAGTTGTTCATTCGGGGGTCTTCCGCAGTGCCGCTCCCGACCGCCGACCTCTCGTGGCGAGAGGTGGTACGTCCGGGTCCCCGGCCCCCACCGGAGGTGTCGTCAGCCGAAGCTTGGACGGACTCTGCGTATGTACGTTTTACGTGCGTCGCGCGAAGTACTGCGAGATGCAGGGGGTCGTGCGTCAGCCCTGGCGCTGCTTGTGGCGCAGGTTGTCGCAGATGACCATGACCCGACCGTGACGGCGGATCACCTTGCACTTGTCGCAGATCTTCTTGACGCTCGGCTTGACCTTCATGGGATGTCAGGTTCTCCGGGTCAGTGCCGTCACCGCGCGGAAGCGAGGTGGAGGCAAGATCTACTTGTAGCGGTAGACGATCCGGCCACGCGTCAGGTCGTACGGAGAGAGCTCCACGACGACCCGGTCATCCGGAAGGATTCGGATGTAGTGCATCCGCATCTTGCCGCTGATGTGCGCGAGGACCTTGTGACCGTTCTGGAGTTCCACCTTGAACATGGCGTTCGGGAGGGACTCGATCACGGTGCCCTCAATTTCGATGGCACCTTGCTTCTTGGCCACGCTTCGCCTTTCGAATCGGCTACCTTGATCGACTCTCGGCAACGTATGCGGACACACGGATGCACGACAGCCGACGAGTCAGTCTACGTCAGCGGACCCCAAAAGACGAATCCGTCAAGTTTGCCCACCGCGGGAGATCCTTAGTCCTCCACCGGCGGTCCACGTCACCCCAGCGGGTCCGGCGCCGCCTCGATGCCGTACTGCGCCAGCTTCGCCCGGCCGCAGTCGGGGGCGGTCAGCACCAGCGGGCCCTGCTCGGTCAGCGCGATCGAGTGCTCCCAGTGCGAGGACCAGGTGCCGTCCGTCGTGATGACGGTCCAGTCGTCCTGGAGCACCTCGGTCCGCGCCGTACCGAGCGAGACCATCGGCTCGATGGCCAGGCAGACGCCGGGGACGAGCTTGATGCCCTTGCCGCGCTTGCGGGCCACGTAGTTCAGCAGGTGCGGGTCCATGTGCATCTCGGTGCCGATGCCGTGGCCGCCGTAGTCCTCGATGATCCCGTACTTGCCGGTGGCCGGGCGGGGCTGGCGGCGGATGTAGGACTCGATCGCCCGCGAGATGTCGACGAGGCGGTTGTTCACCTTCATCGCGGCGATACCGGCCCACATGGACTCCTCGGTCACCCGGGAGAGCTCCACCAGCTCCGGAGCGTGACCGGTGCCCACGAAGGCGGTGTACGCGGCGTCGCCGTGCCAGCCGTCGACGATCGCGCCGGCGTCGATGGAGATGATGTCGCCGTCCTTGAGGACGGTCTTGTCGTCCGGGATGCCGTGCACGACGACCTCGTTGACCGAGGTGCAGATGGTCGCGGGGAACCCGCCGTACCCGAGGAAGTTCGACTTCGCACCGTGGTCGGCGATCACCTTGCGGGCGACCTGGTCGAGGTCCAGCGTGGTGGCGCCGGGCACCGCCGCCTCGCGGGTGGCCGCGTGAATGGCAGCGACCACCAGCCCCGCCTCGCGCATCTTCGCGATCTGCTCGGGGGTCTTGATCTGCACCATTGCGCGGCGCCTCTCTGCGTCGGACTGCATCGAACGGTGGTGTCTGCGGCGTACTCGTTCCACGATACGGCGCAAGCAGTCGGGCGCCGCCCCCCAGGGCCCCCCCGCCCGCAGCACAACTTCAGCGGGGGTGTTCGCTCACCCCAATTAGGGCGTGTGTGCCCCCAAACCCCCCACCGGACACAC
>NZ_JBHVJA010000002.1:0-153716 GCF_042799335.1 Streptomyces sp. NPDC057697 | reverse complement strand
ACCTTGGGGGGGCGCATCTCTGGGTCGTATTTTATCTACGGGTGGTGTTGGGGGCTTACTGTTCCCCCTATCGGGCGAACGCTGGGGCCCGGGGCGCCCTGGCCCGCCGCGCCCGACTGCACACGTACTGCGGGGTTCTTCGCTCAGCCCTTGTCGGACTTGAGTGCCTCCATCGCCCGCTCGGTCACGTCGGTGACCTTGCCGAGCGCGGAGATGGTGACCACCAGGTTCTGGGCCCGGTAGTAGTCGATGATCGGCTCGGTCTGCGAGTGGTAGACCTCCAGCCGGGTGCGGACGGTGTCCTCGGTGTCGTCGTCGCGCTGGTACAGCTCGCCGCCGCAGACGTCGCAGACGCCCTCGGACTTCGGCGGGTTGTACGTCACGTGGAAGACGTGCGAGCCGTCGTTCCGGCAGATCCGGCGGCCGGCGATGCGCTTGACCACCTCGTCCTCGGGGACCTCCAGGTCCAGGACCGCGTCCAGCTTGGCGCCCTCGTCCTTGAGCATGGCGTCAAGGGCCTCGGCCTGACCCACGTTGCGCGGGAAGCCGTCCAGCAGGAAGCCGTTCTCGGCGTCCGGCTGGGACATGCGGTCCTTGGCCATCCCGATGGTGACCTCGTCCGGAACCAACTTGCCGGCGTCCATGAAGGAGCGGGCCTGCTTGCCAAGGTCGGTGCCCTGGCTGATGTTGGCGCGGAAGAGATCGCCCGTGGAGATCTGCGGAATCGACAGGTTCTTGGCAAGGTACGCAGCCTGCGTTCCCTTGCCGGCACCGGGCGGCCCGACGAGGACGATTCGCATCAGCGGAGGAACCCTTCGTAATTGCGCTGCTGGAGCTGACTCTCGATCTGCTTCACGGTCTCCAGACCCACACCCACGATGATCAGGATGCTCGTCCCGCCGAACGGGAAGTTCTGGTTTGCGCCGCCGAAGCCTGCCAACGCCATCGTCGGCACAAGAGCGATCAGACCCAGGTACAGCGAGCCCGGCCAAGTGATCCTGTTGAGCACGTAGCTCAGGTACTCGGCAGTAGGTCGACCAGCCCGGATACCCGGGATGAAGCCACCATACTTCTTCATGTTGTCGGCGACTTCCTCGGGGTTGAACGAAATCGCCACATAGAAGAAGGCGAAGAAAACGATCAACAGGAAGTACGCCGTGATGTAGTACGGGTGGTCGCCCTTGACGAAGTTGTCCTTGATCCAGGTCGCCCAGCCCGCGGTGGAGTTGGAGAACTGGACGATCAGGGCGGGAATGTAGAGCAGCGAAGAAGCGAAGATGACGGGGATCACACCCGCCTGATTCACCTTCAGCGGAATGTACGTCGAGGTACCGCCGTACGACCTGCGGCCGATCATGCGCTTCGCGTACTGCACCGGGATACGGCGCTGGGCCTGCTCGACGAAGACGACGAGGCCGACCATCACGAAGCCGATCAGGATGACGGTGCCGAATTCGATCCAGCCGTCGGCCAGCTTGCCGCTGGTCTTGATGGCCCAGAGGGCGCCCGGGAAGCTGGCGGCGATCGAGATGAACATCAGGATCGACATGCCGTTGCCGATGCCGCGGTCGGTGATGAGCTCACCGAGCCACATCACGGCCGCGGTGCCCGCGGTCATCGTGATGACCATCACGATGGTCGTGAAGATCGACTGGTTCGGCACGATCTGGTCGGCGACCGGGCAGCCGCTGAAGAGGGCGCCGCTGGTGGCGGTGGCCACCAGGCCGGTGCCCTGGAGGATGGCGAGCGCGACGGTCAGATAACGCGTGTACTGCGTGATCTTGGCCTGGCCGGACTGCCCCTCCTTCTTGAGCGCCTCCAGTCGGGGAATGACCACGGTCAGCAGCTGAAGGATGATGCTGGCCGTGATGTACGGCATGATGCCGAGCGCGAAGATCGTGATCTGCAGCAGTGCACCACCGCTGAACATGTTCACCAGGCCGAAGAGGCTGTTGTTGCCCTTGCTGGCCTGATCAACACAGGTCTGGACGTTCTCGTAGCTCACTCCCGGTACCGGGATGTGTGCCCCGAGCCGATAGAGCACGATGATGCCGAGCGTGAAGAGCAGCTTCTTGCGCAGGTCGGGCGTCTTGAACGCCCGGGCGAACGCGGTGAGCACGGTGCCTCCTGCGACCCCCGCGCAGAGCGTAGAGGTGACGGTCTTGAGGATCGACGAATACGTAAACAGTCAAAGGTCCCCGGGCGGGTGCCCAGGGGTTACCACACAACGACGCACGCCACCTTACCGGCGACCATGCCCCCCTAGGAACGACCAACCGGGGATGCCCCATATGAGAGGCATCCCCGGTCGGATGTTCAAGCCATCGAGTTGTCTCAGACGAGCTCGGTGACGGTGCCGCCGGCGGCGGCAATCTTCTCCTTGGCGGAGCCGGAGACGGCGTCAACCGAAACCTGCAGCGCCACGGAGATCTCGCCCTGTCCGAGGACCTTGACGAGGTGGTTGTTGCGCACCGCACCCTTGGCGACCAGGTCGGCCACGGTGACCTCTCCACCCTCGGGGTAGAGCGTCGCGAGCTTGTCCAGGTTCACGACCTGGTACTCGGTGCGGAACGGGTTCTTGAAGCCCTTGAGCTTCGGGAGACGCATGTGGAGGGGCATCTGCCCACCCTCGAAGCGCTCCGGAACCTGGTAGCGGGCCTTGGTGCCCTTGGTGCCACGACCGGCGGTCTTACCCTTGGACGCCTCACCACGACCCACACGGGTCTTGGCGGTCTTGGCGCCCGGGGCGGGCCGGAGGTCATGGGCCTTCAGCGGCTTGTTCTCCGCCATGTCAGTCGACCTCCTCAACCGTCACGAGGTGGCGGACGGTGTGCACCATTCCGCGGAACTCGGGGCGGTCCTCCTTGACAACCACGTCGTGCAGGCGCTTGAGCCCGAGCGAACGCAGGGTGTCGCGGTGGTTCTGCTTGCTGCCGATGTACGACTTCGTCTGCGTGATCTTGAGGCGAGCCATTACGCACCCGCTCCCGCACGCGCACGAAGCAGGGCCGCGGGGGCGACGTCCTCGAGGGGCAGACCGCGGCGGGCCGCGATCTCCTCGGGACGCTGCAGGCCCTTGAGGGCCTCCACGGTCGCGTGCACGATGTTGATCGCGTTGTCGGAGCCGAGCGACTTCGACAGGATGTCGTGAACGCCGGCGCACTCCAGAACGGCGCGCACCGGGCCACCGGCGATCACACCGGTACCGGGGGAAGCCGGCTTGAGCAGGACGACGCCCGCGGCCTTCTCGCCCTGGATCGGGTGAGGAATGGTGCCCTGGATGCGCGGAACCTTGAAGAAGTTCTTCTTGGCTTCTTCCACGCCCTTGGCGATGGCCGCGGGAACTTCCTTGGCCTTGCCGTAGCCGACACCGACGGTGCCGTCACCATCGCCCACCACGACCAGCGCGGTGAAGCTGAAGCGACGACCACCCTTCACAACCTTGGCGACGCGGTTGATCGCGACAACGCGCTCAACGTACGCGGTCTTCTCGGCGGCAGCTGCGCCGCCGTCACGGCCCTTCCGGTCCCGCCGCTCGCCGCCACCGGCACCGCTTCCGCGGCGCTGGGGTCCAGCCATTGGATTTACCTCTCTCTGTTACGTCCGCTGTGCGTAGGAACCGGGCTCAGAACTTCAGACCGGCTTCACGGGCGGCGTCAGCCAGAGCGGCAATCCGCCCGGCGTACTGGTTACCACCGCGGTCAAACACGACGGCCTCGACGCCTGCGGCCTTGGCGCGCTCAGCGACCAGGGCGCCGACCTGCTTGGCCTGGGTGCTCTTGTCGCCCTCGCCACCACGGATGGAGACGTCCAGGGTCGACGCCGACGCGAGCGTGTGGCCCGCGATGTCGTCGATGACCTGGGCCACCATGTGGCGGTTGGACCGCGTCACGACCAAGCGCGGACGCTCCGGCGAACCGGAGATGTGCTTGCGGACGCGGATGTGGCGACGCTTGAGGGCGGCACGCTTGTAGGCGTCGCCCTTGGCGATCTTCACGCCGTATGCCATGGCTACTTACCAGCCTTTCCGACCTTGCGGCGGATGACCTCGCCGGCGTACTTGACGCCCTTGGCCTTGTACGGGTCAGGCTTCCGCAGCTTGCGGATCTTGGCCGCGGTCTCGCCGACCTTCTGCTTGTCGATGCCCTCGACGGAGAACTTCGTGGGGGACTCCACCTTGAAGGTGATGCCCTCCGGGGCCTCGATCAGGATCGGGTGGCTGTAGCCCAGGGCGAACTCCAGGTTGGAGCCCTTCGCCTGGACGCGGTAACCGACACCACTGATCTCGAGCGCCTTGGTGTATCCCTGGGTCACACCGGTGATCATGTTCGCCACCAGCGTGCGGGACAGGCCGTGCAGGGCCTTGTTCTGACGCTCGTCGTTCGGGCGGGTGACGCTGAGGAAGCCGTCCTCACCCTTGGTGACCTCGATCGGCGACGCGACGGTGTGCGAGAGGGTGCCCTTGGGCCCCTTCACCGCGACCGTGCGGCCATCGATGGTGACGTCCACACCGGCGGGAACCTGGATGGGGAGCTTGCCGATTCGCGACATGAGCTATTCCTCCGTTCCCGACTACCAGACGTAGGCGAGGACTTCCCCACCTACGCCCTTCTTGCTGGCCTGCTGGCCGGTCAGGAGACCGTGGGACGTGGAGATGATCGCCACGCCCAGGCCGCCGAGGACCTTCGGCAGGTTGGTGGACTTTGCGTATACACGCAGACCCGGCTTCGAGATTCGCTTGATGCCGGCGATCGAGCGCTCGCGGTTCGGGCCGAACTTCAGCTCGAGGACGAGGTTCTTGCCGACCTCGGCGTCCTCGACCTTCCAGCCGGTGATGAAGCCCTCCTGCTGGAGGATCTCCGCGATGTGCGACTTGATCTTGCTGTGCGGCATCACGACGGAGTCGTGGTACGCCGAGTTCGCGTTACGCAGACGCGTGAGCATGTCTGCGATGGGATCAGTCATGGTCATGAATTGGCCTTCGGCCTCTCTCGCCGGGGTTTCCTGTATGCGCCATCCCTCTCCCCACTCAGAGGCAGGACGGGTGCGGTGCGGGGACCTACGGCGTAGTAAGTCGGTCTAGGGCGGCAGGCGCCCAACCCCACAAGCCTACGGCATGTGAGGGCGGGCTCCTGCCGACCAGATGCTTACCGAGAGCTTCCGTCAATTCCCAACGCCCAAAGGGCGAAGGAGAATTACCAGGAGCTCTTGGTCACGCCCGGCAGCTCGCCGCGGTGAGCCATCTCACGAAGGCACACGCGGCACAGGCCGAACTTGCGGTAGACGGAGTGGGGCCGGCCGCAGCGCTGGCAGCGGGTGTACCCGCGAACGCCGAACTTCGGCTTACGGGCGGCCTTAGCGATCAGAGCCTTCTTCGCCACGGTCAGTTCTCCTTGAACGGGAAGCCGAGGTGACGAAGGAGGGCACGACCCTCGTCGTCATTGGTCGCCGTGGTGACCACGGTGATGTCCATGCCCCGGACCCGGTCGATCTTGTCCTGGTCGATCTCGTGGAACATGACCTGCTCCGTGAGACCGAAGGTGTAGTTGCCACGGCCGTCGAACTGCTTCGGCGACAGACCACGGAAGTCACGGATACGCGGCAGCGCGAGCGACAGCGTACGGTCCAGGAACTCCCACATCCGGTCACCGCGGAGGGTGACGTGGCAGCCGATCGGCTGACCCTCGCGCAGCTTGAACTGCGCGATGGACTTGCGGGCCTTGGTGACGGCCGGCTTCTGACCGGTGATCGTGGTGAGGTCGCGCACGGCGCCGTCGATCAGCTTGGAGTCGCGGGCGGCGTCGCCCACACCCATGTTGACCACGATCTTGACCAGGCCGGGAATCTGCATGACGTTCTCGTAGGAGAACTCCTCACGCAGCTTGCCGGAGATTTCCTCGCGGTACTTCGTCTTCAGACGCGGAGTGGTGGTGGTAGCCATCAGATGTCCTCACCCGTCCGCTTGGCAACGCGGATCTTGTTGCCTTCGTCGTCGAAGCGGTAACCGACGCGCGTGACGACCTTGTTGCCGTCCTTCTCCACGACGAGCTGAACGTTGCTCACGTGGATGGGGGCCTCGGTCGTGACGATGCCACCGGTCTGCGAACCGCGAGCGGTCTGACCAGCCTTGGTGTGCTTCTTGACCCGGTTGACACCCTCGACGAGGACGCGGTCCTGAGCGGGGTAGGCCACGATGACCTTGCCCTGCTTGCCCTTGTCCTTACCGGTGATGACCTGAACCAGGTCGCCCTTCTTGATCTTCATGCTTACAGCACCTCCGGCGCGAGCGAGATGATCTTCATGAACTTCTTCTCGCGCAGTTCCCGGCCCACCGGGCCGAAGATGCGGGTGCCGCGGGGGTCACCGTCGTTCTTCAGAATGACGGCGGCGTTCTCGTCGAAGCGGATGTACGAGCCATCCTGACGGCGACGCTCCTTGACGGTGCGAACGATGACGGCCTTGACGACGTCACCCTTCTTCACGTTGCCACCGGGGATCGCGTCCTTGACGGTGGCGACGATGACGTCACCGATGCCCGCGTAGCGGCGACCCGAACCACCGAGAACACGGATGGTGAGGATTTCCTTCGCACCCGTGTTGTCGGCGACGCGAAGTCGCGACTCCTGCTGGATCACGTCTATCTCCTGATCGTCTGCCGGTTCCCGGCGGGGGCCGCTCCGTCACCGGAACGGGCCCCCGCCGAGCCTGGCGGAACTTGCCTGAGGGGAATGCCCCTCAGGAATTACTTGGCCTTCTCGAGGATCTCGACGACGCGCCACCGCTTCGTGGCGGACAGCGGCCGGGTCTCCATCAGGAGGACGCGGTCGCCGACGCCGGCGGCGTTCTGCTCGTCGTGCGCCTTGAGCTTGTTCGTACGGCGGATGACCTTGCCGTACAGCGCGTGCTTGACACGGTCCTCGACAGCGACGACGACGGTCTTGTCCATCTTGTCGCTGACGACCAGACCCTCACGGGTCTTGCGGAAGCCGCGGTCGGTGTTGCTGGTCTCAGTCACAGTCTTCTCGCTCATCAGGCGCTCTCCACCGTCTCGATGCCCAGCTCGCGCTCGCGCATCAGGGTGTAGATCCGGGCGATGTCCTTACGGACGGACTTGAGCCGGCCGTGGTTCTCGAGCTGCCCGGTCGCCGCCTGGAAGCGGAGGTTGAACAGCTCTTCCTTGGCCTCGCGGAGCTTGTTGAGGAGCTCCTCGTTGCCCAGCTCGCGCAGCTCGGACGCCTTGGTACCGGCCGACATCACGACTCACCTGCCTCGCGCCGAACGATCCGGCACTTCATCGGAAGCTTGTGAGCAGCGCGGGTGAGCGCCTCACGAGCAATCTTCTCGTTCGGGTAGGACAGCTCGAACATCACCCGACCCGGCTTGACGTTCGCGATCCACCACTCGGGAGAACCCTTACCGGAACCCATGCGGGTCTCGGCCGGCTTCTTCGTCAGGGGACGGTCCGGGTAGATGTTGATCCAGACCTTGCCGCCACGCTTGATGTGGCGGGTCATCGCGATACGAGCTGCCTCGATCTGGCGGTTCGTCACGTACGCCGGGGTCAGCGCCTGGATGCCGTACTCGCCGAACGCAACCTGCGTGCCACCCTTGGACATACCGCTGCGCTTCGGGTGGTGCTGCTTGCGGTGCTTGACCCTACGGGGGATCAGCATTTCGGTCAGGCCTCCGTTCCGGTGCTCTCGGCAGCCGGAGCGGCAGCGGCGGGAGCCTCGGCCTTGGGGGCCTCGGCAGCCGGAGCCGACTGCTGCTGCGGCTTGCGACCGCGGCCGCCACGCTCGCCACCGCGGCCACCACGGCCGGCCGGGCGGTCAGCGCCGCCACGGGCCGGGCGGTTGCCTGCGCGGGCGGCGGCGTTCTCGGCGCGGACCTCGGCGATGTTCTTGACGTCGCCCTTGTAGATCCAGACCTTCACACCGATGCGGCCGAAGGTCGTCTTGGCCTCGAAGAAGCCGTAGTCGACGTTCGCGCGGAGCGTGTGCAGGGGCACACGGCCCTCGCGGTAGAACTCCGAGCGGGACATCTCGGCGCCGCCGAGGCGGCCACCGCACTGGATCTTGATGCCCTTGGCGCCGGCCTTCATCGAGGACTGCATGCTCTTGCGCATGGCCCGACGGAAGGAGACGCGGGAGGAGAGCTGCTCGGCGACGGCCTGGGCCACCAGCTGAGCGTCCACCTCGGGGTTCTTGACCTCAAGGATGTTCAGCTGGACCTGCTTGCCGGTCAGCTTCTCCAGCTCGCCACGGATGCGATCGGCCTCGGCGCCGCGGCGGCCGATGACGATGCCCGGACGGGCGGTGTGGATGTCGACACGGACGCGGTCGCGGGTGCGCTCGATCTCGACCTTCGAGATGCCGGCCCGCTCCATGCCCTTCGTCATCATGCGACGAATGGCAACGTCTTCCTTGACGTAGTCCTTGTACAGCTTGTCGGCGTACCAACGGGACTTGAAGTCCGTGGTAATGCCGAGCCGGAACCCGTGCGGGTTTACCTTCTGGCCCATTACCGGGTTCCTTCCTTGCTGCTGACGACCACGGTGATGTGGCTGGTCCGCTTACGGATCCGGTAGGCACGGCCCTGAGCACGCGGACGGAACCGCTTCAGGGTCGGGCCCTCGTCCACGTACGCCTCGCTGATGACCAGCGAAGAGGCGTCGGTGTGGTCGTAGTTGTGTGCGGCGTTGGCAATGGCGCTGTCCAGCACCTTGCCAACCGGCACGCTCGCGGCCTGCGGGGCGAAACGCAGGACCGCCTGAGCCTCCGTGGCATCCATGCCACGGATGAGGTCCACCACGCGGCGGGCCTTCATGGGCGTGACGCGGATGTACCGCGCCTGGGCCCTGGCTTCCATGGTTGTCCCTTCGGTGTAAGTCATAGTCAGTCACCCCGCGTTAGCGGCGCTTCGACTTCCGGTCGTCCTTGACGTGGCCGCGGAAGGTGCGAGTCGGCGAGAACTCGCCGAGCTTGTGGCCGACCATCGACTCGGTGACGAACACCGGGACGTGGATCTTGCCGTTGTGCACCGCGATGGTGTGACCCAGCATGGCCGGGACGATCATCGAGCGACGGGACCAGGTCTTGATGACGTTCTTGGTGCCTGCCTCGTTCTGAACTTCCACCTTCTTGATGAGGTGGCCGTCGACGAAGGGCCCCTTCTTGAGACTGCGCGGCATCTAAACCCGCTCCTAGCGCTTCTTGTTCGTCTTGCGGCGGCGGACGATGTACTTGTTCGATGCCTTCTTCGGCGAACGAGTACGACCCTCCTTCTGACCCCACGGCGAGACCGGGTGGCGACCACCGGAGGTCTTGCCCTCACCACCACCGTGCGGGTGGTCAACCGGGTTCATCGCGACACCGCGGACGGTCGGGCGGACGCCCTTCCAGCGCATGCGGCCGGCCTTGCCCCAGTTGATGTTCGACTGCTCGGCGTTGCCGACCTCGCCGATGGTGGCGCGGCAGCGGGCGTCGACCAGGCGGATCTCACCCGACGGCATACGAAGGTGGGCCATGGTGCCCTCCTTCGCCAGCAGCTGCACGGAGGCACCCGCGGAGCGGGCGAACTTCGCGCCGCCGCCGGGCCGCAGCTCGATGGCGTGGATGGTCGTACCGACCGGGATGTTGCGCAGCGCCAGGTTGTTGCCGGGCTTGATGTCGGCGGCCGGGCCGTTCTCGACACGGTCGCCCTGCGACAGGCCACGCGGCGCGATGATGTAGCGCTTCTCGCCGTCCGCGTAGTGCAGGAGCGCGATGCGCGCGGTGCGGTTGGGGTCGTACTCGATGTGCGCGACCTTGGCCGGCACGCCGTCCTTGTCGTGACGACGGAAGTCGATCACTCGGTAGGCGCGCTTGTGGCCACCGCCCTGGTGGCGAACGGTCACACGACCGGCGTTGTTACGGCCGCCCTTGCTGTGCAGGGGGCGGACCAGCGACTTCTCCGGCGTGGACCGCGTGATCTCGACAAAGTCGGCGACGCTGGAGCCACGACGGCCCGGGGTCGTCGGCTTGTACTTGCGGATACCCATTTCTCAGTCCTCGTCCGATTCCGGACGATCCAGACCGCCCTCAGGCGGTCGGACCGCCGAAGATGTCGATACGGTCGCCCTCGGCGAGGGTCACGATGGCGCGCTTCGTGTCGGCGCGCTTGCCGAAACCGGTGCGGGTGCGCTTGCGCTTGCCCTGCCGGTTGATCGTGTTGACCCCGGTGACCTTGACCGAGAAGACCGCTTCCACGGCCTGCTTGATCTGGGTCTTGTTGGAGCCGGGCGCGACGATGAACGTGTACTTGTTCTCGTCGAGCAGCGCGTAGCTCTTCTCGGACACGACCGGCTTGACGAGAACGTCGCGCGGGTCCGAGTAGGTCTTGCTGGTAACGGTCGCCTCGCTCATCAGGCGTCGCTCCCTTCGGTCTCAGCGGTCTGGGGGCCAGACACGAAGGACTCGAAGGCGGCCTGGGTGAAGACCACGTCGTCAGAGACGATCACGTCGTACGTGTTCAGCTGGCCCGGCTCCAGGATGTGCACCTGGGGCAGGTTGCGGGCGGACAGCCACGCGGCCTCGTCGGCGCGGTCGACGACCAGGAGCAGGTTCTTGCGCTCCGAGATCTTGCCGAACAGCGTCTTGGCGGCCTTGGTGGAGACGGCACCCTCGACCACGCCGGTGACGACGTGGATGCGGGAGTGACGGGCCCGGTCCGAGAGGGCACCGCGCAGGGCGGCGGCCTTCATCTTCTTCGGGGTCCGCTGCGAGTAGTCACGCGGCTGCGGGCCGTGGACGACGCCACCGCCGGCGAACTGCGGCGCACGGGTCGAACCCTGGCGCGCGCGGCCGGTGCCCTTCTGGCGGTACGGCTTGCGGCCACCGCCACGGACTTCGCCGCGGGTCTTGGTCTTGTGCGTGCCCTGACGGGCAGCTGCCAGCTGGGCGACAACGACCTGGTGGATCAGCGGAACGCTGGTCTTGGCGTCGAAGATCTCCGCGGGGAGCTCGACGGTCCCGGCCTTGTCGCCTGCCGGCGAAAGGATGTCAATGGTGCTCATCGGTTCCTCAAGCCCCCTTGGCCGCGGTACGGACCAGGACGAGGCCGCCGTTCGGACCAGGGACTGCGCCCTTGATGAGGAGCAGACCCTTCTCCGCGTCAACCGCGTGGATGGTCAGGTTCTGGGTGGTGACCCGCTCGTTGCCCATACGACCCGCCATGCGCATGCCCTTGAAGACACGGCCGGGGGTGGCACAGCCACCGATGGAGCCAGGCATACGGTGCACACGGTGGGCACCGTGGGACGCCTTGCCACCCTTGAAGTTGTGACGCTTCATCACACCGGCGAAGCCCTTGCCCTTGCTCTTGCCCGTGACGTCGACCTTGACGCCGGACTCGAACACCTCGGCAGTGACCTCCTGGCCCAGCGTGTACTCGCTGGCGTCAGGGGTGCGGAGCTCCACCAGGTGGCGGCGCGGGGTCACGTCGGCCTTGGCGAAGTGGCCCTTGAGGGGCTTGTTCACCTTGCGGGGGTCGATCTCGCCGAAGGCGATCTGGACTGCCTCGTAGCCGTCGTTGTCGTTCGTGCGGACCTGGGTGACGACGCAGGGCCCGGCCTTGACGACGGTCACCGGGACGACCCGGTTGTTCTCGTCCCAGACCTGGGTCATGCCGAGCTTCTCGCCCAGGACGCCCTTAATGTTCTTAGCCATCTCGCGCGTCACCTCAGAGCTTGATCTCGATGTCGACGCCGGCCGGCAGGTCGAGACGCATCAGCGAGTCAACCGTCTTCGGCGTGGGGTCGAGGATGTCGATGAGGCGCTTGTGCGTGCGCATCTCGAAGTGCTCGCGCGAGTCCTTGTACTTGTGCGGCGACTTGATGACGCAGTACACGTTCTTCTCAGTGGGCAGCGGCACCGGGCCCGCGACCGACGCACCAGTGCGGGTCACCGTCTCGACGATCTTCTTCGCCGAGGAGTCGATGACCTCGTGGTCGTAGGCCTTGAGCCGGATGCGGATCTTCTGTCCCGCCATGGCTACTAGTAGTCCTGTCTCTCGTAACGCTCTGGAACCCGGGGGCTCTGACGACTCCACCTCCGACCCACGCGGTCGGGCGTGTCGCATCCCCTCTACGCAGATCTCCCGAAGGATTTCCCAACCAAGGGGGTGCGGGCCCGAGGACCGCAGGACCGGGGGCGAAACACCCACCGGGCGCCTGGCCGGTGCCCCACTGACGCTTCCCGGAAGATTCCCGTACGTCCGACCCGCGAGGGGTCGACGAGTACTGTGGGACTCGCTTCCGGTCCTCCCGGCGGGAGGCGCGCAGCATTGACACTCAACCGAGCAACCTGGTCAGTGTGCCATACGGGGCGTGAGCCTGGCCAATCGGGCGGAGGATCTTACCCCCCGCGCCCGCTCGGTCAAACGCGGGCGCGCAGCGGGCGCCGTGCCGGGCGCCCTCGTCCTAATTGGGTCGAGCGATGCGGACGGCCCCACCTAGAGTGACCGGCCGGGCCGGACCTTCGTCACCAGGGGCATCGATCATGCGTACGCACTACCCACGCACCGCCCATCTGCCCTGGTCCCCCGGAGCCACCTCGGACGACGTACGGATCGCGGATCTCGCCGCGCTGACCGGCCGCGAGGTCGTCGTCACCGAGAAGCTGGACGGCGAGAACACCACGCTCTACGCCGACGGGCTGCACGCCCGCTCCCTCGACTCCGCGCACCACCCCTCGCGGGGCTGGGTGAAGGCCCTCCAGGGCCGGATCGGGGCGCGGATCCCGGACGGGTGGCGGGTGTGCGGCGAGAACATGTTCGCCCGCCACTCCATCCCGTACGAGAACCTGGAGAGCTACTTCCACGGCTTCTCCGTCTGGGACGGGGAGCGCTGCCTGGACTGGGACCGGACCGTGGAGTTCCTGCGGGAGCTGGGGATACCGGCGCCGCCCGTGCTGTGGCGCGGGGTGTTCGACGCCCGCGCCCAGAAGGCGCTGCGGGCCCTGCGGCTGGACACCGCGCGGCAGGAGGGGTACGTCGTACGGCCCGCGGACGGCTTCGGGGCGGCGGACTTCGGGCGGCTGGTGGCCAAGTGGGTGCGGCCCGGTCATGTGCGGACCGATACGCACTGGATGCACGCCGCCGTCGTCCCGAACGCGCTCGGCCCGGCCGCCGCCCTGTGGGCCGTACGGTCCGGGGCACCGGTCGACGCGGCGGCGCTGGCCGCCGCCACGGGCACGGACGCGGGGGACGCCGGGGCCGCCGCCGCGATGGGCGACGCCCTGGACGCGCTGGGCCGGACGGGTGAGGACCGGCTGGCCGGGGTGCTGGCCGCGCTGCTGCACCGGGGCCGCCGCGCCGCGCTCGCCCCCGCGCTGGCCCCCTCGCTCGGGATGCCGCTCGCCCGCCGCGTCGCCGACCTGGTCGGCCTCCACCCCGGGCTGCACCGCCCCTACCCGGACGAGGAGCGCCGCACCGGACTGGTCCGGATGTCGTTCGCCGCCAATCTGCCGCTGCTGCACGCGCTGGCCGCCACGGTGGCGGACGGCGCCGGGGCGCGCGAGCAGGTGGAGTGGTCGGCGCTGCACGCGGAGGGCCTGGCGGAACCGGCCGGGCTGCGGGAGGCGTTCGCGGAGCTGGAGCCGGACGCCGCCGACCGCTGCCTGGCGCAGGCCCGTGAGGCGTACGCGCTGGGCCGGGTCACCACCGCCGGGGAAGCGGTCGCCGCGACCTGGCGCTGGCGGGACGGGGACTTCCCGCGCCTGGTCCAGCTGGTCGGCCCGTCCGGCAGCGGCAAGAGCACCTTCGGGCGCGCCCTGCCCGGCGTCGACACCTATCTCTCGCTCGACGATCTGCGCTCCGCCCGCGGCTCGCGCGCCGACCAGAAGGCCAACGGGGACGTGCTGCGCGAGGGGCTGGACCGGCTGGACGCCGCGCTCACCGCGGGTGCCACGGTGGTCTGGGACGCCACCTCCCTCAACGTCCACCAGCGTTCCCTGGTGCACGCGGTCGCCCGGCGCCGGGACGCGCTGCTCACCCATGCCGTGGCGCTGGTGGACGAGGCGGAGCTGATCCGCCGCAACGGGCGCCGCAGCCACCCCGTACCGCCCGGGGTGCTCACCTCGCAGCTGCGCAGATTCGTGCCCCCGTACCCCGGCCAGGCCCACCGCACCTGGTACATCGGCGCGAGCGGGACCGTGGAGGACCGGGCGTAGGGAGCGGCGGCAGAGCCGTCGCGGGTGACGACACCGCGGCGAGGCACGGCGCCTGGGCACACGGGCCCGGCGTGATCCGGACGGAAGGCCCTGAAATGCGTACCAGCGAGGAGATCTACCACCGGGTCCGCTGGGACACCCGGTTCGACCCGGCGCGCTTCGTGATGGGCGTGGCGCAGCGCGGCACCGTGCCCGAGCGGGTGCCGCTGCCCCGTTTCACGCCCGGCGGGGACATCCCCTGGCACCGGGTGCTGTTCATCGAGGCGGACGGCGAGGTGGTGTGGGACCGGTCCTCGGGTGTGGACCGGATCGACGCCACGGACGCCGGGCGGGTGCGCGCCCCGCGCCGGCTGCCCTCCCCGTACTTCGTCTCCCGCACCCCGCACATCTTCTCGGCGCCCGGCGCGGGCTGGGTGCCGGTGCCCGAGGACCCGCCGCCGCCCGTTCCGTCTCCCGGCCCGCTGACCCTGCTGACCTGGAACACCCTCTGGGACCGCTATGACAGCGACCGCATCGACACCGCCCGGCGCAGGCCGCTCCTGCTCGACGCGCTGCGCGCCGCCGACGCCGATGTCATCGCCCTCCAGGAGGCCGAACCGGCCCTGCTCGCCCTGCTGTTGGCGGCGCCCTGGGTCCGCGCGGACTACACGTTCTGGGCCGATCCGGCCGGCCGGGACGTCGCCGACTGCGGGCTGCTGCTGCTCAGCAGGGTTCCGGTGCGCGAGGCGGGCCTGCACGTCCTCGGTCCGCACAAGGCGGTCGCGGCCGTGGTCGTGGACGGTCCGGGCGGCCCGGTCACGGTCGCGGCGACCCATCTCAGCAGCGACCACTCGCCCGACGGCGCCCGCCGCCGCGATGCCGAACTGGCCGATCTGGCCACGGGGTTGGCGGCGATCGAGGGCGAGGTGGCGCTGCTCGGCGACTTCAACGACGGCGGGGACACCCCGCAGGACCGGCTGGGGATGACGGACGCCTGGAGCCGGGTGCACGGCGCGGAGGACCGGACGCCGACCTTCGACCCCTCGGTCAACCCGCTGGCCGCCGTCTCCTCCCTGACCGGGCGGGTGTCCCGGCTGGACCGGGTGCTGATCCGCCCGGACGGGCTGCGGCCCGCCTCGGCGGCGCTGCTGGGCGATGTGCCGACGGCGGACGGACTGTACGTCTCGGACCACTTCGGCGTACGGGTGGAGCTGGCCGCCGCCACGGCGGGGGTGACGGTACGGGCGGACCCGGCGGAGGAGGCGCGCGCGGCCGAGATCGTGCGCCGGGTGTCCGCCGCCCTGCCCGGCGGACGGGTCCTGTCGGTCGGCTCGCGCCGGATGGGCTGCGCGCTGCCCGGCGCGGACGTGGACCTGGTCGCGGCGCTGCCCGGTGCCGCGGATCCGGCGGGGGTACGGAAGCGGCTGGCCGCGGCCCTGCCGGACGCCGTGGATCTGCGCGAGGTGACCGGCGCCCGCGTACCGGGCCTGCGCTTCGCCCTCGGCGGCCTGAAGGTGGACCTGGTGACCGTGGCGACGGGCGGCCTCGACCCGGCCGGGGCGGTGGCCCGGCGCAGCGAGCTGGGCGGGGCGGCCGCCACGGCCCTGAGCGCGGTGAGCGACGCGGACGCCGTGCTCGCGGCGGCGGACCCGCACCGGGAGGCGTTCGCGGGGCTCGCCCGCGAGGTGAAGGCCTGGGCGCGGGCGCGCGGGCTGGACTCGGCGCCGTGCGGCGGGCTGCCGGGCCTCGCCTGGTCGGTGCTCGCGGCCCGTACCGCCCACGCGTCGGGCGACCTGCCCCCGCTCCCCCTGCTCAGGCACTTCTTCGCCACCTGGGCGGCCTGGGACTGGGACCGGGCGGTCGGCCTCGGCGGAGGCAAGGAGACCGTTGAGGCCGAAAGGACCAGCGGCACGGGCGGTACTGGCGGCACGGGCGGCGACGGCAGACCCGGTGGCACTGGCGGCACCGGCAATCCTGGCGGTACCGGCGGCACCGGCAATCCTGGCAGTCCCGGCGGCACCGACAGCACAGGCGACACAAGCGACACAGGTGGCACCAGCAGTCCCGCCAGCCCCGGCGGCACAGACTGCCCTGGCACTCCCAGCGGCACAGGCGGCCCCGACAGCACCAACCACACCGACAGCACAGGCGACACAGGCGATGCAGGCAGCACCGGCAGTCCCGACGGCGCCGACAACACAGACAGCCCTGGCAGTCCCGGCGGCACCGACAGCAGAGGCGGCACGGGCGACACAAGCGACGCAGGCAGCACCGGCAGTCCCGGCGGCACCGACAGCACAGGCGGCACGGGCGACACAAGCGGCACGGGCGACACAAGCGGCACCAACGACCCCGACAGCCCCGACCACACCAACACCCCCGGCGAACGCCCCCTCACCGTCCTGACCCCCACCGCCCCCGTCCGCTCCTGCACCGCGCAGGTCTCCCCCGCCGGCCGCGACCTCCTCGCCGAGGAGCTCTTCCGCGCCTGGGAGATCCTGGAGTCCACCCCCGACTCCGCCCCCGTACCACGCGCCCTGCTCCACGCCCCGCCCCCGATGGCCGCGCAGCACGCCGCCTGGGCCCTCGTCTCCGTGCGGCACGGCGCTGACGAGGGGCGCTTCCGCGGCCGCCTCCTGGCCCTGCTCGCCGCCCTCGCGGAGGCGGGCTCCCCGGACGCGCGCGCCTGGCCCCGCCCGTGCGGCACCGACGCCTCCCACACCCAGTACGCCATCGGTCTGGGCCGCACCCCGCCCGACGGGGCCCGGCTCGCGGAGATCGGCGCGCGGCTGCTGCGCGGCATCCCGGAGGCGCGGCTGCGCGGGGCCGACCGCTCCCAGGCGCCGGACCTGCGGTGACGGCCGTCGGCAGGAATCCCCCCATGGACACCGGTACCACCCGCCCCGCCCGCCCCGAGGACGTCGAGGCGCCGGCCGAGCTCCGGGCCGTCGCTATGCGGCCCGACCTGGAGCGGCTCGGGCGCCACGACGAGCAGCGGGTACGGCAACGGCTGCGGAACGGCCACGCCCCGGGGCACACCTCGGTCGTGGTCGTGGACGGCGGGATCGCCGGGACCCTCACCCTGCGCCCGGCCGAGGGCGGGCTGCGGCTGGAGAACTTCTGCCTCTCCCCCGCCCTCCAGCCGCGCGGCACCGGCGGTGCGGTGCTCCGTACGCTGCTCGCGCGCGCCGACCGGGCCGGTGCGGCCGTCCGGCTGGACGTGCTGCGAGGCACCGTCGCCCGCGCTCTCCACGAGCGGCACGGGTTCACCACGGAGCGGCAGGACCCGGTCGACGTGTTCATGGTGCGTACACCCGTGAGTTGAGCCGTCCGGGTCACATCATCGGATATGCAGGCAACCCGCCTCCTCGAATCTCCGTCTATCCCCCCGCAGCAGCGGCCGGTCCCCCGCCGTGGCCTGCACGGATTCGGCACGCAGCACAGGGCCGCACAGCCGCCCGCCGCTGCGGGGGAAGTGGACGGAGCACGGTGTGACGGATCGACCCGCCCTGCGCGCAGCCCGCTCGGGACCGCCGCGGCGCACGGTACTGGCGGCGGCGGGCGCGACCGGCCTCGCGGCGCTCACCGCCTGTACGGCGCCCGCGCCGCCCCGGCGCCGCGATCCCGCCGCCGACCCGATGCCCGGACTGCCGATCAGCACCTCGCACCCGGCCCTGATGATGCAGGTCCTCGCCCACCCGGACGACGACCTGTACTTCATGAACCCGGACACCCAGCAGGCCCTCGACTCCGGGACCCCGCTGGTCTGCGTCTATCTGACCGGCGGCGAGGCCACCGGCGTCAACCTGGTCCCCGGCCGCCCCGCGCCCCCGCCCGACAAGGCCGCCTACTCCTCCGCGCGTCACCAGGGGCTCCGCCAGGCGTACGCGACCCTGCTCGGCCTCGGCCGGTTCGACCCCTGGCACCGGACCGTCATCGAGCTGCACGGCGGCCATCGCGCCGAGATCAACACCCTCGCCCACCGCGGCCGCAGGGTCGAGCTGATCTTCATCAACACCGCCATGCACACCACGTACGGACGGCTGGGTCTGCCCAGCCTCTGGCAGGACCGGCGGCTGGTCCTGCCGACCGTCGTCGCCGAGGGCTCCCCGCTGAAGAAGGCGGGGTCGTACACCTACGACGGGCTGATCGACGCCCTGGCCGGGCTCTTCGAGCGGTACCGGCCGAGCATCCTGCACACCATGGACCCGGACCCCGACATCCAGCACAGCAGCGAGGCCGTCCGCCGCCGCGACAGCGAACAGAAGGGCTACTCCGACCACCCCGACCACACCGCCGCCGCCCTGTTCACCTGGGCCTCACTGATCCGGTGGGTGGCCCGGACCACCGCCAACGGCGGCGAGGTGCCGAGCTTCGCCACCACCGCGTTCCGCGCCTACTACAACCGGCACTGGCCGAAGAACCTGCCACCCGCCGTGCTGGCCGAGAAAGCCTCCCACCTGGTGCCGTACGGCGGCGCGGCCGACTGGCGCTGCGGCAACCCCGGGGGCTGCGGGGACTACAACGTCGGCGGCAACCGGCCGCTCACCAACCGGAAGGGCTGGGTGCGGTCCACCCACTACCGCTACCCCGGCCCCCGGCCCACCGTCGCCACCGAACCGGACGGCCGGCTCGTGACCTACGAGGTCCTGGGGCTGCGGGCGGTGCGCCGACGCGAGGACGCGCCGGGCAGCGGGGTGTGGGACGCGCCCGACGACCTCGGCGGCGGCCCGCTCGCCCCGGTCCTGGGCGGTGCGACGCTCCCGGACGGGCGCCATCTGCTCTTCGGCCTGCGCTTCTCGGCGCTCAGCGGGCACGGCGCCGACAACGAACGCGAGATCGTCGCACTGGAGCAGCGCGCGCCCGGCGGTGCCTTCCGCGCCTGGCAGGGGCTGGGCAACCCGGTACGCGGTCACGACGGCGGGCGCCGGATCGGTGTCCCGGTCGCCGTCGCCGCGCCCGACGGGCGGGTGCATCTCTTCGTCCGGAACGCGGAGAAGGGCCTCAGCACCCGGGTACGGGACACGGCCGGCCGGTGGAGCGACTGGCAGGACATGGGCGGCGGCGAGATCCAGGACGGGCTGAGCGCGGTCGTGGACACCGAGGGCCGCGTCCATGTCTACGCGGCGGGCCGCTTCGCGGTGCACCACTGGACGCAGGACGCTCCCGGCAAGGCGGTGACGGCGCGCACCCAGATCACCGGCGTTCCGGTGCCCGGGGACGGTCCGGCCGCGCTGGCGGGGGCGGACGGCAGCATCGAGCTGTTCTACCGCGCGGCGGCGAAGGCCGCCCTGACGACCGTGCGGACCGGGGAGACGGCGGACGAGACCGGCATCGACGGCTACGGACGCCTGATCCGGGACCGGACGGGCTTCGACGGGTACGGACCGGTCGCCGCCGCCGGGACGCCCGCCGCCCCGGTGCTGCTGGGACGCACCGCCGGGGGCCTCGTCCAGCTCCGTACGCCCGCCGGGCACTTCGTACGGCGGCGCGGGCCGGTGGCGCTGGACGGGCCCACGCTGCACATCGGGAACGACGGACGGCCGACGGTGGTCGCCCTGGGCCCCGACGCCCTGCCCTGGCTCTGGCGGCCCTGACGGCCCCGGCGCCCCGGACATGCCGAAGCGTCCCGGACACGAAGAAGGGCCCCGGTCCACCGCTCGCGCGGCGGGCCAGGGCCCTTCTCGGTGCTCTGTACGGAGCAACCAGGTCAGACAGTCAGGTAATTACTTGACGATCTTGGTGACCTGGCCGGCGCCCACGGTCCGACCACCCTCACGGATGGCGAACTTCAGGCCCTCCTCCATGGCGACCGGCTGGATCAGCTGGACCGACATGACGGTGTTGTCGCCCGGCATGACCATCTCGGTGCCCTCGGGGAGGGTCACGACGCCGGTCACGTCCGTGGTACGGAAGTAGAACTGCGGGCGGTAGTTGTTGAAGAACGGGGTGTGACGGCCACCCTCGTCCTTCGACAGGATGTAGGCCTGGGCCTCGAACTCGGTGTGCGGCGTGACCGAACCGGGCTTGATGATGACCTGGCCGCGCTCGACGTCCTCGCGCTTGATGCCACGGAGGAGCAGACCGACGTTCTCACCGGCCTGGCCCTCGTCGAGCAGCTTGCGGAACATCTCGATGCCGGTGACCGTGGTGGTGGTCTTCTCCTGCTTGATACCGACGATGTCGACGGTCTCGTTGACCTTGAGGACACCACGCTCGATACGACCGGTGACGACGGTGCCACGACCGGTGATCGTGAAGACGTCCTCGATCGGCATCAGGAACGGCTTGTCGACGTCACGCTCGGGCTGCGGGATGTTCTCGTCGACGGCCTTCATCAGGTCGAGGACGGTCTGGCCCCACTCCTTGTCGCCCTCAAGGGCCTTGAGCGCCGAGACCTTGACGACCGGCAGGTCGTCGCCCGGGAACTCGTACTCGGAGAGGAGCTCACGGACCTCGAGCTCGACGAGCTCAAGGATCTCCTCGTCGTCCACCATGTCGGCCTTGTTCAGGGCGACGACGATGTACGGAACGCCGACCTGGCGGGCCAGGAGCACGTGCTCCTTGGTCTGCGGCATCGGGCCGTCGGTGGCGGCGACCACGAGGATGGCGCCGTCCATCTGCGCGGCACCCGTGATCATGTTCTTGATGTAGTCCGCGTGACCCGGGCAGTCGACGTGCGCGTAGTGACGCGACTCCGTCTGGTACTCGACGTGCGCGATCGAGATCGTGATACCGCGCTGGCGCTCCTCGGGAGCCTTGTCGATCTGGTCGAAGGCCGAGGCCTCGTTCAGGTCCGGGTACGCGTCGTGCAGCACCTTGGTAATGGCGGCCGTGAGGGTCGTCTTACCGTGGTCGATGTGACCGATGGTGCCGATGTTGACGTGCGGCTTAGTCCGCTCGAACTTCGCCTTCGCCACTGGGTCCTCCTGTGGAGTGGTTCTGTACGCCTTGCTTCATCGGCGCCAGGTGATCTTTGCTGGGATGCCGGGGCCGGGGGCATTCGGCACAAAGCTTGCGCTCCGCGACGAATGCCCCACCAGGCTCCGGTGACAAGCCTAAAGCGTGAGCTCGGGAGAGTTACTCGCCCTTGGCCTTCGCGATGATCTCCTCGGCGACGTTCCGCGGAACCTCGGCGTAGGAGTCGAACTGCATCGAGTAGCTTGCGCGACCCGAGGTCTTGCTGCGGAGGTCTCCGACGTAGCCGAACATCTCCGAAAGGGGCACGAGGCCCTTCACGACGCGAGCGCCGCTGCGCTCCTCCATGGCCTGGATCTGGCCACGGCGGGAGTTGATGTCACCGATGACATCGCCCATGTAGTCCTCGGGCGTGGTCACCTCGATGGCCATCATCGGCTCCAGGAGCACGGGGGACGCCTTGCGGGCACCCTCCTTGAACGCCTGCGAACCGGCGATCTTGAACGCCAGCTCGGAGGAGTCGACCTCGTGGTAGCCACCGTCGAGAAGGATGACGCGGACGCCGACCATCTCGTAGCCGGCCAGGATGCCGAACTGCATGGCTTCCTGCGCACCCGCGTCCACCGAGGGGATGTACTCACGGGGGATGCGGCCACCGGTGACCTTGTTGACGAACTCGTACGAGGCCTCGCCGCCCTCGATGGGCTCGATCGCGATCTGCACCTTGGCGAACTGACCGGTACCACCGGTCTGCTTCTTGTGGGTGTAGTCGATGCGCTCGACGGCCTTGCGGATCGTCTCGCGGTACGCGACCTGGGGCTTGCCGACGTTCGCCTCGACGCGGAACTCGCGCTTCATGCGGTCGACGAGCACCTCGAGGTGCAGCTCGCCCATACCACCGATGATGGTCTGGCCGGTCTCCTCGTCGGAGTGCACCTGGAAGGACGGGTCCTCCTCGGAGAGGCGCTGGATGGCGACACCCAGCTTCTCCTGGTCACCCTTGGACTTGGGCTCGATGGCGACCTGAATGACCGGCGCCGGGAAGTCCATGGACTCCAGGATGACCGGGTTCTTGTCGTCGCACAGCGTCTCACCGGTGGTGGTCTGCTTCAGGCCCATGACGGCGATGATGTCGCCGGCGCCCACCGACTCGATCTCCTCACGCTTGTTCGCGTGCATGCGGTAGATCTTGCCGATGCGCTCCTTCTTGCCCTTGACGGAGTTCAGCACCGAGGTGCCGGACTCCAGGCGGCCCGAGTAGACCCGGACGAAGGTGAGCTTGCCGAGGTGCGGGTCGCTCATGATCTTGAACGCGAGGGCCGCGAGCGGCTCCTCGTCGGACGGCTTGCGCTTGACGACCTCCTCCGGGTCCTTGACGCTGTGGCCCTCGATGGCCTCGACGTCCAGGGGGGAGGGGAGGTAGCGCACGACGGCGTCGAGCAGGGGCTGGACGCCCTTGTTCTTGAACGCGGTGCCGCAGAACACGGGGGTGACGGTCGTCTCGCCGCCCTTGCCCGAGTTGATGGTGATGCGACGGATGCCCTCGTAGAGCTGCTCCACGGAAGGCTCTTCGCCCTCCAGGTAGAGCTCCATGAGCGCCTCGTCGTTCTCCGCGGCGGCTTCGAGGAGCTTGGCGCGGTACTCCTCGGCCTTCTCCGCGAGCTCGGCGGGGATGTCGACGATGTCGTACGCCTCGCCCTTGGTCGCCTCGACGGGGTAGACGAACGCCTTCATCGTCACGAGGTCGACGACGCCCGTGAAGTCGGCCTCGGCACCGATCGGGAGCTGCATGACGATCGGGGTCGCGCCGAGGCGGTCCGTGATCATCTGGACGCAGCGGAAGAAGTCGGCACCGGTGCGGTCGAGCTTGTTGACGAAGCAGATGCGCGGCACGCCGTAGCGGTCGGCCTGACGCCACACGGTCTCGGACTGCGGCTCGACACCGGCGACACCGTCGAACACGGTGACGGCGCCGTCGAGGACGCGGAGCGAACGCTCCACCTCGACGGTGAAGTCGACGTGACCCGGGGTGTCGATGATGTTGATGGTGTGGTCAACATCATTGAGCGGCCAGTGACAGGTCGTCGCGGCGGACGTGATCGTGATGCCGCGCTCCTGCTCCTGCTCCATCCAGTCCATCGTGGCAGCGCCGTCGTGGACTTCACCGATCTTGTACGAGACGCCGGTGTAGAACAGGATCCGTTCAGTGGTGGTCGTCTTGCCCGCGTCGATGTGGGCCATGATCCCGATGTTGCGGACCTTGGCCAGGTCAAGCGAAGTGGTGGCCATAAGGCTCAATCTTCTCTCGGTCTCGATGTGGGTAGCGACTACCAGCGGTAGTGCGCGAAGGCCTTGTTGGACTCGGCCATCTTGTGGGTGTCCTCGCGCTTCTTGACGGCAGCGCCAAGACCGTTGGAGGCGTCGAGCAGCTCGTTCATGAGGCGCTCGGTCATGGTCTTCTCACGACGGGCGCGGGAGTAGCCCACGAGCCAGCGCAGCGCGAGGGTGGAGGCACGACCGGGCTTGACCTCGATCGGCACCTGGTAGGTCGCGCCACCGACACGGCGGGACTTGACCTCGAGGGAGGGCTTGACGTTCTCAAGCGCGCGCTTCAGCGTGATGACCGGGTCGTTGCCGGTCTTCTCGCGGAGGCCCTCCATGGCGCCGTACACGATCCGCTCGGCGGTGGAACGCTTGCCGTCCAGCAGGATCTTGTTGATCAGCGAGGTGACAAGAGGAGAGCTGTAGACCGGGTCGATGATGACCGGGCGCTTCGGGGCGGGGCCCTTACGAGGCATTCTTACTTCTCCTTCTTGGCGCCGTAGCGGCTGCGGGCCTGCTTGCGGTTCTTGACACCCTGGGTGTCGAGCGAGCCGCGGATGATCTTGTAACGAACACCCGGCAGGTCCTTCACACGGCCACCACGCACGAGCACGATCGAGTGCTCCTGCAGGTTGTGTCCCTCACCCGGGATGTAGGCCGTGACCTCGATACCGGAGGTCAGACGCACACGCGCGACCTTACGGAGCGCCGAGTTCGGCTTCTTCGGGGTGGTCGTGAACACACGCGTGCAGACGCCGCGGCGCTGGGGCGAACCCTCGAGCGCGGGCGTCTTGTTCTTCTCGACCTTGTCCTGCCGGCCCTTCCGGACCAGCTGCTGGATCGTAGGCACTACTTCTCCGGTTTCTGTGTGCCGTTCGTGAAACTAACCTGGAACGTCACCGACCCACGCGGTCGGGTGTGTCGGATACTGCAGGCTTCTGCCGCAAGGCAGAGGGAGCGCAGATCGCGGTGGCCACTGACGGACTCGCCGTGCGGTTGAGGACACGCACACGAGCCCAGGCACACCCCAGGCACAAGGTCTGAGCGTACCTACCTCGTCGACTCCGGTCAAAACAAATGCTGTCCACCGGGACACGCCCGGCCGTGTGCCCGGCTTGTCCCGACCCGTACCCATGGCTTCCCGAGCCCCGGAAGCCCTCCACAGCCCCGTACAGGGCCTCCGGGCCCCGTTTCCGGGCCCCGTTTCCGGGCGGCGGCGGGGCCCCGGCCGGCGCACGGCAGTGACGTATCACACGCCGGAGGGCGGCCACCCCGTACGCAACGGGGTGACCGCCCTCCGGTCGATCAGGCGACTCGCCTACTGGTTGTACGGACCGTAGTCGTAGTCCTCCAGCGGAACGGCCTGGCCGGAGCCCGTGCCGAACGGCGAGTAGTCGATGTCGTCGTAGCCGACGGCCGAGTACATCGCGGCCTTGGCCTCCTCGGTCGGCTCCACCCGGATGTTGCGGTAGCGGGACAGACCCGTACCGGCCGGGATGAGCTTACCGATGATGACGTTCTCCTTGAGGCCGATGAGGCTGTCGGACTTGGCGTTGATCGCCGCATCCGTCAGGACTCGGGTCGTCTCCTGGAAGGAGGCGGCCGACAGCCAGGATTCCGTCGCCAGCGAGGCCTTGGTGATACCCATCAGCTGCGGACGGCCGGAGGCGGGGTGACCACCCTCGGTGACCACACGACGGTTCTCGGTCTCGAACTTCGACCGCTCGACGAGCTCGCCCGGCAGCAGCTCCGCGTCGCCGGACTCGATGATCGTCACGCGGCGCAGCATCTGCCGGATGATGATCTCGATGTGCTTGTCGTGGATCGACACGCCCTGCGAGTTGTAGACCTTCTGGACCTCGCCGACCAGGTGGACCTGGACCGCGCGCTGACCGAGGATCCGCAGCACGTCGTGCGGGTTGGTGGCACCCACGGTGAGCTTCTGGCCCACCTCGACGTGGTCGCCCTCGCCCACCAGCAGACGGGCACGCTTCGAGATCGGGAAGGGGATCTCGTCGCTGCCGTCGTCCGGGGTGACGACGATCTTCTTGGTCTTCTCGGTCTCCTCGATCCGGACCCGGCCCGCGGACTCCGAGATCGGGGCGACACCCTTGGGCGTACGGGCTTCGAAGAGCTCGACGACACGGGGCAGACCCTGGGTGATGTCGTCACCGGCCACACCACCGGTGTGGAAGGTACGCATCGTCAGCTGGGTACCGGGCTCACCGATGGACTGGGCGGCGATGATGCCGACCGCCTCACCGATGTCGACCAGCTTGCCGGTGGCGAGCGAGCGTCCGTAGCAGAAGGCACAGGTGCCGACCGCGGACTCACAGGTCAGGACCGAGCGGGTCTTGACCTCCTCGACGCCGGCGCCCACCAGGGCGTCGATCAGGACGTCACCGAGGTCGACGTTGGCAGGCGCGATGACCTTGCCGTCGACGACGACGTCCTCGGCGAGCATGCGGGCGTAGACCGAGGTCTCGACGTCCTCCGTCTTGCGCAGCACGCCGTCCGCACCCTTGACGGCGATCTTCAGCTTGAGGCCGCGGTCGGTGCCGCAGTCCTCCTCGCGAATGATCACGTCCTGCGAGACGTCCACCAGACGACGGGTCAGGTAACCCGAGTCGGCGGTACGCAGGGCGGTGTCCGCCAGACCCTTACGGGCACCGTGCGTGGAGATGAAGTACTCCAGAACGGTGAGGCCCTCACGGAAGGACGCCTTGATGGGACGCGGGATCGTCTCGTTCTTGGCGTTGGACACCAGACCACGCATACCGGCGATCTGACGCATCTGCATCATGTTTCCTCGGGCACCCGAGTCAACCATCATGAAGATGGGGTTCGTCTTGGGGAAGTTCGCGTTCATCGCCTCGGCGACCTCGTTGGTCGCCTTGGTCCAGATCGCGATGAGTTCCTGCGTGCGCTCGTCCTTGGTGATCAGACCGCGCTCGTACTGCTTCTGGACCTTCTCGTCCTGCGCCTCGTAGCCCGCGACGATCGCCTTCTTGGCCTCGGGGACCACGACGTCGGAGATGGCCACGGTGACACCGGAACGGGTCGCCCAGTGGAAGCCCGCCGCCTTCAGGTTGTCGAGCGTCGCCGCCACGATGACCTTGGGGTAGCGCTCGGCGAGGTCGTTGACGATCTCGGAGAGCTGCTTCTTGCCGACCGAGTAGTCGACGAACGGGTAGTCCTCGGGCAGCAGCTCGTTGAAGAGCGCGCGGCCCAGGGAGGTACGCAGCCGGAACGTGTCGCCCTGCTGGTACTCCTGCTCGCCCTCCTCGGCGACCGGCGGCACCCAGCCGCGCGGCGGGATGGTGCCCACCGGGAAGCGGATGTCGACCTTCGCCTGGAGCGACAGCTCGCGGGCGTCGAAGGCCATGATCGCCTCGGCCGTGGAGCCGAAGGAACGGCCCTGGCCGATGACCTCGCGCTCCTCCTCGTCCGTGGTGAGGAAGAACAGGCCCAGCACCATGTCCTGGGTCGGCATGGTGACGGGACGGCCGTCGGCCGGCTTCAGGATGTTGTTCGAGGACAGCATCAGGATGCGGGCCTCGGCCTGCGCCTCCGCGGAGAGCGGCAGGTGGACGGCCATCTGGTCACCGTCGAAGTCCGCGTTGAACGCGGTGCAGACGAGCGGGTGGATCTGGATGGCCTTGCCCTCGACCAGCTGCGGCTCGAAGGCCTGGATGCCGAGGCGGTGCAGCGTCGGCGCACGGTTCAGCAGAACCGGGTGCTCGGCGATGACCTCTTCCAGGACGTCGTACACGACCGTGCGGCCGCGCTCGACCATGCGCTTGGCCGACTTGATGTTCTGCGCGTGGTTCAGGTCCACCAGGCGCTTCATCACGAACGGCTTGAAGAGCTCCAGCGCCATGGCCTTCGGCAGACCGCACTGGTGCAGCTTGAGCTGCGGGCCGACGACGATCACGGAACGCGCGGAGTAGTCCACGCGCTTGCCGAGGAGGTTCTGACGGAACCGGCCCTGCTTGCCCTTCAGCATGTCGCTGAGGGACTTGAGCGGGCGGTTGCCCGGACCGGTGACCGGGCGACCACGACGACCGTTGTCGAAGAGGGCGTCAACGGCCTCCTGAAGCATGCGCTTCTCGTTGTTGACGATGATCTCCGGAGCGCCCAGGTCCAGCAGGCGCTTCAGACGGTTGTTGCGGTTGATCACGCGGCGGTACAGGTCGTTCAGGTCGGAGGTCGCGAAGCGGCCACCGTCCAGCTGCACCATCGGACGCAGGTCCGGCGGGATGACCGGCACGCAGTCGAGCACCATGCCCTTGGGCTTGTTGCTGGTCTGCAGGAACGCGGAGACGACCTTGAGGCGCTTGAGCGCACGGGTCTTCTTCTGGCCCTTGCCGGTACGGATGATCTCGCGGAGGCGCTCGGCCTCCTCGTCGAGGTCGAAGGACTCCAGGCGCTTCTGCAGGGCGGCGGCGCCCATGCAGCCGTCGAAGTACGTGCCGAAGCGGTCACGCAGCTCGCGGTAGAGCAGCTCGTCGCCCTCCAGGTCCTGGACCTTGAGGTTCTTGAAGCGGCTCCACACCTCGTCGAGGCGGTCGATCTCGCGCTGCGCACGGTCGCGCAGCTGCTTCATCTCACGCTCGGCGCCTTCGCGCACCTTGCGGCGCACATCGGCCTTGGCGCCCTCGGCCTCCAGCTCGGCCAGGTCGGTCTCGAGCTTCTTGGCGCGGGCTTCGAGGTCGGCGTCGCGGCGGTTCTCGATCTGCTGACGCTCGACGGAGACGTGCGCCTCCAGCGAGGGCAGGTCGCGCGTACGGCGCTCCTCGTCCACGAACGTGATCATGTACGCGGCGAAGTAGATGACCTTTTCCAGGTCCTTCGGCGCGAGGTCGAGGAGGTAGCCCAGGCGCGACGGGACGCCCTTGAAGTACCAGATGTGGGTGACGGGAGCGGCAAGCTCGATGTGACCCATGCGCTCACGGCGCACCTTGGCGCGCGTGACCTCGACGCCACAGCGCTCACAGATGATGCCCTTGAAGCGGACACGCTTGTACTTGCCGCAGTAGCACTCCCAGTCCCGGGTCGGACCGAAGATCTTCTCGCAGAAGAGTCCGTCCTTTTCGGGCTTGAGCGTGCGGTAGTTGATGGTCTCCGGCTTCTTCACTTCGCCGTGGGACCAGGTCCGGATGTCGTCCGCGGTGGCAAGGCCGATCCGCAGCTCGTCGAAGAAGTTGACGTCGAGCACTGGTCGTCAATCCCTCTTTCGGGGGTTCGAGCCCCCTCGCGTCAGGCGAGAAAACGGGGCACTTCAGCAATGGTCTGAACGGGTCCGGGGAGAGCCGGCCGGATCACGGGGATCCGGCCGGCCAACCCGTCAGACCTCTTCGACGCTGCTCGGCTCGCGCCGGGACAGGTCGATACCGAGCTCCTCCGCCGCGCGGAAGACGTCCTCGTCCGTGTCGCGCATCTCGATGGACATGCCGTCCGAGGACAGCACCTCCACGTTGAGGCAGAGCGACTGCATTTCCTTGATGAGCACCTTGAAGGACTCGGGGATGCCGGGCTCGGGGATGTTCTCGCCCTTGACGATGGCCTCGTAGACCTTCACGCGGCCGGTGACGTCGTCGGACTTGATCGTCAGGAGCTCCTGGAGGGCGTATGCGGCGCCGTAAGCCTCAAGGGCCCACACCTCCATCTCACCGAATCGCTGACCACCGAACTGGGCCTTACCACCCAGCGGCTGCTGGGTGATCATGGAGTACGGACCCGTCGAACGCGCGTGCAGCTTGTCGTCGACGAGGTGGTGCAGCTTGAGGATGTACATGTAGCCGACCGAGACCGGGTCCGGGAACGGCTCGCCGGAGCGGCCGTCGAACAGCTTGGCCTTGCCGGAGGGCTGCACCAGGCGGTCGCCGTCGCGGTTCGGGATCGTGGCCTCGAAGAGACCGGAGATCTCGTCCTCGCGCGCACCGTCGAAGACGGGGGTGGCGACGTTGGTGCCGGGGGCGACCTGGTCGGCGCCGATGGCCTGCAGGCGCTTGGCCCACTCGTCACCGAGGCCGGAGACGTCCCAGCCGCGGCTGGCGAGCCAGCCGAGGTGGATCTCCAGGACCTGTCCCGGGTTCATTCGGGACGGGACACCCAGCGGGTTGAGGATGATGTCGACCGGGGTGCCGTCCTCCAGGAACGGCATGTCCTCGATCGGCAGGATCTTCGAGATGACGCCCTTGTTGCCGTGACGGCCGGCGAGCTTGTCACCGTCGGTGATCTTGCGCTTCTGCGCGACGTAGACGCGGACCAGCTGGTTCACGCCCGGCGGCAGCTCGTCGCCCTCTTCGCGGTCGAAGACGCGGACGCCGATGACCTTGCCGATCTCGCCGTGCGGCACCTTCAGCGAGGTGTCGCGCACCTCGCGCGCCTTCTCACCGAAGATCGCGCGGAGCAGGCGCTCCTCGGGGGTCAGCTCGGTCTCGCCCTTGGGCGTGACCTTGCCGACGAGGATGTCACCGGCGACGACCTCGGCACCGATACGGATGATGCCGCGCTCGTCGAGGTCGGCGAGGACCTCCTCGGAGACGTTCGGGATGTCCCGGGTGATCTCCTCCGGGCCGAGCTTGGTGTCACGGGCGTCGACCTCGTGCTCCTCGATGTGGATCGAAGAGAGGACGTCGTCCTGCACGAGGCGCTGCGACAGGATGATCGCGTCCTCGTAGTTGTGACCCTCCCACGGCATGAACGCCACGAGCAGGTTCTTGCCGAGGGCCATCTCACCGAACTCGGTGGCCGGACCGTCGGCGAGGACCTGGTCGGCGACGACCCGGTCGCCCTCGGAGACGACGACCTTCTGGTTGACCGAGGTGCCCTGGTTGGAGCGCATGAACTTGGCGATGCGGTACGTGGTGTACGTGCCGTCGTCGTTGGTGACGGTGATGTAGTCCGCGGAGACCTCCTGGACCACACCGTCCTTCTCGGCCTTGAGCACGTCACCGGCGTCGGTGGCGCAGCGGTACTCCATGCCGGTGCCGACGAGCGGGGCCTCCGACTTGATGAGCGGCACCGCCTGCCTCATCATGTTCGCGCCCATGAGGGCACGGTTGGCGTCGTCGTGCTCCAGGAAGGGGATCATCGCGGTGGCGACGGACACCATCTGGCGCGGCGAGACGTCCATGTAGTCGACGTCGGTGCCGGGGACGTAGTCGACCTCGCCGCCACGGCGGCGGACCAGCACGCGGGACTCGGCGAACCGGAGCTCGTCGGTCAGCGGCGCGTTGGCCTGCGCGATGACGAAGCGGTCCTCCTCGTCGGCGGTCAGGTAGTCGACCTCGTCGGTGACCTGGTCGTCGACGACCTTGCGGTACGGCGTCTCGATGAAGCCGAACGCGTTGATCCGGCCGTAGGAGGCCAGCGAGCCGATCAGACCGATGTTCGGTCCTTCCGGCGTCTCGATCGGACACATGCGGCCGTAGTGCGAGGGGTGCACGTCACGGACTTCGAAGCCGGCCCGCTCACGGGAGAGACCACCGGGGCCCAGCGCGTTGAGACGGCGCTTGTGCGTCAGGCCGGACAGCGGGTTGTTCTGGTCCATGAACTGGGACAGCTGGCTGGTGCCGAAGAACTCCTTGATGGAGGCGACGACCGGCCGGATGTTGATCAGGGTCTGCGGCGTGATCGCCTCGACGTCCTGAGTGGTCATGCGCTCGCGCACGACGCGTTCCATGCGGGCGAGACCCGTACGGACCTGGTTCTGGATCAGCTCGCCGACGTTGCGGATACGACGGTTGCCGAAGTGGTCGATGTCGTCGGTCTCGACCATGATCGAGCGGCCGGACTCGCCGACCGTCTCGGTCTCACCGGCGTGCAGCTTGACCAGGTACTTGATCGTCGCGATGACGTCGTCGCTGGTGAGCACACCGGCGTCGAGCGGCTCGTCGGCGCCGAGCTTCTTGTTCACCTTGTAGCGGCCGACCTTCGCGAGGTCGTAGCGCTTCGGGTTGAAGTAGAGGTTCTCCAGCAGCGTCTGAGCGGCCTCACGGGTGGGCGGCTCGCCCGGACGGAGCTTGCGGTAGATGTCGAGCAGCGCGTCGTCCTGGCCCTGGGTGTGGTCCTTCTCCAGGGTGGCGCGCATGGACTCGTACTCGCCGAACTCCTCAAGGATCTGCTCGGTCGTCCAGCCGAGAGCCTTCAGGAGAACGGTGACGGACTGCTTGCGCTTGCGGTCGATGCGGACACCGACCATGTCGCGCTTGTCGATCTCCATCTCCAGCCAGGCACCCCGGGAGGGGATGATCTTGGCGGAGAAGATGTCCTTGTCGGACGTCTTGTCGATGGAGGAGTCGAAGTAGACACCCGGCGAGCGGACCAGCTGCGACACGACGACACGCTCGGTGCCGTTGATGACGAAGGTGCCCTTGTTGGTCATGAGCGGGAAGTCGCCCATGAAGACCGTCTGGGACTTGATCTCGCCGGTCTCGTTGTTGGTGAACTCGGCGGTGACGAAGAGCGGGGCGGCGAACGTGAAGTCGCGCTCCTTGCACTCGTCGATCGAGTTCTTCGGGGGCTCGAAGCGGTGGTCGCGGAAAGTCAGCGACATCGACCCGGAGAAGTCCTCGATCGGCGAGATCTCCTCGAAGATCTCTTCCAGGCCGGACTTGGTCGGGACGTTTTGCCCGCTGTCCAGAGCAGCCTCGACGCGAGCCTTCCACGCGGCATTGCCGAGGAGCCAGTCAAAGCTCTCGGTCTGCAGCGCGAGGAGGTTCGGAACCTCGAGGGGCTCCTTGATCTTTGCAAAGGAGATGCGCAGCGGGGCGGTGCTGGCACCGTTGTTCGTATTCGCGGTCGAGGCGTTGCGCGAGGCGGCCAAGAGGGGGTCCTTCCGAGGGCTCGGACTCACTACGCGCGTACCGGTCCCAAGCCGGACACGGAGACAGTCGGTTCCTGATTCGACCGGAAAAGGCCAGGTCAGAGACGATCAGTCATCGGTGCTCAAGCGAGGGCATGCCCCTGGTGACGGGCAGGAGGCAGCTAACAGGCAGCGCAAAGGGTCAGTGTAGCCAAACGGCACACTGATGTCCAGTCGGGGTTCTCAGAGACCCACGTTGCTCTCAACAGCTCTTCTCAACACCTATGGCTAGCCCTTGCGCGTGGTGCGCTCTTCTTTACTGCCCGCTTCGCCCACGATCCATGCCTCGGATTCGGATCGATGTGACGACGCGTCCTGAGAATTGCGCGCCGCGTGCGGTTCGTCAAGGCCCCCCTGCGGGGACGGAGCCCCGAGGTCCTCGCCCGACGGCCTCCCGGCGCCGGTCGGCCGCCCCTGAGAGGCAACGGCGATGATCACCATACTCGTCGCCACGGGAAGAGCAAGGCAGCCGCCTCGGGTACGCCGAAGGGCGACCACCCGGATGGGTGATCGCCCTTCGTCAGATGACGTCCGTGCCGTGCGGCACGGGGCGCCAGGAGGAGTCAGCGGACTCCTTGAGTCACTTGACCTCGACGGAAGCGCCGGCGGCCTTGAGGGACTCGGCAGCCTTCTCGGCGGCCTCCTTGGCGACCTTCTCGAGGACCGGCTTCGGGGTGCCGTCGACGAGGTCCTTGGCCTCCTTCAGACCCAGCGAGGTCAGCTCACGCACGACCTTGATGACCTGGATCTTCTTCTCGCCGGCGCCGGTGAGGATGACGTCGAACTCGTCCTTCTCCTCGACGGCCTCGGCAGCGGCACCCGGGCCGGCCGGGCCGGCGACGGCGACGGCCGCGGCGGCGGTGACGTCGAACTTCTCCTCGAAGGCCTTCACGAACTCGGAGAGCTCGATGAGGGTCATCTCTTCGAACTGCGCGAGCAGGTCGTCCTGGGACAGCTTCGCCATGATGGCGTCCTTCCACTAATTCGGCAGGTGCCGGATGTACATGTAGGCGGGCGTACGTTCGGCCCGCTGCGACCGTCTCCCTGGTGGGCGGCGGTCATTGCGCGAGCCGAGTTACTCGGCACCGCCCTGCTCTTCGAGCTTGACGCGAAGCGCCTCCGCGGTGCGGACGAACTTCGACGGCAGCGCCTGGAGGAGCGAAGCAGTCTGGGACTGCTTGCCCTTGAAGGCACCGGCCAGCTTGCTGAGCAGAACCTCGCGGGACTCGAGGTCCGCAAGCTTCTTGATCTCATCGGCGGACAGCACCTTGCCATCAAGGACACCGCCCTTGATGATCAGGTTCGGGTTCTCCTTGGCGAAGTCACGAAGACCCTTCGCCGACTCCACCGGGTCACCGGTGATGAAGGCAACCGCCGTCGGACCAGTGAACTGGTCGTCCAGCGAAGTGATCCCGGCCTCGTTGGCCGCAATCTTGGTCAGCGTGTTCTTCACCACGGCGTACTGGGCGTTCTCACCGAGCGAACGACGCAGCGTCTTGAGCTGCGCCACGGTGAGACCCCGGTACTCGGTCAGCACGGCGGCGTTCGAGCTGCGGAACTGGTCCGCGAGCTCGGCTACCGCGGCAGCCTTGTCGGGCCTTGCCATGAGCGTCGGCCTCCTTCCGGGTGATGAGGACCGCTCAGAAGGGGCCGGGAAAGACGAAACGCCCCGGCGCAGGCGCCAGGGCGTAGCTCGACCGAACGAAGTCCGGGAGCTTTCCACAGTCACCTGCGCAGGTCGCCCGTACTCAACGGATCCTTCGGTCACTGTCCCTCTTGCGAGAGCACAGCAACGACCAGCGGTCTTTGGCTTCTGTAGGAGAGTACGCGACCGGGGTCGCGCCGAGCAAATCCGTCCTCCGCGGGGCGGAGCGGGCCGTCAGGAGGCGCCCGCGCCCGCCGCCTGCTGCTGCTTCAGCAGCTCGGCGAAGTCGACCGTGTCACCGGCCGGGGGCTGCTCGACCGAGACCTTGGTCCCGTAGTCGCTGTAGTAGATCGTCGAGTTGAGCTCGCCGGTCTTCATCTGGCCGCGCTCGGTCTTCTTGACCAGCAGGTCGTTGTCGTCGACCCAGATGTCGACCGTCTCCGTGGTGATACCGGCGTCGTTGAGCTGCTTCTTCAGCTGCTCCAGCTGGCCGGCGTCGAGCTCGGAGTTCTTCGCGGTCAGGGAGGCGACGTCGACGGTGCCGGAGTAGTGCGTGGCGGAGACGCCCCGGACGTCCTCCTTGCCGACCTTCTTCACGTCCCCGGAGGCCAGCAGCGACTTCACGCCCTGGTCGGGGGTGGTGTTCTGCATCTGCTGCTTCATCGCCTCGCCGGAGGCGCCCGCCAGCTTGGCGAGGTCGGTGTAGCCGTAGCTGATCCAGTGCTTGCCGCCGGTCTGCTTCGCGAAGCCGTCGCCCATGTTGACGACGTAGCCGTCCTTGAAGTACCTGGCCTGCATGGTGCCGGTGCCGCCGGTCTGCTTCATGGCGTCGGCCATGCTGCCGCCGGTGTACGTGATCTCCATGGCGCCGGTGAGACCGTCGGTCCAGTCGATGGCGCCGGTCTGCTTCATGGACATCTGGGTGCCCATCTGGGTGGTGCCCTCGACCTTGGCCGACTTCTCCCCACCGGTCTTCTTCTGCACACTGAGCAGCGCGGCGATCGGGTCGGCCTTCACGACGTCGCCGCCGCGGTTGTCGCTCTTGCCGCCGTCCGATCCGCTGCACGCCGCCACCGACGTCAGCGCCGCCGCCACCGCGACCGACAGACTCACGCGTCGTACGGTACTGGTCCTCATGTCCGCTTCCACCCCTCGTTCGGCTCCGTCGGTGCCTCACGCTAACGCACGGCTCCGACACCGCCCCGGCAATACGGATACAAGGACGGGCCCCGCACCTCGAAAGGTTGCGGGGCCCGAACATGTCACACGTGACGCGGCTTGCTGCCGAGCGCGGGGGCTCAGACGGCGGCCGGGTCCTCCTCGACGAGGAGGTTACGGGTGCGGTTGGCGTCCAGCGGGATGCCGGGGCCCATCGTGGTGGCCAGGGTGGCCTTCTTGATGTAGCGGCCCTTGGCGGCGGACGGCTTCAGACGGAGGATCTCCTCCAGCGCCGCTGCGTAGTTCTCCACCAGCTTGGTGTCGTCGAACGACGTCTTGCCGATGATGAAGTGCAGGTTCGAGTGCTTGTCGACGCGGAACTCGATCTTGCCGCCCTTGATGTCGTTGACGGCCTTCACGACATCGGGGGTGACGGTGCCGGTCTTCGGGTTCGGCATCAGACCACGCGGACCGAGCACCCGGCCGAGGCGGCCGACCTTGCCCATGAGGTCCGGAGTGGCGACGACGGCGTCGAAGTCCAGACGGCCCTTCGCCACCTCGTCGATGAGCTCGTCGGCGCCGACGATGTCGGCTCCAGCGGCTTCCGCGGCCGCAGCACGGTCACCGGTCGCGAAGACCAGGACCCGGGCGGTCTTGCCGGTGCCGTGCGGGAGGTTCACGGTGCCACGGACCATCTGGTCGGCCTTGCGCGGGTCGACACCCAGGCAGAACGCGACCTCGACGGTGCCGTCGAACTTGGTGGAGGCGGTGTCCTTGGCGAGACGGACGGCCTCGAGCGGCGCGTAGTTGCGCGACCGGTCGACCTTGGCGTCCGCAGCGCGGAGGTTCTTGCTGCGCTTCACTTCTACTCCTGTGGGTTTCAGGGTGTGGAGTCGTGGTGCGGGCCAGCGCTTGGCCCTACCACTGGGGATGTGAGGGGCTGAATCAGCCTTCGACCGTGATGCCCATGGAACGGGCGGTGCCAGCGATGATCTTCGACGCGGCGTCGAGGTCGTTGGCGTTCAGGTCGGGGAGCTTCGTCGTGGCGATCTCACGGACCTGGGCAGCCGTCAGCTTGGCGACCTTGGTCTTGTGCGGCTCGCCGGAGCCCTTCTCCACGCCCGCGGCCTTGAGGATCAGCTTCGCGGCCGGCGGAGTCTTGGTGACGAAGGTGAAGGAACGGTCCTCGTAGACCGTGATCTCCACCGGCACGACCATGCCACGCTGCGACTCGGTCGCGGCGTTGTAGGCCTTGCAGAATTCCATGATGTTGACGCCGTGCTGGCCGAGCGCGGGGCCGACCGGCGGGGCCGGGTTGGCCGCACCGGCGTTGATCTGGAGCTTGATAAGCCCCGTGACCTTCTTCTTCTTGGGAGGCATTGCTCTCTCCGGGTCCTAGTGAGAGTGTTTCGCCGCCGTCCGATCATCCGGATGGAGGCATACCGCACAACGATAACGGGTATAGCTGCGCGACCAAAAACCGAGCAGGTCAGACGGGCTTCTCAGCCGGTCTGACCTGCTCGGTAGGCATGTGTCCAGAAACTGGCGGGAAGCCGCTAGTTCTTCTGGATCTGGTCGAAGCTGAGCTCGACCGGGGTCTCGCGGCCGAAGATCTCCACGAGACCCTTGACCTTCTTCGAGTCGGCGTTGATCTCGTTGATCGTCGCCTGGAGCGTGGCGAACGGGCCGTCGGTGACGGTGACCGAGTCGCCCACCTCGAAGTCGAGCACCTGGACCTCGACCTTGCGGGCCGGAGCCGGCTTGCCCTCGGCCTCTGCGGCCTCGCGGGCGGCCTTCTCCTCGGCCTCCGGGGCGAGCATCTTGACGATCTCGTCCAGGGTCAGCGGGTACGGGTCGTAGGCGTTGCCCACGAAGCCGGTGACGCCGGGGGTGTTGCGGACGACGCCCCAGGACTCGTTCGTCAGGTCCATGCGCACCAGGACGTAGCCCGGGAGCTTGTTCTGACGGACGTTCTTGCGCTCGCCGTTCTTGATCTGGACGATCTCTTCCTCGGGCACTTCGGCCTGGTAGATGAAGTCCTCGACGTTGAGCGAGACGGCGCGCTGCTCCAGGTTGGCCTTCACACGCTTCTCGTAGCCGGCGTACGTGTGGATGACGTACCACTCGCCGGGAAGGCCGCGCAGCTCGTCACGGAGGGCGGTGACGGCGTCGACGGGGGCGGCCGGCTCGGCCTCCTCCTCGTTCTCGTCGCTCCCGGACTCGGCGTCGGCCTCGGCGGCCTCTTCCTCGTCCTCGGCGTGCACGGCGGCCTGCTCGGCGGGCTCGCCCGCGGCGGCGTCGGCAGCTTCGGCCTGGTCCGGGTCCTCGGCGTCCGCCGCCTCGACGATGTCGAGCTCGTCCTCGGCGGACTCGAAGGCGCCCGCCGTCGGCTCGACGGCGTCGTTCAGGTTCGGGTCAGACACGGTGGCTGCTTCTTCCTGGATACAAATGGGTGGAACATGCGAAAGGGGCGCCCATGAGGCGCCCTCCGCGGGATCAGCCGAAGACGTACTTGATGACCCGCTGGAATCCGAAGTCAATCACGGTAACCAGACCGATCATGACGACGACGAAGACAATCACCACTGTGGTGTAAGTCGTCAGCTGGCTGCGAGTCGGCCAGACGACCTTGCGCAACTCGGCGACGATCTGGCGGTAGAACAGCGCGAGACGGCCGAGAGGGCCCTTCTTTCCGCGCTTGCCGCCCTTCCGGGTCTTCTTCTTCGACTCGGGTACTTCATCCTCGGCATCAGGCATGTCGATGGAGCCCACGGCGTCCGTCACGCTTCTCACCTGATTCCGGGTCGTGGCCGTGCCGCGCCCGGTGGAGCCGCACGGCGGTGCATTGAAGTACGTACATGCGCACACATCCTGGCGAAGGAGTGTGTAGCAGGGCCGGAGGGACTTGAACCCCCAACCGCTGGTTTTGGAGACCAGTGCTCTACCAATTGAGCTACGACCCTTTGTGGTTTCCACCAACCTACCGCATCTTCCCGGATGGTCCCGGTGCAGGAACGGTGCGGCTGGTGAAGGCCAACGACAGGTGAGTGTACGTGTTCAGCGGCCCGGCGTCGAACAGATAGCTCCCGACAACTCCTGGTCGCATCTTGTCCGCATGCTGTCCGAGTCGTGTCCGGTCCCTGGAACCCCTGCGCCGACCGGGGTCACATTCTGGGACCATGGGGGTCATGAGCGCTGCAATCCCCCCCTCCGAGCGCCGGGTCTCCGCCCGCGTCGGTGCGATCTCCGAATCCGCCACTCTCGCCGTCGACGCCAAGGCCAAGGCCCTCAAGGCCGCCGGTCGTCCGGTGATCGGCTTCGGTGCCGGTGAGCCCGACTTCCCGACCCCCGGCTACATCGTCGACGCCGCGGTCGAGGCCTGCCGCAACCCGAAGTACCACCGCTACACCCCGGCAGGAGGGCTTCCGGAGCTCAAGGCCGCCATCGCGGAGAAGACGCTGCGCGACTCCGGCTACGCGGTCGACGCCTCGCAGATCCTCGTGACCAACGGCGGCAAGCAGGCCATCTACGAGGCGTTCGCCGCGATCCTCGACCCGGGCGACGAGGTCATCGTCCCCGCCCCGTACTGGACCACCTACCCCGAGTCGATCCGGCTGGCCGGCGGGGTCCCGGTGGAGGTCGTGGCCGACGAGACCACCGGCTACCGGGTCTCCGTCGAGCAGCTGGAGGCGGCGCGCACCGAGCGCACGAAGGTCGTCCTGTTCGTCTCGCCGTCGAACCCCACCGGCGCGGTGTACAGCGAGGCCGACGCCGAGGCGATCGGCCGCTGGGCCGTCGAGCACGGCCTGTGGGTGCTGACCGACGAGATCTACGAGCACCTGGTCTACGGCGACGCGAAGTTCACCTCGCTGCCCGCGATCGTGCCCGAGCTGCGCGACAGGTGCGTCGTGGTCAACGGCGTCGCCAAGACGTACGCGATGACCGGCTGGCGGGTGGGCTGGCTCATCGGCCCGAAGGACGTCGTCAAGGCCGCGACCAACCTCCAGTCGCACGCCACGTCCAACGTCTCCAACGTGGCCCAGGTCGCCGCGCTGGCCGCCGTCTCCGGGAACCTGGACGCGGTCGCCGAGATGCGCACGGCCTTCGACCGGCGGCGCCGGACCATCGTCCGGATGCTCGACGAGATCGACGGGGTGCTGTGCCCGGAGCCCGAGGGCGCGTTCTACGCGTACCCCTCGGTGAAGGAGCTGCTCGGCAAGGAGATCCGCGGCAGGCGCCCGGCCACCTCGGTCGAGCTGGCGGCGCTGATCCTGGACGAGGCCGAGGTCGCGGTCGTACCGGGCGAGGCCTTCGGCACGCCGGGCTATCTCCGCCTCTCGTACGCCCTGGGCGACGACGACCTGGTCGAGGGTGTCTCGCGGCTCCAGAAGCTGCTGGGCGAGGCCAGGGCGTAGGACGTTCCGCACGGTCCGCGGCGACCCCCGGCCCCGGCCGGGGGTCGCTTCTCTGTTCGGTGGTCAACTCGATGGGGAAAGCGGCTACCGCTCGGCCCCCCGGGTGCGGCAGGATCTTGGGATGGAGCGTGATGTACGGCTGTTGCCCAAGGCCCACCTGCACCTGCATTTCACCGGGTCGATGCGGCCGACGACCCTGCTCGAACTCGCCGACAAGTACGGCGTGCACCTGCCGGACGCCCTGACCGGCGGCGAACCGCCGAAGCTGCGGGCCACGGACGAGCGCGGATGGTTCCGCTTCCAGCGGCTCTACGACATCGCCCGGTCCTGTCTCCGGGCCCCCGAGGACATCCAGCGGCTGGTGCGCGAGGCGGCCCAGGAGGACGTCGCGGACGGCTCCGGCTGGATGGAGATCCAGGTCGACCCCACGTCGTACGCCCCGCTGCTCGGCGGGCTGATCCCGGCGATCGAGATCATCCTGGACGCGGTCGACGGCGCCTCGCGCGAGACCGGGCTGCCGATCCGGGTGGTGATCGCCGCGAACCGGATGAAGCACCCGCTGGACGCCCGTACGCTCGCCCGGCTCGCGGTGCGGTACGTGGACCGGGGCGTGGTCGGTTTCGGGCTCTCCAACGACGAGCGCCGCGGGATGGCCCGGGACTTCGACCGGGCCTTCGCCATCGCCCGCGAGGGCGGTCTGCTGGCGGCGCCGCACGGCGGCGAGCTGTCCGGCCCGGCCAGCGTGCGGGACTGCCTGGACGATCTCGACGCGGCCCGGATCGGGCACGGTGTCCGGGCCGCCGAGGACCCCCGGCTGCTGCGCAGGCTGGCGGAGCGCGGGGTGACCTGCGAGGTCTGCCCGTCGTCGAACGTGGCGCTGGGCGTCTACGAGAAGCCGGCCGACGTGCCCCTGCGCACGCTCTTCGAGGCCGGGGTGCCGATGGCGCTGGGCGCGGACGACCCGCTGCTCTTCGGCTCCCGGCTGGCCGCGCAGTACGACCTCGTACGGCGCCATCACGGGTTCACGGACGCGGAGCTGGCGGAGCTGGCCCGGCAGTCGGTCCGGGGCTCCGCCGCCCCGGACCAGGTCCGGGCGGAGCTCCTGGCGGGCGTCGACGACTGGCTGGCGAAGCCCGCGGGCTAGGGGCTGTCTTCGAAGTGCCGTCGTCCGGCCACAGGCCGGGCCGCGCGGTGTCCGGTGCGTGCGAGCGCAGGGCGAGGACGACTCCGACAGCGCGGCGGGCGTGCGTGCCGGACAGCGCACGGCAGGCGGCGGTTCGAAGACGGGTCCCTGCGCGGGTCGCGCGGGGGGCTTACGCGCCGATGCCCCGGGTCAGCGTCCTCGCCAGGGACGCGGCGAACTCGGCGAGGGGCTGCGGCGGGGTGCCGTCCGCCGTGGCCTCGTAGGCGAAGGCCCGCTGCGCGCAGGCTCCCAGCAGCAGCGAGGCGGCCGCGTAGGTGTCCGCGTCGGCCCGCACCCGGCCGGCCGCCCGTTCGGAGCGCAGATAGGCGTCGACGCCGCGGATGGGCATGTGCGGACCGGTGCCGAGCTCCCTCATCGCCTCGTTGTGGCGCTCCCTGAGCCGGGGTTCGGCATACAGCGAGGCGGCGATCGGGAAACTCTGCTCGTAGAAGAGCGCGGCCTGGCGGGCGATCTCGGTGAGGTTCTGCTCGACGGTGCGCTCCCCCGCCCCCGGGGAGACGATGAGCCGTTTCAGCAGCGGGTCGAGCCGGGGCAGCCGCTCCTTGAGCACGGCCACGAACAGCTCCTCCTTGCTCGCGAAGTGCTTGTAGAGCGCGGCCTCGGAGCAGCCCGCGGCTCGGGCGATCTCCTTGGTGGTGGCGCGGGCCAGGCCGATGGTGAGCATCAGCCGATGGGCGGCGTCGACGATGCGGACGCGGGCCGGCTTCTGCTCCATGCGCACTCCAACGAAGCTTGACGAGGTGGTGAGTATCCACTCACTCTATGGGTGAGTGAGTACTTACCCACCCTGGGAGGGTGCGCAATGAGGATCACGGTGTTCGGTGCCACGGGAGGCGTCGGTCGGGAGATCGTGCGCCAGGCGGTGTCGGCGGGCCATGAGGTGACGGCGGTGGTCCGCGACCCGGCACGGCTGCCCGTCCCGCTCTCGGGCCTACGGGTCCATCAGGTCGCGCGCGTGGACGAGCCGGAGGCGCTGCGCGAGGCGGTGGCGGGCCGGGACGCGGTGCTCTCCGCGCTCGGCTCGCGCGGCCGGAGGGCGGACGGGGTCGCCGAGCGGCTCACCGGTTCGGTGCTGACGGCGATGGAGGCCGAGGGGGTGCGGCGGCTGGTGGTGGTCAGCGCGGCACCGGTCGGCCCCCGCCCGGCCGACGAACCGCTGCTGGACCGGCTGGTGCGCAAGGTGGTCGGGGCGGTCCTGAAGGAGGTCTACGCGGACCTGACGCGGATGGAGGCCGCGCTGGCGCGGAGCACGGCGGACTGGACGTCCGTACGGCCGCCGAAGCTCACCGACGGGCCGCTGACGGGGAAGTACCGCACGGTCGTCGGGGGCACCCCGCGCAGCGGCCGCACCCTGTCCCGCGCCGACGTGGCCCACGCGATGCTGGCGCTGGTCGACGACCGGGCGTCGGTGAGGCAGGGCGTGGGCGTGGCGTACTGAGCGGGCGGACCGCGCCCGGCTTCCACAGGGGCGGGTGGCTCCAGGGCCTGTTCTAGAGGGTCACGCCGACTGTGACGGGTTCGTTGACCAGCGTGACGCCGAATGCCTCGTGGACCCCGGCGACGACCTCGCGGGCGAGCGCGAGGAGGTCCTCGGTGGTCGCCTCGCCCCGGTTGGTGAGGGCGAGGGTGTGCTTGGTGGAGATGCGGGCGGGGCCGGTGCCGTACCCCTTGGTGAAACCGGCCTTGTCGATGAGCCAGGCCGCCGAGGTCTTGACGCGTCCCCCGTCCGCGGGGAAGGCGGGGGGCGTCGTCCCGGGGCCGAGCCGGTCCTCGGCGCGGGCGAGGAAGGCCGCGTACTCGGTCTCGTCCAGGATCGGGTTGGTGAAGAAGGAGCCCGCCGACCAGGAGTCGTGGTCCTCCGGGTCGAGCACCATGCCCTTGCCCGCGCGGAGCCCGAGCACCGTCGCGCGGGCGGCCGCCGCGGGCACGCGCTCGCCCTGCTCGACGCCCATGGCACGGGCCGTCTCGGCGTACCGCAGCGGCGCGGACAGCCCGCCCGCGTCCTCCAGCTCGAAACGGACCCGCAGCACCACGAAACGGTCGGGTTCGGCCTTGAAACGACTGTGCCGGTACGAGAACGCGCAGTCGGCGTTCGGGATCGTGACCGTTTCCCCGGCGCGCCGGTCGTAGGCGACGACCTCCGTGATGGTGGAGGAGACCTCCTGGCCGTACGCGCCGACGTTCTGGATCGGTGTCGCGCCCGCCGAGCCCGGGATTCCGGCGAGGCACTCGATGCCCGCGAGGCCGGCTTCGACGGTGCGGGCCACCGCGTCCGTCCAGGTCTCGCCCGCGGCGAGCTCCAGCGTCGTGCCGTTCAGCGCGAAGCCCTCGGTCGCGATGTGCAGGGCGGTGCCGTCGAAGCCCTTGTCGCCGATGACCAGGTTGCTGCCGCCGCCGATGACGAGGAGCGGGGTGCCGTTCCCGTCGGCCTCGCGCACGGCTTCGATCACCTCGGCGTCGGTGGTCGCCGTGAGGAGGCGGGTGGCGGGGCCGCCCAGCCGGAAGGTGGTCAGGGGGGCGAGGGGCGCGTCATGGAGTTCCTGCACGGAAACAAGGGTACGGTCCGCGCCCCCGCCGCTCGGGCAGGGCACGGACCGTACCCGTGGCACCGCGGCGCTCAGGCGGCGACGGGGGCGCGCTCCCCGGCCGCCGCGGGCTCCGGGGCAGGGGTGGCGCGGCGGCCGGGTATCAGCAGGGCGACGAGGGCGGCCAGGCCCACCGCCGCGGCGCCGATCCAGACCGCCGGAACGGTCCCGTCCGTGAAGGACCGCGCGGAGTCGAAGCCGCCGTGCGAGGAGAAGACCGTGGCGAGCACGGCGACCCCGAGGGTTCCGCCGACCTCGCGCAGGGCGTTGTTGGTCCCGGAGGCGATGCCCTGCTCCTCCGGGCGGACGCTGGACATCACGATGCTGGCGGCGGGTGCGAAGTACAGGGCCATGCCGACCCCGCCGACGATCAGTCCGGGCAGCTGCGAGGCGTACGAGGCATCGGGCGCGATGATCATCGCGAAGAACGCCAGTCCGGCCGCCTGGAGGGCGAGTCCGGCCACGACCACCGGGCGGCCGCCGAACCGGTCGGAGAGCATCCCCGCGACGGGGGCGACGAGCATCGGCATCCCGGTCCACGGCAGCATCCGCAGGCCTGCCTCGGTGGGCGAGTACCCCAGCACGCCCTGGAAGTACTGGCTGAGCAGGAAGATCGACCCGAACATACCCAGGAACATCAGCATGCTCGCCATGTTGATCCCGAAGAACGCCCGGTTCCGGAAGAGCCGCATGGGCAGCATGGGGCGCTTCGCGCGCAGCCCGTGCCGGACGAAACCGGCCAGGAGCACCGCGCCCGTGATCAGCGAGCCGAGGACGGTGGGGCTGGTCCAGCCGTCGGAGTCGGCGTTGACCAGTCCGTAGACGATGCCGAACAGCCCGCCGCTGACCAGGAGCGTGCCGGGGACGTCGAGCCGGGCGTCCGGCGCGTACGACTCCTTCAGGCGCAGCCGTGCCAGCGGCAGCAGGACCAGGCCGACCGGGACGTTCAGCCAGAAGATCCACTGCCAGGAGAGGTGTTCGGTGAGGCTGCCGCCGATCAGGGGGCCACTGGCCACGGCCAGTCCGGTGACGGCGCCGAAGATGCCGAGCGCGGCGCCCCGGCGGGCGGGCGGCACGGCGGCCGTGAGCAGGGTGAGCGTCAGCGGCATCATGATCGCGGCGCCCACGCCCTGGACCGCCCGGAAGGCGATCAGTTCATTGATCCCGGGCGAGAGGGCGGCCGCGGCGGAGGCGCCGGTGAAGACGGTGAGCCCGGTGAGGAAGAGCCGTCGGCGGCCGAACCTGTCGCCCAGGGACGCGCCGAGCATCAGCAGGACGGCGAAGGTGAGGGTGTAGGCGTTGACCGTCCACTCCAGCTCGGCCAGTTCGCCGCCGAGACCCTTGCGGATGGAGGGCAGTGCGGTGGTGACGACGAGGTTGTCGAGGGCCGCCATGAATCCGGCGACGCTGGTGATGACGAGGGCCCAGACCGCTGCCGAGCGGTCTGTCGTGGGCTGGTTCACTGCTCCCCCTGCGGGTTGGTTATCGCTGACTCACTTCTCCGGGCAGAAAACCGGGCGGACGCCCGGGTCGCGCCGGTCAGGTGATCGGCCTGGCCTCGTCGTAGAACCCCGACCAGACCCGGTGCCCGGCCGGGAAGCCGAACGAGGCCAGTGTGTTGATGAGCATGCCGAACGCCCAGAACGACGTCGTCTCCTCGATGTCGCCCCCCAGGGCGAGATGGATCTCGTCCCACATCTCCAGCCAGGCGGCACGCGCCGCCTCGACGAATGCGTGGTCCCCGGACGCCTCGGCGGTCGCGACGGCGGCGTAGGTCTGCATCTGCATCTGGAGCTTGTCGGGGTCCTCGACGATGAGCCGCCGGTACGCGGAGGCCATCGCCCGCACCGCCTCCTCGCCCTCAAGGCCCTCGGCGACCTCGGCGAAGACCGCGCGGGTGTCGGCGAGACACCGCTCGACGGCCGCGAGGAACATGGCCTGCTTGTTGGGGAAGAGGCGGAAGAGGTACGGCTGCGAGACGCCGACGCGTCTGGCGATCGCCTCCGTGGAGGTGCCGCTGTACCCGCCCCGGGCGAATTCGACGATCGCCGCGCGGATGACGCTCTCGCGCCGCTCTTCTGCACTCATCCTGACCATGCCGGAAAGTTAGTGCTCAATCACTAACTTGGTCAAGCGGCTCCGCCGGGTCGCGGGCGCACCGCCCGGCACGGGTGAGGGGCACGGCCCCGCGGACCGTGCCCCTCACCCGTACTGCCGGTACGGGCTCAGCCGAGCCGCACCACGGCGCGGGACATGCCCAGCACCTTCTTGCCCTCGCTCATGGCCGTGAGGTCCACCCGCACCTGCCGGTCCTCCAGCAGGGCGGCGACCTTGGCACTGACCTCGATCAGGGCGCCCTCGTCGTCGTTCGGCACGACGACCGGCTTGGTGAACCGCACGCCGTACTCGACGACCGCACCCGGGTCGCCGACCCAGTCCGTGACCACCCGGATCGCCTCGGCCATGGTGAACATGCCGTGCGCGATCACGTCCGGCAGCCCGACCTCGCGGGCGAACTTCTCGTTCCAGTGGATCGGGTTGAAGTCGCCGGAAGCGCCCGCGTACTGCACCAGCGTCGCCCGGGTCACCGGGAAGGACCGCGCCGGCAGCTCCGTACCGACCTCGACCGACTCGTATGCGACCTTCGCCGTCATCACGCCTCCTCGGCGGCGCGCGCCACCAGCTTCGTCCACGCGGTCACCACGTGTTCACCGGACTCGTCGTGGACCTCGCCGCGGACGTCCAGGATGTCGTTGCCCGCCAGGGACTTGATGGCCTCGATCGTCGAGGTGACCGTCAGCCGGTCCCCCGCCCGGACGGGGCGCGCGTAGACGAACTTCTGGTCGCCGTGCACCACCCGGCTGTAGTCCAGACCCAGCTGCGGGTCCTGGATCACCTGCCCGGCGGCCTTGAAGGTGATCGAGAAGACGAAGGTCGGCGGCGCGATCACATCGCTGTGGCCGAACTCCTTCGCGGCCTCGGGGTCGACGTACACCGGATTGCTGTCGCCCACCGCCTCGGCGAACTCTCGGATCTTCTCCCGGCCGACCTCGTACGGCGGGGTGGGCGGATAGGTCCGCCCCACGAAGGACTGGTCGAGCGCCATGAGCTCGCTACCTCCTGGATGAAAGATGAACAGGCCGAAGAACAGCCTTCATACAACGACACGAGGCCGCCCCCAATGGGGACGGCCTCGTGTACGAGCCTGTTTTTCAGCGCGTTTCGCGGTGCGCGGTGTGCGAGTTGCAGCGCGGGCAGTGCTTCTTCATCTCAAGACGGTCCGGGTTGTTACGCCGGTTCTTCTTGGTGATGTAGTTCCGCTCCTTGCACTCCACGCAGGCCAGCGTGATCTTCGGGCGGACGTCGGTGGCAGCCACGTGAGTGCTCCTTGGACGGACGGATGGACGGATGAACGCAAAAAAGAGTAGCCGATCGAAGGACCGACCCCGCAATCGGCTACCGTAAGTAGCGGTGACCGGACTTGAACCGGTGACACAGCGATTATGAGCCGCTTGCTCTACCGACTGAGCTACACCGCTTTGATGACGAGTCCCCCCGCCGAAGCGGGGTTTCCCGATCACCAGAGCCCCAATGCGGAATCGAACCGCAGACCTTCTCCTTACCATGGAGACGCTCTACCGACTGAGCTATTGGGGCGAGCGATGAAGACATTACACGGTCTGTCGCCGATCGCCCAAATCCGATTCGGGGACCCTTCCGGCGGCCTCGATCGGCGCCCCGCCGATCCCTGTGGCGACGGCCCGCGGGAGCGCCCGCGGGGCGCCTGAGCAGCGCCTCGGCCTCCTCGTGGTGCTCTGCCGCCACAGCTGTGCACCCCCGCCCCACGCGTCCCCCGGAACCACACCGGTACGACTATTCCGCTCCTCCTCGAACCCGGCCGAACACGCCCCTAGGGTCGTGCGTCTGGGACGCCGGAGCACACGGGCCCGGCCTGATCCGACCAGAAGACCCTGGGCTCGACTCACTCCGCGTGATCTTGTCCCCTTTCCCGGGAGCGCGATGCCCGACAGCCAGCCGTGGCAGCCGGACGACCACGACGCCGACGCGACCGACGGCCCCGGCACCGTCCCCCCGGCCGAGGCCGGCCCGGTGCTCTGCGGCGCCCGCCTCACCGACGGCCGCGTGGTGGACGTACGGCTCGGCGGCGGCCGCATCGAGGCCGTCGGCACGGCGGGCAGCCTGGCCACGTCCGGCCCCCGGCTGGACCTGCGCGGCTATCTGCTGCTCCCCGCCCCCGTCGAGCCCCACGCCCACAGCGACACCGCGCTCACCGCCGACGGCGCGGGACCCGGCGTCCCGGGGCCGGCGTCGCACCGCCCCGAGGACATCCGGCGCCGCACCACCGAGGCCGCCCTGCTCCAGCTCGGCCACGGCGCCACGGCGCTGCGCTCGCACGTACGGATCGGGGACGTCCAGGGCCTCGCCCCGCTCGAAGCCGCGTTGCAGGCACGCCGTTCGCTGCGCGGGCTGGCCGACCTGACCCCGGTCGCCGTGCCCCGGCTGCTCACCGGAGTCGCGGGCGCCGGCAACCTGGCCATGCTGCGCGACGCGGTGAAGATGGGGGCCGGCGCGGTCGGCGGCTGCCCGGACCTCGATCCGGACCCCGCCGGGTACACGGAGGCCGTCCTGGAGGTCGCCGCCGAGCAGGGCTGCCCGGTCGACCTGCACACGGACGGCGACGATCCGGTCCGGCTCGCCCGGCTGGCCGCCATGGCCGGAGGGCTGCGGCCCGGGGTCTCCCTCGGCCCGTGCGCCGGCCTCTCCCGACTCCCCGCGCAGGCCGCGGGCCGCGCCGCCGACCAGCTGGCCGCGGCCGGGGTGACGGTCATCTGCCTCCCCCAGGGCGGCTGCTGCGGCGCGGAGGACCGGGGCAGCGCCCCCGTACGGCTGCTGCGGGCGGCCGGGGTACGGGTCGCGGCGGGCAGCGGGGCGCTGCGGGACGTCGCGAACCCGGTGGGCCGGGGCGACCCGCTGGAGGCCGCCTATCTGCTCGCCTCTCAGCACGGACTGCCCGCGGCGGAGGCGTACGAGGCGGTGTCCTCGGCGGCCAGGGCGGCGATGGGGCTGCCCGGGGTCCGGGTCGAGGCGGGCTTCCCCGCCGAACTGCTCGCGGTGCGCGGGGAGCGGCTCTCGGGCGTGCTCTCGCTCGCCTACAGCCGGATCGTGGTGCATCGCGGACGGGTGGTGGCGCGTACGAGCGCGGTACGCGAGTACTGCGACTCGGAGACCGTCGTCGCCCTCGATCTGCCGCGCCAGGGGAGACCGGATCCGGGTCCCTGCGGCGGGCCCTGAGCGCGGCGGGCCGTCGCGGCGTACGGTCGTGACCATGCGCATTGTCATCGCAGGTGGACATGGTCAGATCGCGCTGCGGCTGGAGCGGCTGCTCGCCGCGCGCGGGGACGAGGCCGTGGGCATCGTCCGCAATCCGGACCAGGGCGAGGATCTCCGGGCGGCGGGTGCCGAGCCGGTCGTCCTGGATCTCGAATCCGCCTCCGTGGAGGAGGTGGCGCAGGTGCTGCGCGGGGCGGACGCGGCGGTCTTCGCGGCCGGGGCGGGCCCAGACAGCGGCGCGGCACGCAAGGAGACGGTGGACCGCGGGGCGGCGGTGCTCTTCGCCGACGCGGCGGAACGGGCGGGCGTGCGGCGCTACGTCGTGGTCTCGTCGATGGGCGCCGACCCGGAGCACCGGGGCGACGAGGTCTTCGACGCGTATCTGCGGGCCAAGGGCGCGGCGGACGCGTACGTGCGCTCCCGGAGCGCGCTCGACTGGACGATCCTGCGGCCCGGGATGCTCACGAACGACGCGGGCAAGGGGACGGTCCTGCTGACCGCCTCGACCGGCCGCGGGCCGGTGCCGCGCGACGACGTGGCGGCGGCGCTGCTGGAGCTGCTGGAGACCCCGGCGACGGCGGGGCTGACGCTGGAGCTCATCTCCGGGAACGTACCGGTGGCGGTCGCGGTGAAGGACGTCGCGGGAAACTGACCGGGCGGCCCCGCATGGGGTTCAGGCGCCCGGGGCCGGGCGGACGGTGATGCCGTTGCGCTCCAGCAGCGCGGCGGTGACGCCGTCGCCCGCGCGGAGCTCGCCGGTGAACGTACCGTCATGGACCGTTCCACGCCCGCAGGAAGGGCTGCGGGCCATCAGTAGCGCCTCGGTGCACCCGGTCCGGCGCGCGGCCTCCAGCGCCCGCCGCGCGCCGTCCAGGAACGCCTCCGTCACATCGCTCCCGGTGTCGTCGACGACGCGGGCGCGGCCGTCCAGCACGTCGTGGCCGTCGCCACCGACGATCTCGGCGGGGCGGCGCGGGGTGGGCAGTCCGGCGGACACCTCGGGGCAGAAGGCGACGGGGCGGCGGGCGCCGATGGCCGCGGTCATCTCGGCGGAGCCCTTGGCGCGGCCGTCGAAACGGCAGGGCACACCCTGGAGACAGGCGCTGACCAGCACGGATTCCATGTTCATGGCCTCTCGCGACAGCGACGCGGCAGCACCGCGAGGGAAACGCGGCGGATCCGCGACGAGAACCAAAGAAGGCCCCTGTCTGAGACAGGGGCCTTACCTTGTGGCGGCGCCAGGGTTCGAACCTGGGTAGGCTGAGCCGGCAGATTTACAGTCTGCTCCCTTTGGCCACTCGGGCACACCGCCGGGGATTGCCGCCATGAGAACCGCTTTGGGGCGGTGCTCCTTGGCAACGACGTAAACGATACCCGATGCCCGGGGGTGGTCCGCCACCGGATTGATCAGCGGCCCGATCGGGCGCGGGTGGCTAGGCTTTGATCGGCACCGCGGGGCCGAGAGGCCCGCTGCCGCCCCTGTGCACCGCGTTTTCCGAAACCCCGATTCCCCGATACAAGGAGCCACACGTCATGGCCGACTCCAGTTTCGACATCGTCTCGAAGGTCGAGCGGCAGGAGGTCGACAACGCCCTCAACCAGTCCGCCAAGGAGATCTCGCAGCGTTACGACTTCAAGGGCACCGACGCCTCGATCTCCTGGTCCGGCGAGAAGATCCTGATGCAGGCGAACGGCGAGGAGCGGGTCAAGGCGATCCTCGACATCTTCCAGTCCAAGCTGATCAAGCGCGGCATCTCGCTGAAGTCGCTGGACGCGGGCGAGCCGCAGCTGTCCGGCAAGGAGTACAAGATCTTCGCCACGATCGAGGAGGGCATCTCGCAGGAGAACGCCAAGAAGGTGGCGAAGATCATTCGCGACGAGGGCCCGAAGGGCGTCAAGGCGCAGGTCCAGGGCGACGAGCTGCGGGTCAGCTCGAAGAGCCGGGACGATCTGCAGGCCGTCCAGGCACTGCTGAAGGGCCAGGACTTCGACTTCGCCGTGCAGTTCGTGAACTACCGGTAGGTCCCGCACTCCACCGGGATGCGGAGCGGGATGCTCCGCTCCGCATCCGGAGTGCGATGTCCGAAAACCGCCGGTCATGCCGGAGCGCGGGACGCAGACTTGTCCATGTCGGGCGACGATCCAGTCGAATCCCGGCATGACGTGCAGGAAAGGGACGAGTCATGACCATGTACACAACGGTCGACAGCCCGCTGGGTGAACTGCTGCTGGTCGGCGAGGAGACCACCGGCGGGACGGCGCTCGCCTCGCTCTCGCTGCCCGGCCAGAAGGGTGCCGCGGTCGTCCGGGACGGATGGGTCCGCGCGCCGGAGGCCTTCGCGGGGATCGCCGCCCAGCTGCGCGAGTACTTCGAGGGCCGGCGGACCCGCTTCGACATCGTGTACGCGGACGGCGTGGGCACCGCCTTCCAGCGCCGGGTGTGGGCCGCGCTGGACACGGTCCCGTACGGGGAGACCGTGTCCTACGGAGAGATCGCGGAACGGGTCGGCGCCCCGGGGGCGGGGGTACGGGCCGTGGGGACGGCGATCGGGCGCAATCCGCTGCTGGTCGTGCGGCCGTGCCATCGGGTGATCGGCGCGGACGGGGCGCTGCGGGGGTACGCGGGCGGCCTGGAGAGCAAGGAGCGGCTCCTGGGGCTGGAAGGCGCCCTGGCGGTGCGCTGAGATGTCCGGGCTCTTCCCCAGGCCGCGCGCCGTCGTCGCGCCGGGGGCCGTGCACGTGCCCGAGTGGCTGCCGCCGGAGCGGCAGCGGGAGCTGGTGGCGGCCTGCCGGGAGTGGGCGCGCGGGCCCGTGCCGCTGCGGCACACGGTCCTGCCGGGTGGCGGGGTGATGTCGGTGCGGACGGTCTGCGTGGGGTGGCACTGGCAGCCGTACCGGTACTCGCGCACGGCCGACGACGTGAACGGTGCCCGGGTGGCCGGATTCCCTGAGTGGCTGGCGGAGTTGGGCCGCGAGGCGCTGACCGCCGCGTACGGGGACAAGTGGCCGGTACGGACGTACGCGCCGGACACCGCGCTCATCAACTTCTACGAGGGCGCGGCGCGGATGGGCATGCACCAGGACAAGGAGGAGCGGTCCTCCGCCCCGGTGGTGTCGCTCAGCATCGGCGACACCTGCGTCTTCCGCTTCGGGAACACCGAGAATCGCGGAAAGCCTTACACGGACGTGGAGTTGGCCTCGGGCGATCTGTTCGTCTTCGGCGGGCCCTCGCGTCACGCGTTCCACGGTGTGCCGAAGGTGTGGCCGGGGACCGCCGGCCCCGCGACGGGGATGAGCCATGGGCGGCTCAATGTGACCCTGCGCGAGACCGGGCTGGGCGGCTGAGGGTCGAACGGGGGTCAGCGGCGGGCGCGGGAGTTCCCGAACAGCATCCGATAGAGGATCAGCAGCACGAGCGATCCGCCGATGGCGGAGAGCCATGTCGCCAGGTCGAAGAAGTCGTTGGAAATGGGGCGGTCGAGGAAGCGCGACGATATCCAGCCACCGAGAAACGCCCCGACGATGCCTATGAGGGTGGTGCCGACCAGGCCGCCCGGGTCACGGCCCGGGAGCAGGACCTTGGCGATGACTCCTGCCACCAGCCCGAGAATGATCCATCCGATAATGCTCATGCGTGCGAACCTACCCGCGACTCGTTCCTGGAATCCAGGACGCCGCGACCGATGGCTCCGTTGCCCGCCCGGCCCTCCGCCGGGCCACGAGCAACCGCCCGGTGTCGTTCATGCGTTCATGATGAATGACGGCACCGACGACCGGGCGGGCCGCCGGAGGGTCACTCCACGGGCCTGCTCCGGATGTCCCCGTCCGCGACCGGGGCCGATACTGACCATGCGGGGCGACGACGGGGGAACACCCTCGGAAGGCGAGTGACCATGAAGCCCATACAGCTGATCCTGAACATCGTGTGGGTGGTGTTCTGCGGGTTCTGGATGGCCCTCGGCTACCTGCTCGCCGCCCTCATCTGCTTCGTGCTGATCGTGACGATCCCGTTCGGCATCGCGTCCCTGAGGATCGCCGGATACGTGCTGTGGCCGTTCGGGCGGACCACCGTGGAGCGGCCCGACGCGGGTGCGCCGTCCTGCGTCGGCAATGTGATCTGGCTCGTCTTCGCCGGGTGGTGGCTCGCGCTGGGGCATCTGATCACCAGCATCCCGCTCTTCGTGTCGATCATCGGCATCCCCTTCGGCTGGGCGAACCTGAAGCTGATCCCCATCTCGCTGATGCCGCTGGGCCGTGAGGTGGTCCCGAGCGACGAGGCCTTCGGCACCCGCTGAACTTCGGCACCCGCTGAACGCGGCGAGCGGCCCCGGACGACGTGTCCGGGGCCGCTCTCGTCTCCGCGTGGTCCGGGCCGCGTCTCCCGAGGGGTCTCAGCGGCGCGGTCCCGCCATCTGCTCCAGCCGGGCGATGCGCTCCGCCATCGGCGGGTGCGTGGAGAACAGCTTGGACATGCCCTGGCCGGGGCGGAACGGGTTGGCGATCATCATGTGGCTCGCGGTCTCGATCCTGGGCTCCGGGGGCAGCGGCAGCTGTTTGGTGCCCGCGTCGAGCTTGCGCAGGGCGCTGGCCAGGGCCAGCGGGTCGCCGGTCAGCTGGGCACCGGAGGCATCGGCCTCGTACTCGCGGGAGCGGCTGACGGCCAGCTGGATGACGGACGCCGCCACCGGCCCGAGGATCATGATCATCAGCATCCCGAGGATGCCGGGGCCGTCGTCGTCGTTGGACCGGCCCACCGGAATCAGCCACGCGAAGTTGACCAGGAACATGACGACGGAGGCGAGCGCTCCGGCGACGGACGAGATCAGGATGTCGCGGTTGTAGACATGGCTCAGCTCGTGCCCCAGGACGCCGCGCAGCTCCCTCTCGTCCAGGATCTGGAGGATGCCCTCGGTGCAGCAGACCGCGGCGTTGCGTGGATTGCGGCCGGTGGCGAAGGCGTTGGGGGCCTGGGTCGGGGAGATGTAGAGCCGGGGCATGGGCTGGCGGGCGGCGGTGGAGAGCTCGCGGACCATGCGGTAGAGCTGTGGCGCCTCGAACTCGCTGACGGGGCGGGCCCGCATGGCCCTGAGCGCCAGCTTGTCGCTGTTCCAGTACGCGTAGGCGTTGGTGCCGACGGCCACGAGGAGCGCGACGATCAGGCCCGTACGTCCGAAGAAGCTTCCGATGACGATGATGAGTGCGGACAGGCCCCCGAGGAGTACGGCGGTTCTCAGCCCATTGTGCCGGCGGTGCACGGTACGCCCTCCAAGTGGTGCGGCAGGGGGACCCTTTGCTTGGTGGTCTCCACTCCCCCAGTGGAGCCTCCCGTACCGGTCAACGCCAGGCGAGAGGAGCTAGTTCCCTTGTGCGCACCGCCGCGGAGCAGGGCCTGTCCGGCGGATGGGGGCCGGACCAGGCTCTGGGCCGTACGGGTCAGTGATCGTGTGCGTACCGGCGCGGGGCCGGGCGGCTCAGCGCTGGGCGGGGAGACCGGCCACGGCGAGGGCCTCCGGGTCCGGCTCGATCTCGCTGGTGCAGTGGGCGCAGCGGCTGGCGATGGCCGGGATCTCGGTGTAGCAGCGGGGGCAGTCGCGCGTGGCGGCCTTGATGTCGACCTTCTCCGCCTTGGCGAACCGGTTCTGGACCTTCGCCATGGGGACGACGACGCAGAAGTAGAGGACGGCGGCGGTGATCAGGAAGGCGATGGCGGCGGCGAGGAACTTCCCGTAGGGGAAGATGGCGCCCTCGACCGAGAACTCGGCCGAGCTGAAGTCTCCGACGGAGCCGGTGGCGAGGCCGATCAGCGGGGTGATGAAGGCCGTGCTGAATCCGGTGACGACCGCGGTGAACGCCGCTCCGACGGCCAGACCGATGGCCATGGAGATGACGTTTCCGCGCAGGATGAAGTCCTTGAACCCGTTCAGCACTGCTCTTGCTCCTCAGGAATGCGTAGGTGTGGGGGGCGTGCGGGCAAGACCATGCCCTGTACGGGCCGCCCCGGGCAAACCGATCTTCGGTATGTCAGAAGAGACTGACCGCGGCGAACCTGAGGACCGTCTGCGGAGCGCCCGAGAGCAGCACACCGGCCACGGCGGTGAGCGCGATCGCGGCGGTGAGCGGAGCCGGGACTCCGTGCCTGGTGGGGACGGGTACGGCACCGTCCGCCGGAGCCCCGGCGCCGACCGCTTCCGCCGGGGTGCCCTCCGGGGCGCGGAAGAGCGTCGCGGTCCACTGGAGGTAGTAGTAGAGCGCGATCACCACGTTGACGGCCATGACGACGGCGAGCCAGCCGAGTCCGGCGTCGACGGCCGCGGAGAAGACGGTGACCTTGGCGAAGAGGCCGATGATGCCGGGCGGCAGTCCGGCCAGGCAGAGCAGGAAGAAGGCCATCGCCAGGGCGGCGAGCGGGCGGGTGGCGTACAGGCCCCGGTAGTCGGTGAGCCGGTTGCCGGGGCTGGTGCGGGCGACCAGGGCGGCGACCGCGAAGGCGCCGAGGTTCACGACGGCGTACATGAGGGCGTACGCGACGGTGGAGCCGATGTGCTCGTCGCTGGAGTACGCGGCGGCCGCGATCGGCACCAGCAGGTAGCCGGCCTGTCCCACGGACGACCAGGCGAGCAGGCGTACGGCGCTGCGGGCCCGGTCGGCGCCCTGGCGCAGGGCGGCGACGTTGCCGATGGTCATGGTGAGCGCGGCGAGGACGGCGAGGGCGGGTCCCCAGACGTCGGCGTACGCGGGGAACGCGATCACGGTGACGAGGATGAGGCCGGAGAAGCCGACCGCCTTGCCGACGACCGAGAGGTAGGCGGCGATCGGCAGCGGGGCACCGACGTAGGTGTCGGGGACCCAGAAGTGGAAGGGCGCGGCGGCCGTCTTGAACGCGAAGCCGACCAGGGTGAGGACGACGCCCGCCTTGGCGAGGGTGTCGAGCCGGCCGGGCACATCGTCGAGCCGGGCGGCGATCTCGGTGAGGTGCAGGGTGCCGGTGGTCGCGTAGACGAAGCTGACGCCGAGCAGCATGACGGCGGTCGCGACGACGGAGGAGAGGAAGAACTTCAGGGCGGCCTCGGAGGACCGCCGGTCGCCGTGCTTGATGCCGACGAGGGCGAAGGCGGGCAGCGAGGCGACTTCGAGGGCGACGACGAGGGTGGCGAGGTCGCGGGCGGCGGGCAGCAGTACGGCTCCGGACGCGGAGGACAGCAGCAGGAACCAGAACTCCCCGGCGGGGAGCTTGCGGGTGTCCGCGAGCGAGAGCAGGGCGGTGAGCAGGGCGCCGCCGAGCACGAGGGCCTGGATGACCAGGGCGAAGTGGTCGGCGGTGTAGCTGCAGGCGTCGGCGGCGCCGGGTCCGGCGGCCGCCTCGTTCAGGCAGAAGGTGGACCGGTCGCCGTCGCGGAGCGGGACGAGGAGGACCAGGGCGGCGAGAAGTCCGGCGATGGTCAGCGCGCCGAGGAGCGGTTTGCGGCGGGCGGGCAGGAAGAGATCGGCGACCAGGACGATCAGGGCCGTGGCGGCGACGGCGACCGGGGGCGCGATCGCGAGCCAGTCGACGGACTGGACGAGGCTGGTGGTGCCCTCGGCCGCGGTGGTGACGGCGCCCGGGGGGACGGCGGCTGTGGTCACGACTTGCCTCCTGCGAGGAGCTTCTGCACGGCCGGGTCGGTGAGGCCGAGGAGGACGGCGGGCCAGAGACCGGCGAGGACGGTGAGCGCGACGAGCGGGGTCCAGGAGGCGAATTCGTATGTCTGGACGTCGGCGAGCCGCGGCTCTTCGCGCTTCTCGCCCATGCAGACCCGGCGTACGAGCATGAGCATGTACGCGGCGGTGAGCAGGGTGCCGAACGCGGCGATCGACATGAAGGTGAGGAAGGCGGGCCGGCTGAGCCCTTCGGCGGGGTCGAAGGAGCCGAACAGCGCGAGCATCTCGCCCCAGAATCCGGCGAGCCCCGGCAGGCCCAGGGAGGCGACGGCGGCGAAGGCGAGGAGGCCGCCGAGGCGGGGTGCCCGGCCGTAGAGGGCGGCTCCGGTGGCCCCGGAGAGGGTGTCGAGGTCGGCGGTGCCGTACCGCTCCTTGACCGCGCCGACCAGGAAGAACAGCAGGCCGGTGATGAGGCCGTGGGCGATGTTGGCGAAGAGCGCGCCGTTGACCCCGGTGGGTGTCATGCTCGCGATGCCGAGGAGCACGAAGCCCATGTGTCCGACGGAGGAGTACGCGATCAGGCGCTTGAGGTCGCCCTTGGAACCGGGGCGGACCAGCGCCAGGCAGGCGAGCGATCCGTAGACGACGCCGACGGCCGCGAAGGCGGCGAGGTAGGGCGCGAAGGTGTGCATCCCGTCGGGGGCGACGGGGAGCAGGATGCGGACGAATCCGTAGGTGCCCATCTTCAGCAGGACGCCCGCGAGCAGGACCGAGCCGACGGTCGGGGCGGCGGTGTGGGCGTCCGGCAGCCAGCTGTGCAGCGGCCACATCGGGGTCTTCACGGCCAGCCCGATGCCGATCGCCAGAACGGCGATGACCTGCACGGACGAGGTGAGCCCACGGCCGTTGTCAGTGGCGAGTGCCACCATGTCGAAGGTGCCGCTCTTCAGTCCGATGAGGAGCAGCCCGAGCAGCATGACGACCGAACCGAGCAGTGTGTAGAGGATGAACTTCCAGGCGGCGGCCTGCCGCTGCGCACCGCCCCAGCGGGCGATGAGGAAGTACATCGGGATGAGCACCATCTCGAACGCCAGGAAGAACAGCAGCAGGTCGAGGACGGCGAAGGTGGCGAGGGTGCCGGACTCCAGGACGAGCAGGAGGGCGACGAAGGCCTTCGGGGAGGGGCCCGCGGGCGGCTTGAAGTAGCTGTGGAGCGCGCAGAGGAAGGTCAGCAGCGCGGTCAGTACGAGGAGGGGGAGCGAGATGCCGTCGATGCCGAGGTGGATGCGGACGTCGAGCGCGGGGATCCAGCTGATGTCGGTGGTGGCCTGCATCTTCGACGGGTGGTCGTGGTCGAAGCCCGCGGCGAGGACGAGCGCGGCGACGAGGACCGCGCCGGTGGCGGTGACGCCGTGGCGCAGGACGGCCTGGTCGGGGCCGGTCCCCTTGAGTCCCGGCGGGGCCGGGAGCAGGGCGGCCACGGCGCCGATCAGCGGGATGACGACGATGAACGCGAGAAGGAACTGCATCACGGATTCACTGATATCGATCACGGCTCACGACCCGGCGTTGACGTTGGCGAAGACGACGGCGGCGATCACCAGGACCAGGGAACCGGCGAGCAGCGCGCCGAGGTAGGTCTGCACATTGCCGGTCTGGGCGCGGCGGACGGCGGTGCCGAGCCATCGGGCGAGGGTGCCGGAGCCGCGTACGTAGGTGTCGACGACCTCGCGGTCCAGGAAGCGGACGAGGCTCGCCGCGCCCTGGACGGGGCGGACGAACAGCGCCGTGTACAGGGCGTCGAGGTGGAAGCCGGCGGCGGCGTGGTGGTGGAGCGGGCCGAGCAGCAGGCGGCCTGGGTCGGCCGGATCGGGGGCGTCCCCGTCGGCTCCGTAGGCGGCGGTGTGGGCCGTCATGGCCTGGGCCTCGATGAGTGCGGGTTCGGCGTCGGGGTGGGCGACGACGGTGCCGACGCGGGTGCGGGCGGCGAGCGCCGAGGTGTGGCGCCAGGTGCCGTAGGTGACGAGGCCGCCGACGAGACCGACGCCGGTGGAGAGGACGGCGGTGGTGACGGTCGGGGTGAGGCCGTGGCCGTCGAACCAGTCGGCGATCGCGCCGACGGTCAGGCCGAAGGCGATGGTGGGGACGGCGAGGACCCAGAGGACGGCGGTCATGGCGACGGGCTGCCTGCCGTGGTCGGGGGTCTCGGCGCCCCGGCCCCGGAAGGCGAGGAGCCAGAGGCGGGTGGCGTACGCGGCGGTGAGGACGGCGGCGAGCAGTCCGGCGACCAGCACGGTCCAGCCGGCGGCGGCGGGGGCGACGTGCCGCTCCCCGAGTGCGGTGTGCTCGGCGGCGACGAGGATCGCTTCCTTGGAGAAGAAGCCGGCGAAGGGAGGGATGGCGGCGAGCGCGAACAGGGCGACGGTCATCGTCCAGTAGGCGTCCGGGACGCGCTTCGTCAGGCCGCCCATGCGGGACATGGCGGCCAGCGAGTTGGTCCCGGCGGCGTGGATGACGACACCGGCCGCGAGGAAGAGGACGGCCTTGAACGCGCCGTGGGAGAGGAGGTGGAAGACGGCGGCCGCGCGGTCGCCGACGGCCAGGGCACCGGCCATGTAGCCGAGCTGACCGATCGTCGAGTAGGCGAGGACGCGTTTGATGTCGTCCTGGGCGAGGGCGGCGAGCCCCGAGCCGATCATCGTGATCGCCGCCATGACGGCGAGTACGACGAGGGCGGCGCCGGACTGGGCGAAGACGGGGAGGAGCCGGGCCACGAAGTAGATGCCGGCGGCGACCATCGTCGCGGCGTGGATGAGCGCGGAGACGGGGGTGGGGCCGGCCATCGCGTCGGGCAGCCAGGTGTGCAGGGGGAACTGCGCCGACTTTCCGGCGACGCCCGCGAGGAGCAGCAGGGCGATGAGGGTGGGGTGGTCGAGGCCGCCGTTGGCGACGGCGCCCAGGATGCCGGTGATGCGGAAGGTGCCGGTGTCGGCGGCGAGCGCGAACAGACCGATCAGGAAGGGGACGTCGCCGAGCTTGGTGACCAGGAAGGCCTTGAGGGAGGCGGCGCGGGCTTCGGGCGTCTCCCAGTAGTGGCCGACGAGGAAGTACGAGCAGATGCCCATGATCTCCCAGCCGACCAGGAGCACCATCAGGTCGCCGGAGTAGACGACGAGCAGCATCGCGGAGGTGAAGAGGGAGACCAGGGCGGCGTAGGAGGGGTAGCGGGGGTCGTCGCGCAGATAGGCGGTCGAGTAGATCTGCACGCAGGTCGCGACGAGCCCGACCAGGACGGCGACGAGGACCGCGAAACCGTCGAGGTGGAGGGCGAGGTCGATCGGGACCGAGCCGGTGGGGGTGAGCTGGGTCGCGGCGTCGATGGCCCGGCCGCCGCCCTGGCGCGCGGCGACGACGGCCGCGAGGACGGCGGCGGCGAGCGTGGGCAGTACGGCCAGCGGGCGTACGAAGCCGGGGGCGGTGCGTCCGAGGAGGAGGCCGGCCGCGGCGCCGAGGAACGGGAGGAGGGGGACGAGGACGGCGAGGGTCGTGGTGGTCACGCGGTGGCCTCTGCCTTCTTTGCCTTTCCTGCCGCAGCAGTGGCCTGGTCTTCGGTGCCGGTGTCGGACTCGTCGTCCGGGAGGGTCTCGGCGGCGTCGGTCTCGGCGGTGTCGCGGAGGCGGTCGATGTCCGAGCTGCCGCGGTTGCGGTACACGGCGAGGACGATCGCCAGGCCGATGCCGATCTCGGCCGCGGCGATGGCGATGGTGAAGAGGGTGAGGGCCTGGCCGGAGTGCAGGGTGTCGCGGAGCCAGACGTCGAAGGCGACGAGGTTGAGGTTGACGGCGTTGAGCATCAGCTCGACGGACATCAGGACCAGGATCGCGTTGCGGCGGGCGAGCACTCCGTACAGCCCGGTGCAGAAGAGGAGGGCGGCGAGCACGGCGGGATAGGCGAGGTGCATCAGCTCTGCTCCTTACCGCGCTTGCGGGACAGGACGATCGCGCCGACGAGGGCGGCGAGCAGCAGGACGGAGAGTGCTTCGAACGGCAGCACCCAGTGCCGGAAGAGGAAGGAGCCGGTCACCTCGGTCGAGCCCTGGGCCGGTCCGTCCAGGTCGATCCAGGTGGTCCGGAAGGCGTCGACGACGACCCAGACGAGGGCGCCGGCGGAGGCGACCGCCACGGCGAGGGCCGCCCAGCGGTTGCCCGAGTCGGCGTCCGGGGAGCGGCCGATGGGGGCCTTGGTGAGCATCAGCCCGAAGAGAAGGAGGACGACCACGGAGCCGACGTAGATGAGGACCTGGACCCAGGCGATGAACTCCGCGGTGAGCAGGAGGTACTCGACGGCGAGACCGCCCAGCGCCACGACCAGCCAGAGTGCGGCGTGCACCAGCTGCTTGGTCGTGACGGTGAGGAGGGCCGCGCCGAGGGTGGCGAGGCCGACGAGCACGAAGGCGATCTCGATGCCGGTCGGGGAGAGGAAGCCGGAGTGGGCCGGGTGGGCCGGATTGGCCGGGTTGGCTGACTGGGCGGCGAGGACGGAGTACGCGGAGTGTGCGGAGTGCGCCGCGGCGGCTGCGAGTGTCACTCCTCCCCCTCTGCTTCCTTCTTGGTCGGCTGGGCTTGCTGCGCTTCTTGGGCCTGGGCTTCTTGGGCCTGCTGGGCTTCCAGGGCGCGCTGGGCTTCGAGTTTCTCCGCCGTCTTGCGGGCGGCGGCGATCTCCTTCGGCTCCTCGGCGCCCGGGTCGAGCGCGGGCGGTTCCGGCACCGTCCACATCCATGCGCGGAGCTTGTCGCGCTCATGGGTGAGTTCCAGGATGTCCGTCTCCGCGTACTCGAACTCCGGGGACCAGAAGAGCGCGTCGAAGGGGCACACCTCGATGCAGATGCCGCAGTACATGCAGAGCGAGAAGTCGATCGCGAAGCGGTCGAGGACATTGCGGCTGCGTTCGCGGCCGCCCGGGGCGGCGGCGGGCACCGTCTCCTTGTGGGAGTCGATGTAGATGCACCAGTCCGGGCACTCGCGGGCGCAGAGCATGCAGACCGTGCAGTTCTCCTCGAACAGCGCGATGACGCCGCGGGAGCGGGGCGGCAGTTCGGGCTGGACGTCCGGGTACTGCGCGGTGACCGTCTTCCTCGTCATCGTCCGCAGGGTGACGGCGAGGCCCTTGGCCAGGCCGGAGCCGGGGATCGGAGGCATCAGCTGATCGCCACCTTCACGATGCCGGTCAGCGCGATCTGCGCGAGAGCGAGCGGGATGAGCGTGGTCCAGGCGAGTTTCTGCAACTGGTCCTCGCGGAGCCGGGGGTAGGACACCCGCAGCCAGATGACGACGAAGGCGAGGACCGCGGTCTTGAGGAGCGTCCAGACCCAGCCCAGTCCGTCGGCGCCGAACGGGCCGTGCCAGCCGCCGAGGAAGAGGACGGTGGTCAGTGCGCACAGGACGACGATGCCCGCGTACTCGGCGAGCAGGAACAGGGCGAAGCGCAGGCCGGTGTACTCGGTGTACGCGCCGAAGATGATCTCCGAGTCGGCGACCGGCATGTCGAACGGCGGGCGTTGCAGCTCGGCGAGTCCGGCCACGAAGAAGACCAGTGCGCCGACGATCTGCCAGGGCAGCCACCACCACTCGAAGGCATCGAGGATGCCCGGGAGGGAGACGGTGCCGGCCGCCATCGCGACGGACGCGGCGGCAAGCAGCATCGGCAACTCGTACGCGAGCAGCTGGGCCGCGGTGCGTACGCCGCCCAGCAGGGAGAACTTGTTCGCCGATGCCCAGCCGGCCATCAGCGAGCCGAGCACGCCCACACCCATGACGGCGAGCACGAAGAAGATGCCCGCGTCGACGACCTGGCCGACCGCGCCCTCGCCGGGGCCGATCGGGACGGCGACGAGGACGAGGAGGTACGGGAGCAGCGCGACGGCCGGGGCGAGCTGGAAGATACGCCGGTCGGCCTCGGCCGGGACGATGTCTTCCTTCTGCGCGAACTTCACGCCGTCCGCGACGAGCTGGGCCCAGCCGTGGAAGCCGCCGGCGTACATGGGCCCGAGGCGGCCCTGCATATGGGCCATCACCTTGTGCTCGGTCTGCCCGACGACGAGCGGGAGGACCATGAACACGGCGAAGACGATGATGAGGCGGAGGGCGACGTCCAGTACGTCGTTCACTCGGTACCGCCTCCGGTGGTGTGGTCGGGGGTCTCTCGGGACTCGGGGGTTTCCGGGGACTCTTGGGACTCGGGAGTCTGCGAGGACTCTTGGGACTCCGGGGCTTCCGGGGACTCGTGGGACTCGGGAGCCTGCGAGGACTCCGGGGACTCGGGAGCCTGCGAGGACTCCGGGGTCTCCGGGTGCGTCGACGGTGCCGGAGGTTCGGGGCGATGCGCGGGGGCGGCCCCGGCGTCCGTACCACCAGCGCTCGCGTCCGTACCACCAACACTCGCGTCCGGGGCAGTGCTCGCGCCCTTGCCCGCGCCAGCGTCCGCGTCGAAGGCCGGGCGGGCGTGGTGCCACGGGGCGTCGCTGGTTCCGGAGTTCGGCTCTGCCGCTCCGGTACCCGCTCCGGTCCCTGTTCCGGTGCCCGCTCCGGTTCCAGGGGTCGGCTCCGGCGTTCTCTCCGGGTTGCTCGTCCGCTGCTGGCTCGCCGAGCCCTGGGACGCGCTCCGGGTGCGGCGCGGGGGCCTGGTGCGGGGCGTCGTTTCCGTACCCGCGTCGGCGCTCGTGCCCGCGCCCGTTTCAGGAGCGGGAGTCACCTCAGGGGCGGGAGCCGCTTCCGGCGCCGGGGCAGCCGTCGGCGTCCGCTGGGCGGCCGAGCCCTCGCTCGCACTGCGGGTGCGGCGGGCCGGGCGGTCGCCCGCGGCGCGCGGGGTGCGGGCCGGGCGGGACGGGGCGGGCGGGAGCTGGCCCTTCAGCGGCCCCCATTCGTTCGGGTCGGGTACGCCGGGCGGCAGCATGGTGCGCCGCTTCGGGCCGCCGTGCTCCGACTCGCCCGGCTCCTTCGCGCCGGGCCATGCCTTCGCGACCCGTGCCGCCAGCACGAAGTCCTTGCGCAGCGGGTGGCCCTCGAAGCCCTCGGGCAGCAGCAGCGGGACCAGGTGCGGGTGGCCCTCGAAGCCGATGCCGAACATCTCGTGCGTCTCGCGCTCGTGCCAGGCGGCACCCGCGTAGACCTCGACGGCGGTGGGCAGGACCGCCGCCCCGTGCGGAACGGTCGTACGGAGCATGAGTCGGCGCACGCCCCCGCCCAGGGCCGCGACATGGGCGCAGACCCGGAAGCCGGTGCCCGGTTCGTCGACCGCGCTCAGCCAGTCGAAATACGTGCAGCCCAGCCGGTCGCGGGCCGTTTCGAGGGCGGTGATCCAGGCGGTGGGCGGTACGTCGACGGTCAGCAGGTCGTAGGCGTACTCCGCCGTCGCGCCCTCGCCGAAGAGCTCGGCGGCGGCGTCCGGCAGGCGGCCGTACGCGTCGTCGGCCGGGTCGGCGCCCGGGGCACCGGCCGGGGGTGTGGTGGTCATGCGCGGTCCTCCCCGGGGCTCGGATCCGAAGCCGGGCCGGAACCCGAAGCCGGGCCGGAACCCGGAGCCGGGCCGGAACCCGAAGCCTGATCGGGAGCCGGGGTCGGGGCCGGGCCGGGAGACGGGGTCTGCGGGGCGGTGACCAGACCGCTGCGCAGGGCGGCGGTGGAGGGACGGCTGCCGCCGCCCGTCGCGTACCGCTCTCCCAGCGACTCCCGGGCGATCTTCTCCTGGAGCTTGAGGATGCCCTGGAGCAGTGCCTCCGGCCGGGGCGGGCAGCCGGGGACGTAGACATCGACGGGGATGATCTGGTCGACGCCCTTGGTCACGGAGTACGAGTCCCAGTACGGGCCGCCGCAGTTGGAGCAGGCGCCGAAGGAGATGACGTACTTGGGCTCCGGCATCTGCTCGTACAGCCGCTTCACGGCCGGGGCCATCTTGTCGGTCACCGTGCCGGAGACGATCATGAGGTCGGCCTGGCGCGGGCCCGGCGCGAACGGGATCACGCCGAGCCGGATGAAGTCGTGCCGGGCCATGGAGGCGGCGATGAATTCGATGGCGCAGCAGGCGAGTCCGAAGTTGAAGACCCAGAGGCTGTAGCGGCGGCCCCAGTTCAGGACCACCTTCATCGGCTCGGGCGCCAGGCGCGACAGCACGCCGAGCCGCTTGGGCTCCGGCAGGAAGGTCGGCACGGGCTGCGGCTCGGGCCCCTCGTCGGCCTGCGGGCTCGTCACGTCCATTCGAGGACGCCCTTCTTCCATGCGTAGAGCAGTCCTACGGCCAGGAAACCGAGGAAGATGAACATTTCGACCAGCGTCGTCGCCCCGTATCCGGGTGCGGCGAACACGGTCGCCCACGGGAACAGGAAGATCGAGTCGACGGCGAAGATCACGTACAGGAAGGCGTAGACGTAGTAACGGACCTGGGTGTGTGCCCAGCCCTCGCCCACCGGGTCCACGCCGCACTCGTACGTCAGAAGCTTCTCCGGCGTCGGGACCACGGGGCGCAGCAGTCGGCCGGCCCCGAAGGCGACGGCGACGAACAGCACGCCGATCACGGCGAGCAGTCCGACCACTGAATAGCCGCGGAAGTACTCCGACGCGAGAACGGTCGACTCCGGCAGGTCCGCCACGTCCGCCCCTCGCTCCCTCGAATCCGTCCGGTGATCCGTACGCACGGGAGTCTAGGCCCTGTTAAAGAGACGGTAAGCAGCCGCATCGGCCAAGGGGTGGGGTTATCCCCACTTCACCTCACCCACGAGCCCCATGGCGTGCGCCGGTCCGCCCCGGCAGGCTGGTGCCATGACCATGAGCCCCCAGGTGCCCGACAACGACCGGCCACCGCCCGCCGGCCTCGCCCTCGACCGATGGACGTGGAAGGAGATCGCCCATCTCCTGGTCGATCTCCCCATGGCCATCGTCGGGTTCGTCTACACGGTGGTCATGATCGCCGTGGGCGTGGGGCTCGCGGTCACGGTGATCGGTCTGCCCCTGCTCGCGGTGGGGCTGCACGGGGCGCGGCTGATCGGCAGGGCCGAGCGCGCGCGGGCGCGGGCGATGCTCGGGGTGCGGATCGAGGAGCCGAGCCCGATGGAGCTGGCCCGCCGGGACAGGGGGTTCTTCCCCTGGCTGTGGTCGAGCATCAAGGACCCGGTGGGGTGGCGGGCCGCGCTGTACTCGTTCGTCCGGCTGCCCTGGGGCGTCCTCACTTTCGGGGTGACGCTCGTGAGCCTCCTCGTGCTGTGGCCGGTGCTCCCCCCTGTCGCGCGGTTCCTCAGCAATGTGGACCGGTCGATGGTGCGCGGGCTGCTCTCGCCCTCCGACGAGCTGGAGCGCCGGATCGCGGAGCTGGAGGCGGACCGGGGGGTGGTCGTGGACACCGCGGCCGCCGATCTGCGCCGCATCGAACGCGACCTCCACGACGGCGCCCAGGCCCGCCTCGTCGCCCTCGCCATGGGCCTCGGCCTGGCGAAGGAGAAGCTCACCGACGACCCCGAGGCCGCCGCCCGCATGGTCGACGAGGCCCACGGCGAGATCAAGGTCGCCCTCCAGGAACTCCGCGACCTCGCACGCGGCATCCACCCCGCCGTCCTCACCGACCGCGGACTCGACGCCGCCCTCTCCGCCATCGCCTCTCGCTGCACCGTCCCCGTCACGGTGTCGGTGGACCTGCCGGGGCGGCCCGCGGAGGCGATCGAGGGCATCGCGTACTTCACGGTCTCCGAGCTGCTCCAGAACGTGAGCAAGCACAGCGCGGCGCGTTCGGCCACCGTCGAGGTGTGGCGGACCGGGGACCGGCTGCTGCTCCAGGTCACCGACGACGGACGCGGCGGCGCCCGGATGGACGGCGGTACGGGCATGGCGGGGCTGGCCGAGCGGCTGGGCGCCGTCGACGGGCTGTTCGTCCTGGACTCGCCGGTCGGCGGGCCCACGACCGTCACCGCCGAGCTGCCCTGGCGGGACCGCGAGCGGCAGCCGACCGGGGAGCCGAAGGGCGCGGGCAAGGGAGTGGGGAAGGGCGCGGGCAGGGGCAAGCGCCTCCTGGGCCTCTAGAGAGCCTCCGTGAATCCGGCCCGGCACCCCGGTCTCCGCAGACCCGGCTTCCCGGCAGGCAGCGCCCCACGGGCCCCGGCCCCGACCCAGTCCGCCCCGGCCCAGTCCGGCCCGGCGGGCCGGGAGCCCCATGGTGGGGAAAACCCCCGGCCGAAGAGGGATACCCCCCTCATGGTGGTCCGGGCCGCGACACAGCACCCTGGTCTTCTCGGCACTGGAGTGGCGAGAAGAATGAGAAGAAACGGACGGCATCCATGGCCACGGCATACGGGCCGGACACTCGGGACCACCAGCGGTCCGGTGCCGGTCACGGGGACCGCACCCCGGTGAAGCACTTCTTCCCCGCCGCGCTGCGCGCGCCCGTCGAGGGCAGGACGTGGCGGGAGTTCACCTACCTGATGCTGAGCCTGCCGATCAGCCTGGTGCTGTTCGCGTTCTCGATCAGCCTGACGTCGCTGGGCATCGGCATGCTGATCACCTTCCTCGGGGTCCCGATCCTGGCCGGCACGCTGGCCATGTGCCGCGGTTTCGGGGCGGTGGAGCGGACGCGGGCGCGCGGGCTGCTGAAGCTGGACGTGGCGGCCCCGGCGCCGGTGCGCGGCCGGACCGGCGGAGCGATGTCCTGGGTGGGGGCGATGCTCAAGAGCGGGGCGTCCTGGCGGCATCTGCTCTACACGCTGCTGCACCTGCCGTGGGCGGTCTTCGCCTTCGGTGTCTCGTTGACGCTCTGGAGCTTCGGGTGGTCGGCGCTGACCTATCCGCTGTGGCACTGGATCTTTCCCGCGTACGTGGGCGTCGGCGGCATCCAGCTGTACGGCGACCGGGGCCACACGGTCTATCTGGACTCCGGCCTGGAGCTGGGCCTGACCAGCGCGGTCGGCCTGGGATTCGTCCTCGTCACGCCGTGGATCATCCGGGGTCTGGTGAGCGTGGACCGGGTGATGGTGGCCGGGCTGCTCGGGCCGTCCCGGCTGGCCACCCGTGTCTCGGAGCTGGAGTCGGACCGCGGGGTGGTCGTGGACACCGCCGCCGCCGATCTGCGCCGCATCGAACGCGACCTCCACGACGGCGCCCAGGCCCGCCTCGTCGCCCTCGCCATGGATCTGGGCCTGGCGAAGGAGAAGCTCACCGACGACCCCGAGGCCGCCGCCCGTATGGTCGACGAGGCCCACGGCGAGGTCAAGGTCGCCCTCCAGGAGCTCCGCGACCTGGCCCGAGGCATCCACCCCGCCGTCCTCACCGACCGCGGACTCGACGCGGCCCTCTCCGCCATCGCCTCCCGCTGCACCGTCCCCGTCACGGTCGAGGTGGATCTGGCCGCCCGCCCGGCGCAGGCGATCGAGGGCATCGCGTACTTCACGGTCTCCGAGCTGCTCCAGAACGTGAGCAAGCACGCCCGCGCCACCCGCGCCTCGGTCGACGTGTGGCGAGCGGGCGACCGGCTGATGCTCCAGGTCACCGACGACGGACGCGGCGGCGCCGACCCGTCGGCGGGCAGCGGGCTCGCCGGGCTGACCGAACGGCTGGAGGCGGTGGACGGCGTGCTGGTCGTGGACTCCCCGCAGGGCGGCCCCACCCGGGTCACGGCCGAGCTGCCGTGGCGCGGCTGAGCCCGCTGTCGCGCGGCCGGGTCGCCGCGGCGGGACCCGGCCGCCGTGCGGACGCGCTTGTGCGCGGCTGAAGTCCGCCCGGCGGCCGAGGACAGGACGCCTCCGATGCTGGGATGCTGGGACCGTACACGCGGGACCGGCGAACAGTGGGGGCCAGGGCTTCATGGTGGAGGACAGGGTGCGGGTAGTCATCGCCGAGGATTCGGTGCTGCTCCGGGAAGGACTCACCCGGCTGCTGACCGATCTGGGGCATGACGTCGTCGCCGGGGTCGGGGACGCCGAGGCGCTGCTCAGGACGGTGGGCGAGCTGGCCGCGCAGGACGCACTGCCCGATGTGGTGGTCGCCGACGTGCGGATGCCCCCGACCCACACCGACGAGGGTGTGCGGGCGGCCGTGCGGCTGCGGAAGGACTACCCGGGGATCGGGGTCCTGGTCCTTTCGCAGTACGTGGAGGAGCAGTACGCGACTGAGCTGCTGGCCGGGTCCAGCCGGGGCGTGGGGTATCTGCTGAAGGACCGGGTCGCCGAGGTCCGGGAGTTCGTGGACGCGGTGGTCCGGGTGGCGCAGGGCGGGACGGCGCTGGACCCGGAAGTGGTGGCGCAGCTGCTCGGCAGGAGCCGCAAGCAGGACGTCCTGGCCGGGCTGACGCCGCGCGAGCGCGAGGTCCTGGGCCTGATGGCGGAGGGGCGGACGAACTCGGCGGTGGCCCGGCAGCTGGTGGTGAGCGACGGCGCCGTGGAGAAGCACGTCAGCAACATCTTCCTGAAGCTGGGCCTGTCCCCCAGTGACGGGGATCACCGCCGGGTGCTGGCCGTGCTGACCTATCTGAACTCCTGACGAACTGACACCCTGTCAGATATGTCCGTGCGGTGGCCTCCGCGCGGGCGGCCCGAGCCGCCGCGGCGGCTCGGGCGGTGCCGGAGCACCTCGCCGGGGCCCTGGGCCCGGTCTTCGAACTGCGGTCGTCCGGCGCACGGCAGACGGCAGTTTGAAGACAGGGCCTAGCACCAAAGGATGAGTGCACAGCGTCTTCATCGAACGACTGGGGGGCTTGCAAAACATGACAAACCACTATCAAAGTGCGTCTCGAAATGGCGTTCACCCTTTGATTTGTCCAGGAAAGGCGACCCTTACCGACGTAAGGTTGGCCTCGGGACCGTCGGCGGGCCGGCGGGACCAGAGCCGCCGCTCCGAGGGAGGTCCAGTTCAGTGACCAGCCAGGTCAGTAGCCCAGCCGGACAGGCCGATGAGGCCGGCGAGGCGCTCGTCGGGGGGCAGCGCGCTCCCCGCTCCGGTGCCACGGGCGCCGGCGACAAGGAGATCAGACGTCTCGACCGGGTGATCATCCGCTTCGCGGGTGACTCCGGGGACGGCATGCAGCTCACCGGTGACCGCTTCACTTCGGAGACCGCGTCGTTCGGGAACGATCTCTCCACACTGCCGAACTTTCCCGCCGAGATCCGCGCCCCCGCAGGGACCCTGCCGGGGGTTTCTTCGTTCCAGCTGCATTTCGCCGACCACGACATCCTCACGCCCGGGGACGCGCCGAACGTGCTGGTCGCGATGAACCCGGCCGCGTTGAAGGCGAACATCGGCGATGTGCCGCGCGGTGCGGAAATCATCGTCAACACCGATGAGTTCACCAAGCGGCCGATGGCGAAGGTCGGCTATGCGACCAGTCCGCTGGAGGACGGTTCGCTGGACGGCTACCAGGTCCATCCGGTGCCGCTGACGACGCTCACGATCGAGGCGCTGAAGGAGTTCGGCCTCTCCCGCAAGGAGGCCGAGCGCTCGAAGAACATGTTCGCGCTCGGGCTGCTCTCCTGGATGTACCACCGGCCGACCGAGGGGACCGAGGCGTTCCTGCGGCAGAAGTTCGCGAAGAAGCCGCAGATCGCCGAGGCGAACGTGACGGCGTTCCGCGCCGGGTGGAATTTCGGGGAGACCACCGAGGACTTCGCCGTCTCCTACGAGGTGGCGCCCGCCTCGCAGGCGTTCCCCGCGGGCACGTACCGCAACATCTCGGGGAACCTGGCGCTGTCGTACGGGCTGATCGCCGCCTCCCGCCAGGCCGACCTGCCGCTGTACCTGGGCTCGTACCCGATCACTCCGGCCTCCGACATCCTGCACGAGCTGAGCCGGCACAAGAACTTCGGCGTGCGCACCTTCCAGGCCGAGGACGAGATCGCGGGGATCGGGGCGGCGCTGGGCGCGGCCTTCGGCGGTTCGCTCGCGGTGACGACGACGTCGGGGCCGGGGGTGGCGCTGAAGTCGGAGACGATCGGGCTCGCCGTCTCCCTGGAACTGCCGCTGATCGTGGTCGACATCCAGCGCGGCGGCCCGTCCACCGGCCTGCCGACCAAGACCGAGCAGGCCGATCTGCTCCAGGCGATGTACGGGCGCAACGGCGAGGCCCCGGTCCCGGTCGTGGCCCCCAGGACCCCGGCGGACTGCTTCGACGCCGCGCTCGACGCCGCGCGGATCGCCCTGACCTACCGCACCCCCGTCTTCCTGCTCTCCGACGGATACCTCGCCAACGGCTCCGAGCCGTGGAAGATCCCGGAGACCGACGAGCTGCCCGATCTGCGGGTCCGGTTCGCGACCGGCCCCAACCACGAACTGGCCGACGGCACCGAGGTGTTCTGGCCCTACAAGCGCGACCCGCTCACCCTGGCCCGCCCCTGGGCGGTGCCCGGCACCCCCGGCCTCGAACACCGCATCGGCGGCATCGAGAAGCAGGACGGCAGCGGCAACATCTCCTACGACCCGGCCAACCACGACCTCATGGTCCGTACCCGCCAGGCCAAGATCGACCGCATCGAGGTCCCCGACCTCCAGGTCGACGACCCCTCCGGCGCCAGCACGCTGGTGCTGGGCTGGGGCTCCACGTACGGCCCCATCACGGCCGCCGTACGCAGGCTGCGCGCGGCCGGCGAGCCCATCGCCCAGGCCCACCTGCGCAACCTCAACCCCTTCCCGGGCAACCTCGGCGAAGTCCTCGGGCGGTACGACAAGGTCGTCGTCCCCGAGATGAACCTCGGCCAGCTCGCCACCCTGATCCGGGCCAAGTACCTCGTCGACGCCCGCAGCCACAACCAGGTCAACGGCATGCCGTTCAAGGCCGAACAGCTCGCGACGGCACTCAAGGAGGCCATCGATGCCTGATGCCAACCAGCTCCTGCACCTGGTGCCCAAGGCCGAGGCGAAGCAGTCCATGAAGGACTTCAAGTCCGACCAGGAGGTGCGCTGGTGCCCCGGCTGCGGGGACTACGCCGTCCTCGCCGCCGTGCAGGGCTTCATGCCCGAACTGGGCCTGGCGAAGGAGAACATCGTCTTCGTCTCCGGGATCGGCTGCTCCTCCCGCTTCCCGTACTACATGAACACCTACGGGATGCACTCCATCCATGGCCGCGCCCCGGCCATCGCCACCGGGCTCGCCTCCTCCCGCCGCGATCTGTCCGTCTGGGTCGTAACGGGTGACGGCGACGCCCTGTCCATCGGCGGCAACCACCTCATCCACGCCCTGCGCCGCAATGTGAACCTCAAGATCCTCCTGTTCAACAACCGGATCTACGGCCTCACCAAGGGGCAGTACTCCCCCACCTCCGAAGTCGGCAAGATCACCAAGTCGACGCCGATGGGCTCCCTGGACGCCCCCTTCAACCCGGTCTCCCTGGCCATCGGCGCGGAGGCCTCCTTCGTCGCCCGCACCATCGACTCCGACCGCAAGCACCTCACGAGCGTGCTGCGGGCGGCGGCCGACCACCCGGGCACGGCGCTCGTGGAGATCTACCAGAACTGCAACATCTTCAACGACGGCGCGTTCGAGGCGCTCAAGGACAAGGAGCGGGCCCAGGACGCCGTCATCCGCCTGGAACACGGCCGGCCCATCCGCTTCGGCGCGGACAACGGCAAGGGCGTGGTGCGCGACCCGGCCACCGGAGACCTCCGGATCGTGGCCGTGACCGAGGAGAACGAGTCCCGCGTCCTCGTCCACGACGCGCACAGCCCGTCCCCGACCACCGCCTTCGCCCTCTCCCGCCTCGCCGACCCCGACACCCTCCACCAGACCCCGATCGGCGTCCTGCGCGACGTCGAACGGCCGGTCTACGACACCCTCATGGCGGAGCAGCTCGACGCCGCCGTCGAGCAGAACGGCAAGGGCGACCTCGCCGCGCTGCTCGCGGGCAACGACACCTGGACGGTCGTCGGCTAGGACTTCCCCCGCGGTCCGCGCGGGGCGTGCCCTCGTCGGACGGGCTGAATTTCGGCCCGTCCGGCGACGGCGTACCGGGGGTGCGGCCGGCCACCGCGCACGATGTGGCCATGACCCTCGACCGTCCCGTGTACCGCGTCAAGCGGCATCTGCTCGGCAAGCCGCTCACCACCGAGCGCATCAGCGAGGAGAAGCTGAACAACCGGACGGCGCTCGGTGTGCTCGCCTCCGACTGCATCAGTTCGTCCGCGTACGGCTCCGAGGAGATGCTCCGGGTCCTCGTGCCCGTCGTCGGGGCCGCGGCGTTCACCCTGCTGATGCCGGTGACCGGCGCGATCCTGCTGGTCCTGCTGCTGCTGACGCTCTGTTACAGCGATGTCGTCATGATCTACACCCGGGCCGGCGGCTCCTATGTCGTCGCGCGGGAGAACTTCGGGCCGGACATCGCGCAGATCGCCGCCGTGGCCCTGCTCGTCGACTACATCGTCACCGTCGCCGTCCAGGTCTCGGCGGGCACCAACGCCCTGATCTCCCTTGCCCATCTGGTCGGCGGCGACTTCACCGGCCTCGACCACCTCCAGCTCCCGGTCTCCATCGGCGTCATCGTGCTGCTCGCCTACGGGAATCTGCGCGGCATCCGCGAGGCGGGCCGGGCCTTCGCGCTGCCCGCCTATCTCTTCATGGCCGCCATCGGTCTCGTCCTCGTCGCCGCAGCGGTGCGCGGGCTCGTGGGCGAGCTGCCGCACGCCGATCTGCACGCCGACGGCGTCGTACCGCTCGGCACCCCGGGCGAGGGCTGGCTCTACGGCGCCTCGCTCTTCATCGTGCTGCGCTCGTTCGCCAACGGAGGCTCCTCGCTCACCGGCCTCGAAGCGATCTCCAACGGCATCTCCGCCTTCCGCGAACCGCAGGGCCGCAACGCCCGGCGCACCCTGATCACGATGAGCTGTGTGCTCGGCGTGCTGGTCCTCGGCGTCTCCACACTGGCGCACTTCACCCATGCCGTCCCGTACACCGACGGCACTCCGACGGTCATCGCGCAGGAGGCCCATCTCGCCTTCGGCGGCGGGCCGCTCGGGACGGCCGGGCTGGTCTTCGTGCAGCTGGCGACCGCCCTGGTCCTCTACACCGGTGCCAACACGCCGTTCACCGGCTTCCCGTTCCTGGCCAGTTTCGTGGCCGAGGACCGCTTCCTGCCGCGGCTGCTGACCCGGCGCGGGCACCGGCTCGCGTTCTCCAACGGCATCATCGCGCTGGCCGTGGTCTCGCTGGCGCTGCTGGTGGTGACCGGGGCCAGTGTGGACAAGCTGGTGGCGCTGTACGCGATCGGCGTGTTCACCGCCTTCACCATGGCCGGGGCCGGTCTCACCGCGTACCACCTGCGGCGCCGGGAGCCGCACCGCCGACTCAAGATCGGGGTCAACGGGCTGGCCGCGGTGATCTCGGCCGCCGTCGTGCTGATCTTCGCAGTCACCAAGTTCACCGAGGGCGCCTGGCTGGTCGTGGTGATCTTCCCGCTCGGGGTGTGGGCGCTGATCCGGATCAACCGCGAGTACCGGCGCGAGGCCGCGGTGCTCCAGAGCATCCAGGCACCGGGCGCCGACCGGCCCCGGGACCTGCGCCACCGGGTGTTCGTCCTCGTCGAGTCGCTGGACCTGGCGACGCTGAAGGCGCTGCGGTACGCGCACGAGCTGCGCCCGGACGAGATCCGGGCCGTGCACTTCGCGATCGACGAGGCGTACGGCAGACGGCTGGCCGCCCGGTGGGAGGCGACGGCCGCCACCTCCGTCCCCCTGGAGCTGGTCGCGTGCCCGGACCGGCGGCTGCGCCACGCGATGAAGGAGCTCGCCACCCGGACCACGGAGGACGGCCGGACCTCGCTGACGGTGCTGGTGCCGCGGCGGATGTACACCAATGTGCTCGGGAAGATGCTGCACCGGGGCACCGGCGAGCAGATGGCGAAGGCGCTGGGGCAGCTCCCGCACGTGGCGGTGACGATCCTGCCGTTCGACGTGTCGCGCGCGCTGCGCACGCTGGAGGAGGGACGTGCGCCGGAGCCGGACTGACCGCGCGGGGCGTGCGCCTCGACGGAACCGGCCGCGCGGGGCGTGCGCCTCAGCCGGGCCGCCCCTGCGGGGTGCGCGCCTTCCGTTCGTCGTACGCCGCCCGCGCCGCCTGCACCGCGCTCAGGCGGTCCTCTGTCCAGCGGCCCAGCGCGCGCACCTGCTCGGCGGCCTCCCGGCCCAGGCCGGTGAGCGAGTAGTCGACCCGCGGCGGGATCACCGGCTTGGCGTCCCGGTGCACGAGACCGTCGCGCTCCAGCGTCTGGAGGGTCTGGGCCAGCATCTTCTCGCTGACGCCGCCCACCTCGCGGCGGAGTTCGCTGAAGCGGTACGAGCGCTCCAGCAGCGCGATCAGGATCAGGACGCCCCAGCGGCTGGTGACGTGTTCGAGCACCAGCCGGGAGGGGCACATCTGCCCGTTCGCATCGGGCCACGGGCCCAGGTCGCTCACCTTCACACCAGTACCTTACTTCGAAGTGGGTACTTTCTTTTGGATAGTGCACCCCGTACGGTGAGTGGTACCGGCCCGAACACGGACAAGAGCCACCCAGAAGGAGAAACCCCCATGAGCATCGTCGTCACCGGAGCCACCGGAGCCCTCGGCCGTCTCGTCGTCGAGGAGCTGCTGGCCACCGTGCCCGCGAGCGGGATCGCCGCCGTCGTGCGGGACGCGGAGAAGGCCGCCCCGCTCGCCGCCCGGGGCGTGGAGCTGCGCGTCGCGGACTACGACCGGCCGGAGTCCCTCAAGGACGCCTTCCGGGCGGGCGACCGGGTCCTGCTCGTCTCCGGCAGCGAGGTCGGCCGGCGCGTACCGCAGCACACCGCGGTCATCGACGCGGCGAAGGCGGCGGGAGTCGCCCAGCTCGCGTACACCGGCATCCTGGGCGGCCCCGACGCCGACTTCCGGCTGGCCGACGAGCACAGGGCCACCGAGCAGCTGATCCTCGACTCCGGCCTGCCCCACACCTTCCTGCGCAACGGCTGGTACACCGAGAACTACACGGCCAACCTCGCCCCGGTCCTGGCGCACGGCGCCGTCGTCGCCAACGCGGGCGACGGCCGGGTCGCCTCCGCCACCCGCGCCGACTACGCCGCCGCGGCCGCCGCCGTGCTCACCGGCGAGGGCCACATCGGCGCGGCCTACGAGCTGAGCGGCGATGTCGCCTGGTCGCTGGCGGAGTACGCGGCGGAGATCGCGAAGGCCACCGGCAAGGAGATCGCGTACCGGAACGTCCCCGCCGCCACGCACCAGGAGATCCTGGTCGGAGCCGGTGTGCCCGAGTTCTTCGCGGAGATCCTCGTCGATGTCGACGAGGCGATCGGGCGCGGCCGCCTCGCCACCACGACCGGCGATCTGGCCCGGCTGATCGGCCGCCCGACGACTCCGCTCGCCGAGACCGTGGCCGCCGCGGTGGCCGCCGCGTAACGCCGGTTCCCTCCTGCCTCGTGGGCCCCATGTCATGACCGTATTGCGATACGGGTATGACATGGGGTCCTCTCCGGCGCTACCTTCGTGCAGTTGACGCAGACACGCCTGGAGGGCCCGTGAAGGGGATCGACGAACAGCGGGCGGGACTCCTGTCCGGCTTCAGCGCCTACGGCCTGTGGGGGCTCGTCCCGCTCTTCTGGCCGCTGCTGAAACCGGCCGGCGCGATCGAGATCCTCGCCCACCGCATGACCTGGTCCCTCGGTTTCGTGGCCGTCACCCTGCTGGTGCTGCGCCGCTGGTCCTGGATCGGCGAGCTGGTCCGGCAGCCGCGGAAGCTCGGTCTGATCTCGGTGGCCGCGGCCACGATCACGGTCAACTGGGGCCTGTACATCTGGTCCGTGAACAACGGCCATGTCGTCGAGGCCTCGCTCGGCTACTTCATCAATCCGCTGGTCACCATAGCCATGGGCGTCCTGATCCTCGGCGAACGGCTGCGCCCCGTGCAGTGGGTCGCGGTGGGCACCGGCTTCGCGGCGGTGCTCGTGCTGGCGATCGGCTACGGGCGGCCGCCGTGGATCTCGCTGACCCTGGCGTTCTCCTTCGCGACCTACGGCCTGATGAAGAAGAAGGTCGACATGGGCGGCCTGGAGTCGCTCACCGCCGAGACCGCCGTGGTGTTCGTGCCCGCGCTCGGCTATCTACTGTGGCTGGGCGCCCGGGGCGAGTCGACGTTCACCTCCGAGGGCGTCGGCCACGCGGCACTGCTGGCCTCGGCGGGCCTCGTCACGGCGGTGCCGCTCATCCTGTTCGGGGCGGCGGCGATCCGGGTGCCGCTCTCCACCCTGGGTCTGCTCCAGTACCTGGCGCCGGTCTTCCAGTTCGTCCTCGGCATCCTCTACTTCCACGAGGAGATGCCGCCGGAGCGGTGGGCCGGGTTCGCCCTGGTGTGGCTGGCGCTCGCCCTGCTGACGTGGGACGCGTTCCGGACGGCACGGCGCACCCGGATCCAGGTGCGCGAGGCGCACCGCGCGGCCGGGCGGGCGCCGAGGCCGAATCCGCCGGCCGATGAACCCGCCCCCTCGGCACAAATTTAGTTACCCAGTTGCTTTTTTAACTCGGTTGCGTTTCCCTGGGTGTCCATGGACCCACGACCGAGGAGCCCCATGCCCGCGTCCGCGCACTCCCCCGCACCCACGGCCCCCGTGCCCGTACTGATCATCGGTTCGGGCCCCACGGGCCTGACCCTCGCCTGCGACCTGGCGCGGCGCTCCGTGGGCGTCCGGATCATCGACAAATCCCCTGGCTTCCCGCGCAGCTCGCGGGCCAAGGGCCCCAACCCCCGTTCCCTGGAGGTGCTGGAGGACCTGGGCGTCGTCGACCGGGTGCTGGCCTCGGGGTCGGCGCCGCTGCCCATGCGCAAGTACCGCGACGGGCTGCCGGTCGCCGAGACCGACCCGTTCGCGTCCTCGCGGCCGACGCCGGACGTCCCGTACGACCGGGGCGCGCTGATCGCCCAGTGGCAGCTGGAGGCGATCCTGCGGGAGCGGCTGGCGGAGTACGGCGTGCGCGTGGAGCTCGGCTCCGAGGCGGTCGGCCTGTCCCAGGGCTCCGGGTCCGTGACCGTCGCCCTCGCCGACGGCCGGAGCATCGAGGCCCGGTACGCGGTGGGCTGCGACGGCGCCCACAGCCCGGTGCGCAAGATGCTCGGCGTCGCGTTCGAGGGGCAGACCTCCGAGGAACAGACGATGGTCTGCGGGGACGTGGAGGCGGACGGCCTCGACCGCGGCGTCTGGCACCAGTGGTTCGACGAGGACGGGGCCGTGATGCTGTGCCCGATCCCGGGCACGCGCTCGGGCTGGTGGTTCCAGGCCGGGCCGGAGCGCGACGCGGCGGGAGCCCCCGTGCCCCCGTCCCTGGAGAGCTTCCGCCGCCTGTTCGCCAAGCACACCCGCCTCCCGGCGGACCACCTGTCGAAGGCCGCCCTGCTCTCCACGTACCGGGTCAACGAGCGCATGGCCGACCGCTACCGGGTGGGCCGCGTGCTGCTGGCCGGGGACGCCGCGCACGTGCACTCCGTGGCCGGCGGGCTGGGCATGAACACCGGCATCCAGGACGCGTTCAACCTGGGCTGGAAGCTCGCCCGGGTCGCCGGGGGCCGGTCCGGCGAGCGCCTGCTGGACACCTACGAGGAGGAGCGGCTGCCGGTGGCCTCCTGGACCCTGGACATCACGGCGGACCGGCTGCGCGCCACCCTGGAAGCGATCCGGCGGCCGGGCGGCGGCCTGGATTCGGCCGTCTCCGCCGACACGTCGTGCCTCGGCACCGGCTACCGCTGGAGCTCCCTCTCCGCCACCGGCTCCACCTCCCGCCTCCGGGCGGGCGACCGCGCCCCCGACGCCCCCTGCCACGACACCGCGACGGGCGCGCCGGTCCGCCTGTTCGAAGCGTTCGCGGGCCCGCACTTCACCCTCCTGGGCTTCGGCCCCGGCACGGCCGGGGCGCTGCGCGCGGCGGAGGCGGCGTACGGCGACACGGTGCGGGCGTACGGCGTGGACGCCGGGGCCCCGCGCGACCTGACCGACGACGCGGGCCACGCCCGTACGGCGTACGGCGTCGGCCCGGCCACCGCCCTCCTCGTCCTGGTCCGCCCCGACAACCACGTGGCCCTGATCGCCCCGGCCACGGAGAGCGGGGCGATCGGCGCCTACCTCGACGGCCTGGGCACCCCGGCCTGACGGCGGGGAGCCCGGCCGAGGGGGCCGCACGGGCGGCCCGGCGCGACGCCGGGCTGTCCGTACGGTGCCCCGACTCCATCCGGAACAGGCCCAGTTCCCGGAAGGCCGAGGAAGGGCAGTGCGGATCAGCTCGGGCTGATGGCGTTCAGGATCGCCGATGTGACGTGATCGGCGGCGTTTCGGTGGCCCCTTGCGTTGGGGTGCACGAGGGCCACCTCGTGGGCGTTGGCGAGGATGCCCTCCACCCACTTGCCGGAGTCGCAGACGCTGTGGTTCCGGGAGCTGCTGTAGAGGTCGACGAAGTCGGCGGCCTTGTGCGCGCCGGCCGACTTCTCGATGGCCTTGTTGAGGGGTTCCATGACGTCCTGGCGCAGCCAGTCCAGGTCGCCCCGGGTGATGGAGCCGAACTGCTCCAGGTCGTCGTACCGGCACTTGGACGTGTCCTCGGGGACGACCGTGGGGTAACCGACGGCGAGGATCTTTGCCTTCGGGGCACGCGCGTGGAGCACGGTGAGCATCCGGTCGTAGTCGCTGCTCACCTTGGCCAGGCGGCCGGGAATGCTGTCGGCCAGCCCGTCCTTGCAGGGGGTTCCCACACCACCGCTGCCCGTACCCGACTGCAGGCACTGGAGGAGGATGTCGGCGAACCCGAGGGTGTTGCCGCCCACGCCGACCGTGATCACGTCGGTGCCGGGCCCCACCGCCTCGGACTGGGGAGGCACTGGCGGGAACGGGTAATCGGGGTCCTCGGAGAAGGGTGGCAGATGGCGCCCGATCGGCTCCTGGGCCCGGAAGGTGACGTCATCGATCGTGGCGGCGCCGCAGCTGACGTTGGTCAGGTCGACGAGCCCTCCGAGGTCACGGTCGATGACCTGCGGGTAGGACCGGTCGGTGCGCTCGCAGCCGTCGCGGGGGATCTCGAAGGTGTTACCCGCGGCGGGGATGACCCCTGCGGTGTACGAATCACCCAGGGCGACCCAGTTGTAGGCCCCGGCGGCGACCGCCGGGCCCGCGCCGGCGAGTTGCACGGGCACCTGGGCGCAGGCGGCGAGGGCGACGGCCGAGCCCAGCACCGTCAGTCGAGTACGGATGCTTGTCATGAGTCCTCCAGATAGACGTCTTCGGTGACGCTGCGACCTGAAACAGCGAGTCACGACATGAACTGGATCTACTACGGAAAGTTACTGCGCAATGGCCTGTCCGCCCTCGGCGCAGGACGTACGGACAGCGTGTACGTGCGGTCCACGTCCGGGACGACGACGAGCAGCGGGGCGCCGGTCCTGATGTGTGCGCGGGCGGCGCGTTGGCTCTCGCGGTCCTCGTACCAGGCGCGGAGATCCCCGGAGTGGCCGAGGGCGGGATCGGCCGACGAGCGCATGAACGGCCGCACCCACACCGGGCGTCGCGGATCGGGCTCCAGCCGGTCCACGATCCACAGCGCCTGACCGCCGAGCCACCGCAGCGCGAGGACGGGGGAAACGGTCCGGAAGGTACCGAGGACGTACCGAGCCGTTTCGTCGAGGCCGCACCCAGACTCCTCGGCGAGTACCTCGCACCGGTAACCCACCGGCTCCGCCCGCCCGTTCACGCCGGACCGTCCATCCACATCACCCACGGCCGCTCGACCGTCTCGGCGAAGCTCGTGTGGTCGGGATGGGCCCGCCAGTGACCGAACGCCCAGCCCTGCGCCTCGCCGGGGTCGGCGCACGCCGCGGAGCACGCGCCGCACTCGTCGTCGTGGTCGTCCAGCGTGACGCAGCGGAACCGGTGAGCGGTCCGGGGTGCGTCGGCCTCGGTGTCGGGCCGCAGCGTCCACTTGACGAAGCGGAACCTGCGCCCGGTCACAGGATGCGCCCCGCGCTCCGGGCGTTGCACCGCGCGTTCTCGGCCCGCAACCGCTCCATAGGGCTTGCCACCCGCACGTTCACGGGCTCCACCTCCCACTCCGCGCCCCCGCAGACCGGCCGCAATGACCAGTACGGACCGGCCACCCCACGGAACTCCCCCACCCGGTCGCGTTGACCGGTGTCCACCAACAGGGTTCCGGTGGGCGGTACTTGCGCGGGCTCCTGGTCGCTCGGGGGGTTATTTACCGCACACACGAGTCGCTCCTCTCCGTAACCATTCCGCTACCAAGGGGGATCAGCGTGGCCTAGGGTCGAAGGAGTCATCAACGTTCGAGATGCGGAGGATACGTTGGTAAACCGCAAGGAGTTAAACCCCGACGCAAGCCCGGAAGCGGCCTACGGAGCCCGGCTTCGCAGTTCGCGCGAGGCCCGCGGCTGGAAGCAGGACGATCTCGGTGAACTGATCGGCTACTCGGGCAGGCACATCTCAGGTGTAGAAACGTGCTGCAAACCGCCAACCCGTAAATTCTCGGTCGCCGTCGATGCCGCATTCGGGACCGAGGGGGCGGCAGACTCGTTCGAGCGCGCGTGGAACGAGATCCGGCACGGCGTGCTGTTGCAGGGGTTCCCCGAGTACGTGGGCTACGAGGGTCGCGCGGTGGAGATCCGGCTGTACGAGATCGGGATCATTCCTGGTCTGCTCCAGACACCGGAGTACGCCCAGGTGCTGGCGGACAGCGCCGTACGGCGGGGTGCGATCACCCCCGAGCAGGCCGCCGAACGCGTCGCGTTCCTGGCGGAGCGCCAAGCAACACTGGAACGACCCAAGCCCCCCATGGTGTTCGTGACCATGGACGAGAGCTGCATCCGTCGCCCCATCGGCGGGGCCGACGTCATGGATGCCCAGCTGGCACGGCTGCAGGAGTTCGCCGAGCTGCCGAACACACTGCTGCAGGTGGCACCGTACGCGATAGGAGAGCGCCGGACGTTCGACCTGCCGGTCAATCTCCTGACGCTCTCGGACCGGTCCGTGATCTGCTACGCCGAGTCCCAGTCCAAGGGACATCTCGACCGCGAAAGCGCGTCCGTATTACCCATGTTGACGGCCTACCATCAACTGCAAGGCGAAGCGCTGTCACCGGCAGCGTCCATGGCCATGATCAGCCAGTTGCGAAAGGGCACCCCGTGACGACCGAATCCCCCCGCTGGTACAAGTCCTCGTACAGCAACAACGGCGGCAACTGCATCGAGGTCGCCGCCAACCTCGCCGCTCCGCTCGGCGTGGTCCCCGTCCGCGACTCCAAGAACCCGGACGGCCCGGCGCTGAACACCTCCGCCGCCTCGTTCACCGCCTTCGTGACCAGCGTGAAGACCGGGCACTTCGGCACCGCCTGACCAACCATCGCAGCGGCGAAAGCCCCGCCGTACTCCCGGGTCGGGAGCGCGGCGGGGCTTCTTCGGTCACGCTGTCACCGCATCCGGCTCCCGGTGTCCTGGTGCCACGGTCGGGACGATCCCCTAGTTCCGAGCCTGATCGCTTGGTGATCATGCTCGGCCGCGACATCCTGCACGAGGGAGCCCCGGCGAGGCGGGGACCACGACCCCAGCGTTCTCACCGGTGGGATGTGGTTTCGCCTGAAGAACGCCGGTTCGCCGTTCCGGTGTCGCTGGCTCAACTGATCGAGGCCTCAGCGAGCGCCTCGACGGAGACCCGCCGCGAATCGAACAGCGGGAGCGGCAAGACCACTCGATCGGCGGAAGGTGGCCCGCGAAGCCGGTCACGGCTCGTGGACTGCCGCACGATGGCTGGGCCGCGGCACGCTTCCGGGTCGCGGCTCCCACTTCAGGAGGGGTTTCCCATGGCTGACAAGGCATTCGCTCCGTACACGCAGGCGGCGGCCGTCGTGAACAAGGACGGTTCGGTGGTCCGATCCAAGGCCGTCACCGAGGTGAAGAAGGTGGGTAAGGGCGACTACCGGATCATCGTGGACGCGGACATCCCGCTCGGCCGGGCGGTCCCGATCGCGACCCTGAACCGCTCGGCGCACTGGGGCAGCGAGATCTACGTGAAGACCACGGACACCTCCGGCTCCGACCACACCTTCCAGGTCCTCACCGGCGTCGACGGTGCCGCGAGTGACCAGCCCTTCCACGTGATCGTCCCCTGATCCGGCGGTACGTGGGCGCCCTCAGGCGCCGATGTCAAAGGCCAGGGCGTGGTCCTTCAAATGCACCTGGTCATGACGCTTGTTGGCCCACGTGCCCCCCTTCTTCCACGCGTCGGCAAAGGTGAGGGTGTACGTGCCGGTGGGCAGCTCGCCGAGCGCGAACTCCCGCGAGAACTCCATCTCGTACGGCACCTTCCCGCCGCTCACCGTGACGCTCTCGCTGCTCACAACGGCGCCCGAGGGGCCGGTGAGCGTCAGCGTCCCGGTGAGCTGCGGGATGTACTCGTGGGACAGGTTCAGGTATTCCGCGTTCCACTTCACCGCCTCCCAGTAGTACGGCTTCGCCCAGAACGACACCGTGGCCTTCTGATAGCCCGCGCCGTCCCACCCGAGGGCGAGGCCGAGGTGCGAGGAGACACTGCTGACGAGTTTCGGGCCCCCGCCCCGGTCGTCGTGGTGGCCGGAGGCGGGGCTGCGCAGGGAGCGGTACGTGTCGTCGTCGGCCTTCTCCGAGGTGATGACCCAATCGACGGAGCCGCGCCCCGTCACCGTCCACGTGTGAACGAACAGGTGCTCACCCAGGCGCATACGCCGAGCGGTCCCAGCCGGGTGCGTGCGTCCGTCCGCGTCATGGGAGCGCGCGAACAGGGCCTCGGCCGCTCGAGCCGGGATGCGCTCCCGCAACTCGGTCAAGGCCTCTCTCCCGTTCGCGCCCGACATATCGGCGCCCTGTTCGATCTCCAGCCGTCCCACGCGCCCGTACTCGACCGTGAACGACCACTTGACCGGCACGGTCATGCGGGTCTGCGTGGCCAGACCGGTGAGGCTCAGCCCGCCGTTCTGCTCCTTTACCGGGACGAAGGCGGTGAACTGCCGCAGCAGATCGTCGAGGTCCCCGGCCGAGGAGGCGAACACCGGGGAGACTGTCGCCCTCAGCGTCTCCTTGTCCCCCTCGTTGAACGCCTCCACGAACTCCCGGACAGCCCGCTCCGTCAGGTCCGCCGTCTTGATCATGTACTCAGCCTTTCACCAGGTCTTCTCGACGTCGGCCCCTCACCTCGGGCCTCGGCCGACGACACGCATCGACCAACGAAGCGTCGATCCCGGAGGAAACGGCCTAGTGACCTGAGTCGGAGATTCGTCGGCAGGGCCTGGCAGAACGCCAGGCAGCGCTGTCTGATCCGGAGCCCGAGGCCCGGGGCCGGCGGTGTGCCGGGGCCCCGGTGGGCGGCCCGTGCGGCGAAGTGGGCGGCCGTCTCCGCCCGCACCAGGAGCAGTTGGCCCCTCAGCCAGGTGTGCACCTCCATGAGCTTCCCGGCGAGGGTGGTGATCTCACGGGGCGCCTCCCGGCCCCCGGGCCCGACGGGTTCCAGGGCCACGACCGGGAGGGGCCGGGAGGTCCGGGCCTGGTAGTCGGCGTATCCGGGGGCCACCCGCACGGCGTGCGCGAAGAGTTCCTCGCGCCGCGCCCCCTCGGCCGGGACCGCGAGGGCCTGGAACGTACGGGTGCCGAGCTCCACCCGGACCACGGGGTGGGCGAGCAGGTTGTGGTACCAGTCGGGGTGGTGCGGGGCGCCGAGGTTGGAGCCGATGACCAGCAGCGCGTCGCCGCGGCGGACGAGGGCGAGCGGGGTGGTGGTCTCCTTGCCCGACCTGGCTCCGGTGGTGGTCAGCAGGAGCAGGTCCGCGCCTTCGAAGGGACCACCGACCTTTCCGCCGTTGGCGCGGAACTCCTCGATGACGGACGTGTTGAATGGTGTGGGCATGCGTTCTGTGTCTCCGTGGGAACGGCCGAGCGCGATGCGCGGGCCCGTGACGGTGCACGGTGCCGGGGCATGCGAAGGGGAAAAGGGCGACCGGAGGTCGCGGCTGCGTCAGACGCAGGGCGCGGAGTGTGAACTCATGACGGGCCCCTCGGTGAAGGGTGTTCGCCCGAGCACCGGCCGGCCCACTGCTCTTTGGCCGGCGTCACGCGACACCGGGTTCATTACACGCATCCCGGCCGGGGCCTGTCAACGCGTCCCCGTCCGCGTTCCGGACGCTCCTAGTCTTGTGCCATGTCCAGCCCACCCGCATACGCCCTCGTCGCCACCGACCTGGACGGCACCCTGCTGCGCCGCGACGACACCGTGAGCCGCCGCACCCGCGCCGCGCTCGCCCTGGCCGCCCGCGCCGGCTCCCGGCACCTCGTGGTCACGGGGCGGCCCGTGCCCGGAATACGCGGACTGCTCGCCGCGCTGGACTACCGGGGGCCCGCGGTCTGCGGGCAGGGGGCCCAGCTGTACGACGCCGGGTCCGGGCGGCTGGTGCACGCCCTGACCCTGGACCGGGAGGCGGCCGACACCGCGCTCGGCAAGATCGAGGCCCAGGTGGGGCCGGTCTTCGCGGCCGTGGACCAGGACGGGCCCGAGGGGCGGACCCTGATCGAGCCGGGGTACGCGATGCCGCACCCGGCGCTGCCCGCCCAACGGACCCGGAACCGCCACGAGTTGTGGTCCGCTCCGGTGCTGAAGGTGCTCGTCCGGCACCCGGAACTCACGGACGACGCGCTGGCCGAGGCGGCCCGCGCCGCCGTCGGCGACCTCGCCACCGTGACGCTCTCCGGCCCCGGCACGGTCGAGCTCCAGCCGTACGGCGTCGACAAGGGGACCGGGCTCGCGCTGGCCGCCGACTACCTCGGCATCGCCGCCGATTCCGCGATCGCCTTCGGGGACATGCCCAACGACCTGCCGATGTTCCGGGCGGCCGGGTACGGAGTGGCGATGGCCGACGCCCATCCGCACCTGCTGTCCGCCGCCGACGAGGTGACCTCGTCGAACGAGGACGACGGGGTCGCTCAGGTGCTGGAGCGGGTGTTCGGCTGAGCCGTCCGCAGGGGCCGGCCCGGTCTCAGAGCGACATCAGGCAGTACAGGCGGTGGGGGCCGGGACGGGTCCGCGCCTCCTCGGCCAGGTCCGCCAGCGCGTCCAGGAAGGCGGCGAGCTCGTGGGGCGGGGTGTCGCCGCCGAACTCTTCGATTCGCGACCAGGTCTCCGCCACCGCCGTGAACCCCCCGGATCCCGTCGCGGCGAGCGCGTCGCGCAGCTCGTCCGTGAGCGTGACCAGCCAGCGGGACTCGTCCTCGGGGGAGCTGAGCAGCCGGTTGAAGCGCGGGAGCACGGTGACGTCGTCGTACGGCATGCCGGTGAGCAGGCTCTCGGCCCGGCCCAACTGCACGTACGGGTCCACGCCCTTGACCGGGAGCACCGGGAGACCGGCCGCCTCGATCCCCTGGCCGAAGGCGGCCAGGGCCGTGGGGTCGTCCGGTGCGCTGAAGTAGTCGTACAGGTTTCCCATGCCCCGCATGCTGCCACGCCCCTCCGACAGTCCCCCCGGCCTCACGGCTCCGGCGGCACCCCGATCGCCCGCAGCACATGCGTGACCAGCGCCGCGATCTCCCCCTCGTCCCGCATCGGCTTGCGCAGGACGAGGCGGTAGTACATCGGGGCGTACAGCATCTCCACGACCAGCGGGAGGTCGGCGTCCTGCGGGATCTGCCCCTGCTCCTGGGCCCGGCGCAGACGGGCGACCGCCTCGTCGCAGCGGGGGTCGACGAGCTTTGCCCGTACCGTCTGCGCGAGTGCGTCGTCGTGGTGCATCTCGGAGAGGATCCCGGCGTACGCGGGGCCGTAGGGCGGTGTGGAGACGAGCTTCGCCGCGCCCGCCAGGTTGTCCCGGAGGTCGGCGGCGATGTCGCCGGTGTCGGCGAAGGGTGTCGTGCCGACGAGCGCCTCGGTGAAGGCCTCCAGGATCACCGCGCTCTTCGACGGCCACCAGCGGTAGATCGTCTTCTTGCTGACGCCCGCTCTGGCCGCGATGGCCTCGACCGTGACGCGGCCGTACCCCTTCTCCGTGCACAGTTCGAGAGCGGCCTCCAGGGTCGCTTTCCGTGATCTCTCGCTGCGGCGCAGTGAACTCGGCGATGTGATCATTCGGTGAGCATAAGCGCGGCCGGGACCTCCGTTGTTGACAGCCTGTCGCCAGAGACCGAACATTACCCAGGCGGAAACGGAACGTGCCGTGTCGCATCGTTCCCGCACTTCGCACCGTTCGTGCCGTTCGTGCCGCGACGAGCCGATCGGGGGACGGCTCGCCGGGCCGACGGCACGGGCGGACCGTTGCGCCCCGTGCGCCCCGTGCGTCAGGCGGTGATGTCCTTGGTCGTGAACCGGGCCCAGGCCGCCGAGCCGAACACCGCCGCGTACACCCCTTGAAGGCTCAGGTTCCTGACCACCTCGTCCCAGTAGACGGGGGCGCGCAGCAGGTCCGCGTACGACATCCAGTAGTGCGGGAAGAGATACGGGTGCAGCGCGCTCAACTGCGGGATGCCGTCCATGATCTGGACGGTGATCAGCAGTCCTACGGTCGCGGCCATGGCCGCGATGCCGCTGCCGGTGAGGGTCGAGACGAACAGGCCGATCGCCGCGAAGCCGGTCAGCGACGCCGCGACCACGACCGCGATCAGCCCGGCCCGCAGCAGCCCCTCGCCGATGCCGATCCGCGTCCCCGAGATGGTGGTGACCTCGCCCACGGGAAAGAGCAGCGCGCCCACGGCGAGCGCGGAGAGAGCCACCACCAGGGTCGCGACCAGGCAGAACGCCAGCACCGAGGCGTACTTCGTCAGCAGCAGCCTGGTCCGTCCGGCCGGGGCGACCAGCAGGTAGCGCAGCGTCCCCGCGCTCGCCTCGCCCGCGACCGAGTCGCCCGCGACGACCCCGACGGCCATCGGCAGGAAGACCGGGAGCGTCACGGCGAGGGCCGCGAAGACCAGGAAGAGGCCGTTGTTGGTGACCTGGGAGAGGAACGCCGGGCCCCCCTCGCCGCCGCCCGGTCCGGGCGAGGAGCCGTGGCCGGTCTCGATCCGCACCGCGATGCCGATCAGTACGGGCACGGCGGCCAGGACACCGAGCAGCGCGAGGGTACGCCAGCGGCGGAGGGTGGTGGTCAGCTCGGAGCGGAGGATCCCGAGGCTCCGGAGCGGGTTCGGCGCCCTTCCTGTCCCCGGCTCCGGCTCCGGCTCCGGCCCTCGTCCCGGTCCTGACTCCTTCCCCGGTCCCGCGCCCACACCCACGCCTGCTCCCGCTTCCGTTCCTGTCCCCGTCCCCGTTCCCGTTCCCGCTCCCGATTCGTCAGCCCGTGACATCGAAACCCTCCCCGGTGAGTGCGACGAAGGCGTCCTCCAGCGAGGCCCGCTGGACACCGAAGGACCTCAGGCGTACGCCGGCGTGCACCAGCGCGGCGCTGAGGTCGGCGAGTTCGACGCCGTCCGGCGGGGCCTCGGCGCTCACCCGGTCGCCGTCGACCGCGATCCCGGTGACGCCCCGTTCGCCGAGGACCCGGGCGGCTTCGCCCGGGTCGGGGGTGGTGACGGTCAGTCGGCCGCGGGCGCCCGCCGCCAGTCCGGCGACCGGACCCTGGGTGATCAGCCGCCCCCCGGCCATCACCGCGGCGTGTGTGCAGACCTGCTCGATCTCGTCGAGGAGGTGCGAGGAGAGGAAGACGGTGGTGCCGTCCGCCGCCAGCTCCCTGACCAGGGCGCGGATCTCCCGCATGCCCTGCGGGTCCAGTCCGTTGGTCGGCTCGTCGAGGACGAGCAGGCGGCGCGGCTGGAGCAGGGCGGCGGCGAGGCCGAGGCGCTGCTTCATGCCGAGCGAGTAGGCCCTGGCCTTCTTCCCGGCCGCCGCGGCGAGACCGACCCGGTCCAGGGCCTGTCCCACCCGGGCCCGGCGGGTCCGGGGGTCGGCGGTGGGGTCGGCGGAGTCGTAGCGCAGCAGATTGTCCCGGCCGCTCAGGAAGCCGTACAGCGCGGGCCCCTCGATCAGGGCGCCGACCTGCGGGAGCACGGTGCGGGCCGCGCCCGGCACGGGGTGGCCGAGGAGTCGCGCGGTGCCGGACGTCGGCTCGATCAGGCCCATCAGCATCCGGATGGTGGTGGTCTTGCCGGAGCCGTTGGGGCCCAGGAACCCGAAGATGCTCCCGGCGGGGACGTCGAGATCGAGGCCGTCGACGGCGAGCTGGCCGCCTCGGTACCGCTTGGTCAGGCCCCGGGTCTCGATCACGGCCCCCGGCTCGGTGACCGGTGCCGGACCTGCGGCGGTCCCGGACTCTGTCATGCGTACTCCCATGGGTCGCGCAGCGCCCGTCCGCGGGACGGACGAGGGCCTGCCGTCGAACTGTCGCCGTCCGAAGGGCGGCCCTGCGGCGTCCGGCGCGTGCGCGCGCCCGGACACGGCCGGGTGCCCCGTGGCAGGCGCCGCCGCGGCGCGTGTGCCCGGCGCCGTGCGGCGGAGAGCGGTCCGGCGGCAGGCCCGCAGGCGGACCGCCCCGCCGTACGGAGCGTACGGCGGGGCGGCTGAGCGGTGCGGGGCACGCGGTCCAGGACACACGGTCCGGGACGCGCGCTGCGCCCCGCGGCGTCAGGAGGCGTCGTTCGCCGCCTTGACCAGCGCGTCCTTGGTGACCGCGCCGATGTACACCTTGCCGTTGTCCGTCATCAGGGCGTTGACCACGCGGGTCTTGAAGACCGTGCCCGAGCCGAACTTCCCGGAGACCTTGTCGCCCAGCGCGTCCAGGAACTGCTGGGCCTCGGCCGGGACGTCGTCCGATCCCTTCGAGGGGAGCGCGGCGGCGCCCGGGGTGGTGATCTCGGCGATGGCGCCCCAGCCCTCGCCGATGACCCTGGTGTCCTCGGCGCCCCGGCCACCGGCGCCCAGCCCCTCCGCGCCCGGGAGGAACTCGCCGAGGCCCTTGTCGGCCCCGTGCCGCGCCTTCGCGTCGTCGGCCTCGGTCACCGAGGTGCCCTTGGGCGGGGTGAAGGTGAACGAGGAGGCGTCCGGCTCCGAGAAGTCGACCTTGGTGAATCCGGCGTCCACGATGGCCTTGCCACCGGCGCTCGGCAGCAGCGTGAACTTCAGCGGCACGCCGTTCTCCGCGTCGACCGCGATCGTGGCCGAACCGATCGTGGAACCGCTCTGCTTCGGCTTGACGACCAGCTTGTACGCGTCGCGTCCGGCGACCTGCGCGGTGCCGTCGACCGTCACCGACGTGGTGGGTCCGGCGGCCGCCAGCACCTGCTCGGCGAACGCCTTCGGGGTGGTCGGCACGCCCTCGGGAACCGGGTGCGCGGGCTTCTTCCCCGCGTCCCGGCCGGCGCCCTCGGTGGCGTGGTACGCCTCGTCGGACTCGCTGTCGTACGCCCAGAGCTGGTCGCCGTTGCGGATCAGGCTGTACTCGGCGGCGTCGTCCAGGATCGACACCCGCTGCTTGTCGGGGCCGTCGGCGGCCACCCGGAGGGTGTGCGTGCCGGAGGCCAGCTCCGTCATCCGCTCCTGCGGGTCGGCGCTCGAACCGCCCTTGCCGCCGGCGGCACCGGAGGCGAAGGACTCGGCCAGTCCGCCGAGCGAGGGGAGGCCGAGGTCCGTGCTGATCCTCACCGTGCCGGAGAGCTGCTCGGTGTCGGACGCGGCGATCTTCTCGATGAGCTCCTGTGCGCTGATCTTCGGCAGATCGGGGTCTCCGGAACTCGCGAGTGCCGGGACCAGCCCGATCGTCGCGGCCGCCACCCCCGCCACCGCGACCGGGACGAAGTAGCGCGCCGCCTTGCGGCGGCCCGCGGCGGTGCCCCTGGTCCCGCCGCTGGTCCCTGCGCTGTCGTTCGGTGCCATGTGTGCCCTACCTCCGTGGTCGGCGGCTTCCGTCCGGTTGCACTCGTCCACTCCGCGCCGCCATGCTCACCTGGTGTGGTCAGGAGTGGATGTTCTCCATCCGACCAAACCTGCGGCACGGAAGCGTCAGCCCCCGGGAGCAACTCCGCGTACCTCTTCGGTATGACACCGTACGGCGATCGCCGCCCCGTCCAGTAGGGGGAAGCCCGCACGAGGGGTCAGCCCGCGCGGTGCACCACCGCGTCGCACAGCTCCCGCAGCGCGGCCTTCGCATAGCCCTCGGGCAGCGGCGCCAGCGTGGCGCTCGCCTCCTGGGCGTACCGCACGGTGTCCCGCCTGGCCTGCTCCAGCGCAGGGTGGGCGCGCAGCCTGCGCAGCGCCTCGGCGTGCCGGGCGTCGTCGCTGAGGTCGCCGTCGAGCAGTTCGACGAGCTCCAGGTCCTCGGGCTTCTTCTCGGCCGCCGCCTGCGCCCGCAGATGGAGCACGGGAAGCGTCGGGATGCCCTCGCGCAGGTCGGTGCCCGGGGTCTTGCCGGACTCGTGGGAGTCGGAGGCGATGTCGAGTACGTCGTCGGCGAGCTGGAAGGCGACGCCGAGCCGCTCCCCGTACTGGGTGAGGATGTCGACCGCGGTCTCGTCGGCACCGGCCATCATCGCGCCGAACCGGCACGCCACGGCGACCAGCGAGCCGGTCTTGCCGCGCAGCACCTCCAGGTAGTGCTCGACCGGGGCGACGCCCTCGGCCGGCCCCGCGGTCTCCAGGATCTGGCCGGTGACCAGCCGCTCGAACGCCTCCGCCTGGATGCGCACGGCCTCCGGGCCGAGGTCGGCCAGTATGTGCGAGGCGCGGGCGAAGACGAAGTCCCCGGTCAGCACGGCCACCGAGTTGCCCCAGCGGCTGTTGGCGCTGTCCACGCCGCGGCGCACGTCCGCCTCGTCCATCACGTCGTCGTGGTAGAGCGTCGCGAGGTGGGTCAGCTCGACGACCACGGCGGCGGGCACCACGCCCGGCGCGTCCGGATCGCCGAACTGGGCGGCCAGCATCGCCAGCAGCGGCCGGAAACGCTTGCCCCCGGCGCGTACGAGATGCTGCGCGGCCTCCGTGATGAAGGGCACGCCGCTCTTGGTGGCATCGAGCAGCCCGGACTCGACAGCAGCCAGCCCGGCCTGGACATCGGCCTCAAGCGCCTGGTCCCGCGCGCTCAGCCCGAACGGCTCGACGACGGTCACGAGGGGGTCTCCTGTCTACTGACGATCACACGGAATGTCGATGTGTCGCTGTCATCACTCAAGTCAGCGTATCCGGTCCCCTTTGGATCGCCGTGGGCGCCTTCCCGCCACCGCCGGTATGTTCGGGATCAGCTCATACGATCAGGAGTTCTCCCTTTGTCCCACACGGCCACCGACACCGCACCGAGTCAGCCGCCGCCCGAAGACGACCATGCCTTTTTCGGCCAGCCACGCGGGCTGATGACCCTGTCCGGCCTGGAGGTCTGGGAACGCTTCTCGTTCCTGGGCATGCAGGCGATCCTTGTCCTCTACTTCGCGGACACGGTCGCCCATGGCGGGATGGGCATGGAGGCGGGGACCGCGGCGTCGGTCTCGGCCGCCTACGGCACCCTCGTCTACCTGGTCTCCGTGGCCGGGGGCTGGCTCGCCGACCGGATCCTCGGCTCCTACCGCGCGGTCCTGTACGGCGGAATCCTCATCGCCTGCGGGCATTACGCCATGGCGGTGCCCACCGACACCATGACCTGGGTCGGCCTCGGTCTGATCAGCGCCGGGACCGGTCTGCTCAAGCCCAATGTGGCGACCATGGTCGGCAAGCTCTACCGCACCGAGGACCAGCGCCGCGACGCGGGCTTCGCCCTCTATTACATGGGCATCAACATCGGGGCGTTCCTCGGCCCGCTGGTCACCGGCTGGCTCGGGGACCACGCGAGCTGGCACTGGGGCTTCTCGGCCGCCGCCTTCGGCATGACCCTCGGCCTGATCCAGTACGTCCTGGGCCGGCGTCACCTGGCCGGGCGAAAGCACAGCGCGGAATTCGCGCTGGCACCGGCACCCATGCGCCGCGCCGTCCGGCTGATCGTGGCCGGGGCCGTCGTGGTCGCCGCCGTCGCCACCGCGCTCGCCCTGGCGGGCCTGCTGACCATGGACCGCTTCGTCGACCTGCTCACCCTGATCTCGGTGATCGCGCCGGTCGTCTACTTCGTGGTGATGTTCCGCAGCCCCCGGGTCACCTCGGAGGAACGCGGCAGGCTGCGCCCGTACGTGGTGCTGTTCCTGGCCTCCGTCGTCTTCAACTTCATCCTCTTCCAGGCGTACTCGACGATGATGCTGCTCGCGTCGACCAACGCCCGTACCGAGATCCTCGGCTTCCACTTCCCGGCGAGCTGGTACGCCTCCGCGCTCGGCGCCTTCGAGGTCGCGCTCGCCCCGGTGGTCGCCGCCGTCTGGGCCCGGATGGGCCCGCGCCAGCCGCATGCCTCCAACAAGATCGCGATCGGGGTGATCCTCGGCGGACTGTCGTTCCTGCTGATGGTGGTGCCGACCTCGGGGCACACCGGCGACACCTACAGGATGGCCGCCTGGTGGATCGTCGGCTCGTACCTGCTGCTCGGCCTCGGCGACATCCTGCTGGAGACCTCCGGCATGTCCGCGACCACCAAGCTCGCCCCGAAGGCGTTCGCCAGCCAGACGATGGCCCTCTGGTTCCTCTCGCTGGCGCTCGCCAACGGCATCCAGGCCCAAGTCGTGAAGCTGTACGGCGAGGTCTCCAACCCCGCCTACTTCGGTGTCAATGGCGCGATCGCGGTGGTGGCCGGTGTGGCCGTGATCGCCGCCGCACCCTGGCTCAAGCGCACCATGCACCCCGTCCACTGAGGTACCGCCATGCACATCCGCACCACCTTCCCGTACGAGACCACCCATGAGGACGTCCGCATCCCGCTGCCGGACGGCACCCGGCTGTACGCCCGGATCTGGCGGCCCGTCACCGACGAACCGGTGCCCGCGCTGCTGGAGTACCTCCCCTACCGGCTGAGCGACTGGACGGCGCCGCGCGACTGGCAGCGCCACCCCTGGTACGCGGGCCACGGCTACGCCTCCGTCCGGGTGGACGTGCGGGGACACGGCAACAGCGAGGGGCTGCCGGGCGACGAGTACGACGCGACGGAGCTGGCCGACGGGGTCGCCGTCGTCCACTGGCTCGCACAGCAGGAGTGGTGCTCCGGCCGGGTCGGCATGTTCGGCATCTCGTGGGGCGGCTTCAACTCCCTCCAGATCGCCGCGCTGGCGCCCGAGCCGCTGAAGGCCGTCGTCACCGTCTGCTCGACCGACGACCGCTACGACAACGACGTCCACTACATGGGCGGCTCGGTCCTCGGCGTCGACATGCACGCCTGGGCGGCCACCATGCTGGCCTTCGTCTCCCGGCCGCCGGACCCGGCGCAGATCGGCGAGGGCTGGAAGGACATGTGGCTGGAGCGGCTGGAGACCGTCCAGCCCTTCATCCACACCTGGCTGGCGCACCAGACCCGCGACGACTACTGGAAGCACGGCAGCGTCTGCGAGGACTACTCCGCGATCCGGGCGAAGGTCCTCGCGGTGGGCGGCTGGCACGACCCGTACCGCGACACCGTCCTGCGGCTCGTCGAGCACCTGCCGGCGGACCGGGTCCGCGGGCTGATCGGGCCGTGGTCGCACCAGTACCCCGACCGGGGCCTGCCGCCGGGGCCGTCGATCGGCTTCCTCCAGGAGACGCTGCGCTGGTGGGACCAGCACCTGAAGGACGAGGACACCGGTGCGATGTCCGAGCCGCTGCTCCGGACCTGGATCAGCGACTCGCACCGGCCCGCCACGGTGTACGAGACGCTGCCGGGCCGCTGGGTGGGGGAGAACAGCTGGCCGTCGCCGGACGTCACACCGGTCGAGTACGCCCTCGGGGGCGGCCCGCAGATCGTCGACTCGCCGCAGCAGACCGGGCTGGACGCCGGGCGTTTCTTCCCGTTCGGCAACGACGCCGACCTGCCGCCCGACCAGCGCGACGAGGACGCCAAGTCGGTCTGCTTCGAGTTCCCGGTCGAGGGCGCCCCGATCGAGATCCTCGGCCGCCCCCGGGTGAAGCTGCGGATCCGGATGGACGTGCCGCGCGGCCAGGCCATCGCCCGGCTCTGCGACGTGGCGCCGGACGGCTCCTCCACGCTGGTCACCCGGGGCGCGCTCAACCTCGCCGCCCGCGACGGCCGCGACCGCGCCGAGGACTGGCCGGTGGGCGCCACCGAGGAGGTGACCTTCGAGCTGAACGGCATCGGGCACAGCTTCCCGCCCGGCCACCGGATCCGGCTCGCGGTCTCCTCCTCGTACTGGCCCTGGATCTGGCCGCAGGCCGGTTCGACGGGCTTCGTCCTGGACGCCGACGGCAGCCTCGTCGAACTGCCGGTGCGCCGGTCCGCCGGGGGCCCCGCGATCCGGTTCGAGGAGCCGGAGCAGTCGGAACCGCTCGGTGTCGTGTACCCGGTGACGCTCGACGAACAGCGCCCGGAGCGGCTGGTGGTCCGCGACGTCGCCAAGGGCGAATGGCGGCTGGAGGTCGATCCGCGCTACGGCGGCACCCGGGTCTACCCGGACGGCCTGGAGTTCACCGAGGACGCCCTGGAGACGTACACCATCCAGGAGGGCGACCCGCTCTCCGCACGCACCCGCTCCGACTGGGCGATCCGGCTGCACCGGCCGGAGATGGCGTGGGACGTGACGATCGAGACGCGCTCCGAGATCGGCGCGGACGACACCGACTTCATCACCTCCGACGAGGTGGTCTGCAAGGAGGGCGGCGAGGTCGTCTTCCACCGGACCTGGGAGAAGCGGATCCCCCGCACGGCCGGCTGAGCGCCCCGGCACCGGGCCCGGCGGCTCCGGCGTACGCGCCGGGGTGCCGCCGGGCCCGCCGTTCGCCGCCGTGCCCCGGCGCACCCCGGGCATGGCGGAACTTTCCGGTCATCAGGGGCGGTTGGGACACTCCCGCGAACAGGCGGCCCCGACGTAACGTGTCCCCCAAGCGACCTGGAAAGCGAGGCGGCAACACATGCCCGAGCAGAGCAGCCCGCTCGATCTGGCCGAGGGCGACCCCTTCGGTCCGCACAACCTTCCCTACGGAGTGTTCTCCACCCCCGACCACCCCGAGGACCGCCGGGTCGGCGTCCGCATCGGCAACCACGTGCTGGACGCCGGAGCCGCGGCGCACGCGCTCGGCTCGCCCTACGCGCAGCTCCTCGCGCAGCCCGACCTGACCGCACTGCTCTCGGCGGGCCGCACCGCCTGGCGGGACGTCCGGCGGGCGCTGACCGCGTGGGTGACGGTCCCGGCGCACCGCGCCGACATCGAACCGCTGCTGCACCCCGTCGACGCCGTGACGCTCCATCTGCCGTACGCGGTCGCGGACTACGTCGACTTCTACGCGAGCGAGAACCACGCCACCAACGTCGGAAAGATCTTCCGGCCGAACGCCGAGGCGCTGACGCCCAACTGGAAGCACCTCCCGATCGGCTACCACGGCCGGTCCGGCACGGTCGTCGTCTCGGGCACCGACGTGGTGCGCCCGTCGGGCCAGCGCAAGGCGCCCACCGATCCGGCCCCGGTCTTCGGCCCCTCCGTCAAGCTGGACATCGAGGCCGAGGTCGGCTTCGTCGTCGGCGTGGGCTCCGAACAGGGCCGCCCGGTCCCGCTCAGCGCCTTCCGCGACCATGTCTTCGGGCTCTGCCTGCTCAACGACTGGTCGGCACGGGACATCCAGGCCTGGGAGTACGTCCCGCTCGGCCCGTTCCTCGGCAAGTCCTTCGCCACCTCCGTATCGGCGTGGGTGACGCCGCTGGAGGCCCTGGAGTCCGCGCGGATCGCGCCCCCGGCCCGGGACTTCCCGCTGCTCCCCTATCTGGAGGACGCCGGTGAGGAGGAGGCCGGCGGTCTCGACCTGCGGATCACCGTCGCGATCAACGGACAGGTGGTCGCCGAGCCGCCGTTCGCCACGATGTACTGGACGGCGGCCCAGATGCTGGCCCAGATGACGGTGAACGGCGCGTCGCTGCGCACCGGCGACCTGTACGGCTCCGGCACGGTCAGCGGAGCCGAACCCGGCCGGCGCGGCTCGCTCCTGGAGCTGACCTGGAACGGCAGCGAGCCGCTGGACCTCCCGGACGGCAAGCGCACCTTCCTGGAGGACGGCGACACGGTGACGATGACCGCCTGGGCCCCGGGCCCGGACAACACCCGGGTCGGCCTCGGCGAGGTCACCGGACGGATCGTGCCCTCCGCATGACCGCGCCCGTCCCGGAGCTCACGCTCCCCGAGGAACTGCTGCTGCTCGCGCTGGACCCGCGGCGCGGCAGTCCCTGCTGCTCCGGCCGTTCCCTGGAGTACGGGACGGCGGGCGCGGTCCTGCGGGAGCTGGAGCTCCAGGGCCGGGTCACCGGAGAGGGCGGCCGGATACGGGTGCTGGACCCGCTCGCTCCGCCGGACCCGTTCCTCGCCCAGGTCCTGGGGAGCCTGTCGGCCCCGGGCGCGGGCCGGTACCCGGGCGACGCCGACACCCGGCGGTGGGTCCGGCAGACCGGCCGGTACGTCCAGGAGCTGTGCCTGGAACACCTGGTGCGCCGCTCGGTCCTGCGCAAGGAGACCCACCGCTTCCTCGGCCTGCTGCCGTACCACCGGCACCCCGCCGCGGACCCGGCCCTGTCGCTCGCCGTCCGCGACCGCTTCGCGGCCGCCGAGGCGGCCGGTTTCCCGGATCCGCGCGGCCGGACCCTGGCCGCCCTGGTCTCGGCGGTCGGCCTCTCGGGCGCGGTGGCCCGGGGCGGCCTGCGGAGCCGTTGGACGATGCAGGGCCTGGTGGACGAGGAGTGGACCGCGCACGCGGTGCACCGGAACGTCCGCCAGGACCGGGCGAACCGCAGACGCGGAAGCCACCTCAGCGGCGGGGGCGGGTCCTCCGGGGGCGACTGACCGAGGCGGACCGGCCCCGGGGAACACGCTGGTCAGCGGTGCGCGAGGCGTTCACACGTTCGGGGGAGCCATGCCCCGTTCCCGGCGGATACGCTGGAAAGTCCCGCGAGACTCCGCGTCATGGGAGCACTGACGAGCGTCGGACCCGAGGCCCCCGAGCCGCGGTGGGCGGTTCCGCCCGTGGGCGGCTGGACCGCCGATGACCTGGACACACTCCCCAATCTGCCTCCGCACACGGAGCTGATCGACGGGAGCCTTGTTTTCGTGGGTCCGCAGCCCCTGTTCCATCTGCGAACGGTCGACTTCTTCAATTGGCAGTTGCAGTCGCTGGTGCCGCATGACCTTGAAGTCGTGCGCGAGTTCACCATCGACATCGACCGCTACAACCGGCCCGAACCCGACGTGATCGTCGTGGACGGCGAGATCGTCCACGATCCGAGCCGGACCCGCTTCCCTGCCGAGTCCGTACAGCTGGCCATCGAGGTCGTTTGCCCGGAATCCCTGAACCGGGACCGGGAGACCAAGCCCGTGAAGTACGCGCGGGCGAAGATCCCCCACTACTGGCGGGTGGAGAACCACGACGGCCGGGCGGTGGTCTACGTCTTCGAGCTGGAGCCGTCGACCGGGGCCTACACCTCCACCGGGATCTTCCACGACCGGATGAAGGTCTCCGTCCCCTTCCCGGTCGATCTGGATCTCACCGCGATCACCACCCGCCGCCGGGCGGCGGACCCGCGGTAGGTCCGTCCGCCGCCCGGCCCCGTACCGCTCAGTCGTACTCGGGCGGCTCCTCGTCCCAGCCGAACTCCGGGTCCGCTTCGGGGGCCGCCGGGGTCGCCGGGGCCGGTGCGGGGGCGGCCGCGCGGGCCGGGGCCGGTTCCGCGGGGGCCTTCGCGGGCTCCGCCTCCCCGAACGTCGCCAGCACCTCCAGCACGCCCTCCCCGTACGTCGCCAGCTTCTTCTCGCCCAGGCCGCTGATCCCGCCCAGCGCGGAGACCGAGTCCGGCCGCACCGTCGCGATCTCGCGCAGCGTCGCGTCATGGAAGATGACGTACGCCGGGACGCCCTGCTCCTTCGCCTGGGCGCCCCGCCAGGCCCGCAGCGCCTCGAAGACCGGGACGGCCTCGGGAGCCAGCTCGGCGGCGGCCGCCCGCGACTTCGACGTGCGTTCCGCCTTGGTGGAGCGCGAGGCGGGCTTCGGGGCCTCCTTGCGCAGCAGTACGTCACGCTGCCGGCCGAGCACCGATCCGCTCTCCTCCGTGAGCACCAGCGTGCCGTACTCGCCCTCGACCGCGATCAGCCCCTGGGCGAGCAGCTGGCGCACGACACCACGCCATTCGGCCTCGGCCAGCTCCTCGCCGATGCCGAAGACCGAGAGCTGGTCGTGGTCGAACTGGATGACCTTGGCCGTCTTGCGGCCGAGCAGGATGTCGATGATCTGGCCCGCGCCGAACTTCTGCCCGCGCTCCCGCTTCAGCCGCACCACGGTCGACAGCAGCTTCTGCGCGGCCACCGTGCCGTCCCAGCTCTCGGGCGGGGTGAGGCAGGTGTCGCAGTTGCCGCAGTCCGCCGCGGTGGGCTCCTGGCCGAAGTACGTCAGCAGCTGGGCACGGCGGCACCGGACCGTCTCGCACAGGGCGAGCATCGAGTCGAGGTGGGAGGCCGCGCGGCGGCGGAACGCCTCGTCGCCCTCGCCGCCCTGGATGAGTTTGCGCTGCTGGACGACGTCCTGGAGTCCGTATGCCATCCAGGCCGTGGACGGCAGTCCGTCACGGCCGGCGCGGCCGGTCTCCTGGTAGTAGCCCTCGACCGACTTCGGCAGGTCGAGATGGGCGACGAAGCGTACGTCGGGCTTGTCGATGCCCATGCCGAAGGCGATGGTCGCGACGACGACCAGGCCCTCCTCGCGCAGGAACCGGGACTGGTGGGCGGCGCGCGTGCCCGCGTCGAGCCCCGCGTGGTACGGAACGGCCTCGATGCCGTTGCGGCAGAGGTACTCGGCGGTCTTCTCCGTCGAGTTGCGCGAGAGGCAGTAGACGATGCCCGCGTCCCCGGCGTGCTCGTCCTTGAGGAAGGAGAGCAGCTGCTTCTTCGGGTCGGCCTTCGGCACGATCCGGTACTGGATGTTGGGCCGGTCGAAGCTGGCGACGAAGTGCTTGGCGTCGGGCATGCCCAGACGCTGGGTGATCTCCTGGTGCGTGGCGTCGGTCGCGGTCGCCGTCAGGGCGATCCGCGGTACGTCGGGCCAGCGCTCGCCGAGGACGGAGAGGGCCAGGTAGTCGGGGCGGAAGTCGTGACCCCACTGGGCCACGCAGTGCGCCTCGTCGATCGCGAAGACGGAGATCTCGCCGCGCGAGAGCAGCGCGAGCGTGGAGTCCAGACGGAGCCGTTCCGGGGCCAGGTAGAGCAGGTCGAGTTCACCGGCGAGGAACTGGGCCTCCATCGAGCGGCGCTCGTCGAAGTCCTGGGTGGAGTTGACGAATCCGGCCCGCACGCCGAGCGCGCGCAGCGCGTCCACCTGGTCCTGCATCAGGGCGATCAGAGGGGAGACGACGATCCCCGTACCCGCTCTGACCAGGGACGGGATCTGGTAGCAGAGGGACTTGCCGCCACCGGTGGGCATGAGCACGACGGCGTCACCGCCGGACACCACATGGTCGACGATCGCTTCCTGCTCGCCGCGGAACGTCTCGTACCCGAACACCTTGTGCAGCGTCCGCCGTGCGTCGCTCTCGGTCGCATCCATGGTCCCGCCCGTCGTGCTCATCGCTCTTGTCCCCCGGGTCCGTCCCGCTCGTGCCGTGCTGCCGCCGTCCCCTGACACGATAGGCGCCGCCTACGACAACGCCGGACGGGCTTGACTTCTCAAGCCCGTCCGGCGTCGCTGCGACCGTGCGCGGTGTGCGCTACCTCACGAACACCCCGGCCTGGCCGGCCAGGTCCAGGAAGTACTGCGGGGCCAGGCCCAGCACCAGCGTGACCGCCACACCGACCGCGATCGTCGTCATCGTCAGCGGGGAGGGGACGGCGACCGTGGGGCCGTCCGCCTTGGGCTCGCTGAAGAACATCAGCACGATGACCCGGATGTAGAAGAACGCGGCGATCGCCGAGGAGATCACACCGACCACGACCAGTCCGCCCGCGCCGCCCTGGGCCGCGGCCTTGAAGACCGCGAACTTCCCGGCGAAGCCGGAGGTGAGCGGGATGCCGGCGAAGGCCAGCAGGAACACCGCGAAGACCGCGGCGACCAGCGGCGAGCGGCGGCCGAGCCCGGCCCACTTGGACAGATGCGTGGCCTCGCCGCCCGCGTCGCGCACCAGGGTGACGACGGCGAACGCGCCGACCGTCACGAAGGAGTACGCGCCCAGGTAGAAGAGGACCGACGAGATGCCGTCCGGGGTCGTCGCGATCACACCGGCGAGGATGAATCCGGCGTGGGCGATCGAGGAGTAGGCCAGCAGCCGCTTGATGTCGGTCTGGGTGATGGCGACGATCGCACCGCCCAGCATCGTGACGATCGCGACGGCCCACATCACCGGGCGCCAGTCCCAGGCGAGCCCCGGCAGCACCACGTACAGCAGGCGCAGCAGGGCACCGAACGCGGCGACCTTGGTGGCCGCGGCCATGAAGCCGGTGACCGGGGTCGGGGCGCCCTGGTAGACGTCCGGGGTCCACATGTGGAACGGGACGGCACCGACCTTGAAGAGCAGACCGGTCAGGATCATCGCGCCGCCGATCAGCAGCAGCGCGTCGTTGCCCATGGTGTCGGCGAGGGCCGGGTCGATCTGGGTGACGGAACCGTCGACCACATGGGCGATGGCCGCGTACGAGACGGAGCCCGCGTACCCGTAGAGCAGGGCGATCCCGAAGAGCAGGAACGCCGAGGAGAAGGCGCCGAGCAGGAAGTACTTCACCGCGGCCTCCTGCGACATCAGCCGCTTGCGGCGGGCGACGGCGCACAGGAGGTAGAGCGGGAGGGAGAAGACCTCCAGGGCCACGAAGAGCGTCAGCAGGTCGTTGGCCGCGGGGAAGACCAGCATCCCGGCCACCGAGAAGAGGACCAGCGGGAAGACCTCGGTGGTGGTGAATCCGGCCCTGACCGCGGCCTTCTCGCTGTCGCTGCCGGGGACCGAGGCGGCCTGGGCCGCGAAGGAGTCGACCTGGTTGCCGTGCGAGGCGGGGTCGAGCCGCCGCTCGGCGAAGGTGAAGACGGCGACCAGCGCGGTCAGCAGGATGGTGCCCTGCAGGAACAGCGTCGGGCCGTCGATCGCGAGGGCGCCCATCGCGGCGATGTGCGCCTTCGTCGTGCCGTATCCGCCGGCCGCCAGTCCGACGACCGCGGCGAACGCGGCGGCGAGGGCGACGACGGTGAGGAAGACCTGTGTGTGGTAGCGGGCCCGGCGCGGCACGAAGGCCTCGACGAGGACGCCCACCACGGCGACACCGATCACGATGAGGACCGGGGTCAGCTGGGTGTACTCGATGACCGGTGCCTTGAACTTCTCGGCCGGGGCGGCCGAGGTCATCCCGCCCGCCGTCGTCCACAGGCTGTGGACAGCTGTTGCGCTCACTTGGCGGCCTCCACCTCAGGCTGGGGGTCCTTCTTCTGGACGTCCGACATGGTGTGCTGCACCGCCGGGTTGACGATCTCGGTCAGCGGCTTCGGATAGACACCCAGGAAGAGCAGCAGCGCGATCAGCGGGAGGACCACCACCAGCTCCCGGACCTTGAGGTCCGCCATGCCCTGGACCTCGGCCTTCACCGGGCCCGTCATCGTCCGCTGGTAGAGGACGAGGACGTAGAGCGCGGCGAGCACGATGCCCGTCGTGGCGATGATGCCCGCCGCCGGATAGGCGCTGAACGCGCCGACCAGCACCAGGAACTCACTGACGAACGGGGCGAGTCCGGGCAGCGACAGGGTGGCCAGACCGCCGATCAGGAAGGTGCCGGCCAGGATCGGCGCCACCTTCTGCACCCCGCCGTAGTCGGCGATGAGCCGCGAGCCGCGCCGGGTGATCAGGAAGCCCGCCACCAGCATCAGGGCGGCGGTCGAGATGCCGTGGTTGACCATGTAGAGCGTGGCGCCGGACTGGCCCTGGCTGGTCATCGCGAAGATGCCCAGGATGATGAAGCCGAAGTGCGAGATCGACGCGTAGGCGATCAGGCGCTTGATGTCGCGCTGGCCGACGGCGAGCAGCGCCCCGTACACGATGCTGATCAGCGCCAGGACGATGATCACCGGCGTCGCCCACTTGCTGGCCTCCGGGAAGAGCTGGAGGCAGAAGCGGAGCATCGCGAAGGTGCCGACCTTGTCGACGACCGCGGTGATCAGGACGGCGACCGGGGAGGTCGCCTCGCCCATCGCGTTGGGCAGCCAGGTGTGCAGCGGCCACAGCGGGGCCTTCACCGCGAAGGCGAAGAAGAACCCGAGGAAGAGCCAGCGCTCGGTGCCGGTCGCCATGGAGAGCGAGCCGTTGGCGCGGGCCTCGGCGATCTCGGAGAGCGAGAACGTCCCCGCGACGACATAGAGCCCGATCACGGCGGCCAGCATGATGAGGCCGCCGACCAGGTTGTAGAGCAGGAACTTGACTGCGGCGTAGGAGCGTTGCGCCGCCGCGTTCTCGTCGCTGCCGGTGTGCGCCCGGTCCCCGAAGCCGCCGATGAGGAAGTACATCGGGATGAGCATGGCTTCGAAGAGGATGTAGAAGAGGAAGACGTCGGTGGCCTCGAAGGAGAGGATCACCATCGCCTCGACCATGAGGATCAGGGCGAAGAAGCCCTGGGTCGGGCGCCAGCGCGAGGACTTCGTCTCCAGGGGGTCGGCGTCGTGCCAGCCGGCCAGGATGACGAAGGGGATCAGCAGGGCGGTGAGCGCCATGAGCGCCACCCCGATGCCGTCCACGCCCAGTTCGTACCGGACGCCGAAGTCCTTGATCCAGGCGTGCGATTCGGTGAGCTGGTAGCGGGCGCCGCCGGGCTCGAAGCGGGCGAGCGCGACGCCCGCCAGGACGAGCGTGGCCAGCGAGAAGATCAGCGCCAGCCATTTGGCGGCGGTGCGCCGGGCGGCCGGGACGGCGGCGGTGGCGATCGCACCGATCGCCGGGAGCGCCGCCGTCGCTGTCAGGAGGGGAAAGGACATGGTGATCAGACCGCCCTCATCAGCAGGGTCGCGGCGATGAGAACCGCCGTACCGCCGAACATCGAGACCGCGTAGGAGCGGGCGTAGCCGTTCTGCAGCTTGCGCAGCCGGCCGGAGAGCCCGCCCATCGAGGCGGCCGTGCCGTTGACGACGCCGTCGACCAGGGTGTGGTCGACGTACACCAGGGAGCGGGTGAGGTGCTCGCCGCCGCGGACCAGGACCACATGGTTGAAGTCGTCCTGGAGGAGATCGCGGCGGGCGGCCCGGGTGAGCAGCGAGCCGCGCGGGGCGACGACCGGAACGGGCTTGCGTCCGTACATCGCCCAGGCGATGGCGACGCCGACGACGAGCACCACCATGGTGGCGGCGGTGACCGTCGTGGCGCTGACCGGGGCGTGTCCGTGGCTGTGGCCGGTGACCGGCTCCAGCCAGTTCAGGAAGCGGTCGCCGATGGAGAAGAAGCCTCCGGCGAAGACCGAGCCGAACGCCAGGACGATCATGGGGATGGTCATCGACTTCGGGGACTCGTGCGGATGCGGCTCGTGGCCGTCCGCGTCGGGCTGCCAGCGCTTCTCGCCGAAGAACGTCAGCAGCATCACGCGCGTCATGTAGAACGCGGTGATCGCGGCGCCCAGCAGGGTCACCGCCCCGAGGATCCAGCCCTCGGTGCCGCCCTTCGCGAAGGCCGCCTCGATGATCTTGTCCTTGGAGAAGAAGCCGGACAGGCCGGGGAAGCCGATGATCGCCAGATAGCCGAGGCCGAAGGTGACGAAGGTGACCGGCATGTACTTCCTGAGTCCGCCGAACTTCCGCATGTCGACCTCGTCGTTCATGCCGTGCATGACCGAACCGGCGCCGAGGAAGAGCCCGGCCTTGAAGAAGCCGTGCGTCACCAGGTGCATGATCGCGAAGACATAGCCGATCGGGCCGAGCCCGGCGGCCAGGATCATGTAGCCGATCTGCGACATCGTCGACCCGGCGAGGGCCTTCTTGATGTCGTCCTTCGCGCAACCGACGATCGCACCGAAGAGCAGCGTGACCGCCCCAACGACCACCACGACCAGCTGTGCGTCCGGCGCCGCGTCGAAGATCGCGCCGGAGCGGACGATGAGGTACACCCCCGCGGTCACCATGGTCGCGGCGTGGATGAGGGCCGAGACCGGGGTCGGGCCCTCCATCGCGTCGCCCAGCCAGGACTGCAGCGGCACCTGGGCCGACTTGCCGCAGGCCGCGAGCAGCAGCATCAGGCCGATCGCCGTCAGCTTGCCCTCGCTCGTCTGCCCCGTCGCTTCCAGGACGGGGCCGAAGGCGAAGGTGCCGAAGGTGGTGAACATCAGCATGATCGCGATCGACAGGCCCATGTCACCGACGCGGTTGACCAGGAATGCCTTCTTGGCGGCCGTGGCCGCGCTGGGCTTGTGCTGCCAGAAGCCGATGAGCAGGTACGACGCCAGACCGACGCCCTCCCACCCGAGGTACAGCAGCAGGTAGTTGTCGGCGACGACCAGGATCAGCATCGCCGCGAGGAACAGGTTCAGATAGCCGAAGAAGCGGCGCCGGCGCTCGTCGTGCTCCATGTAGCCGATCGAGTAGATGTGGATCAGGGTGCCCACACCGGTGATCAGCAGCACGAACGTCATCGACAGCTGGTCGAGCTGGAAGGCCACATCGGCCTGGAAGCCCTCGACCGGGATCCAGCTGAACAGCTTCTGGTGCAGCGTCCGGTCCTCGGCGCCCTTCCCCAGCATGTCCAGGAAGAGCACGACACCGACGACGAACGACGCGGCGGCGAGCAGGGTGCCGAGCCAGTGTCCGGCACGGTCCAGCCGTCGGCCGCCGCAGAGCAGGACCGCCGCTCCGAGCAGGGGCGCCGCCACGAGCAGCGCGATCAGGTTCTCCACGATTCAACGTCCCCTTACAGCTTCATCAGGCTGGCGTCGTCGACCGAGGCCGAGTGGCGGGAACGGAACACCGACACGATGATCGCGAGCCCGACCACGACCTCGGCGGCGGCGACGACCATCGTGAAGAAGGCGATGATCTGGCCGTCGAGATTGCCGTGCATCCGGGAGAAGGTCACGAACGCGAGGTTGCAGGCGTTGAGCATCAGCTCCACGCACATGAACACCACGATCGCGTTCCGCCGGATCAGCACCCCGGCCGCGCCGATGGTGAACAACAGGGCTGCGAGATAGAGGTAGTTGACCGGGTTCACTTGGCGACCTCCTCTTCTTCGTTGTCACGGCCGAGCCGCTCCTCGGAGCGCTGCTCCAGCGCCTTGAGCCGCTCCAGCGACTCGTTCGACACATCGCGGATCTGGCCGCGGTCGCGCAGCGTCCGCATGACGGTGAGCTCGGAGGGCGTGCCGTCCGGGAGCAGCCCCGGGATGTCCACGGCGTTGTGCCGGGCGTAGACGCCGGGGGCGGGCAGCGGCGGTAGCTGCGCTCCGCGTACGCGCTCCTCGGACATCTCCCGCTGGGTCCTGGCCCGTTCGGTGCGCTCCCGGTGGGTGAGCACCATCGCGCCGACCGTCGCCGTGATCAGCAGGGCACCGGTGATCTCGAAGGCGAAGACGTACTTGGTGAAGATGAGACTGGCCAGTCCCTCGACGTTCCCGCCGTGCTCGACGTTGGCGGTGCCCAGTCCGTCGAAGGTGTTCAGCGAGGCGTTGCCGATGCCCGCGATCAGCAGGACGCCGAAGCCGATCCCGCAGCCCGCGGCCAGCCAGCGCTGGCCCTTCAGGGTCTCCTTCAGCGAGTCGGCCGCGGTGACACCGACCAGCATGACCACGAAGAGGAACAGCATCATGATCGCGCCGGTGTAGACGACGATCTGGACGATGCCCAGGAAGTAGGCCCCGTTGGCGAGGTAGAACACCGCCAGGACGATCATGGTCCCGGCGAGGCTCAGCGCGCTGTGCACGGCCTTCTTCATCAGTACGGTCGACAGCGCGCCGATCACGGCGACGGTGCCGAGCAGCCAGAACTGGACGGCCTCGCCGGTCGAGGTCTGGGAGGCCGCGGCGGCCAGGGCGTTCATGCGCCCACCCCCTGCGCCGAGCCGTTGTTCTCGCTGTGCTCGTCGTCCGGCTTCTCGCCCTTGGAGACGGCGGTCTGACGCTCCGTACCGGGGGCGGCCTCGGTGACCAGGCCCCGGTAGTAGTCCTGTTCGTCCATCCCCGGGTAGATCGCGTGCGGGGTGTCGACCATGCCCTCCTCCAGGCCCGCGAGCAGCTCGCCCTTGGTGTAGATGAGGCTCTCGCGGGTGGTGTTGGCGAGCTCGAACTGATTGGTCATCGTCAGCGCCCGGGTCGGGCAGGCCTCGATGCACAGTCCGCAGAGGATGCAGCGCGCGTAGTTGATCTGGTAGACGCGGCCGTAGCGCTCACCCGGGGAGTAGCGCTCCTCGTCGGTGTTGTCCGCGCCCTCCACATAGATCGCGTCCGCCGGACAGGCCCAGGCGCACAGCTCGCAGCCGACGCACTTCTCCAGACCGTCCGGATGGCGGTTGAGCTGGTGCCGGCCGTGGAAGCGCGGCGCCGTCACCTTCGGCGTTTCCGGATACTGCTCGGTCAGCCGCTTCTTGAACATGGCCTTGAAGGTCACGCCGAAGCCGGCGACGGGGTTCTGGAACTTCTCCCCCGAGGACTCCGGGGACCCCGAGGATCCCGGTGCTCCCGAGGACTCCGATGACTCAGACACCGTCCGCCTCCTTTCCGTCACTCGAATTTCCGTCACTCTGAGTATCCGGCCCACCACTGACAACGAGCTCCCGTTCGCCCCGCGGCCTGCGGCGCGGCACCGGCGGCAGGGTCTGTCCGGGCAGCGGTGGCACCGGGAATCCGCCCGCCATCGGGTCGAACGCGGGCTCCGGACCGGCCTCCGCCTCGGCGGCCCGGCCCTTCTTGTCGCGGAAGACGTCGGCGACGAAGGAGATCAGCAGGATCGCGATCACGGCCCCGGCCACGTACAGCACGATCTTCGTGAAGTCGTAGCCCTCGTTGCGCAGCGCCCGGACCGTCGCGACCAGCATCAGCCAGACCACGGAGACCGGGATCAGGACCTTCCAGCCGAGCTTCATCAGCTGGTCGTAGCGGACCCGGGGCAGCGTGCCGCGCAGCCAGATGAAGAAGAACAGCAGCAGCTGGACCTTGATGACGAACCAGAGCATCGGCCACCAGCCGTGGTTCGCGCCCTCCCAGAAGGTGCTGATCGGCCACGGGGCCCGCCAGCCGCCCAGGAACAGGGTCGTGGAGACCGCGGAGACGGTGACCATGTTGACGTACTCGGCGAGCATGAACATCGCGAACTTGATCGACGAGTACTCGGTGTTGAAGCCGCCGACCAGGTCGCCCTCGGACTCCGGCATGTCGAACGGGGCGCGGTTGGTCTCGCCGACCATCGTGACGATGTAGATGAGGAAGGAGACCGGCAGCAGGATGATGAACCAGCGGTCCTGCTGCGCCTCCACGATCTTCGAGGTCGACATCGACCCGGAGTAGAGGAAGACCGAGGCGAACGCGGCGCCCATCGCGATCTCGTAGCTGATCATCTGTGCGCAGGAGCGCAGACCGCCCAGGAGCGGGTACGTCGATCCGGACGACCAGCCGGCCAGCACGATGCCGTAGATCCCGACCGAGGCGACCGCGAGGATGTAGAGCATCGCGATCGGCAGGTCGGTGAGCTGCATCGCCGTACGGTGGCCGAAGATCGAGACCTCGTTGCCGGACGGGCCGAACGGGATGACCGCGATCGCCATGAACGCCGGGATGGCGGCGACGATCGGGGCGAGGACATAGACGACCTTGTCCGCCCGCTTGACGACGACGTCCTCCTTCAGCATCAGCTTGATGCCGTCGGCGAGCGACTGGAGCATGCCCCAGGGGCCGTGCCGGTTGGGGCCGATGCGCAGCTGCATCCAGGCGACGACCTTGCGCTCCCACACGATGGAGAAGAGCACGGTCACCATCAGGAACGCGAAGCAGAACACCGCCTTGATGACGACGAGCCACCACGGGTCGTCGCCGAACATCGACAGGTCCTCGGCGGCGAGCACGGCACTGTGCGGTGCCGCGGCCAGTTGAGCGAAGGCACTCACGCCCCCACCTCCGGTGTGACGTCGGGAGTACCGGGCGCGGCGGGGCCGATCCGGACCAGGCCGCCGGGCCGGGCGCCGGTGTCGGCCGGAACGCCCCGCCCGGCGGAGTTCAGCGGAACCCAGACCACCCGGTCCGGCATGTCGGTGACCCGCAACGGGAAGGCGACGCTGCCCGCCGGGCCGGTGACGGCCAGCAGGTCTCCGTCCTTCACGCCCGTCTCGGCCGCGGTGGCCGCGGAGAGCCGGGCGACCGCGGCGTGCCGGGTACCGGCCAGCGCCTCGTCGCCCTCCTGGAGCCGGCCCAGGTCGAGCAGCATCCGGTGGCCCGCGAGGATCGCCTCGCCGTCGCCGGGGCGGGGCAGCGGTCGCGCCGGCTCGTTCGGTTCGGTGGCGCGCGCCCCGGTCCAGCCGCCGAGCCGGTCCAGCTCACGGCGTACGGACTTCAGATCCGGCAGCGCGAAGCGCGTGGCGCCCGCGGTCATCGCGTCGGCCAGCATGTGCAGCACCCGGGCGTCGGTCGGCGCGAGCGCGCGCGTCATCTGCTCGGGCTTCAGCGCGGCCTCGAACATCCGCGCCCGGCCCTCCCAGTTGAGGAAAGTGCCGGACTTCTCGGCCACCGCGGCGACCGGGAACACCACGTCGGCGCGGTCGGTGACCTCGCTGGGCCGCAGCTCCAGCGAGACCAGGAAGCCGACCTGGTCCAGGGCCTCCAGGGCCCGTGCCGGGTCCGGCAGGTCCACGGGCTCGACCCCGGCGACGAGCAGCGCGCCCAGTTCGCCGGTGGCCGCGGCCTCGACGATCTGGCCGGTGTCGCGGCCGAAGCGGGACGGGAGTTCGGTGACGCCCCACGCGGCCGCCACCTCGTCGCGGGCCCGCGGGTCGGTGGCCGGGCGGCCGCCGGGCAGCAGCGACGGGAGCGCGCCCGCCTCCACCGCACCGCGTTCGCCGGCCCGGCGCGGGATCCACACCAGCGCGGACCCGGTCGCGGCGGCCGTGCGCACCGCGGCGGTGAGTCCGCCCGGTACCGCGGCCAGCCGCTCGCCGACCACGATCACGGAGCCGTCGCCGCGCAGCGCCCCGGCCGCCTCGGCTCCTTCGCCGTCGAGCCCGACGCCGCCCGCGATCGCGTCCAGCCACTCGGTCTCGGTGCCGGGGGCGGCGGGGAGCAGGGTGCCGCCCGCCTTCTCCAGGCCGCGGGTGGCGTGCGAGGCGATGGCGTAGGTGCGCTGCCCGTGCTTGCGGTGGGCCTTGCGCAGCCGCAGGAAGACGCCGGGCGCCTCCTCCTCCGACTCGAAGCCGACCAGCAGCACCGTCGGGGCCTTCTCCAGCGAGGTGTACGTGACACCCGAGCCGTCCAGGTCCCGGCCGCGCCCGGCGACGCGGGCGGCCAGGAAGTCGGCCTCCTCGCCGCTGTGCACCCGGGCCCGGAAGTCGATGTCGTTGGTGTCCAGCGCGATCCGGGCGAACTTGCCGTAGGCGTAGGCGTCCTCGACGGTCAGCCGGCCGCCGGTGAGCACGCCGGTCCGGCCGCGCGCGGCGGAGAGACCGGTGGCCGCGGCGGCCAGCGCCTCGGGCCAGCTCGCCGGTTCCAGGACGCCGTCGGCGTTGCGCACCAGCGGGGTGGTGAGCCGGTCCCGCTGCTGTGCGTAGCGGAAGCCGAAGCGGCCCTTGTCGCAGACCCACTCCTCGTTGACCTCGGGGTCGTCGGCGGCGAGCCGCCGCATGACCTTGCCGCGCCGGTGGTCGGTGCGGGTGGCGCAGCCGCCCGCGCAGTGCTCGCAGACCGAGGGCGAGGAGACCAGGTCGAAGGGGCGGGAGCGGAATCGGTACGCCGCGGAGGTGAGCGCCCCGACCGGGCAGATCTGGATGGTGTTCCCGGAGAAGTACGACTCGAAGGGGTCGCCCTCGCCGGTGCCGACCTGCTGGAGCGCGCCGCGCTCGATCAGCTCGATCATCGGGTCGCCCGCCACCTGGTTGGAGAACCGGGTGCAGCGCGCGCAGAGCACGCACCTCTCGCGGTCCAGCAGCACCTGGGTGGAGATCGGGACGGGCTTCTCGTAGGTCCGCTTCTTGCCGTCGAAGCGGGAGTCCGCGTCGCCGTGCGACATCGCCTGGTTCTGGAGCGGGCACTCGCCGCCCTTGTCGCAGACCGGGCAGTCCAGCGGGTGGTTGATGAGCAGCAGCTCCATCACACCCTTCTGGGCCTTCTCGGCGACCGGTGAGGTGAGCTGCGACTTCACCACCATGCCGTCGGTGCAGGTGATGGTGCAGGACGCCATCGGCTTGCGCTGGCCCTCGACCTCGACGATGCACTGGCGGCAGGCGCCGGCCGGGTCGAGGAGCGGGTGGTCGCAGAAGCGCGGGATCTCGATGCCGAGGAGTTCGGCGGCCCGGATGACCAGGGTGCCCTTGGGCACGCTGATCTCGATGCCGTCGATGGTCAGCGTGACCAGGTCCTCGGGCGGGATGGCCGCCTCGCCGCCCCCGGAGGGCGCACTCGTGGTGACTGTCATGCGTTCACCCCCTGGTGAGCGTTCTTGTCGTCGGCCCAGACGGTCGACCTGGCGGGATCGAAGGGGCAGCCCTTGCCCGTGATGTGCTGCTCGTACTCCTCGCGGAAGTACTTCAGCGAGGAGAAGATCGGCGAGGCGGCGCCGTCGCCGAGGGCGCAGAAGGACTTGCCGTTGATGTTGTCGGCGATGTCGTTGAGCTTGTCGAGGTCGGGCATCTGTCCCTTGCCGGCCTCGATGTCGCGGAGCAGCTGGACGAGCCAGTAGGTGCCCTCGCGGCAGGGTGTGCACTTGCCGCAGGACTCGTGGGCGTAGAACTCGGTCCAGCGGGTGACGGCCCGTACGACGCAGGTGGTCTCGTCGAAGCACTGGAGCGCCTTGGTGCCGAGCATGGATCCGGCGGCGCCGACGCCCTCGTAGTCGAGCGGTACGTCGAGGTGTTCGTCGGTGAACATCGGGGTGGAGGAGCCGCCCGGGGTCCAGAACTTCAGCCGGTGGCCGGGGCGCATGCCGCCGCTCATGTCGAGCAATTGGCGCAGGGTGATGCCGAGCGGTGCCTCGTACTGGCCGGGGCCCGCGACGTGCCCGCTGAGCGAGTACAGCGTGAAGCCGGGGGACTTCTCGCTGCCCATCGACTTGAACCAGTCCTTGCCCCGGTTCAGGATCGCGGGAACCGAGGCGATGGACTCGACGTTGTTCACCACAGTGGGGCAGGCGTACAGACCGGCGACCGCGGGGAAGGGGGGTCGCAGCCGGGGCTGGCCACGCCGTCCTTCGAGAGAGTCGAGCAGCGCGGTTTCCTCACCACAGATGTACGCACCGGCGCCCGCGTGCACCGTGAGTTCCAGATCGAGCCCCGAACCCAGGATGTTCGTCCCCAGATAGCCCGCCTCGTACGCCTCTCGGACGGCCTCGTGCAGTCGTCGCAGCACGGGGACGACCTCGCCGCGCAGGTAGATGAACGCGTGCGAGGAGCGGATCGCGTAGCAGGCGATCACGATGCCCTCGATGAGGCTGTGCGGGTTGGCGAACAGGAGCGGGATGTCCTTGCAGGTGCCCGGTTCCGATTCGTCGGCGTTGACGACCAGGTAGTGCGGTTTGCCGTCTCCCTGGGGGATGAACTGCCACTTCATCCCGGTGGGGAAGCCCGCGCCGCCGCGGCCGCGCAGGCCGGAGTCCTTGACGTAGGCGATCAGGTCGTCCGGGGCCATGGCGAGGGCCTTGCGCAGTCCCTCGTAGCCCTCGTGGCGCCGGTAGGTCTCCAGGGTCCAGGATTCCGGCTGGTCCCAGAAGGCGGAGAGGACGGGGGCGAGGAGCTTTTCCGGGTTCTCCCCGTTGCCGTTTCCGTTGTCGTCGATCTCGGTCGTCAACGTCATCACTCCCCCTCCTCGGCGATCGGGCCGGCCGGATGGTCCGGGTCGGAGGCCGAGGTCTGCTGCGGTGCGTCGTGCGAGCTGAGGTGCCCGGACGGCGACGGGTCGTGGGGCTGGGCGCCGGTGGGGCGTTCACCGCGCGGGGCGACGACACGCGGATGGGGCTCCTCGCCCTTGGCGAGCCGGAGGCCGATCAGCGAGGCGGGGCCCGCGCCGCCGGTGGCCTCGACGGCCCCGGGGCGCTCGTCGGGGAAGCCGGCCAGGATCCGGGCGGTCTCCTTGTACGTGCACAGCGGGGCGCCGCGGGTGGGTTCGACGGTGCGCCCGGCGATCAGGTCGTCGACGAGCCGGGTCGCGCTCTCGGGGGTCTGGTTGTCGAAGAACTCCCAGTTGACCATCACCACGGGCGCGAAGTCGCAGGCCGCGTTGCACTCGATGTGTTCGAGGGTGACCTTGCCGTCCTCGGTCGTCTCGTCGTTGCCGACGCCGAGGTGTTCCTTGAGCCGGTCGAAGATGGCGTCGCCGCCCATCACCGCGCAGAGCGTGTTGGTGCAGACGCCGACCTGGTAGTCGCCGCTCGGCCTGCGCCGGTACATCGTGTAGAAGGTGGCGACGGCGGTGACCTCGGCGGTGGTGAGACCGAGCAGTTCGGCGCAGAACGCCATGCCCGTACGGGAGACGTAACCCTCCTCGGACTGCACCAGGTGCAGCAGGGGCAGCAGGGCGGAGCGGCTGCCGGGGTAGCGGGCGATCACCTCCTTCGCGTCCGCTTCGAGCCTGGCGCGCACCTCGGCCGGGTAGGCGGGGGCGGGGAGCTGCGGCATCCCCAGACTGACTTCCTGACGTGCTTCGGTCACCGGTCGACGCCTCCCATCACGGGGTCGATGGACGCGACGGCGACGATGACGTCGGCGACCTGGCCGCCCTCGCACATCGCCGCCATGGCCTGGAGGTTGGTGAAGGACGGGTCGCGGAAGTGGACCCGGTAGGGGCGGGTGCCGCCGTCCGAGACGACGTGCACGCCGAGTTCGCCCTTGGGCGACTCGACGGCGGTGTACGCCTGTCCGGCCGGGACCCGGAAGCCCTCGGTCACCAGCTTGAAGTGGTGGATCAGGGCCTCCATGGAGGTGCCCATGATCTTCTTGATGTGGTCGAGCGAATTGCCGAGTCCGTCCGGGCCGAGCGCGAGCTGGGCGGGCCAGGCGATCTTCTTGTCGGCGACCATCACCGGGCCGGGCGCGAGCCGGTCGATGCACTGTTCGACGATCCGCAGCGACTGGCGCATCTCCTCCAGGCGGACGAGGAAGCGGCCGTAGGCGTCGCAGCTGTCGGCGGTGGGGACGTCGAACTCGTAGTTCTCGTACCCGCAGTAGGGGTCGGTCTTGCGCAGGTCGTGCGGGAGTCCGGCGGAGCGCAGCATCGGGCCGGTGACGCCGAGCGCCATGCAGCCGGTCAGGTCGAGATAGCCGACGTCCTGCATGCGGGCCTTGAAGATGGGGTTGCCGGTGGCGAGCTTGTCGTACTCCGGCAGGTTCTTCTTCATGGTCTTCACGAACTCGCGCAGCTGGTCGATCGCGCCGGGCGGCAGGTCCTGGGCGAGTCCGCCGGGGCGGATGAACGCGTGGTTCATGCGCAGGCCGGTGATCAGCTCGAAGAGGTCGAGGACGAGTTCACGGTCGCGGAAGCCGTAGATCATGATCGTCGTGGCGCCGAGCTCCATGCCGCCGGTGGCGATGCACACCAGGTGCGAGGAGAGCCGGTTGAGCTCCATCAGGAGCACGCGCAGGACGGTGGCCCGGTCCGGGATCTGGTCCTCGATGCCGAGGAGCTTCTCGACGCCCAGGCAGTACGCCGCCTCGTTGAAGAAGGGCGTCAGGTAGTCCATGCGCGTGACGAAGGTGGTGCCCTGGGTCCAGTTCCGGAATTCGAGGTTCTTCTCGATGCCGGTGTGGAGGTAGCCGATGCCGCAGCGGGCCTCGGTGACGGTCTCGCCGTCGATCTCCAGGATCAGCCGCAGCACTCCGTGCGTGGAGGGGTGCTGGGGGCCCATGTTGACGATGATGCGCTCGTCGTCGGACTTGACCGCGGACTCGACGACCTCGTCCCAGTCGCCGCCGGTGACTGTATATACAGTCCCCTCGGTCGTGGCCCGGGGCGTGGAGTGGGGAGTAGACATCAGGAGTACGACCTCCGCTGGTCCGGAGCCGGGATCTGGGCGCCCTTGTACTCGACGGCGATGCCTCCGAGCGGGTAGTCCTTGCGCTGCGGGAAGCCCTGCCAGTCGTCCGGCATCATGATCCGGGTGAGGGCGGGGTGCCCGTCGAAGACGAGCCCGAAGAAGTCGTATGCCTCGCGCTCGTGCCAGTCGTTGGTCGGGTAGACCGCGACGAGGGACGGGATGTGCGGATCGCTGTCCGGGGCCGACACCTCCAGGCGGATCAGCCGGCCGTGCGTGAGCGAGCGCAGGTGGTAGACGGCGTGCAGCTCGCGGCCCTTGTCGCCGAGGTAGTGGACGCCGCTCACGCCCGTGCAGAGCTCGAAGCGCAGCGCCGGGTCGTCGCGCAGCGTCTTCGCGACGGCGGGCAGGTGCTCGCGGGCGATGTGGAAGGTCAGCTCGCCGCGGTCGACGACGGTCTTCTCGATGGCGTGCGCCGGAAGCAGGTCCTGTTCCTCCAGGGCCCCTTCGAGTTCGTCGGCGACTTCGTCGAACCAGCCGCCGTACGGGCGGGGCGTGGCGCCCGGCAGGGTCACGGTACGGACGAGGCCGCCGTAGCCGGAGGTGTCGCCGCCGTTGGCGGCGCCGAACATGCCCTTGCGTACGCCGATGACCTCGCCGTGCTCGTCGCGCGGGGCGGGGACGCCGTTGTTGTTCTGCTCGTCGCTCACCGGAGCAGCCCCTTCATCTCGATCAGGGGCAGGGCCTTGAGCGCCGCGTCCTCCGCCTCGCGGGCGGCCTCCTCCGCGTTGACCCCGAGCTTGGAGCCCTGGATCTTCTGGTGGAGCTTGAGGATCGCGTCCATCAGCATCTCGGGCCGCGGCGGACAACCCGGCAAATAGATGTCAACCGGAACAATATGATCAACACCCTGAACAATGGCGTAATTGTTGAACATTCCACCCGATGACGCGCAAACGCCCATGGAGATCACCCACTTGGGGTTGGGCATCTGGTCGTAGACCTGCCGCAGGACGGGAGCCATCTTCTGGCTGACCCGTCCTGCCACGATCATCAGATCCGCCTGCCGCGGCGATCCGCGGAAGACCTCCATCCCGAAACGGGCCAGGTCGTAACGCCCGGCCCCGGTCGTCATCATCTCGATGGCGCAACAGGCGAGGCCGAAGGTGGCGGGGAAGACGGAGGACTTCCGCACCCATCCGGCGGCCTGCTCGACAGTGGTCAGAACGAAGCCGCTGGGCAGCTTCTCTTCGAGTCCCATGGTGTGCCCCTCAGCCCCTCAGTCCCATTCCAGACCGCCGCGACGCCACACGTACGCGTAGGCGACGAAGACGGTGAGCACGAAGAGCAGCATCTCCACGAGCCCGAAGATCCCCAGGGCGTCGAAGGTGACCGCCCAGGGATAGAGGAAGACGATCTCGATGTCGAAGACGATGAAGAGCATCGCCGTCAGGTAGTACTTGATGGGGAAGCGGCCGCCTCCGGCCGGCGTGGGTGTGGGTTCGATACCGCACTCGTACGCTTCGAGCTTTGCCCGGTTGTAGCGCTTGGGGCCGATAAGCGTGGCCATGACCACGGAGAAGATCGCAAACCCTGCCCCGAGGGCGCCGAGCACGAGGATGGGCGCGTAGGCATTCACGCTCCTCGCTCCTTCCAGTCGTCCTTGACCGTTGGACCGCATCGGGCGACCGGCTCACCGCCTCACCAAGATCGTGCACATGTGAGGCAGTTCACAAGCCCGACTGCCCCGCATCCTATGCCCGCCGTCCTGTGATCTGCGACACGGGGTACGACAACGCCTTTGTGATCTCCACCACCTGACGAAGGATCATGAAGTCGGATGAGCGGTGATCTTCACACGCGAAGCGGCCGAGTGATCACGAGACGTGACATCTGATGCTGTTACCGCTGGTCAAACGCCTGTCGCCCTATCAAGAGATGGCCATGGCAAGCAAATTGGCGATGGACTCCACGGAGTGATAAAGGAACCGGCACCCCCCGGCCCCGGCCACCCCGCCCATGGACCCCGCCACGCGCCGCCCCGGGGCGGCGCGACCCCCGCCCGTTCCGTCCGGAGTCACCCGGGAGGAGACATCACGAGGAGCAAAGTAGACACTCGGGTGCATTTACGATCATCAGCGCGAACAGGGCATCTCCCCTCGCTCGCCGCCGCCTTGGGGTCATGGCGCATAACCGCCCCTCACGCACCGAGCACACTGTGACCTGCGTCACTCCGGTACGGCTTCCATAAAAGCGGGCTTGGCCATCGGTGTGAACGGATGGTAGGTGGCGGGCAATTCGGGCGTATTGCCGAAAGGCCGTGATCACAGCGGTGATCAGGCATGACCGTTTTGCCCGTTACGGCGTCAATAAAGGGTTCCAGAAAGCGGATTCACAGATTCCGGACGTAACTGTGTCGCAACACACGTTTCTTGATGGGAGCCCCAGGGCCCTGATAGCGCTAGTACCCATGTCCCACACCGCTCACATACCCAGCCACCGGAAGCCCCGCCGAAACGCCCCGAAGACGGCGCTGCGGGCCGGAGTTGCCGGTGGCGTCCTCAGCACCATCGCGGTCGCAGGCGCGGCCGGTCCGGCCCAGGCCGAGCCGGTGACCCAGACCATCGAGATGCCCACCATCACCGCCGGGCTCTCCACCGCCGTCGCCGCCTCCGCCCAGGCCACGCAGCAGGTCGCCCAGGACCTGCAGACGCAGGCCCAGGAGGACGCCGCAGCCGCCACCGCGGCCAAGGCCGCCAAGAAGGCCAAGGCCGAGGCGGTCCGCAAGGCAGAGGCCAAGAAGAAGGCGGAGGCAGCCGCCAAGGCCAAGGCGGAGGCCGCCGAGCGCGCCTCCCGCTCCACCGCCCGCACGACGCTGAGCGCGACCTCCGGCTCCAGCACCGGCACGACCGTCTCCACGTCGTCCTCCTCTTCCTCGTCGAGCGCGACCGGCTCCGCCGCCGCGGTCATCGCCTTCGCGCAGGCCCAGGTCGGCGACGCGTACGTGCCCGGCGGCACCGGCCCCAACTCGTGGGACTGCTCCGGCCTCGTCCAGGCCGCGTTCCGCTCGGTCAACATCGACCTGCCGCGCGTCTCGCAGGCCCAGTCGACCGCCGGCACCCAGGTCTCCCTGAGCAACCTCCAGCCGGGCGACATCCTGTACTGGGGCGGCGCGGGCAGCGCGTACCACGTGGGGATCTACGTGGGCAACGGCCAGTTCGTCGGCGCGCAGAACTCCAGCACCGGTGTGGTGCAGCGTCCGCTGTCCTACGACCCGCCGTCGGGCGCGGTCCGCGTTCTCTGATCTGACGGAACCTCCGGGTCCGCCCGGGTTCACGGATTCACAAGCGCTTCGCGGCGCGCGGCGAAGGGCCGTCACTCCCCCGCTCGGGAGCGACGGCCCTTCGCCGTTCCCGCTGCTCCGCGCCGCCTCCGCGCTTCCCCGTGTCCTCCGCGCGCGTCCCGGTGCCGGGGCCGCTCCGGCAGTTTCGCGACATCGACGCCGCCCACCGGGGTTGATGTCGCGAACCTGCCGGACGCCGTCCGCCGCCGCTTGTGAACTGGGGCGAACAGCCCTCGCGTCACCGAGCACAGGACGGCCCCGCCATGACCACCCCCGCGGCCACCCCCGCATCCGCCAGTCCCGCACCCCCCGCATCCGGCTCCGCCCCCGGACGCACGCCCTTACGCGGTCGGCTCGCCGTCGTCTCCGTGATGCTGGGCATCTTCTCGATCGTCACCACCGAGATCCTGCCCATCGGCCTGCTCACCTCGATCGGGGCCGACTTCGACGTCTCGGACGGCACCGCGGGCCTGATGATGACCATGCCCGGACTCCTCGCGGCGGTCTCCGCCCCCGTGGTCACCGTGGCGACGGCCCGCGTCGACCGTCGCCTGATGCTCGGCGCCTTCGTCCTCCTGCTGGCCCTGGCCGACTTCCTCACCGCCGCCGCGACCGACTACCGCCTCATCCTGGTCGCCCGGGTGATGGTCGGGGTCACCATCGGCGGCTTCTGGTCCATCGGCTCCGGACTGGCCGGCCGGCTGGTCCGCCCGGCGTCGGCCGGGCGGGCCACGGCGGTGATCTTCTCGGCCGTCCCGCTGGGCTCCGTGCTGGGCGTCCCCGCCGGTACGTTCCTCGGCGGGCTGGCCGGCTGGCGGACCGCGTTCGTCGTCATGGGGCTGCTGAGCGTGGGCGTACTGGCCCTGATGCTCCTGGTGGTCCCGCCGCTGCCGCCGACCCGGGTCACCCGCGCGAGCCTGCTGCGTACCGTGCTCAACCGGCCCGGCACCCTGTTCGCCCTGCTCCTCACCTTCCTCGTCGTGCCGGCGCACTTCGCGACGTACACCTATGTCACGCCCTTCCTGGAGCGGGTCACGCACGCCGGTCCGACGACGATCACGGTGTTCCTGCTGGTCTACGGCGCCGCCGGGATCGTCGGCAACTTCGCGGGCGGCGCGCTCGTGACGCGCCGCCCGCGCACCGCGGTCGCCCTCGCCGCGGGGCTGATCGCCACCGCGACCGTGCTGCTGCCGGTGCTCGGCCGGTGGGAGGCCGGGGCCGTCGCGCTGCTGGCCGTCTGGGGGGTCGCCTACGGTGCGGTGCCGGTCTGCTCGCAGACCTGGTTCACCAGGGCCGCGCCCGACGCGCCCGAAGCGGCGTCCGTCCTCTTCACCGCGTTCTTCCAGGCGGCCTTCGCCCTCGGCGCCCTGGCGGGCGGGGCGGGCCTGGACCACCTGTCCGTCTCGGCGGTCATGCTGCTCGGCGGCGCGACGGCGGCGCTCGCGGTGGTGGCGGCGGTGGCGGGAGCCACCAGGGGGCGCCCCGGCGGCTCGGGGCGGCTCGGGTGAGCCGCGCGGGGCCCGCCCGGCACCCGGCCGGGCGGGCCCCCGGGGCCGCTCCTTCGGCGCCCCGTCGGCCCTACGGGCGTCCGTAGCGCTTGCAGCTCAGGTACGTGGCCGGGGACCCGCCGTCGTCGAGGCAGATCCGCACGACCGCGGCGCCACCGGCGACGTCCGCCGGAACGACGAAGGGGTAGAACTTCTCGCTGGCCCCGCAGGTCTGGGAGCTGTAGTGGCTGCCCAACTGCTTGTTGGCGGAGTCGAGGGTGAAGGCGGTGGTCCCCCGGCAGCTCGTATCGGACACCGACTTCTGCTCCCCCGCCACGGTGACGGACCGGTTGTGCCAGGTGATCGTGCCCCGGGTGTAGGTGTTCCCGACGGTGACGTCGAACGTGCTGACGGGATCGGCCGCGTGGGCAGCGGGTGCGCTGACCAGCATGCCGGAGCCCAGGACGGCCGTTGCGGCGACAGCGGCGAGGCGTGCGCGCATGTAATCCTCCGTTTTACGGAATTGTCCGGTCGAACGGAATCAGCGTAGGAGCGGGCGCCGCTCCGTATCCGGGGAATGCGCCAACGATCAAGAACGACCCGTCCGGACGCCACCGGCCCCGCCCCGCCCGGCGCGCGGGGCCCGGCGCGCGGGGCCGCTGCACGGGGCCCGGTGGGGAGAACCCCACCATGACGCGCGGTGCTGGCACCCCGATGAATTCGGGGGACCGCGTCACTGCCTCCAACGCCTGCCGAACGCAGGATGATTACATGCAGCAGCCCCCCGCTCATTCGCCCGATCGCAGCCGCTTTCGCGGTCGCGATTCCTTCATAGACGTCATCAGAGCGCTCTGTGTGCTGGCCGTCATTTCCCAGCACTGGCTCATGCCCGTACTGTCCTATGGAAATGGGCATTTGAGCACCGGGAATGCCCTTTCGAGTCCCGGCTGGTGGGTCGTCACCTGGCTGACGCAGGTCATGCCCATGGTGTTCTTCGCCGGTGGTGCCGCCAATTTCTTCTCGTTCCGGTCGACGGCATCGGTGCGCACCTGGCTCCGGGGCCGTATCGCGCGTCTCCTCGTCCCGGTCGTACCCCTGGCGGCCGTATGGCTGCTGCTGCCGCACGCACTGACCGGGGCGGGAGTGCCGCGGCAACCGGTGCTGTTGGCGGGCAAGACGGCCGGCCAGCTGCTCTGGTTCCTCGCCGTCTACATACTCGTGGTCGCGCTCACGCCCGTGATGTACGCCTGGTACCGCCGTCACGGATGGCGGGTGATCGGTGTCCTCGCGGTCTGCGCCCTGGTCGTCGACGTGCTGCGCTTCGAGGTCTCCCCCGCGATCGGTTTCCTGAACGCCCTGTTCGTCTGGCTGGCCGCCCACCAGTTCGGCTTCCACTACGCGGACGGCAGCCTGCGCGTGCGCTGCGGACGGGCGTCGGCGGGTGTGGCCGCCCTCGGCTTCGGCCTCACCGCGGCCGCCGTGTTCTTCGGGCCCTATCCGCCCTCCATGATCGGAATGCCCGGGGCCCCGGTCTCCAACATGAGCCCGCCGACCGCCCTGATGCTGTCGCTGACCATCGGCCAGCTGGGGCTCTGGCTGACGCTCAAGCCGGTCATCACACGGTGCGCCGGACGCCCACGGGTCACCGCCCTTCTGCAATGGTGCGGAACCCGTTTCATGACCCTGTACCTCTGGCACATGCCCGCGCTCGTGACGACGGCCGGAATCTTCATTCTCGGATTCGGATTCTCGACACCGACGCCCGGAAGTCCGATGTGGTTCGCGGTGGCACCGCTGTGGGTCGGGATTTCGGCGGTGTTCCTGGTGACTTTCACCCGGGTGTTCGGCCGGTTCGAAATCCGTCGCCCGTCCGGAGCGGTATCGGAGATGGGCCTCGGAAAGCTCGTCCTCGCGGCGGTCCTTTCCGCCGGTGGTCTGCTCGGACTCGCCGCACAGGGATTCGTGCTCCCCGAGAATCCGCTCGCCCCGGTGCTCTGGGTGCTGCTGGTGCTGGCGGGACTGCTCGTCGTACGGGAGAAGAGCGCCCCGGGGGTCCTGGTCCGGCAGAGCCCGCCCGCCACGCCCGTCCGGCAGGCCGCGCGTCCGGCGGGCGCCCCGGTCCTCTCCCGGCCGGGCAGCGCCTGAGCAGCACCCTCATGTGCGGCGGCCGCGCGGCAGGGAACGCCACGCGGCCGCCGCGCCTTCGCACCTCACGCCCCGTCGGCCGCCATCCGCTGCCGGACCATGCCGACCAGCCCGTCGACGAGAGGACCGGGCTCGACGGACGGGTCGAGCGACCGCTGGAGCAGGTAGCCGTCGATCGCCGCCGTGAGCGTCACCGCGACGGCGAGCGGACGCGCGACCCCCCGGGCCGCGAACCAGTCGCACAGCCGCTGCCGCAGCTCCGCCAGCAGGGCGGCGATTTCGGCGCGCAGCTGGTCGTCCCGGCTCGCGGCGACGAGCGACTCGTACAGCAGCAGGAGTTCCGGATCGCGCGGATCGTTGGCGGACAGCGCGCGGAGCATGGTTTCCACGGCCACGGCCGGGTCCTCCAGCGACAGTGCCTCGTCGATCCGGCCGAGAAAGAACGCCCGGACCTTCCGGACCGCCGCGATGCGCCGGAGTTCGCCGATGCTCCCCACGTGGTAGTGGATCACTCCGGTGTTCACGCCCGCGCGCTCCGCCACCCGTCGGCTGCTCACATCGCCCCAGCCCAGCTCGGGAATGAGGGAGGCGGCCGCTTCGATGATCTTCTCGCGCGTATCCGTCCCGCGCGAGGGGCCCGTGGACTCGCCCGTCACAGCCGTACCCCCTGGATCGCGATCACGGCGAGCACCCCGGCCGAGGCCAGCGCGATCGCTTCGAGAACGAGCAACTGTACCGGCAGGGGGTCGGGCACGACGGGGAAGACCGCGCCGAGGTCGGCCGCGAAGACCGCGATGTAGCCGAGGCTCAGCACCAGTGCCGCCACGAAGGCCCAGTGCTGATCGGCCATGGCGAACCCGGCCACCACGAAGCTGGCCAGCCCGAGGGAGGTCAGATACACGTTGAAGCCGTTGTACTGCCACCGGGGCAGCGGGGCGAAGTCCCTCGTGTCGATCAGCTTCCCCGGGACCATGGGAATCAGCAGGAGCGCCTCCCAGACCAGGAGGGCCGCGGTCACGGTGGCCAGCAGGGATTGGTTCATCACACTCTCCGATACGTGTACGTGCGGGAGTCGGCCGACTGTTTGGACGATAGACCTGGACGGTCGTCCAAATCAAGCGGAGAGGTGAGCCGTGCCGGTGGCGGAGAGGGTGAACCACACCGCCTTCGAGTGCGGCGACCGCGCCCCGTACGCGGTGGTCCCCCACCGCACGGCGAGCGCGTCGACGAGGAGCAGCCCCCGGCCGTGCTCGTCCCGGTCCGGCCGCACGGCGGTGCGGGGGCAGGGCGTCGAACCGGGGTCGTCGTCCGTGACGTACACCGTCATCTGCCGGTGGTCGACGGTGACCTCCACCCGGACCTGCGGCGAGTCCGTATGGCAGTACGCATTGGAGACGACCTCGCTCACGCAGAGCCGGGCGTCGTCGACGAGGTGCGGGTGCTCGGCGGCCCACAGCACCGTCGCCACGAAGTCCCGCACGATCCTGGGGGCGGTGGGCGCGTTCGGCACGACGAGCCGGTAGCGCCCGCCGCGCTGGGGCAGGTAGGGGGCGGGTGACGAAGGAACGGATACGGAGGTCATGGCGCGGTCTCCCTGCGTGAGGCGGTCTCCGGGGCGTCGTGCGGTGGGCGCGACCCGTGGCATCGGCCAGACCCGTGAGCGTTCAACTCACTTACGGGGGGCTGCACTTCGGGCCGATCCACCCGCGGGCTCGACACCTCCGGACGCTAGGGCACAACAATGGGACGGCCGTAGCACCCATACGAGTGGACCAGCGGCCCGGTCGGGCGGCACACTCGTACCCGCACGAAGGGGAGGGTCCATGCCACCGAGGAGCTATCCGACCGCCAGGCAGCGGCGGTTGGGTGCGGAGCTTCGCAAGCTGCGCGAGCGTGCGGGGATGTCCGGGAGCGAAGCGGCCGCGTACCTGGGCGGCGAGCGAGCCCAGATCAGCCACATCGAGTCCGGCCGCTACGGAGTGAGCAGCGAACGGGTACGCCGACTGGCGGCCCACTACTCGGCGTCGGACAAGCACCTGGTCGACGCCCTGGCCGAGATGGCCGACGAACGCACCAGGGGATGGTGGGACGACTACCGCGGAATACTCTCGCCCGGATTCCTGGACCTGGCGGAGCTGGAGCACAAGGCGTCCTACATTCGCGCCATCCAGATGCTCATCATCCCTGGCGTGTTCCAGACGGAGTCGTATGCACGGGCCATCATCCGGAGCGGGATCACCGACCTTCCCGCCAACGAACTGAACGCCCGCGTCGAGCACCGCACCAGACGGCGCGACATTTTCGATCGCCCCAGGCCGACCCCGTTCGAGGCGTTCATCCACGAGGCCGCGTTGCGGATGCGGTACTGCGACCCCGAGACCATGCGGGCGCAACTCGCCTTTCTGCACGAGGTTTCCACCTGGCCGTCCGTGACGATCCGCATCATCCCGTTCACCAGGCAGATCACCGGTTCAGTGCATTCGACGCTGTACGCCGGAGCCGAAATTCCGGCACTCGACACCGTCCAGCTGGACAGCGCCTTCGACGCGGGCTTCCTGGACGCCGAGGCCCAGCTGGCGCGATATCGAGCCCTCTTCGACTCCATCGAGTCCATCTCTCTCGACACGGAGGAGTCCGCACAATTCATTCAACACATCGCACAGGAAATGTGAGTCCACCCGCATGACCGACGCAATCAACTGGCAGAAGTCCTCGTTCTCCGGAGCGGACAACAATCAGAGCTGCATCGAGCTGGCCCCCGTCGACGGCTCGATCAAGATGCGCGAGAGCGATGACCCCGACATCGTCGTCACCACGAGCGTCGCCAAGCTGCGCGCGTTCGTGCTCGGCGTGAAAGCCGGGGAGTTCGACCACCTGATCTGAGCACGGCCCGCAAGCGCCCTCCGGTTCCAACGCCGGAGGGCGTTCCGCGCTCCGGCGCAACATAGGGACGTCACACTGTTGCGCCGCATCCACTCGTAACGCTACCGTCGCCCTGCGTCGCCACGCCACGAGGCCGGCCGCCTCCGCCCGCCGCGCCGCACCACAACTCCCCGTGCCCGCAAGCCATTTGGCATGCTCGCCTGCGATCGGACGGTCGACGATGCGTACGTCCCTCACTCCCTTACGGCCAGCCGTCGAGCGCGGCTACCGGTTCGAGGCCCTCCGCCACGGCCCCGCCACCGGCTTCGTCCCCGAGCCGGTCGACCTGCGCATCATGGCGACGCCCCAGGAGGCCGTCCGCGCCATCCGCGTCCAGCTCCGGGCGAACCATCTCTTCGGCCTCACACCGCGTGAGCTGATCCGCGCCCATCACTGGGCGGACCAGGGCGGCTGGGTGCAGGCGCTCGGCGCGCTCCATCGCGGCGAACCCTGCGGGTTCACGCTCCTGTTGCGGGGCGGCCGGCACCTCGAATGGCACATCCGCCCGCTGACGTACGTATCGATCGACGCCCGCACCGACCACGGCCCCGCCCCACGCCCCGTCGCGCTGAAATCCGCATGAGCTAGGCTCGCCGGGGCGCAGCGAGGGCATCGATCGGGCTCGGGTATCGGCCCGCTGGGCCGGATTGTGAGGCCGCCCGTGCGGGATTACTTGCTCATGCTGTTCATCACGGCGGCCGTGACCCATCTTCTGACCGGCCCCGTAAGGAAGTTCGCGATCTCCATCGGGGTGGTCCCCGAGGTCAGGGCCCGCGACGTCCACCGCGAGCCCACTCCGCGTCTGGGGGGCATGGCCATGTTCGGCGGGCTGCTCGCCGGGCTTCTGGTCGCCTCCCACCTGCCGCACCTGGAAGAGATCTTCACCCAGAGCTCGACACCGCGCGCGCTGTTGTCCGGTGCGGCGCTGATCTGTCTGCTCGGCGTGCTGGACGACAAATGGGGCGTCGACGCGCTGGTCAAGCTCGGCGGTCAGGTGCTCGCCGCCGGGGTGATGGCGTTCCAGGGGCTGACGATCCTCTGGCTCCCGGTGCCCGGCACCGACGGGATCTATCTCTCCGACTGGCAGGGCACTCTGCTGACCGTGGGGCTGATCGTCGTCTCCATCAACGCGGTCAACTTCGTCGACGGGCTCGACGGGCTGGCCGCGGGCACGGTGGGCATCGCGGCCACGGCGTTCTTCCTGTACGCGTACCGGCTCTGGTACGGCTACGGGATCGAGGCCGCCGCGTCCACCACGCTGATCTCCGCGATCCTGGCGGGCATGTGCCTCGGCTTCCTGGTCCACAACTCGCATCCGGCCAGGATCTTCATGGGCGACTCGGGCTCGATGCTGCTCGGGCTGCTCATCGCCGGATGCGCGGTCTCGGTGACGGGCGAGGTCGACCCGAGCCTCCTCAAGCAATCGGTGGACGGCACGTCCGGTTCGGCCGCGATGGTGCCGGTCTACATTCCGCTGATGCTGCCGCTGTCCGTGATCGCGCTGCCGGTCGCGGACCTGGTGCTCGCCGTCATCAGGCGTACGTGGAACGGGATGTCCCCGTTCGCCGCCGACAAGGGTCACCTCCACCACCGTCTGCTCCAGCTCGGCCACTCGCACCGCCGGGCCGTGCTGCTCATGTACTTCTGGTCGGCGCTGTTCTCGTTCGGGATCGTGGCCTACTCGGCGCGGGGCGCCAAGTCCTGGATGCTCTTCGGGGTCGCGTTCGTCTGCGCGGTGGGCCTGTTCCTGCTGCTCCAGCCCCGCTACGCGTCCGGCCTCACCCGCCGGCTGCTGCCGCGCGGGCGCGGGGGGCGGGTGGTCGCCTCCGGCGGAAAGCGCACCACGGCCGCCGACCACCGCACACGCGTGGACGCCGGCCTGCGCGACGGCTGACGGGGTCCGGGGGGCGGGCGCCGGGGCCACTCGGCCCGCCGTCAGGCCCCGCTCCACCCCCACCGCATGCCGCCGGTCAACCTCCGAAGGCCGCCCGCAGCAGTCCGTAAGTCTCCTCTCCCCCAGCCCGGTTCATCCCTTGGTCGCGCACCCGCAGACTTTCGGCGGACGCCCCCGCCCGTGCCCCCTCGGCAGACTGACGGCGACACGAGAACCGCCGACCACACGGGGAGTCAGAGTGCATCGCGACGTACGCAGCGGGGGTATCAGCCGGGCGGGGTTCCTGGCCGGGGCGGGGGCGATCGGGGCGGCGGCGGCCGCCGGACCGCTCCTGGCCGGGGCCCCCGCGTCGGCGGCCACGGCCGGGCGACGGGACGGCCGCGCCCGGGGCCACGGGCTGACGCATCGAGGGGTCTGCTACACGGTCGGCGCGGGCGAGACCCCCGGCACCGCGTGGAGCGCCTCACGCATGCGCGAGGACCTGCGTGCCATCAGGGACGACCTGCACGCCACATCGATCGAGGTGACGGGCGACGGCGTCGACCGCCTCGACGCCACCGCGTCCGAGGCCGCCGAGCTGGGCCTCCACATCTGGCTCCAGCCGACACTGGGCGACCGCCCCGCTGCGGAGATCCTCGACCACCTCGCGGAGACCGGCCGCCACCTGGAGCGGCTGCGCCGCCAGGGAGCGCGGGCCGACCTGAGTGTGGGGTGCGAGTTCTGGCTCTTCGTACCGGGGATCGTGCCCGGGGAGAACGCGGAGGAGCGGATCCGCAATCTGATGGCCGGGAACTACGACCCGCAGCAGATGATGCGCCGCCTGACCGCGTTCACGGCACGGGCCGCGAAGGTCGGCCGGTCGGTCTTCGGCGGCAAGCTGTCGTACGCGGCCGCTCAGGACGACGAGGTCGACTGGAGCCTGTTCGACATCGTGGGCATCGACTACTACTCGTACTTCCCCGACCGCGCGGACTACGTACGCGAACTGCGCCGGTACCTGCGCTGGGGCAAGCCGCTCGCGATCACGGAGTTCGGCACCTGCACGTACGCGGGGGCACCCGAGCAGGGCGGCATGGGATGGGACACCATCGACTACACCAAGCAGCCGCCCGAGATCAAAGGCGGCCTCGTGCGCAGCGAACGCACCCAGGCCGCCTACCTCACCGAACTCCTGGGCGTCTTCGAGGAGATGGGCCTCTACGCCGCCATGGCCTTCGAGTTCCTGACCCCCGACGCCCCGCACTCCCCCGTACCCCGCTACGACCTGGACATGGCGAGCTACGCCGTGGTGAAGCCGATCAAGGACCGGTTCGACGACCCGGCGTCCGACTGGCACTGGGAACCGAAGCAGTCCTTCCACGCCCTGGCCCGGTGCTACGGGCGAGCGGGACGCCGTTGAGGGGCGCGGCGCCGCCCTGCCGAAAGACCGCTCAAGGTCACTTGGAGCTCGTCACACGATCATGAGCGGAGCACTACGGCATCCTCATGGGCTGCGCGCCGCGAAGGGCGTGGCATCGTCGTGCGGATGAGCCACGTCAACAACGCTGCCAGGTCCTCCGAAGACGCCTGGATCTTCGGTCTGGAGGAGATCCCCGCCGCTGACGTGAGCGAGGACGGCACGATCCATCAGGTCGCTCCCGCCTTCGGCAGGACTCTGATCAGGGCCCCCGAGGGCACTCCACAGGCTTTGCGATGGGCGGCGGAGGAATTCGTTGACCAGTCCGGGCCCGACTGGGCCATCTCGTCCCTCCTGCTGCAATGGCTCAGGATCGAGGCCGGTGACGAGCGACTGCTGGGCGTGGAAAGCTGCGTCCTGGAGCGTGTCTCCGACGATCGGATCCGCCTTCACGCCAACTACAACCAATGGGACGATCTGGTCGTCCCCATCTCGGTTGTTCGACGCATGCTGGTCGACATGGCGCACTTCGTCGTCACGGAGGCCCGCCACCCACTGCCTGCCTGGCGAATCAGACGGCTGGGAGAGCGGAACTCGAGCCAAAGGCACGACGCCGAGTAGACCACTCGAACGGGGGCCGAGTATCCGTACCTACCCCGGGTCCGCCGAAGGAGCGGGGCGACGCGCGCCGGTACCGCTGCGGTGGTCCTCTCGGAGCCCCTGCGCGGTCTCGGGCTGCCGTATCCACGCGGCCAGCAGCCGCAGCGCCTCTTCCGAGGGGGAGCCCGCCTCGGCGGTGTAGACGCTCAGGCGCTGGTCCTGGTCGGCGGGCAGGGTGAGGGACTCGTAGTTGAGGGTGAGCGGGCCCGCGATCGGGTGGTGGAAGTGTTTGGTGCCGTGCGTGTGCCGGTGCACGTCCTGGTCGGCCCACCAGCGGCGGAAGTCCTCGTCGGTGATGGAGAGTTCGCCGACGAGTTCGGCGAGCAGCGGATCGTGGGGGTGGCGTCCGGCGTCGCGGCGGAGCGAGGCGACGATGTCCCGGGCGTGGGTGTCCCAGTGGGTGTACAGCGAGCGGGCGGTCTCGTCGCAGAACATGAACCGCACCAGGTTCCGCTCGCGGTGCGGCAGCGCGTCGAAGTCGGTGAGCAGCGCACGGGCCATCTCGTTGGACGCCAGTACGTCCAGTCGCCGTCCCAGCACGAGAACGGGGGTGTGGTCGAGGATCCGGAGCAGGTCGCGCAGCCCGGGGCGGACCGGCTGCGGGCGCGTCACCGAGCGGCGGGGCCTGCCCGCGGCAGACTTGGCGAGCTGGAACAGATGGGTGCGTTCGACGGGGTCGAGGCGCAGCGCGCGGGAGAGGGCGTCCAGCACGGTCTCGGAGACGTTCAGCCGGCGTCCGCGTTCCATGCGTACGTAGTAGTCGACGCTCACGCCCACCAGTCGCGCGATCTCCTCGCGGCGCAGTCCGGGCACGCGCCGGGAGCCGCCGTCGTCGGGCAGGCCCGCCTGGCGCGGGGTGATCCGCGCACGCCGGGAGCGGAGGAACTCACCGAGGGCTGTGTTGCGGTCCATGCCGTTCACGATAGGGCCCGGGATCGTCCCGGCGGCCGACGAAGGGGGGTCTGCCAGTCCCCCGGTCCCCCCGTCCCCGGGGCGGAGCGGGCTCCCCGGAACCCGGTCGGCGGCGGATTCCGGTGCTGAAGTGGAACGTGTCGAGACCGGCCGGGGCGCAGCCGCCCCGTCCGGCCCGCGTTCGCATCGTACGAAGGGGAACTCCCGTGTCGGACACCAAGACTTTCCTGATCACCGGCGTCAGCACCGGCCTGGGCCGCGCACTGGCCCGCGCGGCGCTGGCCGCGGGCCACCGGGTGGTGGGCACGGTGCGCACGGCCGCCGACGCGCACGCCTTCGAGGCGCTCGCGGGCGACGCGCACGCCCGCGTCCTGGACGTGACCGACCACGACACCGTGGGCAGGGTCGTGGACGGGGCCGAGCGCGAACTGGGCCCGGTCGACGTGCTCGTCGCCAACGCCGGGTACGGCCACGACGGCCTCTTCGAGGAGTCGTCGATGGACGACCTGCGCCGACAGTTCGAGGTGAACGTCTACGGAACCGTGGCGGTGATCAAGGCCGTGCTGCCGTACATGCGGGAGCGCCGTTCGGGCCACATCATCGCCGTCACCTCGATGGGCGGGCTGATCACCATGCCGGGCCTCAGCTTCTACCACGGCAGCAAGTTCGCGGTGGAGGGCATCCTCGAAACGCTCGGCAAGGAGGTCGCCGATTTCGGCGTCCGTGTCACCGCCGTCGAGCCGGGCAGTTTCCGGACCGACTGGTCCGGCCGCTCGATGGTCCGCGCGCCCCGCTCGATCGCCGACTACGACGAGCTGTTCGAGCCGCTGCGCGCCCGGCGCGTCCACGGCAGCGGACAGCAGCCGGGCGACCCGGACAAGGCCGCGGCCGCGGTGCTGCGGATCGTGGCGGCCGAGCAGCCGCCGGCGCGCCTGCTGCTCGGCCCCGACGCGCTTCGGCTGGTCCGGGCCGGACGCGAGTCCTTCGCACGCGACATGCTGGCGTGGGCCGAGCTGTCGGCCTCCACCAACTTCGACGACATCGGCCGGTCCGCCTGACGTCACGCGCTGCCGGGCCCGGCGCCCGCCCCGGAGCGGGGCCCGGCAGCGGGCATCGGCAGCGGGCATCGGCACCGCGCCGGAACGGCGGCCCGGAGCGTCAGGCCTTCGGGGCCACCTTCGAGAGGCCGTTGATGACGCGGTCCATCGCGTCGCCGCCCGTCGGGTCGGTGAGGTTGGCGAGCATCTTGAGGGTGAACTTCATCAGGAGGGGGTGGGTCAGGCCGCGCTGGGTGGCGACCTTCATGACCTTCGGGTTGCCGATCAGCTTCACGAAGGCGCGGCCCATCGTGTAGTAGCCGCCGTAGGTCTCCTTGAGCACCTTCGGGTAGTTGTTCAGGGCCAGTTCGCGCTGGGCGGGCGTCGCGCGGGCGTGGGCCTGGACGATGACGTCGGCGGCGATCTGGCCCGACTCCATGGCGTACGCGATGCCCTCGCCGTTGAACGGGTTGACCATGCCGCCCGCGTCACCGACGAGCAGCAGGCCCTTGGTGTAGTGCGGCTGGCGGTTGAAGGCCATCGGGAGGGCGGCGCCGCGGATCGGCATCGTCATGTTCTCCGGGGTGTAGCCCCAGTCCTCCGGCATCGACGCGCACCACGCCTTGAGGACCTCGCGCCAGTCCAGCTCCTTGAAGGCGGAGGAGGAGTTGAGGATGCCGAGGCCGACGTTGGACGTGCCGTCGCCCATGCCGAAGATCCAGCCGTAGCCCGGCAGCAGCCGGTCCTGGGGGCCGCGCCGGTCCCACAGCTCCAGCCAGGACTCCAGGTAGTCGTCGTCGTGGCGGGGCGAGGTGAAGTACGTACGCACGGCGACGCCCATCGGGCGGTCCTCGCGGCGGTGCAGGCCCATGGCGAGCGACAGCCGGGTGGAGTTGCCGTCGGCGGCGACGACGAGTGGGGCGTGGAAGGTGACCGGGGTCTTCTCCTCGCCGAGCTTCGCGTGGACGCCGGTGATGCGGCCGGTGCGGTCGTCGACGACCGGGGCGCCGACGTTGCAGCGCTCGTACAGCCGCGCGCCCGCCTTCTGCGCCTGGCGGGCCAGCTGCTCGTCGAAGTCGTCGCGCTTGCGGACCAGTCCGTAGTCCGGGTACGAGGCGAGGTCGGGCCAGTCCAGCTGGAGGCGGACGCCGCCGCCGATGATGCGCAGGCCCTTGTTGCGCAGCCAGCCGGCCTCTTCGGAGATGTCGATGCCCATGGAGACGAGCTGCTTGGTGGCGCGCGGGGTGAGGCCGTCGCCACAGACCTTCTCGCGGGGGAAGGCCGTCTTCTCCAGGAGCAGGACGTCCAGTCCGGCCTTGGCGAGGTAGTACGCGGTCGTGGAGCCTGCCGGGCCCGCCCCGACGACGATCACGTCCGCGCTGTGCTCGGAGAGGGGCTGCTCGGTCACGGTCGGATCTCCCGAGGACTCGAAATCACGTGCCGCGCGGCACCTGTCCCATGCAGTCTAGGGGGGCCTGCTGATCCATTTCCCGAAGGGCTCCTCGATGTCAGCTCCCCGCATAGACCTGCGTGTCCCCACGGACGAGGACGCGATCTCCTGGCATCGCGTGTTCGACGACCCCGAGGTGATGGAGTTCTTCGGCGGCAGGTCGTCGGAGCTCTCGGTGTACGAGGAACTGACCGCCAGACAGCGCAGACACGACGCCGAACTGGGGTTCTGCCTCTGGACGGTGCTCGACGAGGACGGCGAGGCGGTCGGCTTCGCCGGTGCGCAGCCCTGGCCGCACACCTCGTTCGGCCCGGTGGGCGAGATCGAGATCGGCTGGCGGCTCGGCCGGGCGGCCTGGGGCCGGGGCTACGCGACCGCCGCCGCGCGCGTCACCCTGGAACGGCTGCGCGCGGCAGGAGTGGGCGAGGTGGTGGCGGTGATCGACGCCCGGAACGAGCGCTCGATGGCCGTGGCGCTGCGGCTCGGCATGGAACGGGCGGAGGAGGTCACGACGGCCTCGGGGCGCAAGGGGTACTGCTTCCGGCTGTCACCGGCCCGGTGACGGACGGGCCCGGGACCCGGGGCCCGTGACCGCCGGTCCGGGCCCTGGCCCGGGACCCGCCCATGGTCTCCGGCGCAGGGGCCTCGCGTCCGGGCCTCGCGTCCGGGTCGCGCCGGGCTGGGTCGCGCCGGGCCGGCGCGCGCCGGGTCCCGCTTCCCGGTCCGGTGTCGTGCACCGCGAGGCGGAGGGACGCCCGAACACTGGACGCGTTCGGGCGTTCCGACAACGCGCCGAGGTGCCGTGGCTGTCGCAGCTGTCGTCGCGCGACCGCCAGGACCACGAGAGGGCGGAAGGGCCCTCAGTCGCGTACGCCCCGGTGCAGCGCCACCACGCCGCCGGTGAGGTTGCGCCAGGCGACCTTCGACCAGCCGGCCCGCTGGAGCGCGGCCGCGAGTCCCGGCTGGTCGGGCCAGGCGCGGATGGACTCGGCGAGATAGACGTACGCGTCGGGATTGGACGACACCGCGCGCGCGACCGGCGGCAGCGCCCGCATCAGGTACTCGGTGTAGACCGTGCGGAACGGCGCCCAGGTCGGCTGCGAGAACTCGCAGATCACCACCCGGCCGCCCGGCTTGGTCACCCGGTACAGCTCGCGCAGCGCCGTGTCCGTGTCCTGGACGTTGCGCAGCCCGAAGGAGATCGTCACCGCGTCGAAGGTCTCGTCGCGGAACGGCAGCCGGGTCGCGTCGCCCGCGGTGAAGGGCAGCCAGGAGTTGCGCTTCTTGCCCTCCTGGAGCATGCCGAAGGAGAAGTCGCACGGCACGACGTACGCGCCGGTCGCGGCGAACGGCAGCGACGACGTCGCCGTGCCGGCGGCCAGATCGAGGACCTTCTCCGCGGGCCGGGCGTGCACCGCCTTCGCGACCTCCTTGCGCCACAGCCGGGCCTGGCCGAGTGACAGCACATCGTTGGTGAGGTCGTAGTTCGCCGCCACGTCGTCGAACATCGTGGCGACTTCGTGCGGCTGCTTGTCCAGGGAGGCTCGGGTCACCCGTCCATTCAAGCAGCCCGGTCCGCGGCACTCCGCGCAGGTCACAAGTCGTTATCCGGGTGGACTGAACCAATCGGTCGCCGCGACGGTCAGTACAGAGGGGGCACGAGAGCCACCGGGATCCAGGGGGGAACCCAGATGTCCGCACGAGGTGCACGCCTCCGGCCGGGGCCGGACGGCCACCGCGGCAGCCGAGGCCGCCTGTTCGCCGTCGTCGTCACGGCGGCGCTGATCTGCGCCGCCGCCGTGCTGGGGCCGCGTTGGAACAGCGGTGCCGACGGCAGGACGGCCGCGCCGTCCGCGTCCGGGAGTTCGCCGGGCACCGGCACGTTCGCCGTCGCCCGCGCGGACGCCCCGGGCTCCGGCGCGGGCCGGGCCAAAGGCGGCGGCAAGGCGTACCGCGTCGAGGTCGAGGACGGCTCGGGCGTCGACCCGGAGCGGGCCGCGGCCGAGATCGCCCGGATCCTCGCGGCCCCGCGCGGCTGGTCGCACCACGGCGAGCAGAGCTTCCACCGGGTCGCCGACGGATCGGCCGGGCTGGTCATCCGCATCGCCACCCCCGCGACCACCGACGCGCTCTGCGGGAAGGGCGGTCTCGACACCCACGGCGAGGTCAACTGCCGGGTCGGCATCGATGTCATGGTCAACCTCAAGCGCTGGCAGCAGGGATCGCCCGAGTTCCACGGCCCGCTCGCCGAGTACCGCGCCCTGATCATCAATCACGAGGTCGGCCACTGGCTGGGCCACGGCCACGAGACCTGTCCGGGCAAGGGCCGCCCCGCCCCCGCGATGATGCAGCAGATATACGGGCTGAAGGGGTGCGTCTCCAACGCCTGGCCGTACGACGCCAAGGGCCAGTACCTGGGCGGCCCGCCGGTGCCGTGAGCCGGACCGCGTGCGCGTGAGCCATGAAGCGTGAGCCGGACCGCGTACGCGTCAGCCGTGAACCGGGCCGCATACGCGCGAGCCGAGCACCGAACCGCATACGCGCGAGCCGCGAGCCGGACCGCGTACGCGTCACCCGCGCACGAGACCGCCCACGCGCGAGCCGAGCACCGGACCGCGTACGCGTCCGCGTCAGCCGTGAACCGGCACCGCCCACGCGTGAACCGTGAGCGGGACCGCGTACGCGCGAGCCATGAGCCGTGAGCCGGACCGCGTACGCGTCACCCGCGCACGAGACCGCCCACGCGCGAGCCGAGCACCGGACCGCGTCCGCGTCCGCGTCAGCCGTGAACCGGCACCGCCCACGCGTGAACCGTGAGCGGGACCGCGTACGCGCGAACCATGAGCCGCGAACCGGACCGCGTACGCGTCACCCGCGCACCGGACCGCCCACGCGTCAGCCGCCCTACGCGTCAGCCGTACGCGGGTGTCAGCTGCGGCGGAAGACCAGGCGGCCGCCGAGCACCGTCGCCACGCAGCTTCCGGCGCCCTCGGCGCGCAGTGCCGCCGGGTCCGGTACTCCGAACACCGCCAGGTCCGCGGGGCCGCCGACCGTCAGGGCGCCCGCGAACGCCCCGGCCGGGTCCGGTACGGACGTCAGCGGGTCCAGCGAGATCTGGTCCGGTGCCGGGCCGGGGCCGTGGACGCGCAGGCCCGAGCGGGCCACCGCGATGCGCACGGCGGGGCGGGTGAAGGGGCCCCGGACGGCGGTCGTGCCGTGCCGCAGCATCCGTTGCAGGCCGCGCCGGGCACTCGCGCCCCAGCGGGCCTCGTCCATGGGAAGTGCGGTGAGCGCGTCCCCGGTGAGGGGTTCGGTGCCGAGTGCGTCGGCCTCGCGCGGGTCGGGGTGGTAGGCGGCCTCCAGCAGGGCCGGGGCCGCCGCGTTCAGCAGCCCCGGGGTGATCAGCCCGGACCACCGCCGGACCCGGGCCCCGGGACGGGCGGCGGTCAGCTCCCCGTACGTGCCGACGGCGACGATCAGGCCCCCGTCCACGGCCACGGCGTCCGCGCCGTCCGGGGCGCCGTGCACCGCGTCGGCGGCATGGACCGTCAGCACGGCAGCCCCATGACGACCGGAGGCCGGGGGGCGGCGTCGCGGAGCCGGGCAGGCCCGACTGGCGCGTCGTCAGTCACCGCGGCTCCGCCGGACCTCGGCCCTCCGCCTCGCGGCCGCACGCACCCGGCCCCGCTCCTTCTCACCGGTTCCGGACCGGTCTCAGTTGGCGTCGAGGAGCTTCAGCTCCGGGTGGGCCGTACCGCCCTCGATGGCGGTGGACGAGATGTGCGAGACCACGCGCTCGTCGACCGGGTCGTTCGCCGGGTCGTCGTGGACGACGAGGTGCTCGTACGTCGTGGCGCGCTGGGCGGGCACCCGGTCCGCCTTGCGGATCAGGTCGATGATCTCCAGGCGGTTGGAGCGGTGCTTGGCACCGGCCGAGGAGACGACGTTCTCCTCCAGCATGATCGAGCCGAGGTCGTCGGCGCCGTAGTGCAGCGACAGCTGGCCGACCTCCTTGCCGGTGGTCAGCCAGGAACCCTGGATGTGCGCGACGTTGTCCAGGAAGATCCGGGCGATGGCGATCATCCGCAGGTACTCGAAGAGGGTGGCCTGCGTCCGGCCCTTCAGCTTGTTGTTCTCGGGCTGGTACGTGTACGGGATGAACGCGCGGAAGCCGCCGGTGCGGTCCTGCACGTCGCGGATCATCCGCAGGTGCTCGATGCGCTCGGCGTTGGTCTCGCCGGTGCCCATCAGCATGGTGGAGGTGGACTCGACGCCGAGGCCGTGGGCGATCTCCATGATCTCCAGCCAGCGCTCGCCGGACTCCTTGAGCGGGGCGATCGCGGTGCGCGGCCGGGCGGGCAGCAGCTCGGCTCCGGCTCCGGCGAAGGAGTCGAGACCGGCCGCGTGGATGCGGCTGATCGCCTCCTCGGCGGAGACCTTCGAGATGCGGGCCATGTGCTCGATCTCGGAGGCGCCGAGGGAGTGGATCACCAGCTGCGGGAACGCCTTCTTGATCGCGGAGAAGTGCTCCTCGTAGTACTCCACGCCGTAGTCCGGGTGGTGCCCGCCCTGGAACATGATCTGCGTGCCGCCGAGCTCGACGGTCTCCGCGCAGCGGCGCAGGATGTCGTCGAGGTCGCGGGACCAGCCCTTGGCGGTGTCCTTGGGCGCGGCGTAGAAGGCGCAGAACTTGCAGGCCGTGACACAGACGTTCGTGTAGTTGATGTTGCGCTCGATGATGTACGTCGCGATGTGCTCCGTACCGGCGTAACGGCGTCGGCGTACGGCGTCGGCGGCCGCGCCCAGTGCGTGCAGCGGTGCCGAGCGGTAGAGGTCGAGCGCCTCCTCCGGAGAGATCCGACCGCCTTCGGCGGCTCGGTCGAGGATGGGCTGAAGGTCGGCCTTCTCGGTCACCGGGCTGTCACCTTTCGGCGGTTTTTCAACGGATCTACGGACCGGTTCAGCGTACGCCAGCCCCTTGCGGGGTCAGCCGCCGGACCGGCTCAGCGTGCCGTACGGCAGCCCCGCGCCCCGCTCCTCGGACCGGAAGCGCAGGGTGCCGTCGGCGGCCCGGGTGAAGTGGACGTCGGTGGTGGTGGAGGTGCACAGGCCCGGGGTGCTGGGCCGGTCCGGGTCGCTGCGCTCATGGAGGGTCAGCTCCTCGGCGGTGCCGGAGGTGAGGCTGGCGACGCTGTTGCAGCTGACGGTGATGCCCAGTCCGGTGATCTCGGTGTTCATGCGGACCACGTCCTTGCCCGTCCGGCCCGCGGTGAAGACGGCGGTGAGGGTGCCGTGCGGTTCGCCGGTGGTCTTCTCGGTGACGGGCCCCTTCCAGGTGCCGATGAACTCCTTCGGCAGCTCGGTGATCCGCTCCGGTCCTGCCGTGCCCTGGTCCGCGGGGTTCGAGGTCCTGCCGGACGGGGTGGCGGCCGGTGGGGTGCTCCCGGCCTCGTTCCGGGTGCCGCCGCCCGGCAGCAGGTCGAGGAGGAACGCCCCGCCCACGGTCACGGCCGCGAGCGCGCCCGCCACCGCGAGGGCGACGGTGCAGCTCAGCCGCCTGCCCCGGTCGGCGTCCGGCCGGTCCTGGCCGGGGTCCGCGCCGACGGTGGCGGAGAACCGGGGGTCGGAGGGGCGCGGTCCGGGCACTCCGGAGCCGTCGGCCCGGGGCGGCGGCCCGGACGCCCCCGAGGACCTGGGCGCCCCGGCCGTGCCCACGGTCGCGGGCCACGAGGGCAGCACGCCCGGATGGGACAGCCGGGTCGGGTCGTGCGTACGGAAGGGCTCGGGCGGCGATCCGAACCCGCCGCCCACGCCGTGGCCGCCCCCGGCCTCGCTCGCGTCCCACGCCGCCTGGCTGAAGGGCACCGGCCCCGACTGCGCCGGCGCGTCCTGCGGCTCCAGGTCCAGCAGCGCGACCGCCGCCCGGCTGACCTCGCGCACCAGCGGTCCGGGCAGCCAGCCGGCCGCCACCAGGGCCGAGGCCCCGCCCGGTGCCAGCCGCCGGGCCAGCTCCATGGGCGTGGGCCGGTCCGCGGGCTCCTTCTCCAGGCACCCGGCGACCACCTCCAGCAGATCGCCCTCCAGCTCCCCCAGCTCCGGCTCCTCGTGCACCACCTTGTAGAGGAGTACGGCCGAGGAGTCGCCGAGGAAGGGAGCGGTGCCGGTCGCCGCGTACGCCAGCACCGCGCCGAGCGAGAAGACGTCGGCCGCGCCCGAGATGTCGACGCCCCGGATCTGCTCCGGCGCCATGTAGCCGGGCGAGCCGACCGAGACCCCGGTGGAGGTGAGCGAGGCGGTGGCGCCCATCGCGTGGGCGATCCCGAAGTCGATCAGGCGGGGGCCGTCCAGGGCCAGCAGCACGTTGGACGGCTTCACGTCGCGGTGGATGACGCCCTGCGCGTGCACCGCGGCCAGCGCCTCGCCGAGCCCGGCGCCCAGCGTCCGTACCGCGTGCTCGGGCAGCGGCCCGTGCTCGGCGACCGTGGCGGAGAGCGGGGGGCCGGCCACGTAGCCGGTGGCGACCCAGGGAATGGGGGCGTCCGGGTCGGCGTCCAGGACCGGGGCCGTCCACTGCGCGCCGATCCGCCGTGCCGATTCCACCTCGCGGCGGAAGCGCGCGCGGAACTGCTCGTCGAGGGCGAAATGCGGGTGCACGACCTTGACGGCGACGGTGCGCCCGCCCGCGCTGCGCCCCAGATAGACCCGGCCCATGCCGCCCGCACCGAGCCTGCCGAGCAATCGGTAGGCACCGATGGTCAGCGGTTCGCCGGCTTCCAGCGGCTGCATATGGACTCCCCCTGTGGACCGGCCCGACCTCCGACCGAAGCCTAGGGGGCGAAGGTCATCAGGTCACAGAGGAAACCATCCGCCTATTTCGCCCCTAAGGGAACGAACAACGGCTTTCGACACAACAAAAGGCGTGAATGCGTCGTTCACCCGAGCGATTCCAGGATCCGGCCAGGTCGTACTGCAAGCATCCTCCGGGAATCGGCTATTCGACGCGAATTCACCCGAATCGAGGCCCAATCGAGGCCGGACCGGCGGAAGAGCCGGCGGAAGAGCTGACAGAAGGACCGGCGGAAGGCGCGGAAGAGGGAGCGGGAGAAGCCTCGGAAGAAGGGCGGGAGAGGGAGAGCCGGGTGCGGGAGAGAAGGGCACCGGCAAGCGGCGGGAGGGCGCGGGAAGGACGCGGAGAGAGAAGAGAAGGACAGGGGGACGGAAGGGCGGACGGATAAGCGGCCCGAGAAGTACAGGATTCATCTATTGCCCCGCATATCCCGGACGCGCCCCGTCACCGGCGCCCGTCGCGGACGCCCCCGCCGCGAGCGCCCCGCCGGGCGCGTCCGGCGTCCGCACCCGTGCGCCGTCCGGTCAGCCGCCGAGCAGCTCGACCTTCACGTCCGCCGGGAAGCCGGTCGTCGGACCGACGCGGCGCGCGAACTCCCGTACGCCCGCCAGCTGGTCCGGGCCGAAGCGGAAGTCCAGGGTCGTGAAGTACCGCTCCAGCACCTGGGCGTCGAAGGCCTCCCAGCGCGCCGCCTGCTCCGCGACCTTGGTGACCTCCTCCAGGGAGAGGTCCCGCGAGGCGAGGAAGGCCTCGTGCGCCTTGTTCACGTGGTGGGGTTCGGCCGCCAGGTAGTCCTTGCGGGCCGCCCAGACCGCGAAGACGAACGGCAGCCCGGTCCACTCCTTCCACATCTGGCCCAGGTCGTGGACCTGGAGGCCGAGCCGGGGCGCGTCGTGCAGATTGGCGCGCAGCGCGGCGTCGCCGATCAGCACGGCGGCGTCCGCCTCCTGCATCATCAGGCCGAGGTCCGGCGGGCAGGTGTAGTAGTCCGGGCTGACCCCGTACCGCTCGGAGAGCAGCAGCTGGGCCAGGCGCACGGAGGTCCGCGAGGTCGAACCGAGCGCCACCCGGGCCCGGTCCAGCTGGTCCAGCGGCACCTGCGACACGATCACGCACGACATGACGGGCCCGTCGCAGCCCACCGCGATGTCGGGGAAGGCGACCAGGTCGTCGGCGTTGCGCAGGAACTCCACCAGCGTGACCGGGCCGATGTCCAGATCGCCCCTGATCAGCTGCTCGCTGAGCTTCTCCGGGGTGTCCTTCGAGAGCTCCAGGTCGAGCAGGGTCCCGGTGCGTGCCAGGCCCCAGTACAGGGGAAGGCAGTTCAGGAACTGGATGTGGCCGACGCGCGGCCGGTTGCGACGGTCGTCGCCTGCGACGGTTGAGACGGTTGAATTGTCCACATCGCGAGGCTAGACCCGTGGCGCGGTCCCGGCGCCACCGGGGGCGCGGGGCGTGCCCGACGCCACTCCCCGGGAGCGCGGATCACTCGTACGGGGACACGGTCGCCGCCCGGGGCGGAACCGGAACCCCTTCCGGGCACCCGGGCGGGGTTCCCCGTACCCCTGGAAGTCGCCTCTCCGACACCCTCCGGCAGGCCCTCTTCGTCAGCTCATCGACATGGCAATCAAACATCCGAGTGAAGTGATCTTTCCCTCTACCGTTCGATACACGCTGCGTGCTAGGCTCGACGCAAGTTGCAGTTTGGTTTCCCTTGCAGTACAGAGCCTGCGGAGCATGTAACCCGCAGGCTTTTGTAGTTTTCAGACTTCTTTGCAGGTTCTGGAGCAGGGCAACCCTTTGGCCCAAGGAGGGCTTATGGCTACCGGAACCGTCAAGTGGTTCAACGCTGAAAAGGGCTTCGGCTTCATCGCCCAGGACGGCGGCGGCCCGGATGTCTTCGTCCACTACTCCGCGATCAACGCGTCCGGGTTCCGCTCCCTCGAGGAGAACCAGGTCGTGAACTTCGACGTCACTCAGGGACCCAAGGGTCCGCAGGCTGAGAACGTCACCCCGGCCTAGTTGCCCGGGTCGGCCGATCGCGGCCGGCTAGTAGTACCCAAGGAGCCCCGCTCCTCCGCTTCGGCGGGGAACGGGGCTCCTGCCTTTTCCGTTCCTCCGCATCCTCCGACGCCCGCCTTTTCTTCCGGTGTCCGAGCCCGGGACCGCGAGGCTTGACCTTGACACCGTGTGAAGCGGTGACGTGGAGACATCATGTTCACCATCGGAGACTTCGCCCGGTACGGACGGGTGTCGGCCCGGATGCTGCGTCATTACGACGCCATCGGGCTGCTGCCGCCCGACCGCACCGACCCCGCCACCGGCTACCGCTTCTACGGGGCCGCCCAGCTCGCCCGCCTCAACCGGATCATCGCGCTCAAGGACCTCGGCTTCACGCTCCAGCAGGTGCGGGCCGTCCTCGACGAGCAGGTGGGACCGGAGGATCTGCGCGGGATGCTGCGGCTGCGCCGGGCGGAGCTGGAGGAGGCCGTGCGGGCGGCGGGTGCCCGGCTGGCACAGGTCGAGGCGCGGCTCCGGTCGATCGAGAGCGAGGGACACATGCCCATGGACGATGTCGTCATCAAGAAGGTCGCCGCGGTACGGGTCGCCGAACTGGCGGGCACCGCGCCCGGCTACGAACCGGAGGACATCTCTCCGGTGATCGGCCCGTTGTACGACCGGCTGTTCCCGTTGCTGGGCCAGGCGGGCGTCCGCCCGAGCGGTCCGGGGATCGCGTACTACGAGGACGACCCGGAGGACGGCACGGTCGTCGTCCATGCGGGGGTCACGGTCTCCGCGCCGGTGGGCCCGCTGGGCGACACCGGGATCACGGTGGTCGAGCTGCCGCCGTTCGAGGCGGCCACCATCGTGCACCGGGGCTCGATGGACGGCGTGCTGCCGACGTCCCAGACGCTGGCCCGCTGGATCGACGCCAACGGCTACCGGTCCGCGGGGTACGCCCGGGAGATCAGCCTGGAGTGCCCGGAGGACCGGGACGAGTGGGTGACGGAGCTCCAGGAACCGGTCACCCCGGCCTGATCCGGCCAACGGCCCCGGGGCGGCGCGAGCCCGTCCCGGGGCCCCAGGCCCTGCCGTAGAGCCGCCGCCTGACGTGCGGCGCCCGGTACGCACGCGCGCCACGTGGTCGGAACCGTCCCCGTACACCCGGTACGGGGACGGCCCTCCGCCCTGCGCTCGCACGTACCGGACACCGCGCGGCCCGGCCCCCGGCCGGACGACGGCACCTCGACGGCAGGCCCCGGCCCTCCCCCGCCGTCAGCTCCCTCCGGGCCCCGCCCACAGCCCGTCGTCCGTCAGGCCCAGCAGGTCGATCGCGTTGCGGCGCACGATCCGGTCCACCACATCGGCGTCCAGATGCCCCATCTGCGCCTCGCCGACCTCGCGCGACTCGGGCCAGGTGGAGTCGGAGTGCGGGTAGTCCGTCTCGTACAGGACGTTCCCCACCCCGATCGCGTCCAGGTTCTTCAGTCCGAAGGCGTCGTCGAAGAAGCAGCCGTGGACGTGGTCGGCGAACAGCTCCGACGGCGGGCGGTGGACCTTGTCGGCGACGCCGCCCCAGGCCCGGTTCTCCTCCCAGACCACGTCGGCGCGTTCCAGGATGTACGGGATCCACCCGATCTGCCCCTCGGCGTACATGATCCGCAGGTTCGGGAACCGTTCGAACTTGCCGCTCATCAGCCAGTCGACCATCGAGAAGCAGCAGTTGGCGAAGGTGATGGTGGAGCCGACGGCGGGCGGGGCGTCCGCCGAGGTGGACGGCATCCTCGACGACGAACCGATGTGCATCGCGATCACCGTCCCCGTCTCGTCGCAGGCGCGCAGGAACGGATCCCACTCGTCCGTGTGAATCGACGGCAGCCCCAGGTGCGGGGGTATCTCGGAGAACGCCACCGCGCGCACGCCGCGCGCCGCGTTGCGCCGTACCTCGTCGGCGGCCAGGTGCGCGTCCCAGAGCGGGATCAGGGTGAGCGGCACGAGCCGGCCGTGTGCCTCGGGGCCGCACCACTCCTCGACCATCCAGTCGTTGTACGCGCGCACCCCGAGCAGCCCCAGTTCGCGGTCCTTCGCTTCGGTGAAGGTCTGGCCGCAGAAGCGCGGGAAGGTGGGGAAACAGAGGGCGGACTGGACGTGGTTGACGTCCATGTCGGCGAGCCGCTCGGGGACCGAGAACGAACCCGGGCGCATCTGCTCGTACGTGATGATCTCCAGCTTGATCTCGTCCCGGTCGTAGCCGACCGCGGTGTCGAGCCGGGTGAGTGGGCGGTGCAGGTCCTCGTACACCCACCAGTCGCCGATCGGCCCGTCATCGCCCTTCGCACCCATCACGGGCGCGAACTTCCCGCCCATGAAGGTCATTTCCTTGAGCGGAGCGCGGACGATCCGCGGGCCGCGGTCGAGGTACTTCGACGGGAGCCGGTCCCGCCAGACATGAGCGGGCTCCACCGTGTGGTCGTCCACCGAGATGATCTTCGGGAAGGTCTCCATGCTCTCCACGGTAGCGCTGATCTGACGAACCGTCAGCTATCTGGACCGGACCCCGTACCGCAATCGTTGTCGAGGGCTTGTGCAGAGAGTCACCCACTGCTGACGAGCCCGCCCAAGACAAGGCAGACTGTTGAGCGCGATACCAGCGGTACCGAGCAATCCGGATCCACCCGCCCCGGACCGGCACACGGGCGGGCAATCCAGGCGGACGGCATCAGCGCGCGGGATCGGCAGGATGGGCAGGACCGGCGGGGCGAGCAGGGCAGGGGGCAGCAATGGACCGTGACAACGGGCCGCACACGCGTGTTCCGGAGCAGCGCGCTCCGCGACAGCGATCGGCGTGCGGCGTCGATCTGCGCTTTTCCGTGCTCGGTCCGGTACGGGCATGGCGGGACGGCGAGGCGCTGTCGTCCGGTTCGCCGCAGCAGCGCGCCCTGCTGGCGGCGCTGCTGCTGCGCGGCGGCCGCACGGCCACCGCCGCCGAGCTCATCGACGCCATCTGGGGCGACGAGCCGCCCTCGCAGGCGCTGGCCACGATACGTACGTACGCCTCCCGTCTCCGCAAGGTCCTCGACCCGCAGACGCTGGTCAGCGACGCCGGCGGCTACGCGATCCGGGCCGGGCAGGACGCCCTCGACGTGCATGTGGTGGGCGATCTGGCGGCCGAGGCGGAGAAGGCCCGCGCGGGCGGCGACCGTTTCCAGGCCCGCTCCCTGCTCGACAAGGCGCTCGGGCTGTGGGACGGCGAGGCCCTGGCCTCCGTGCCCGGACCGTACGCCGAGAACCAGCGCACCCGGCTGGAGGAATGGCGGCTCCAGCTCACCGAGACCCGCCTGGATCTGGACCTGGAGGTCGGCTGCCACGCGGAGGCGGTCTCCGAGCTGACCGCGCTGACGGCCGCGCACCCGCTGCGGGAACGGCTGCGCGAGCTCCTGATGATCGCCCTGTACCGCAGCGGCCGCCAGGCCGAGGCGCTGGCGGTCTACGCGGACACCCGGCGGCTGCTCGCCGACGAACTGGGCGTGGACCCGCGCCCCGAGCTCGCCCAGCTCCAGCAGCGCATCCTGCGGGCCGACGAGGAGCTGGCCCGCCCCGCGGACGAACCGGCCCCGCCGCCCGCGCCGGTGCGCCCCGCCCAGCTCCCGGCCACCGTCCCGGACTTCACCGGCCGCGCCTCCTTCGTCCGTGAGCTGGGCGCCCGGCTGGCGACCGCCGAGGGCTCGGTGATGGCCGTCTCGGCACTGGCCGGCATCGGCGGCGTCGGCAAGACGACCCTCGCCGTGCACGTCGCCCACCAGGCGCGCCAGCACTTCCCGGACGGCCAGTTGTACGTGGACCTCCAGGGCGCGGGGGCGCGGGCGGCCGAACCGGAGACGGTCCTCGGCGCGTTCCTGCGGGCCCTGGGCACCGCGGACTCGGCGATCCCCGACTCCCTGGACGAGCGCGCCGCGCTGTACCGCTCCACGCTCGACGGCCGCCGCATCCTGGTCCTCCTCGACAACGCGCACGACGCGGCCCAGGTCCGCCCGCTCCTGCCCGGCACCGCGGGCTGCGCGGCGCTGATCACCAGCCGGGTGCGGATGGTCGACCTGGCGGGCTCCCATCTGGTCGACCTGGACGTGATGTCGCCCGAGGAGGCGCTCCAGCTCTTCACCCGTATCGCGGGCGAGGAGCGCATCAGCGCCGAGCGCGAGGCCGCCCTGGACGTGGTCGCCGCGTGCGGCTTCCTGCCGCTGGCCATCCGCATCGCCGCCTCCCGCCTGGCCGCCCGCCGCACCTGGACGGTCTCCGTGCTGGCCGCCAAGCTCGCCGACGAACGCCGCCGGCTGGACGAGCTCCAGGCGGGCGACCTCGCGGTGAAGGCCACCTTCGAACTCGGCTACGGCCAGCTGGAGCCCGCCCAGGCCCGCGCCTTCCGCCTGCTCGGCCTGGCCGACGGACCCGACATCTCCCTCGCCGCCGCGGCGGCCCTGCTCGACCTGGAGGACCACGCGGCGGAGGACCTCCTGGAGGCCCTGGTCGACACCAGCCTCCTGGAGTCGGCCGCCCCGGGCCGCTACCGCTACCACGACCTCGTGCGCCTCTACGCGCGTGCCTGCGCGGAGCGCGACGAGGAGCCCGAGCAGCGGGAGTCGGCGCTGTCGCGGCTGCTGGACTTCTATCTGGCGACGGCGGCGGGGGTGTACGCGCTGGAGCGGCCGGGGGACCGGCTGGTGGACCATCTGGAGGCGACGGGGCACGCGGGGCTGACCTTCAGCGACCGGCACGACGCCCAGGACTGGCTCTACTCGGAAGCCGGTCCGCTGCTGGCCTGTGTGCGCCAGTCCTCCGGACCGGAAGTGCTCCGCCGGGCGATCGACCTTCTGTGGGCCGCCCTGGACCTCGCCGAATCCGGCGCGAACTCCAAGCAGTACGAGGCCGCGGCCTCATCCATGCTGAGTGCCGCCCGCACCTGCGGCGACCTCCGGGCCGAACGGCGCGCCCTGGTCACACTGAGCAACGCGCACCTGGGCGCAGGCCGGTTCGCCGAGGCCGACCAGGAGGCTCTCCAGGTGGTGGACCTGTCGCACGACGGGAACGATCCGCTTCCCAGCTGCTGGGCGCTCAACCACCTCGGGGTCATCGCCATTTACCAGAGCCGCCACGAGGACGGCGAGAAGTACCTGACCCAGGCGATCGAGGACTTCCGCGCCGGTGAGAACCTCCCGGGGGAGGCGTCCGCGCTGTGCAACCTGTCCCGGGTCCACCTGGCCATGGGCCGGACGGCGAGCGCCGTCGCGCTGGCGCGGCAGGGGATCGAGCTCTACGAGGGCCTGGGGCACTCGCTGCGGGGAGCCAACGCCCGGTACGCCCTCGGCATCGCGTTGACCCGGTGCGGGGAGCTGGCCGAGGCGACCGACAGCTTCCTGGAAGCCCTGAAGGTCTTCCGTGACAGCCGCCAACGGCTCTGGGAGGGCATGACCTTGTTCCGCCTTGCGGAGGCGGATCTGGCCGGGGACAACGCGGCCCAGGCCGCTTCCAAGGCGGAAATGGCGCTGACCGTCCTGCGGGGCATCGGCGGCGAGTGGCGCCGGGGGAACGTGCTCACCGTTCTCGGGCACGCCCTCGACGGGATAGGCCAGTCGGGCAGGGCCGTGGTCTGCTGGCGCGAGGCCCTCACGATCTACGACGACCTCGGTTCCGACGAGGCATCGGGTATCCGCGATCTTCTTCTCCGGGTCTCGCCCGAGCACGCATGACCTCGGCCCCGCACGGTCGTTCATCGTTCGTTTATCGCCGGACGGCAAGCTCATGCCTGTCGATCCGTCGTGTCGGGGGGCAGACGGGGCGACGAGCGGCCGAACCATTAGGGTGAGCGGCCCTGACAGGGGTCCGTCCGGCAGTCCACGGGGGAACAGCTGGACGGGCCTCTCCTACGCAGCATGCCAGCCACAACGGAGATGACCACCATGGGTGAAAAGAAGAAGGCCGACCCGATCACCAAGCCGCAGGACACCCACGCCACCGGCGCGGAGACCGGCTCGGTGACGACCCAGGACACGCACGCCACTGGTGGCGACATCAAGCTCAAGGACACCCACGCGACCGGCGGCGAACTCAAGCCCCTGGACACCCACGCCACGAGCGAGCCCGCCAACTAGAACTGCTGTCGACGGGGTACGGGGGAGCGGCCGCGGCGGCGCGGAGGGGGAGCCGTCGCGGCCGCTGTACGTCCGGGGGGGGCGGTACGGCCGCCACCAGAAGAGGGGCACGGGCCACGGGCCCGTGCCCCTCTTCTCGTCAGGCGCCTCCGGAGGCGCGCACCCGGGCGGCGCCCGTCAGTGGTCCATACGTCCCCGCAGCTCCCCCTTCACCACCTTGCCGCTCGCGTTGCGCGGCAGCCCGGTGACGAACTCCACCGCTCTGGGGACCTTGTAGTTGGCCATCTCGCGCCGGGCCCAGGCGATCAGGTCGTCGGCGGTCAGGGTCGTGCCCGGCCTGCGTACCGCGTAGGCCTTGCCCACCTCGCCGAGGCGGGGGTCGGGGACGCCGATCACCGCGACGTCGGCCACGTCCGGGTGCAGGCCCAGGAGCTGTTCTATCTCGGCGGGGTACGCGTTGAAGCCGCCGACGATGAACATGTCCTTGATCCGGTCGGTGATCCTGAGGTTGCCCGCCTCGTCGAGGACGCCCACGTCGCCCGTGTGGAGCCAGCCGTCGGGGGTGATCGTGGCGGCCGTGGTCTCCGGGTCCTCGAAGTAGCCCCGCATCACATGGAATCCGCGGACCAGGATCTCTCCGGGCGTGCCGGGGGCGGCCAGGACGCAGACCTCGGTGTCCGGGATCGCCCGGCCGGACGTCGAGGCGATCGTCTCGGCCGGGTCGCCCCGGCGGCACATGGTGACGATGCCGCTCGCCTCGGAGAGGCCGTACGCGGTGAGGACCGTGGCGATGTGCAGCTCCTCGCGCAGGCGTTCCACCAGCCTCAGCGGGACCACCGCCGCGCCCGTCACCACCAGGCGGAGGGCGGAGAGGTCATGGGCTCCGCGCGCCGGGTGGTCCAGGAGGGACTGGTGGAGGGTGGGCGGGCCGGGCAGGACCGAGATCCGCTCGGCGGCGATGTTGGCCAGCACCGTGTCCACGTCGAAGACCGGCTGCGGGACCATCGTCGCGCCCCGCATCAGGCAGGCGATGACGCCCGCCTTGTAGCCGAAGGTGTGGAAGAAGGGGTTCACGATCAGATAGCGGTCGCCCTCGCGCAGATCCGCCAGCTCGCTCCAGATCGCGTAGCAGCGCAGGGTCTGGGCGTGGCTGATCACGGCGCCCTTGGGGCGGCCCGTGGTGCCCGAGGTGTAGATGATGTCGGAGGGGGACTCGGGGGCGACGGCGTCGGCGCGGGCGCGTACCGCGGCGCCCGGCACCCCCTCCCCCGACGCCAGGAAGTCCTTCCAGGTGACGTAGTCGTCGGGGGCGGCGTCCGCCAGGACCACCACCTTCTCCAGGCAGGGCAGCTCGGCCCCCGCCCGGCGCAGCGACGCCACGTACGACGTGCCGAGGAAGGTGCCCGTGACGAAGAGGAGCTTCGCCCGGCTGCGTTGCAGGACGTACGCCGCCTCGCTGCCCTTGAAGCGGGTGTTGAGGGGGACGAGGACCGCGCCGGCGGTGACCGCTCCCAGCGCGGAGACGATCCAGTCCAGGGTGTTCGGGGCCCAGACCGCGACCCGGTCCCCCGGCTCGACGCCCGAGGCCATGCACGCGGCGGCGGCCCGCTCCACGCGCTCCCCGAGCTCGGCGTACGAGACCCGGGTGCGGCCCTCGACGACCGCCTCCCGGTCCCCGTAGCGCCGGGCCGCCGCCCGGACCAGCTTCGGGATGCTGCCCCACTCCTCGTCGCCGCGCATCGTGCCCTCCTGACGCAGTAGCTGACTATCCGTCAGATTAGCTGTAGCCTCAGCCGCTGTCAGCAGTCATGACGGCCTGGGAGGTGGCGGTGACGGCACTCAAGGACGCGACGGCGATAGCCGGCATAGGACAGACGGCCTTCGCGAAACAACTGCCGGAATCCGAGAAGACCTTGGCCTGCCGGGCCATCGTCGCGGCGCTCGACGACGCGGGCATCGACGCGTCGGAGGTGGACGGATTCGCCTCGTACACGATGGAGGAGACCGACGAGGTCGAGGTCGCCAAGGCCATCGGGGCGGGCGATGTCACCTTCTTCAGCAAGGTGGGGTACGGGGGCGGCGGCTCCTGCGCGACGGTCGCCCATCTCGCCGCCGCCGTGGCGACCGGGCAGGCGCACGTGGGGGTCGCCTGGCGGTCGCGGAAGCGGGGTTCGGGGCCCCGGCCCTGGAAGAACACCGCCGTGCAGCTGCCCACCCCCGCCCAGTGGACCCGTCCGTACGGGCTGCTGCGGCCGGCCGACGAGATCGGGATGCTGGCGCGGCGGTACATGCACGAGTACGGGGCGACCCGCGACCATCTCTTCAACGTCGCCCTCGCCTGCCGCAACCGCGCCAACCAGAACCCGGACGCGGTGATGTACGAACGGCCGCTGACCCGGGACATGTATATGACCTCGCGCTGGATCAGCGAGCCGCTCTGTCTCTTCGACAACTGCCTGGAGACCGACGGCGCGCTGGCCTGCGTCATCGTCTCCGCCGAGCGGGCCCGCGACTGCCGGCAGAAACCGGTCTACCTGCACTCCGTCGCCCAGGGACTGCCCGCCCAGCACCACGGGATGGTCAACTACTGGAACGACGACCCGCTCACCGGACCCGCCTGGACGGCCGCCCGGCAGCTGTGGAAGCAGGCCGACTTCGGGCCGGACGACGTCGACGTGGCGCAGATCTACGACGCGTTCACCCCGCTCATCCCGCTCTCCCTGGAGGGCTACGGCTTCTGCGGGCGCGGCGAGGGCGCCGCGTTCACCGAGGGCGGGGCGCTGGAGAGCGGCGGGCGGCTGCCCATCAACACCGGGGGCGGCGGGCTCAGCGAGGGGTATGTGCACGGCTTCAACCTGATCAACGAGGGCGTCAAGCAGTTGCGCGGCGTCTCCACCGCCCAGGTCCCGGACGCCGGGACGTGTCTGGTCACCGCCGGGGAGGGCGTGCCCACGTCCGCCCTGCTGCTGAGGAGTTGAGGAGTTGACCGGGATGGATGGACTGCTGCTGCCCGTCGTGGACGACGACGGCGCCCCCTTCTGGGAATACGCGGCCCGCGGCGAACTCCGCGTCCAGGCCTGCGCCGCCCCGGAGTGCGGACGGCTCCGCTTCCCGCCGCGGCCGTGCTGCCCGCACTGCCGGTCCTTCGAGAGCGAGTGGCGGCCGATGAGCGGACGCGGCCGCGTCTGGTCCTATGTGCTGCCGCATCCGCCGCTGCTGGACGCGTACGCCGCGCAGGCCCCGTACAACGCCGTGGTGGTCGAGCTGGCGGACGCGCCGGAGATCCGGCTGGTGGGGAATGTGGTGAGCGGCCCGGACGCCCCGCTGGACTCGGTCGATCCGGCGCGGCTGCGGATCGGGGCGCCGGTACGGGCGGTGTTCTGCCCGGCCGGTCCCGGGGCGACCCTGGTGCGCTGGCTGCTGGAGAGGTGAGGGCGATGGCGCTGCGCACGGAGAGGGACCAGGAGACCGGGGTCGCGCTCGTCACCCTCGACCGGCCCGCGAAGCACAACGCGATCGACCTGGCCACGGCCGCCGAACTGGCCGCCGCCTGGCGTTCGTTCCGCTACGACGACGGGGTGCGGGCGGTGGTCCTGACCGGCGCGGGCGACCGGGCCTTCTGCACCGGGATCGACCGGGGCGTGGACGTGCCGCAGCCCTCGTCCCCGTACACGATCGACGATCCGCTGCTCGCGATCGGGCCGAAGGCGAACGACCTGTGGAAGCCGGTGGTCGCGGCCGTGGAGGGGATGGCCTGCGGCGGGGCCTTCTATCTGCTGGGCGAGGCCGAGTTCGTGATCGCGTCCGGGACGGCGACGTTCTTCGACCCGCACACGTCCTACGGCATGGTCAGCGCGTACGAGGCGATCTCCATGGCGCAGCGGATGCCGTTCGGCGAGGTGGCCCGGATGGCGCTGATGGGCACGGCCGAACGGGTCTCGGCCCGGCGCGCGTACGAGATCGGGCTGGTCAGCGAGGTGACGGCGCCCGGCGGCGCGGTGGCGGCCGCGCTGCGGGCGGCGGCCGTGATCGCCTCGTACCCGACGGAGGCGGTGCAGGGGACGGTACGGGCGGTGTGGTCCGCGCGGGAGGCGGCCCGGACGCAGGCGATGGCCCACGCCCCGCACCTCGTCGCACTCGGCAATCTGTCGCCGGAGCGGCAGGCCGAACTGTTCCGGGGGCGGGGCGGCGGCGAGTTCCGGACACGGTGACGGTCCGGACGGGGGGTCAGTAGGACATCTCCGCCTCGACCCGGCACTTCCTCACCCGGGAGACCTTCCCCGGGCTGCCCATCGGGACGGAGAGGGTCACTTCCTGGCCGCCCTCGGCGTCCACGGTGGCGTAGCCGGTGTCGACGGTCCCGCCGCGGGCGTCCAGGAAGGTCACGTCGACCGTGTACGTGTGCGCGCCGGAGGTGTTCGCGGCGAGCCGGACGGTGGAGGTGGTGACGGCCTTGCGCTTGCCCTTGCGGGGCTGAGCGCAGCGGACGACGTACGCCTGGGGCGCGGCGGACGACGTGGCGTCCGGGGTCGCCGTCTCGTAGTCGGTGCTGCCCGAGGAGCTGCTCGACGAGCCGTAGTCGTCATCGTCGTCGTAGTCGGTGCGGTGGTAATTCCCGTTGCTCTTGTGGGAGTTGGAGCAGCCACCGCCGCTGCTGCTGCTACTTGATCCGCGGCTCTTGCTCTTGCCGCTGCGGCTGCCGTGGGTGGAGAAGCCGGTGAGGGCGAGTACCACCACGACCAGGACCGCGGAAAGTTTTATGTGCTGCCGCATCATCGATGCAGCCCCCCTTGTTTTCTGTCCGTTTCTGCAGTTGTCGAACGACCGTGCGTCACGCTAGCGCAAGGTGGCGGGGGCGGGGAGGCGGGCGTAGCGTCGAGGCCGAGAGCGGTGCAGAGCTGTGACTCCGGTCCGTGCACGCGGGAGGCCGATGATGATCCGCAACGTCCTCGGTTCGGTCCTCGCTCTCGTCGGAGCGGCGGCCGCCGTGCTGAGCCCCTTCCGTGACTGGTACGACGGCCGCCTCGGGCGTCACTACCGGATCGATGAGCTGTTCACCGGCATCACGGCCGGACGGCCCGGTCCGCTGGGCTCGATCCTGCTCGCCTTCCTCTTCGCCGCCCTGCTGACGGTGGTCGGGGTGGTGCTGCGGTCGCGGCTGCTGGTGGGTGCGGCGGGGGTGGTGGTGCTGGGGTTCACCGTGCTGTGGATGGTGCGCCAGGGCCAGGCGAGGGGCGGTCTGGCCGTCGCGGCCGACGGCTCCGGGCTGGGCTGGGGCGTGGCCGGTGCCCTCGCGGGCGGGGTGCTGTTGCTGGTGGGCGCGGCGGTGATGCGGGGGCGGCGGTCCGTTCGCACGGCGCGCGAGCGGCCGTACGCGGCGCCCGGATCGGAGGACCCGGACACCTGGCCGCCGACGCAGGAACCGGGGCCGTCCGTGCAGACGAGCACCCTGCCGGAGCCCGAGCCGGACCCGTACACGGGACCGGACCCGGTCGCCGCCCGACGCGGCCCGGGTCGGGGGCACGCACCGGCACCGGAGGAGCGGGACACCGCGCCGTACCCCGTCGTACGGGACGACGGGGGGCGGGACACCGCGGGACGGGACGCGGGACGGGACGACGCGGGCACGGGCGAAGGCCCCGCCGAAGGCCCGCGCGGAGGCACCGGCAAGGGCCCGGACGGGGATCGGCCTCCGCGCCGCTGAGCCCTGTGCCTCCGTACCTCTACGCCTCTACGCCTCTACGCCTCTACGCCTCCATGCCCCTACGCCCTGGCCCTGTTGTTCCCCGTGCCCGTGCCCTTCAGCGCGTCCAGCGCGTACACGCAGCGGTCCTTGCTGCACGCGTACACGACCCCGCCCTGCGCCACCGGCGAGCCGGTGATCTCCCCGCCGGTCGCCAGCTTCCAGCGGAGCTGGCCGCCCGCCGCGTCCAGGGTGTAGAGCACGTGGTCGGCGGAGCCGAAGTGCACCCGGCCGTCGGCGACCACCGGGGCGCCCACCACCTCGCCGCCCGCCGCGAACCGCCACTTCGGGGTGCCGGTGACCGCGTCGAGCGTGTACAGCGCGCTGCCGCTGCCGACGTGGACGTTCCCGGCCGTCACCAGGACCGGTTCGACGGACTGGCGGGACTCCGTGGCGATCCGCCAGCGGTCCTTGCCGGTCGAGGCGTCGAGCGCGTAGACCGTGCCGAGGTAGTCGGCGAGGTAGACACCGCCTCCGGTGACGGCGGGGCCGGGCGCGAACGCGGGCGGGGAGAGGAAGACCGCGGGCGACTCGAAGTGCCAGCGCACATGGCCGGACACGGTGTCCACGGCCAGCACCCGGGCCCCCGCGCAGACGTAGACGAAGCCGTCCGGCGCCGCGGTGACCCGGACCGGCACTCCGCCGCAGGAGGCGGCGTCGCCGATGGGGTAGGACCAGCGCTCGATGCCGGTACGGGCGTCGACGGCGCGCAGCCGGGCGTCCTGCCAGAGGTAGACCGTGCCGTCGTGGATCGCGGGCCCGGCCTCCGGCGTCTCGAAGTCGGTCTGGACGCCGCCGCTCTCCCACAGCTTCTCGCCCGTGGACGCCTCCCACGCCTGGACGCCGCCGCCCCGGGTGCCGGTGACGACGGTGCCGCGCTCGGCCTTGAGGGAGTACACCCAGGCATCCGTCTGGAGCCGCCAGCGCTCGGCGCCGGAGGCCGCGTCCAGGGCGTACAGCGAGGGCCCGTCGGAGGCGTGGATGCGGCCGCCCTCGACGGCCATCACCCAGGCCACGTCCCGGGTCTTGAACTGGCGGCGCCCGTTGCCGACGTCCAGGGCGTGCACCTCGAACGACGTGACGTAGAGGAGGTCCCCGGCGACCACCGGGGTGCCCCAGACGTCGTTGGACATCCGGAACCGCCAGGGGCGCCAGCGGTCCGGGCCGGGCGGCGGCTCCGGCGCGTGCGCGGGGGCGGGCACGGGGGCGGCCGTGGCGGCGCCGGTCACCCCGGCGGGCGGGCGCACCCAGCCGGTCGCGGGGCCGGCCTCCCCGGTGGCCGCGGCCCGGACGCCCTGGGCCCTGGGGC